>NZ_JACJOX010000020.1 GCF_014695775.1 Leptolyngbya sp. FACHB-60 | reverse complement strand
CAACGTCTCAAACCTTGGCTTGAGGTGTTTGCTATTCCTGGATTGCGTCATGGCTTGTATCGGCTGATGAATTGCATGCATCAGTTTCGGGCTAGTCCACTAGCTATTCAGGTGAAAGTTGCCTGAACAATCCTTTTTGCTTAACGAAAGTGACTAAAGAGGGATTATTACATAATCATGTTTTTGGAACTACTGAATCGATAGTGTAGTGCCGTTGTATACCCACACTTCTAAAACTCCCAAGTCAGCATAGGTCGTTAGTCGACCGTGAGACGCGCTAGTAACATCAATTTGAACCACCAGGTCCGGGGACGGAGCGGTCACTGCCGACAATTCAATATTCAAGGGCTATGTCAGCCCATGGGGCCAGCTAAAATTACCTTGGCCAGGGCGTCAATGACGGTTTCGGGCGGTTCTTGCTTGAGGTCGGTGTACCACTGCTGAGTGGCCTCGGGCACGTAGCCGTAGATGGTGCTAGTGCGCTTGCGGGCCTTAAGTACTAACTCGGTGGTGCGGTCTTTGCGGGCCGCCTCATAACGATTGAGGGCGTCGGCTACGCCGATATTGGTGGTGTGCAGGTAGCGGGTTAGCACCTCGGCGTCTTCGATGGCCTGACAGCCGCCCTGGCCTAGGGTAGGGGTGGTGGCGTGGGCTGAGTCGCCCAGTAGAGCAATGCGACCTTTCACAAGGTGCTCTAGCGGGTCGATATCGCCAATCTCTAGGCGATTGGTCTGCTCTGGGTCAAGGGCGTGAATGAGCTTTTGCACCGGCTCGGGCCAGCCCTGAAAGATTTTGGCCAATTCATCCTGGCGGTAGGTGGGCTCAACCTGGGTGCCCTCAACCATCGGTGCCCCAAAGAAAAAGTAAAAGCGATCGCCCCCAACCGGCATCATCGAAGCGCGCTTGCTATCACCCACGTAGAGCACCCACAGGTTTGGGTCGCACAGTTCAGGGTCAGCCTTGACCAGGCCATTCCAGTTGACGTAGCGGGCGTAGCGGCGATCGACCTGCCCTACCACATGGGCGCGAACTGCGGAATGAATGCCGTCGGCCCCTACTACCAGGTCGCCGCTAGCCCGCTCCCCATTCTCAAAAATGGCGGTGGCGCTGTATTCGTCCTGCTCAACGCCGGTACACAGCATGCCCAGGTGCACATCCTCAGGGCCAAAGGCTTCGAGCAGCATGGTTTGCAGGTCGGTGCGGGCCACGGGGTAGGGGCGCTGGCCCACCTGCTCAAACAGGGGGCGCAGGTCGACGTAGCTCAGGGATTCATCGGTGTGGCTGCGGTACTCCATGGCGTTCATCTCACCGCCAATAGCGGCCAGCTTTTCCCCCAGACCCAGGCGGTTGAGCACCTTGACCCCGTTCGACCAGAGCGAAATACCGGCACCGGCAGGCCGCAGTTCTTGGGCGCGATCGTAAATTTCGACCTGGTACCCTGCCTGCCGCATGGCGATGCCCGTGGTTAATCCACCAATGCCGGCTCCGATAATTACCACCTTCAGGTTGTACATGGGTCGCTCCTAACTGCTGGGATGGGTGGGACATGTTGCTGAGGCTGTGGCCTGCTGGGCAGAGCCTTAGATTTCATCGTCAATAGTTTTCACTACACGAATGAACTGTATACAGTGCACAGCGAGGCCGACTAGGTTAACAGCCGTGTCTAGGGCCGTCAACTGCCAAAGCGGGCTGAGCAGTATTTGTCCTCAACTTTAAGAACCCGCCCAATAGTTCACCAACTTGTTACTTTTGCTACATCGGAAATAGCTGGATTTTTCTTGGCCCCAGAGAAAAGGTAACTGTCCAGATTTGGCATACCATCATGTGGCATCGTTTCTCTGTAGTGTGGGCTATTGTTTTGGTCGGTGGTGTTGGTGGCTTGGGCTATGTGGTTCTGTCTCCGCAGACGGCTGTTGCCCCGTCATCTCCCGGGGTTGAGGCCGCTGAGGCTGACGTGGATACGGTGGCTGGCAGCTATGTTCAGGGTAAAAAACGGTCGGGCAGCGGGCGGCGACAGATGCGCGGCAGCTAGGGTTCGTCTCCCTGAATAGCCCGAAGCTTTTCTAGCTGATATTTGGCGTCGTCAAAGCAGCCCAGGCGGCTGACGTCGAGACAGGCGCTAGCCACGGTTTCTAAGTCGGCGATCGCGCTCTCAATATCCCCCAGCTCCGCATAGAGCAACCCCCGGTCGTAATAGGCAAAGGGATGGCTGGGATTGAGTTGAATCGTTTGGTTAAAGTCGACCATGGCTCCAGCGTAGTCACCCAGATCTTGGCGCGTCAAACCACGATTGTAGTAAGGCTCCGGGCTGCCCGCATTGATCTGAATTGCGATCGTAAAGTCTTGAATCGCCCCCTGAAAATCGTTGAGCCGCCGCTTGACTAGCCCTCGGTTTTCATAGGCCAGGCTGTTGCTGGGTCGTAGGTTGACGGCCTCGGTGCAGTCGTTGAGAGCGGCGGCGTGGTCTGCCAAGTTTGAACGCGATAGGCACCGATTCAAGTAGGCATCGGCCTTGCTTTCCGGGTCCTTGGCCAGGTTGATGGCGGCAGTGTAGTCTTGCAGGGCTCCGGTTTCATCCCCCAGCTCGGCTCGGGCATTACCCCGGTTGATGTGGGCATCAACGTAGGTGGTTTCGCGCTCTAGGGCATCGCCGTAGTCTGCGATCGCTCCCTGCAAATCGCCCAGGCGAAAGCGCAAATTGCCCCGTTGAAAGTACCAGGTGGCCGTGTCGGGGTCGTTTTGAATGGCGTTGGTCAGGTCTCTCAGGGCCTCCTCCGACTGCCCGTTTTCCCACAGCAGGGCAGAGCGCTGGGCAAGGGCCTTGGCGTGGTCAGGCTTTAAATCTATAGCCTGATTGAGGTAGTTGAGCGAGTCATTCTTTTGCCCCACCTGCTTAGCGGCTTCGGCCTGCTGGAGTAGGCCATTGACCGTCATACGTTGGGGAATGCGCAGCAAAAACACCCCTGCCACCGATAGCAGGGCGATCGCAGCTCCTGCGCCCAACCAAACTTTGGCCCGACGATCGCGGCGAGTGGGCCGGGGAAACGGGGGCGGTATTGACGATAACCGTTCTGGGTCCATGGCAAGGTTCTCTGAGGGCAGGGGGCTGGTGGGCTCGGCTAACGCTGCCGGCTCAGCGGGGCCAACCCGCTCAGCCAGGGCCAGCAAAATATCTTTGGCCTGGTGATACTGCGCCTCGGGCTGAGACGACACCATTTTGGTCAAAATGTCTTTGAGGGGGTTGCCCAGGGTTGAGCATTCGTCAAGTTGGAGCTTGATCTGGGCTAAAAAGTCATCCTGGTTAAGACGGGGAATCGCCTCGTTAGACAGGCCCGTAGCCATCTGCACAGCAATCATGCCTAGGGCAAAGTGGTCGGCGGCAAAGCGGGTGTACTGGCGGTGCTTGACCTGGGGCAAGTAGGCTGACTCAGCGGTGAGAACTGTGGAGCTATCGTTGTCTCCTAAGCTCGGCTCTGGGGCACCCGCATTTTGAATCAGGCCAAAATCTACCAGCACCAAGTGACCGCGATCGCGGTGGCGAATCAGATTGTTGGGGTGCAGGTTTTGGTGGGTGACGCCGTGACGCTGAATCAAGTCTAAAATGCCCAGGCTCTCGACTAAAAAGCGCAGTACCTCAGCCTCCAGCCTGGGTTTGCCCTCAGCTAATTCAGTCATGAGGGAGTGGCCTACGACATAGTCGCGCACCCAGTAAAAGTCTTGCCCCTCCTGCACTGTAGAAAGGTTTTTGGCGATCGCCGCGTGATCGCCCATGCGCCTGAGTAGGTTGACCCGCTTGGCCAGCAAATCGTTGAGAAATTTTAGGGTGATGGTGTTGTGAGCGGGCAGCTGCAAATGCTTAACAATGCACTTTGCCTTTGCCGGATCGCTATGATCGGTCATCAGGTAGGTCTTGGTATAGGCCTTAATACTGACAACTCGAATGAACTGAAACCGTCCATCGATCAGTCTTTTCACAACCATTAGTTTTTGCTGAGGTAAATGCACCGGCTAGGGCGTTGACCGCAACCCCAGGCCGTGGGTCATGGGTTAGCGTGCTGCCCGCTCTCATCGGTGCCCCGAAGTGGATACCTCAGAGACCTCAAACCCCTGGCTGAAGCCAGGGGCCATCCCCACAAAGAAAGTCAGATGTAGCGTCGATTTCAGGAAGAAAGCAGCGTGGGCTAATCTACCCCACGGCTGAAACTCAATCAGCAGATGGCTAAGATAATAAGGCGACCCATCAGCAGCAATACTACTATGTACTGTGTGATTTATGACGGTAACTGCAACCTCTGCGTCAGTCTAGTGCAGCTGCTGGAGTCGCTCGATCGCGGCACCCAGTTTCAGTACGTGCCCATGCAAGACGAGGCCACCCTGGCTCGCTACGGCATTAGTTCCCAAGACTGCGAAGCCGGCATGATTGTAATTGATCTGCAAGCCCCTGAGCGCCGCTGGCAGGGCAGTGATGCCGCTGAAGAAATCGGCCGTCTGCTGCCCCTGGGCAACCCCTTTATCCAAGCCTATCAAGCGCTGCCTGGAGCCAAAGCAGTAGGCGACTCAATCTACGCCTTAGTGCGCGATCGCCGCTACGAGCTATTTGGTAAGCGCCAGGCGCGCTACGACTCGGCCTACCCCCTCTGCGACGGAGATGGGTGTATCCACAGATGAGGGGTGCGACCCCCTATGGTTACTTTGGATACATCAAGGCAGCGGCTTACACGGGATTGGGCGTGCTGCTCCCTCGTTGTTGACCCAAGGATGACCATTATGAGCCTGCGATCGCAACTTGCCCTAGCCACCCTCAGCATTTTGGCCACCGCCGCCCTAGTCGCCACTGCCGCAGACGCCCGGCCCGACCAAGGCCGAGGGCAGCGTCCTCAGCCCAGCGCACTGGCGCAAGAAGCAGCACCCCAGGTTGACTCCCCCGCCGCTCCGGTAGAAACCCCTGAGGTCACGCTCGAAACCACCGAGTCTGTTCTCGTCGAATCGCTTGAAGTTGAGACTTCTGAACTTGAGGCTGCTGTAGTCAGCACCACAGCAGAGGAGCAGACTTTACCTCCCGGTCTGCAACGCCAGGCTGCCAGCGATCGCGGCCTGCCCCCTGGCCTTCAGCGCCGTGCGGACAGCGATCGTGGCCTACAACGCAGCCGATAGATCAGTTGGCGTTTAGGAACCGGGTGCCTGTTCAGTTGTCCAACGCATGAATGGATGACCCACAGGCACCTGGTTCCTTTTGGAGCTTATCTTCCGTGGCAACTGCTCCTACTCCGGGTTCACCCGTACCCGAGCAAACTTGAGGCCGCTGACCCCCTGGAGCGGTTCTACCGTGCCCTGCTCGATGTCGCCCGCCACAATGCCCTCGCGGTGCAGGTAGCGCAGGTAGCGCTCATACTCCTGCCACTCTTCGCTGGTCGAGTAGACCACCGTCAGCATGCCGGGTTGGGTAATGCGATTGCCCTTTTCTGCGTCACGGGCCTTATCAATGCGCTTTTTGACAATTTCGTAGCGGGTGTCGCGGGTGCCCCGCACATCAAACAGGCGCTCGGTAGATTCGTCGTGGACAATATCCACCGTGTAGCCCTGCACCAGCACCAGGTGGGTGATGGTCATGTCGGTGTCGTAGGCAGCCTTGAGAGAAAACCCCTTGCGAGCGCAGTCGCACACCGCCCGCAGCTGCTCGTAGCGTAGCGACTTCAGCTGAAACTCGGTAAAGTTGGGGTCAATGGCCTGCCCAGCATAGATCATGTGGTCAATGCCATCGGTGGCCTCCAGATCGCAGTAGTGGGGGGTGATTGCCTGCATCGACTGCTGCCACTGGGTCCAGGTCTCGCGCAGCAGCCCGTTGATGTGGCCAATGGTGTCGTCATACAGGGCGCGGGCGGCATAAACGCAGCCGTGGTTGGCGTCGATGGCGGCTTTGTACTGGGCGATCGCGGCCTCGGCCTCGGGGCTGTGTTGGGCAAAGTAGGCAAAATGCACCTCCACTTCCCCTTGCAGATAGCGCAGCAGCGTCACCTCAGAATCGACCGTCACTCCTTTCTCTAGCATGGCAATGTGGTCGGCCAGATCGAGGGCCAACTGCCCTACCAGAGCATTGTTAACGGCCCGGCCCGCCGATTCCACCACGGCCAGGGCGAGGCGAAACTGAGTTAGCAAATCCTGCTGAATTGTTCGGTTGCGCTCGTCTGAGGAACCGCGAATGTCAGAGATACCGTAGAGCGGGTAGACGTTCTCAAAGGCAATCTGAGCGGGGGGCAGCCCCAGACTCAGGCGCTCGGCCTCTTGCTCAAACCGCCACCGCACCGAAGGGTGAATGTTGTTGAAGCGGTCTTGCACACTGTGGCGCATAGCCGCCGTCAGCGCTGGAATCAGCGTCGTGGCGCGGCTGCAATCGGCCTGGTCAAAGGCGTAGGGTCTGGGGCTGGTGAGGCCTATGAGGCCCACCATCTGGGCCTTGCTGTCGCCCAGACGAGCGGTGCGCATCACTAGGGGAATCAGCATCAGCGATCGCACTCCCTGATGCAGCATCGCGGCCTCACAGGCAGTAGCGCAGTCGAGGCTAAGGTCGGGCACATTGACCACCTCGCGGTGCTCGGTAGCCCGCAAAAAGGTTGACCCCTGCAAGTCTGCGATGGCGTAGTTGGCAGTTTGCCACTCGGGCTGGTTGAGCTGGGTAAAGAGCTGAGCCTGGCTATTTTCGGCGCTCAGCAAAAAGCTGTCGTCAGCGCTAAACAGCTGCTTCATCAGCTCGTTAGCCTGCTCAAAGCGGCGGGTTCCCAGCACCGACTCGTGACCCACCAACAGTTCAATGAGCGCCTTGGAGGTCTCTCGCTCAGTGACGTCGATGCCCTCGATCAAAATCTGGCCGCTAGCGCTGTATTGGCCTAGCTTGAGGGCCGCAATCAGCTGCCTAAAGGCGGGTTCTTGGCCGAGCAGCTGGGTGGTTACCTGCTCGTGGCTGGGGGCCACGGGCCAGCAGTCAGCCAGGCTAGCCTGGAGTTCGGGGGCGATCGCCGTTATCTGCAAGCCCTCCGTCGCTGTGCGCAGCCGCAGCTCAATCTGGCGCATCTCGCCGGTTTCAGAGTCGGCCAGCGACACCACCAGCGGCTCGTGGAGCAGCCGCTGCGAGACCAAGTCATCTGCCCCGTAGACATAGCGCAGCACCGCATTCAAGAAATGCCGGCGAAACCGCTCCCGCAGACCCTTTTGATCCGCCGCTGAGAGCTGGTCAAAAAAGCTTAGGTCGAGGTGCCCCCCCTCAGCACGAATGCCTGTCAGGCGGCAAAAATATTGGTTGGCAAACAGCACCGAATGACCTTGGGTAGGACTGCTGGTCGCCGTCACCACATCCACCACCGCCATCACCAAGTGGCTATAGTTCTGAATTAGCTCTAGCCAGGGCAAGTTCGGTTGAGCGATCGCCTGATCAGGGGTCTCACCCTCCTGTCCACAGCCAGCGCGATCGCCCAAACTATACGAAATATCTATCAGTAGTCCCCCCTCAGGGGCAGCTATTCGATCAGTATCGATGCAGCGAGACGATTCATTTGCCATAGTTGCTCTTGACGTACCCTTACTAAAGTCTTACAGAGCAACCCGAAGAAATTCCGCAGCAGCCCTAACATCTTTGCGGAATCCTAGGAGTTTTTAGAGATGGGGTAAACCCTATCTCTGCAGCGCAACACCAGTTCTATTAACTGTGTAAGCCCATCTGGGGCTAGTTTTTTCGTTTATGTCTATGGTACCCAATCGCAGCGCGTCGTTCCCAACTGGGCTAGCTGCATTTCTGGTTGGAGCCTTCACCCTTTAGAATAGAATCTCCGCCTCAGGATTATTCTCTTCGTTAAACCATGTTTGAAGCCCTGTCTGATCGCCTTGAGTCTGCCTGGAAAAGCCTGCGTGGCCAGGACAAAATCAGCGAGTCTAACATCGACAGCGCCCTGCGCGAGGTGCGTCGCGCCCTGCTAGAGGCCGACGTCAACCTTCAGGTGATCAAAGACTTTATTGCCCAGGTCAAAGAAAACGCCCTGGGTATTGAGGTGGTCAAAGGGGTGAGCCCCGACCAGCAGTTCATCAAAGTGGTGAATGACGAGCTGGTACGGCTGATGGGCGACACCAATGCTCCCCTGGCCGACTCCCCGACTAAGCCCACCGTGGTGCTGATGGCGGGCCTTCAGGGTACGGGTAAAACTACCGCTACCGCCAAGCTGGCCCTGCACCTGCGCAAGGAAAACCGCAGCACATTGCTGGTAGCCACCGACGTCTACCGTCCTGCGGCAATCGATCAGCTGGTCACCCTCGGTAAGCAGATCGATGTGCCCGTGTTTGAGCTAGGCACCGACGCCAACCCGGTAGATATCGCTCGCCAGGGCATCGAGAAAGCTAAAGCCGACGGCGTTGACACCGTTATTGTCGACACCGCAGGTCGTTTGCAGATCGACCCCAAAATGATGGCCGAGCTGGCCGACATTAAAACCGCCATTCAGCCCGACGAAGTGCTGCTGGTGGTCGATGCCATGACTGGCCAGGAAGCCGCCAACCTCACCCGCACCTTCCACGACCAGATTGGCATTACTGGGGCTATTCTCACCAAAATGGATGGTGATGCCCGCGGTGGTGCGGCCCTGTCGGTGCGCCAGATCTCGGGTCAGCCGATCAAGTTCATCGGTGTGGGCGAAAAGGTAGAGGCCCTGCAACCCTTCTACCCCGATCGCATGGCCTCCCGCATTTTGGGCATGGGCGATGTGCTCACCCTGGTGGAAAGAGCTCAGGAATCGGTCGATATTGCCGACGCCGAAAAGCTGACGCAGAAAATTCTCGAAGCCGAGTTTGACTTCGACGACTTTCTCAAGCAGATGCGCTTTATGAAGAGCATGGGCTCGCTGGGCGGCATCATGAAGCTGATTCCCGGCATGGGTAAGCAAATCACGGGCGACATGCTAGAACAGGGCGAGGCCCAGCTCAAGCGCTGCGAAGCCATGATCAACTCCATGACCACACAGGAGCGCAAGCAGCCCAACCTGCTCTCTAGCTCCCCCAGCCGCCGCCGCCGCATCGCCAAAGGCTCGGGTCATCAAGAAAAAGACGTGGGCAAGCTAGTCAGCGACTTCACCAAAATGCGCACCATGATGCAGCAGATGGGTCGCGGCGGCGGCTTTCCCGGTATGGGTGGCATGCCCGGTATGGGTGGCGGCATGCCAGGTATGGGCGGCGGTATGCCAGGGCTACCGGGCATGGGCGGCGGGCCTCAGCCCGGCTTTCGCCCCCCCAGCAACAAAAAGCAGAAAAGTCAGAAGAAAAAGAAGGGCTTTGGCCAGCTTTAGGTTGGTTTAGACGTTTGCGATCGCTGCCACAGATTCAAGTCCGGCACATCCACGCTGGGCGGCAGGCTCAGCAGCCAGTCGATGGTGGCGGTGATGACCGTGATGGGAATGGGCGTCTGCGGGCCGAACCGACCTTCCTCAATGTCAAGCAAAACTTCCTCGGTGGCTATGTTGCCGGGGTTGATGACGGTGAAGCCGATATTTTGGCTACCCAGTGCCAGCCGTAGGGCCTGCACTGCGCCCCGGAGGCCAAACTTAGAGGCGGTGTTAGCCACTTCGACGGAAGGGCAGTTGTCTAAGCCGGAAAGGGCACCGATATAGATGGCTCTGGGGTTAGCGGCCTGGGAGAGGTTAGCGGCGAGCGATCGCGTGATCTCTATCGGGGCAATCGTGTTGACGCTGAGCACAAAGCGGGTTTCGGCGTCGGAACTGGCCAAAAAATCGTAGGCGTCGGTGAACGCCCCTGCCTCCCACACGCCGCCCATGAATAGCAGAGCATCAACAGGGGTGTCGCCGAGGGCAGCGGCGATCGCCTCTATCCCCTCAGGCCCAGAGATATCGGCCTGTACCCAGTGGCCAGCGACGGCAGGACTTCTGGAGACTGACCACACCCGATGCCCCTGATGGTCAAAATGCTGGGCGACTGCCGCACCAATGCCTCGGCTAGCGCCGACAACGACAATCGTTTTTAGATCGTGGCTCACGTTTCCCTGCGCCTTAGTAGAGGGTTTCGTAGTCTCCATTTTCGGCGATGTGGAGCTTCCAGTACTCTTCGGCGATCAGGTCGCTGTTGTATTTAGGGTCATCGCCGTTGACTGTGCCGCAGATGGTCACGGTACCTACCTTTATGGGCGAATCCTTCAGTGCTGCATGGAGGGTATTGGCCAGCACGCGAATCCCGGCTTTGCCAAGGGAAAGGGAAACAAAGTTGGGGTCGGGGTAGAGGGCGAACCCGCCACCAGTAAACAGCAGCGTGCCTTTTTGCTCAGTCTGCATAGCGGGAAGAATGGCCTGAACGCAGGCGATCGCCCCAGCTACATTGGCCCTAAAGTCGTTGACCAAGGTGTCGTAGCTGGTCTGCAATACGCTTTCCATGCGGGGCACGGCGGCATTGTAAATCAGCACCTCTGGCGTACCTAACTGCGTTTGCAGCGATTCAAACGCCGCTGTCAGCGCAGCCTCATCCCCCGCGTCGGCTAAGAAATAGTGAGCGGTGATGCCCTCGGTTTCTAAAGTGGCTTGGTAGCCTTTCAGCTTGTCTTCATTGCGGGCAATCATGGCGATCGCAAATCCTTCGCTGGCAAATCTGCGGGCGATCGCCATGCCGTTGCCTTCGCCCATACCTACAATGACGCACAACTCTGCCATAACTTTTCTCCTAGTTTGGGTGGGTAACTAAAGTTGGGGATAGAGCCAACCAGCCAATAGCTTGGTCAGTCTGGGCATGACCACGTAGGTCATTAAAGCCGTTGTGATGAACACTGCAATTAGCAACTGCACCAGCGGCGGAAATAGTGCTAACCAGGCCGTGGGCAGCAGCGCTAGCAGTCGGTTAATGGCGAAAATGGCCACTCCAGAAACCACGACCATCTTGTAACGAGCGGGAGGTTTCACGCCCGGTTTTGCAGGCAGCGTAAACCAGGTTTCTAACCCCGTAATAATTGAAAATGTGCCATCACTGACGGTGAGTTGTTTGGCTTCGCTCAAAAACCTTTGGCGAGCGGGCGAGCTTTCCCAGCGCTTCAAATTTTCTAGCCGATCAAACTTGAAGATAATGCGATATTCTGACGGGTTTTGTTCATTGGGCCGAAAGATCGAGGAGCCTAAATAGCCCTCAAAGGTGCTGGCGGTGCCGATGATTTTCTCTAGCAAAGTCTCAAACTCACGGTCTTTGCCGGGTCTGACGCTTTGCATTACATCTACTGTCACAGGAGGGTTACTAATCATGGCGTAACTCCCAATTGATGTACGCCGGTAACGCCCACCCCAAGCCGCACGATTTGGGCCGGCTCAACGCCCTCTGGTGGTGGCAAAAACATGCCCCCATTGTTGACGACATACAAATCCGTGCCGTAAAAGGCTACGGCGGTGCAGCCAGTGACTCCCTGCTCAGCCTGGGCAATGATCGTCGTTTTGCCACTGGGATCGATGCGCAGCACGCTGTTGTGAACATGGGTTGCCCCGTAGAGGTTGCCGTAGGCGTCAAAGGCAAAATCGTCAATGTTGGTGCCTGACACAAAAATCTCGGGCTCTCGGGGTGCCAAATTGTGGTCTAGGGGAATGCGCAGCAGCAGCTTTTGCTGAGTATTAGATACGTATAGAACATCGCCAAATCGCTTGAGCCCATTGGCGGCCGGAAAAGGATCATTGCTGTCGCTACGGGCCAGTAGCGGGTGCTCTAGCCAAATCTTAACGGTCTTAGTTGCCAGTTCAAAGAGCCAGATTGCTCCTCGGTAGGAGTCGGCCATGAGGTATAAGTCCGGGGCAATTGCTGTGATGCCATTGAGAAAAGCGCCCTCCGGAACAGTTTGCAGCGACTGAACCGTTCCTTGCGTTAGCGTTGCAATAAACGGCACACCCTCCGCAGTCCACCCGTTGACCAGGAGGCTGTCTGAGCCGGTGATAACAATGCCTGTGACTTTGCCATCAAACTTGGCATATTGAGTGAGGTTGTGATTGGTGTCGAGCTTAAAAATTTCTCCGGCTTCGTGGCTGGTGACAAAGATGTCGCCATTGGAGGCGATCGCCAGGTTTTCTAAAAACGTATTGACCGGAAAGGTTGCGAGAGATTGAGCTGGAGCTAGCTCAATGGGTGTATCGGCATAGAGATCTGGGAGGGCCATAGCTGTAGCGCAGAATAGAATGCAGTTCGGGCATTTCAAATATTGCTGGGTTGATGTTGGCGCATAACTAACAAATATTCATGTATCCTATCCGACAAAATCGAGCAATCCTTGATTTAGGCGATCGCTGGCTTCATAGAAGATGTTTGGCATTCTCTAAACAGTTAGGTGAGAATCAGAGGCGCTAACACGGGGGCCATCAGCATTTCAAACTCTAAATTTGTAGCGCTGACAATGTTTTCTACAATCTTGCCGTTGATAATGCGCATGACGTGGGTTTCGTGAAAGGTAATGACGCGAGCGCTTTTGGGAATGCCAAAATAGTCTTTCACGTGCTGCTGAAATGACTTAAAGCGCACCACGGCGCGATCGCCGGCGGCAAAACTATCTTCAATGACCAAGGGTTTTCCATCGGGAAAGGCCGCGTAGAAGTCAGAAAAAACCTGTGTGTATTCCTCAATACCATTAATTGGGCCACTGGGCTTGAGGCCAGTAGTTACCTGCACGTTTTTGTCGAGCAGTTCCGTCGCGATGCTTACATCGCCTTTTCCCAAAAATTGGGTAACAAAGCGATGGGCAATTGCTAAATTTTGGGCTTCTACGTCAGTCATGCTTTACTTCCCTTAACGCCTTAAGCCCACGATAGAGGCAGGATTAAAATAAATCAAATTGATAATAGAGATGCAATCCATCAACGAGAATGATTAATCTGGGTGCTGTTGACCTCAATCTACTGGTGGCTTTTGAGGCGCTATATGCAGAGAAAAGTGTTACGGCAGCGGCTCAGCGCCTTCATGTGGGGCAGCCCGCAATGAGCGCAGCCCTGGGCAGATTGCGATCGCTCTTTAGTGACGACCTGTTTGTGCGGGTTGGGCGAGAGATGCGGCCGACAGCAAAGGCGAATGCAATTGCCCCCCAGGTCGCCGCCGCCCTAGATACCATTCGAGCGACCCTAGCAGAACCACAATCCTTCGCCCCAGCCAGTTCGCAACGGGTGTTTACCCTAGCCACGTCTGACTATTTCGCTAGTTTAATTTTGCCAAAACTGCTAGTCGCTCTTAAGCAACAAGCACCGCACATTGATCTGCGCTTGATTACTGTCGAAAAAGAGTCATTTATCGAGTTGATTGAAAGTGAAATTATCGACTTGGCACTGGGAACTTTTGCAAATTTGCCCAGCCATATTCTTGAAGAAAAGCTGCTGGCAGAGCGATTCCTTGGGGTCTGTCGATTAAGTCATCCGGCCTCTGAGAATGGCAAAGTTAGCCTAGAGCAGTTTGTTGCGTTTCCCCACGCGCTCTTTACGCTGCGGCGGGATGCCACCGGCATTGTTGATCAAATCTTGGCCGAGCAGGGGCTGCAGCGACGCGTTGCACTTACGGTGCCCTACTGGCTAGCATTGCCCACGGCGATCGCTACCTCTGATCTCATCGCAGCCATTCCCTCGTGCTTAGAGCAGCACTTTCTTCAGTACTATCCTCTACAAGTCTTTGAACTGCCCCTTGAGGTGCCTAACTGGGTGGTTTCGATGGCCTGGAGCAAACTCAGCGATCGCGATGCGGCCAATCTCTGGCTGCGGCAAATCATTCGAGAAGTCTGTCAAGCTATGGAGCTTTAATCTGTGGAGCAAGGCACTCAAGCGGCGCTTAAGGAGGCGGTTGACCGAACGCTGACCCAGGCTCAAATACCGGGGGCGGCGATCGCCGTTTGTATAGAAGGCAAGCCCCTGCTCACTCTGGGTATGGGGCATCAAGACCTGCACCAGACGATATCGCTTCCCTCCGACGCCAGCTTCTATATCTACAGCGTGACTAAATCTCTCATCGCAGCGACGGTGATGAAGCAGGCCAAAGCAGGACGCCTGAGCCTAGATGCACCTATTCAAGACTACTGGTCAAATTTTCCGGTGCAAACTCCCATTACCCTGCGCCAGATTCTCAGCCATAGCAGTGGATTGCCCGACTACGGCGGTCTGCCGGCCTACCACGAGGCCGTAAAAGTAACCCCTGGCGCTCCCTGGCCGCCCGAGGCCTTTTTTGAGGTGGCTTCCCGGCAAGGCTTGTTGTTCGCCCCTGGCCAAGGCTGGTCTTACTCCAATATTGGCTATTTAGTGCTCAAGCTGTTGCTGGAGAAGGTCACGGGGCAATCTATGCAGGCTTACTTAGACGAGCTATTTTTTACGCCCCTGGGGTTGACGCAAACTTTCGTCGCCGCTTCACTAGACGATGTCACGGGTCTGACGCCGGGCTATACGTCGGTATTTGGCGACGAGCTTGAGGATATGTCGCAGCGCTACCATCCCGGTTGGGTTTCCCATGGGGTGGTGGTGTCTACGGCGGCAGAACTGGCCACAATGATGCACGCCCTAATAACAGGAGAGCTCCTCGCTCTAACGCTAGTAGAGCAGATGGCTCAGCCGGTGCACAGATTGGGACCACACCCACCCCTGCAAAATGTGGGCTGTGGGCTGGGATTGTTTGTGGATACCGCATCGCCCTACGCTCGGGTTGCGGGGCACAACGGTGGTGGGCCAGGCTATTCGATCGCAGCCTTTCACTTTTCGGCCCTAGCGGGTAGGCCCACCACTATCGCTGCCGCCACCAATCGGGAAGGCGACAATGTAGGTGTAGATGTGGCCTATGCACTGGCCCGCGTGCTCGCCGAGGCCTGACCCATTGCTACAAATCGTGGGGCGCTGGGAATTGTGCAAGCTGGGTGGGCAAGCTAACGCTGTGAACTCTAGGTCAGCCTCCCGATAGCTTATGAGCATCAAACGCGCCCCCCGCCGAAGTTTTCCTAAGATCAGCACGATGCCGCGCCCGGTCACTGAGGCCGCGCAGTATCTAGATATGTATAAGCTCACCGTCGAGAAGACGCGCCTTGAGCAGGAGCTAGAGTACATCGACGGTCGCCGTCAGCAGTTGTGCGACCGCCTCGCTGAAATTGAGCGGGAAACCGCAGGGCTAGATGCCAAAGCCACCACGCTGCGCCAGCCTACCCAGTCTTCCGCTGCCTCCAAGCCTCAAGGACTCAATTTTGCCCCCAGCACCAACGTGTATCTGCCCGAGCGCAACAGCCGTCAGGCCCCGCAAGACTACAACACGCTGACGTTGGATTATTAGAGGGTGTAAGGTTCAAGGTTTTTGGTATAGGGTTCCTGCTTTTGCCTTATACCCTGCACCGTAAACCCTGCAACCCAGCCCGCTAAAATGGAGCTATGAAGCAAGTTCTGCTGCTCCTCATTCATGGCTATCGACGGCTGCTGTCGCCGCTGTTTCCGCCTACCTGCCGATTTAACCCGACCTGCTCACAGTATGCGCTGACGGCGATCGAGCGGTTTGGGCCGGTGAAGGGGAGCTGGTTGGCGGCACGGCGCATTACCCGCTGTCATCCCTTTCACCCCGGCGGTTATGACCCGGTGCCGGAGGGGGCCGCGGTTGAATCCGAAATTTCAGAAAACTAACTCGCTTTTGATCAGTAGGGATGATTGGGGAATCTAGCTCCCACCAAGTTTGACGGCGGTGCCATTGAGACAGATGGTGCTGAATGGCCAGTTATCCCGTAGCCAAGGCAGCAAAAAGGCTTCCACTTCAGCTTCTAAGCCTGAGGCCAGTTCGCTTTGCCTAGCCCAATACCAAACTTCGGCATCCACGTCGGCCTGTGGTGGCGGGTCGATATAGATGCAGCCGAGTAGGCGAGCCTCATCGAGGCTCATGACTGCATAGTCAAAGGAAGATTTCAGCTGAAACTCTTTTTGATGCCAGCCCAGATCGACAATATTCTGCTCAATCGTCAGGTCTTCTGGGGGCCAGCCCCAAATCTCACCAAAGCGGTTCCAGAGATGGTCGCGACTCGACATGACGGCATCAAAGTCTTTGAATGCGTCATGGATGGTGATCGATCGCAGCCTAAACCGGGCTGTCTCCACCACCGCTGGCACATGAAAAGACTCCGGTAGAAATGCCATCTCCCGCACCTCCCAGAATTTAGTGCAGGAAATGCCGCACGCCGGTCATTGCCATCACCAGACCTAACTCGTTGGCCGCTTTGATCGAGTCGTCGTCGCGGCGGCTGCCGCCGGGCTGCACCACAGCGCGAATGCCCGCAGCGGCGGCAGTGCGTACCGAATCGTCAAAGGGAAAGAATCCGTCGCTGGCTAAGACAGCCCCCTGAGCTTTTTCACCCGCCTGGGCCAGGGCAATGCTGACGGAGCCGACGCGGTTCATTTGCCCAGCCCCAATGCCGAGGGTTTGCTGCTGGTGAGTCACCACGATCGCATTCGATTTCACATGCTTTACCACCCGCCAGGCAAAGAGCATTTCGGCTAGCTCGGCCTCGGTGGGCTTGGCTTCCGTAACAATCTGCCAGGTAGCGGGGTCGTCGCGATGGGTGTCAGGAGCTTGCAGAAGGAATCCACCCGCGATCGCATTCACCACCTGATTTGGCCCAGTCAGCAGATCCTCCAGCACCAGCACCCGCAGATTTTGCTTTTTGGCCAGAATGTCTTGGGCGGCGCGATCGCACCCCGGAGCCATAATGCACTCCAAAAACGTGCCCGTGAGCTGCTCGGCGGTGTCGGCATCGATGGGGCGATTGAGCACCACAATGCCGCCAAAGGCCGAGACATCGTCGGCATCGTAGGCGCGACGGTAGGCGCTAGCTAGCGTATCGCCCATCCCCACACCGCAGGGGTTGGTGTGCTTGAGCACGGCGGCGGCGGGGCGATCGCTGGGAAACTCTGCAATAATCCGCCGCGCTGCTTCCAGATCCACCAAATTGTTGTAGCTCAGCTCTTTGCCTTGGAGCTGCTCAGCTCCGGCCCAGCCGGTTGGGATAGAGCCGGTACGATACCAGGCTGCTGTCTGGTGAGGATTTTCGCCGTAGCGCAGAGTGGCCTGCTGGCGACCCGTCATCGCCCACTGCTGGGGCAGCGCACCTTCCTCGCTGGTGGCAGCGGTGAGGTAAGTGGCGATCGCCTGGTCGTAGCTGGCCGTATGCCAAAACGCTGCCCGCGCGCAGGCTTGCCGAAACTCTAGGGGCACTTGGCTTTCGCTAGCTTGCAGCGCGTCTAGATATGGCCCATACTGCTCAGCGCTGCACAGCACGGTGAGATGGGCGTGGTTTTTGGCGGCTGCCCGCAGCATGGCTGGCCCACCAATATCGATATTCTCGATCGCATCGGTCATAGTGACGCCGTCTTTTGCGATCGTCTGCTCAAAGGGGTAGAGGTTCACCACCACCAGATCCAGCGGGCGAATGCCGTTGTCGGCCAAATCTTTTTGGTCTTCGGCCAGGTCTTGCCGCGCCAAAATGCCGCCGTGGATCTTGGGGTGCAGGGTCTTGACCCGCCCGCCGAGAATTTCTGGCGAGCCGGTGTAGTCAGAGACTTTGGTGACGGGGAGGCCTGCCGCTGCGATCGCCTTCGCCGTACCGCCGCTGCTGATTAGGTCAAAGCCAAACTCTTCTACCAAAGTTTTGGCTAACTCTACCAGCCCGGTTTTATCCGATACGCTCAACAGTGCCAGGCGCGCCATAGCTCTCCATCCTCGATTTTGCAGACCCCTACTATACCGAAAAAGCCCCCCGCCCCTCTCTCGCCCTCCATCTTCCTCACCTCCCTTATCTGCCCCACTTCCCCGCCCTCCTTACCCTCTCCTATGGCACCATAGCAATGCTCCTCTCACCGCAGGATGGCGCTCCATTGCTCAGCTCAAACCTCGGTGGGCCACTACTATGGGCGGCGATGATCACTCAAGAGCCCACGCTCAACACCCCACGGCTGCGGCTGCGGCTCGGCAAACCCGGCGACATTGCCGAGATTTTGCGCTACTACCACGACAACAGTGACTATCTACAACCTTTTGAACCCCAGCGGCCAGACGACTTTTACACCCCAGACTTTTGGCGAAATGTGCTGAATGCCCGCCGCAACGATTTCTACTCTGGTCAGGCGGTGAAGCTGTTTATCTTTTCTCGCGCTGAGCCGAGCCAGGTGATGGGCACCATCAACCTCAACACCATCATTCGCGGCGCGTTTCAGGGGGCCACCCTGGGCTATGGTCTCTCTGCTGAGCACCAGGGCCAGGGCTACATGACCGAGGCTGGCAAAGCGTTGATTGCCTATGCCTTTGATAATCTCAATCTGCACCGGGTGATGGCTAACTACATGCCCCACAACCACCGCAGCGCCAGCGTGCTCAAACGGCTAGGGTTTCAAATTGAAGGCATTGCCCGCGACTATCTGTTTATAGACGGCCAGTGGCAAGACCACGTAATGACCAGCTTGGTCAACCCTAACTGGCAGATGCCGGAGCCGTAGCCCGAGGACGCCCACAAAAAACGCCCCAGCGGTATCTGGGGCGTTCGAGCATCAGGAGGAAATTTATAGTTAGGCAGCCTGGCGCTTGGGGCGTTTGCGCTCAGACTTTTTCTTTAGGCCGATCGCCTGGGCTTCGTTGCTGTCGGAGCCGAACTGGCCGCGCACGCACTCTTTCATAGCCAGCACGGCGTTGTGAAATTCCCACTCGGCGACGCGGGCGGCGTCGGTGGCGGCTTTGGCGATCGCGAGCTTTTCGGTTTCGGTCTGCTGCATGGCGCGCATTTTGGCGTGGGCAAGCTGCAATGCGTCGGGGGTGGCTGCGGCGCGGACGGTGCTGTAGGTGGGAATCGTGCCAAGACCGTGGAGGGAGTCGATATCTTTGTCGAGAATAGCGGGCCGCAGGCGGCGGCTAGTGTCAGTAATGGGCATAATGCACTCCTGTTTAAGAGTTAGGAATAGTGGAAAGCTGGGCGGATGCGGCGCGTTGTTTGCGCCACGGGCTTATGTGTAAGATTCCCACTGTGCATTACGACTTATCACAGAGAAGCTCAATTGAGTTCTTTGATGCACATCTCGATGACTTTTCGAACGTTGGCCATTAGTGCGTCGATGGTTTCGCCTTTATATCAAGCCTTGAGTTGAGGCACTTCGCCGACGTACATGTCGAGAATGAGGTCGTCGGTTGTGGCGACTAATTGTGCGGTTTAGCTCAATAGCCAGGGTATTTATTCCTGAGAAATACTAGATTTTCATTAGCGTTATTAATTTGTATTAGTGAGAAGCATCCGCCAGTTTTTCTAGCGCCTCTTCCTTGTTGTCTACCGCTAGTTGGTAGCCAGGCTTGACGGCCAAAGCGGCTTCAAGGCAAGTAATTGCCTCCTCATAGCGGCCCAATTTACGCAGCGCAACCCCTTTGTTGTAGAGCACTTTGTGCTTGTTGGGTTTGATGTCCAGGGCGGCGTCATAGCAGGCGATTGCCTCCTCATAGCGGCCCAAGTCATCCAGCACAACCCCTTTGTTATAGAGCGCTTCGTGAAAGTAGGGTTTGATGTCCAGGGCGGCATCATAGTAGGCAATCGCTTCCTCATAGCGACCCAATTTACGCAGCGCAACCCCTTTGTTGTAGAGCACTTCGTACTTGTTGGGTTTGATGTTTAGGGCGGCGTCATAGCAGGCGAGCGCTTCCTCGTAGCGGCTCAAGTTATCCAGTGCATACCCTTTGTTGATGAGCGCTTGGTGATCGTCGGGTTTAATCGCCAAGGCGGCGTCATAGCAGGCGATCGCTTCCTCATAGCGGCCCAAGCTATCCAGTGCAATCGCTTTATAGTAAAACGCATTATGAAAGTTAGGGTTGAGTGCTAGGGCAGCGTCATAGCTGACGATTGCTGCCTCATAGTGACCTAGATTAGACAACAACATTCCTCTAATACTGAGTATTCCATAGTTATTAGGATTTATTACTAGAGCAGCGTCATAGCTGACAACCGCTTCCTCGTAACGTCTCAATTGAAACAGCATTGCTCCTTGTCTATTGAGCAATTCATGATCATTAAGATAAAATTTTAAGGCCGTTTCATAATTGGCTATCATCTCCTCATAGCGTGCTAAGTATGTTAATGCAACGTCTTTGCTGTAAAACGCATTTTTATAGTCAGGTTTAATTGCTAAAGCTGCATCATAATTGACGATAGCTTCCTCATGGCGACCTAATCTTGCTAGCATCGCACCTTTGTTGTGAAGCGCTTGGGAGTAATCAGACTTAATTGATAAAGCAGTTTCATAGCAACTGATCGCCTCCTCATAGTGGCCTAATCGACCCAGCGCATTTCCTTTACTCCAAAATGCTTCAGGGTAATCAGGTTTAATTGCTAGAGCGGCCTCACAATAGTCGACAGCTGATTCATAATTTTGACCGGCATGTAATAGCCTTGCTTGTTCCCGTCGGAGTTCGCTACTCTCTTCGCTGGATTGACTAGCTTCTGCAAGAATGTCTTCAATTTTCCAAAAACGTTCACGTTGCTGAAGGGGAGTTAAACTCAGACATTTCTTAACATCATTATCTTGAAGAAGCTGTTTTGCTTCCTGCTGTAATTGCTCTTGAGGTACTGCAAACTCCCATACGCCCGATCGCCAGTCGAAGAAATCCGCCGCACGGCGAATTAAGTATTTCATCGCGTAGGGCGGCACTAAAAACACAAAGCACAGCTTTAGCGTTTCTCGAAACTTCTCGCGCTGCAAGTTCAGCTTGCCAAGAATCTTTGGCACGGTGTCTTTGGCGTAGTAGTCGCCCTCGCTGCCGTAGCCCGGTTTGATGTAGGGCGCCAGCGACTTCTCTAGCCCAGTAATAAACAGCACGTTGGCCTTATCAACTTCGGGCAGCGCAGCGACCGTTTCGTAGAGGTCGTCAATTTCGCCCTCTAGGCGCAGCACATCTATAGTTTTGTCGGTAATGTCGTCGCGCACCCGCTCAATCAACCGCTCTCCCTCGGCAGGTGAGCACTGCACGAACAGCAGGCCAAATCCCTTCGCCCAATGAATTGCCCGCACCAGCGCGTCGTATTCCTCATCCGGCGATGCCGTGAGGTCTTCGTCCCATTCCGTTAGCTCGGGTTTTGCCATAGAGCGCTACTTCGTCGAGAGCGTAGGGTGGGCACTGCCCACCATTAACATATGCAGCTTTGCCAAGGTTCCTTCGGTCTATCAAATAACAATGACGCGTCCCAGGATTCATGGCACTGCCGAGACGTTGGTGGGCAGTGCCCGCCCTACCTATGTTTCTAGTTTATCTAACGCTGCCTGAAACTCCTTCACGCTGCGCAGCAGGGGGTGCACATCCCGCCAGCAGACAATTTCGCCATCGCCATCAATGTAGCGATACTCCAAAATGCAGCGGTTAAACAGCAGGTCGCGGTGGGCTTCGTCGTTCAAAATCTCTTTGGTTTGCCACACCTTGGCCAGTAGCCCCCATTGGTTGTCGTACACCGCATTGCGGTAGGTGTTTCGGGCCTTGGTAATGGCCAAGCGCACCGCCTTTTTGCCAATGGGCAGCGCCGTCGTCTGCTTAATCGCCTCCTGAGCCATCAGCATCAGGTTGCGCATGTGGCCGCCGCTCATCAGGCAAAGCTGGTCGAGAGTTTCGCCATCGTCAAAGATGTCACCCACTAGTTGAGCCTCAGGGCTCACCGACTCGGCGTGAAACACCCGCTGGCGCACCAGCTCGCGCATAATGGCTAGCCCCGGTTCGCACACCTGGCCCGCCTGGTCGCGCACCATCACCATCGGCAATACCTGAATTTCGGCATCGTAAATGTCGCGCAGGTCAGGGGCACGGCCCGAATACACCAGCGAAATCGGCACGGTGTAGATAATATGGCAATCCAGCATTTTGAGCTGTTCGCTGCGATCGACAAAAATCTGCTCATGGTTGCTAGGTTCGTTTTCTCGCAAAATGGATGGAATACGGTCGAGACTATCAACGATAAGCACCAGCTTGTGGGTCGTTTGCTGGGGCGTTTGGGCAATCGCCTCTTTAATAAACGTATTCAGCGCCTCAATCAGCGAGGGCGTATGCGGCTCCACAATTTTGCGAATTTGGGCGCGGGCGGTGGGGCTGACCTTAAGCGTGGTGGTGAGCTTGCTAAAGGGCACCTCGGCGTCAATGCTGTCGAAACCGACCTCGCTCTGCATGGCATCCACTAGCTCAGTCTTGCGCGACTTTAACCACTGCTGAATCGGTTTCTGATCGCCCTGCAAATCTGCCAGTAGGTTGCGGGTGCAGGCCAGCAGAATGTCGGTATACTGCGCGTCTTCAGGGTCAATGTCAGCCTCTTCGGCGGCAAAATAGACGACACACGGTAGCCGTCTTGTTCTAAGGCTTCCTTGAGCCGCAGCAGCTCGGTCGATTTGCCTGCGCCCCGATGGCCGGTGTAGAGCTGGTGAGTGATGCGATCGCTGTAAGTAATCTGCCGCCCCACATCCACCAAAATATTTTCTTCGCCCCGCACCGCACTGCAATTGACATACACCGGGTCGCCTGGGAGCAGCGGCTCAAAGGGGTCGAAAGCGTTGTAAATGCTGCGCAGAATCTCAAAGTCGCTGGGCATTGCCGGGGCCGAAACAGGGCTAGCCCCTATGGTAATGCCATTGCAACGGCTGGTTTCGCTAGATCCACCGCCTGCAATGCCATGTCATCTAGTGGTATTGACATATCATCGCCCTGCATCGTTATGTCACTGCCCTGCAATGCCATATCACCGGGTGGATAAGCTATATCACCCCGCTACAATGCTATGTCGTCGAGTGGTTATGGCAAGTCAAGCCGCTGTTATAGCAATGCGGTTGAATGAATCAGCCGCGCTAGCGTTGACTGGCATTGAGAATGGTTAAGCCGACAATCGCATCAGCATCGTTGTAACGAATGACAATATCGTCGTCAGTGATTTCGCTATCCTCCGCAGATTGAGGCGGATTGTTGAAGTCAATGTAGAGTACGTCAGCTTCTGAATCGTAAACGATGAAGAAGGGCTGTTTCGGCAAATCATGCAGCAGAGGCAGAAACTTAAGATAGCTCTGAGCTTCTTGATAGTTGGCTATGGCCATAGCTGCTGTCTCCGGTTGAGTGAATTCGCCTTACGGGTTGAGAACGCGGTTACCACAAAGCCGTCCTGCTGCGTTTCTTTATAGATGACTACCAGCCACTTGCCAAGCTCTAGCGTTTGAACAGCCATCAGCGCCCCCTCGTTGCCTGCTAGCAAACGCTCTGGTGCTGCGATCGCTCGTAGAATCAAGTCTTTCCGATCGGCAATATCGGCATGACGTTGAATAATATGTTGCCACCGCTCGTCAGGCAGACGGATAGGGATGCCATTCAAAGAGTTGACGGTGTCAGTCATGTAGAGGCGTATAGACGTTTACTCTGCCGCCAAAAACGCTAGATAGTCGCTGGTGAGTTCTTTCACCGCTGCCTCATAGAGCTGCTGCCCATGCTCGGGGGTGGCCAGTGCCGGGTTCGACCCCATGCGGCCATCGGGGTAGCGCTGCCGAAAATCCGTAGGGCTGTAGATCGCATGGCCCGACGGAGCCACCTGCGGCTCCAGCAGAGCCTGCTTAATGAAATCGGGATAGGCGTACTGAGTCAGAGCCACCTCGCTAGGCGTCGCGTGAGAGCCTTCTTGGTCACCATAGAGTTCCTTGGCCAGGGTGTAGACCGATCGCGCCATAAACCAGTTGGCCGTCTTGCAGCGCACCCGCTCAGCATTGGGAATGTGGTCATGAGCTAGGGCAGTGTAGGCTTCGGCAAAAGCCGCCTTCAGCGTGGCAATATTGCCGCCGTGGCCATTGACGAAAAAGAACCGGGTAAAGCCGTGGCGCACCAGGGGCGTAAGGTAGTCCTGAATGACGGCAATCATCGTGCTGGGGCGCAGGGTCATAGAGCCAGGGAATGCCGTGTGGTGCAGCGCCATACCCACATTAATGGTGGGGCCAACCAGAGCATTGGCGGCCTCGCCAACACCCTTGGCCACCACTTCGGCGCAAATAGCGTCGGTGCCGATCAGGCCGGTGGGGCCGTGCTGTTCTGTAGAGCCAATTGGCAAAATAATGCCTGACGACTGAGTGAGGTAAGCCTCAACTTCGGGCCAGGTGCAGAGGTGCAGCAGCATAGGGGCAAGACACGAGAACAGGGCTAGTTTCTCACTATAGCGCTTGCCCTCAGGGTGTTGTGGCCAAGCGAACGTAGGCTTGTTACACTACATGTCTCCGCTTCACTGATATGAGAAGAATGAATCACGCGGGGAATGTTAAGGTACAGAATTAGGATGAGCTACGACCTGTAGCTACTGGTCATCTACCCAGACTGCTGACGCGTAATTTAGCTAGAGCGAGGGCACAACCACGGGGCTAGGCAAAGCCAGCGATGTAGGCCAACCTCGTTTCAGCTGGGTGAACGCTCCCCTCCGTTAGCGAAGCGATATGAGCGTTGATGTTACCTGTGAAGGAGCCGCGACTATGCTACACCGCAAGATCTATCAACTCTGTTGTGATGGTCAAGATGTGTGGATTTTTCTACGGGATCAACAGCGTTGGATTGAGCGGGCGAAGATTTTGGATATCGAAGGCGACTTGGTCACCTTTCGCTACGAAACTGAGGAAGAAGACGAGATCTGCTCTTGGGAAGAAATGGTGCGCCTAGAGAGCATTGGCGCAGTCACCAAGCGCCTCGCCGCCGTCCCCCGAGGCGATGTTGAGATCAATGTCTCTGACGATTGCCCCGAGACTGAGCAGCTGAGCGACCCCTATCCAGAGTCGAGCGCTGACTAGATCCACCACATTTATCAGAATCCTTGGAGGATGACCAGGTAGAAAGCCTAGTCATCCTCTTTTTGTTTTGGAAAACGAAGAGTCATGCCGGCAGGCCTCGGCATATGTTTCGACGGTCAAACGCACACCGATCAGCTCAAATTCAGGATTGAGAAGGGTTGTATTTTTGCCTAATCTACTGGCCCGCTTGGGTCTGAGAACGTGTTGATATAGCCGTTGCCGGTGTAAACGCCCGGTGGCCTTGGGGCTGAGAAGGGGGCAGGCTCTGGCTGAGGAGGTGAGCTAGGAGTATTGCTGGGGATGCCAGTCGGAGGCTGCGCTGTTACCCCCGCAGACGGTGCGGCAGTTGGAGTCCCAAAGTCTAAGTTGAGCGTTGCTGGGGCCACTGGAGCTACTACTGATGGACTAGGCGCTAGCGCTGGCGGCAATGTGTAGCCTGTCGTGCCCGGCGGTGGCGACATTTGTGGGGTGGTGCGAATAAACCGCTGGTCTACTCCAGGCAGGCTGCCTTCAACCATCCAGGGGGAGGGCGTTAGATTGTCGGTAGGGGTGGCCTCTGTCACCGGAGTGCGCTCTGCGGACGTTACTTCAGATGGCGGAGCGGTACTGGCGCTGGATCGCTGGTTGAGCGCTTGTTGCAGCGCACTGGGTTGTGCGCCCTCGCCAGAACGCATCGCAGGATCGGCCGACGATGGGCCAAGCGATTGAGTAGCGTTTGGGGAATCGGCTTCGCTCCCGCTAGCCGAGGTGCTAAACCGAAAACGGCTGCGCTCTAAATAGTTGGCGAAGGGGCTAGTGGGGGGTTGCTGCTCTTCTGTAGCGGTGGGCAGCGCCAGCGGGTCAGTATTGGGCGATCGCGCCGCCTCCTCTAAAGCAGTAGCCGTGGTGGGCTGAATCTGGTCAAGCAGCACGGCCAGATTGTCAATTTCGGCCAGGTCGGCCAAATCGTCGCTAGATAAATTGCCCAGGTTGGTGTCGGGGTTTACGGCGGCACTGTCAACTGTTGGGTTGTATTGACTGCGCCACTCGGGGTGGCGCGAGTACTGAGGCACGGCCACGGCTAGCAACCCCAGCAGGCCAAGACCGCCCCATACCGTCGGACGATTGAGCGATCGCCCCAAAGATTGCAGGCGTACCAAGCGATAGCGTAGAGCGGGGGGTAAGGTCATGGGTTAGCCCGCACGGACAAGGGTTAATAGATCTACTGCCATTCTAGAACCTACACC
Organism: Leptolyngbya sp. FACHB-60; assembly: GCF_014695775.1. Classification (GTDB taxonomy): domain Bacteria; phylum Cyanobacteriota; class Cyanobacteriia; order Phormidesmidales; family Phormidesmidaceae; genus Nodosilinea. The sequence goes on along the minus strand of NZ_JACJOX010000020.1, from coordinate 167,743 downwards.
ATCCCATGCTGCGGCCTCATGTCGCCGTTGATGGCTTTAGCACCAGCCAGTCGCTGTCTACCACGGCAACAAGTCCACCGGGGAAGGGATCACTCTGGCTGCCCTGGGGGGCGACGAGTAGGGCGATAAGTTTCTCCACATGCTCAAAGCTGACCTGGGCTGGGGTCACTTGCTGGAGCACCCGCCGCAGCACCCGCCGCTGAAGGGCCAGGGGCGCGGTCTTGAGGGGCGATCGCTGAATTTTCCACGCTTCGCCCTCCCCAACGGGGGGCAAGACCGATGCCCCATACAGCTCGCCTGCCATTGCCTCTAGCAACTCCACCTCAGCCGTGAGCAGCTCAGCTGTATGCGCTAGGGTCACGTCTACCCCAGGGTTAAAGTGCTCTTGCAGGTAGGGCAACAGCTCTAGGCGAATGCGGTTGCGGGCGTAGCCGGTGTCCTGGTTGGTGGCATCTGGCCAGATGGGCAGCTCAAACTGGCGGCAAAACTCCCCGGTCTGCTGACGAGTCAGCCCCAGCAGAGGTCGCACTACGGCAATGGGGCTGTCTTTGGAAAGGGGCCGCTGCCAGGCCAGGGCCTGAAGGCCATCGGTGCCGCTGCCCCGCAGCAGGTTGTAGAGCAGGGTTTCAGTGCGATCGCTCGCCGTGTGCCCCGTCGCCACGTGGGTACAGCGTTCTTGACTAGCTAACTCTTCAAATACTCGGTAGCGCCACTGCCGAGCCTTGGCTTCGGTGGGGTAGTTGGCATCGGCGGTGACCACTTCACAGGGGATGTCCCAACCTTCACACAGCTGTCGCACAAAATCGGCGTTGGCCGCCGAGTCGGGTCGCCAGCGGTGGTCGCAGTGCACTGCCCGCAGTTGCCAGCCCCACTTGGGCCGCAGATCGACCAGCAGCTTGAGCAGGCACACCGAATCTTGCCCACCCGATACCGTCAATAACCCTGTCGCCCCCCGAGGCAACAGCGGACGAACTTTGAGCAGCCGATGCACCCCGGCGTGGGTAGTGCTCCAGGGCACCCCGCCCCTAGATAAAGGGCCCATAGATAAAGGGAAACGCGTTCTTCCCAGGCTACCTCACCCGAGGATTTCGTCGGGCTTTGACCTCCAACCGTCTGCCGCTATCGGGCTGAATCTCAGAAAAATCTGTGGCACACTTGGGGCAACGGCTCCTCCGCAGTTTTGAACGGCATAGCGATCGATGGCTCAACCGTACCAGACACTCATTGATGACATAGTAGCCGCTACCCTCAAGGGCAAAATTCAGTCGAAACAGCAGGTCTACCGCATGCTGCAAGCGGGCATCGAGCCGGGCAGTGGCGAACTGTTTGAGCGGGCCTTGGCCACTACCCTGGCCGCCCTAGAGACCGACCTAGCCCCCGGCAGTGACGAATTTAAGCAGGCCAAAGCTCTGCGCCAACAGCGTGCCCTCCGCACCATCCAGGGCGAATGGGAGCGCTGGCAGGCCGACAACCAGGCCACAGCGGTGCTCACCAGCATAGAAGCTGAAATTCTCAATGCGCCGCCCGAAGAGCGGCTGTCTCAGCTCCTCGCCGCCCTTGACCCTAACCGCGAACAGCCCCTCTCTCGGGAACAGTTGGTGCAGCTAGTGCGGGCGCTCAAGCAGGCTCCTGTGCCGTCCGAATCGGCACAGGCTACCGAGACTGCCCCGGCCCTGGCCACCTTAGCTGACGGGTTAGACCAGGGACTGACCGCCTGGCAGCAACTCGAAGGCGACGTGGTGGGGTGGATCTATGCTCAGGGTCAGCAGCTAGGCTTTAGCGAGCCTGGCGACCAGTCTGGCCCGTGGCAGCACTGGGGCAAAATTGTGGGCAACCCAGCGCTGAAACGCCTGTTTGTTGACCTGGCTCAGCATCAGACGGTCACTGCCGCTGGCGTGACGGCTCCCTTAGCCGTGGCCGACTGGGTTGCTTGGGGGGTGGTTTTGCAGCGCCTTCAGCTGGCCCTGGTGAACTGGTTCGATCGCCAGCCCTATGACCCTCAATCGGGCAAGCGGCTATCGATTGCCACTTTTCTCACCTTTGCCGTGGTCTGGGGGCAGATCTCTGACCGCTTGGGCCAGCAGGGTCAGCGCATTCTGTCGATGGGTTCGTTTCAGCTGGCGCTTCAGGGGCTGCGGCAGTTTGCCAACCAAAGCTATTTTCCGCTCTATGGCGGCCTGTTTACCGCCCTGTCTGGAGAGCCCCTTCGCGCCCTGCTAGAGTACCTGGATCAGCCCCTGCAAGCGGTGCCCAACACAGCGGTGAAAGCCCGCATTCTCACCCTGCTGGGCTATTCGCAGCGGGCGTTGGGCAACTACAGCCAGGCCCAACGCTTTCACCAGCAGGCTTTAGAGGTGGCCCGCGAGGCCCAGGATGTGCCCTGTGAAATTGCCAACCTCAACCATCTCAGCCGCACCTCAGTGGCCCAGCAAGACTTTGAGGCGGCCCAAGGCCACAGCCAGCGGGCGCTGATTTTAGCTCGCCAGAGCGGTGATCGCATTGGTCAGGCCAACGCTTTGGCCAACGTGGGCTATAGCCAAGTCGCCCAGGGCCAGTCCCAACTGCTGGAGGCCGAACAGTACGAAACCGTGCTCAGCTATCTGGAGCAAGGGCTGGCGCTATCGGAGCAGGTAGGCGATCGCCCCAGCCAGGCCCTCTGCGCCAATAGCCTCGGCATTGCCCAGCTCAAGCTCGGGCAATATCGGGATGCGATCGAGTCCCTCCAGCAGGGGCTACAGGTGGCGCAGGCGATCGGCGATCGCTTTCTAATGGCCTCCAATTTTGCCAACCTCGCTGCCGCCTACCAGGGCGACGGCAACCTCGAACAAGCGGTGCTCACCGGCTGCCTCGGTATGTATCTGCACCACCAGATCGACTCCCCCGAATGGCGGCAGCCCGCTGCCCTGCTCAGCATTCTTTACGGGCAACTGGGGCCAGAGACCTTTGAGGGCATTCTCGCCGACCACCGTCGCCAGTTTCTCGCCGTGATTGGCGTCGATGGCTACGACTTCTTGCAGCCGCTGCTGGCGCGGTATCGAGAGTCGTTGGAGTAGGAGGCGGGGATGGGTGGCGATCGCGATGGGACGGTTCTGTAAGTCCGTGATTTTGTCCAGATTACGCCCAGGGAAACGGCTTCCAGGGAATCCATTCAGCCCAGAGTTTGGCCATGGTGCCGTCGGCTAGGGCAGCTGAGATCGCCCCATTGAGCGTCGCCGTTAGGGTGGGGGTGGATTTGGCCGTGGCGATCGCAAAGGGCACCCGCGTTGGCAGCGTAAAGGCAAGCTTCAGCGAGGCATCCTCCTCAGCCGCCACGACCAAAACCAGTTCATCGTCAATCAGCGCGTCGATCTCTCCAGCACGGAGGGCCGCCAGCATTTCAGGCAGCACCTGGTCGCTACCGGGGTAGGGCACCGCGATCGCGCCGGGGAAACCCTCAACCAGGGCAATGTTGGTGCTGTCGGCCAGTCCTCCTACCCGCTTGCCAGACAGGTCTGCAACAGCGGCAATACCGCTGCCTTGTTTGACTAACACCGCTTCATCGAACAGGCCATAGGGCTGAGTAAAATCGACTATCTGCTGGCGATCGGGGGTAATGGCTTGGTTAAACCACACCACATCGTATTTCCCGGTAGCCAGGCAGGTATAAAACTCAAACATAGGCAGGTTGTGCCACACGGGGGTCAGCCCGAGCTGGTGGCAGAGGTGGCGGGCTAGCTCAGGCTCGTAGCCGGTGCGCTGCCCATCAGCGGTGAGAAAGCTCATAGGGCGGGCGTCAAAGTCGCTGGCGGCAATGTGCAAAACGCCCGGCTCAACGGTGAGGCTGGTGAGAGATTCGGTTGCGGGTAACGGGGGACACATAATCTTTGGGGGGAGAACTTATTATGACAAGTACATAGGGCACCCCCCAGATTTGTCAACTAAGTCGAGTCAAATTCGGCCCAGTAGATTGGGTGAAACCCAACAGAGCTAAACCCTGCGTTGGGTTTCACCCAACCTACCCATACTTTGCGATCGCCCCCGTAGGGTGGGCATGGCCCACCATCGACAATTTTCTGTAGACCAGACTTGCCCCGCTCCCTGTGTTTCCTGCACCCAGAGACTCTGTTTGCAATGGACTATCAACCCATTCAGCTCACCCCTGCCCAAATTCAGCAGTTCCAGAATGACGGCTTTTTGATTCTGGAAAACTTTCTGCCCGCAGACTTTGCCGAACGCCTAGCTAATCGTTTAGAACCCATGTTTCACGGCGATTTTGAAACGGGCATTTACCCCGATGAGTGGCATTGGCGACCGCGCATGAGCCTACCCGACATTACCCGCGAGATCTGCAACGGCTGGAAGTGCGATTGCACCATCGCCAGCCTGGTGCTCTCCTCAGAAATTGGCCGCCTCAGCGCCACGCTGGCTGGGTGGGAGGGGGCCCGCATTGGCCAAGACAGCCTGTGGATGAAGCCGCCCGGGGCCCAGGCGATCGCCATGCACCAAGACGGTGCCTACATTGACTATCTCGAACCCGCTGCCATGATGACCTGCTGGGTGGCGCTGGATCGGGCCACCGCCGCCGATGGCACCCTAGTCTACGCCAAAGGCTCCCACAAGTGGCCACTCTCCAGCGTTGCGGGCGAGTTCCACGCCCCGACCAAAGACTATCGCTGGGCCATGCTACAAGCCGCCGAAAACGCTGGCGTTCCTGAACCGGAGCTGGTTGTCGTCGATGTGCCCGCTGGCGGCTGCGCCTTCCACCACGGACGCACCTGGCACGGCCTCGGCCCCACCACCCGCACCGAGGGCATGTTCCGCAGCATTGGTCTGCACACCATCCCCGCCTCGGCCCAGTTTCACCCCACCAACCCCCAGGGCTACATCTACGGCCGCTACAAGCGCGTCGGCGAAACCGAAATGGATGAGAGCTTTTTCCCCATTCTCTGGCGCAACGACGGCTACCGCAGCCCCCACCTGGTGGACTATTGCGAAGACCCGCTGGGGCAGGGCGCAATGGCGATCGCTTGATTGGTTGAGAGTTTTAAGTTCTTAGTTTTGAATTTTGAGTTCTTGCTATCCGGCATAAATTCAACACTCAAAACTTCCCTACCTTCCCTACCCGTCCACCCCCCACCCATCCACCCCCCATGTCTACCAAAACCTGGAACGGAATGCCTTTCACCGGTTTAACTGAAGACTTTGACCCCCAGTGGTTGCTCACCCCCGAGCAGCAAGCGCTCCAGGCCAAACTGATCGAGCTGTGCGCGGCGGTGCTGCGACCCAATGCGATCGCCTCCGATCGCAACTTGATCTACCCGCGCAAAAACTTCGAGGCGCTGGCATCCCTGGGGTTGCTCAGCCTGTTTGTGCCTAAAGAATGGGGTGGCCTGGGTGAAAACCACATCTGCGCCGCCATGGTGGTCGAAACCATCGCCCGCTACGGCTGCCCCAGCACGGCGATGTGCTACACCATGCACCTGGGGGCGGTGGCAGCAGCCCTATTTCGCGCTCACAACAGCCCAGAACTGCAAAGCTTGCTGAAGCGGCTCGATAGCGAGGTGCTAATCGGCACCCTGTCCTACTCTGACCCCGAGACTGGCTCGCACTTCTGGTACCCTGTGTCTTCCAGGGCCACGGCGACTCCTGATGGCTGGCAGGTGAACAAAAAGGCGTCGTGGACGACCTCAGCGGGGTTTGCCGACTGGTACATTGTGCAGACCACCAGCCCCCACTTCGACGGCAACTATGCCGATCTGTCATGCTTTTTGATCTATGCCGACGAGGTGCAGGCTGAGCCCCACAAGTGGGATGCCTTGGGCCTACGCGGCAACCAGTCTGGCACCCTGCTGGTGGATGGGGTGACCGTGCCGCGCGATCGCATGGTTGGCCCCGAGGGCGATGGCAGCACCTCTAACGACGAAATCGTTGATCCGTTCTTTTTGCTCTGCTCGTCGGCCTGCTGGAATGGGATTGCCTTGGGAGCGATCGACATTGCCAAGGCCCACGTCACCCGCAAAAAGCACGTCGATGTGGGCATACGCGTCGCGGATTACCCAACAATTCAGGACTACTTTGGTGAGGCGATTATCGACACCAGCGCCTGCCGCATGTTCACCTTTTCCATGGGGCAATTGATGGATCAGCTCACCAACGGCTGCGATTGGGCCATCCACGCCGATACCAGCGCCCTGCCGCGCTCGGCCTATCTGCACTGGTACTGGCAAATCAAGTTTGAGGCGGCCAAGAATGTGGCCCATGTCTGCGACAAAATGCTCCACGCCTGCGGTGGCTCCGGCTTTAAGAAAGACATGGAAATCGAGCGCTACCTGCGTGATGGCAAAGCGGGCTGGGTGATGGGGCCAACCAACGAGGTGCTACGCCAGTTCGTCGGCAAAGCGGCCCTGCTGGGCTTCGACTCGCTCGACTACTGGAACCAGTCGGTGAACGAGCGCGTGCTGCACAACGAGCTGAAGAAGCTCGACCCCGACGAAAAGCGCAGGCTCGCCGAGTCGCTGCTGGCTGATTTAGAGGAGGAAGTGCCTGTTCCCGTCGCCGCCGCGTAGGGTGGGCACCGCCCACCACTCATCCCGGCCCAAAACCCCCAGAGTGTTGGCCAAAAAGCCGCGATCGCCTCTGATCAGCTGTCCCGTCGAGAACAATGCCCAGGCGTTAAACGATTTGTAGCCCAGAGCAATGGTGGGCAATGCCCACCCTACAGAATCCTTAGGCCGCAGGCCCAATTCAAAACTCAAAACTCAAAATTTCCCCTCCCCCTCTCCCAACTACTCCTCAGGAGCCATATCCCATGACTATCGCCCAAGAACGTCCCACTGCGATCGCTGTTGCCCACCCCCTAGAACCACTAACACCCGAAGAAATTGCCGCCGCTGTCGCCATTCTGCGCGAGCAAAAATCCTTAGGTGCGACGACCCGCTTTGCCACCGTCACCCTCAACGAACCGGCGAAAGAAACGGTAATGGGCTTTAAGCCGGGGGATGACATTGTGCGGGAAGCCTTTGCCATCCTGCTCGACAATGCCACGGCCCAGACCTATGAGGCGATCGTGTCTCTCACCGAGGGCACCGTCACCTCCTGGAAACACGTCCCCGACGTGCAGCCGCCGATCATGCTGGATGAGTTTATTGAGTGTGAGAATGCGGTCAAAGCCTGCCCGGAGTTTATTGAGGCGATCGCCAAACGTGGCATCACCGACCCCAGCTTGGTGATGGTTGACCCTTGGTCAGCAGGCCACTATGGCCTTGAGGATGAAGACGGTGTGCGCCTCTCCCGCGCCCTCTGCTGGGTGCGGGCCAACCCCACCGACAACGGCTACGCCCGCCCCATCGAAGGCGTCATTCCCGTCGTTGACCTCAACAAAATGGAGGTGATCCGGGTCGAAGACCATGGCGTGGTGCCCCTGCCGCCCCAGTCGGCCAACTACTCCCAGGAGTACGTCAAAGCCTTTCGCACCGACCTCAAGCCGCTCGAAATTGTGCAGCCTGAAGGCCCCAGCTTCTCGGTTAGCGGTCACGAAATTCACTGGCAAAAGTGGAAAATGCGCATCGGCTTTACCCCCCGTGAAGGGCTGGTGCTCTACACCGTCAACTACACCGACGGTGGCGAAGAGCGGCCCATTCTCTATCGCGCCTCGCTGGCCGAAATGACCGTGCCCTACGGTGACCCCCAGCCCCACCACTACCGCAAAAACGCCTTCGACGTGGGCGAATACGGCATTGGCTCACTGGCGAATTCTTTGACTTTGGGCTGCGACTGCCTGGGCGAAATCTACTACTTCGACGCCTTCATGACCAACTCGCGCGGCGAGGTAGCCCAGATCAAAAATGCTGTCTGCCTGCACGAAGAAGACTTTGGCATTCTCTGGAAGCACGTGGACTGGCGGACGGAAGAGACCGAGGTGCGCAGGTCGCGCCGGTTAGTCGTCTCCTTCATCGCCACCGTAGGCAACTATGAGTACGGCTTCTACTGGTACTTCTACCAAGATGGCAGCATTCAGTACGAGGTCAAGCTGACGGGCATGATCAGCACGGCGGCATTCCCCCCCGGCGAGGTGCCCAAGTATGGCACTCTGGTCGCCCCCCAGCTCTACGCCCCGGTGCACCAGCACATCTTTAACGTGCGGCTCGACATGTGTGTGGATGGCCTGCAAAATTCTGTTTACGAAGTGGATATTGAGCCTGAAGAGGACGAACTCAACCCCTATGGCAATGCCTTCTACGCCAAATCGACGCTGCTCGACACCGAACTCGCCGCCCAGCGCCTGATCGACCCCATGAAGGGCCGCTACTGGAAAATCGTAAACCCGACAGAAACCAACGCCATGGGCTACCCCACGGCCTACAAGCTGATTCCCGGTGAGAATACCCTGCCCCTGGCCAGCCCCAACGCCAGCGTCATGAAGCGCGCCACCTACATGACTAAGCACCTGTGGGTCACGCCCTATAGCTCCGACGAGAGATTCCCGGCGGGCGACTACCCCAACCAAAGCCCCGGTGGTGAGGGTTTGCCCAAGTGGACAGCGGGCAATCGCCCCGTGGCCAACACCGACCTGGTGGTGTGGCACACCTTTGCCCACAGCCACGTGCCCCGCGCCGAAGACTGGCCGATCATGCCCGTGGCCTACATTGGCTTTATGCTCAAGCCGCTGAACTTCTTTGACCAAAACCCGGCCAACGACGTGCCGCCTGCGGCTAGCAAACACAGCTGCTGTAATTAATGCAGGAGATGCGCTTCCAGTCCCCATACCTCACGGTGACTCTTTCAACGATATCTAAGTAGTTTTGGACATCCCCCCTAAACAACGCCCTCCTGGTTGAAAACTTCATCCCCACGGAGCATTGGCAATCATTCACGTTCTTTTTAGCCTGAAATTGGCAGAATTTTAGCCAGCGAATCAATCACGGTGATTTTTTAGAAATGCCGTGGGTGGTGCTGTCCCAATAGTATCTGGGCGATCGCCTAGACACTGTGACAACAGTAGGAGCTCATGAATGAGAACGTGGAATCAGTTAATCAACCTAGTTGGGCTAGTGACTGCGATCGGACTAGCGCCCTATGCCATTGGTGCAGCCTATTTCCAAAGCTCACCTTCCCTAGCAGCGTCTTCTATGCTGGCGGCTTCTCCTATGGCTGGCATAGGCTCAAGCAGGGCAAACGAAGAAATTGTTTGGGTAGAAATCAGCCTCAGCCAACGTAAGGTAACCCTATACCACGGGGTCAATCGCATTGAGGAGTATCCAATTGGCATTGGCAGAGCTGGATGGGAAACGCCCGTGGGTACTTTTCAAGTGCAGCAGATGCAAGAGCATCCCACCTGGATACATCCCTTCACCGATGAGCGAATTCCTGGCGGCGATTCCCGCAATCCATTAGGCACCCGGTGGGTTGGATTTTGGACGGACGGTCATGTCTGGGTAGGCTTTCATGGTACATCTGACCCAGCCTCCGTTGGGACAGCGGCTTCTCATGGCTGTATTCGAATGCACAATGCTGATGTAGAAGCCTTATTTGCTCGTATCGAGCTTGGTACACCTGTTAGAGTTGTGCCTTAGTAGCTTAAGTAAGCTATCAATTATTGCGTTGACCCAACAGCTTAGAACATAAGCTAATAGTTGAAAAGCTCAGTACTGAGACGCTACTAGGAGTGCGAGGGTCCTAATAAAGCCGACGCTTGCTGTAAAAGTTTTCGAGATGGGGATTCAGCATTGTGATAAGGAGCAACATCTCCTTATCACAATGCTGAATGTGTACGTTTTTAATGGGAACTCCAAAACTTTGTGGCATTGCTGAATAGTGGCATAAATCTAGATAGGCATGCGAACGTATATCCCAACGGAGGGCCGCATGTTTGATTCATACTCGTACTCAGCAATGCCGATTTTGTTATTGTCATTCACCGTAGCTCAGCCACACGATAGAAGCTGAGCTAAAACGTCACAGTTACCACAGGGCACGCACACCCTCGTCTTGCTGCTGCTGCTGTTGAACGGTTCCCGGCTGCTGCTGTTGTTGAACAGTCCCCGGTTGCCGCTGCTGCTGAACGGTTCCCGGCTGTTGCTGCTGTTGAACAGTCCCCGGTTGACGCTGTTGAACGGTTCCCGGCTGCTGTTGCTGCTGAACGGTTCCTGGTTGCTGTTGCTGTTGAACAGTCCCTGGCTGCCGCTGCTGCTGAACGGTTCCCGGCTGCTGTTGCTGCTGAACGGTTCCTGGTTGCTGCTGCTGTTGAACGGTTCCCGGCTGCTGTTGCTGCTGAACGGTTCCTGGTTGCTGTTGCTGTTGAACAGTCCCTGGCTGCCGCTGCTGCTGAACGGTTCCCGGCTGTTGCTGCTGTTGAACGGTTCCTGGTTGCTGTTGACCTGCGCCAGTTGTCCTAGACGGTTGCTGCTGACCTGCGCCAGTTGTCCCAGACGGCTGCTGCTGACCTGCGCCAGTTGTCCCAGACGGCTGCTGCTGACCTGCGCCAGTTGTCCCAGACGGCTGTTGCTGACCCGTTGTCGTACCGGGAGATTGTCCGGCACCATTGACCTGAGCAACCCCACTGGGTATACCGATCAATGCACCTGTCAATATGGCACCGGCCAGACCAGTCAAGGCGCAAACAAGGCGATTTTGAGCGTTCATATATTACCTCTTGAAATTGATTTAAACTTGGCGCTGTTAAGAGCACTTGTTAAAAGGCTAAAGAGGCTTATTGATAAATCTATCTATCAATAGTTTGGAACTTTTTAACAATATTTTCGCTGAGAAAAAGCGCTCGCCCACTAAAAAACATTTTGCCTGTGCCGTACCTCTTTTGAGAGATACAGCACAGGCAAAATGTCGTCTCTATTTAGCCTCGATCAGCGCAGCCAGGATAGGGTGACAATTATGCAGACCGTTGGCCTACTGTTTCACAGTGACTGAGGTGCCAAGCTTGACCTGGCTATACAGAGCTTCGAGATCAGCTCTGTGCATGTGGATACATCCGTGCGATGCATTTCTACCCACCGTTGCTGGGTTGCGAGTGCCGTGAAACCCGATCCAATTGTGACCGTCTGTCCAAAAGCCAATCCACCGCGTACCCAATGGATTGCGGGAATCACCGCCAGAAATTCGCTCATCGGTGAAGGGACTGATCCAAGTAGGGTTTTCGCGCATCTGCTGCACTTGAAAGGTGCCTACAGGCGTTTCCCATCCAGACTGGCCCACCCCAATGGGGTAGCGTTTGGTTATAGTTTCGCCCTGGTAGACCAAGACTTCGTGATGCCGCAGGTGAATTTCTACGCGAACATCTTGAGCTTGTGAAGCGATCGCAAGTGTTGAGTTAGCTAGGTTAGCGTCAGCGGGCGGTGCTTGATTGCTTTGAGGAGGTACTGGTGCAGTTTGAGAGCTGAGGGAGGCCACCTCACCCAAGCCAGCGTCAACGGACAGCCCCTGAGGGCTCTCAACGGGTGGCACCGTCGCCTGAGGCACCGGGGAAGAAATTTCACCCGTGAGCCCTGGTTCAAGGGCAGAGGTGGGTGCAGTAGGCATATAACCAGAACGGGCTTGCTGGGCAGCAGGCACGATTAAGGCCACGAATAAGGCAAGCCCAGTGAGATTAATGAAGCGGTTTAGCATGTTGAAATCTATGTCGCGATCGCGCAAAAGCCACAGGTGAAGAAATATTGCAAGTCTTGCGCGCTGCTGAAACTTGTGGTTTTAGTCAATGCGTTGACGAGCAGAGTAAGCTGACAACCTCAACATTCGCTAACAGCAGGTAGCCGTCCACAAAATTGTGAGGATTGCCTCTTACTCAAGGCAGAGCTTACCCTAAACTTTAGGTTGAGTTAACACGTAACTGACTTTATCTCAGATGTAATGACAAGCTGCTAGTTTTGCGGCAAAGTCAACAGCTTTTGGATCCAAATTTCGTCTGTTGTTAATGATTTTGGATAGGTCAAAGGGCAGTCCATAGCAAAGTGCTAAATGGCCTAATTTCCAAAATTTTTCATGGATTGAAAAATGCGATCGCCGCTATAAAGTAGTTATTCAGAGACATTTAGCTGCTAAAAGAGCCAAAAGGAAAAAATAGAAGATTCTTTCTCTGACTCCAAAATATGGCGTAAATTCACCTTTGGCGGTGCAAAGCTATGGCGCAGATGCCTTCGTTGCAAAGGGTATGATTGACCGGCTGCTGCGATCGCCCGCACCCATGAGCTATAAGCAAATGGGAGGCATGCTATTAGATCATTTTTGGCTCTTTACGTAGAGAATTAAGGGGTCTGGCCTTCTGTCCCGTTTCCTGCTAATTTTTGGCCATGTTTGGCGGTTCTAAAGGTTTAACTCCAATTATTCTCCTCTAGGAACCTGCTGACGGCCTATCGCGTCACCCTAAAATTGGCCAAGTCGGCATTTATAGCGATCGCTATGTTTAGGGTTATGCCGCTGAGCGCTACCCTAAGGGGGTTAACGGCATCTGCTAGATTGTCGTCTAATAGTTCAACCGTCACTTCCAATGGCTATGACCGCTTCGTTTCCCAACCTGCCGCCAGAATCTAGACCGCTGGGAGGCCGCTATCGGCTCATGCAGCCCTTAGGCTTGGGGGGCTTTGGTCAAACCTTTAGTGCCCAAGACCTGCACCTGCCGGGGCATCCGCTCTGCGTGGTGAAGCAGCTCAAGCCTCAGGTGACCACTGCCGAAGAGCTACAAACGGCGCGACGGCTATTTGATACTGAAGCCCAGACCCTCTACAAGCTGGGGACACACCCACAAATTCCGGGGCTGCTGGCCCACTTTGAGGAAGGGCAGGAGTTTTACCTGGCCCAGGAGCTGATCGAAGGTCACTCTTTGGCAGAAGAGCTGGATACCCCCTGGACCGAGGCCCAGGTCGCCGCATTTCTGGGCGATCTACTGGGGATTTTAACTTTTGTACATTCCCATGGCGTCATCCATCGCGACATCAAGCCTTCAAATTTGATCCGCCGCGCCAGCGATAGCCGCATTGTGCTGATTGATTTTGGTGCGGTGAAGCAGGTGAGCGCCCAGGCCACGGCTCTGCGGTCTGGCCTCAGCCACACCATTTCCATCGGCACCCAGGGGTATATGCCGAGTGAACAGGTGGCCGGGAGACCCCAGTTCAGCAGCGATATTTATGCCGTCGGCATCTTAGGCATTCAGGCCCTGACCGGCTACCCACCGACTGAGCTGCATCCCGACCCTCGCAGCGGCGAGCTGGAGTGGCAGCAATACGCACCCCAGGCCAATCCTGCCCTGCTGGATGTGTTGGAGGTGATGGTGCGCTACGACTTTCGCACCCGCTATACCACTGCCGTCGAGGCGCTGGCTGCCCTAAGGAATTTGCCCCCAGCCTTGAGTCGGTATGTGCCAGCTGCGCCGGTACCTCAGGGCCAGTCTCCCCGCACCACTGCCGCAACGGTGGCGATAGGGCGGCGGCGAGAACGGACTCAGCTGACAGCCGCCCAGGTGCCAGCCGCCCAGGTGCCGGTGCGGCGGCGAGAGCCGTCGTCAACTAACTGGGTGCCCCTGGCGGCGGGGGCTTTGGCGGCGGTGGTGGTGGCGATCGCCGGTCTACTCGGCTGGCAGGCGTGGCGCTCAGCCTCGTCTACCCCAGAAGACGAAACCCCAGTGGTGTCCACGGCTCCTACCGTTGATTCACCTGCCGACGCTGAGCCTACAGTCGTTGAACCTGAGCCCGAAGCGGAAGCGCCTGCCGCGCCCCGCGAGGCCGCTGTCGAATCGGCTGAGGCTGAGCCTGAGGCACCCGCTGCCCCAGAGCCAGAGGTGGTCGATGCGCCAGAAGCAGAGGTTGTAGAACCTGAAGCGCCGGCTCCACCAGCGCCAGCGGGTGGGGGGCTAACGCCCGAGGCAGCCCAGGCGACGGTGGCAACCCTGTATAGCCATGTTTCGAGTAAATCTTGGGATGCGGCGCGATCGCAGTTTAGTGGCTCGCTAGCGCAGCAGTTTGACCCTGGCTTTTTTGCCCAGTTCGATCGCGTTTCAGTGGAGAATCTGCGGGTGACGGGGCAAACCGCAGACAGCATTAATTTTGTGGGCGAGAACACCTATGTTTACCCAGATGGCTCTACCCAGCGAGAACAGCGATCGTTCACGGTGCAGATGATAGACGGGCAGCCTCGAATTGTGGGCTCTAGCTTTGGCGGGGTGTTGGAGTCTCGGTAGTCAAGGTTGATTCTGGGCCTGCTTCCGTTGTGCGAGTTGAGGCGATCGTGACTAGCAGTACGCCCAAGGTGTTGTCTTCACCAATGTTGAAGTTGTCTAGACCCGAGAGAATCAATTTGCTTTCGGCGTTTTGCTGAGACTTATCACAGGCTATTCTCTGACTCGAGTGGAAAACGCTTACGGTTCAAATCAGCTGAATCATCTTTCTACGAATTTGTCTAAATGCATAATTAACTAATGCTTTCAGCGCCTGTCTGCAATATATATTCAATGCGAACGAAGGCTTTTGTAAGTTCTGTAAGAGTGACGGCCTCATGAACTGTTAGAGTTGGAGTCTCTGTACTGCCGTGACCAGCAAGAGGTGTTGTGTTACGTGCATTATAAACAGCGATCACTTTGGCTTGCAGTTCAGGTGGAAGTTGAGAATCCCTCTGGTACCGAGCAAAGAAAGATCCTAAAGATTGGTTCTGAATACTGGATGTTCCGACAATGTGCTTAGCAAGAGTTTCAAAAATGCTGGCGCTCGCATGAAGCACCGCAGAATAATCCTTTGATTCCAAACCAGTGTCCATCCGCTTCACAAGCACGCGAATATTCGGATGCTCCCCAACATCAGGAGCATCCTCTTCTAACTGTTCGATAGAGAAAACATCCACTGCGAGATCCCCATGCTCTTGACGAAAGCGAAAAGAGGAGTCTTCTTGTTCTAGGGATTGATTTAACGTTGAAGCATCTAGCCATCCGTGCTCCAAAGTCTCACAGAGCAACTCAATTAATCCGGGTGTATCGAGGCGGCGAAGACACAGCTCAAACTCCCCGTTATGCCATGCGTATTCAAAGTTCTCATAATCACCCCAGTCGTTTGCTGAAAGAACATAAATAGTTTTTCCAGCCAGCGTTCGAGATCGATTGACAAGCCAGTTCCTGTTAATAAGACCATTCTTTGCAAAATCGAGATTTCGCTCGATTAGCCGAGTTAAGTAGACTCTTAGATCTTGAGAGACAACTTCGTATTCAAGCCGCCTTTTGTCTTCTTCTGATAGATAGATCGAGTATTTCATAGTAGTAGTGTGAGCGACAACTGATTATGTAATACTTAAATGTTAGATTCGTTGAACAAGAAGCTTACAGCACTGCATCATCTAGTAGATTCACTGGATGACAGTCAGCACTTAAGGGATTAAAAAGCATATTTGATGTTTAAACTTCAAGTTTTGAAGGTATAGCTTAGTAGATTTGAATTCAATTCCTGGAAATAGTAGCCTTATCACGTCAAACGTGCTGACTAAAAACTAAGAAATGACGGGATTCACGATCGTGAAAATGACTATGGCCTTCCAAATAAAAGCTTCGGGGCCTTTTGTACATTTCATAGTTATGACCTAACCAGTGGATGGCGATCATGACCAAAACCCTGCTGCTGGAGTAGTTTTTTGACGAGATAAGAGCTTCACAAATAGTGATTGACTGTGGATGGTGGCAATGCTCACCATCCACACGGCTCCTAGGGCAAAAAGTTTGGAGTAAGAGCCTCGGTAAAGGAGTAAGGACAATCCTCTGGGAAAGCGTCGTAGCTTAGCCCAGTTTCTCGCACCGCTAAGTCAAGCCCATCCTGGTAGGCGCGGGCTATGGCCTCTGACAGAAACGGCTTTAGACTGGGGCTGTCTGCTAAAAGCTGGTCGATGCGTCGGCGCTGTTCTCGCATGATCGATCGCCAACTGTTACTGCGGTTCCCAGGCTGGTATTGCCACTTCAGCAGATGTCCGAGGAGAATGCCTAGGCGGTTTCGTAACTCCTGTCGTTCTTGCCGTCCCAAGGTTTCAATTTCCTCCACCAAGTTTTCAATATCTAGTGCATCCCAAATGCCTGCTTTGAGAGTCTTAGCTTGGGCCTGAGTCCAGGCGTAAAAATCGCTGTTGTAGAGGGTCATGGCGGCTTTGCCTAGCGCATGGCGTGTGACTCAAGTGTAGCCAAAAGCAGGCTGGCCAATCTTAGCCCAGAGATGGCTAGTTCGGTAGCCTGCACCACTGCGGCGAGCCAGAGCCTCTGGTGCAATCTTGTTATGACAACTGCACTGCCCCTTCCGCCCATAGCCCACACCGACATTCCGCCGCCGCTGGGGAAAGTGGTAGTCGAGTATCGTATTGCGCCGGGGGAAGCGATCGCCTACTCGGTCACCGCTGGCCAATTCATTCAAATCATTGATGTGGCTGGCTCCCAGTGCTCCGACTTTTTGGCCTTTGGTGGCGAGCACCACAGCGACCCGCTCGATGCCACAGTGACTCGAACGCTCACCGGGTTGGCCGTTCCCCAGGCGGGGCTGCCCAGCAAGCTCTTTTCGCAATCGATGCAGCCGTTGACAGAGGTGATTCAAGACACCTGCGGTCGCCACGACAGTTTTTTGCTCGCCTGCACCGCTCGCTACTACGAAGATGCCGGCTATCCCGGTCACCCCAGCTGTAGCGACAACTTTAACCGGGTGCTGGCCCCCTACGGCATTGCGCCCCGCCCCGGCTGGCCCGCCCTCAACTTTTTCTACAACACCAGTGTGGATGGTCACGGTGCGATCGCCTTCGCAGAACCCCTCTCTCGCCCTGGCGACTACGTACTGCTGCTGGCTCACCAAGATTTGCTCTGCGCCAGTTCCGCCTGCCCCGACGACATTGACCCCGCTAACGGCTGGCAGCCGACGCCCATTCACCTACGCATCTACGCGGCAGGGCAAACCTTTGAACGGGCCATGGGGCGACGGGTGGCAACCTTGCCCCTGCGAATGACCCAGGCCAGCGCCTTTACCCCCAGCATTCATCAGCTGACCGACGATTTGACAGAGTACAACGGCTTTTGGGTGCCCCAAACCTTTGCCCACCAGGGTGATCAGGCTGAGTATTGGGCACTGCGCCAGCGGGCAGCACTAATGGATCTCTCGGCCCTGCGCAAGTTTGACATTGCTGGAGCCGATGCCTTTGCCTTGCTGCAATACGCCTTTTCTCGCAATCTGGAGAAATTAGCAGCGGGGCAGGGGGCCTACGGCTGCTTGCTCACCCCTCACGGTGGCATTGTCGATGACGGTATTGTGTTTTGCTTTGGCCCCACCCGCTACCGCTACGTGGGCAACTGCGACACCGACGGCGATTGGCTACAGCGCATTGCGAACGATCGAGGTTGGCATGTGACGGTGGAATCAGTGAGGCTTCACAACCTTGCCCTCCAAGGCCCGCTCTCCCGTCAGGTGCTCAAAACCCTAGTGCCCGAGGTCGAATTCCTGGCTTACTTCGGTTTTCTAGAAGCTCACATCCAGGGCATTCCGGTGCTGATTTCGCGTACCGGCTACACCGGCGAACTGGGCTATGAGCTGTTCGTACATCCCCAGGATGGTGCAGCACTGTGGGATGTTTTGACGCAAGCCGGAGCACCAGTAGGACTGCTGCCCCTGGGTATGAAAGCCCTCGATCGCGCCCGCATCGAAGCCGGATTGCTGGCCCTGGGCCACGAGTTTGACGATTTAACCTCGCCCTACCAGGCGGGTATTGGCTGGGCCGTGGCGCTGAAAAAGCCTGACTTGATCGGCAAAGCTGCCCTAGAGGCCATTCGTCGCCATCCCCCTCGGGTGGCGGTGGGGCTAGTGCTAGAGGGGGCAGAGGTGGCAACCCACGGCCAGCCTATTTTCGCCGCTGGGGAATGGTGGCGGGTGGGGCAGATCACCAGCGCCACATTTTCACCCATCCTCAATACCAGCATTGCTATGGCCCAGGTCGTCCCTGAGTTTGCTGAGCCTGGGCTGGTGGTCGAGGTCGGTCTGCTGGATGGTCTTAAGCGCAGGGTGAAAGCAACGGTGGGGCCGCTAGCGGCGTTTGATCCAACCAAGAGTCGGGTGCGGGTATGAATGAATTCACGGTTTCCTCTCCTTGGGATCTAGCGGGAGCCGATGGCCTGGTTGCAGCGAGAACCTTATTTGGCGAGGCGGTCGATCATCTAGCGCCTTTTCAGTCGATGGAAACCACGCTGGCGAGACTGCCCTGTGCGGTGCTGAGACTGTGCGATCGCAGCTTTCGCATCACCTACCTCGGTCCCCTCGACCAAATTGTGGCGGCTCTACAGCTTCAGGTGTGGGTCAAGCAGTTGAGCTGGATGGGGGCCATCACGCTACCCGCTGAACAGTTCCCCACGATAGCGGCCCAGGCCACCGTCAGAGCTCCCCATCGGCTGCACGGGCTGCCTCTGCACTGTGCTGTGCCCGCCCAAATTTCGGCTCTGCCCGTCCTCATTTGGCATCACCCCGTGGCCGGTCAACCTGCCTTAGACCTGCACTTTGCTAAGTCCCAAAGCGAAAAGTTTTGCCGCCTAATTCGATCGTTCAGCGGTGGTTCAGTAGCGCTGACTACAGCTCATACCTAATTTGCATTGCACACTCTTGACATAACAAGCCGAGCATCAAGACAGTGCGGCTCGTTATTTAGTTTCTGGTTCATTTTTGGGTCCAAGGCTGTCCGTAGATAGGCTACATCTCTCAAGACCTGGCAGCGATTGTTTTTAGAACGAGGCGGCTTTTTCGTTCTTGGCACGCTCGCAGTTGAGTGGGTTGGTCGTTTTGTTTCGATGAATTCTTTGTACAACTTAACTGACAGTTAGGAGTTACCTATGTCTCCTGAATCACAAGAGTTTTTAGCAACTTTTGTATCAGAGTCTTACTACTATTGGGCCTCTGTTCTAATGCTGTTAATTCACGTGGGCTTTTTGGCCTATGAGGGCGGTGCGGCACGGTCCAAAAACGTTCTGGCTACTATGGTCAAAAACCTAATGACCTTAGCCTTGGTAGGTCTGACGTTCTTCTACTTCGGCTGGTGGGTTTACAACGCCTTTCCCCTGTTTCCCTTCCAAGGGGGCATTGTCGGCCCATGGACTGACCCAGCCTCCGAGGGCACGGTGGGCGATGTGCTAGCGCTGGTGCAGGCTTCCTATCCTTGGTCCCCGGCGCTTGGCCCCAACATTGCCGACAACCTGACCGGGGTGTTCTGGTTTGCCTTTGCTCTGTTTGCCATGACCACGGCCTCCATCCTTTCAGGGGCGGTGATTGAGCGGATTCAGATTGGGGCTTACTCTATTCTGGCCATTATTTTGGGCTCGTTTACCTGGGTGGTAGCCGCCGCTTGGGGCTGGAGCCCTTACGGTTGGTTCTTTACTCAGCTGGGCTATCACGACTTTGGCTGCGCTGCGGTGCTCCATGGTGTGGCGGGCTTCTTTGCCCTCGGGGTGGTGATTAACCTCGGCCCCCGCATCGGCAAGTTTGATGCCCAGGGCAAGCCACGGGTGATTATGCCCCACAACTTGCCCCTCACCATGGTGGGGCTCATGCTGATTTTCGTTGGGTTCTACGCCTTTTTGGCCGCCTGCGTCATCTTTGTTCCAGGGCAGACGAGCGAGATCACCATCTATGGCACCCCCATGACCCTGGCTTCGCTAGGCGTAAACACCACCCTGGCCCTGTCGGCTGGTCTGGTCGGGGCCTATATGGGCTCTAAGGGCGACCCCTTCTACACCATTTCAGGTGGCCTGGCGGGGATTATTACCTCCGGAGCTGGGCTCGATCTCTACAGCCCGCAGATTGTGATTTTGCTGGCCTTTTTGGGTGCTTTTACCATGCCGTTTGTGGGCAGGGCGATCGAAAAAGCTGGCATTGACGATGCTGTAGGCGCCTTTGCAGTGCACGGCTACTGCGGCGTACTGGGCTCGCTCTTAGTGGGTATTGTTGCCGCTGGCTACCCTCAACCCGAGGGTGTTCCTGCCATTAATTTTGGTGCTCAGATTATAGGTGCAGCAATTTGTGCGCTACTGCTGGGCTTTTTGCCTGGCTATGGGGTTAGCTTAGTGCTGAAAAAGATGGGCCTACTGCGTATTTCTGAAGCTCAAGAAATCACCGGCCTAGACTTATCTGACTACGGCATCGCTGGCTATCCAGAATACTCTATCCTGCCTGAGAAAAATGGCAATTTGGATATTCCCGTTGTGCCGATGCCCCAGGTTGCCCCCAAACCCTAGGTTAAAAGTTCATCAGGATATTAGCTATTTTGAGGAGCCAGTTTTATGTCAAGCCCATTTACTACCTACGAAGAGTTTGAAGGGGCGATAGATGGCCCGATGGGCGGTGCCATTTACACCTTTGCCCACACTCCTACAATCAACGTGATTGCGCTGTTGATTGGGGTTGGCTTGTTCTTCTGGTTTTTGGCGAGAACCTTCAAAAGCCACTACGATCTGCCCATTCCTGAGAAAGCTCTCAATCACCTCAGCACCTTCATCGTCGCAGGGCTGCTTTCTTGGGCAGGGCTTGAGCATCGCCAGTCGGTGCAGCCCCATCAGCCCGCAGCTCGAGCTGAAGCGGTATCTCAACGACCCAGCCCCAAGGCGACGCTAGGGCTGATGGGGCTGGTGGGTACTGGCTTGCCCATCCGGCAACGACAGCGCCGTAAAGGCCTCTACCGTGATATTGGTTCGTCTCGGTAGAGGCAGCGCCGCTGATTTCCCCATTCCACAGTGTTCGATAGACCCGTCTCTGCCCGGTTGGCCTCTGGCTAGCAGGGCAGTTTTTTGGCAGGTGATAGTTTCTTTTTACTCCGAAGGTATGATTTGCATTAACTTTGGAGCCTGGATACCGTTTCATTTGTGACTATTGCTGATCTGACCCAACTGTCTGCATGGCCCCAGAGCCAGCGGGGCAACATAGCCACGATCGCCGATCTGCTCACCACGACCCTAGGCGATCCAGCGTTGCGGGTAGAGGTTTCTCGGCGCGATCGCACCCTCTACGTGCTGCTCACCGCCCCAAATCTTGATGGACTGCCTCAGCACATCAATCGCATTCACACCGTAGTGACGGCCCTCGCTCTGCCTGACATCATCGAACTAAAAGTGGTGGATGGCACCGATCGCCCCCTAGAATACCGCTGGCAGCAGGTCTTTAGCCTAAATGCCGCTGCCCCAACGCCTCCAGCCACCATCTTTGCCGATGGACCGTCAGCGGAAGGAGGAGCTGTGGGAATCGCGCCCACTGCTCGCAGCTCAACGGAATCAGTGCCAGCGCCAGCAGCCTCTAGTCCTCACCGCTGGCGCTGGGGAGCATTGTCTATGGCGACGGTGCTCGGGTTTGGCCTAGCCGCTGGGATAACCCAATGGCGTTACGAACAGCAGCGTGTATCTAGCCCAACCCAGTCACTACCTGCCACCAAGGCCGGGATGACTCAGGCGATCGAGCCCCTGCTTCCGGCAGCGTCTACCGCAGCCTTGGCGCTTCCCGACATAGCGGCCCCCGTAGCTCTGACTATTAAGGCCGTGGGCGACATCATTCCCGGTACCGACTACCAGCGCTACCGCCTGCCCGACGACTGGCAATACCTGTTTGGCAGCATTCAATACCACCTGGGCGAAGCCGATATCACCTTCGGCAATTTTGAAAGCACCCTCACCGAAGTGCCGAGCAGCGCCAAGGACACCAGCAGCGCCAATACCTTCGCCTTTCGCACCCCACCCTGGTACGCCAGCGTGCTCAAAGAGGCCGGGTTTGACGTTTTGAGCGTAGCCAACAACCACTCCATGGATTTCTTTGAGCAGGGCTTCACCGATACCATCGCCCACATCGAAGCAGCAGGCATGAAGGCCGTGGGCCGTAAAGGCGAAATTTTGTACGTCGAGGCCCAAGGGCAAACCGTGGCGTTCATTGGCTTTAGCAACTATCAAGAGCACAACCGGGTGCAGGATATAGAGGCTGCGATCGCCCTAGTAGAGACCGCCAACGCCCAGGCCGATATCATTGTCGTCTCCTTCCACGCCGGCAAAGAAGGCACCGATGCCACCGTCACCCGCGATCAAGACGAGCTGTTCTACTCCGAAAATCGCGGCAACGTAGTGCGCTTCTCTCGCGCCGTTGTTGACCACGGGGCCGATCTGGTGCTGGGCCATGGGCCCCACGTTCCCAGAGCGATCGAGCTGTACAACAACAAGCTGATTGCCTATTCTCTCGGAAATTTCCTCGGCTACCGCAGCCTCTCTACCGTTGGCCCCTTGGGCACCTCGCTGATTCTGCAAACCGACCTCGATGCCCAGGGCAACTTCGTTAGCGGGCGCATCATCCCTGTCGCCCTCGATCGCAACGGCGTCCCCTACCTCGATGACCACTTCGGCGGCGTGGTGCTGGTGCGCCAGTTCACCCAACGCGACTTTCCCGATACGCCTCTAGAGATCGACGATCTGGGCTACATCTGGCCCCAGTGATGCCAAAGACGCATCCTATGAGCAAAAGGAGATAAAGAGAGCAAACCCTTTGACATCAATATTGTAGAAACGGTCTAGAGAGTTGCAACATTCCCCACAACTAGCGATTTTGGGCAGATCGATGTCTGCTGCCTGCCAGGTTCACTCCTCAATTCAGCATTACCCAATCACCCTTCCGCCCCGTTTCTATCTTGAGGAAGACGTTAGAGGCCGTATTTTTACTTACGCTACTCACATCTAGGAAGTCATTAGCTGTGAAGCTTGTTGACTGACTGATTGCCTTTTCTAGAGTTATCAGATGCGTTCTTTTAGTAGAAAAAATCTGTAGCTCAGCGGTACTTACCACAAATTTTATTTCTGTTTTTAGAAGGATAAAATCATGGCAACTCGTAATCTTTATATCTCATTAAAAATGACTGTCAAGCGCCTTGCAGTGTTGCTTGTGGCTGTGGTTGCACTGTTTGGCTTTTCCCAAACGGCAGCTCTGGCAAATCCTGCCCCTAGCTCGTTGGTAGCCTTAGCCGCATCGTCTCGCTTTGCTGCTCAAGCAGAATCTAAAGGTGCAGAGCCAATTATTCCTGAAGAAAAACTCAGCGAAATGCGAGAGCAGCGCCGCGAATGGCAAAACAAAGCCGCTACTGACGCCGCTGCTGCTGCTGATGCAGGAAAGAAATCTAAAAGCTCAGCTGGAGAATTAATCAAAGATAAGCTCAACCTCGATGAGATTGTTGAAGAGAATGAGATTGTAGAAACACTGACCAATTCTCAAGAGAAATAGAAGCATCTCCTTCGAGTTAAATAAGACAGGTGGGCAATGGGCTTAGAAAGCTATATGCCATCATGCCCAATGCCCACCTTAATAAGCTATTTGAGGTTAGAAACGCCAGATTAATGGCACATTTTTTTGCCATTAACAAGGATTAAATAGAATCTACTCTTCTTCGCTCTCGTCGTATTCCTCCTCAACTTCTTCCTCTTCTTCTACTTCAGAGAAAAGCTCGCTTACAATTTCGTCAGCTCGATCGACAGAGATTCTGAGAGCTTGGCGCAAGTCGTCGATAAACTCCTGCTCGTCTTCGGGCACTTCACCGTCTGAAACGAGAACGACTAGCGCAATAATAAAGGCGGCTTCTTCTACGCCCTCATCCTTAATCGTCTCAATGGCTTGGGAGACGACGGCTTCAACTCCAGACTCGTTGATGAGGTTGCCGATCTCGGCACCTAAGTCGGCAAAGTCTTCCTCCGTATATTCAGAATACAGGTCGATGCAGCTGACCATTTCACCCAGCGCATAGGCTTCTGCATCGCTAGACACATCACCATCGGCAAACGCTGAAAATAGACCAATCATGGCCACTGCTAGTTCTGGGCTCAAGGCAACTTGAGTACCACCACCACGCGGTAATCTGCGTTTAGGCATGTTTCTCTAATCCATTAGTAATGTTGTGCGGTCCCTGGTCATTTGATAGTCAACCAGGCTTAGCTTCAGCATTCCCGGAATGGAACGGGTCGTACAGCCCGGAACTATTTTGGGCAAATCGATAAAGTTGAGTAAAGTTTGCGCAATGGCGGTTGGTCAACCTATCTATTCCATCGTCCAGACGCCACAGGGCGATGCTCCACAACCAGCACTAGGGCGGCACCGATCGCATAGGCCAGAATGTCTTTGCTATCAAAGGTAGTGCCGAGTACGGTGGCAATTAGCCGGTTGTCGCGCAGTCCGAGGCGATCGACTAGCTGAAGATATTGCAGCCCTTCAATGAGGCAGGCAAAGGCAAAGACCCCCAAGGCCGCAGTGATAGTCCGAATTTGCCAAAAGGCTTTGATGAAGCAGTAGATGAGAACAACAACCAAAATATCGCCAACTAAAGGGCGAATGATGCGATCGTCTAGAAAAATCGCGATCGAGGCTTCAATCAGAAACAATAAAATTGCTAGATAAAAATACTTAGTATTAAATCTAATCATTAACCTTGGCTTGATGATTAGATTAGAGCTGATCAAGCATTTGCTTAAAGGCGTCAGTTCATAACTGAAACGGCTGACACCCTATATGGTTGGGTACCAGCCGTTTCAAAGCACTAGCGCAATTTGTGTGACTTCAAGCCTCTAGCGCTGAAAATTCGTTGGGCCACTGTAGTTTGTTAGCTCCGCCAGACGCGCTAGGCTCTGGGTGCCCGGATAAAACTCGCCGTTGATCTCCCAACTGGGGAAGCCGGTAATTTCGGGTTTCGACCGACACACCGCGACCTGGGGGTTTTGGCCGTCTTCTGCACACTCTACATAGTTGATTGCGGCAGCGGCTTCAGCCCCAAACAGCTGTTTTTGGTCGTGGCAGTGGGGGCACCACCAAGCGCCATACATAGTAGCGCCGACCTCTTTAAGGTGGTTGGCCAAGGCAACTTCGGCGGGGCCAGAGGCGCTGGTAATCGGTGGCCCGGCCTGCCCGGCGACGTTGCTGCTGGGGCTACCTGCAGCGTTAATAGGGGCATAAACAGCCAGGGTCGCGACGATGGTTACGACGCCCACAATCAGGCCGATGAAGGCGATCTGGCCAAGGTCATCCCAATGGTTGCCCAGCAAAATAATCACAAACATGGAGATGGCGAACAGCGCCGAGCCAATGCAGTAGGGGCAAACCGCCTGTAGCTCAAAGGCCAGCACCGTCATCAGATAGCCGCTAAACACCAGCATGGCCGAGGCCAGCATAAACATCAGCGGCCAGGTCCAGGTTTCAAGCTTCTGGCGCAGAGGCTTGTTTGTATCGGCATTAACTAATAGAGGGGCAACGGCCAGCACTAGCATAGTGCCGTAGGCCAAACAGCCAAACAGCGTCAGGGGCAGGCCAAATACGGTGCCCCAGGGGCTAGAGAGCACGCGATCGCACCCTTCTGTGGGGCAGGCCCCACCGCCAGTCAGCTTAGCAATGGTCAGATAACCCGTACCCAGAGCACCGATCAAGGCGATCCCCGCCACCAGCCAGCGCGACCAGCGATGAATCCAACGGCTCTCTTGACGACGACGTCTCATGATGCGCCTCTCTTCCAAAACAGCTAACCCAAACTCTACAGCGACACGAGATGGCGGGGGTTACCGCCCGTTTAGTGTCTATCTTAATGCCTCAGTCCAGGCATAGACCGTCACCCCTTAGGGGCCACCATGGTCGGTAAGGTGAGATTGCTCTCTAGGGCTTCCAGGCTTTCCTGCATGGCCTCTACAAACTGCCCCACACGAATTGGATCGATGGGCTGGTTAACGTCGCCCTGGCGCTTAAGGGAGCTGGCGACAATCACGCCGTCGGCAGCCTTCATTAGAGTGCCGATGTTGTCGACATCGGCCCCGCTGCCAATGAAGACGGGGCGATCGCCCGCTGCGGCCTTGGCCAGTTCTAAATCTTCCAGGCTGGGCGGGCTGCCCGTCGCCCAGCCCGACAAAATAATGCCGTCGGCCAGCCCCCGGTGAATGGTCTCCTGCACCGCCGTAGTCAGGTTGGGCGAGCCCAGGGGGCGAGCATGCTTGACCAGCACATCGGCCAAAATCTGTACCGAGCTGCCCAGCTCTTTGCGGTAGCGCAGCAGATCGTGAGCGCAGCCCTCGATCAATCCCTGGTCAGTGGCCATCACACCCGTGAGCACATTGACGCGGATGAAAGCGGCCCCGGTGCAGGTAGCGATCGCCAGGGCGCTGCGGGCATCGTTGCGCAGCACGTTAATACCGATGGGCACTGTGATCAGTGTCTGCAAGCGCTGCACCACCAGACCCATGGCGCTGACCACCGCTGGGTCTACGGCCCCCTTAGTAAACGGGGCGTCAAAAAAATTTTCCACAATAATGGCGTGCACGCCGCCCGAGGCGAGGGCCGTGGCCTCTTGCTCGGCGCGATCGACCACGGCCTGTAAGTCTCCCTGCCAGCGGGGAGACGTCGGCAGGGGCAGCAGGTGCAGTACCCCAATGACCGGGTTGCGGGTGTTAAAGACTTTGATTAAGTCCACGTGAATTTTGCCTGGACTCGCCTAACGTATAGAACTACAGGTTGACCTAGCCCGCCTCAGCAGACTCAGGCCCAACCCACCCTATCAGCATATCAATCCCGGGGACGCGATTTAGGACATCCCCTGCTTTTGTGATGTATTATTTATGAGTGTTAATTTGTATTGCCCCCTGGTGCCATTGGCCAAAAGATTTGCTGGGCAATTCGTCAACACAGGATTGATGGATGCCTGAGCGATGGTGTTAATGGTGCTGGTACCGAGATGGAACGGTTTACCAGTGGCTTAGCGTGGCTAAGTCGACTCTACGACCCAAAGCTTTTGGCATGATTGGCATGTTACACACTGAGAGACACCATGGGGCTGAAGCCAACGGTTGCGTTTAACCACCTGGGCTGTGAAAAAAACCGGGTTGATACCGAGCACATGCTCGGTTTGCTAGTGCAGGCGGGCTACCAAGTCGATGCCAACGAAGAATTGGCTGACTATGTTGTGGTCAACACCTGTAGTTTTATCCAAGAGGCGCGGGAAGAGTCGGTGCGCACCCTAGTGGAGCTGGCCGCCGCCAAAAAGAAAGTGGTGATCACGGGCTGTCTGGCCCAGCACTTTCAAAATGAGTTGCTAGAAGAAATTCCCGAGGCCGTGGCCTTGGTTGGCACTGGCGACTACAATCGCATTGTCGAAGTGATTGAGCGGGCCGAAGCGGGTGAGCGGGTGAAGATTGTTTCCCCCGAACCCACCTACATTGCCGATGAAACCGTTCCCCGCTATCGCACTACGGCCTCTAGCGTGGCCTACCTGCGCGTAGCAGAGGGCTGTGACTACCGCTGCGCGTTCTGCATTATTCCGCACCTGCGGGGCAATCAGCGATCGCGCACCATCGAGTCCATCGTGACTGAGGCTCACCAGCTGGCCGCCGAGGGCGTGCAAGAGCTGGTGCTGATCTCGCAAATCACCACCAACTACGGCATGGATCTCTACGGCAAGCCCCGCCTGGCCGAGCTACTGCGGGCGCTGGGTGAAGTAGACGTGCCCTGGGTGCGCATGCACTACGCCTACCCCACTGGTCTCACCCCCGAAGTGCTGGCCGCCATTCGCGAAACCCCCAACGTGCTGCCCTACCTCGATCTACCCCTGCAGCACTCCCATCCCGAGGTGCTGCGGGCCATGAACCGTCCCTGGCAGGGGCAGGTTAACGACAATGTGATTCACCGTATTAAAGAAGCTCTGCCCGAGGCCGTGCTGCGCACCACCTTCATTGTGGGGTTCCCGGGCGAAACCGAAGCCCACGTTGAGCATCTGCTGGAGTTTGTAGAGCGCCATCAGTTTGACCATGTCGGCGTGTTTAGCTTCTCCGCTGAGGAAGGCACCCCTGCCTACAGCCTGCCCAACCAGGTGCCCCAAGACGAGCGCGATCGCCGCCGCGAAGCGCTCATGCTGGCCCAGCAGCCTATTGCCTGGGAGCACAACCGCTCCCACATTGGCCGCGTAGTAGATGTGTTGATTGAGCAAGAGAACCCAGCCACGGGCATGGCGATCGGCCGCAGCGATCGTTTTGCCCCTGAGGTTGACGGTCTGGTCTACGTGACCGGCACCGCTCCCCTCAACCAGATTATCCCTGTGAAAATCACCGCCGCTGACACCTACGACCTCTTTGGCGAAATCGTCGCGATCCCGTCCGCAGAGCCCTTGCTAAGCCTGGCTCGCTGAGTTTTCTCAATATTTTGTCTTTTGTCCACTGCTCCAAGGAACTACTATGACCCTATCGTTTGCCAGTTTGGGCCTATCTGCTGCCCGCGTTAGCCATCTCGAAAGCATGGGCTACGACGAACCCACGGCTATTCAGGCAGAGGCTATTCCTCACCTGCTCTCAGGGCGAGACTTGATCGGTCAGGCCCAAACCGGCACCGGCAAAACCGCTGCCTTTGCTCTGCCTCTCATGGAGCAGGTTGACGCTAGCAATCCCGCTGTGCAGGTGCTAGTGCTGACGCCTACCCGCGAGCTGGCCATTCAAGTGTGCCAAGCCATGCGCGGCTTTCGCATCGACGGTCGGCCCAAGGTGTTAGCTATCTACGGCGGCCAGTCCATCGAGCGCCAGCAGGAGCAACTCCGCCGGGGCACTCAGATTGTAGTGGGCACCCCAGGTCGCGTGCTCGATATGCTCAATCGGGGCAGTTTGTCCCTTAAAGGCCTGGGCTGGCTCGTGCTTGATGAAGCCGATGAAATGCTCAACATGGGCTTTATTCAAGATGTCGAGAAAATTCTCAGCAAAGCCCCTGCCGAGCGGCAAACCGCCTTTTTCTCTGCCACCATGGCCCCAGCTATTCGGGAGCTAGCCACCAAGTTTTTGCAGTCTCCCGTGACCGTCACGGTGCAGTCGCCCAAAGCCTCGCCTAAGCAGATTCAGCAGGTGAGCTACATCGTGCCTCGAGGTTGGACCAAGGTGCGCGCCCTCCAGCCCATCCTGGAGCTAGAGGATCCCGAAACCGCGATCATCTTTGTGCGTACCCGTCGCACCGCCGGCGATCTCACCCGCCAGCTCCAAGCGGCAGGCTACAGCGTCGATGAGTACCACGGCGACCTCAGCCAGTCCCAGCGTGAACGGCTGCTGATGCGGTTTCGCCAGCAGCAGGTGAAGCTGGTAGTGGCCACCGATATCGCGGCCCGAGGGCTGCACGTCGATGACCTCACCCACGTGATCAACTTCGACATGCCCGACGCTATGGAGAGCTATGTGCATCGCATCGGCCGCACTGGGCGGGCGGGCAAGAAAGGCATAGCGATTTCCCTGGTGACACCTCTAGAAAAGTACAAGCTGCGACAGATTGAGCGCCACACCAAGCAGCCCATGACCCTGGTGAAAATTCCCACCCGTGCTGAGATCGCCGCCCGTAACCTAGAGCGGCTGCGCAGCCAGGTGCGCGAGGCGATTACCAGTGAGCGGTTGGCATCGTTTTTGCCGATAGTGTCTCAGCTCAGCGAAGAGTATGACCTGCGCACTGTTGCCGCCGCCGCCCTGCAAATGGCTTACGACCAAACTGTACCGGCATGGCAGCGCGAACACCACAGCAGCGAACCTGAGATGTCCGAGGGTGGGGTGCCCCTGCCTAAGAAACGCAAAGGGGTCTCCTCGGAGCCGCGCGAGGTCAGCAAGGCGAAGGAATAGCGGGAATCCTCTAGAGATTCTTACCGCCGAATCGTTGTCGGACGCTACGTGCAGCGTCCGACAACGATTTTTTAGACCAAAAATTTATATTGCGGGTTGCGTTGACCGATTGAGTTTGATTGCGTATGCCAGCACACAGCATCTCCCGTAGGGCATCCTAAGATTAAGGAAAGGTCAGGTTAACCCCGATGTTAGGGAGGTGACCATCGTGCTGGTGCTAATGACCGATAATCAACTCATTTCGCCCCAGTCTGTGTGCTGCAACTGTCTGATGGCCGATCGCCACGGTCAGCCCCGCTGGCAGCAGGGTCGACTGGGCTGCGGTCGCCCAGTGGCCAGTTTAGACCAAGCTTTGCCCGCTCAGTTTGAGTGCCAGATGGGCTTTCGGGTAGCTGATATTGGCTAAAGATATAGACGGTAAGAGACAGATGCAGAACCCCATGGGGTTGTTCTCCGTACCGTGAACCGTATACGTCGTCTCCCCGGCAAACCATAGATTTACGATATGGTAAGGCTATAGCCTGGTAGCCCTTAGCGTTTGTCTGGAGAAAACCAATGACCTGGAGCAGTTCCCCAAATCCCACTATCTTGGATCGCATTCTGGCGGCCCTGCCCTATATTTTGCCGGTTACTGCCGGGCTACCCTACGGTCTTCAGCTGATTAGCCAGTTTCCGGTGTTTGGTTTTTTGCTGCTGCCCCTGGCCCCCTTGATTGCCGTCTATGGCACCCTAGAGAGCACCATTCCCTTCTTTGGGCTAATCGTATTTTTTGCGCTCATTTTGCTGGTTGTGCGCAACGAAAACATCAGCCGATTCATTCGCTTCAACACGATGCAGGCGATTTTGCTGAGCATTATTTTGGCGGTGTTTAGCCTAATTCTCAGCCTGCTAGACCCCAGCCTGTTTGGGGAGCTGCTGTTTAGCACGTTGTCCAATATGTTGTTTCTCGGCATGTTGATTTCGGTTGGCTACTCTCTGGTGCAGACCTTCCGGGGGCTTTACGCCGAGATTCCAACGATTTCAGAGGCCGTACACATGCAGGTGCGCTAGGGGCGCAGCGCCACAGTATTTTCGAGCGCACCAATGCCTTCGATTTCTACTCTGATCTGGTCGCCAACCTGAAGTGGGCCGACCCCAGCTGGGGTACCCGTTAGGATTACGTCTCCGGGCAGCAGGGTCATAATCTCGCTGATGTAGGACACCAGGTAGTCAGGGCTGTAGATCATTTCTTCGATTGAAGCTGACTGTACGGGCGCTGCTTGGCCGTTGAGAAAGGTCTGAAGCAGCGCTCCAGCGCTAAGTTCTCGCACAATCCAGGGGCCGAGGGGACAGAAGGTATCGAAACCCTTGGCGCGGGTCCACTGGCTATCACGCTTCTGCAGGTCACGGGCGGTGACATCGTTAGCGATGGTGTAGCCCCAAATTTTGGCGCGGGCGGTTTCGGGCGGCACATGGGCGCAGCGATCGCCGATTACCACGGCCAACTCGCCTTCGTAGTCGACCTGGCCCGATTGGGGTGGATAGTAGATAGGAGCCCCCACAGCGGTAACCGCCGTTGAGGGCTTGATAAATAGCAAGGGCTCAGGCGGGGTTTCGGTACCCATCTCGGCAGCGTGGGCGGCATAGTTTTTGCCCACCGCTACTACCTTGGAAGGGGCGCAGGGGGCCAGCAGGTCATAGCTACCGGGCAATAGCTCGACTTCGGTGGGCTGCCCTTGCAACCAGGGTGGCGCGTCTAGCACTTGCACACTGCGATCGGGGCGCAGCAGTCCGTAATGCAGTTGCCCAGTTTGAGACTGAACCCTAACGTAGCGTTGCGCCATAATTTTCTAACTCTTGGCCTGCTAATTCTTGGTATGATTGTAGATCCTTGTCTTTGCGCCAGAACGTAAAGCATGGGTAAGCGAGGGGCCAAACGGCTGCAAAGGCTTATTTATGCCTATTTTTGGCTGCTAAAGGCCACTATGTCCACAAGGAGTTTTCATGACAGCTTACATGTACGAGACGATGTACATCCTGCGCCCCGATCTAAATGACGAGGCCATTGATGCGACTATTGGCAAATATCAAACCATGCTGAAGGATCAGGGCGCTTCAATTTTGGAGACCCAGCACCGGGGCAAGCGCCGTCTGGCCTACGAAATTAATCGCCACCGTGAAGGCATCTATATTCAGATGAATTACACCGGACCTGGCGGGGCGATCGCACCTCTTGAGCGCGCCATGCGTCTGAGTGAGGAAGTGATTCGCTTTCTGACAGTGAAGCAGGAGTCTGACGAGCCTTTACCTGAAGAAGTTGAAGAACCTGCTGAGGTCGTTGCCGCCGTCGCTGACGAAGCTACCGTCGTCGCTGACGAAGCTACCGTCGTCGCTGACGAAGCTACCGTCGCCACTGGCGAAGAAGAGTAGACCTGGCTTTGCCATAAAATGCCCGTCTGCCGCTGGTCAGTCTGCCCTTAGGAAGAGATTGACTAGCGGCTTTGGTTTAGAGGGCAGCCAATTTAATTTTGAGTGTGCCAACTTTTCAGACAGGTGCTATAAATTAGCAGCAACTTAATCTAACCCTGCCAAAGTCTCGCTGGGCTCACCCATATTATTTTGGACACAGCTAGTTGAGCCAGGACGGGGAGCATGATCAGGCTTTAGTGCATCGGGTAGCAGGTTAGTCGTTTGGTGTGGGAGTAATCTTGTGGCGCAGTCTTCATATACTGATATGAATGAGCAGCAGGCAGAAATTGCCCGGCTCGAGTCTGAGCTGGCCATTCGTGACCAGCTGGTGCAACAACTTTCTCAGGAACTGTTTCGCCTAGTGAAAGGCAACACTGGGTTTGTGCCCAGCCCCGAAATGTCTGAGCAGCACCAGGCGGAGATGACTGCTCTGCGCGATCAGCTGCGGGGAGTTGAAAAGCAGATTGACTTTTACCAAGGGCAGCTAGAAGAGCGCGACGGTGAAGTGCTACAGCTGCGGCAGACGGTGCAAGAGTTGACCGATCGCACCCGCATGCTTGAGCAGGTCGTGCAAGAACTGCCCACGGTCTATCGGCAAAAGTTTGCTGACCGCATGACGGCGGTCAAGCAGCGAGTGGCCGAAATTCAGCGCGAAAATCGTCAGCTTCAGGCCGAGTTACAGAGCGTCAGCTATCGTTTAGCTATGCGTACCCGTCGCAGCCAGCGGTTAGAGCTGCCTACCCTAGAGCAGGATGGCCTGGACGGCATCTCGCTACCGTCGTTTTAGAAATATCCGGTGTAGTTTATTTGCCATTAGTATGCCTCGCCTACCGTAGGGCTGAGGTTTAATAGCTATGCCATGATGGCAGCTTGGCCTTTTCTACGATGTAGGGTGAGGGTATCGCTTGTAGACTGCCCGTGTACACCAGCGATCGATGCAGCATGGCGGCCACTTCGGCTCGGCTGGCGACTCGGTCGGGAGCCAGCACCGTAATTTTCGGATAGTTGACCACCAGACCTGCTTCGGTCGCCGCGACTAGCTGACGAATGGCCCAGATTGGCACCTGGTCTCGATCGGCATAGGGCACCAAGGCTTCGGTAGCGGCGCGGCTTGATGTCAGTGCTAGCCCGTTGGCCAAGGCCACAATCACCTCAATGCGGGTGACAGACTGGTTTGGCAAAAAGCCCACCCCTGGATGGCCGCTGAGAAACCCCATTTTTACTGACTCTTGCACGCTGCTGTAGGCCCAGTGGTCTGGCCCCACGTCTGGGTACGAGGTCTGCTCAGGAATCGGGGAGCGATCGGGGGAGAGATTAAACTGGGCTAGCTGGGCGGCAAACTCAGCCCGTGTCATCGCGGCCCCAGGGCGAAAGGTGCCGTCGGGAAAGCCCGACACCAAATCTCGCTGGGCCAGATCAGCTAGCAGCGGCCAGGCCCAGTGATCGGTATTGAGGTCGTCAAAGTTGGGCTGAGTTTGTACCAGCGGCAGCTCAGGCCAAGCCTGCTGGGGCGGCAGGGGTTGAGGGAGCACCGGGGGAGGCACTGTCAGGGGCGATGGCTGGGGATAGGGGCGATGAAACAACCTTTTGAGACCCCGCGCTGGGGGCGGACTGGTGGCTGGTATCAGGGTAGCTTCAGCGTCTACGGGTTGTTTGCTAGTCCAAGCAAACAGGGTTAAGGCGGTGGCGATCGCTAACAGCCCAGCGAGCATCAGCGGATGCCACCGAGGGCGATGGGTTGACGGCATCTGAGGCCACCGGGGCGAAGAACGGAATGGCATTGGGGACAGATGACTGCGGCTGCTACACTAAAGCGATGTCAGGTCACACTATTGACCAGACTTGCCCCCCTATGATAAGTCTTGCCTAGGGGTTGAGCCGGTTTAGGCCGAGCGTAAAATTTTGGCTGGCCAGTGGCGGCGTTTTACCAATGCTGCCCGTCTGTCGCTGGTTGAGCCACATATCGGACTGAGGAGTAATGGTCAAGGGGAAACAAAAACGCCGGGGCTCCCTGGCTGCGATCGCGGCCTTTACCTCCCTGGCTGGGTTAGTGGCAGCCAGCTATGGCCAACGGTCTCAAGGGGAGGCCCAAGCCATCCTTGCTAGAACCACTGCACCTACTGCTCAAGTATTGCCCTCCTACAGTCCTCAAGCTGGCCCATTGCTTGACGGTGTGCTCGCTCCCCTCAGCTCGCTGCGGGTGATGCAGCGGGCGATCGCCCTGGCTCCTGGGGTCAATGCCGATGTCGCCCCCACTCTGGCGCTGCTAGCAGCGCCTCTCAAGACTACAGGTCTCGGTCCCATTCGCATCGGCATGGAGCTCGACGATCTGCAAGCGAAGGGGCTCACCCCAGTCCTGATCGAAGACGCTAGCAACGGTCAATGTCAGTACTACCGCATCAAAGACCACGGTGAACCGATTGGGCTGATGGCTATTGACGATCAGGTGCTGCGAGTCGATGTGTGGCCAGGCAGCCTCACCACCACCCGCAGCGGCATCAGAATTGGCTCGACCGAGCAAGACCTGGTGCGAGTGTATGGTGAACAGCTAGAGGCTACCGCCAACCCGGTGACCCTTGGTAAGACCGTCATTTTCACCCCCCAGGATCCCGGTGAAGATGTCTATCGCCTGGTGTTTGAAACCGACGACCAGGAGCGAGTCACGCAGTTTCGCGCCGGACAGTTTCCGTCAGTGACTTGGGCGGAAGGCTGCGGCTAGGTAGTCATTGCCCTTGAGCAGAGCTAGCTTAGGCACCGAATCGCCTCTAACATGCCTCGGGCTTTGTTTAGGGTTTCTTGATACTCTGATTCGGGGACAGAGTCGGCCACTAGCCCGGCCCCGGCCTGTACCGCAACGCTGTGCCCCCCCTCGGGCAGCGCCCTCACCACCATGGTACGAATGGTAATGGCGGTGTTGAGCTGGCCCTCAAAGTCGTAGTAGCCATAAACCCCAGAGTAGGGGCCACGGCGACAGGGCTCTAGGTCATGGATGATCTGCATAGCGCGAATTTTGGGCGCACCGCTGACGGTGCCCGCTGGGAAACAGGCCTTAAGTAAATCCCAGGCGGTTTTGTGCGGGCTGAGGGCTCCGACCACGTTGCTGACGATGTGCATGACGTGGGAGTAGCGCTCGATCACCATCAGCTCGTCAACCTGCACGGTGCCGCTGAGGCAGACGCGACCCAGGTCGTTGCGACCCAAATCGACCAGCATGACGTGCTCGGCCCGCTCTTTGGGGTCAGCCAGCAGGTCTTTTTCGTAGGCGGTGTCTTCAGCAGCGGTTTTGCCTCGGGGGCGGGTACCGGCGATCGGGCGCACCGTGGCCACGCGGGGCTGGCTGGGGTCGTCGGCCAGGGTGGCCTTGACCATGACTTCGGGGCTAGAGCCAATCAGCTGCCAGTCGTAAAAATTGAAGTAGCACATGTAGGGGGAGGGGTTGATCTGCCGCAGCGAGCGGTACAGATCGAATGGATTACCCCCATAGGTGGTATTTAATCGCTGGGAAATGACGACCTGAAAAATATCGCCAGCCTGGATGTGAGCCTTGGCCTGCTCAACGCTGGCACAGAATTCAGCCGGGGTGCGATTGCTGGTGTAGTCTACTGGGGGCGCGTCGCGGTGGGGCGGGTGCCAGGACAGGGCAGACTGGGCCGGGGGCAACGGCAATGTGAGTTTGTGGAGCAGCTGCTGGACGCGATCGCAGGCCGCCTCGTAGGCTGCCCGCACATCTGTGCCGGGGTAGCGCAGGTCGGCGTAGGCCACGGCCCAGATTTTGCGCTGTACCTGGTCAAAAATCAGCAGGCTATCCACCTGCATCCACAGACCGTCGGGCAGGTCGTCGGGGCTGAGGGGGTAAACAGGCACCGTGGGCTCAATCCAGCGGATCAGCTCGTAGCCCCAGAAGCCAAACAGGCCGCCAATGCCGGGGGGCAGGGCGGGCAGCTTCACCGGTTGGTAGGGGGCAAGACAGTCGGCCAGGGTGTCGAAGGGGTTGCCCTGGTGGTCAATGACGGTGCCGTCGCGGTGGGTTTGGGTGGCGCGATCGCCCCGACTTTCTAGTACCCACACCGGGTCGCAGCCCAAAAAACTGTAGCGGCCTAGGCTTTCGCCCCCCTCGACCGACTCCAGCAAAAAGCTGTAGGGCTGCCCGGCACAGACTTTGTACCAGGCCGATACCGGCGTGTCGAGATCGGCCAACCACTCTTGATAGACGGGCACAAAGTTGCCCTGGGTGACGTAGGTTTGAAACTGCTCAAAGGCTGGAAAAATCATGGCACTTATTCTACAGCGCGATCGAGGCGGCGCAATGGTTCAAGGGCTGGCAGAGGGGGCGATCGCCACCCATAGGCCAGCCCGTCTAGATAGCAAAAGGGGCCTAGCCGCAGCTACGCCCCCTTACAACACAACAGTCACAGTCAGAACTTGGTAGCAATCAGCTCAGCAAGCCGAGCCAAAAGGGCCTAGACCTCGTAGGTAGTCTTACCGCTAAACTTGATGGTGGACGGGTCGGGGTTGGCCCCGATGTTGCGGCCAATGCTGTTCACGGCCCCACGGCCCTCGTTCACCTTTTCAGGGAAGACGCCGTCTGCTGGGTGCAGATACTGGGTTTCACCGCTGGGGAAAACGCGGTAGATCTTGTAGTTTTCGATTCTGGGCTTAAATCTGTTGCGCAGCTGTCTGCTAAGGGCAAGGCACTGCTCTTTGCGGGCCAGGTAAAGGAGGTTATCCCCTTCGTTCATGAAGGCAGCGCCACCGGTGGGCATTTCAAAAACCTGCTTCTTGGGGCTGGTCCAGGTGATGGCATATTTTTCTTCGACCGCAGCCTTGGTGAGGAGACCGCCGGTGCTGCCTCCATAAATAGGTGTTTGACCTGTCAGCGATTCAGTCATGAAGTCCTATCTCTCAACCGTTTGATGGGCATCGTATCATCGCAAGAGTAGGGGGTAATACCGATTGTTGAGGAAGTGTAACAGTTCTTCAGGTAGCGGTGAAAGACTTGATGAATGGGTGGATCCGTTGATGGTGAGGGGTAAGGTTTAAGGTTTAGGGTTAAGGAGTGGCCGTAAGCTTTAAACCCTAAACCTTGAACCCTTTTTCAGGCCGACCACGCTTCTCGGAAATCGGCGTAGAGGGTGAGGCCGCCATCGATGTAGAGGGTCTGCCCAGTGATGTAGGCGGCTTCGTCGGAGGCTAGAAACGCTACAGCGGCTGCCATTTCTTCGCTGGTGCCGGCCCGACCCATGGGAATGTGGCTCTCGACCTCGGCTTTTTTGGCGGGATCGTCGGTCCATTCATCGTTGATGGGGGTGACGGTGGCTCCGGGGCCAATGCCGTTGACTCGAATGCCCTTGGCGGCGTACTCTAAGGCCAGAGTGCGGGTCATGTTGCCCATGCCGCCTTTGCTGATGGAGTAGCTAAGGTACTGAGGGCGGGGAATGATTTCGTGCACGCTAGAAATATTGATCACGCTGCCGGGGCGATCGCTGGACAGCAGGTGCTTAATGGTTTCGCGAGCGCACAGGTAGGCCCCCCGCAGATTGACCCCCAAAACCCAATCAAAGCTGTCGGCCTCAAGCGCCTCCGATGGGCTGTCGGTCTGAACGCCAGCGTTGTTGATTAAAATGTCGAGCTGGCCAAAGTGGTCGATGGACTGCTGCACCAGGGCGATCGCATCTTCCTCTTTGGAGACATCACCCTTGAGCAGCAGCGCCTTAACGCCACAATTCTCTACGTCGGTGCAGGCTTTCTCCATAGCCTGGCGGTGGGTGTCTTCGGCACCCTCGCTGTCGCTGTGGTAGTTGATCACGATGTTGCAGCCTTCCTCAGCCAGGCGAATGGCGATCGCCTGGCCGATGCCCGACGAAGCGCCAGTGATCAGCGCAGTTTTGCCGACGAGTCCTTTCATGGGTTAGCTCCGAAGAATAGATAAGTTAGCAGGTAGCAGGGCGAGCTACGGCCTAGGTCAGGCAAGGGGATGCATCCCTACAATGGATGCGGTGAGCATAACTAAAGGGCTGATTTTTGGTATATCCCCCTAGGAGGGTATATCTACTGCCCAGCACGGCCACTGAACATTAAGGAGTCGTTAACCATGTACGTATTGATTGGCGGCGCTGGCATGCTGGGCCTCGACCTAGCCAAGACCCTGTTAGCAGAAGGGCACACCGTGGCTGTGGTCGACCCTGACCCGCTGGCTTGCCAGTATGCCCGTGAAAAGATCGGCGTCATGGCCTTTGAGGGCAGTGCCGTAAATACCACTACCCTGCTGGAGGCAGGTATTCGCAAGGCCGACGCCGTGATTGCGGCCCTGCCTGAGGATGCTCTGAATTTGGCGATCGTCACCCTGTCGAAGCACTACGGGGTGCCCCAGACGGTGGTGCGGATGAGCGATCGCGACTTTGCCGAGCCCTACCAACTGGCGGGGGCGACCCACACCGTGAGCACCACCGAACTCACCATCAACCGCATTGTGAACGCTATTGAGTATCCCCAGGTGGAAGCGATGATGCACTTTGAGCAGGGCCAGGTGGAAGTGCTCAAGCTGCCCATTCCACAGCAATGCACCATTGTGGGTCGCACCGTGGCCGAAATTGCCCAAGATTCCCGCTTCCCGGCAGGCACGCTGATCATCGGTTACCAGGCCCACCCCCACGAAGATTTGACTATTCCCAACGGGAGCACGGTGCTTGAGAGCGGCTCAACCATTCTGGCGGTGACCAAGCCCG
This sequence comes from Leptolyngbya sp. FACHB-60, assembly GCF_014695775.1. Taxonomy (GTDB): domain Bacteria; phylum Cyanobacteriota; class Cyanobacteriia; order Phormidesmidales; family Phormidesmidaceae; genus Nodosilinea. Next base: position 128,986 of record NZ_JACJOX010000020.1, on the reverse strand, counting down.
GTCTGGTGCGAAAGATGCTCGACTTCATGGGGCTCTGCGCCTGAGGGCTTGAGGCGAGGGGCAGTATGAGTAATCCTTGCTACCGGGGTGCTCTCAGGCGGATTATCTCAGTCATCTTTGAGGGCCAGCAGCTTTTCGTTGAGGGCTCTGACATAGGACTGGCTGGTCTCTTCAGATAGCAGTCCCTTGCGCAGGGCGTCGTTGACGGCCCCCTTCTCGGCGAGGTAAAGGCGGCGGCGCAGTCCGTCTAGGTGGCTTTGGTCTTCGAGGTGGGCAGCATCGGTAAGGGTGCGCTGGTTGTAGAAGTCACGCAGGTCGCGATCGGCGCTGGCGATCTGAGCCTGGTAGGCGGCAAACAGCTCTTCGTAGAGATTTTTGGGCAAACTGCCCGATCGCAGCAGAGCGGCTAGCTCTTGCTGCCCTGCTTTGGCGGCAATCAGGTTGAGCTGTAGCGTTTCGAGGCGCTGCTTGGTAGCGGAGGGGGCCGTGAGGCGCAGCCGCTTCACCAGCCAGGGCAGGGTTAGCCCCTGGCCCACCAACGACACCAGCACAGTGCTAAACACTAGGGCGACCACCTGCGATCGCCCCGGCAGATCGGCAGGCAAACTCAGCGCCAGTGCCATCGACAGCGACCCCTTGACGTTGCCCAAAATCAGCACATGCTGCCAGCGCAGGGGCAGGGGGCGATCGCAAAAGCCCAGCAGATACAGCAGGGGGTAAGTGGTCAAAACACGGCCGGTTTGATAGGCCAGCACCGCAAACAGCGCCGCCGGAATGGTTTGCAGCAGCACGCTTGGGTCAACCTCTATACCCACCAGCAAAAAGATAAAGGTATTTACCCCAAAGCCCGCATATTCCCAAAAGTTGAGCAGGGTGACCTTAGTCGAGGCCGAGGTCTGGCGAAAGCCCAGTTCACCAATTACCAGCCCGGCGACCACGACGGCGATCGCGCTCGATACCCCCAGTGCCTGGCCAATTTGAAACGTGCCCAGGGACACCGCCACCGTCAGCAAAATATTGCTGAGGGCATCGTCGAGCTGCTGAAACAGCCCCACGCACAGGTAGCCCAGCCCCAGTCCTAGCGCCCCGCCCCCCACAAAGGCAATCACCACCTGCTGTAGCCCCTGCCAAACCGTAAACGACCCCTGGAGGTGAATGGTGGTAAGGATGCCCAACAGTACCAGGGCCGTGCCGTCGTTAAACAGACTCTCGCCCTCCACGATGGTGGCCAACCGAGGGGGTACCGGCACCGTTCTAAAAGCGGCAATTACTGAAACCGTGTCGGTAATGGTCAAAATCACGCCGATGGCGGCGGCGGTAATCGTCGCCAGCCCCAGACCCCACTGAAGCAGGGCAGCGGTAATCATTGCCGCCAGCACCACCCCTGGCCCCGCAATCAGAGCAATGGGCTTAATGGTGCTGCGCAACCGGCTAATGTCAGTGTTGATAGCGGCCTCAAAGATCAAAATCGGCAGAAATAAATTTAGAATCACCTCGGCGTTGAGACCCACTGACCCTGGCAGCACCGATTGAGTAATGCTGAGCCCCGCCAGCACCAGCCCTACCACGTAGGGAATGCGCAGCCGTCGGGTAATCAGGGCAACCACCGTAGCTACAAGCAGCAGCACGATCAGGGCATTGACCAAGCCAGTAACGTCGCTGGTGCTGTCGGCTAGGACCTCTGCCTCCGGTGGCGCTTGGGCCAGCCACAAACCCATCGCTAATGCTGTACCCATAGGGGCAAATATCCGCAAAACGCCAAAACTCTTCCCCATACTAGGGCCCATCCTAGGGGGTGAGCTCTGCCCTCGCACGACACAAACAAAAATTGCGTGGGGCTTTCTCAGAGAGCCTAGGCCGTAAGATATGCCCTAGGGAGATACCCATTTAGACAGGTGTTCCCTATTTGTGGGGTCGCTAGTTACACTGGGTCTAGGCAACTGTCGTGGGGCTTGGGTTTAGATTCGATCAGGGCAGGCTGTTGTTGTCAAGTCGTCTGGGGGTTTTGGAGTTTTGCAGATGAGCGACCAAAATTCGTATGAACTGCTGGGGCTAACTGAAGCCTCAACCTTTGAAGAAATTCAGGCGGCCCGCGATCGCCTAGTCGATCACTATGCCGAAGAGCCCAAGCAGCAGGCCGCCGTCGAAGCCGCCTACGACGCCATTTTGATGGAGCGCCTGCGCCTGCGACAAGAGGGCAAAATCAAGGTGCCCGATCGCATTCGCTTTGCTGAAAACGTACCCGAAACCTCGTCCCTGGCCAAATCCACCCCCTCCCTCCCTCGACCCGACTGGCTGAATGGCCTGGTCGACACCCCTAGCCGCAACGACATTATCTGGCCCGCTGTGACCTACGCAGGGTTAGGCCTGCTCGGGTTCGCTGCACCTTCGCTATCGCTAGCGGTGGCTATTGGGGCTGCCATCTACTTTCTCAACCGCAAAGAAAACAAGTTTTGGCGAGCGGTGCTGCTCACCATTGCCGGTCTGGCTGCTGGTCTAGCCCTGGGCCTGACCGTAGGGCAGCTGCTCATTCCCCAAGGAGCACAGTTTGCCTGGGCGACCCCCGACGCGATCGCGGCCGCAGTCACCTGTCTGGCACTGTGGACGATCAGCAGTTTCCTGCGCTAGAGACTTAGCGATCTCTGAAAAGCTCCAAGGTCTAGGGTTTAGGGTGCAAGGTTTAAGATTTAGCCCTGTACCTTAAACCCTATACCCTACATCTTGCTATTCTCTGGCATAACCCTAAGCCAGGCTGCCCCGCTTCATCTGCTCCCGCTCAATGGCCTCAAACAGGGCCTGAAAGTTGCGCTCCCCAAACCCCTGGGCTTGGGCCAGATCGCCGTTGACCCGCACCACCTGTCGTTGAATCAGCTCAAAAAAGACGGTGGGAATACTCAAAAAGGGCTGGGTAAAGGTTTGCAGCAGACGAGCCTGGGGCAGACGAGGATCCCAGTCCACCAAGATTTGCAGTCGGGCAATGGCGGCCTCGCGCTGGCTGAGCCAATCTAACGGCATATCGCCCTGGGTTTGGTAGCCGGGACGTTGTCCCAGGGCTTCGTAGTAGCTCTGGGGCACCGGCAAAAAGCTCACGCCCCCGCGGCGCAGTTGCTCTACCGTGTGGACAATGTCCTCGGTGTGGAGCGCCACGTGCTGAATGCCACCACCCCGGTTGTAGTCGAGAAATTCTTGCACCTGGGAGTTAGCGGTAGCCGGTTCATTGATGGGAAGCTGGGCGCTGCCTTGGGGGTGGGCCAGCACCTGGCTCCGCAGGCCCGATCGCGGGGTATCAATGGCAAACTGCTGCCGGGGTTGAAAGCCCAGCTGACTGGCGTACCAAGCCACGGCCTGGGACAGTTCTCCCATGGGTACGTTGACTACGGCGTGGTCGATCGCCGTCACTAAGCTGCTGGGGTAGGCCGATTGTTGGCGATCGCTAGGGGCAATGCCCGGCACCCAAGTCTCTCCCTGCCCCTCTACCAGGGTGTGGCTTAGGGATCCCCAGCCCTGGATCTGTCCCCAGCACCCTCGTCCCCAGGCGTCCGTTTGGATCGGCTGAATAACTTTGCCCCCGGCCGCCACCACCTGCCGCAGAGTTTGTTCGAGGTCAGCCACCCGGAGGGCAATATCGCCAATGCCCGGCGGGTGTTGTTGCAAATATTGAGTCACGGTCGAGGGCACAGCCACAATCAGGAGTGGCACCTGCCCTAGGTAGACGAGTGCCCTATCTGGGGGTTGCGCTGGGTTTAGGCTCGGCTCTGGCCCCACCCAAACCCCACCCCAGGCATGGACAAACCAGTCGCGCCAGGGGGCCACCTCATCCACGTAAAAACTCAGATGGTTGAACTCCATAGGGCTATGTCACCGTGCTGATCCCGCTGTTATTGGAGCACAAACCTACCCCTCCCAGTCCTACCTCTGAGAATATTTTCGTTTAGACCCTTAATAACCTGCTGTTTTTACTGGCTTTTCTACAGCTTCAAAAGCTTGCTTCAGCTAGCGTCACTTCTTACCTAATTACTCAAAGTCGGATCCCTCAGGCCAACCACAGTGAGCCTTGGCTATTGACGGCTTTTTCCGTCTAGCCACCCGCCGTTCTACTTAACAGCCGCATTTCCTGGCACTGCGACCACCTGATCTTGGTTTTCGGCGGTGTAGCTGTTGGGGGGGTAGCGATCGAGGTGGCGAAAGAGGGCAATGGGCTTCTGCACGCGGCAGGTGTAAAACTCGACAATGATCTCGGCATCCTGGCGAAGCACTACTTTAGGAGAAAAGTCTTCGGGGATTTTGGTGCGCCACTGCCACGGAATTTGCTGGGGAGGTGCGGTCACAAAGCGGTGGTGTACCCAGCGGCCGTAGCGATTGAAGCGGCCAAACTCTCGCACCTCCCGAGTAAAGATCGAGGCGGCGAGAAAGGACGCCAGCGAGCCATCGCCGTCGATGCCGGCCATCAGGTTGGGCAATGCCCCCATCGGTTTAGGCACCTGGTCGGGGGCCGTGACTTTGCTAATAGCCTCGTCGAGATATTCTGTGGTGCTGAGCAGGCCGGGTAGGGCAACGGTAGAGCCCATGCCGCCATTGGCGTCCTGGCGCAGGTAGGTGACCAGGCGCATGCCAGGGCGCATCCACAGGCCGGGCAGCTTGACGAGCGCCTCAGCAGGGTCAAGGGTGCTGACAAACCAGCGCCCCTCAGCATTGGGGGCGGGAATGTTGTCCTCGGGCATATCCCCAATGCGGAATAGGTCGCCTAGGGCGTTGAGGGAGTCGGGGAGAGGGCCGTCGTCGTCGTCTTGCCCACTGAGCTGGCCTGGCTGCTGTTCGTGGGGGGGAAGCACCAGAGTTTCGCGAATAAACTGGCTAACTTTTTGAACCGTAGCTAGGGGATATCTTTGAAACGACATGGATCACCGGGGCGGTGGCTAAGGAGGAGGCAATGGAGCTGGCTGGAGCGCTGCACCATTTATAGGTTAAGGATGCCCTGAGGATACCCCTTACCCCCAACTCTGGAGGGCAGGCCGGCCTAAATCAGGAACATTTCTACACCTGAGATAGGGGTTTAGGCACCTTGACCCAGGCATTTTGGCGGTGAGACTGGTGGGCTAAGTCCATCAGGTGCTGCGATCGCACCCCATCCCAGATTGACGGCTCGGTGGCCAGGCCGCGATCGATGTCGCTGACCCAGTGATTGACGACCCGCACAAAGGGGGCAATGCGGCCATCGCTGTAGGTGGTGGGAAACTGAAGGCGATCGGGGATCGGCAGTGCTTCCAAGGCTGATCCTTTGCTGCCCCAGAGCTTAAAGCCATGGACGTAGTCGGTGAGGTTGTCGCTGCCCAGCACCAGGGTGCCACCGTCGCCGTAGACCTCGACCCAGTGGCCCCGCCCAGCATAGGTAACAGAGCTAATCGCCACCTGACAGGGGGCACCGTTGGCCAAATCGAGGATCAAACTACAGGTGTCGTCGGCATCCACAGGCTGAAGTTTTCCCGAGGGGTCGGGCCGCTGGGAAATGGCGGTGCTAAGGCGGGCGCTGAGCTGCTGGATCGGGCCAAACAGCCAGGTGATGTAGTCGAAGCTGTGGGAGGCAAAGGCCCCCAGGGCACCGCCCCCCTGGTCGCGCTGCGAGTACCAGTTCCAGGGGCGGCTGGGGTCGGCCCGGCCCGGCACCGTCCAGGTGATGTTGACAAAGCGCAGGTTGCCGACGTAGCCCTCGGCCAGCAGCTCGGCCAGGCGCTGCCAAGCAGGTACAAAGCGAAATTCAAAGTCCATGGTGGCGACTAGATTGCGATCGCGCGCCAGCTCGGCGATCGCCTCGGCCTCAGCCCCCGACAACGCCGTGGGCTTCTCCAGCAGCAGGTGCTTACCGGCTTCGAGAACGATCTTAGCCTGAGAGTAGTGCAGAAAGGGCGGCGTGGCGACGGTCACCGCCTGCACCTGGGGCAGGGCCACGATCGCCTCGACGCTGTCGCAGGCGTGGGGGATGCTGTGCTCGGCTGCGATCGCCTGCGCTTTTGCCAGATCGCGGTGATATACCGCGACCACCTCGGTGCGATGGTGGGCCTGCAACCCTGGAATGTGAACCTTCTGGCCAAAGCCAGTACCCACCACCGCCACCTGAATCGGAGTTTCTGCCATAGCGACCTCTTCCATGCCCTTGTCGATGCCCTTATCAATGCAGGGGGCGAGCTAGATAGCCAATGCCCTACCCCAGAGTAAGGGGCGAGCTGCGATCGCTACAATTAAACTGAGCAGTTTAGTTCTGGCCAAAATCTAAAAAGTTTTTATGCAGGTTCCTTTAATTGGCAAGGTGCGTCGTCCGCTGGTGTGGCTGTTGGCCGGGCTGGCGGCGGCGGCCGTAGTGGCGGGCTCGGTGGGGTTTGGGGTCTGGCGCAGCCGCCAGAGCGCTTATGATGTCGAGGCCTTTACGACGGCGGCGGCGATCGAGCCCTTGACGGTGCGGGTGGCGGCCAGCGGCACAGTGAGACCGGTGCAGACGGTGAACCTCAGCCCTGAGAATGCCGGTGTTTTGGAAGAACTCTTCGTTGAGCAGGGCGATCGCGTCGAGCAGGGCCAGGTCATCGCCCGCATGAAAAGCCGTGACACCGCTACCCAGGTGAGTCAAAATCGGGCTGCCGTAGCTGAGGCCGAGGCTGCTCTGGCTGAACTGCGCCAGGGCAGCCGCCCCGACGAAATCACCCAGGCGGAGGCGACCGTTGAGGCCAACCGCGCCCAAGTGCGCGACGCTCAGGCTCGGCTAGATCTTGCTACCAGCGATCTGGCTCGCCGCCAGCAGCTGTTTGATCGGGGAGCGGTGGCGGCGACAGACCTCGACACCGCCGCCCGTGAGCAGCGCAGTGCCCAGGCTGCCCTAGAGCAGGCCCAGGCCCGCGTCACCGAGTCGCAGCGGCGGGTGGATGACCTGCGCAGTGGGCCGCGCCAGGAGGCGATCGCCCAGGCCGAAGCCCGCCTGGCCCAGGCCCGCGCTCAGCTCGACGGGGCCCAGATTCGTCAGGATGAAACCCTGATTCGCGCCCCCTTTGGCGGCATTGTCACCCAAAAGTTTGCGACAGAAGGCGCGTTTGTCACCCCTACTACCTCGGCCTCTGAGCTGTCGTCGGCCACCTCTACGGCGATCGTGGCTCTGGCCGAAGATTTAGAGGTGCTGGCCGAGGTGCCCGAGGCCGACATCGCCCTGATCGAGCCGGGCCAGACGGTAGAAGTGGTGGCCGATGCCTTCCCAGATCAGACTTTTGCGGGCCGGGTTAAGCTGGTGGCCCCCGAGGCAATCGAGCGGCAGAGCGTCACCCTGTTTCAGGTGCGCATCGAGCTGATTGACGGCAAAGATATTCTGCGATCGAACATGAATGTCAACGTGGATTTTGTTGGCGATCAGCTGGCCGACGCCCTGGTGGTGCCGACGGTGGCGGTGGTAACCCAGGCGGGGCAAAGCGGGGTGCTAGTGCCTGGTGATGACCGCGATATTGTGTTTCAGCCGGTGACCCTTGGCCCTCAGGTGGGCGACCAAATTCAAATTGTTGACGGTGTTGAGGAGGGCGATCGCGTCTTTGTCGATCTCCCCCCCGGCAAATCCCTCGAAAATATCACCGTGCGCCAACAGCAGTAGTAAACCAATTGCCCCAGACCAGTAGATTAGGATGCCTCTGATGACCGCTCAAGCCTCCTTGTCAGCCGATGCATCGGCAATCAGCTTGCCGATTACAGCCGTTGGCTTCCTGACTAGATATTGCGCTGCTAGAACGCTGCGTTCAGCTAGAAGCAGCTGTAGAAGCCCGGTCTCAATTCTTGGCTGCCCTGACAAATTCCTAAGCATATTTTCCCTATGAACCTGCAAGAAAGCCTGTCGATGGCGACCAAAACCTTAGCGGCTAACCGCCTCCGCAGCACCCTCACCATGCTCGGCATTATCATCGGCAATGCCTCAGTAATCACGATGGTGGGTTTGGGCGAGGGGGCGCAGCGGTATGTCACCGCCCAGCTCGAAACCCTGGGGCCAAACGTGCTGTTTATTGTGCCGGGCAGCCGCGAAACTCGGGAGCTGGGTTCCCTAGAGGTGCCGCGCACGCTGGTGCTAGACGATGCGACGGCGATCGCTGAGCAGGTGCCCTCGGTCAGTGGCGTGGCGGCTGAGTCGAGCGGTCTTCAGCTCGTCACCTTTCGCAACCGCAACGCCAACATCAATGTGGTGGGCACTACACCAGACTTTCTCACGGTGCGCAGTTTTGAGGTGGCCAACGGACGCTTCATCAGCGAGTTAGATGTCAGCCGCAGTGCCCAGGTGGCGGTGGTGGGCGAAACCCTGCGGGAGCGGCTATTTGACGACGAATCGGGCCTGGGGCAAAAGATTCGGGTGGGGGGCATTAACTTTGACATTATCGGCGTGCTGGAAAAGAAAGGCTCCAACCTAGGCCTTAACTATGACGACGCGGTGATGGTGCCGCTGACCACCAAAGACAGCCGCTTAGGGGGCAGCGAGCGATCGCCCTATGGCATTGAAGTTTCGTTTATTACGGTGTCGGCCCGCGATCGCGCCAGCATGGCCACCGCCGAGTTTCAGATCACCAACCTGCTGCGCCTGCGCCACAACATTCGCGATAAAGACGACTTCTACATCAGCAGCCAAGACTCGCTGCTGACCATTGCCAACACGATTACTGGGGCGCTGACCTTGATGCTGGCGGCGATCGCGGGAATTTCTCTCTTTGTCGGCGGCATCGGCATTATGAATATCATGCTAGTGTCGGTGCGCGAGCGCACCCAGGAGATCGGGTTGAGAAAGGCGATCGGAGCCTCCCAGGGCGATATTTTGGGGCAGTTTTTAATCGAGGCCATCATTCTATCGATCGCCGGGGGTGTGATTGGCACCGCCGTCGGGGTGAGCGGCATTCTGTTAATTGGGGTGCTGACTCCCTTTGAGGCTGGAATTTCGGCAGGGGCGATTCTGCTAACAGTGTCTGTTTCTGGCGGTATTGGCCTGTTCTTTGGTGTTTTCCCGGCTCGTCAGGCGGCTAAGCTGGATCCCATTGTGGCGTTGAGAACGGCATAGGCATGAACATTCGCACGGCTATAGAAATGGATCTACCGGCCCTGGCAACGCTATTTCGAGAAACGGTGCTGAGCAACGGCCCGCAGCACTACAGTCCGGCTCAAGTCGAGGCTTGGGCTGCCGTCGATGCCGCTAGCCCTCGGTTTCACCAGTTCATCCTGGGGGTGACCACCTTTGTGGCCGAGAATGATACGGCCATCCTCGGCTTCGCGGGCATTGGCGACGACGGCTATGTGGCTTCTACCTACGTGCGCCACGACTGTCTGCACCGGGGCATTGGCTCAGTGCTGATGCAGGCAGTGCTCACCCACGCCCAGGAGAAACAAATCCAGCGCCTCTACGCTGAAGCCAGCGAGTTTAGCCTGGGGCTATTCCAAAAATTTGGCTTCAGCCAATACGATACTGAAGTGGTCGATCGCAACGGTGTGCAGTTTACGCGGTACTTAGTAGAACGGGTATAGGGTATAAGATCTAGGGTACAGGGTCACTCCTTAGACCCTATACCCTATACCCTGTTTACTTCCTAGCAACGCCATCCACCCGTGCCGCATGCTTGACCGCTGAGGCGACCGCTGCCGCCACGCGCTCGTCAAACACCGAGGGGATAATGTGTTCGCGATCGATCTGGTGGGGGCTGACCAGGGCCGCGATCGCGTAGGCCGCCTCTAGATACATCGACGGCGTAATTTCCTGAGCGCGACAGTCGAGCGCCCCCCGCAGCACACCCGGAAAGGCCAGCACGTTGTTAATCTGGTTGGGGTAGTCACTGCGGCCCGTGGCCATTACCGCCACCTTGCCCGTCAACAGCTCGGGCTGAATTTCGGGAATGGGGTTGGCCATGGCAAACACGATCGGGTCGGGGGCCATTGAGGCCACCATCTCCACCGACACCACCCTCGGTGCACTGACGCCTAGAAAAATGTCGGCCCCCACCATGGCGTCGGCCAGAGTGCCCGAGGCTTCCACGGCAAATTCCTGCTTTTGGGCATTCAGGTCGTCGCGGCTCAGCGAGAGAATGCCTTTGGAGTCGCACAGCACAATGGCGGTGGCTCCGGCCTTTTGCAGCAGCTTGGCGATCGCTACCCCCGCTGCTCCGGCTCCGTTGATCACCACCTTGACCTGAGTGAGAGATTTGTTGACGAGCTTAAGCGCGTTGATCAGCGCCGCCAGAGTGACAATGGCGGTGCCGTGCTGGTCGTCGTGGAAGACGGGAATGTCTAGCTCCTGGCGCAGGCGAGCCTCGATCTCAAAGCAGCGGGGGGCGCTGATGTCTTCGAGGTTGACGCCGCCAAAGACGGGGGCTAGCTGCTTGACGGCGGTGACGATGGCGTCGGTATCCTGGGTGTCCAGGCAGATCGGGAAGGCATCTAGTCCGGCAAATTTCTTAAACAGCAGTGCCTTACCCTCCATTACTGGCAGGGCGGCAGCGGGACCAAGGTTGCCTAGGCCCAACACGGCGCTGCCGTCGGTGACGATCGCCACCGTGTTGCCCTTGATGGTGAGGTCAAAAACGCGATCGGGGTGCTCGGCAATTTCGACGCACACCCTCCCCACGCCGGGGGTGTAGGCCATGGCCAGGTCATCCTGGCTGTGCAGCTCTAGCTTGCTCTCCACGCTGATTTTGCCGCCCTCGTGGATCGCAAAGGTGCGATCGCAGATCTCCAAAATCTCGATGTCTTCAACGGTTTTAACCGCCGCAATGATGTCTTCGACATGGGCTTCGCTAGAAGCATCGACGTGCAGCACCCGCACCAGGTCGTAGCGGTTGCGGCTAATTAGCTCAAAATCTCCCAAATTCCCCCCAGCTTCGGCAATGGCCTGAGTAATGCGCGCCAGCATGCCGGTTTTATTGGGAATTTTGAGCCGTAGACTGAGACTATAACTGGGGTTAGGGGTGAGAGTTGCCATGCCAAAACCTTTGGGCGATCGCCAGCGAAACAAGACTGCTGTCTTGAGGGAATATTAAGACCAGCTCCCTAGTTTAGGCGACTAAGTCTCTCCCGTCTGTGTCTACCCAGTGTGTGTGAAGATAGCAGTAGCGTCTGTTACCTATGCACGATTTCTGGCGCCCGCTTCTCTGGCTACCCCCTCACCGCCATGCCCAGTCTCTACAGCGAAGTCACCATCAACGCTCCCCGGTTTGCCGTTTGGGATGCCCTAGTCCGCAAAGAAGAGTGGCACCGTTGGAATACCTTTCTCTACGACTGCGATCCTAACCTGCCCATTCGTCCCGGCGGCGAAATTTTCCTCGCCCTGCGCCGCCTTGAGGGCGAAGACGAAACTGAATTTCAGCCCCGCATCGTGGTCGTGCAGCCCAACTACTGCCTGCGGTGGATTTCTAAAGGCCCCGGCTTCAAGAGCGAGCATGTGTTTGAACTAGAAGATGTCGGCCCCAACCGCACCAAATACATCCACCAGGAACGCATCTCGGGTATGCTCTCCCAGGTGTTTCTGCCCTTCATTCGCCGCGACGAAAAAGAAGGCATTCGCCGCATGGCTCGACAGATCAAGCGCTATGTAGAGCACCACTACCGGCGGCAGTGGTGACGGCTACAGGGTTGGATGGGTAACTGGATGCCCTAGCGTTCTACCCGACGGATTTGAGCGTGCTCTCAGGCTGAAGAGCCCTTAGGAAGAGGCCAAAAGTTTGGAGTTGCGCTTGAAAGCCCTTTGATCGCTGGGCAGGGGGCGATCGCTGCGTAGAGGATGGGGTTCACCCACCAAAATGACCGAGCCGGTCAGCTGATCGACTAGGGACGTGGTCTGCGAGCCCACGGTCAGCCCATTGCCGACTCGACGACGCTGGAGGCGCAGCATCACCACATCAAATTGCGACGCCGTTTTGACAATGGTAGACACCACGTTGTCTCCTGGCACAAGGCGAATGTCGATGTCGATATCCGCAGCGGGAAACCGATTGACCAACAGTTCTAGCTGCTTGGCCAACCGGCTGCGCTGGAGTTCTGAGGCTCGCGAACTGTGCACATGCAGCAGCGTAATTTTGGCTTGGTAGGTGTTGGCTAGCACCTGGGCAAAGCGCAGGGTGCGGAGGTTAGCAGGGGATGGGTTCTCAATGGGCAGCAAAATGGTTTTGCAGGTCGTAGGCGAATCTAGCAGGCGGGCCACCACTACGGGACAGTGGGCCGACCACAAAATATTGTCTTGAATGTTGCTAAACAGTCGGGCACCAAGCCGCGATCGCTGCCCCATGCCCAGCAAAATCAGGTTGGCATTTTCCTCCCGACTCAGGTGAGAAATGCCTTGAGCCACGTTGTAATCAATTCTCAATTTAGGGTCGATTTCGGCTTCTAGGGCGGCGCTAATAGCCTGGGTGGCCTCTAACCGCTGGCGGCTGTGGGCTATGGCCCTGGCCAGCTGCGGCGAGTCCATTTGGGGCTGGGCCAAGGCCACCGCCAGGGGAATCACCCGCCCATTTTCATGGCGGGCGACCGCCGCCGCCAGCTCGATCAGCCATTGCTCGGTGTTGGGGTTGTAGATCGGCACCACCACCGTAAACGATTCTGGAATGTCGCTGGGAGGGGGGAGCCAATCGAGGGTTTCGGTTTCTGCCAAAGTGTCTATAGCGATCAGCTGTTTGCCAAACCTGGTGGTGACCAGCGGGCCTAAAATGGCCGTCACCAGCATCAGCAAAATGACGCTGTTAAACACCTGGGAGTTGATGATTTCCGCTTCGTAGCCAACCAGTGCCGCCGCCAGAGTCGCCGCCACCTGTGGAATCGACAGCGACCACATCGTCCAGGTTTCGGGCCAGCTGTAGCCATAGAGCATGCGGGCACCCAGAGAGGCTAGCCCCTTGGTGAGCAACAGCATACCGACGATGATCAAGGGCAGTTCAATTGATCTCAGAATGTCGCCAAAGGCCTTTAGATCGAGCAGCAGCCCCATGGCCACAAAAAACATAGGAATAAATAAAACGCTGCCCAAAAATTCTGTCTTTTCTTTGACCGGGCCATCGCCAATCACGCTGTTGATGGCCAGCCCTGCTAGAAAGGCACCAATAATGCTTTCTACCCCAATCAGCTGTGCTCCCAACGCGCAGAGAAACACCGAGAGCATCACAAACAAAAACTGATTGCCCTCGTCTTTACCTGTTTTGCTAAAGAACAGTTTGCTGAGCTGTTTAAGGCCTATTAAAACTGCGATCGTGTACAGAGTTAGTGACCCTAACAACGTGGCCAGTTTAAGCGCTGAGAAGTCTCCCTGATTGATACCCAAGCAAATAGCCAGCACCAGCAGCGAGCCAATATCTGTAAAAATTGTTGCCCCAACGGTGACCGTTACCGCTTCATTATTTACAATGCCAAACCGCTGCACGATGGGGTAGGCCAGCAGCGTATGAGAGGCCAGCAGCGAGCCAATTAATACTGCCGCCAGCCAGCCAAAGTTAAAGAATAAACCAACCGCAATACCGCCCAGCATGGGAATTGCAAACGTCAACGCTCCGAAAGCGAGGGAGCGATCGCGCGTTTTTTGGAATAGGGCCATGTCAATCTCAAGACCGGCCACAAACATGAGATATATTTTGCCGATTTCTGAAAACAGCTTCATGATGTCAGTGTCAGCATTGAGCCAGCCCAAGCCGCTGCTGCCAAATAACACCCCAGCCAGCAACAATCCAATTAATCCGGGTAGTTTGAACCGCTCAAAAATGGGCGGTGTGATCAACACAATCGCTAGCAACAGCACAAACGTTGTAATCGGTTCTTTTAACGTTTCTGAAACAGGTTCTACTAAAAAGAGAAACATAGTGCGGCCTTTAGCATAAAGAGAGCCAGGACGTTTAAGACCTGGCCATGGGGGTTGCTTAATATTAACTTTGATTCTGTCGGCTCTTCTAAGAGTCGTACTCCTAGGCTAAGTCTGTCTCTCCATCTAAAGAAAGAATTCTGCGCTGCTTCTGACTGCTAACAAAAAAGCCGCCCTAGGGTTTAGGACGGCTTTTGTTTCGCACTACGTTGTGCAACCAGATTTCTACAGAGTTACCGCCCTAGGGCATGTTCTCCCGCTGGTCTGGTGGCTAACTCAGCGGATTAGTAGTCGAAGTCGCCGCCCATGCCAGCGCCTGCGGGGGCACTGAGGGTAACAGGGCAAACCGCCGATACTGTCGAGCTAGCGGGCGAGAACACCTACGTTTACCCCGACGGCTCAACCCAGCGAGAAGCGCGATCGTTCACAGTGCAAATGCAGGACGGCCAGCCCCGCATTGTGGCCTCTGGTTTTAGAGGGGTGTTGCAAGCTCGGTAGAGCTGTTGCTGACTCACTACTCAACCGTTAAAGACTGTTCAAACAGGCCATCTAACGACGCTTGGGGTGTGCTTGCCCTTGTCCTGCCCACTTACGGCAACAATCTGCCGTAGGCTCAGTATAGTTTTGGCCATTGCGCCTAGGATAAGAGCCCTTACCATTTGCAAAAACTGAAACGGCGCAATCGTGTATAGCGATCGCGCTAAGGGCTATGCAGCACGTCCTAATCTCCATGGCGACAGCTATAAACTCGTTTTTGTGTTGCTAATAACGTTTTAATAGATCATGATTAAATCAACCTTTCGCCTTTCTGCCCTGTTACCCCTAGGGCTTACCCTGCTACTGACGACCGCCGCCTGTACCCGCACGCCCGACTCCGCCAATGCCAACGGCACAGACCCTATGGCAAATACTGACCCGGTCGACCCGGCCCCTATGGACCCGGCCACAGAGACTAGTTTTGTATTGGCTTTAGCAGTAGAAGGGCTGCGAGTGGTGGATGAGCAAACAGGCTCCACCGATGCTCTCGACTTTGGCACCGAGATGGCCGTTGCTGAAGAGGCTGTCACCCGGATCGCAGGAGAACCCACAGAATCGGGAGAAAACAGCGAATGTGGCTCCGGCCCCCAGACCATTACCCAATGGTCAAACGGATTGGCGATGCACTCCGCTGACGGTGAGTTCATTGGTTGGTCGACCCGACCCAGCACTGGGGTGACCCTGACGACCATGAACGGTGTAGGCGTTGGCTCAACCCGCAGCGACCTAGAGACCGCCTACACCATCGAGGTGATGGAAAGCACCCTGGGCACAGAGTTTTCCACGGGCAACCTGTTTGGAATTCTCAGCTCTGCTGAACCCGATGCCGTTGTCGAAGACCTGTGGGCTGGCACTACCTGCAATTTCCGCTAAGTATTGGCATTGAGTCGCAACGAGTTGCCTACCAACGACGGAGCAACTAGAACCTCAAACCCAGTTTGCCTGAAATCTAAACATTAAAAAAGCCGCCCTAACTCAGGGCGGCTTTTTATTAGTTAGCTCTGGCCTCCAGTAAGAGGCCTAGAAGCTAACTTAGTAGTCGAAGTCGCCGCCCATGCCAGCGCCTGCGGGAGCGCCTTCCTTGGATTCGGGCAGATCGACCACAATGCACTCGGTGGTCAGCACCATGCCAGCGATGGAGGCCGCGTTCTGCAGGGCAGAGCGGGTCACCTTAGCAGGGTCAACGATACCAGCGTCAAACATATCGACGAACTCACCGTTGGCAGCGTTGTAGCCAACGTTGAAGTCCTTCTCTTTGACGCGCTCGGCGATTACGGCACCGTTTTGGCCAGCGTTCTGGGCAATGCGCATCAGAGGAGCGGCCAGGGCACGAGCCACGATCGCAGCGCCAGTGTGCTCTTCAGCGGTGAGATTAGCTTCGAGCCACTCGGTCAGGGCTGGTACTAGGTGAGCCAGGGTGGTACCGCCGCCGGGGACGATGCCTTCTTCAACCGCTGCCTTGGTGGCGTTGATGGCGTCTTCGAGGCGCAGCTTGCGGTCCTTCATCTCGGTTTCGGTGGCAGCACCGACCTTGATTACGGCCACACCGCCGGACAGCTTAGCCAGACGCTCTTGCAGCTTCTCTTTGTCGTAGGTCGACTCGGTTTCGTCGATCTGACGACGAATTTGCTCACAGCGGGCCTTGACATCCTTCTCGTTGCCTTCGGCGACGATGGTGGTGGTGTCTTTGGTGATGGTGAGGCGACGAGCCTGACCCAGCATGTCGAGCTTGGTGTTGTCGAGCTTGAGGCCAGTATCTTCGGAGATCACCTGGCCGCCGGTCAGCACAGCGATGTCTTCAAGCATGGCCTTGCGGCGATCGCCAAACCCAGGTGCTTTCACAGCGGCCACATTCAGCACACCGCGCAGACGGTTGACCACCAGGGTAGCCAGGGCCTCTTTCTCAATGTCTTCGGCAATGATGATCAGGGGACGACCGGAGCGAGCGACTTGCTCAAGCACGGGCACCAGATCCTGCACCAGGGCAATTTTCTTGTCGGTGATCAGAATGTAGGGCTCATCCAGCACCGCTTCCATGCGCTCGGTGTCGGTGACAAAGTAGGGAGAGACATAGCCCTTGTCAAAGCGCATCCCTTCGGTGACCTCCAGTTCGGTGGTCATCGACTTGCCTTCTTCCAGAGAGATGACGCCTTCGCGGCCCACTTTCTCCATGGCTTCGGCGATCATCGCACCCACTTCTTCGTCGTTACCGGCGGAGATGGAGCCTACCTGAGCGATCGACTTAGAATCGCCAACGGGACGGGCGTGCTCAGCAATTTTTTCGACTAGAAACGCGGTGGCTTTGTCGATGCCGCGCTTCAGCGAAATCGCGTTAGCGCCGGCGGCGACGTTACGCATCCCTTCTTTAACCATGGCGTGGGCGAGCACCGTAGCGGTGGTGGTGCCGTCGCCAGCAGCGTCATTGGTTTTAGAAGCGGCCTGACGAATCAGGGCTACGCCGGTGTTCTCGATGTTGTCTTCGAGTTCAATTTCTTTGGCGATGGTGACGCCGTCGTTGACGATCTGGGGCGCGCCAAATTTCTTTTCGAGCACCACGTTGCGGCCTTTGGGGCCAAGGGTCACGGCAACAGCCTCGGTCAGAATGTCCATACCCCTTTCGAGGGCGCGACGAGCATTTTCGTTGTAAACAATGCGCTTAGCCATAAATTCGATATTCTCCGAAAAGAAGATAAGAGGTGAATGCAAAAACGTGAAGGGAATTTAAGAGTCAGAATTTAGGAGTTCAGCTTAGTAGGTTGGGTGAAGCGTTTGCGGAACCCAACGGAACTTGCCAGGGCTGATGGTGGGCAGTGCCCATCCTACGGATTGCCTACAGAGCACCCGCACCAAATCTCAAATCCAGAATTGGTTTAGCCGAGAACGGCAAGGATGTCTTTCTCAGACAGCAGCACAAACTCGTCGCCGCCCAGCTTGATGTCGGTACCGGCATACTTGGAATAGAGCACCTTGTCGCCAACCTTGACTTCCAGCGCTTGGCGGGTGCCTTTATCGTCGGTTTTACCGGGGCCTACGGCGGTGATCTCGCCCACCTGAGGCTTTTCCTTGGCGGTGTCAGGTAGCAGAATGCCGCCAGCGGTGGTCTCTTCGGACGCACTTACTTTAATCAAAACTCGATCGGCTAGGGGCTTAACGCTAGATGCCGCCAAAGTGATAGCTGCCATACAATGCTTTCTCCGGATTTGCTATTAAGACAACGTCTGGGGATAAACCGTGCCCCGCTCAGACGTATTACACATGTTGTTTGGAGCTTAGCACTCACAAGCTCCGAGTGCTAATTTACGACGCCAGGGGGGCGATCGCAACAAAGCCTCTGTACGGGTTCCCGAACTGGGTTGCTCTATGTAGGATTGATCGATGCTCAAACTCAAGGTTTTGCTGCCTGTTCTCACCAGCTTTTTGTTTGCGGGCAGCTTCATAGCAGGCAAATACACCACAGTCGATCTGGGGCCGCTGACCACCTCACTGCTGCGCTACGTCATTGCCATGGGGGTGTTGGGCCTATTTATTGCCCGCTGTGCTCAGCCGATTAAAGCCCTCACCGTCGCCCGCGCCGACTGGGGAGCGATGGCGCTATTGGGTTTATTTGGGGTGGTGGGTTATCACTATTTTTTCTTTAGCAGCCTGCGCTACACAGCCACAGCTAACACCGCCATTATCAACGCCTTTAATCCAGTGGTGACGGGGGTGATGGCGGCGCTGTTTATTGGCGAGCGGCTGACCCGCCGCCAGTACGGCGGCATTGTGCTGGCGCTGCTGGGGGTGCTAACCCTGCTGACTCGGGGCAACATCACTACCTTACTTACCCTAGAACTCAATCGAGGCGATGGGCTGATGCTGTGCGCCGTGCTGTGCTGGGTAGTGTATTCCCTGATTATCAAGCAGCTCAGCCAACGCTACTCGGGGTTGACGATTACTTTTTATGCCGCTGTGGCCGGGGTAGGGCAGCTCTTGGGGCTGGCTACACTGGAGCGCTGGTGGCAGCAGCTGGCGACTCTATCTCTAGCCTCAATGGTCGCCATTTTGTATATGGGGGTGGCCGCGTCGGGGGTGGCCTATTTATTGTTTAACCTCAGCATTCAGCAGGTTGGCCCCACCCGCACCGCCAGCGTGGTCTATAGTTTGGTGCCGATCTTTGTGGCGGGGCTGGCCTGGCTGTTTTTTCGAGAGCCGCTGACGGCGACGATGATGGCCAGTATGGGGTTAATTTTGCTGGGTGTAAACGTGGTGCTCAGTCAGCCTAAAGTGTGAGTCATGCAGGTCTGCTGTTCGCTAACTTGGGCATGGTCCTTTTGAGCTATCTAACTATCCGGAGGCGTTATGGCATCGCTTTTACCGTCTTTTTTAAATCCGTTTCTTGCTGGTCTTGGCCCCCTTGATATTTTTGGCAGTACTGTTTTGGTCAGTGGCTTTGGCGATGATGCTCTCAACGGTGGCACAGAAGACGAGATTTTAGTCGGCCTCTGGGGTAACAAACAGCTGTTTGGGGCCGAAGGAGACGATTGGCTGCTAGGTGGCCTGGGCAATGACGTTCTCGATGGGGGGGTGGGCAACAACCAGCTCTTTACCGGGCCGGGGCAGGATACGGTTGTGCTCAAAAACGATGGCCGGGTCGATACCGTGGTGGATTTTGATTCTAGAGTCGATCGCTTCCTGCTGCCAGGGGGCTTGAGTTTCGGGCAGATTGCGATCGCCCAGCAGGGGGCCAATACCACCCTGCGCTACCTGGACCAGCCAGAGCCCAGCGTCATTCTCCTGAATGTGGAGGCCACCAGTCTCACGCCTGAGAGTTTTCAAACCCAGGCGCTGGTGCCCAGCTTTAACGGCCTGACGATCTTTGGCGATAGTCTGTCAGACCCTGGCAACCTGTTTGGGTTGACGGGCTTTTTCCCGCCCTTGCCCTATTCTGAAGGCCGGTTTTCTAACGGCGACATTTGGGTTGACTACCTGGTCAGCGACATCGGACTAGAGCCCACCGAGGTGCAAAACTTTGCCGTGGGGGGAGCGACCACGGGCCGAGACAACGGCCTCGACCCCGTGATCGGTGCACTCACAGGCACAGAGGCTAACCTGCCAGGCTTGCTCGACGAAGTTGATAGCTATCTGGGCGGCCTTGGGGAAGGCGCGGCCAACCCTGACAGTCTCTATGTCGTGTGGGCCGGGGCCAACGATTTGTTTAACTTACCCAGCGACCCCGCTGCGATTCCAGCCTTTCTCGCCACCTCAGTGCAGAATATCACCACGGCCATTAGCAGCCTGGCAGCGCGGGGGGCCGATACGTTTTTGGTGCCCAACCTGCCGAACTTGGGTCTGACGCCCCGCGCCCTGGACAATGGCACCGGCGCTCAGGCCACTGCACTTAGCCAGTCGTTTAATGCTGGTTTGGCCAATACGTTAGATGTGTTGGAGAAAACTCTGTCCGCTACGACCGACATCATCCCAGTCGATCTGTTTGGGTTGACCACCGAGATTATCGGCGCTCCGGC
Source organism: Leptolyngbya sp. FACHB-60 (assembly GCF_014695775.1). Classification (GTDB taxonomy): domain Bacteria; phylum Cyanobacteriota; class Cyanobacteriia; order Phormidesmidales; family Phormidesmidaceae; genus Nodosilinea. The sequence goes on along the minus strand of NZ_JACJOX010000020.1, from coordinate 109,117 downwards.
GGAATTTGGTTTTACCAACGTCACTGACCCGCTGATCAACCAAGGGCTGCTCGACGACCCTGGCTACTTCTGGTGGGATCAGCAGCACCCCACGACCACCGTGCACGAGCTGCTGGCAGATGTGTTTCAGACTAGCCTCCTTGAGGCAGGGTACTTGCAGCCTGGCAATGGTGCAATGCCGGCGCTGGCAGCCGAAGATTTGGCGATGTCTGGAGCAGTTGCTGAGAGTGGAGCCATGGGGCTTTTCACCCCCGGTTGGGGAAGTAGCTGGGCCGCAGATTCCCTGAGTTCAGTTCAGACTGCGCCAGCGGTAATTTGAGACTGTGGCATAGTTAGGGCGATCGCAGGCAGTCAAAAGCCCGACGGAGACTTTGCTCCGCCGGGCTTAATAGGGCTAAAGATTAAAGCCTAGTAGCTGTCTTCGCTGGAGACGGTGTGCAGGGCCAGATCGTGGTTGGCTCGGTTGAGGCGATCGGCGATCGCCTGTCGCCACTTCAGACTAACGGTGTCATCGGCCAGCAATGCCTGAGCCTCTTCGCGATATAGGGCGCTTTGTACTGTATTGACTTTTTCGAGCTGCTTGAGGTGCTCAAGCACTTCTTGGGGGTTGTTCATAGAAATAGTCCTTATACATAAGAGGAACCAGGCCCGCTTTGGGGCACCGGGCCTGGGTGCATGACCCCATTCTCCGAGAACCCACCGCTAACAGCCACTATTTAGGCTGAACCTTTACGCCTCGATAAGGTTTGTTGTGCTTCGCAATAGGAGGTTGCACTTAGCGCCAGCGAAAATTCACTGGATCGCGCCCCGCTGGAGCTGTGAAGACAACTTGAGCTGAGCAGCATTTTCCTGCCCTTCTGACAGAGCGAACCTGTTTGGCACTGAGATGAGGGAGTGGGGAAGGTGAAGGAGATAGGTGAGTGAACAGAGCACAGGGGGATTAAAACGGTAGCTTACAATACAAAATATTGCTATTTGACTGAGTCGATTCGACCTAGCGGCACCTTAATAACAGCAGCCACATTTGCTGCTCACCAATCCCTTCATCCCCTGGTGTTTGTTTATGGCCTCTATTTTGTCTGATGCTAACCGCCGTCTAGAGCGGGCGCTTAAGTACGTTTCTATCTCTGACGATGCCTCTGAACGGCTGCGATATCCCAAGGCCAGTCTCACCGTGTCGATTCCGGTGCGGATGGACAACGGCACCCTGAAGGTCTTTCAGGGCTACCGAGTGCGCTATGACGACACACGCGGCCCTACCAAGGGCGGCATTCGCTTTCACCCCGATGTCAACCTTGACGAGGTCCAGTCGCTAGCGTTTTGGATGACCTTTAAGTGCGCGGCGCTAAATTTGCCCCTGGGCGGGGCCAAAGGCGGCGTCACGGTAAACCCCAAGGAGCTGTCGAAATTTGAGCTAGAGCGCTTAAGCCGAGGGTATATTGATGCGATCGCCAACTTTATCGGCCCCGATGTCGACGTGCCCGCCCCTGACGTCTACACCAACCCCATGATCATGGGCTGGATGATGGATCAGTACAGCATCATCTGCCGCAAGCTGAGCCCAGCGGTAATTACCGGCAAACCCCTCAGCATGGGCGGCAGTCAGGGGCGCGACACGGCCACCGGCACCGGAGCCTTCTACGTACTACAGGCAATGATGGCTAAATTTGGCCAGGTGCCTCAAAACACTACCGTCGCGGTGCAGGGGTTTGGCAATGCCGGCAGTGTCATCGCCCGGCTGCTGTTCGATGCTGGCTATCGGGTTGTGGCAGTTAGCGACTCCCAGGGCGGCGTCTATTCCCCGTCAGGGCTGGATATCCCTAGCATTCAGCAGTTCAAGACCTCAACCCGCAGCCTCAAAGCGGTGTACTGCGAAGGCACCGTATGCCACATCGTGAACGATCACTCCGTGCTCACCAACGACGAACTGCTGGCCCTGGATGTCGATATCTTGATTCCGGCGGCGCTGGAGAATCAAATTACCGCCGAGAATGCCAATACCATTCAGGCTCGCTACATCTTTGAGGTGGCCAATGGCCCTGTGACTTCTGAGGCCGATCGCATCCTAGAAGCCAAAGACATCTACGTCTTCCCCGATATTTTGGTCAATGCGGGCGGCGTCACCGTCAGCTACTTTGAATGGGTGCAAAACCGCAGCGGTCTCTACTGGTCGATTGAGGATGTCAACGCCCGCCTCAAAACCATGATGGTGACCGAGGGCGAGCGCATTTGGCAAATTGCCCAGGAGCTGGCAATTTCTCCGCGCACTGCCGCCTACGTGCACGCCCTAGATCGGCTGGGCGATGCCCTCAATGCCAAGGGCACCCGCGACTACTACGTCAGCGGTATTTAAGACCTGGAGAATGCAGGATGGGGGCGGGAGTTAGCGGGGTGCAACGTGAAACCTGCTTCCCAGGCTTACGCTGACTGGGGCAACATTGCCGCCATTGCTTTCTCTAGCCCCTTGGGATCACTGAGCAGTTGGGCTGCGATCGCCTTTGCCTGTTCGCCAGGGTAAACATCTTCCACGCCATCAATCACGGCTTGAAGCGCCTCTTGGGCTACCGTCACTGGGGCCACCTTAGGGGGCGGAAAATCTTGGCTGCCCTTGGTATCTACCGTGGCAGGCATAACGCCCACCACCAAGGTATTTTGCGCTGCCAGCTCAGCCCGCACTCCCTGAGTCAAGATGTAGCCTGCTCCCTTGGAGGCGCTGTATGATGCGTTCATAGGGAAGTTGACCCTGCCTAAAATGCTCAGCATATTGACGATGGCACCGCCACCGTTGGCCTTGAGCACAGGCGCAAACCCACGGCACATGGTCAACGTACCAAAATAATTTACTTCCATTTCAGCCCGCGCAGCCGCGAGATCGGGTGCAGAAATGAAGCCTTTAAGTAAGCCAATCCCGGCATTGTTAATTAGCAAATTGACGTCGCTGCACTGGGCGACCGCCGCTGCCACGGTGCTGTGATCGGTAATGTCGAGGGCGACGGGAATAATGCGATCGGGGTTGAGGGCAACTAAGTCATCTAAACTACTGATTTTTCTGGCCCCAGCGTAAATTCGAGCGGCTCCTAGCGTTAGCAGAGTTTCAATATAGTGTTTTCCGATACCACCATTGGCTCCAGTTACCAGTGCGACAGCGTTCTGAACCTGCATTTTAGCGGCCTTTTTCTAACCAGTTTTCACAACGGTATACTGAGTCTTGGGGTTTGCAAAGTACTTACTTTTTCGTAAGTATCCAGCCTTCGTTATGATTAGCCAAAATGAACGATGTCAGAGATAGCTACCGAAGGAACAGAGTTTGTTAAAGCAACTCTAAAAGTGCTGGGCGGTAAGTGGAAAATTTTGATTCTCTGGCATTTGCGTGACGAAGCAAAGCGTTTTAGTGAACTGAAGCGCCTAATGCCTGACGTGAGTGAAAAAGTCCTTACTCAGCAGCTTCGAGAATTAGAAGCTGATGGCATTGTGCTGCGAATTTCGCACCTGAGCAAATCTCCCAAGGTAGAGTACTCTTTCACCGACTATGGCCGGAGCTTAGTGCCGGTGTTGCAGTCGCTGTGCCAATGGGGCGAGGTGCATTTAGCCCTTTACAGTGACCCATCCCGGCAATAACAGGTGGCGTTCTCAGAACTCGGCAGACCACTCATGATAGCTAAGCATTGTCGGCCTAGGCCGGAACAGCCACTTTTTGCGAGGTCCAACGCTCGGCGGCGGCGGCAATGCGCTGGCCAAACAGCTCGGCGGTGAGGCGATCGCCCGGCTCGACGGTAGCAGGGCTACCATCCATCGTCATGGGGCTCTGGCCCATAATTCCTAAGAACGAGTCCAGGCGGTTGACGCCGTCGGTTTTGCCCTGGTACTGGCTGGGCATGTCGGCGGCCCCCACCCACACCATGCCGTGCTGGGCTGCATTGATAGACAAATACAGCAGCGTGCCCTGCTTGTCGCCACTGGGGGAGCTGGAGTGGGTAAAACCGGCGGCAATTTTGTCCTTCCACTGCTGCACAAACCAGGCAGAGCTAGCCCCGTCGATAAAAGCTTTGAACTGGGCCGCCACGCCGCCCATATAGGTAGGGGAGCCAAACACAATGGCGTCAGCTGCGCCCAAGCGAGCCATAACTGCATCATCTTGCCAGCGACCAGCCGTGATTTGCTCGCCAGTAATGCGCAGCAGGTCAGCGGTGTGGCCCGCTGCGCGCACGCCAGCGGTGATCGCTTCAGCCATGAGATGGGTGTGCCCACCTCCAGAAAAGTAAACAACTGCAATGGTTGACATAGAGCGGTACGGCGAAAGCTACGCCTAGATACTAAAAGTAACTACTCACCAAAGTAAAGTAGGAACCTCAAAGTAACTAGTGGTTCGCGAAAGGAGGAAGTATTCTGGTAACAGAGCAAGACAAGGTTAACGGGTTAAGGCCTGCCCGTACCCTGCTTACAGCATTCTGAACCGTCCCCAACCTCCTATGGCACGATTGACCAACGATCGCAACTCCTGCCCCGTCAGCGTTTTGATGAACCTGCTGTCAGGGCCCTGGACCATGTACATCATCTGGAGGCTGTCCACAAATGGCCCTATGCGGTTTGGGGCGTTGCGTCGCCAAGTGGAAGGGATCTCGACCAAAATGCTCACCGAGCGCCTGCGGATGCTGGAGCAGGAGGGCATTGTTGACCGTCACTACGAGCCCACTGTGCCGCCCCAGGTCACCTACAGCTTGACAGAGCGCGCGGGCGAACTGGTGGCCATTCTCGACCAGCTCAATGGCCTGGCCCAGCGCTGGTATGGTGACTTACCCAGCTGTGAGGCACCCCAGGCCCAGACAGAGGCACTAGAGGAAGCTACAGTTTTGCTTTAGCGCTACTTTGAGCAGGCTTTTGTACTCGCGATCGCCAATCACGTAGGCCCCAAACCGCTCCAGGTGGGGATTCATCATCTGGGCATCGAACAGGGCAAAGTGGTGCTGACGTAGGTGTTCGACCAGCTTTACCATCGCCACCTTAGACCCCTCAGAAATTCGAAAAAACATCGACTCGCCAATAAACGCCCCGCCAATTACCAGGCCGAGGATGCCCCCTGCCAGTTCATCCCCTTGCCAGGTTTCAAAGCTGTAGGCCAAGCCCGCTCGGTAGAGTTCGGTATAGACCTGCCTGAGTTCATTCGAAATCCAAGTGGTGTCGCGATCGGCGCAGCCACTGACCACCTCCTCAAAGGCCTGGTTAATGGCGACTCGAAAGCGGTTTTGGTTGAGCGAGCGCCGCAGCGATTTGGGATAGCGAAAGCGATCGTCTAGCGGAATCAGCGTGCGCTGGCGGCTAGAGTACCAGCCCAGGTCGTCGCCCTCGCCATCGGCCATTAAAAAATACCCCTGGGAGTAACCGCGAATGATGGCATCTAGGTCGTACTTGATGGAGTTCACAATAGTTTGAGTAGATGGGTGCTCAAGGGGCAGGCAAGTAATGTTTCTTGACGCTCAGCCGCCTTCACTCTAAGGCAGGAATCTAAGGCAGTAGTATTGAGTGTACAAAAGGTTTTTCTCGGTTTCCTTAACCCGCAACTCGATGACTGACCCCCTTAGCCCCATTATGCTGCCGCCGCCAGAGGATGCTCAACAGGAGGGGCAGTGGCTCAAAGCAGCGTTGTTGACCTGGCTGAATGCAGAGTATCTGCCGGAACCAGCCAACCGCAAAATCGCCGAGCGCGTTTCGCAGGTGTTTGTCCGCCAGCGCATGGAGGGCGAAAACGATGTCGGCTCGCTGGTGATGGCGATCTTGACTGAGCTGCAAGCCTTTGATTTTTCTGAAAGTTTCTACGGCGAGTTTACCGTCGCCAACGCCGTGGGCGACCTCCTGTTTGATAGCTTGGGAATCGATCGCTGCTGCGGCCGCTCCACCACTCTGGAGGCGAGCCGCGTGGGCAGGCTATCCGACGGTGGCGATGCCGAGAGCAACATTAACTAACCCACAGCGATCAGTCGTTATCCTAGGGCTATGACTTCACTGACCCTAACCCTCGACCCAGTGGTGCGGCTTACCCGCGAACAGTTCTATGAGCTGTGCAAAGTTAACCACGACATTTGCCTCGAGCGCAGCAGTACAGGAGATTTAATCCTCATGCCACCCACTGGCTGGGAGTCTGGTCAGCGCAACGCAGACTTAACCACAAACCTGAATCTATGGAATCGTCAAGCTCGGTTGGGTATCGTGTTTGACTCTTCCACCGGGTTCTCGCTCCCCAACGGGGCCGATCGCTCGCCGGATGTGGCCTGGGTAGAAAAATCGCGCATTGAAGCTTTGGCCCCAGACCCTGCCAGGTTCTTACCCTTGGCTCCCGATTTCGTGATCGAGCTGCGATCGGCCACTGACAAACTGGCCACCCTTCAGCACAAGATGGCTGAGTATCGCGACTGTGGCGTGCGGCTAGGCTGGCTAATCGATCCCCAGGAAAAACGAGTAGAAATCTACCGTTTGGGCCGACCTACAGAGTATTTGAGCCAGCCAGAACAGCTCTCTGGAGAAGAGGTTCTGTCCGGTTTTGTTCTGGTGATGGCCGAGATTTGGGGATAGATGGTTACGCGAGTCACGTAATTCTCAAGCAAAAAGGGGCTTGAGAATTGCTCAAGCCCCTTTCAAATAACCAACCTAAGACTTTTACAGAAGCCTTAGGTTGGTTCAAACAGCGAGACCGCCTTACCAGCTCGACTTAACGACCCCAGGCAGCAGGCCTTGGTGAGCCATCTCGCGCAGCTTATTGCGGCACAGACCGAAGTCGCGGTAGTAGCCCCGGGGGCGACCGGTCATCCAGCAGCGGTTGTGCAGGCGAGTCGGCGCGCTGTTGCGGGGAAGTTGCTGAATCTTGCGGTGGACTGCCACCTTCTCTTGCTGGTTGGCAGCTTTGTCAAACTCTTCTAGCAGAGCCTCACGCTTCTTAGCGTATTGCGCTACTATCTTTTCCCGCTTGCGCTCCCGCGCAATCATGCTTTTCTTAGCCATTTGGTTTCTCTAGCCGTAAGACCTTTTTATCACAGACACAGTCTACTACTATACGCGACTCAACCCAGGAGAGTAAACCCCAGCACCCATTTTTCTTCCTGTCCTTGAATGACTTTCCCTGTGGAGAGATTTTGTGAACGGCTCGTCGCTGCAACGAGTTCGGTTTTCTGCCCTCGGAATCACTCAAGTATCCAAACTACATTAGAGCGAAAGAGTTTTTTTATTGCCAAAAGAATTGTTGGGCAGGAGTAACGATGACAAGCTTAATCACCTGGATTTTCTTTGCCTGGGCCATTGGCATTATTGTGGTGCAGTTCATTAGTTAGCGCCCATGCTTTAGTGCAACCCTATGTCCGTTTTAGCTTCGGTGGTGGTAGCTCCCAGCGATCGCTTCTACTACACCTCTCCCGCTGCTCAATCGGCTCAACGGATTTTTGTTAAACCCAATCTGGGCTACCCCGTCGAGCCAGCTGACAGCCTTAGAGCATCAGTGCCAGGGCTAGCGAGAAAAAATGAAGGTAGGAGCAACATCCTCCGGGCGGTAGCCGGCGGCAATACACTGGGTCATAGAGTCGGCCACGGCCAGGTCGGCGGCGGTAGCTACGCCCACAACGCAGTCAGAAAAACGCACGGGCAGCACGCTGCGGCGGCAGTTGTTCAGCACGGCGGTGGAGTTGGCCACCTCTAACCCCTGGTGAATATCACCGATGCAGGTGGCTAGATCTTGGGGGCGGCGATCGCTCTGGCAAGCCACTAGAGCCTGCTCGGCATCTACTTCAGCGACACCGATGACATCAACGGTGCAGCTTGCCAAATCAATGGGGTGCAGGGCTTGGCCGCAGGCCCCGGCTGCCGCAGGCCCAGCAACACCAGCCTCAATTAAGCGACTGGCGCAGGATTCAAAATCGTTGGCGATCGCTTGGGGAGCGGAGATAAGCACCATAGAAGTCGTCAGCCCTGTGATCAGGGCGAACGGTATTGCTAGGCACTGGCGATGGGTAACAAAAGCTAGAAAATGAACCATAACAGAACGTTAAAGGTTATATCGCTTGGTTAACGGACGTAATTAGCGGTTACAGTCTGTTGATCAATTAATTACAGAGGATTAGCTCTCTCAATTTAGCCTAGGCAGCATTGGTTTAATCAATGCCTGCCCTCCTCAATGTTTCTTGGTCGTTGAATCTTCTACAGTGAAGAGTAGCAGGAAAAACTCAATTTCGTGACGCAGAGGTTAAGGCAGTATGCACCTGAGTGACGTAACTCACCCCAATCAACTCCACGGTCTATCTATTCGCCAGCTCGAAGACGTGGCCCGCCAGATTCGCGAAAAGCATCTGGAAACCGTGGCGGCTAGTGGGGGGCACTTGGGCCCCGGTCTTGGAGTGGTGGAGCTGACCTTGGCCCTGTATCAAACCCTCGACCTCGATCGCGACAAAGTCACCTGGGATGTGGGCCACCAAGCCTATCCCCACAAGCTGATCACCGGGCGCTACCACGACTTTCACACCCTGCGCCAGAAAGACGGGGTGGCGGGCTACCTCAAGCGCAGCGAGAGCAAGTTTGACCACTTTGGTGCGGGGCATGCCTCCACCAGTATTTCTGCGGCTTTGGGCATGGCCCTGGCCCGCGATCTTAGCGGCGACAACTATAAGGTGGCGGCCATTATCGGCGACGGGGCGCTCACCGGCGGTATGGCCCTAGAGGCCATCAACCACGCTGGGCACCTGCCCCACACCAATCTGCTGGTGGTGCTCAACGACAACGAAATGTCGATTTCACCCAACGTGGGGGCAATTCCGCGCTACCTCAACAAAATGCGCCTCAGCCTGCCGGTGCAGTTCCTTACCGATAACCTCGAAGAGCAGTTCAAGCACCTGCCCTTTTTAGGTGAGTCGCTGTCGCCCGAGCTGGATCGGGTTAAGGAAGGCATGAAGCGCCTAGCGGTGCCCAAGGTAGGGGCCGTGTTTGAGGAGCTAGGCTTTACCTACATGGGACCGGTGGATGGCCACAACCTGCAAGAATTGATTGCCACCTTCAAAGAAGCCCACAAGCACACCGGCCCCGTGCTGGTTCATGTGGCGACCACCAAAGGCAAGGGCTATGCGATCGCCGAAAAAGACCAGGTCGGCTACCACGCCCAGTCGCCCTTTAACCTCTCCACCGGCAAAGGCATTCCCTCAACTAAGCCCAAGCCCCCCAGCTACTCGAAGGTGTTTGCTGAAACCCTAATTAAGCTGGCTGAAGACAACCCCAAAATTGTCGGCATCACTGCCGCCATGGCTACGGGCACCGGGCTAGACAAGCTCCAGCAGGCTCTGCCCAAGCAGTACATCGACGTGGGCATCGCCGAGCAGCACGCCATCACCCTGGCGGCTGGTTTGGCTTGCGAGGGCATGCGCCCCGTTGCGGCCATCTACTCCACGTTCTTGCAGCGCGGCTTTGACCAGATTGTCCATGATGTCTGCATTCAAAAGTTGCCGGTGTTCTTCTGCCTCGACCGGGCAGGCATTGTCGGGGCCGATGGGCCAACCCACCAGGGGCTCTACGATATCGCCTACCTACGCTGCATTCCCAACATTGTGCTGATGGCCCCTAAGGATGAGGCTGAGATGCAGCGGATGATGGTGACCGGGATTGATTATAAAGCGGGTGCGATCGCCATGCGCTATCCCCGAGGTAGCGGCTACGGTGCTCCCTTAATGGAAGAGGGCTGGGAGCCGCTGCCGATTGGTGAAGCGGAAGTGCTGCGCCAGGGCGACGACGTCCTGCTGCTGGGCTACGGTTCAATGGTGTACCCCGCCATGCAAACCGCCGAGATTCTCAGTGAGCACGGCATTGAGGCCACTGTGGTCAACGCCCGCTTCGCCAAACCCCTCGACGAGGAGCTAATTTTGCCCCTGGCGCGGGAAATTGGCAAAGTCGTGACCCTCGAAGAGGGTTGCCTAATGGGTGGCTTTGGTTCTGCCGTGGCCGAGTCGATTTTGGATGCCCAGGTGCCTGCCTCGGTGCTGCGCATCGGCGTGCCCGATGTGCTGGTAGATCATGCCTCCCCCGACCAGTCGAAGGCGGCGTTGGGGTTGACCCCACCCCAGATGGCCGAGCGCATTCTCGCCACCTACCAGGTCGAAAAACCGGTTCTGGTTCGGTAATCTGCTCAACATCGTCCCCCAGTGAGTGACTCACTGGGGGACGATGTTTTTTGCTGGTTCGTTATTCAATCGCTAGAGAAACCTGGGCACCGCCAACCTCTCGCATTGGCCCCAGCACTTCGACAATTTGCTGATAGCTCAGCTGATAATCAGCTTTTAAGACAATAACGCCCTTCGGATCTTCAGCGAGATACTGCTGAATTTGCTGCGCCATCGTGGCTGGATCAACGGGCTGCCCTGCCAAGTAAAGCTGCTCTTGTTGATCTAACTCAACGATGAGCGGGTCGGGTTGATCAACGTCACTACTGCCCGATTCGGTTGAGGGCAATTGAATATCGACTGCTTGCTGATTAAACTCAGCCGTCATCGAAATAATGATGAAAAATACCAGGATCGTCATTAAGACGTCCATCATGGGCACGAGGTTGATCTCGGGCAAATCACGCTTGTCAGATCGAGCCTTAAATCGCATGGAATGTCCTTCAGGCGTTACTGGAAGAGATGAGTTAAGCGAACTCCAATCCTGACCGCTTAATCATAGCAACCCTTTAGCCTGACTCAAGAACTCCTCTAGCCGTGCTCAACCCTGGCGATTGAGCTGCTCTACAAGGCTCTCTTTCTTCGATAGTGTCATGCTTTAAGTCTCAACTGGGTCGCAGCGAATTTCTACCATAAAGCCGTCAGGGTCATAAAAGTAGACGCCGCGCCCGGTGGGTCGGGTGACAGGGCCGTGGGCGATCGCTACCCCATTCACCTCTAGTACTGCCAAGGCCTGCTCGAACTGCGTGGGGTCAATATCAAAGGCCAGATGGTAAGCGCGGGTAAAGGATTTTTCGGGATCGGGATCGGGTGGTTCTAGATCGGGGGCACCAAACAAATCGAGAATTAGGCCATCAGGGGTGACAAAGTTAGCAACCTTGCCCGTGGCTACCAGTTCCTTAAGCGTGTCATCTACCTCATCCCCGGTTAACTCCTTGAGGCCCAGCAATCCGCCGTAGAAGCGCCGCGAAGCATTCATATCCTTCACGTTCAACGCCAGGTGGTGGATGCGGCGCAGTTGACCGGGTAGCAGGGCGGTTAACGTTGCAGGGCTGGTGCTCATAGAACGTGTCCAAGAAAAGAGCGAATTATGATGGATTATAGAACTCCTACCGCGCTCAGTCCCTCAGCCATCGCCGACCAAACCCTCGAACTCACCGTCACTGTCCCCGACCCCGAACGGCTCGATCGCTGGCTGACCGCCAACGTGAACGAACTTTCCCGCAACCGCATCCAAAAGCTGATCGATTGGGAATATGTGCAGCTCAACGGGCAGCTCTGCACCAACAAAAAAGAGGCGGTGCAGGTGGGCGATCGCATTCGCCTCACCATTCCTGAGCCCCGCCCGCTGGAGCTAGCTGCTGAGGCCATTCCCCTCGATATTCTTTACGAAGACGAGCATTTGATTATTCTCAACAAGCCCGCTGGATTGGTGGTGCATCCCGCCCCGGGCAACATGAGCGGCACCCTGGTCAATGCCGTACTGGCTCACTGTGGTGACCAACTGCTGGGCATTGGCGGCGTGCAGCGCCCGGGCATTGTGCACCGGCTCGACAAAAACACCACTGGGGCGATCGTCGTCGCCAAAACCGACCTGGCCCACAGCGATCTGCAAGCCCAGATGAAGGCCAAAACTGCCCGCCGCGAATATCTAGGCCTAGTCTACGGCGCGCCCAAAAGTAACTCCGGTACCGTTGACGCGCCCCTAGGCCGTCACCCCGCCGATCGCAAAAAGAATGCCGTCGTTCCTTTAGAAAAAGGCCGCACCGCCGTTACCCACTGGCAGATAGAAGAACGCCTGGGCAACTTCTCGCTGCTGCGCTTTCGCCTAGAAACTGGGCGCACCCACCAGATTCGGGTCCACAGTACCCACATGGGCCATCCTATTGTTGGTGATCCCACCTACGGCACAGGGCGCGATGTAGGGGTGAATTTGCCCGGTCAGGCGCTCCATGCCGAGCGGCTAGAGTTGCGCCATCCAGCGACGGGGGAGACGGTGGTGGCGATCGCCCCCCTGCCTGAGCACTTTCTTAAGTTATTAACGGTGCTCAGGAGCCGGTCGGTTTAGCCAGCCGATGGGTTGGGTAGTGGGGTTGAGTGAGTCGGCGTTAGCAGCAATGACAGATACGGAATGTTTTATGGGCAATGGTGTTACATTGGTCACAATGGAGTTAAGTGTTAGTCAAGCGAGCCTGACAAGCGGCTCACAGTAAGTTGACTAAACCAGAATCGAGTCGGCCTAGGACATCCGAATAGGACATCCGAACTGCGATCGCAATCGTACTGCACCAAGTTCTGACATTTACCCGTTCCCAGTTGTCATGGCTATGCGTCCCCTCTTGTCTCAGTCGCCACGCCCCTTGGGCCATACTTCAGAACAAAATAGACTCGGCCGTTTAAACCGGTTGCTCACCTTTGCGATCGGGTTCTTAGCCACCACATTCGGAGCAAGTACAGCCACTTCCCTCTGGGCGGCACCAGAATCGCTCTCTGTCACCCAAGACACTCAGGGTAAGCAAGACGCTGTGATTCCCAGCCCGCCGCCCTTGCCAACGCCTCCTCCCGAACCTATCAGTCCAGACGCAACGGGCATTATCGGCCTTACTCCAGCCCCCAACGACAACATTGGGGTGGGGCATCTGCGCCCCGTCAACCTGCTCTCAACCAATGCCATGGGCACCCGAGAGGGTGCTAGCTGGCTTCGAGATGTAGCCCTCCCCATTTACCCCAACCCAGACAGTGCCCCCTGGGGATGGCTGATCAACGGCTGGCTAGTGCCCAACGGCGCGGCCCCCCTAGCCATTGGCCGCGATGCTGCTTTCTCCATGGTGCAAACTGAGCAGCAGATTTATACCTTTCCGGTTTTAGAGATTCGCCCTGATGGCTGGTTTCGTTTTCAATATACGCCCGCCGGAGCCGCCTGGGCCCACACCTCCCACCTAGAGATAGGTAACCGATCTCTCACTGTTGAAACTTGGGAGTCATCGATGCAAGCTGCCTCACGCCTTGCGTTTCGACGCCCTGGTTTGGCCCAACCCATGCGCTTGGCTCCCAGCGGTACTGCCCCGCTCCAGGCTCTAGTGGGGTCTAACAGCATTATTCAACCTCTCGACCTCGAAGGCGACTGGCTGCGGGTGCGGGTCACTCAACCGGCCCAAGGATGTGCCCCATTGCCCGGCTCTAGCATTTCAGAGGGCTGGGTTCGCTGGCGCAGTGATGCCGATATCCCCCTTGTTTGGTTTTCATCGACCGACTGCCAATAGAAATGAGAACTGTCTTGCTGGCTAGCTGGGTCAGTTAACCTGTAGGCGTTCTAGCAATCGTTGCAACCGAATTTTAGCCATTACATAGAGCGGAAATTGGTAATGTTCAGCGATGAGCCAGCCTACCATGGCGCTATGGGCGGCTAATGTGCCGATCGCCCAAACCAGAGACCAGTTCACTCCCGCCGTACCCTCTAGTGGCGGAAACACGTAGCCCCCCAGGGCAACTAGACCCGCTGGGAGAATGACCAGGGCCAACCCCACCAGCCAAAGGATCAGAGTAATGTCTCCCCGGCTTTGGTAAAGCGGTTGCCAGCGCCAGCCCTGCCAGCGCCAGCCCATGGGCTGCACGCTGTCTACCACATGCACCGTTTGCTGGTCGAGGTTGGCCTCAAAAATGTGTCGGCAAAAGCTACAGGCGTAGGCATCCATCAGCGCCATCGGTTGAATTTGCCCATGGCGACATACTGGGCATTCGTAGGCGTTGTCGCCTTCAAGCTCCAGCGATCGCGGCGCGCCTTTTTGACTAAAAGATGTGTGACTACCGCCCATGAGCAACTCCCCCTAAGCCGATCGACTAACCGCTAGGGTATCAGCGCCGTCAACCAATTGACTCAGCGCTATCGGCTCCTAGCCACCTGGCTAACCCCTCTGGTATATCAATCCTGAATTAAATGAGCCGCCAAACTTAAGCAAAACTTTGCTTTGCCAGCATCAGCAGCTACGGCCGGGAAGCTATAGTCAGGAGTGCCAAATAGCTAGAGGGCACTCACCATGGGAGCCCCGACAGTGCGAGTGTAGTCTCTACCGTCGTAGGTCAGCACTACCATGGGCTCTTGCCCAGACATATCCACCGACTTAAGTTTGATGCGGCCGCCCGCCAGCATGTCGCCCTGGGCAACGCGACGGCTAACGGTGCTACCGGGCTCAGTGATAATCACGCTGATGCCGCTGCCTACCTGAACTACGCCGCTAACCACAACCTGATCAACCAGGTTCTGAAAAGCTGGGCTGCCGGTGGGTGCAACAGCGAGGTCCGTGGGGATAGGCGGCACGCTACCGGGCAGGAAGGGAGCCGGTAGGTTAGGCAAGGCCACAGTCTGGGTCGCCACTTGGGGCAGCGGGGGCAAGCTCTGGGTCGCCGACGCTGGCACCGTTGGCAGCGCCTGACCTGGGGTTGCAGCAGGCGCTGGTGTCGACGCGGCGGCTGCCCGGCTGGGACGAGATACTTTGGGGCCTGGCAGCACTACCGAGGCAAACGGGTCAGAACGACCGGCGGAGATCGCCTCTACCCGAGCCTGGGGAGAGGTAGAGCGCAGCAGGCTTGGGTCGGCCAGCCGTAGCGGTGCCGATGCCGCATAGAAAGGTTTTGATTGAAAGGGAGTAGCCGCTTCTCCAGCAGGGGTCAGCGCGCCATCGGCGGTTTGGTCAGGGACGACCGCGTCGTTAACTGGAGTGACTTCAGCGACCTCGTTGCTGCGGGAGTCGGCTGTGGTGAATCGTATAGTGGCCCCGGCCGCGATCGCCAGCAGCAGGCCCCCTGCGATCGCAGAGTACAGCTTTCGGTTGGCTAGGCTTTTTAGCTTGGGCTCTCCAGCTTGCCTCGGCTTCACAGAGTAGGTCATCGCAGCATCTCCCCACAAAATCCCCCTAACCATAGCGAATTCTTCAGGAAGTGGCGCATTTTCGCTAGGGTTAGGAGTGGCGATCGCCGGTTACAGCGTCATTAATATCTAGACAGACGGTGCTACAACACTGTCAGGATTGCTCTGTCGCCGCTGATGCTTAGCCTGCAACTGCAACAGTAAAGCCTCGGCCTCGGCCTGCAAGTGCAGCAGCTCCACCTGCTGACTGGGATGGTAGGGAGCCTGGCGCACCTCGAGCCAGCAAATTTTATCGGCGGCGGGGGCTGCCGCTAGTTCCGGGGCCGATCCATTGGATAGAACCGTTGCCTGAACGTTAGCGCGGTCTACGGAGGCGTTCATGGGCGAAGTTGGGTAGAGAATTGTACTCAGTCAGAAAGTTAAGACATTTTAACCATCCTGTCCAGCAATCAATCTTAAGTCAGGCGCTCGCAAACGGCAGAGCCGATCTGGTGCAGTTTGTAAATTGGGAGATCCTCCTCAAGACCGAAATCTTAGCCTCGTCCGTGCTAAAAACACAGCGCTTGATCGGTTGAGGTCAAGGCTCACGGTAAACTAAAAGACAAAGACTGAGTCTTGAGCTAGGTCTCGCTCATCACTTTTAGCCTTCCATCCTACCTGCCAACCTACCGTGACCCTAAGCGTAAACCCTGCCGCCACCGCCGTTTCCCGCTCTTTCGCCGCCGGGCTCCAGCCCTGGCCAGGGCTGATTGAAGCCTATCGAAGCTACCTACCCGTCTCCGACCGGACCCCGGTGGTTACCCTGTGCGAGGGCAACACCCCGTTAATTCCTATGCCAGTCTTGGCCCAACACATTGGTAAAGATGTGAAGGTGTGGGTCAAGTATGACGGCCTCAACCCCACCGGTAGTTTTAAGGATCGGGGCATGACCATGGCCATCTCCAAGGCCAAAGAGGCCGGAGCCGAAGCGGTGATTTGTGCCAGCACAGGCAACACCTCGGCCTCGGCGGCCGCCTACGCCCGCCGAGGGGGCATGCGAGCCTTTGTGCTAATTCCCGATGGTTATGTGGCGCTCGGTAAGCTAGCCCAGGCCTTGCTCTATGGAGCCGAAGTGCTAGCTATCAACGGCAACTTTGACGATGCTCTCGCCATGGTGCAGGAATTGGCGAAGGATTACCCCATTACTTTAGTGAACTCAGTCAACCCCTACCGCCTAGAGGGGCAGAAGACCGGAGCTTTTGAGATCGTTGACGCTATGGGCGATGCCCCTGATTGGCTGTGCATTCCAGTGGGCAATGCAGGCAACATTACCGCTTACTGGATGGGGTTTTGTGAGTACCACCAGCAGCGAAAATGCAGTCGCCTACCCCGCATGATGGGCTTTCAGGCCGCTGGGGCCGCCCCCCTAGTCAATGGTCACGTTGTGCGCGACCCACAGACCCTCGCCACCGCTATTCGCATTGGCAACCCCGCCAGTTGGACTAAAGCCGAAGCCGTGCGCGATGCTAGCCAGGGTGAGTTTAACGCCGTTACCGATGCAGAAATTCTAGATGCTTACCGCCTGCTTGCTTTAGAGGGGGTGTTCTGTGAACCCGCTAGTGCCGCTTCGGTAGCCGGGTTGCTGAAGGTCAAAGACCAGGTGCCCGCTGGGATCGATATTGTCTGTGTGTTAACCGGCAACGGCTTAAAAGACCCCGACACCGCGATCACCCACAGCAACAACCAGGTCAAAGGGGGGCTGAACCCGGACCCTGATGCCATAGCCAAGGCCATGGGCTTCTAACGCTGGCTAATATTTGCTGCCGTCCGAAATCGGTAGGCGTGCTGCTGTAGTCACCATCTGGAGAATGTGAACCGCGTTCAACATTATTCCAGAGCAACAACGACCTGTTTGCCTCGGCTTAGTGCCGAGGCTTTTTTGTGGCAGCCGGGTTTTAGGGGCTACCGGCTTCCTGTGGCCAGGTTAGAGGAAGACTGGGCCGCTTGGGACTGGAGCCAAACCGCCTTGAGTCGTTCTAAAAAGGCATAGACCGGCGGAGGCAAGAGCGCATCCCGCAGCACAATTACCCCAATCACGCGCTCTAGGGGTTGGGGCAACTCCGCTACCCGTAGCCCTGGGGGGATAGGCTCTGCGGCCAGGGATGCCATGATGGTGGCTCCCAATCCTCGCTCCACCATACTGAGAATGGTGGAGTCTTCGCGGACGGCGTAGGCCGGCTGCAACTGCTGATCCCAGCTATGCAGCAGGCGATCGAGATACTGGCGATCGCCATCGTCATTGGGGGTCAAAATCAGCGGATAAGCCGCTAGGTCTTGCCAGGTGAAGGGCTGGGGCAGGGGAGAATGCGGTGGGGAACTCGGCGGCAGGATGATGATGTAGCGATCGCGCAGCAGTTCCCACTGCTCAAACTCATCGCGGCTGGGCAAATAGGTAAAGCCCACATCGGCCCGCCCCTGGCGCAGATCGCTTTCCACCATTTCGTAGTGGGATTTTTCATCAATGGCGATGGCTACCCCAGGGTACTGTTGCCGAAACTGGCGGATCACCTCCGGTAAAATATGGGTTGCTACGCTGCGAAAGGCCGCAATCCGCACTTCGCCCGTTTGCAGCCCCCTCGCTTCGTTAGCCCGATTACATAGGGTGTAGAGCGATCGCAACACCTGTCGGGCTTCCTCAGTAATTTGTTCACCCACCGGCGTCAGCACTGCCCCTTGGCGGCCCCGGCTGAGCAATGACACCCCTAGCTCATCTTCCAGAGTGGCGATGGCGTGGCTCACCGCCGATTGAGAAAGCTCCATGTGCAGAGCGGCATCGCTAAACGAACCCCGGTCGGCAATAGCCACGAGCGCTCGTAATTGAGAGAGCTTCAGGCGATGGGGGTCAGCTTTAGCCATTGTGCTGTCCTACTCGACGTGGATAAGCTAGACACTAACCCTTGATTGCCGCTCAGCGAAAGAGATATTTCACAATTTCTGCAAGTTCTATAGGCCTCTGCCTAGCCCTTGATGGTGTTCTGAATGCCGCTGGAGCGGCATTCAGCCGCATTTGCGAAATACGACCTCAGTACTTTTAGCAACTTTTATTACCTAATTCTGCTCGAATTACTGAAACTTTATCCGGACACCCAGGGGATCTACTCAGGCTCTCCCCGCAGCAGCCAGATAGATTGGAAGCAAGCCGCGCCAGTATCACTGGCACTAGAGCAACTCAACTCGCCACCGCGATGCAGCCTGCTCACCCCCAGTTCCTCTCTTTGGGGCAGGTGTTCCATGTAACCCAATTCACCTTTTCGCCAGGTACCAGGGAATGTTCATCAACCGTCACCTTTTAGAAGCCGGACTTGCGGCGGCCGCAGTGTGTGTCAGCGTTATGGCTACGGCTCCAGCCCAGGCCCAGCTACCCGCTGCCGGTCTCGCCCCTGATCAGTTTTCCACTGACCTCGGGTTTGACAACCTCAAGAGTCTGAATATTACCAAGCCTTCTACCAGCCTAGAGGAACTCAAAAAACTCATCAACAACGAGGCCAATGCCCTATCCCAAGGCTTTTTGGCCCAATACGAACTCGACACCAGCAAGCTATTTTGGAATGGCGTTGACCCGGTTGAGGTCTACTTCATCAATGAAGGAGCCGGGTATCGCAACCAGCTCTTCTACACCGCTACCAATGCCAGCGGCGGTTTGACCAGCAGTGGCAAAATCTTCGACGACATTTCGTCTCGCGATAGCAAGCTCAGTGAGAGCAACGGCCCCCTCGCCCTGGGGCAAGGCGTCAGCCTCGGAGCGTTCGTCGGTGCCACTCAGCTCGACTTTATGATTAAGTCAAACGGCAAAAACGGCGGCAACACGATGTTAGGCACCAACGCTGCGGCCAACCCCAACGGGCTACAGCACGTGGTTGCCTTTCAGCACCAAGACTGGATCATCCTAGGTTTTGAGGATATTGTCGGCGGCGGCGATCGCGACTACAACGACGTGATCTTTGCAGTGCGCGGCATTCAGCACGGGGCACCCCCCGCGGAGGATGTTCCCGAGCCCTCTGCCCTGCTCGGCATAGCGGCCCTGGGTATCGGTGGGTTTACCACCCTACGCCGCCGTAAGGCCACCGTCGCGTAGTTTAGCTAGCCCTGCGGTTCTATCCGCCGGGTAGTTTTTGATATGCACCCTGATGGTAGTCGGGAGGTGAGACTCACCTCCCGTTTTTTTTTAGCGCTCTAGCGCATAAATAACGTCAGCCGTTAGCTCTGTTATGCCGCTTACCACCTCGTTAGCCCCAGCCTTTTTGAGGGCATCGCGGTAGGCATCGCGGTAATCGACCGCCCCTACCACCACGTGGGGCGGTAGAATTCCCACCCCTAGCCATCGCCGCTGGACATAGTTGGCCTGGGCCTGCACAATAGTCTGCATGTCAGCAACGGTATCGCCAGCGTAGATCACCGGCAGATCAGCGGGGAGCCCATGCTGCTCTGTCAGCCGCTCCACCACAGCTAGCAGCCCGGCGGGGTCAGGCTTGCCAGGGGCATCTTCCATGGCTATGAGCACCGGATTGTTTAGCCCCAGCCGCCGCTCTAGCACAAAGCGAGCCGACCCTTGGGTGGCCCCGCTAAAAAATCCCCAGGGAATGCGATCGCGCGTCAGCTTATCAAAGTAAGCCGCATCCACCAGCAGCGGCTCCTGAGTAATGTAGCCTGTCCATTGGTCAGGATCTTCGAGGTCAGGCCCTCGGTAACGACGCTGAAAGAACTCGACGATTTGGTCGTAGTCGAGAGCGATCGCATCTCGACCCTTTCCTTGACTCTCAAAATAGCGGTACACCAGTTCCTGGGAGCCTTCCCAGTCGTTATTCCACTGTCCCTCGCTTTTTAATTCGTCAATATCTTCCGACGTAGGCCGGTATTGCCCACCGGTAAACTCCTCTACGGTATCGGCCAGGGCACGGCGATAGGAGTTGCCCACATCCCGCAGTACGCCGTCAATATCAAACACTGCGATCGCCCGAGGGACAGCCAAAGAGGTCATAGAATGCAGACTTAGGGTAGAGAGCAGGGAAGCAAGGTGATAGAATTATAGACTGTAGTATTTTTGGAATTGCAGCGGAGGTTTACTTGTCCAGATTTGTCCTAAAAGTACTCTGGCTAGAAGGCGACGTTGCGCTGGCGGTTGATCAGGTGGTAGGCAAGGGCACTAGCCCGCTCACCTCTTATTTCTTCTGGCCCCGTAACGATGCCTGGGAACAAATGAAAACAGAGCTTGAGAGCAAGCCCTGGATCGAAGAAGAGGAGCGGGTTGAAATTCTCAACCAGGCTACCGAGATCATTAACTATTGGCAGGAGGAAGGTAAGGGCAAACCCCTAACCGAGGCTCAGGATCGCTTTCCCGAAATTACCTTTACCGGTAGTTCGTGATGGTTAGGTCTAGCATGTAGCTAAGAATCAAATCCTGGCTAAGAGGTTCAGTTTCAAACACCCTCGCTGCTAAACCTCCCCTGAAGTTATAAACTCATTCAAAAGCCCACCGATTATTTGACCGGTGGGCTTTTGAATGAGTGGTTATTGTCAGAAGGCTACTTGAGTCCACCAGCCGCCTGAAGCTTGGCTCTAGCGCGCTTGAGGCCCTGACGGGCCTGAATTGTGGCCGACTTATCTTCTGAGTCAACCTCGCTCAGACGAGCCTCAGCCTCTTGGTAGGCAGCTTGAGCCTTAGGGAGATCGATCGCATCGCCCCGCTCAGCCCCGTTAACCAGAATAATGACTTCGTTGCTGTCAACTTCAGCAAAGCCACCCATCAGCGCGATGGGCACCCACTCTTTATCAGCTCTCACCCGCATCACTCCGATATCAAGGGCGGTGAGTAGGGGAGCGTGGCCAGCCAAGATGCCCAACTGACCAGTGGTGCTGGGCAGAATGACTTCTTCTGCCTCAGAGTCCCAGACGGTTTTGTCTGGGGCAATTACACGAACGGTTAATGCCATAGCAAGAATGCAATAGGGATTATGACAGGATGTCGGGGGCCAGAATGATTCCAAGCCCCCGACAGCAGAAGCTATTTCTCAGCCTTGATCTTTTCAGCAGCTTCGAGCACTTCTTCAATGCCACCCTTAAGGTAGAAGCACTGCTCAGGAATATTATCTAGCTCCCCAGCGAGAATCTGGTTGAAAGCTTTGATGTTGTCTTCCAGAGAAACGTACTTGCCAGGGGCACCAGTAAACACCTCAGCCACGAAGAAGGGTTGGGAGAGGAAACGCTCGATTTTGCGGGCGCGGGCCACTACCAGACGGTCATCTTCGGAGAGTTCATCCAAACCGAGAATGGCAATGATGTCCTGAAGCTCTTTGTAGCGCTGCAGGGTCGATTGCACAGCACGAGCGGTTTTGTAGTGCTCTTCGCCCACAACGCTGGGCTGCAGCATGGTGGAAGCAGAGTCTAGAGGATCTACAGCGGGGTAAATTCCCTTAGAGGCCAAGGCCCGAGACAGCACGGTGGTGGCGTCAAGGTGGGCAAAGGTGGTTGCTGGAGCGGGGTCAGTGAGGTCGTCCGCAGGGACGTATACCGCTTGAATGGAGGTAATAGAACCTTCCAGGGTTGAGGTAATACGCTCTTGCAGGTCGCCCATGTCGGTACCCAGGGTGGGCTGATAGCCCACAGCGGAGGGCATGCGGCCCAGCAGTGCCGACACTTCAGAGCCGGCCTGCACAAAGCGGAAGATGTTGTCGATGAACAGCAGCACGTCCTGCTTGTTGACATCGCGGAAGTACTCGGCCATGGTGAGTGCCGACAGCGCTACCCGCATGCGCGCCCCGGGGGGCTCGTTCATCTGGCCGTAGACCAGTGCCACCTTAGACTTGCCCAAGTCGTCGGCGTTGATTACACCAGATTCGATGAATTCGTTGTAGAGGTCGTTGCCTTCGCGAGTGCGCTCGCCGACGCCGCCAAATACCGACACACCGCCGTGCTCTTTGGCGATGTTGTTGATCAGTTCTTGAATCAATACGGTTTTGCCCACACCTGCACCGCCAAACAGGCCCACTTTGCCGCCGCGACGGTAGGGAGCCAGCAGGTCAATTACCTTAATGCCAGTCTCAAATACCGTGGGCTGAGTCTCTAGCTCGGTGAACTTAGGAGCAGAGCGGTGAATAGGAGAAGTGGTGTCAACATTGACAGGCCCTTTTTCGTCTACGGGCTCACCCAGCACGTTGAAAATTCGGCCCAGAGTAGCAGCGCCTACAGGCACGCTAATGGGAAGGCCAGTATCGACAACTTTCATGCCCCGCACTAGACCGTCGGTGGTGCTCATCGAAACGGCCCGCACCTGGGAGTCGCCCAGGAGCTGCTGCACTTCGCAGGTGACAGCAACTTCGTTGCCAGCGGGGTTTGTGCCCTGAATTTTCAGAGCGTTGTAGATCTTTGGCATTTCGCCAGCCGTAAACTTAATGTCTACAACTGGGCCAATAACTTGAGTAATGTAGCCAACGTTGGTTTGTTCTGCTGTGGTGACCATGCTTGCGCCTATTCCGTATGATCAGCTGTTTCGGTCGCTTTTAATTAACTGTTACATTCTAAAGCGCCATCATTCAGAGTATCACTAGAGCGTTACCGCCTACGACGATTGCGCCGACTTTATCTCAACCTCGGTTTGCTGGGGTTAAGGCACCCCTAGGTTTCAATGGTCGGTGCAGCGCTGCGCCTTAACCAAACCATTAGGTTGCATCGCTAAAATGCCCTGACAACACACTTGGGGGGTTAAGGAAAGCCATGGCTAAAGTGAAGGTGGCCGACCAGAGCGCTGATTTGAGTGCCCCGCAGTATTACATCAACCGTGAGGTTAGCTGGCTGGGGTTCAATGAGCGGGTGCTTCACGAGGCTCTTGACCCTCGCACGCCGCTGCTGGAGCGGCTAAAGCTTTTGGCGATCTACAGCGACAATCTGGACGAGTTTTTTATGGTGCGCATCTCGGGCGTGATGGATCAGGCTGAGGCGGGTGTGCATCCGGCGACGCCCGATCAGCTGACGCCGATGAAGCAGCTGGAGATTATGCGATCGCACCTGATCGAGAAAGTCGCCCTACAGCACCAAACCTTTGAGCGCGAGCTGCGCCCAGCTTTGACCAAACACGGGGTTTACCTGCAAAACTATCGCGATCTGGCCAAAGAGCAGATCTTCTTTTTGAAGGACTACTTTGAGAAGCGGATCTTTCCGGTGCTGACACCACTCAGCGTAGACCCCTCGCATCCGTTTCCGCGCATGTCGAACCTGAGTTTAAACCTGGCGGTCAAGGTGGCCGACCCCGACACTGGAGTTGAACGCTTTGCCCGCGTCAAGGTACCCAGCAGCCTGCCCCGGTTTGTGGGCATGCCCGAACCGCTGTGCACCCATAAGGGCAAATCCTGTGTGTGGATTGGAGTGCCCCTGGAACAGGTGATTGCTGAAAATCTGAGCTATCTGTTTCCGGGCATGACAATCGTCAGCCATCACTTATTTAGAATTACGCGTGATGCTGACTTTCCAGTGCTGGAGGATGAAGCCGACGACCTGCTGCTGGCGATCGCAAAAGAAATTAGCAAGCGGCGGCTGGAGGGGTTTGTCTGCCGCGTCGAAGTCGAGAGCGCTATGCCCGCTGATCTACAAGAGGGGTTGATGCGCGAATTGAAGGTAGGCAGCGATCGCATCTACGAGATTAATGGCCTACTGAATCTGAAAGATCTGTTCTTTTTTCTATCGCTGCCCCTGCCGGAGCTCAAAGATAAACCCTGGACGCCCCTAATCCCACCACGGCTCAAGCCGGTAGTCATGCTCGACGACGATGGCAACAGCAACTATTCTGAGCACCCGCCCAATTTCTTTGCTGCCTTGCGGGATGGCGATATCTTGGTGCATCACCCTTACGAATCGTTTCGGACCTCGGTGCAGGAGTTTATTACCCAGGCAGCCAATGACCCTAAGGTGCTAACCATCAAAATAACGCTCTACCGCACCTCCGGCGACTCACCCATTGTGAAAGCGCTGATCACGGCGGCAGAAAACCGCAAGCAGGTGGTGGCTCTGGTCGAACTCAAGGCCCGCTTTGATGAAGCCAACAACATTGAGTGGGCCAAAAAGCTGGAAGACGCTGGGGTGCACGTAGTCTACGGCATTGTCGGGCTTAAAACCCACACCAAAACCACCCTGGTCGTGCGCGAAGAGGGCGACAACATTCGCCGCTATGTGCACATTGGCACCGGCAACTACAACCCCAAAACCTCAAAACTCTATACTGACCTGGGTTTGTTTAGCGGTCAGGAGGAGCTAGGTGCTGACCTCAGCGATTTGTTCAACTTTCTCACCGGCTATTCTCGTCAGAAGGCCTACCGTAAGCTGCTGGTGGCACCGCTGGCCCTGCGCGATCGCATGGAAGCCCTCATTCGCCGCGAGATCGACCACGCCCAAAGCGGTGGCCAGGGCAAAATTGTCGCCAAGATGAATTCTCTGGTCGATGGTCGCATTATTCGGCTGCTCTACGAAGCCTCCCAGGCGGGGGTCGAAATTGACTTGATTGTGCGCGGCATTTGCTGTCTGCGGCCCGGTATGCCTGGCGTCAGCGAGAACATTCGCGTGATTAGTGTCATCGGTCGGTTCTTAGAGCACTCCCGGATTTTCTGCTTCCACAACAGTGGACAGCCCGAGTACTTCATCGGCAGCGCCGACTGGATGACCCGCAACCTCGATCGCCGGGTGGAGGCAGTCGTACCGATTGACGATCCAAAGTTAGTTAAGGAGCTACAAAACATCCTCGATGTTTTGCAGGCCGACAACCGCCAGGCTTGGGAGATGGCGGCTGACGGTACGTTTACCCAGCGCCGCCCCGTGGATGAGGAGGAGCGCGGCACCCATGCCACGCTCATGGCCTATGCCCTAAAGCGAGACAGCACAACATAGGAGTTGAGGCCGAATCCTGGCGAAATCAAGCTGCAGGGTACGAATGGCAGTTCGTCCCTGGCTTGGGAAAAAGATGCGATCGCCCCTGCCAATCTCCAAGCTGCTTGTCATCAAAAATCCCCTCTGCTTTCTCAATTGAGAAAGCAGAGGGGATTTTTATCAGTGCAGTTTAGCTAGCCAGGGAAGGGTTAACTCATCCCTAGGCGAGACCAATTAGCCTCTGGCACCAGCGCCAGCACGGCGGGGGGCGCTAGGGCTGCTGCCGCCACTGCGACGACGGGGACGCTGGCGACGAGGGCTAGCCGGAGCAGCGGCAGATCTAACCCTAGTCGTATCAGAGGAAAAGGACGGCTCGTAACCAGGCACTATGTCTTGGGTGATTGTCTGCTTGAGCATGCGCTCAATGCTGATCAGTAGAGGTAGCTCATCGTCGCTGATTAGCGACACGGCGCGACCCTCGTTGCCCGCCCGGCCGGTGCGGCCGATGCGGTGCACATAGTCTTCGGGCACGTTGGGCATCTCAAAGTTGACCACGTAGGGCAACTGATCGATGTCAATGCCGCGGGAGGCCACGTCAGTTGCCACCAGCACGCGCACCCGACCCTGTTTGAAATCTTTCAAGGCGCGAGCGCGGGCCGCCTGGGTCTTGTTGCCGTGGATAGCGGCGGTTTTCAGGCCGTCCTTAGCTAGCTGCTCGGCTAGGCGGTTGGCACCATGCTTGGTGCGGGTAAACACCAACACTTGCTGCCAGTTGTGGAAGCCAATGATGTGGGAAAGCAATTCCCGCTTGCGGTGGCGATCGACGGGGTGCACCACCTGCTCAACTCGATCGGCGGTGGTATTGCGCTGGGCGACCTCAATCTGCACAGGCGACTTCAACAGAGTGTGAGCCAGCTGCTGAATGGGCTTGGAGAAAGTGGCCGAAAACATCAGTGTCTGGCGCTCTTCAGGCAGCTGCGCCATGATTTTGCGAATGTCGTGGATGAAGCCCATGTCGAGCATGCGATCGCACTCATCCAGCACCAAAATTTCCACTGCGCTGAGGTCAATGGTGCCCTGGCTGACGTGGTCAAGCAGACGGCCCGGGGTGGCGATCAAAATATCGACCCCCTGACGCAGCTGGCGAATTTGGCCGCCAAAACTAACACCGCCGTAGATCATTGCTGCCCGAAATGGCAGGTGCTTACCGTAGGTCATCACGCTATCACCTACCTGAGCGGCCAGCTCACGGGTAGGAGTAAGAATAAGGGCGCGGGGTAGGCGTCGCCCCGTGCTCTTGTTAGCAGCCAACCGCTGCAACATAGGCAGAGTAAAGCCTGCTGTTTTGCCGGTACCTGTCTGGGCACTGGCCAAAATGTCTTGCCCGTCTAAAATCGCGGGGATTGCCTTTAGCTGAATCGGTGTGGGCTCGGTGTAGCCCTGATCGGCAACCGCGCGCAGTAAACCGGCCGCAAGACCGAGTTGCTCAAATGTCATTTAGTTTTTTGCTCCGAATGGTGCCCCTATCCCAAATCAACTACCTGGGCCCAGTCATAAGAGCAGTGAATTTAATCAAAAGAACGGCTGCTAAGCAAATTCTGTTGGCCAGCGCAGACCGGATGGCTGACGAAGCTACATCCTAGCAGATAAGTCGAAAGATTGACGCCAGACAGGCAAACGCTCTACTCCGCTAGCTTTTGCAAAGCCCTGATGAGGTCATAAGATCAGGGTCACCGCCAGCTTTAGAACGGATTTCGTCTTTAGAAAGAATTATTGGCTTAATCCGACCAGAAAACTGCCTTCGCTAACCTTGAAATCTCCGTAAATTCACTGATGGAAAGCACCGTTAGCCATTACTGTGAATACGCTAGGGATAGGTGTACCTCCATGCCTTGGGAATACGGCTCTAGTCATTTCCCAACTAGGTATTCAACGTTTTGATCACTGCCTGAGTCGTCACCGCAGATGTATGTTGAATTCCCTATCCCGTAACCCACTATGCCTAAAACTTTTTTGTATGCCAGCGCCTCGTCAGAGAATGGGGCCACGTCTTCGGGAGGCGATCGTCCCAAAGGGTCAGCCTCCGACCATCGCGACAAGGTTCGCATTCTTGTCGTTGGCCGCCCTACGGCCGTAAACCGAGTGATTTTGGAAATGAGCCACGTGGGGTTCTCTGACTCGATTGAGTGGAGCAAACTCATTCCCACCGATCGCCAGCAGGAATCAATGCGGGTGCTGACCCGTTACGTGTTCGCCGACTCATAACTCTCAGCGCAGATCAAGAGCTATAGCTGTTTGCCCCTGTGGTTTCTGTCCCTAGAGCCCTAGGGGTAACGGTCTACACGAATTTCACCTCGCGATAGCCGAACTGGTCAGCCTTAGAATTACTCTCATAGCAAAAGGAGAACCGTCATGGACAGTTCTCCTTTTGCTTATGCAAGTCGCTATTAGTTACGACTTCTTTTCTAATCTCCTATGGCTGTCCAAGTTGAATAGTGGTTAACAGGATGCCGTGGGGATATTGAGGCCAAGCTTGGCGTAACTATTGGGGCTGAGTGTCTTGGGGGGCCGCCTGAGTGGGCTCAGCTTCAGATTGGGCTTGGTTTGCGGGAGCCGCGCTAGGAGCGGCAGGAGCAGCACTCGGGGCTGCGGGAGCCGCGCTAGGAGCAGCACTTGGGGCCGCAGGAGCCGCGCTAGGAGCCTGTTGTACAGGATTGTTCAGCTCGACGTTAATCTCGGGGGGTTCTACGTTGCTGGGAGCGGGCACAACTTCCTGGGTGCGCTCGATGGTGCGCTCGATGATGGTGGTCTCGTTAGGGGGTTCTGGGGTCTGGACCTCGGGTGCTGGGGCCTGAGGCACGGAGATGATTGCGCCGTCGTTTGCGTCACTGTAGACATAGGCAACTGCACCGACTACAACGGCTACAGCGGCTAGTACCAAACCTAGAATGAGACCCGTAGAGATACCGTTATCGGTTCGGAGTTTGGCGTTTTCTTCGTGAACTCTGGCTTCTTCGGCCCGACGGCGCTCCTGCTCTAGCTGGTCGGCAGACTTACCACTGACGTAGCCGTCACGGTAGGCAACTTCGTCCGGAGTTACTGGTCGAGCGTTGATTGACGCGTCAAAATCTTGGTTACGAGGATTGTTATTACGAGTAGCCATAATATATTGGTCTCCAATTATCGGACGATTTCGATAGGTGTTCTTATCTGTAGATATCCCTTTAACTGTGCCAAATGTAACAATGTGCATGGCAAAGCCCCCTCTACCCAAGTGAATAGCTAGGCGGAATAGATGGGTACCCGATCGCGTCTCCCTCACGGAAGACGAGCTTCAAGTCAATGGGGGAGGTGCAGATGTTGTGTTAGCGATCGCCCTTGAGGCTGCCCTGGGAAACGTTGTAGAGCTGGTAGCGATCTTCGATCAGGCGATCGACATCGGCATTGGCTAGGCGCTTGACGTAGTTGAGCTTAAATTCTTCAAGAAAATCTACTACTAGCGCTTCGATCTCTTCAACATTCTCGTTTTCTTTGAGCTGAGCTGTGAAGGTTTCGCCTAACTTTTGCACTAGAGCCTGGGTGAGATCGCCACCCGACTTGTCTTCTAACGAGCCTTTCACAGCACCGTAGAGGTTGGCCGAGAGCTGCGAAACCACCTGTTCGGCCATCTGATCGGGCAAATTGCCAATCCCTGGCAACTGGCGAAACCCTTGGTAGCCGGGGGTGCGATCGAAGGCTTGGGTAACGGTGTGCTTGAGCAGGGCATCGACCTCGGGCTTGACCTGGGGCAGCACGTTGTAAACCGTTAAGGCGGCCAACCGTTGCGAAATCACCTCTAGCTCATTAACGCCACCAACCTCAATGTAGCGCCGAGAGTTAGGTTCCAATAAGGCCTTAGCGACGCTGCCATCGCGTACCAATGACTGCATTTGGTCAATGATGCGCAGCACTACCATTTCGGTAATTTCGACGGCGACCTGGCTGATGATAAAGCGGCTGATGCGGCTTTGAATGGGCTCTAAATTGATTAGATTGGACTGGTTGATGCGAATGGTGACTGGAATCAGGCGCGTTAGGGCCAGCCAGGGCAATCGCAGGGCGCTGAACGGAATAATTAGCAGAATGTCGAACCAGCGCCACAGGATAGCATCGCGCCAGGTGAAGTTTTTGTAGCGGCGATCGAGATAAATGCTGCGGGCCAACAGCTCTAGACCAAATAGCAGATTAAACCAAAGATCAATGCGCCAAAACAAATTTACAAACCCGCCGTGAACGGCAATCCGCCGAAAGAAATTGGTCTCGACTAGGGGCTGTACCTCGCTCTTGAAAAAGGTCAGTTCTGTAGAAAAGCCTGCTTCGCTCAGGTGGTCGTAGCTCCAAAACTCAGTCAGCGATTCGGTGGCGGACTCAAGCCCGATGCGATCGCGCATTTTATTCTTAATCTGCTCTAAATTGCCCGACCGATTGGCCGTCTGAAACGGGTTTTCGGCCACCATGGCGGCACTTTGCTGCTGTAGGTCGGTCAAGATAGCCTGGGCGGCAGGGGAGATTAAGCCCGTTTGAGCCACCTGCTCTTCGAGCTGCTCTACGGTCTCAAGATAGTTGGCCGTAAAGCGATGGGGCTCAATGCCTTTAAACGTTTCGCCGTACCAGATGGTCAGATCCGGCAGCAATCGCAGATACAGATCGCGCAGGGGAATGTAGCTCAGATCGCCGATCACTAACGTTAGGTTGAGCAGTGCAATCATCGCCATGATGCGCTCAAACCAGCGGGCCCTCAAGCGACGGGCATCGTACTTAGAAAATTCGCGGCGGTTCGGCGATCGACGGGGGCGAGAAAGGGCGGCCATGGCACCAGGCTTACAAGCGTTTATCTGCAACAATGCCTGGTATTTGCCCGTTTGTCATCCTCATCGGGCTGGCGACCGTCAGATTCGCTACCATTTTAATTAACACTTGTTTACAAATTTCCTTGTCGAACCCCCTATGACTGCCACCGCATCCCAACTTGCCGATAGCGCCCTGGGCACCTACTGGACTTGGCGCAACCAGGCCATTCACTACGTCGTGGCTGGAGAAGCCCGCAGTGCAGGCGAAGCCTCTCCAGAGGAGAATCGCCCTCCTCTAGTGCTAGTCCACGGCTTTGGTGCCTCTACCGACCACTGGCGCAAAAACATTCAAGGGTTGCAGGCCGATTTTCAGGTGTGGGCCATCGACCTGCTGGGGTTTGGGCGATCGGCTAAGCCCGACTGGCAGTACAGCGGTGACCTGTGGCAGGCGCAACTCCACAATTTCATCACTGAGGTGGTGGGTCGCCCAGTGGTGCTGGCGGGCAATTCGCTCGGTGGCTATGCGTCGCTGAGCGTGGCCGCAAACCATCCCGAATCTGTGGCCGGGCTGGTGCTGATCAACAGCGCCGGGCCATTCTCTAGCCCTGCTCAAACGCCCTCACCGCCCCCCAATCCGATCGCAAAGGCCATTCAAGCGCTCATGCTTCAGCCGCTGCCCAGCTGGCTGCTGTTTCAGTACGTGCGCCAGCCCGCTATTATTCGCCGTACCCTCCAGCAGGTGTACCTAGATAAAACCGTCATTACCGACCAGCTGGTGGAAGACATTCACCGCCCCGCCCTCGACCCTGGTGCTCCCAAGGTGTTTGCCTCAGTATTCAAATCTCGCCAGGGCGAAAAGGTCGATGAACTGCTGCAAAAAATGACCTGCCCCTTGTTGATGCTCTGGGGCGAAGGCGATCCCTGGATGAACTGCCGTGCGAAGGGAGCGCAGTTTCGCACTCATTACCCCACCCTGACGGAGCACTATCTTCAAGCGGGCCACTGCCCCCACGACGAGGTGCCCGACCAGGTGAACGGACTGCTGCGAGACTGGGTACTGGAGCAGGGAAGGGCGTTAGAGCATCAACTCAGGGCTGATCTTATATCTCAAAGCTAGGGGTTGAGCTGGGCCTGAAGGGCGGGCAGGTCGTCTTTGACAAAGACGGCCATGCGGCCTAAATAGGCGTTGCCGGCGCGATCGTAGGCAATCTCTTGCCAGTAGGCAAACCGCTCTCCCTCGCGCACTTCACCCCGCAGCACCAGGTTGGGGTTATCTGTCGGAGTCGGTCTTGCCCCTCGGGCTGGGTAGCGTAGCAGCACCGTCGCCTGACGGTAGTCGTTGAAAATCGCTTGCCCGTAGATAGCCCGCAACGACTCATCGAGCCGGTCAGCGGTGATGGGGTTGGCGTGGTCAGACAGACTAAACCGCTCAGAACGAATCTGGCGAGGGTTTTGATTGGGCACTACGCCACTGACCGGAAACACCGACGCCTGGAAGGTAAACCGCTGCCCAGGGGCCACCAAGCGATTAATGGCAAGGCGCTCGTTGGGGCCAGGTTTGAGGGTAGGGTTGTTGCGAATCCACGACTCGGTCAGGTTCACCGTTTGCCCTGGCAGTGCCCAGCCGGGATGGGCGATGAGAGTCAGGGCCGCTAGGGCTAAAGACCCGCTCTTTAAGGCGATCGCCAAAGGCCCGCCCTTTGAGGCGATCGCACCCCCAAAATCACGTTTGCGCCACGTCATCATCTGCCGTACCTCCCAAGGAACCCGTCCCCGATGATAACAACTCTGGAATAGAACGAATCAACAGAAATGCCCCAGCGGAGAAGGTTCCACCGGGGCATTTCGTTAACGCTAGGAGCTTAGTATTCGGGAACTGAGGCGTCGACTTCTTGGCTCCAAGCGGTGATGCCACCTTTTACATTAGTGCCCTCGATGCCGTGCTGCTTGAGAATGCCCAGAGCTTTGGCCGATCGCCCGCCCATTTTGCAGTGCACAATCAGACGATGGCCGTTGACTAAGCTCTTAACCTTATCAACCCCGTCGCCATTCTCGATGTCGGGCAGAGGCACCAGCACCGAACCGGGAATGTGGGCGATCTCGTACTCATTGGGGTTGCGGACATCGAGCAGCAGCACGTCATCGGCCCCGCTGTCGAGCACCTGCTTAAGCTCGGTAACAGTCATTTCGGAGATGTCAGCCAACTCTTTCTCTGCCTCCATACGAGCCTGGGGAATACCGCAGAATTCTTCGTAGTCGATTAACTTTTCGATGACTGGGCGCACCGGGTTAGGGCGCAGCTTTAGTTCTCTGAAGGTCATCTCCAAGGCATTGTAGAGCAGCAGCCGACCGCTGAGCGTCTTGCCCGTGCCCAAAATTACCTTGATAGTTTCGTTGGCCTGAATAACGCCAATGATGCCGGGCAGCACGCCCAGCACGCCACCCTCCGCACAGGAGGGCACCAGCCCCGGCGGCGGCGGTTCAGGGTAGAGGTCACGATAGTTAGGACCATCCTGGTAGTTAAAGACTGTGGCTTGGCCCTCAAAGCGAAAGATGGAGCCGTAGACGTTGGGCTTGCCCAGCAGTACGCAGGCGTCGTTGACTAGGTAACGGGTAGGGAAGTTGTCGGTGCCGTCAACCACCACATCGTAGGGTTCAAAGATGCCCAGGGCATTCTCGGCGCTGAGACGGGTTTCGTAGAGGTCGACCTGGCAGTGGGGATTAATTTCAAGAATGCGGCTTTTGGCTGACTCAATTTTGGGTTTGCCCACCCACGACTCGCTGTGGATCACCTGACGGTGGAGGTTTGACTGATCGACGGTGTCAAAGTCGACAATGCCGATGCGGCCAATGCCAGCGGCGGCGAGATACAGCAGCAGGGGTGAACCCAGGCCGCCGGTGCCCACGCAAAGCACACTGGCGGCCTTGAGCTTCTTCTGCCCATCGAGACCCACCTCCGGCAGAATGATGTGGCGGGAGTAGCGCTCGTACTCCTCTTTGGTGAGCTGAATGTCGTCCAGGTTTGGGTTGAGCATGGCCTCGGCAGAGAAACTGTGGCGGTAAAAACAAAAAACGGTCTGGGGCACGACCGTTTTTTACATCATTTAAGCTTAGGTCAAGAATGAGGCTTTGTTGGCAGATGATCCAATCATTTTCACAGGCTCGGGCTCGAACTGGCTTTGGTCATTGAGCTGCCAGCTTTTGAAGTCTGCAACTTGCCCTGCCATTACCGAAACAATAACGTAGGAATAAACGGGCCAGGCGAGGGTGCGATCGCACTCCGACGGCACCGCCGGGTGGTCAGGGTGCGAGTGAAACACACCAATAATCTCTAACCCTCGCTCTCTTGCCGATCGCTGCACCGATAGCATATCGGCGGGGTCAATCCAGTAGCGATCGCGCAGGCTGTGGGTTCCATCGCCGGCGGGGTCGGTATAGTCCAATAACGACGACTCCCAGGCATTGTCTAAGGCGACAACCTCAATCACAGTGCGATCGGCGGCCTCGCCGGGCTGCTCTTCCCCAGACCCACGCTTGCCTACTAGCAGCCCACAGCATTCCTTTGGGTAGCCAGCAACGGCTGCCTCGACTATGGCTTGGTAGCAGCCGTCATCAAGGTAAAGATCAGCCATAGCAAAAGATAATCGCCAACATTGTCCAGTGCCTAGTCTTGAATAGTTTCCGGAGTATCGTCGGTTGGGCTATCCAAGTTACTCACCGATCGCTCTAGTCGGGCCAGGGCACGGTTGTATTCAAGCACAGCGGTCACCAAGTTGCCCTGGGCTTCCGTCAGATCTCGAATGGCGTTGATCACCTCTAGCTGCGTACCTACCCCGGCATTAAACCGCAGGTTAGCCAGCTCCAGCGCTTCCTCAGCCTGGTTGACGGCCACCGAGGCCGTGTCAATATTCGACTGGTTAGACACCAAGGTGTAGTAAGCTTCTTCCACCTGCACCCGAATGTCGTTGCGGGCGCTCTCAAACTCCGACTCATCGGTTTCGATGTCGATTTCGCTCTGGTCGGCGCCGGCTCGGGCAGCCCCGCCGTCAAACAGCCGCCAGTTGAGCCGTGCCCCCAGTGAAAACCCGTCGTCGATCCTGGATGATGCCCCCGACGACGAGCTCAGCAAGCTCTGAACCCCGTACTGGGCAAACACCCCCAAGTTGGGGCGAACCGCTGCCAAACTAGCCTGACGCTGAGCATCGTTAAACTCTCGCTCGACCAAAAACTGCTCTAGCTCTGACCGATTCTGGAAGGCCAGCACAATGCTTTCCTCCAGCGAGAGCGGCCAGGCTCCGGCAATGTTGACGGCCAAGGTCGTCAGATCGATCGAGGGCTGAATGTTGAGCCGTCGGGCCAGCTGTCGCTGGGAAATTTGTCGCTGGCTGGTGGCCTGGGTAAGGGTTTGGCGTGCGTTGGCCACCTGCACCTCGGCCTGCAGTACGTCAAATCGAGTGCCTACACCGACTTCTTCGCGCAGCTGGGTATCGCGCAGGTTGCGCTCAGCAGCTTCCAAAAAGGCCTGGTTAATGCGAATCTGCTCGATCGCTTCCTGCACCGCGTAATAGTCGGTGGTGGTATTGAGCCGCAAATCTTCCCGGGTTTGCTCAACCTGAAGCTCAGAGACTCGCGCCTGGCGTTCTGCCGCTCGAATGCGGGCCGATCGCTCCCCCGATAGGCCTAGGTCGTAGTCGGTTCTGAGGGTACTGCCAGCGGTAGTACTGGTCGAGTCAAACGTTCCCCCCGATCCCGATGACGACTGGTTGCTGGTTTGCAGATCGGCACTCAAATCTACCGTGGGCAGCCGCGCCGCTTGCTGAACCCTCAAACCTGCCTGGTTGCGCTCCAGCCGCAGCTGCGCAACACGCAGTTCTTCGCTGTTGCGGTAGGCCAGCTCCAGGGCCGTTTCTAAGGACAACGGCTGGGTACCCAAAATTTCTACCTCCTCGGGCTGGGTGGGCACCAGTAGGGGATTAGGGCTGGGGGTCAGGTAGTCGGGCGGGGTCTCAAAGCCCTGGTCGGTGGGGCGATCAGACTGGGGTATCAGAGGGCCAGTCTGCGCCCTGGAGAAGGGAGTAATGGCTCCGTCAGCGTCTAAAGGCACAGCCTCTTCGCCAGGCTCCAACCCTGGTGTGCCTGTCTCAGTGGCAGGCACATCCTCAATAACGGCTGGGGATAACTCTAGGGCTTCGCTCTCGA
The DNA here is from genome assembly GCF_014695775.1 of Leptolyngbya sp. FACHB-60. GTDB lineage: Bacteria > Cyanobacteriota > Cyanobacteriia > Phormidesmidales > Phormidesmidaceae > Nodosilinea. Next base: position 74,153 of record NZ_JACJOX010000020.1, on the reverse strand, counting down.
CTTGGGTAATAGTGATCCCTAGACTATCGTCAGCCAGGGGACGAGGCTCAGGGTTAGCTAACCCCACAGCGGACCAGCTAGATAGGGTAATGCCTAGGCTTAGCGGTATGAGGCAACGGCAATAAGAGTAAAGCATAGACACCATGGGCTATCACTACCGAAATTGAGTCACCAACGGGAAAAACGAAAATTTCTGCCACAGTTTTTTAGCATATCGGCATTAACCAAAGTTAGACCCGCCGAAGCCAGATCTATCCTCCCATAGAGACCAAACTATCTCGATAGGGGGAAGGATCGCCCACGAAATTTTCAGTCACAAGCTTAACAAACTAAACGGTTTAGTACAATCACGACGGTGTCCAATAGCCCGCAGCGGGCTGTAAGTCAGCGAAGCTGTGGTCAGGTAGAGCGCCGCAGCAGGCCTGTACCAAGGCATCGGTGTCATCTATAGGAATCACTGGGCAGCCAAGGCGCTGGCTGATTTCGGCGACGCTGAGGTCGTCTAAAAACAGAGTGTCTTGGGCTTGGCCCGAATCGCTGGGCTTGAGCATAACCGTCGGCAGCAGTAGGGCATCGCCTAGGGGACGATGCGGAGATGCAGGCTCGTTTCGCGTCGGTGGTTGAGCATCAGGCGAAGTGTGCAACCCCAGCAGCAGATCGTGGCCGGTCAGCAACCCCGTTACCGTCATCTCTCGTCCCCAATAGTCGCTAGCTAAGACGGCTAGGTGAACTGTCAGACCTTGGACGGTGTTGAGGCGATCGACGATGGGCTGAAAGGCATGCTCTACCGCATTGCCCACGACCCAGGTCAGAGTGCGCGGTGGGCTGACGGCCTCTGGCAAGTAGTCGTCAGCTGACTGCTGAAATTCTCTAAGAAACTGACGAATCGACCCCACCCCGTTGCCCAGTTGAGGGTAGTCTTCGTAGTGACTCTCGTCGGGCACCTCTTGCTGGGCAATTAAAAACCACTCGTCGGCCAGCCAAACAAAATTTGTGCCAAACCGCCGCTGGCAGTCCTGCTGAAAGGCTTGCACCTGGGCGATCGCCTGCTGGGCCTGGGCCTGGGTCACCGGCGTAAGCTCGTCATTGGGGCGAAACCGGGTGAGACCGACGGGCACCACGGCCGCTGACGCTACTGCCGGCACTTCGCCTTCGTGAAAACGGGCTAAATCGTGCAGGGTGGTGTCTAGGTGAGCGCCATCGTTGATGCCGGGACAAACCACCACCTGAGCGTGAATCTGCAAGCGCTGGTCACGGAACCAGGCCAGCTGATCGAGAATTTGGCCAGCTCGGGGGTTTTTGAGCAGGCGCGATCGCACCTCCGCCTCCGTCGCATGCACCGACACGTACAGGGGCGATAGCCGCATTTGGGCAATACGCTCCCACTCCTGCGGTAGCAGGTTCGTGAGAGTCAGATAGCTGCCGTAGAGAAAGCTCAGGCGGTAGTCATCGTCTTTGAGGTAAAGCGTGCCGCGCTTGCCGGGGGGTTGCTGATCGATAAAGCAAAAGGGGCAGGCGTTGTTGCACTGCATCAGCCCATCAAAAAGGGCTGTGTCAAACTCCAGGCCCAGATCGTCATCGATCTCTTTTTCGATATCAATGTGGTGGCTCTTGCCTCGGGTGTCTAGCACCTCTAAGGTTAGGTCTTCGTCAGCACAGAGAAAGCGATAGTCGATTAAATCGCGAGGTTTCTGGCCATTGATGGCCACTAGGGCATCGCCGGGTTCAAACCCAATCTCATCTGCAATAGAGTCGGGCAGCACGCGGGTAATGCGAGCAGGGCGAATAGCCGAGGCAGCCATAGCTAAAGAAAGCCTTGGAGAAGCAAAATGTGCCTTCCTATATTAGATGTTTTGCATTTTTCCGGTAGCCAACGCCAGCAGAATGGCTGCTCCGAAGGCTAGACGGTACCACACAAATACCCAAGTGCTGTGCTGCTTCAAAAAGCGAATCAGCCAAAAAATTGCCAGATAAGACGACACCACCGCCGCCACAATACCGCCGATCAACGGCACGGGGCCAGCCGCCCCAAACCCACTTTCCAGAAGTCCCTTCAGCTCTACTAACCCCGATAGCGTAATAGCAGGCACCCCCAGCAAAAAGGAGAACCGGGCCGCTGTCGATCGCTCTAACCCCATAAACAGGCCAGCGGTGAGAGTAGACCCCGACCTCGACACACCGGGGATCAGCGCTAGAGCTTGGGCAAAGCCCATGGTCACGCCATCCTTTAAAGTGAGCGCCTCAAAGGTGCGCTTGTGGTGGCCCACCATCTCGGCAGCAGCCAGGACCAGGGCCATCAAAATAGACACCATGGCAATGGTGGAGGCACTGCGCAGTGGTGAATTGTCAAAATCTGGGATGAACACTTTGATCAAGAGGCCACACACCACGATGGGGATGGTGCCTAGCAAAATGCCCAATCCCAGGCGAAACTCCGAAGAGTCAAACTGTCGAGTCATGGTGGCCTTGACCATGCCCATCGTTACCTGGCGCAGGTCATCCCAAAAGTAGTAGAGAATGGCCGCGATGCTGCCTAACTGGATGACTGCGGTAAACGCCACCCCTGGGTCGCCCCAGCCCAGCACCACGGGTATCATCTTGACGTGGGCCGTGCTGCTGATGGGTAAAAATTCCGTTAGTCCCTGCACAATGCCAATCACGATGGCTTGGAACAGGTTCATCGTTTCCGCAGCAGGCGTAGTTGCGCCGCTGCCTACTTGAGCTGCCGTAGCTACTAGGTTGAGGAACACACTATTCATAGAGGAGTAACCATAGTCTGTGGATGATATAGCGTTGCAAATCTAGTTTGCTAGCCGGAGGCACCTGCTAAAGGCGATCGGGAAGCCTGGGCAGTTTCTGCCATGGCGCAGCTGGCAACTGGAAGGATGAGCTCAGCATGACTCTGCTTCCTCCCTGGGATACTTCCCCAAACACTTAAAATAAGTACACTATTTTTATGGGTAGCCTCCCAACTTGGCGTTACTTTCCTCCAACTAGCTTTACCTTGACCATTCTATGGAGCGGCCAAGCATACAGTGCTGAGGATTCAGATTCTTCGTTCACATTTAACACCTGACCGGTTTAAGTATGAACTTAGAGACAGCCTTAATCTAAAGACAACCTTAATACTGGTCTGATCGCGGCTTGGGCTACCCTATCCCCCCCAGGGGCATGTTATGTTAATAATGATTAATCAAACACTCATAATTACGTTGAGTCTACATTGAGTCTTTCCTACAGTTCTGCTTCAAACAAAGGGATGTTGACGTGGCTGGCCCTAGTTCAGGGTTGGGTAGCACGGTCAGGTCTTCAAATTAAGGTCTTTGGGGCAGCGCTGGGACTGGTAATTTTGCCGGTGTTTGTTCAGGCTCCTCTGGTTCGCTATTTTCCTTGGGTGAGCTTGGCGATTACTCCCCTGTGGCTAGTACTGGGGGCATGGATGATGCAGCGCTCTCGCTGGAGCCTCTGGGGTGACTTAATTGTTGGCTTTGGATGGATTTGGCTGACGGGCTCGCTCTACTGGGGCTGGTTTCGCTGGGATCCGGTTGTTCACTTACCAATTGAGGCTCTAGGTTTGCCGATCGCCTTAGTTTGCCTGTGTCAGGGCTGGGGCCGAGTGGGCAGCTATTTCTTTTTAGGGTCGCTGTTGGGCACAGCAGTCACAGACTTGTACATCAACTGGATGCACTTGTTTCCCACCTGGCGACAGCTGATGCTGACCAGCCCAGACGCGGCTCCCTTGGTGCTGCGGGCAGCTAGCGCTACCTTGCAAACGGATGTGGCAGCCTGCCGAGCCATAATTTTGGTGTTGTTTTTGCTCGTGGCAACGGCGATTGCCCTCAGTACCTCTCGACAGCTGGCCTGGTGGGCCTTTGGGGGAGCCGTGTTTAGCACGCTGGTGGTTGACGGTTTGTTTTTCCTGACGGCGGCGCTGGCCTAGATTAGGTACCAGGTTTGCATCTCTGGCATAATGGGGGCAGCTCAGGGAAGTTTGGGGTTGTCTGCCGCGATCGCAGCTTAAGTTCTAGTGCAGTCGTGCTCAATTGCCATTATTTAGTGCCCTCATAGTACCGTTGTGACTTCACCTGGCCCCTACCTTGCGCTTAAAACAGGCTCCGGCGATCGCCAGCTTTCCTTAGCGGGTGGCAGCTATTGGACGGTAGGGCGTGGCGACGACAATAACTTTGTGCTGCCCGACCGCTGGATCTCGCGCAACCACGCCATGCTCCAGGAGGCTGATAGCGGACGGTTTTACCTTATCGACCTGGGCAGCCGCAACGGCACCTTTGTCAACGGACGTCGGGTCAGCGTGCCGGTCATTCTCCACGACGGCGACCTGCTCACCTTTGGCCAGACCGAACTGCGATTTTTCTCACCTGAAGAGGCCGCAGCGGCGTCAGATGCGCCCATGGGTGGAGTTCACGGTCAGAATGCTACCGCTACAGCTATGCTTCACGTGCGGCAGCTCATTTCGGTGATGGTAGTCGACATTCGCGACTTCACCGTACTGACCCGCCAGATTGACGAAAAGATTCTCTCTGAGGCCATCGGTACCTGGTTTCGCCGCGCCGGAGAAATTATTGGCCAATACGGTAGCTGGGTCGATAAATACATCGGCGATGCGGTAATGACAGTGTGGATCCATGGGCCCGAGGGGGCCGACCAGGCCAGCATGATCAAGATTTTGCAGGCCGTTAGCACCCTGGCTGAAATGACGAGCCAGCTCCATGAGCAGTTTCCGCTGCCGTTTCCCCTACGCATTGGGGCCGGCATTAACACGGGCTACGCCATGGTCGGCAATACCGGCAGCGGCGATCGCCCCGACTACACTGCCCTGGGCGACACCGTCAACGCGGCCTTTCGCTTAGAGTCTGCAACCAAGTCCCTGGGCCTAGATATCGCCATTGGCGAAACCACCTATAAATACCTGCAAAGGTCCGGGGTAGATGACCCCTGCTTTAAGCACTTTACCGTCGAGCTGAAAGGCTACGAAGAGCCCATCACCACCCATGCTGCCACCTTTGTCGATTTAAACAAGTTTTTAGCTGAATACTCTTGACCCCTGCTCACTAGACCACGCCTCACGCGCCGCGAAATGATGATTCGAGCTGAGCACCCAGCGGATATTGAGTCGATTTATCAGGTCAATGCGATCGCCTTTGGCCGCGAGCATGAGGCAAAACTGGTCAATCGGCTGCGGGGTTTGCCCCATACGCTGTCTCTAGTGGCGGCGGTGGGGGATGCGATCGTGGGCCACATCTTCTTCAGTCCGGTCACCCTTGAGGATGTCAATGCAAAGAACCTAATGGTTTTAGGCTTAGGGCCAGTAGCGGTACGGCCAGACCACCAGCATCAGGGAATTGGGTCACAGCTGATCCGCCAGGGGGTAGAGCACTGCCGTCAGAGGGGCAGCAGGACGGTTGTTGTGCTAGGCGATCCACAGTTTTACACTCGGTTTGGCTTCACTCCTGCTGAAGAGAGCGCGCTGCGGTGCGAATACACTGTGCCAGAAGGCGCGTTTCGGGTGCTGGAACTAGAGCCGGGGGCGTTACAGAACTGCCGAGGGCTGGTGCGGTATTGCCCAGAGTTTGCCCACTGCGAGTAGGACGTGAGGTGGGATGCCAAAGTTGTATGCCTTCTCTGCGAGTAGGCGTTTGCCCTGATCCCATCAAAATTGATGTTGGCGATCTTGACGGGCTGTGAAATAATAGAAGGCTGTGTCTTCATTTTTGCCCGCCCTATTTTCAGGTAAACAGTCATGGCTAAAGGCGTCCGCCTCGTCATAACCCTAGAGTGCACCGAATGTCGGACCAACCCCGACAAGCGCTCTAACGGTGTATCTCGCTACACCACCCAAAAAAACCGTCGTAACACGACCAACCGCATTGAACTCAAAAAGTTCTGCACCCACTGCAACAAGCACTCTATCCACAAAGAAATCAAGTAATTAGCACCCATGGCCTATTTTCGTCGTCGAGTATCTCCAATCAAGCCCGAAGACCCGATCGACTACAAAGATGTCGATCTGCTTCGTAAGTTCATCACCGAGCGTGGCAAAATTTTGCCCCGTCGCATCACTGGCTTGACCGCTAAACAACAGCGGGCACTCACCACTGCCATCAAGCGGGCGCGGATTATCGCCCTGCTGCCCTATGTGAATGGGGAAGGCTAGGCTAGGCTAGGGATGATGATCGCTAGGGTGTTGGCTTGGTTGATAAAGGAACGCTAGTCGAATTTAAGCACCAGGGGCAACCCCGTCTAGGGGTTGTCGATCGCCCTGAGGGCAAAAAAAACTGGGTAGTGATCGACGAGCGAGGTCAAGCTTACACCCTTCATCCCCGCGATCTCACCTATGAGGTCAGCGGCAACACCTATAACCCCGCTGACATTGCTCCCTTTGCAGCAGAGGCCGGGTCATATATTGATCCTTCCAGCTTAGAGATTGCCTGGGAGTTTTTCGCCGAGGCTGGGGAGTTTGCTGACCCGGCTGCTTTGGCAGAGCTACTGTTCTCTGACCAAAGTCCCACCTTTTGCTACGCAGCCCACCGATTGCTAGTGGAAGACAAGATTTTCTTTAAGCAGAAGGGCGATCGCTACGAACCCCGCCCTGCTGCCCAAGTTGACGAGTTGCAGCGGCAACTCGAGCGCGAAACCCAACGTCAGCAAGAGTGGGAATCGTTTATCACCAAAGCTCGTCAGGCCATGGCGGGAGAACCGGTTGAGTGGGAGAAGAGCGATCGCCCTCGCCTCGAAATTCTTGAGCGCCTAGCGCTGTTGGGTGACGAGTCGAGCCAGCGCACCCAGGCCGTAGAAATTCTTAGTGCTTTGGGTGTTAACCCAACAGCGGCGGGTGCATTTGATAGCCTAGTGGCACTGGGACTGTGGAGCGTTCACGAAAACCTGGCCCTCAGGCGCAGCCAAATTCCCGGTCACTTTTCTGAGGAAACCCTTACCATGGCGCAGCAGCGTCTTCAGTCTCCGCCGCCTGACCCCGATACCCACCGGGTAGACCTCACCCACCTCAAGGCCTATACCGTAGACGACGCTAGCACCCAAGAAATTGATGATGGCCTGAGCTTAGAGACTCTGGACGACGGCACCCAGCGCCTGTGGATTCATATCGCCGACCCCACCCGCTGGCTCATGCCCGGCGATGATTTAGATCTCGAGGCCCGTCGCCGCTGCACGACAATTTATCTGCCCACCGGCATGATTCCCATGTTCCCCATGGAGTTAGCAACCGGGGCAATGAGTCTGATTCAGGGTCAAACCTGCTGTGCCCTCAGCTTTGGCATCACCCTCACGGCCGACGGCGATATTCAAGATTATCAAATTCACCCGACCCTGATTCGTCCGACCTACCGGCTTACCTACGACGATGTCGATGAAATGCTGGAGCTGGGCATTACTGCCGAGCCCGAGTTGCAAGGGCTAGCCCATTGGGCCAAGGTGCGGGGCCAGTGGCGGCTCACCCAGGGGGCAATCAGTATCAACATGCCCGAGTCGAGCATCAAGGTGTCTGAGACCGAAGACGACATTGTCATCGAAGTTTTCAACGACTCTACGGCCCGGCAAATGGTAGCCGAAATGATGATCTTGGCGGGAGAAGTGGCGGCTCGCTACGGGCAAACCCACGCCCTGGCGATTCCCTTTCGCAGCCAGCCCCAGCCCGAGCTGCCTTCGGATGAAGAACTGATCCAGCTACCTACGGGCTGGGTGCGCGACTCGGCCATTCGCCGCTGCATGACTCGCAGTGAGGTCGGTATCACCCCCAGCCGCCATGCCACCCTAGGGTTAGACAGCTATAGTCAGGTCACGTCTCCCATTCGGCGCTACCTCGACTTAGTGACCCACTTTCAGCTCAAAGCCCACCTGCGGGGCGAACCTCTGCCTTTTTCCTCCACAGAGGTGACCGAGTTGGCCATTGGCGCTAGCTCTGCTGCCTACGAAGCCACCCTGGTCGAGCGCCAGACCAAACGCTACTGGGCTTTAGAATACCTGCGTCGCCACCAAGACGAATCCTGGGATGTGATGCTGCTGCGCTGGCTGCGGGAAGACGAAGGGCTGGGGCTAATCATGGTGGAAGATTTGGGCCTAGAGCTAGCTATGCGCTTCAACCGGGCTGTAGCCCTAGGCGAGCAGTTTCAGGTGCGGGTCAGCCATGCTAGCCCCCGTCAAGACGTAATTCGCTTTGAAGAAATCGCTCCCGAGAGTGAAGAAGCAGCCGCTTCAGCCATGACAGCTAGCTGAGGGAGCTCTCAGCAGCTCGGTATAAATTATTCGCTAACTCACTTATTTTGAGCGGAAGTACCTCTCTACCCGTGGGCACTCTTGGCCATAGCGCCCGGCGCTAACCAACCTGCATTGAGAGTACGCTTGTGTTTGTGAGTTTTCGCCAGCGATCGCCCCAGGCTATTTCAGCTCAGCAGAAAACATTGCCTCAGCTAGCCACCTGGGGAATAGCGTTGGCGATCGCAACCCTCAGCATCCTGCCCGCTAGCGCCCAGACCTTGAACGAAAAGGTGCTGGCCATGGAGCAGGGTCTAGAGCAAGACTTTGCCGGCTATTTTGGCAACGACCCTGTGGCAGTCACCCAGGGGCCTGACCAAATCGCCGCGACCCTGGCCCGCCTGGGGGCAGAGACTGGCAGCAATCCCGCTGTGCTGTGGGTCATGCCCCGAGGCGACCATCTGCATCTGGTGCTGCTCACGGCCAGGGGTCAGCCCATTGTGCGTGATCTCTACGACGTACCCGACGACCTACTGCGCGCGGCAGTCAACGACTTTGCGCTCGAAACTAGCAGTGTAGTGCCTCGCCGCACTCGGCCTGCGGCTCAGAAGCTCTACCAGTGGATCATCGAACCCTACGAAGCCGAGTTCTTAGCAGCAGAAGGTATTGACACGCTGCTCTTTTGCCTAGGTGATGGGGTACGAGGGCTGCCCCTGGCGGCGCTCCACGACGGCGAGCAGTTTTTGATTGAGAAATATAGCCTGACCCGCATTCCCGCGTTTAATCTGATTCAGACGGACTACACCGCGCTGCGTCCCGGCAACATTCTGGCCATGGGAGCCTCTGAGTTTGATACCCAGGAGCCGCTGCCAGCAGTACCCACCGAACTCGCCAGTATTTTGCTAGAGCTGCGCAGGGCCAGGCCAGTAGGGGAAAGTTGGCAAGGGCGATCGTTCCTCAATCAGGGCTTCACCCTGCCTAATCTGCGTCTGTGGCTGCGAGCCCAAGCGCCTACGGTGGTGCATTTAGCCACCCATGCGGTGTTTGAGCCCGGTGCCCCCAGCAACTCCTACATTCAGCTTTGGAATAGCCAGCTAAGCCTGGAGAATATGCGCCACATGAACTGGAACTCACCCGCGCTAGAGCTGCTGGTACTTAGCGCCTGCCGGACGGCGATGGGCGACGATGAGGCCGAGCTGGGCTTTGCGGGGTTAGCCCTACAGTCGGGGGTGAAGTCGGCTCTGGCTAGCCTGTGGAATGTGGATGACGCAGGCACCCTAGCGCTCATGAATGAGTTTTACGCTCATTTGGGTCAAACCACGACTAAGGCCGAAGCCCTGCGTCAGGCCCAGCTAGCCATGCTGCGGGGTGAGGCTCGGTTTGAGGGCGATCGCCTGCTGCGATCGCGAGGGGCCGTGCCAGTGCCCACTAATTTACAAACCAGCACCGGAGCCGATCTATCCTCTCCCTACTACTGGGCTGGGTTCAGCTTAATCAGCAGCCCGTGGTAGTGATGGGCTTGAGCGAGGCCTAATTAGCATTCACCAAAACTTAAGGCCTTCAGGCCTGTCCTCGGTAGTATCACGGTTCTTTTCCCCTATCAAACATCACTACCTTGAAAAAGACCGTCACTAGACTAAATCAGAGTTTTTTCACCATGGGCACCGTCACTCGACCAAGATTTTTACTGGCATTGGCCATGGCGCTGGGGCTGGCTATGTTTGTAGGGTCACCAGGGCTAGCGCAGCCTAGCGGCAGCGATCGCGGTGCCTTTCCAGGCCGTCGGGTGGGTGGCGGCACCCGTGGCGACTGCGCCATTAACAGCCGATCGCTAGCCGCGCTAACCCCCACGAGCAACTTGGGGGTGACGGCCAGCGATCGCCCCTCACTCTACTTTTCTGTACCAACAGCAGCAGCGCCCTACCACGGTCAGTTTATTCTTCACGATGCTGACGAGAATCGGCTGTACGAGACCACCGTGGTCGCTGGTACTGAACCGATCGTTGGGGTTCATCTGCCCGCCGATCTAATCGCTACTGACCAAGATTATCACTGGTACTTTGTGGTGGCCTGCAATCCCCGCGACCTGTCGCAGAACGTGGTGCTAGAGGGCTGGCTGCGCCGGGTACAGCCCACTCCTGCGCCTGCCAATACAACCTTAGTAGACAGTCAGCTTGGCTTGGTTGAAACCTATCAGACCCAAGGGCTGTGGAGCGATGCGATCGCGCTGCTGGTAGAGCTACATCAGGCCCATCCTGACAACCCACTCGTCCAAGCCCAGTGGAGTCGTCTAATAGAAACTCTCGATCTCGCTACCGTTGTGCAGTAGCCACTGGCCATGAAGTTCCCCCGCCGATGGCCGACGCTCTTACCGATACCCAATCGCCTGCGGGCGGCGGGGCGATCAATTCTGCTGACCAGCATTTTGACAACAATACTGCTGCTGGGCCTTGGGTTCCTCGGCTGGCTAGAGCCGCTGGAACTCAAAGTATTTGATCAATTCATGCAGCGGCGAGTTGACCTCGCTGCCGACAGCCGTCTGCTAATTGTCGGCATTAGCGAGACCGATCTGCATCGCTACGGTTGGCCGTTCAGCGATCAGGTCTTGGCCGAGGGCCTAGCTCAGATTCAGCACCACAGCCCGCGAGTGATAGGCCTAGATCTCTACCGCGATTTACCTCACCTGCCGGGAAACGTGGCCCTAAAGTCGGCGCTGCAAGCCGAGAACTTGGTAGCCATCACTAACATCATTGACGGGATTGCCGCACCGCCGGAGGTTCCCCCCGATCGCATTGGCTTCAATGACTTTACCCTTGACGAAGATGGGGTGTTGCGGCGCAGTTTGTTGTTTGTAGCCAGAGACGACCAGACCTACTACTCCTTTGCGCTGCGGACCAGCCTGCGCTATCTGGCGACCATGGGTAAAGCATTTCACTACGATGCGGGGGCGCTGTGGCTGGGGCAGGTGCCAATTTTGCCTTTAAAGACTAACGATGGGGGCTACCAGCAGGCCGATACTAACGGTTATCAAACGTTGCTCAACTACCGCAGCCGCTACAGCCCAGCGCCGGTAGTGACCTGGAGCCAGCTGATGGAAGGGGCGATAGACCCAGCCCAGATTCGCGATCGCATTGTGGTCATTGGCACAGACGCGCCCAGCCTTAAAGACATGATGTACACCCCCTACAGCATTGACGTTGCGACCTTTAACGCCCCCGGAGTAGTCGTTCATGCCCAAATCATTAGCCATCTGCTAGACATCGCCCTACAACAGCGCTCAGCCTTTAGCTTTTGGCCGCCTTGGGGAGAGGTGCTATGGCTATGGGGCTGGGCGATCGTCGGGGGGATACTGGCCTGGCAGTTTGGCCATCCTTTGGGATTGGGTTTAAGCAGTCTGGCCGCGCTGGGCTTACTCTATGCCTCTGGTTGGGGGCTCTTTCTCCACACGCTCTGGATTCCAGTGGTGGAACCCTCGATCGGGTTCTCCCTGGGCCTGGGGGCAACCATGGCCCATCGGCTGTTTTATACCCACAGCCGCGATCTGCTCACGGGGCTGCTCAACCGTCGAGCCTGGCTCAATGCTCTGAACCGGCATCTGTCGCCCCTGGCCGGGCGGCAACACCCCAACCCGCCGGGCATTATGGTGGTGGGGTTTGATCGCTTTAAGCAGGTCAACGCCAGTCTGGGGCAGACCACGGGCGATCGCCTAGTGATGATGATGGTTAGTCGTCTGCGACAGGCCATTCCTCGCACGGCTCAGCTGGGCCGGGTAAATAGCGATGACTTTGCCCTAGCCCTGCGACAGAGCGACCAGGACTTTTTGAGCAGCCTCGCCAACAGAATTCAGCAGGCGCTGGGCGAGCCTTTTAGCCTCAACGGTCAAGACATTGCCATGACGGCCAGCATTGGCATCGTGGTACCGCAACCGCAGCAGGGTTATACCGCCGAGAACCTGCTACGCGATGCCCAAACGGCTATGTATCGCGCCCAGCGCCATGGCCAGGCCCGCTACCAAGTGTTTGCCGCCAGCATGGCCAGCGCCACCGATCAGTTCACCCTTGAAACCGAGATGCGCCACGGCATCGCCCACCAGGAGTTTGTGCTCCACTACCAGCCGATTGTTGAGCTAGAAACAGGGCACATAGCCGGGTTTGAGGCGCTGGTTCGCTGGCAGCATCCTCGCCAGGGGTTTGTGCCGCCGGTGCGGTTTATTCCGCTGGCAGAGGAGACGGGGCTGATTTTGCCCCTAGGCGAGTGGATCTGCCGCACCGCCTGCCGCCAAGCCCGTCAGTGGCAGCAAGATTTTCCTGACCATCCCTTGATCGTTAGCGTCAACCTATCGGGGCGGCAGTTTGAGCAGCCCCATCTAGCCGACCAGTTGGGACAAATCTTGCAGGAGACCAACCTCGACGGGCGCAGCCTCAAGCTTGAAATTACTGAGAGTATGGTGATGGGCGACGTTGAGACCGCCATCGATCTGATGCTGGGGCTGAAAGCCCTGGGCTGCAAACTGGGGATGGATGACTTTGGCACGGGTTACTCGTCGCTGAGCTACCTACGACGATTTCCCATTGATACGCTGAAGGTCGATCAGTCGTTTATCCGCAATATGGGAGACAGTCGTGAAGACCACGAGATCGTGCGCACCATCATCGGTCTAGGCCACACGTTGGGAATGGACCTGATTGCCGAGGGCATTGAAACCCAGGAGCAGGGGTTAGCGCTACGATCGCTGGGCTGTGAGTTTGGCCAGGGCTACTACTGGGCTAAACCCATGCCCGCCACCGAGGCCTCAGCAATGCTCAGAGCCACCCCGCTACCACCAAAGCAATCACTTAGGCGCGGAGTCGGCGATCGCTCCATCACCCAACAGCCGCAGTTGTGATGCTTCCCGACGGTAGATAAAGGTCACCAGGGCAGCCACGCCGCACAACACGGCCAACAGCCCCAGCGTTGAGGCCAACCCTAGAGCCTGCTGTAGAACCGGCAGCCCAAAGGTACCTAACACTGCCCCGGCTTTAGCAAAGGCTGCCGATAACCCGGCCCCGCTGGCTCGAATCGCAGCAGGAAACACTGCCCCCGACAGTAGAAAGGTCGTGGCATTGGGGCCAGCATTCATCAACAGGTTAAACAGCAGAAAGCCGCCAAAAATCAGCCCCATCGCCGCGGGGCTCTCGGCTGGCAACCCCGTCGAGGCCGCCAGCAGCCCTAACCCCAAGGCCATACCCAAAAACCCAACGATTTGCAGCACAATCGGCCCCAGCCGCTTGACCAGCAGCACTGCTAGCAAAAAGCCGAGGATTAAGAAAATATCGACCAGCGCCGAGCCCTTGGCCGAGGCGAGGGTCTGCGCCACCAGATCAGAAGCTCCGCCAAAGACTAAAACACCCAAAATAACCGGGGTAAAAATGCCCACGCCGTAGGTAGCAATATCTTGCAGGAACCATGGCACCGAAGCCAGAAGCGTTTGGCGACGGTAGGTCGGCCCAAATAGGTCTCGATAGCGGAGCCGAGGCGGGCCGTCTGGTGAACCGCGATGGTCAAAGACCGGCCCTGAAGGGCGATCGGGCTTTAGAGTTATAGGCTCCTCTAGCAATTCAGAGGCCATCGCAGAGGCCGCTTCATAGTTGCCTTGGGACAACAAATAAGCTGGGCTTTCCAGAGAAACCGCCAGGCGGGCCAGAGCTACCCCTAGCGCTAGCACTACCCCTACCCCCAGCATCCAGCGCCAGGCATAGTGAATAGCCATCTGCTCATCACCTGGATAACCTACAGAAAATCCATACAGGATGGCGATGCCCACTAGCGCCCCTAGCAACGCCCCTACCGCCTGAAACGAGAACGCTCCAATCACGAGCTGGTCGCGGTGGCGCGTGGGCACGTTTTCAACAATGTAAGCCACGCTAATGGGATAGTCGGCCCCGATCGCCACCCCAACCAATACCCGAAAGACCAGTAGCGAAGCCAGGTTCCAGGCTAGGGCGGTGCCAGCGGTAGCCACCACAAATAGAATGACATCGGCAATCAGCATGGGCTGGCGACCCAGTTTGTCAGTGAGCGGCCCCAGGAACAGAGAGCCCAGCAGCGACCCGGCCACCGCCGCTGCCGCCACAGCCCCAACCGCCGCTGGACTGAGGTCTAAGTCACGCTGCAAAAACGGTAAGGCGACCCCAATGATAAAGAAATCAAACCCGTCTAGGGCAATCAGGCTGGCGGCCAGTAGCCACAGCCGCACCATCGGGCGCGTGATGGCAGATTGATCGAGACGCTGCTGAAAGGCAGTCGGCATGGCTGGGGGCATAACGCAATGCGAGGGGCGAGTTTACCCTAGCCATCCTAAATGACCTGGGTTTGCATAGGTTGGTAACAACTTTACCGCTTAGGTTAATGCGATCGCTTGGCCTAGGTGCCATCTATACGCGTGAGACTTTGGGCAACGCTTCACCTTGACGTAGCCATCTGCCAGATCAACAACTCCGCTCGACCTTCGTTCATCAGAGGCGGAGCGGAGTTGCTCGCAAAGCTAAACTGAGTTTTTAACTCTACCCCAAATCCCTAAGAGGCCAGGGCAATCTCAACCATCTCCTGGAGCTTGCCGTTTTGGTACAGCTCAATCAGAATGTCGGAACCGCCGACAAACTCACCGTTGATGTACACCTGGGGAATGGTGGGCCAGTTGGAATATTCCTTGATGCCCTGACGAATGTCTGAGTCAGCCAGCACATCGACGGTCTCAAAGGGAGCACCCAGCACGTTGAGAATTTGCACAACGTTATTGGAGAAGCCACACTGGGGCATGAGCTTATTGCCCTTCATAAACACCACGACGGTGTTGTTCTGAACCAGCTGATCGAGTCTTTCTTTAGTTGCCGAATCCATAGCGTCAATACCCTTACAGAACGGAATAAACGATTAAGGCAAAGCGATGACCAGGTTCAGGCGCTTTGAGCAGCCCAATCTTCTGGGGTGTAAGTCTTTAAGGCTAGCGCATGAATAGCCTCGGAGGACATGGCTTCGCGCACCGCCCCGTATACGAGCTGATGCTGCTGCACCAGGCTGCGCCCCGCAAACTGCGACGAAACCACAACCACCTGGTAATGGTCACCGCCGCCGGTTAAATCTTGCACCTGCACATCGGCGTCGGGAAGGCCAGCCTTGATCATGGTGCTGACCTGGTCGGGAGTAATCATGAACAGTTTCCTTGTGGGATGGGTAGCTGGGGTACTCAAATCCCCTAAGACCATATTGCCAGGTGCAACCCCCAGTCGCTAACCGGGGGGTATTGAATCTAGCTATAGCTGCCTGAGAAGGAGAGAGGGGCGATCGCCTATTCGGTCGGCTCAGCCGCCCCGGCTGGCTCAGCAGGCGCGGCTGGGGTGGTTGCCGCCCGACCATTGTAGGGTTCATCGACAAAGCCCAGTTCAAACAGCTGCTGGTAGGCCCGCTGGCCCAGATCGCGAGTGGGCTGCTGGCTGCGTAGAATTTCCATCAGCAGGGGTACCGCCTCATTGGCCTGGTTTTGCGAGCGATAGACCAGCGCCAGCTGATAGGTAGCCTGATCGCGCAACTGAGCGGTTTCAAGCGCTTTTTCTCGGTTGCTGCGGTTGATCTGGGTGTCGACACCGACAAACATCTGCGCCAGCTCTTGGTAGTAGGTCGAGATTTGGTTGAAACTATCTCTCGCCGCCTTGAGCTTTTCTTCAGCCAGCGGAAAGTTTTGGTCAGAGATCGCGGCACTGGCCTCGGTCATCAACTGCTGCCCCGAAACAATGCTGAGGGAGCTGCTGGCCTGGTTTAGAGGCCGCGCTGGGTCAGAGCCACTAGCCTCCTGGGCCAGGACCACCCCAGATCCCCCTGCAACCAGGGCAATAGATAGGGCAGCGGCGGCGCAACCGCCCCAAGACTGACGCAGAAAACGGGTGAAAACGACCATAGAGTAAAACGCAGTGAGGGACAACGAGCAGGGCGAGACAACTAAACAGAAAAACACTGAGGTATCTTATCATCTCGGTATGGCGCAGTACCGAAATTTGGCCCAGCCAGGCAACTGTCCTAGTGCTACAAATTAGCGCCACAGCCAGGTCACAGACTGCTCTAGCGACCAAAAGTTCCCGTCGGAGCCCGTTAAATCGATGACCGGATTTTCCTCTGATGCTCGTTTGCCCCGCAATGGCCCTCGCAGCGATTTTCGAGGAGAGATCTTGCAGCGCGGCGGCGAAGAGCTGCTGCTCGAAAAAGTGCCCACCCGTTTCACGACTCGTCTCACAGCCGCCACGGCCTTAGCACCACTGCAACAGCGCCTGAACCCTTTGGCAGTGCATCCGGTGGCTGGAGGACAACTGGTGGAGTGGCAGATGGCTGAAAAGAGTCTGGAAGCAGCCCTGACCACTGCCCGCCAAGACCCGATGGTGCGCTTTGCCAGCCATGTGTATCGTTTGGTCGATAGCCCTCAAACCTGGGTCTATCTGACCGACCAGCTCACGGTGCAGTTTGCCCCCGACACGACCACTGACACCATTGACGCCATTCTGGGGAGCTTGGGCATTACCATCGAAAAACTGCTAGAGGGCATGCCCAACACCTTTGTGGTGCGGGTTACCTCAGCGGCGATCGAAAACCCGATCAAAATCGCCAATCGGCTGATGGCCCTAGAGATAGTGCTGGCGGCGGAGCCTAACTTGTCTATAGAAACCGGTAGCCTTTACCGCCCTACGGACGATCGCTACCCCCAGCAGTGGCACCTGTTTCACAACGGTGGCACCAGCTTAGCCCTAGGGTCACACATCTCAGCAGAAGCCGCGTGGGATATTACTCGGGGGTCCAGGTCGGTGGTGATTGCCGTCAGCGATGACGGGTTTGACCTCAACCATCCCGATCTCCAGGGGGTGGGCAAGCTGGTAGCACCGTTAGATCTGCAAGACAAAGATGCCCTGCCTCTGCCCGCTAAGCAGAACGAAAACCACGGCACCGCCGTTGCCGGACTAGCCATTGGCGAAGAAAATACCACTGGCATCGTTGGAGTGGCCCCTGGCTGCGCCTTTTTGCCGATTCGCACCACGGGCTTTATCGATGACGGGGCGATCGAGCAACTGTTTAATGAGGCGGCACGCCGGGGGGCCGCTGTGATCGTCTGTAGCTGGTCACCGGCGGCGAACTACTTTCCCCTCACCCTGCGGCAGACCCATGCGCTGACTCGGGCCGCCACCACCGGACGCAACGGCAAGGGTTGCGTCATTGTCTTTTCGGCGGGCAATGCCAACCGCCCCGTCAGCGGCACCGTTAACGAAACCCAGTGGCCCAACAACGCTCTCACCGGCCCCACGCGGTGGCTGAGCGGGTTTGCCATTCACCCCGATGTGATTGCGGTGTCAGCCTCGACCAGCCTGGGCACCAAGGCCGCCTACAGCAACTGGGGCGAACATATCGCCGTGGCGGCCCCTAGCAACAACGCGCCGCCCAATATGACCCTGCCCCAAGTGGGCAATGTGCAAACTGGGCCGCCGCTCGGCCATCAGCCGGGGCGGGGCATGGTGACGAGCGATCGCACCCAGGCCGCCGGCTACTCCGGTGAAGACTACACCAATACCTTTGGCGGCACCTCTAGCTCCTGCCCGGTGGTAGCGGGGGTGGCGGGGCTGATGCTCTCGGTGAACCCCAGTCTGACGGCTCGGCAGGTGCGCGAAATTTTGCAGGCCACCGCCGACAAGATTGTCGATCGCACCCCCGACCCCCAGCTCGGCCTTCAACACGGCACCTACAACGCCAACGGCCACTCCCAGTGGTTTGGCTACGGCAAGGTCAATGCGGCGGCAGCAGTGCGCGAGGCCCAGCGGCGGGCTTGGGCGGGGCGGCAGGTGGGCCGGGTCGTGCAGCAGCAAAACCAAACCGCCCAGGGCATACCCGACAACCAGCCCAGTGGGGTGGAGAGCAGCGTGGCCGTGACCGCCACCGGCACGGTAACCGACGTGCAGGTCGAGATCAGCGCTGAGCACGAGTTCCTGGGGGATATCAGCCTGACCCTGATTGCTCCCAACGGCAGCACAGTTCTCATCCAAGGACGCAGCCTAGGTCGCCAAACCAAGCTGCGTACGACCTATTCATTGCAAACAACCCCCGTACTCATGCGATTCATTGGCCAGGCCACCCAGGGAACTTGGCGGCTGCGGGCTGTGGATCATGTCCCTGGAGCTACGGGCAGGCTGCTGAGCTGGACGCTGACGCTGGCAGTGAGTGGATGAGGCCAGGGATGGTGGATGAGGTGAGGTTCTGAGTTAGAGTCCGCCGCTGCGGATGAAGTCTATACCGGCTTTGACAGCTTCATAGCCAAAGGTCAAGATCAGCGTAGTGAGAATGCCGCCCATCACACACAGCACCAGCCCACCCAGACTAATGGCACCGTCGTCGTCGAGCAGGCCAAAGCCAGTCACAAAAATACCCATGGCGGGCAGGGTATTGGTGCCCGGAATAGGGATCATCATGGAAATAGCCATGAGCGCGATCGCAATGCCCAAAACCGTGCGCCCTGGCAGACTAGTGCAGACGGGCGTCAAGCGAGGTCGCGAAACCGCTTCCAGCCGCCGCAGCCAAGGGATACCCGCCTTGACAATTTTTTGCACCGAAATCAAATCGAACTGCTTGTGGTTCCACTTTTCGGGCATCCAGGGGCGGGTGCGCCCGGCAATGAGTTGCACCGCCAGCAGAAACATCACAATGCCGAAGGGAGTGGAGTAGCCGGGGGCCGGTATGGGCAGAGCCGATGGCAACGCCAGCACTACAAACAAAAAGCCAAAGGTGCGTTCTCCAGCCAGGGTCAAAATTTCTTTGAGGCTGACTTGGGGAGTGTCGACC
This sequence comes from Leptolyngbya sp. FACHB-60, assembly GCF_014695775.1. Classification (GTDB taxonomy): domain Bacteria; phylum Cyanobacteriota; class Cyanobacteriia; order Phormidesmidales; family Phormidesmidaceae; genus Nodosilinea. The sequence goes on along the minus strand of NZ_JACJOX010000020.1, from coordinate 55,076 downwards.
TCTTCAAAAAAATAGCGGTTCAGTTCAGTAGAAAGGCGGGCCATAGAGATTTTTATAGGGTGATGCTCCTAGGAGCAGAATTTAGGTATGAGCTAGCGGAGCTGTGGGCCTGCGCCAGCTTGGCAAGCAGCCCTATTCAAAAGCGATCGCCCAGGGTCAAGGCGATCGCTCTGTTAGCGCTAACGATAGCAAATTCAGTGCGGGCGCTTGCAACCCTCACAGCGGGATTCACGCGAGCTTTGCAGAGCGGTCGTCAGTGCTTGACCAACACATGATCTTGCAAAAACTGGCGTAAACGTTGATCAAACTCGTCGCCCGCCCAGTCAGGCAAGTCGTTGTGGTCGGCATCGGGCACCAACCATAGAGATTTTGGCCCACCCGTAGCCTGGTAGAGTGCCTCGCTCATCATAGCCGGAACTGAGGCATCCGCTAGGCCATGCAGGTAAAGGGTGGGCACCTTGAGGCGATTGACCTTGGCGATCGACTCAAATCGCTGGGTGAGCAGCTGACGCACCGGAAACCAGCGATTGTACTGTGAGAGGGTCGCCATGTCGGCCATGGAAGTGAACGACGCTTCGACCACCAGCCCCGCCAGCTGGGGCACATAGCTAGCTAGCTCAATGCCGATCGCCCCGCCGAGGGAATGGCCATAGATGACTAATTGTTGAGGCATGACGCCTTGCTCAACCTGCAAAAATCGCCAGGCTGCCAGAGCGTCTTCGTAGAGTCGCTGCTCGGTAGGGAAGGGACCAGAACTTTGGCCGTAGCCACGGTAGTCGATGGTCAGCACAGAGGCACCTAGCGATCGCAGCTGCAGCGCCTTGCCCAAATTGCTAGAAACATTGCCAGCATTGCCGTGAAGATACAAAATGGTGAGGTCGTTGCCCGAGCTCGCCGGCAGCCACCAGCCGTGCAGCTGCCCGCCCCCATCCGTCGGCATCCAAACATCTTCGTAGACTACGCCAAACGCATCCGGAGTCACGCCCATAGCCGGACAGGGCAAATACATCAGCCGCCGTTGGGCAAACCACAGCCAGGCACACAGCGAAAGATAAATGACCCCTGCAATGCCCAGAACACCAAAGAGAAATTTGACAATGGGCATGGAAATGAAGGAAAGAAGTAGGTGAGTAAGCGGATGGGTGTTGAGAACCAGTGACGGTTGACAGAACTTTGCCCCTTGCTTGCTGCCTATTATGGGGTATTTGCCCCGCTTCCCCCTACTCCCCTGTGACGATTTTTCAGCAGTTGGCAGGATAGACCCGCATTGCCCCAGACACAGCTGTCAAAAGCCCCAAACCAGAAGGGCTGCTCACTAACTCAACGCTGCTTCGCCCAGTTCATTTGACCCAGCAAGGCTATGGCACCCGCTGGTGCCACTCCGTAGCCTGCTCATAGGCATAGCCCACCTCAAACAGCAGATCTTCGCGCAGGGCATTGCCAATCAGTTGTAGCCCAATGGGCAGCCCCTGGTCGTCAAAGCCGCAGGGCAGGCTGAGCCCCGGCAGCCCCGCCAGGTTCACCGGAATCGTCATTAGGTCAGACAGATACATGCTGAGGGGGTCGTCTACCTTTTCGCCCGCTTTGAAAGCGGTGGTGGGTGCCGTGGGGCACACCAGCACATCTACTTGACCAAAGGCGGCCTCAAAGTCTTGCTTGATCAGGGTGCGCACCTTTTGGGCCTTGAGATAGTAAGCGTCGTAGTAGCCCGCAGACAGAGCGTAGGTGCCGATCATGATGCGCCGCTTCACCTCGGCCCCAAAGCCCTCGGCGCGGGTTTTGGTGTACATCGACATCAGACTGTCGTTGTTGTTGCGAACGCCATACTTAACCCCGTCATAGCGGGCTAAGTTCGAGGAGGCTTCCGACGGCGCGATGATGTAGTAGGTGGGCAGACCGTAGGGAAAGCGAGGGCAGGAGATCTCTTGAATCTCAGCCCCAAGCTCCTTGAGCTGCTGAATGGCCTTCTCGGTGGCAGTTCTAACGGCGGGGTCAATGCCCTCGGCGGCAAAGGTTTCGGTGATGATGCCGACCTTGCGACCCTTGAGGTCGGTCTTGAGGGATTGGGTGTAGTCGGGCACCTTCACATCCAGACTGGTGGAGTCTTTGGGATCGTGACCGGCAATGCCCTGGAGCAGCAGCGCCGCATCTTCCACTGTGCGGGACAGCGGGCCGATCTGGTCGAGCGAAGAGGCATAGGCCACTAGGCCAAACCGCGAGACCAGCCCATAGGTGGGCTTCAACCCAACCACGCCGCAAAATGAAGCGGGCTGGCGGATAGAACCCCCAGTATCTGAGCCCAGCGCCACAGCGCATTCCCCAGCGGCTACGGCAGCGGCAGAGCCACCCGAGGAACCGCCCGGCACCCGGGTCACATCCCAGGGGTTGCCGGTGATCTGGTAGGCCGAGTTTTCGGTGGAGCTGCCCATGGCAAACTCGTCAAGGTTGGTTTTGCCCAGGGCGATCGCCCCCGCGTCCCGCAATTTTCCGGTCACTGTTGACTCGTAGGGCGGCACAAAATTTTCGAGAATCTTCGACCCGCAGGTGGTGCGGACTCCCTGGGTGCAGAGGTTGTCCTTCAAAGCAATGGGAATGCCAGTTAGCAAGCCAATATCTTCCCCAGCAGCGATGCGAGCGTCAACCTGGGCCGCCTGAGCCAGGGCTTGGTCACCAGTCACCGTCAGGTAGCTGCGGATTTGGGGTTCCAGGGCTGCAATTTGGTCGAGGTAGCTCTGGGTAATCTCCACCGCAGAGCGTTCTTTGCTGACCAACTGTTGATGCAGAGCGCGGATGACAGACATGGGACTCCTTAAAACTGATCCGGGGCGACTAAGGTAACGGGCACCAAGGTATCAGTATAGGAAGGATGGGGCGCGAAACGCAGTTTTTAGTTGAGCAGGTTGGGGAAGACCCTATCTCAGCCAAGCTAGTCAGCTTGGCCGAGATGAGGCATAAAAAAGTCCCGGAAACCGTTAGGCTCCGGGACTTCAGTTCAATAGAGGAGGTTAAACTCCGTCAACGTGCTAGTCGCGGTTGATAGCAATCAACAGACGCAGAATGAACACAAACAGGTTGATGTAGGTGAGGTACATCGACAGCGCCGCCGACAGATACTGCTCATCTTTGTAGGTGCGGGGCAGAATGAAGAAATCGACTACCGAAGCACCGCAGAACACCAGTACGCCAAAAGCAGAGATGGCAATGTCGAGGAACTGAGGAACGGGACCACCAAACATGGCGAAAATGAACTGACCCACTACCGCAATTAGGATCGCGACTACGCCGATGCCAATGGTGCGGGTCAGCGCAAAGCCGTCTTCTTCTGACAGGTTAGACCCAATTTGGCGAGCCGCAATGAAGACAATGCCACAGGATAGCGCCGCAAACCCAATTCCGGTGACGCCAACGCCAGCCGTGCCTAGGGCAACAGCTAGCAGGCCACTGAGGGTGTAGCCCGTCAGCAGGCTATAGGTAGCAAGCAGGGGTAGGGCAGTGCTGTTGTTGCCCTTAGAGGCGACGTTCATCGCCACAAAGAAAAGCACGATCTGAGCAACAAACGCCACCCAAAAGGTGGGCATAAAGATAGCCGATTCGCTGGCCATCACGCTCAGGCCGCCAAAGGAGCCTAGAGCGGTTAAAATTAGCCCGCCGCCTACATAGGGCAGGGCGTTCTTAATGACGTTGGGGCCGACTAGGGTTTGCCCCTTGGCCTTGCTAATCGCTTCACGAAAATTGCTGGTATTACTCAAAGCCCTATCCTCTACGACGAAATAGATTTGGCAAAATAGATTTAGGTGCCCGGTTAGGGCAATCGCACAAGCTGACTCAGACTTCAGAGCTAGCTTAGCCGCTAAGTTTGGGCAAACCGTTTTTCCTTATCTAAATCTTAGTCAACTTTACTGAATTGGGTAGGCAGCCCTGGGGTGTGGATATCTACCCGTTAGGTGGCCGCCGGTTGGCTAAGAGTCACAGACTTCTCTAGATTGAGAACGGGGGCAACTACCATCGGACTGGAGGCCGCGAGTCAAGGAGTGGTGGGATGGTGTTTGAGGCGGGTGAAAGTAAGTCTCCTAAAGGACTGGGGTCAAAAACCGTCCCTAGGGAATTAACACGGCGCTGGTGGCGGCTTCTCTGGGGTGTAGCTGTGGCGATCGCCCTACCCTGCGCACCGATCGCCCAAGCCCAAGAGGGCACCACCGCTGAGTCAGACCGCATTATTCGCTCGAACCGACGGGTGATTATTCGGCAGTTGCCAAACATTCTTCGCCAGCCATCGATCATTATTCTGCCCTATCCCCGCCCTGAGCCAGAGAGCGAGCAGGTGAGGATCGAGTTTGATGCCCGCGGTGATGACTGGGGGGCAGTTTACTTGAATAACCGCCTCGTATACCGTCCTCACAATTTCGATCGCCAGGAAACCCTCTACCTGCCCCCCGGTGGCTATCGCCTCGAAATTACTGGCGTGGTGCGCTCTGAGATATGGGCCAGCGGCTACCTCGACCTGGGCCGTGACAGCTCTCGGCTGGTGGTGATTCGCTTTTCTAAGACCGAAGGCATTACGGTATCGGGCGGCCCCTACGTGTGGATTCCGGACTAAACACTGAGGGCTAGCGGGGGTGATCGTTCACCTCTGCTAGCCCTCAGTTCTGCAAACCCTTAGATCTATCTCAACGCTGCGATCTTGATCGCTTCGGGATGACCGGGGTTGCCTTGGATGACCAAACTGCGCTGGTTGGTGTGGAGGTGACGGGCGATCGCATAGATCGTCTCCACTTGGTCAGCCGCTCCCGCTGCAGCAGCCAGTTCACTTAGGGTCAACGGCTCTGAGCTTTGAGCCAGGGCGTTGACGACGGCCTGTTGCAGGTCGAGCACCCCGGAAGCGGCCAGTTTGCCCGCCTCAACTCCCGGCTGGTGATAGGCGTTAATATTCACCAGCGACGCGTAAAAGCCCACCGCTCGCTCATACAACGCAATCATCGCCCCGATGGTGTGGGCATTGACCTCAGGAATGGTCAAGGTGATGGACTGCCGCTGGTTTTCGTAGAGGGCTTTGCGGGTGCCCTGCAAAAAGCCAAAGAGAAAATCGCCGCTGGTGGCACCAGGCTCCATCTCCACCGACTCGCCAGAGCGATCTTTCAGTACCTCAATGAAGGTGACGAAGAAGCTGGCTACGCCCTCGCGCAGCTGCTGCACGTAGGCATGCTGGTCGGTAGAGCCTTTGTTGCCATAGACGGCAATGCCCTGGTAGACCAGGTTGCCATCCAGGTCTTTTTCCTTGCCCAGCGACTCCATCACCAACTGTTGCAGATAGCGGCTAAACAGCAGCAGGCTGTCTTTATAAGGCAGCACCACCATGTCTTTCTCACCCTTGCCGTTGCCTGCGTAATACCAGGCCAGAGCGATTAGGGCAGCGGGGTTGCGGCGCAGATCGGGCACACGGGTGGCCGCATCCATCTCGCGCGCGCCGCCAAGAATGGAGCGAATGCTGATGTTTTGCAGAGCGGCGGGCAGCAGCCCCACCGCCGATAGCTCAGAGGTGCGGCCACCCACCCAGTCGCGCATCGGGAAAGTAGCCAACCAGCCTTCGCTGAGGGCCTGGTTTTCGAGCTTGCTGCCCCGCCCGGTAATGGCGACAGCCTGCTTGGGAAAGTTTAGCCCCCGCTGCTCAAACCGGGTGCGCACTTCGACCATGCCGTTGCGGGTTTCGGCGGTGCCCCCCGACTTAGAGGTAACGATCACCAGAGTGGTGGGCAGCTTGTCTTCCAGCCGGGCCAGGATGCGATCGATACCCTCGGGGTCAGTATTGTCGATGAAGTGAATCGCCAAGGGCGGAAAGTCAGGCCCTAGAGCCTGGGCCACAAACTGCGGCCCCAACGCCGACCCGCCAATGCCAATGGAGAGCACATCGGTAAAGTGCTCGTGACCAATCGGGGAAATGCCGCCAGTGCGCACCTGGCTGGCAAATTGCTCAATGCTGGTCAGGGTGTCGAGAATATCTTGCTTGAGCTCGGGGGTGGGGGCCAGGCCCGCATCGCGCAGCCAGTAGTGGCCTACCATGCGATCTTCGTCGGGGTTGGCGATCGCCCCAGCTTCTAGCGCGGCCATATCGGCAAAGGCTTTTGCAAAGCGGGGTTGCATATCGGCGATAAAAGCTTCGTCAAAGCCCATGCGACTGACATCTAGGTAAAAGCCCAGACCTTCGTGGTAGTAGAGCCAGTCTTTATAGCGTTGCCAAAGGGCGGCTGCGTCCATCCTGTCACTCCTCGGTCTAAACCGTATTCACTAACGTCCTGAGGTGCAGTTTAGGATAGGACGGCCACCGCCACAAAAAGGGTGGCTAAACATACAGCCCGGTCTTGGCAAGGCACCATGAAGGCGATCGCCCTATCCCTCACTCCTAAGCTACCGCCTTGGCCGCCCGCAGCCGGCTCGATAGGCTACGAATTACCTCTAGGGCAAACAGCGGCGTCTCTTGCACCAAAAACTTAAAGTGAGCCTCATCGACTAAAGCTAGGCGGCAATCGGTCTTTGCCACTGCCGTAGAGGCCCGCACATGGGGAATTTGCACCAATGCCCCTTCACCAAACACATCGCCAGCAGAAATAGTCTCGAACACACGGCCATTGACCCAAAGCTCGACCTCCCCCTGAATGACGCCGTACATACAATCTCCCAGAGCACCCACTGCAAAAATCGTATCCCCAGCCCCAAAGTCTTGATGGTTAGGGGTCGTCATCAACAACTCAACAACTTGAATCGGTTTCAGCATAAGTCCGCTTCGCTCGCGCAGGTCGCCGCAATTTAAAACCCCCTCGGCCAGAGCCTGACTAACACCACCTTACGCTATCTACCCTTAGCAAATCAGATCGGCCATTCAGAACCTCTACGGCCCTCTGAAAGAGCACTTGGCTCAAATTAATGGCGATGCCTTTACAAACAGAATTATCCATCGCGCCATCCTCAGCAGTCCAGCGAAACTAGAGCGACTATTAGGGCATCTAGATAGACCGTCCATGCTCCATAGCAGATATGTAGTTTCTTTTGGGGCGGTGTAATACTGTGTAGCTGTATTTGTTCTATGAGGACAACGCTATGGCAAATGGTATGGGCGGCCGACGCACCCGAGCACGCGCCTTCAGCATTTGGGACGATTTTAGGGCCTTTGCTCTAAAAGGGAACGTAGTCGATCTGGCCGTGGCGGTGATTATTGGCGGAGCCTTCGGTGCCGTCATCTCATCTTTAGTAGAAGATATCCTCATGCCTGCCCTTATCAATCCTCTCCTGGCGGGAGCTGGTACGAACTGGCGCGAGGCCGTCGTCGGCCCTGAGATTCGCCTAGGCAGCTTCATGGGCACTGTCATTGACTTTCTAATCATTGCCCTGGTGCTCTTCATCATCATCCGCATCTTTGAGCGCTTCAAACGGAAAGAGGCCGCTGTCGATCCTGAGCCAACTATCGAAGAAAAGCTCAATGACACCTTGACTCGCTTGGCCACCTATCTCGAAAGCCGCCCTGAACGGTAAAGTACGCCCCAAGAGCGGGATTTCTCAGGGCAGAGGCAGCATTCAGCCAGAGCCGCTATAGTAAGGGCTAACTACCAGCATCTGCCCTGATTGCCATGCCATCCCAACGCCAAAAACAGCTGATCGAGTTTCTGCAAACTGAACTAGCGGTGTCCTCTGAGGCGATCGCCATGGGGTTGCGCAAGGCAGGGCAAACCACAAACCTATTGCCCATGGCGCTGTGGCAATACGGTTTGGTCAGTACCGACCAGCTCAGCCAAATCTTTGACTGGCTTGAGGAAGTCGGCCCTGCTGCGTCGTAAGTTCTGAGTATTCACCTGAAATAGGGGTTACTCCCTAAAATTCATCGTCGCTGTAGTTCATCGACGACTCGTTATCCCGGCGAGAGCCCAGCAGGTCTAGTCGATCTACCCGCACCACAGGCTTTGACCTCGCCGCCCCGCTAGAGCGATCTTGCCAATGGTCTAGCTTCAGGGCACCGCTTATACCAATCAAACTGCCTTTGCGTACGTAGTTGGCTGCTACCTCGGCATTTTTACCCCACAGTTCGAGGTTAAACCAGTCGGGCTTATCGTCTCGGCTCGACCGTCGCCGCACCGCCAGGGTCAAGTTGCACACCACCGTACCCGACTCAAAATATTTCACCTCTGGGTCAGTGCCCACGCGGCCCACCAGAGTTACCACATTGATCGTCATCGCTGATTGCCAAACACTTGTTCCAGCATTGTAGGCGAAACCTCAAACATCCGTCAGGAACACTGCGGCGATCAAACCCGTCCTGGAAAAGGCCATGCATCTCTGTATATTGGTAAAGCCGCTCTTGAGCTTAGGGCTTACTACTCCAATCAGTTTGCAAGCTTTCGGAGATGTCCCGTGGCTTTTCCCCTACCGATAAATATTCCATTACTAGACGCACTGATACGAAACGTAATAGAATCCACTTCGATGTAAATGTCAGCCCCTAGGGGCGTGCCTTAGCATTAGTTCACTGTCTTTTCGTGATGTAGGGGCGTTATAGCCTGTGGGTTTCTTCGACAGATTTTCTCGCGATATGGGTATTGACCTCGGTACGGCCAATACTCTGGTGTACGTCTCCGGCAAGGGGGTCGTACTGCAAGAGCCCTCCGTAGTGGCCATGGATCAGGTCGAAAAGAAGCCCCTGGCGGTTGGGGAAGCAGCCAAGCGCATGCTGGGTCGTACCCCTGGCAACGTCGTGGCCCTGCGCCCGCTGAGAGACGGCGTCATCGCCGACTTCGACACCGCCGAGCTAATGCTTAAGCACTTTATTCGTCAGGTGCATGAGGGCCGCACCTTGGTATCGCCCCGCATCGTAATCGGCATTCCCAGCGGGGTCACGGGGGTTGAACGGCGCGCAGTTATGGATGCCGCTCAGCAGGCTGGGGCCCGCACCGTATACCTGATCGATGAGCCGGTGGCCGCCGCTATAGGGGCCGGCCTGCCTGTCGCCGAACCTACCGGCAACATGATTGTGGATATTGGTGGCGGCACCACGGAAGTAGCCGTGCTGAGCTTGCAGGGCACTGTGCTGAGCGAGTCGGTGCGCGTAGCCGGAGACGAACTTAGCGAAGCCATCTCCAGCTATATGAAGAAAGTGCACAACCTCGTGGTTGGGGAACGCACTGCCGAAGAAATCAAAATTACCATCGGGTCTGCCTACCCCAACCCCGATGACCACGAAATTGCCATGGATGTGCGGGGTCTGCACCTGCTGTCAGGCCTGCCTCGCACCGTGACGGTCAAGAGTGCTGAAATTCGCGAGAGCATGGCTGAGCCGCTTTCGGTCATCGTCGAAGCCGTCAAGCGCACCCTAGAGCGCACTCCGCCTGAACTAGCTGCTGACATCATCGATCGCGGCATTATGCTGGCCGGTGGTGGGGCATTGCTCAAGGGGCTAGACACCCTGATCAGCCATGAAACCGGCATCTTGGTGCATGTGGCGGCGGATCCTCTCAGCTGCGTGGTATTGGGTACCGGGCGAGTACTAGAGAACTTTAGCCAAATGGGCCGAGTTTTCAGCGGGCGATCGAGCCTGTAGGGCATCTCCAGAGTCGTCATCTACCCAGAACCTATGTTTGCCCTACGCCGCTGGTGGACACGTCATGCCCTTAAAGCGGGAATGGTTACCCTGGCCATTTCCTCCGCTTGGCTAATGCGAGCCAATGATGGTGCCGTCATTTACGAAACCTATCACTGGTTAACTCGGCCTTTACAGCCGGGCATGAGCCGCGAGCAGCAGTTCGAAAACAGCTACATCCTTGAGCTCCAGCAGCGCATCGTAGAGCTAGAGAACCAAAACCGCTCTCTGCAAACCCTCAATGATTACGAAGCCACTGCCCCCCTAGATGGAGTGCGGGCAACGGTGATCGGGCGCGGAGCCGACCACTGGTGGCAGCATATTGTTCTTAACCGGGGCAGCCGTGACGATGTGGCTGCTGGGCATGTGGTCACCGGCCCTGGCGGGCTGATCGGTCGGGTAGTAGCGATTTCCCCCAGCACTTCACGGGTGTTGTTAATTAGTGACCCCACCAGCCGGGTGGGAGCCAAGGTTAGCCGCAGTCGGGCTATGGGGGTCGTGAGAGGGCAATCGAACAACCGAGTGGTGATGGAGTTTTTTGAAAAACTCCCCGACGTTAAAGCCGGTGACGTGATTGTTACCTCCTCCTACAGCCGTTTGTTTCCCCAAGACATTCCCATTGGCCGTATCGAATCTATTGATTTAACCAAGAGCCCGGCTCCAGAAGCGGTGATTCAGCTATCGTCGCCCCTATCGATTTTGGAGTGGGCCATTGTTCACCCCTTTGAACCGCAGGAAACGGTAGATTTACCCGTGCTGCCGGGGGCAACGCCCGAAAATGGCGTTATTCCCGAAAGCGGCAACGGAGCCCAGCCATGACCTTAGGGGTGAGAGCATCATTGCCCCTCTGGCGTCAGCCTTGGGTGATCAACAGCCTAGTCACGGCAGCGTCGGTGCTGGTCTGCCTGCTGCTGCTACCCAGCCGCATACCGGGGATGGAACTGCTGGGGGTAGCCCCTCACTGGTTGCTAATCTGGGTTGTAGCCTGGAGCATTAGGCGCACTCAGTGGGAGGCCGCCCTAGCTGGGCTGGTGCTGGGCCTGCTGCAGGACGCTATGACTTCTCCCAACCCAACCCATACGCTAAGCTTGATCGTGGTTGGGGTGCTAACGGCGCGGCTGCAAAAGCAGCGTTACCTCCAGGAAGACATTGTCTCGGTGGCGCTGATTGTGTTTGCGATGGCGGTCATTGCAGAAACAGTACTGGCGCTACAAATTAGTTTTGACCAGCTTTTGTCGGCCAATTCGCTTTACCCGCCCCTGGGCAGAATCTGGATCTATCACCAGCGGATAGCGCTGAGTTCCGCGATTTTGAGCAGTCTGTGGGCTCCAGCGCTGTACTACCCGCTGAATCGCTGGTGGGATCGCTACGCCGCTGAGTCTTAGGGTAGAAGGGTGACTGTGGGCGATCGCATTTCTGAGCACCCCATCCTGTTCAATGCTGAGGATGGGCCCAAATTAGCTTGCCCATCGAACTCAGCGCAGACAAGTTCCTACATATGGCTGTAGCGGCAGCTACGCAAAAAATAGGCAAAAAAAAGGAGAGCTCAAACGGCTCTCCCTACCATCAGGGTGCATCTACATACCATGTTAACCCAAAAGTTGCATGGGGGGTAAGACCCCTTATTGAATTTAATCAATGATTTTGGAAAACTTCATTGGTTAAGTTTTTGGCTGAGCAGCTGATTGCTCAGCTTTGGATCTACTCTGCCGCCGCTGCGCTTCATGAGCTGACCAACAAAAAAGCCCTGGAGCTTTTTCTTGCCGCCACGATAGGCCTCTAGCTCTTCGGGATGGGCGGCCAGCACCTCGTCAATCATCGCCTCGATCTGCGCAGGGTCAGAAATTTGACTTAGCCCCCGCGCTTCCACCAGAGCCTTGGGGGAGCCACCCTGAGTGAGCAGCTCGGGTAGCAGATCTTTGCCGATTTTGTTGCTGATGGTGCCTGCGGCAATCAGCTGCACTAGCTCGGCTAGGGCGACAGGGGTGAGGGGCAGCGCATCAATCGATACTCTCTCCGTGTTGAGATAGGCGGCAATGTCTTGGGTGATCCAGTTAGCGGTGAGTTTGGGGTCAGCACCAGCCGCCATGGCCGCTTCAAAATATTCCGTGATGGCGCGCTCGTCGCTCAGCACCCGGGCATCGTAGGGAGAGAGGCCAAACTCAGTCTCGTAGCGATCGCGCTTTTGGGCAGGCAGCTCGGGCAGTTCGGCCAGCCAGCCCTCTTTTTGCTCTGCCGACACCACAATGGGCGGTAGGTCGGGTTCAGGAAAGTAGCGGTAGTCGCTGGAGCCTTCCTTAGAACGCATACTCTGGGTGCGCTGGCTGCTTTCATCCCACAGGCGGGTTTCTTGAATGATTTTCTCGCCGGTTTGGTTGGCTTTGATTTGCCGATCGATTTCGTACTCGATCGCCTTTTGAATGGCGCTAAAGGAGTTCATGTTTTTGATCTCCACCTTGGTGCCAAACTCCTCTTGGCCCACCGGGCGCACGGAGATGTTGACGTCGCAGCGCAGAGAGCCCTCCTGCATGTTGCCGTCGCTAATGCCCAGGTAGCGCACGATGCGGCGCAGCTCTTGGGCGTATTCGGCAGCCTCTTGGCCGGTGCGAATATCGGGTTCGGAAACAATCTCGATCAGGGGGACGCCGGCTCGGTTGTAATCAACCAGAGAGTAGGTGGAGCCAGCAAGGCGATCGCTGCCCGCATGCACCAGTTTGCCCGCATCTTCTTCCATGTGCAAGCGAGTAATGCCGATCCGCTTGCGGGTAGCTTCTTTAGTCTTTTTGTCAATCAGCTCAATTTCGAGCCAGCCGTGCTCGGCGATGGGCAGGTCAAACTGAGAAATTTGATAGTTCTTGGGCAGGTCGGGGTAGAAGTACTGCTTGCGATCGAACTTAGAGTAGGGCGCAATCTCACAATTTAGGGCTAACCCGGCCTTGACGGCATACTCCAGCACGCGCTGATTGAGCACCGGCAGCACCCCCGGCATGCCCACCACAATGGGGTCGATGTAGGTGTTAGGGTCGGCCCCAAAGGCCGTAGAGGCTGGGGAGAAAATTTTGGTTTCAGTGCACAGCTGACAATGGGTTTCGAGACCAATGATGGCTTCGTACTGAGTTTTGGCAGGGGCCGCAGTGGTCATAAACCGCTCCAACGGGGAATTGCATGTTTAGAGTAACTATTGTAGCCCTGACCGGGTAGGTGGGAGGGGGTGGGGGAGATGAGGGGGTGAGGGAGTAGATGAGCGGAGGAGTGGAGGTAGGCGTGTTTGACGATCCAAATGGAATGGGTAGCGGCTACAGCAGAGAACCCAGGATCATGCCGATGAGAAGTACGAAGCCGAGTTGAACGTTCTGCCTAAAAATTTGCCCGTAGAGGGTGAGGGGTGGCTTGTAGAGGCTGAGCATGTAAGACTGGCGCGACCACACAAATAGCGCAGCGGCTAGCCCTAGCCAGTAGGGAAACGCGGGGAGCAGTAACAGGCCTAGCCAAATAAAAAGCAGCCACGCGCCCAAGAAGCAAAACCCAATGAACTGAGGTGTGTAGTCGTCGAAGAAAAGGGCAGCGGAGTTGACGCCCAGGCGGCGATCGTCGTCGCGATCAGGGATGGCGTAGACGGTATCGAAGCCCAGAGTCCACAGCACCACGGCTAGCCAGATAATCCACACGGGTAAGTCTAGATTGTTGGTGACTGCCGCCCAGGGAATCAGCACCGCAAACCCCCAGGCGAGAGACAGCACCAGTTGCGGCACCGGGAACACACGCTTTGCCAAAGGATAGAACAGGATAAACGGTACGGCTAGCACGCACAGCCAAAAGCTCAGGGCATTGAGGTAGAGCGATAGGCCATAGGCGCAGAGGAGGGACACCAGCAGCACGCCAATGCCCACCTGCACGGACAGATCGCGGGCGGCTAGGGGGCGAGTGCGGGTGCGAGCCACGTGGGGGTCAATGTTGCGGTCCCACAGGTCGTTGACGACGCAGCCAGCAGCACTGGTGGCCAAGGTGCCCAGAATGATAACGCCAACCAAAGGCAAGGGGGGGCGACCCTCGGCAGCCAGCACCACCGACCACAGGGCTGGAACCATCAAAATCAGTCGCCCGGTAGGCTTATCCCAGCGCAGCAGGCGAATGATGGCATCTAGGGTGGAGGGTTCGGGACGGGCAGAAGGACTCGCCATAATCGCCAACGATCAGTGCATAGGTACATCTTCAGCATAGCGGCGGTTGAGCCTGGCCCAAAGCGCTGGCGGCAGGGCACCAGCACGGTTAAGGCGATCGCTCTACGCTGTAGATCTGCATACCCTTAGCGGTTAGAAAGTTTAGATTGATAGGCTCTGTTGAGGTCGCTCTGTTGCGCAGCAAGCTAGTGAAGCTGCCCGCACCCAGGCCCGACTGGGGCCAGAGGCGATAGCAGGGGAAGGCGGCCAGAGATGAGGCGTAGTCTGCCAAAACGGGGACGTCTACTGCCTCAAACTGAGGAAACTTTTTCATCAGCCACTCTACGACCTGTTCGTTTTCGTCGGGGGAGAAGGTGCAGGTCATATAGGCTAGGTAGCCGTCGCCAGCTACAGTTTGCGCTGCACTGGCTAGAATTCGCTTTTGGCGGCTGGCGTTTTTCTTGATGTTGACGGGGTGAAAACAGCCTAGGGCCTGATCGCCTTTGGCCAGCAGCGACTGACCGCTACATGGCGCATCGACCACCACCACTGAGGCAGCGTGGGGAAGCTGTTCGGCAAAGGTTTGAGGATCGAGGTTAAACACGAGCGAGTCTGTCAAGCCGCAGCGTTTGAGGTTAGAAATCAAGATTCTGACCCGCTTGCGGACGACTTCGTTGCACCAGAGATCAGTTGGCGTTAAAGCTTTCCAGGCCAGCAGGCTTTTGCCTCCGGGGGCGGCACAAAGATCGAGAACTGACTCTGTCGGGGTGGCGATGGCGCTAAACACCGCCGCCGAGAACACCGAGGCCATATCCAGGCAGTAGTAGGCTCCAGCCTGGTGGAGGGCGTGCTGACCGGGGCGTTGGTCACCGTCGAGGCGATCAACCCAGGTGGGCTGCCAGGATAGGGGTGGGGCGATCGCAAAAGGCACCACCGCTGGCCGGGGCTGCACCCACGCAATGGCGGCCAGAAACGGCTGAGGGTCAACTAGAGCCTCTACAAAGGCATCGCGATCGCGCTCCTCGGCAAATAGTCGACGGCTCAGTTTTAATAGCAGATTAGACGGTTGGGCCATAGGGCAGGATTATGCCACAGCCTGGGGTAAGGGCTGTAGATGCACAGCCCTAGCTCTGCATCTTCCCTAAAGCTATAGTCGTTGATTTAAACAGTTGTTAACTCAATTTATACCTAAAGAAAGACAACGCCTCGAAAGAATAATTTTAGGGCAATTAAATATCATGGATGCTGTCGTTATTGACTTAGTTTTTAGATAGGAGTTTAGCTCGCATTCTGAATTCTCTTGAATAGGTCAGTGATAATACCCCTGTTTAGGCTGATCCCCAACAAGTTTACGTTCGTTAAAGTTTTTAGAATCAGTTGTTTATAAAATTGTGACTATGCCTAAAGCAAATATAAAGAAAAAATGAAGAGCGTTTATCAATTTCAAGGGCTACAGCTTTTCAAAGGCTATGGTTTTGGGCCTTAAGGTAGACGATCTCCAATTTTTCGAGAGTGAAAATGTAAGGGTTATGTGCAGCTTTTAGGAAGCCACTATGAAGTCAGCGCAGTGCCGGGTGTCATTTTGTAGTCGCTGCCGTTTTTATACCCCGGAGGGCCGGCGAGGAGGACAGTGCAGTCAGCTCGGAGTGCCGGTAGAAAGCCGCTGGAAACCGTGCCCCCTGGCTGTGCCTGTGTTTACACCACCGCTGGTGCCAATGAAATCTTTAGACCGCTTGCCTCAGCCTTTAGAGTTGGGCTTTCCTACGGTTTCCCGAGAGGCAGCGCGTCTGGAGGCGGATTTAGAGGCTCCGGCCGTCATTGGGCATTTAGAAGACGCTATTCAACCTATCCCCGCCTAAGCCTGGTGTTGGAGAAGCCAAAGATTGGCTCTAGAATCTAGGGAGTGTGGGCTATTTCATCCATTTTTATGCACAATCGAAACCTCTGGGTAACTAGATCGAATGCGGCGGCCCTAGGGTTGGCACGGGCTAGTTATCAACCGGCTGCGATTGCCTAATGTCGCTGCGTTACGGCGTTGTTGGCACTGGGGCAGTGGGCGGATACTACGGATCCCGCCTACAGCAAGGGGGCGCTGAGGTGCACTTTTTGTTGCACCGCGACTATGACCATGTGCTCAAGTCGGGCCTAGCGGTAGAATCTATCGCGGGAGATTTTGCCCTACTCCAGGTGCACGCCCATCGCACCACCGCTACTATGCCCACCGTTGATGTGGTAGTGATCGGGCTCAAGACAACGCAAAATGCTCTGCTGCCAGAACTGTTGCCGCCTCTTTTGGGGCCAAAAACGGCGATTTTAACGCTACAAAACGGCTTTGGCATTGAGGCTGAACTGGCGGCTTGGGTCGGCGATCGCCCCATCTCGGGCGGGCTGTGCATTATTTGCGCCAACAAAGTCGGCCCTGGAGCCATTCGCCATCTCGACTACGGCAACCTGCTACTGTGGCAGCATCGCTCCGATCACCAGCCCGCTGGCATTTCGCCTTTGCTAGAGCAAGTTGTGCAGGACTTTGCGGCGGCGCAGGTCACCGTGGACAAGGTTGAGGACCTGCGTCTGGCCCGGTGGCGCAAGCTGCTCTGGAATATTCCCTTTAATGGGCTGTCAGTGGTGATGGATGCTACGACTGACGAGATGATGGCCGACCCCAACATTCGCCAGCTGGCAGAGTGGCTCATGGAAGACGTTTTAGCGGCAGCTCAGCACGATGGAGATGCCCTTTCTCCGGGTCAAAATCGGCATTTGCCGCAGGCATTGGTTGCCCAAATGCTGGCGCACACCGAACACATGACTCCCTACCGCACCAGCATGAAGATCGATTTTGACGAGGGCCGCCCCCTAGAAATAGAAGCCATCTATGGCAATGCATTACGGGCTGCCCAGGCGGCGGGGGCAAGGGTGCCAAGGATTGAGATGCTGTATCACTTGTTAAAGGCGATCGATCGGCGGCGGACGAAGGGGTAAGCGGGTGAGGCCGCAAGAAACGGGTGGTATGGGTTGAGGGCGATCGCTAGATTGGGGATTGTAGTTGAATGGCTGCCAAACCTATGAACCCTCTGGTGGAAACTGCGACCTACGACGATGAGACCTACAAACAGATCGCTGCGGCGATCGCATTTCTGCACCAACACCATCTCGACCAGCCCGATTTAGCTACCGTAGCCCGCCACGTACACCTCAGCGAATACTACTTCCAGCGTCTATTCACCCAGTGGGCGGGCATTAGCCCCAAACGGTTTTTGCAAAACCTGACGGTAGACTACGCCAAGGCCAAAATTGCTGAAACCAAAAGCCTCCTAGATTTGGCTGGAGATGTGGGCCTATCGAGTCCGGGCCGTTTGCACGATCTGTTTGTCACCCTAGAGGCGATGTCACCGGGCGAGTTTAAGTCTGGGGGCGCAGGCTTAAAAATTGGCTACGGCATTCACGCGACCCCGTTTGGGCCTTGCTTGCTAGCCAAGACTGCGAGGGGCATCTGCAATCTGCACTTTTTAGAGACGCCTGATCGGGCGACGGCAGAGCATCTGCTGTGGGCGGAGTGGCCTGGGGCAACCCTGGTGGCCGACCAGCCAGGAACGGCGGAAGAGTGTTACCGCATCTTCACCCCAGATCCCGATCGCCCCTTGACGCTGGCAGTCAAAGGCACCAATTTTCAGATTCAGGTGTGGCGGGCGCTTTTGCAGATTCCTCCAGGTGGGCTAACGACGTACCAGGGCTTGGCAGAGGCGATCGGTCGGCCTACAGCGGCGCGAGCGGTGGGCAATGCCATTGGGCGGAACCCGGTAGGGTATCTGATTCCCTGCCATCGGGTGATTCGAGCCTCGGGTGAGGGGGGTGGCTACCGCTGGGGGCCAGCGCGTAAAACCCTGCTGCTAGGCTGGGAAGCGGGCCAGACCCAGGCCCTCGCCCAGGAGGCGTGATGCGAAAAATCGATATTGCCGAGCTTTTGCTGCTGGCAGCACTGTGGGGCGGCTCGTTTCTGTTTATGCGGGTGGCGGTTCCGGTGCTGGGTCCGCTGTGGCTGATTGAGATTCGCGTGGTGTTAGCCGGTTGTGCCCTGCTGCCGGTAGTCTCGCGCCTCAATCTGTGGTCAGAACTGCGCCAACACTGGCGAGCCCTTTTGGTGGTAGGCAGCATTAATTCTGCAATCCCCTTTGTGCTGCTGGCCTTTGCTTCCCTGTCGCTACCGGCTGGGTTGACCTCTATTTTGAACAGCACAGCGCCGTTGTTTGGCACGGTGGTGGCCGCTGTCTGGCTTCGAGAAACCGTTACCCTCACCCGGTGGATTGGCTTTGGGCTGGGCTTTGTTGGGGTGGTGATTTTGGTGGGTTGGCAGCCGATTACGGCGACGCCAGGGTTGGGCTGGGCAGTGGCGGCGGGGCTAGTTGCTGCTTTTATATATGCGATCGCAGCTCCCTATATTCGGCAAAATTTGGCTGGGGCCTCGCCCTGGACCATCACCGCAGGTAGTCTATGGGGGGCTGCCCTAGTTTTGCTACCGGCCCTACCCTTTACCGTGCCTCAACAAATGCCTACGCCAACCGTTGTCGCTGTGGTGGTGGCTCTGGCGCTACTCTCTACAGCCTGCGCCTACCTACTCTACTTTCGGCTAATTCAAAACGTCGGCCCGACCAAGGCACTGACGGTGGGTTATCTAATTCCCATGTTTGCCGTGCTGTGGGGTGCCGTGCTGTTGGCAGAGCCCGTCACCCCATCGATGGCGATAGGAGGCAGCTTGATTTTGCTGGGCACCGCGATCGCTAACGATCTGTTCAACCCCGACCGCAAAAAAGCCCAGACTCCACCAAGGGAAGTCTAGGCTTGAGGCTCTAGGCTAAGCTTTTTTGCGCAGTGGCCTACTCGGCTGTTTCTCCCGATTGGCCTGCGTCGGGGACAGTAGCTACGGGTTCGACGATGGCTTCAGCCTCGGCTTCGGCAGCTTTTTTGCGGTCTTCGCGCTTTTTGCGATCGGCGGCCAGCATGTCTTTCATCACTTCCTGGGCCTGGGCAAATTTCTCCATGTTGCTGCGGTAGAGTTCGACGTCTTTTAGCAGCTTGTCGTTGGAGATATTGAGCTTGCCCGCCAGGTCTTTAAACAGGGTTTCGACGGCTGCTTTATCTTTGAGGTCTTCGGCGGGGGTCACGGCTTCTACCAAGGTGTAGAGGCCAATGCCAAAGGGGCGGCTGTACTTGAATTTTTCTCGGTTAGCGACCGATGCCAGGGTGCTGCGCAGGCCATCGCCGCCGTCGCCGAGGTGCTCAAACTGCCCCTTCAAGTCGTCTAAGGACATGCCGTTGACGGAGGACCTTACGGCCTCAGCCTCGCCGCGATAGTGCTCGGGGGTGCTATGGATCGAGCGGCACAGGGCATTGAAAATGGTAACTTTGTCGCTCTCGGGCTCGTAGCCCACCATGAAGCGATCGAAGGTAGTGACAATGCCTAGGGCGTAGATGGGGTCGTAGGCAAAGTCGACATTGACGGAGAGCAGGTGCATCTCTACCATCAACTCGTCTACCACGCGCCGGTAGATGGAGTTGATGGGGCGAGTGTGGTGGGTATAAAAGTCGCGCTTGGCGTCAGATACCGTGCGTACGGGTGCGTTGTTCACAGCCTAGGGTTCATAAATATTACAGTTCTTATATTCTATTGTCTCGCGGGACTGTGCCTTTGCCAACCTACCCAGCCAAAGCTGGGGATCAACGGCCTTTGAGCTTTTTGCGAACTTTGGCGGTGGTGCGCTGGAACCAGAGGCGGGCCAGGCGGGGTTTGGTGAGGTCGGCAATGTCCCCAGAGTGCTTGGCTCGATAGTCGAAGAAGTGGTTGATTTCGGCCAGAATCACCTCTAGCCGGGGCAGCAGAGCCGGAGCGCGGTAGGGTTCTAAATCTGCGGGGGTCATGGCCAGGGGTGTGGGCGTTTGCAGGGCGGTGAGGATGCGATCGCAGTCGTACCCCACCGAGTACACCCCAATCTTGTAACAGTTGAATCCCGGATCTAGGTAATCCGCCAACGCCCCGTTGACGCTGGTAAACACCTGGCAACCGCAGGCCATAGCCTCCATGGGGGGCAGGCCAAAGCCCTCACTCACCCGGCTCAGCGCCCAATATTCTGCCGAGTCGTAGAGAAAGATTTTGCTGCGGTTAAACAGAATCGAGAGATCGTCGACAAACCCGGTCAGCGTTACCAGGTTGCAGCGAGACTCTAGCGCTGGAACCAGCTGATTTAGCAAGTAGTCTGACGACTTGCGCACCTGCACCAGCACGTCAATATCCCTGGGCTGCTGCTGGTTAGTGAACTCAGGCGAAATGTGGTTGGGCAGATAAAACACGAGCCCGTTGGGTCGCTTTTGTCCCCAATAGCCCATGGAGTTGCGGCTGACGGTAATGATGGGAATATCGCCCGGCAGACTAAACCCGTAGCCGCTGCTGTGGGCGTGGTACACCACTGGGTAGCCCCGTAGCCGCTTGACTAGCCGAGGGATGTGAAACCCCCAGCTAATCACAAAAATACTGTTGCCGAGGTTGGGCTGCTGGAGCAGATCATCCAAAAACAGCGTGTCGACCTCGCGCTGGTCGTAGGTGACCACCTCGGCGGAGCAAACCTGCTGAGCTAGCTTGAGGGTCTTGAGCTCGGCAAACAGCCCGCCGCAGTGGAAGCGCTTGCCGGTGCCGGGGACCAGAAAGTAGAGGTGGCGCATGGATGCTTTGCAAGTGGATTAGTCATCTTACAAGTGGATTAGTCAACTTTAAACAGGTTTTTGGCCAACTCATACCGCGCCTAAAATACAAACGTTTTTGGCTGTTGTTTCAGCTCCGATCGCCTGTGAAAATTGACCAGCCCGGGGAACGTCTAGTGACGAGCTGGCGACGGGAAAAACCGGCCTATCGGCTAAGGCAGTTTCGCCCTACGAAGGAGACTAGCATCGGCTAGCACCGCCTAAAGTGAAAGCCACACTGGAGGGGGAAAAATGTCGATTAACCATTTGGGACCGCTGGGTTTAGCTGCGATCGCGGCCCTGCTAACGGGCGTCCTCTGGCTAGGTCGCCGGTGGCGCGAACAGCAGTATGACCTGCAAGGCAAGACCATTTTGATCACCGGGGCCTCCCGGGGGCTGGGGCTGGTCATGGCCCGCCAGTTGGTGGCGGCGGGGGCTCGACTGGCAATCTGCGCGCGGGATGAGGCCGAACTGGAGCGGGCAAAAACTGAACTGGTGCAGCAGGGCGGAGAGATCTTGGCACTGATCTGTGATGTCACCCACCAGACCCAGGTCGAGCAGATGGTGCAGCAGGTCAGCGAGCAGTTTGGGGCAATCGACATTCTGATCAACAATGCTGGCACTGACATCGTGGGGCCGCTAGAAAACCTGACCATGCAGGACTACGACGACCTGATGCAGCTCCATTTCTGGGCACCGGTCTACACCACCTATGCGGTGTTGCCGGGGATGCGCGATCGCAGAGCCGGTCGCATCGTCAACATTTCGTCTGTGGGAGGCAAGGTGGCGTCGCCGCACATGGTGGCTTACTGCGCCAGCAAATTTGCCCTGACGGGGTTATCAGCCGGATTGCACATTGAACTAGCCCGGGCTGGCATTGCTGTCACCACGGTCTGTCCCGGTTTGATTTATACAGGCGTTAACGATCACGCCCTGTTCAAGGGACAGCACCGCAAAGAGTACACCTGGTTCAGCATTAGCGAGTCGCTGCCGATCATCTCTGCCAGCCCAGAAAAGGTAGCCCGGACCGCCATTGCCGGCATGCGTCGAGGGGCCGCCGAAGTGGTGGTGCCGCTGCCAATTCTGCTCATGGCCCGGTTCTACGGTCTATTCCCAGGGTTCATGACTAGTCTGCTGAGTTGGGGCAGTAGGCTGCTACCAGGGCCTATTGAAGGTGGTGAAGAGCGGGCTTTTGGTCAAGACAGCCACTCGTCTTGGGCACCGTCCTGGCTGACCTATTTGAGCAATCGCGCCGCGCGCCGGAACAATGAACTGCCCGTCAATGAGCCGAAGTCGGCCCCTGAGGTCGAAGCGGTGGGCAGCAGGGAGCAATAACCCGATGGCCAAGCCGTAACTCTAAACGGCCTTGATGCGGCTAAATTCGCCCACTTCCCGCAGGGCGTCTAGAAAGGCGTAGAGCGCGGGGGTGTGCAATGCGTCTTTTAGAATGGTGGCCCCAATTGGCCGAGAAATTGGGAAGGGCATAGAGACGATCTGCACGTCAGGGGGCACCGGCTCAGCGGCAAGTCGAGGCAGAATGGCAATGCCTAAGCCCTGCTGCACCATGGCCACCATCGACGAGTCGTGGCGAATGCAGTAGGCAATTTCTAAAGGATGCTCTTGGGCACCCAGCACGGTGCGAATGCGCAGGCCACAGCTGCTGTGGCTAGAGCCAATAATGGGCATTTGGCGCATATCATCCACGGTGAGCGCATCGGTTTTGGGGCGATAGCCAGGGGGCAGCAGGGCCACGTAGTCGTCGTTAAAGATATGCAGGGTTTCCACATCGTCGCCATCGATGGTTTCGGCAACGCAAAGATCAACTTCGCCCTTAGCCAGCGCCTGCTTCAGCTGGTGCACTTCATCCATTTCGTGGACGCTGATGGCGATGGTGGGGTAGCGGCGGTGCAGACGGGCGATCGCTCCAGGCAGCACGTGGGTCGCTACGCTGCGAAAAGAGGCAATGCGCAAATTGCCTCCCTGTACGCCCCGCGCCTGGTTGGCCTCGCTGCCAATGGTGTCGAGCAGACCCAGCACGTCGCGGGCGTGGGTGGTGATGCGATCGCCCACGCTCGTCAGCCGCGCCCCGTGGCGGCCCCGCTTCAGAAGGGTAACGCCTAGCTCGTCTTCTAGGGTGGCAATGGCGTGGCTGATGGTGGACTGGGTGACATCGAGCTTGAGGGCCGCTTCGCTGAAGTTGCCGCACTCGGCGATCGTCACCAGTGCCCGCAGTTGTGACAGCTTGATTTTGTTGAGGTTCATGGCGGCTCCAGGCACCTAAACGCCTATTCCAGGCTAAGGGCAGAGGCTTTAGCTGGCCTATCGATTTTTTGCATAGCACCCATTCACGTCATGCTTTGTTACAAACTGACGCCCCGCCTACATTAGATACATCAGCAGCGGTAGCGCTTGGGGCGAGATGCCCCCACTCCCAGTAGTGGAACCCTGACCGTTAACCTTAGCCTTTGCATTCTGACTGCATCTACGCTCAGCCCCTCTAGGGCTGACAGAGGTTTTTGGTTAAGCGTGCCACCGCCCTGCCCGCTGCAATTCCCTTAGTCGAGAAATGCCATGAACACCACTACTCGTAACTCTAACTCCGAGCTCAACCGGCAGCGGCAGCGCCTTGAAACCCTGGTACAGCCCGCCCAACGGCCCCTAGGTATGGGCCAGGCTCTCAGTGCTCTGGGCGATCGCTTACTAAGCTTCTTCACCGACACCCAAGAGCTGCGCATTTGGCAGAGCACCCGCAACGGGCATCAGGTCTGGTTCGCCCACGACCCGGTGACCAACCGCACTCGCTCGTTTCACTCTGAGCAAGATGTGCGGCGCTGGCTCGACAATCGCTACTACGAATAGTCGGCACTATCACCATCGACAACCATGATGGAATACCCCGACGCAGAAGGTGAGGCGCACTGTAGCCCCGCCGCCAAGACCAACCTCCAGGGCAGCAAATCCGAGCTTAGGCCGGCCTTGCTGCCCTGTTTGGTATGGGCTCACCAACCGCCCTCCCCGTTGTCTCGGCCGCGTAAATATTGACTGAATTGACTGACGCTCAGCGGGCGGGCAAAGAAGAACCCCTGACCAAATTTGCAGCCCAATTGGGTGAGCGACTCCAGCTGGGGGAACTGCTCAATCCCTTCGGCAATCACCTGAATATTGAGGTGGGTTGCCAGGTGAATGATGGTTTCAACGATGCCATACTGCTGCGGGCTGTGGTGAATGTTGGCAATGAAGCTGCGATCGATTTTGAGAATATCCACCGGCAGCTGTTGCAGGTAGCCGAGGGAGGAGTAACCGGTGCCAAAGTCGTCAATGCTGAGGCGAATGCCGCGATCGCGCAGGGTTTGAATGATCGGCACCACCTGCTCAGGGTTTTGAATCACAACCGTTTCGGTGATTTCGAGCTTGAGGTTGGCCGCGGGCAAGCCGCTGTCGTTTAAAGCGCTGTCAACCTGGGCCAAAAAATCGGGCTGCGCAAACTGAAGCGCCGACAGATTGACGCTGACCACGGCATCGGCGTTGATCAGGCTGCGCCGTCGCCAGCGCTGCATTTGGGTGCAGGCTTCTCGGAGCACCCAGGCCCCGATCGCCGCCATCATGCCCGTGTTTTCGGCAATGGCAATAAACTCGTCGGGAAACATCAGCCCCCGGTCGGGGTGCAGCCAGCGCAGCAGAGCTTCACACCCCATCAGCTGCTGGGTATCAAGGTTCACAATGGGCTGGTAGTGGAGCTGAAACTCTTGCCGTTCTAGGGCCAGCCTGAGGGCGGTTTCGATCTGGAGCGAGCGGCACACGTCGAGGTGCATGCCCGGCTCGAATAGGGCATAGCCCTGGTTGTTGATTTTGGCCTGGTACATGGCGGTGTCCGCATCGCGGAGCAGTTCGTCGGGGTGCTGGTAGTCGGGGCCGCCCATGACAATGCCAATGCTGGTGTTAGTAAATAGCTGGTGCTCTTGAATGTGCAAGGCTTCGGTAAACCGCTGGCGAATGCGCTGGGCCACGGCGATCGCATCCCCCATTTGGTCAAGCGTCGTCAGCAGAATGGTGAACTCGTCGCCACCAAAGCGAGCGACGACATCGTTAGGGCGCACGCACTCTTGCACAATGGTGGCCACCCGCTTGAGCAGCTCATCCCCCACCCAGTGGCCAAAGGTGTCGTTGATCAGCTTAAAGCGATCGCAGTCGAGAAACAGCACCGCGTACAGCCCCGGCTCGGGTAGGCCAAACTGCTCCCCCAGGCGACTCAAAAACTGACGGCGGTTGGGCAGCCCAGTGAGCGGGTCGTGCAGCGCCTCATAGGCCAGCTGATGCTGAGCCAGCTGGCGCTCAGCAATCTGCTCCTGGAGCGATCGATTGAGCTGCTCTAGCTGCCGCGTGCGCACCTCTACTTTGGTTTCTAAGCTGTCGTTGAGCCGCCGCAGTTCGCTTTCCATCTGCTGGCGGTAGGTGATGTCTTCGAACAGCACAATGGCCCCCTGGGGCCAATCGGCGGGGGTATTGTCATTGACGGCCAGCGATTCTAGCCGCAGCTCATACCAGCGATCGCCCCGCTGGCGCAGCTGATGCGCTACGGCTTGACCTCGACAGACCCGCTCCCACAGCTGCTCCCAAGCTTTGACCTCAAACCAGTCGGGCGGCAGGGCCGAGGCCAGGCGATCGCCCGCCGCCAGACCCAACCATTCGGTGGCCAAGGGGTTAGCAAACCAAACGGTGCCATCCGCCGCCGCCGCCACCAACCCCAGGGGCAGACTGCGGGCAATGGCCGCCTGAACCGCCTGCGATCGCCCCAGTTGCTCGGTCAGCTCGACCAGCTGAGTCAGATCTGAGACGCGATCGCCCGGTATAAAGCCAGGCTGAGCGAGGGTGGCGGGGGATGGTGAGGGCTCGGGCAGCAATACTTCGGGCGGATGGCGATGCTGTAATGCAGTCGTCATCTGCCGCAGCCAGCGGTTCTGTCGCAGCCATTGCTGACCCAGGCTCAGACCGCCCACAGCACTCAGCAGCAGCACCGGCCCTACCACCGGCAGCCACAGGTTAGCTCCCATGAGCACCAGGGCCGTTCCCCACCAGCCTGCCACCAGGCCGCTCATCAACACCCCCTGCCGCCAAAACACCCCTGGTTGCCGCTGTAACCCCAGGCTTAGGGCCAGAGCCAGGGCGATC
Organism: Leptolyngbya sp. FACHB-60; assembly: GCF_014695775.1. Classification (GTDB taxonomy): domain Bacteria; phylum Cyanobacteriota; class Cyanobacteriia; order Phormidesmidales; family Phormidesmidaceae; genus Nodosilinea. Next base: position 29,399 of record NZ_JACJOX010000020.1, on the reverse strand, counting down.
GCCCCGATCCAGCCCCCGGTTAACGGTCTCAGCCAGCGCTGGTGCAGCAGGTTGTCGATTAACGCGCCGTGCAAAAACACCCCACTGGCAGGCGGGTAAGCGTCAAAGGGGGTGACCCGGTCATCTAGGCCCAGGGCCGTGGCTCCAATCAGCACCACTTTGCCCTTAAACACCTGAGGCGGCACCCGTCCCTCCAGCACATCTACAAAAGAGTAGGTGGGCAGGGCAGTGGCTACCCCAGGCCAGTTGACCCACAGAGGGCGATCGAGGGGCGGCAGGGAAACGGCCTGCTGAGTCAAACTCAGCGCTTCTGCGGTAGCAATGGCCAGGGCGGGCTGGCGGCTCACCATCGGCTCAACGCTGTGGATGTAGCCGCCCTGGTACCGCTGCAAAATATGGCCAGTGGTCAGCGCCGCCTTAGCCAGTGTTGGAGTTGGCCCCAAAGGTTGCCCGTCGCGATCCCAGGCGGAGGCTAGGATGACGGCAGGGTGGGCAGCGATCGCCTCGACAAACACCGCATCGTCAGGGCTAGGCTCCACAAACAGCAGGTCAAATACCACCGCCTGGGGCGACGCTGCTTGCAGACCTTGCATCAGCTCAGCATAGCGGCGGCGCGGCCAGGGGAACGCCCCCAACGCGTCCAAACTGGGTTCATCGATGGCAATCAGCACCACCTGGTCGGCCCAGGGCCGCTGCCCCCGCAGCCGGAAGCGCAGCCCATACTCAGCTTGCACTAGGGGCATGAGCAGGCCCAGTTCGCTCAAACTTACGACCAATAGGCTGGCAGTAGCCAAGGTCAGCAGCGACTCTATTCCTCGCCGCAACTGGTTAGAGAAGGTAAATCTCATGGACTTCCTGGCGGCCAAGGGGCGTAATCACGACAACCTCGACTCGCAAACGGGCCGTCGCCACCCGCGTCAGGCGAAATTCACCCTGGCGATCGACCAGTTGAGGGGCACCATCGACAAATACAGTATTGACGGGGTCAACCCGACCCGTGAGCGTAACCATGCGGGTGTTGTTTTCAAACGATACAGTGCGCTCGTACTCCAGCCCGGGATCATCCCGCAGGGGCACTGGCTGAGTGGGGGGTTCACCGGGCAAGATCAGGTTTTGGTAGCCCCCCGGCACCGGTACCGTCGCGCCAACGGCACTGGTTTCCACCGCGCCGGAGAGGGTGGCAATGCCGGTCTTGCCGTCGTCTTGCACGCTGACCCCAAACTCGGTGCCGCGCACACCGCTAATGCCGGCGGGGGTTTCGATCTCAAACTCAGAGCCTCGGTTGGTAAAGCGGCGCAACTGAGTACGCACCTGCCCCCGCGACACGTTGAGGTGGGTAATGCGCCCACCGTCGGCGGCCATCTCCAGGGTGCGAATGCGCAGCTCAGTGCGCTCCGAAACCTGCAAAAAGCCCACGTCGGTATCCACATCTAGAACGACCGTCGATCGCGCCCCCGTCCGCAAGCCGTCACCGACCTGATTGAGGCGATCGCCCGCCCGCGCAGGGCTAGCACTGCTGGGTCGCAGCAGTGTCACCTCCCCCTGAAGCTGTCGCAGCGCCAGCCCTCGCTCTACCCGAACTGGCAGCGCCTGAGTATCAAAAGACACTGAAATGACCGCAATAATACTGATTCCAACCAGGGCCAGCTGGCGCCACCACCGGGGCAGCATGTTCAAAACGGAGGCTATTGGCCGTAGTAGGTGATTGATCATGTGTATTTTCTACCATGATCTCTCTTTACATAGACTGATAAGCGTAGTAATTCTTGAGGCTTTCTGACTGCTTACAACGGTATTAACTCGGGGTTCAAACGCCTCAAAGACTTAATCGTCATAACAGTTTGCGGCCGCTTACAGCTTAGACCATACCTCAGAGCGCAGCAAAGACTAATGGAGAAAGGGTGCAACAATTGTTACACCCTTTCTCCTAGCCCGCAGGCTCAACTGACGCGATTTAAGTGAAGCTGCCTTGATGAAGTAATGGTTCGGTTTGGGCCACAGCCACGACCTGGTCGTACCAGGCATCGGCCAGCTTTTCGGTAAACTGGGCTGACTGCCCCCAGTGCAGCCCTAGCTGCTCCCGCAGTTGCTCCAACAGGTGAGGATAGTTAGCCTCAATCCATTCAGTCTTAAAGGCCATCCAGCTCATCACAACCTGCGGGGTGACTTCGGGATGAAACTGTAGGCCATAGATATTGCTGCCGATGCGAAAGGCCTGATTTTTGCAGGTCTTATTGGTGAGCAGCAGTTGCGCTCCAGGGGGTAGATCGAAGGTGTCAAAATGCCACTGCATCATCGGCATCCCCGGTGGGTAGTCTTGCAGCCAGGGTTCTTCGGGAGCCGCAACGGGAAACAGCGGCGTAAAACCCAGTTCTGGAACCTCATTTTGGTAAACCCGACTGCCAAAGGCGCGGGCAACCAGCTGAGCGCCTAGGCAAATGCCCAACACCGGCTTGCCCTGACTGTGAAATTCGCGGATCAGCTCGGCCACTCGTGCCAGGTGAGGAAAGTTGTCGTCTTCGCAGGCATTCATGGGGCCGCCGAGTACAACTAGGCCGTCGTAATCCCCGTAAGGCGGGGTTGGGCTCTGGGGCACCAACCAGGTGTGCAGCCAGGCTCCTTTGACTTCTAGATATCGGCCCAAAATGCCTACGGGGTCTGCTTCGACATGTTGAACAACCAAAATATCCATGGATGAGACCCAGCCTTTAGAAAGACATGCGGGGTGGAATCTTTTGCAGCGAAAGGAGCTCGGCTTTGCCTAAATACCCCTAGGGGGCATAGCATAACTTGATATGACAGGTTGTGCCAAAGTTTTTCGAGATTGGCAATAATTCGTTTGGATTGGTGGTTTTGGCACAGGGGGACGATCGCAGAAGCCCCAGCAAAGATGGCTACGATCGCCAACCGCTGAGCCAGAGTTACTGGCTCAGCGGTTAGCCGAGAACTATCTCAGGTAGCCTGCCCAATTGGGGTTACAGCATACCGGTGGTGCCAGAATCAGTGCGGCGATCGTCAATTTGTCGATCTGAATCGCGGCTGCCAGTGGACTCTACTCGGTACCAGGCGTCTTGGCTGGCATGCTTGGCTTTTTCCCAGCCGAGGCGGCCGTTGTGGTTTTCGTAGTCTTTCTGCAGATGGGGCTCGGCTTGAGTAAAGGTCATACCCTGACCAGAGTAGGTGCTGTAGCCCTCATAACCGGTGCGATAGGCTGGGCTGTAGTCGTCGTAGCTATAGTCAGACTCGACATAGGGCCGACTTTTGTAATTATTGCGCCAGTAGTCGTCTTCCACAGTGGGATCGACTTTCTCGGCCACACCTTTACCAGCAAGGCCACCCGCCACAGCACCAACGGCTGCACCGACCACGGCGCCCACAGGACCACCAACTACACCACCCACAGCGGTAGCGATCGCACCTACTCCAGCTGCACCGACTCCAGTGCCAACGGGATGTGATCCTGGCTGCCCAGTGATGGGATCGGGATTCGTGTCAGGATTGTGATCCAAGTTTTTGTCACGTTCCATGGTTCTAAATTCCGTATTAAGAGCAGCGTCGGGTGTAGGCCATGACTGATTGCCTTGCACCTAACACTGTCCACAAACTAAGAACTTTGCAGCCAAAACAACTCGGTAGGATGGCAGAGATTAATCTATATAACCTGAGGGATTTAGCGCCCATTTGCCAGCCCCAAATAGACACTGACTGTTGACCAAAGCTGCCAGTAAGAAAAGAACAACTACCAACCTTGCCCCGTATCTACAACTACAAAAGCGACTTCGTCAGCCTGTTTTACTAAGCTGAAACGTCCGGAGTCGTTCTATGGTCAGCATGTTGACTCAGGTTCAGAACCTGGCAGAAAGGGCCAAGGCCCTCGGCATCAAGTTTTTTCTAGTTTCCTATACTGATTTGCTGGGGGGCACTCGGGCCAAGCTGGTGCCCGCCACTCAAATGGCTTCGGTAGAAAAAGACGGCGCATTTTTCTGCTCGTTTGCCTCCAACCTGGGCCTGGGGCCAGAGGCGGCTGAGATTGCGGCCGTGCCCGACCCCGACTCGCTGATTCAGCTGCCCTGGGAGCCGACCGTAGGCTGGGTAGCCTGTGATGTGTACTACGAGGGCGAACCCTTCCCCGCCGCGCCCCGGATGATGTTGAACCGGGTGATCGATCAAGCCGCATCCCTGAGCTACACCCTTAAAACTGGAGTAGAAGCCGAGTTCTTTTTGCTGCGCCAGACCGAGACAGGGTACGAACTGGCTGACCCTAAAGACACCGCTGAGCGGCCCTGCTATGACCAGCTCAACCTGATGCGCCAGTTTGACCTGATCTCAACCGTTGTCACCTATATGGAAGATCTGGGTTGGGGTCCGTACCAGTGCGACCACGAAGACGCCAATGGCCAGTTTGAGCTGAATTGGACCTACAGCGATGCCAAGACCACCTGCGATCGCCACGTCTTCTTTAAATACATGGTCAAAACCCTGGCCGAGCAGCGGGGCTTTGTCGCCACCTTTATGCCCAAACCCTTTAGCCACATCACTGGCAACGGCGGCCATGTCCACAACAGCCTGTGGCAGGGCGACGTCAACGCCTTTGCAGAAGGGGCCGACGCGGGGGGGCTTTCGCCCATCGGCTACAACTTTTTGGGCGGGGTCTTGGCCCACGGCAAAGGGCTGACGGCTCTCTGCGCCCCCACGGTCAACTCCTACCGGCGGTTGGGGGCCAGCACCACCACCTCCGGCAGCACCTGGAGCCCCCGATACATCTCTTACGGCGGCAACAACCGCTCCCACCTGATCCGCATTCCCGACAAGGGTCGCTTCGAGTGCCGCATGATCGATGGGGCCGTCAACCTCTACCTGGCTACAGCCGGAATTTTGGCGGCTGGGCTAGAGGGCATCCAGCAGCAGCTTGACCCCGGCCAGCGCATCGACGAAAACCTGTTCGCCCGGGGCGACGAGTTCACCAACTTGCAAACCCTGCCCCACAACCTCTACGAGGCGATGGTCGCCCTCAAGCAAGACCCTCTGTTAATGGAAACGATGGGTGAACTCGGTGCCAAAACCTTCCTCGAAATGAAAGCGAAGGAATGGAACGCCTTCAACGCCCAAATCACCACCTGGGAAATGGATCAGTACGTGAATGTTTAAAGGTCGCAGGCGACAACCGTTTGCCCCGACCAGAAGGTTAGCTGGTGGGCAGTGCCCACCCTACGACTGCCTCGATCAATTGCAGAGAAAAACTAGGCCAATTTGCAAAACAGAGGTTTAAACCGATGGGCGATCGCTCCTTTCCGTGAGGTGAAGGACGACGGAACGTCCTTCTCGTAGGGGTCTGGGGGGACCGAAATCCCCCCAGCGGCAGGCTTGGCTTTCTCCACCGATCTCGTGCATAAGCGATCGCTTACAGCGCAAAGCAACAATGCATCGCTGCGCAGATGCACCCCACGGTTCCTATTTTCAAGGGCATAAATCCGCTATGTCTTCTACCATTCACACCTACAACTTTCCCACCCGCATTCGCTTCGGGCCAGGGGCGCGGCACGAACTCGCGGACGAACTCACCACGTTAGGCATTCAGCGAGTCCTCATCATCACCGATAAAGATGTCGCTCAACTCCCCTGGTTTCCTGAGCTAAAGAATTCTCTGGCGTCCTTCGGGGCGGCTGTCTTTAGCGGCGTTTGGGGCAACCCGGTAGTTTCTCAGGTCAATGCCGGGGTTGAAGCATGGAAAAGCCACGGGGCCGACGGCATTGTGGCCGTAGGCGGCGGTGCCCCAATCGATGTGGCGAAGGCGATCGCCCTGATGGCCAACCACCCCGGTCACCTATTCGACTACGAAGACGGCAACAGCACCCGCCCGATTGATCGACCGATTCCGCCTATTGTCGCGGTGCCCACCACGGCGGGCACCGGCAGCGAAGTGGGACGCAGCGCCGTAATCTCGGACGATGACAGCCACGCTAAAAAGATCGTGTTTGATCCGCAGCTGTTGCCCAAGGTGGTGCTGGCTGACCCCAAACTGCTGCTAGGGCTACCGGCCAAAATCACCGCTGCGACGGGGATGGATGCGCTGACCCATTTGGTTGAGGCGTTTCTGGCCAAGGGGTTTAATCCTCTCTGCGATGGCATTGCGTTGGAGGGCATTTATCTGGTAGCGCAGAACTTGAAAGCCTGTGTGGACTTTGCCCAGCGATCGCGAGATGGAGAAGCCTTTGACGAGGCGACGACGGCGGCGCACTTGGCAGCGCGGGGGGGGATGCTGAATGCGTCGATGATGGGGGCGATCGCGTTTCAAAAGGGCCTTGGCGTCACCCATTCCTGTGCCCATGCGCTGTCTACGGTGTATGACACGCACCACGGTTTGGCGAATGGCATTATGCTGCCTGCGGCGATGCGGTTTAACTTAGCTGCCGCGCCCGAGCAGTTTTTGCGCATGGCTCAAGTCGTGAAGCCAGGGACCGCCGATGGGCAAGCGTTTGTGGATTGGATTGTGGACCTGTCTGAGTCGATTGGGATTCCGGCTTCATTGGGGGCTTTGGGGGTGACACCCGATGGGTTGGGGCCGTTGGTGGCGGTGGCGATGAAGGATGGGTGTCATCCGTTGAATCCTAAACCCGTTACGGAGAAGGATTTCTACGCTATCTATCAAGATGCTTTTTGAGCACCCTGTGCGTGGGCTTCCATTCAACCGTAGGGTGCATCCGCGCAGCAATGCACCATTGTTTTAGCCCATGAGCGATCGCTCGTTGAGAGAGTCTGGGTGGTAAAAGCCAAACCTACTGCTGGGGGGATTTCGGTCCCCCCAGACCCCTACGAGAAGGACGTTCCGTCGTCCTTCACCTCACGGAAAGGAGCAATTGATCATCGGTTTAAACCTCTGTTCTGCAAATGAATCTGTTCTTTTCTGCGATCGGCCTAAACAACCGTAGGGTGGGCACTGCCCACCTTTCACCCCGGATTACAAACAACTCCATCTGCTGACATTGCTCATCAGTTCCAGAATTTCTTATCACTATGGCTGACGTTCTTTCGATCATCAACCCGGCTACTGAAGCGTTGATTCAAGAACTCGCGGTGGACGATCGCGCCACTGTTGCCGAGAAATATGATCGGGCGCGGCAGGCGCAGCCGGGGTGGGCGGCGCAGCCTTTGGCCGATCGCATTCAGCCTATCCTGCGGTTTCGAGAGCTGCTGATTGAGCGGGCAGATGCTCTGGCGGCGTTGCTGACGTCAGAAACTGGCAAGCCCATTACCCAAGCGCGCAGCGAAATTTTGGCAGTGCCGGGAAGACTTGATTTCTTTGTGGAGCATGCGGCCAACGTTCTCACGCCAGAGCGGGTCTACGCTGAGCCAGCGGCGGCGCTGCCAGGGATGGGGAGGTTGGAGGAGGTGATTGCTTACGACCCGCTGGGGGTGGTGGCCAATATTTCGGCGTGGAACTATCCGTATTTTGTGGGGGGAAATGTATTTATTCCGGCGCTGCTGATGGGGAATGCGGTGCTGTATAAGCCGTCGGAGTTGGCCACACTGACCGGGAGGGCGATCGCAGATCTGCTCCATGAGTCCGGCATTCCCCAAGATATTTTCATCCCGGTTATCGGCTCAGGGCTAACCGGATCGGCGCTGCTGGAGCAGCCGATTGATGGCGTATTCTTCACGGGCTCCTACGCTACGGGGCAGAAAATTGCGATCGCGGCGGCTCCCAAACTGGTTCGCACCCAGCTCGAACTGGGCGGCAAAGATCCGGCCTACGTGTGCACCGATGCTAAGGTGGCGGTGGCGGCGGCAGGTCTGGCAGATGGGGCGTTTTACAACAACGGCCAGAGCTGTTGCGCGGTGGAGCGCATCTACGTTCATACCGATGTTTATGACGAGTTTCTGACAGCTTTTATAGAAACGGTGCGGGGCTTTGCGTTGGGAGACCCAACCGATCCCAAAACTTACCTTGGCCCGGTCAGCCGTAGGCCACAGCTAGATGTTTTGGCTGACCAAGTGGCAGATGCGTTGGCTAAAGGGGCGACCCTGCGTTGTGGCGGCAAGCAGCTCGATCGCCCTGGCTGGTACTTTGCCCCCACGGTGCTCACCGAGGTTAACCACACCATGACGGTGATGCAAGCAGAAACCTTTGGCCCAGTAATCGGCATTCAGCGGGTGGCCAGTGATGCGGAAGCTGTAGCGCTAATGCAAGATACGCCCTATGGGCTGACGGCGGCGGTATATGGCACGGAGCGGGAACGGGCCGTGGGGATTTTGCGCCAGCTCAAAACGGGGAGCGCCTATTGGAACTGTTGCGATCGCGTCAGCCCCCGCCTGCCCTGGAGCGGTCGAGGCCATTCTGGTTTAGGTACAACCCTCTCGCTGGCAGGGCTCTATACGTTCTTGCAGCCTCGCGCCTGGCACCTGCGTGCGGGCTAAGGGTTCGGCCCTCGCCCTACCTAGCGGGCGGCTATCCGCCACGGAGCAAGCAGGGGGTTCCGTGGCACCATAAAGCCATCGCATTCAACCTTGCCCCATGAACTCTCCCGTTCAGTCGTTTTATGACTGGTATAAGCGCACCCTTGAGCACCCTAAATATCGCTGGATTTTAGCCGGTGCTACGCTGCTATACCTGCTTAGCCCCATCGACATTTCCCCCGACTTCATCCCCATCATCGGCTGGATTGATGACGCGGCGGTGGCGTCTATCTTTATCGCAGCGATGTCGCAGATCATGCTGTCGGGGCTGAGCAACAAGCGCTCTGGATTGCGGGCCGATGCCCCCGATGCAGGCGACACCACCGTGGACGTTGATTTTAATTAAGTGAAATTCTCGAACGGTGGGGTGCGATCCTCCCCGGGTGCCCCAGGTGACTAACTAGCACCAAAGCGAAAAACCGCTAACTCACCCGGCGGTTGATACCTCTCTGCGTTGGGCGATCGCCCCCACCAAACTCCAAAAACACACCTTCAAAAGCGTTATGCCTGTTAAAAAAGACCCTCAGCCGCCGCGATCGCGGCAAATTATCAATATCGTGCTCTGGGCCGCCACTGGACTCCTGCTGCTCAATATTGTGTTCTCTAGCGTGTTTGGCAGCCAAACCGCCCGCGAACCCTACAGCATGTTCATTCACCGCATTCAAGAGCAAGAAGTAGTGCGGGCCTCGGTGGGCCAAAACGAAATTCGCTACCAGATCAAAGACCCCACCACGGGCGAACCGGGAGATGTCTACACCACTACTCCCATCTTTGACCTGCAACTGCCTCAGCTGCTTGAAGACAACGGCGTTGAGTTTGCCGCCGTACCACCGCCTAAAGGCCAGTGGTTTGGCAGCTTGCTGAGCTGGGTGATTCCGCCGCTGATTTTCATTGGTGTGTGGCGGTTCTTTTTGGCTCGCGGTGGCGGTGGTCCCCAGGGGGCGCTTTCCATTGGCAAGAGCAAGGCTAAGGTCTATGTCGAAGGCGATGCCGGCAAAATTACCTTTGACGATGTCGCCGGGGTCGAAGAGGCTAAGACTGAGCTGGTAGAAGTGGTCGATTTCCTCAAAACTCCCAAGCGCTTCACTGACCTAGGGGCCAAAATTCCTAAAGGGGTGCTGCTGGTCGGCCCTCCCGGCACGGGCAAAACCCTAATGGCCAAGGCTGTGGCTGGTGAGGCAGGGGTTCCCTTCTTCAGCATCTCCGGTTCAGAATTTGTGGAACTGTTCGTTGGCGTCGGGTCATCTCGCGTGCGAGACTTGTTCGAGCAGGCCAAAAAGCAGTCTCCCTGCATCATTTTTATCGATGAGTTGGATGCGATCGGTAAATCGCGCTCCAGCAACGGTTTCTACGGCGGCAACGACGAGCGTGAGCAAACCCTCAACCAGCTGCTCACCGAGATGGATGGCTTTGACGCGGGGGCGACCACTGTAATTGTGCTGGCCGCCACCAACCGCCCCGAAACCCTCGACCCGGCCTTGTTGCGCCCCGGTCGCTTCGATCGCCAAGTTCTCGTTGATCGCCCCGATCTCAAAGGCCGCGAAGCGATTCTCAAAATCCACGCTAAGGATGTGAAGCTGGCCGACACCGTTGATCTGCGGCAGACGGCCACCCGTACCCCAGGCTTTGCCGGCGCCGACCTGGCCAACCTGGTCAATGAGGCTGCTCTGTTGGCCGCTCGCCGCAATAGCACCATCGTTGAGCAAGAAGACTTTAGCGAAGCGATCGAGCGCGTAGTGGCCGGTCTAGAGAAGAAGAGCCGCGTGCTCAACGACAAAGAGAAGAAAATTGTCGCCTATCACGAGGTCGGCCACGCTCTGGTCGGTGCCATGATGCCCGGCAGCGACGAGGTCGAAAAAATCTCCATCGTGCCGCGCGGTATGGCTGCCCTCGGCTATACCCTGCAACTGCCCACCGAAGACCGCTTTCTCAGAGATGAGGCTGAGCTAAAGGGGCAAATTGCCACTCTGCTCGGCGGGCGATCGGCTGAAGAAATCATCTTCGGCAGCATCACCACCGGGGCTTCTAATGACCTCCAGCGGGCTACTGACCTGGCTGAGCAAATGGTCACCACCTACGGCATGAGTCAGGTGCTCGGCCCCCTCGCCTACGATCGCGCCCAGCGCAACGCCTTCCTCGACGGTGGCATGCCCAACGCTCGCCGTCCGATCAGCGAAGAAACGGCTAAGGCGATCGATGAAGAGGTGAAGGCGATCGTTGAAGAAGGGCATCAGCGAGCGCTAGACATTCTCAAGCAAAATCGTGAATTGCTAGAAACCCTAGCCCAGCAGCTGCTGGAGGCTGAGGTGATCGAAGGCCCGCCCCTGCGCGAACAGCTCAAGCAAGTGCAAGAACCCCAAGCAGTGGGTTAATCGGTGGTCAAAAGCCAAGAGAATCCTACAGCACTGTAGGATTCTCTTGGCTTTTATCAGTAGTAGCTTAGGGCCAGAACCGCTGGCGACAATTATGGTTCTAAATCCTCAAATTGCTCAAAATCAGCGATCGCAGCTCTAATTTCTTCAATAGTCACATCGTCACGATAGTTTAGTCGCTTTAATTAACGGCATAAGGTTTCAGTGCTTGCTCTAGGGAAAGTATTCGCCGGTCAGAGGATGGACTGCGCCAGCAAAAACTGGTCTATGGCCACCCATACCCCCCTGCTAGGCCTCTGCTACAGTATTAATCGCCTAATCCTTAACCTCCCTGAGAACCTGTGGTTGCCGTTAACGACATCTACCTGCTGCGCAACATCTGGTACCACGCTATGCCCAGCCACGAGCTGAAGGCGGGCAAGATAGTGGCTAAAACCCTGCTCAACGAGCCGATTTTGTTTGGCCGCACGGAGCAAGGCAAAGCCTTTGCCATTCGCGACATTTGCCCGCACCGGGCGGTGCCCCTTAGCTGCGGCCGCTTTGACGGCACTGAAGTCGAGTGCTGTTACCACGGCTGGCGGTTTAACGAAAACGGCCAGTGCACCGAGATTCCCTCGCTGATGCCCGACCAGCAGATCGATCTAAGCCGCTTTGACGTCAACCGCTACGAGGTCAAAGAGGTGCAGGGCAACCTGTGGGTCTATGTGAGCGATCGCGCCAACCCCCAACCTCCCCGCTTCGACGTGCCGCGTGTACCGGGCTTTAGCGACGACGTGCGCCCCAAAGTCACCTACACTATGCGCTTTCCCTGCTACATCGACCACGCCGTGGTGGGGCTGATGGATCCAGCTCATTCCCCCTTTGTGCATCGTTCGTGGTGGTGGCGCGGAGCGACTCTAAACGACGAAATCAAATGGTTTGACCCCTCCACCTACGGTTTCACCATGCGCAAACACCGCATGGGCGACAACATGGGCTATGGCTACTGGCTGATCGGTGGTGTCCCCGACAACGAAATCATCTTTTATCTACCCGGTGTGCGCACCGAAGAAACCACCACTTCAAAACACCGGGTGGTGAATCTAACTACGGTCACACCGCTCACGGACGACCAAACCGACGTCACCTTTGAGCTCTACTGGGATTTACCCTGGGGTGCTCTGCTCAAGCCAATTTTGCCCTTCATGATTCGCTCATTTTTGGGCCAAGATCGCGACGTTGTGATCAAGCAGCAGGAAGGGCTCAAACACGAAACGGTGCTGCGGCTGATCAAAGACTCTGACACCCTAGCCCGGTGGTACTACCAGCTCAAAAAAGAGTACCAGCGCTCCCAGGTTGAATCCCGTGAGTTTGTTACCCCTGTCAAAACCCAGCTGCTCAAGTGGCGGGCCTGATGGGGCTTAGGGTTCGTGCCTTAGGCTAGGTCCTATTGGATTGATTTTTGAAGGCGATCCGATCGCCCTCCGGCCGCCCCGTGGCTGCACAAAAGCCTGGGTCGAGGATGTTGGCACTCGCCTTCGGCCCTAGACCGTGTCATCCTCTCCCTAGGGAAGCGCGGCTACTACATCAGAGCTCCAAGCTTGGGGAACTCCCGGCGCTAGAATCGTCGCCTGATAGGGAATTAACCCAACATGAGCGCCTCCTAGACACTGGGCAGCAGCGTAGGACAGATCGAGGGAGCGATCGCCGATATATGGGCCGCGATCGTTAATCCGTACGACCACGCTCTTGCCGTTGAGCTGGTTGCGCACCTTGAGGTAGGTACCAAAAGGCAGGGTCTTGTGGGCCGCCGTCAGGTCATTTTGGTTGAAGATTTCACCTGTGGCCGTCTGCCGTCCGTGGAAGTAAGGCCCGTACCAAGATGCTGTGCCGTTAAACGTCTTGCGGGTTTCACCCAGGCCGTGGGCCACCATCTGCACTTGACTGGGCTCTAGGGGGGAACCCCCAAAGGCTAGGCGCAGGTTGTTAACCCATGCGATCGCCTGAAGAGCAGTCTGGCTAGGGTGGGATGCCTCAGCTGAACTAGGCTGAGCGGCTCCTACCTTAGGCAACACAAACACAGTTTTGCCATCGACCTGCGCGGCGGCTAGAGCCTCGCTTAATTGAGGGGTCAGCCCGTTGGGGTTGGCCTCTAGCTCAGGCACCGCTTGGCGAATTTGGCGCGCCACCTGATCCGCCGCCGGACGAGATGGCACCTGGCCAATCACCACATTCTTAACTCGGATGGCAAACCCTTTAGCTGGGGCACTAGCGTTTGCCGTAGCTAGCTTGCCACAAGCCACAGGGGGAGAAGCAACTTGGGTTACCCCGCTGCCCATGTGGGCGTTCGTGCCCTGGCCGACTACAGCCACGGCGGCGGTAGCCCTCCAGAGTCGCCAGTCTACAGCCGCGGCCTGCGGCCAACTTAGCTGAGGAAACAACTGAAGGGGCTTGTGGATAGCAGCTTGCAGATGCAAGGGAGAATAGGGCGAGGCGCTTAGATCTACCGTGAGCGGACGCTGTGATTGAGCCGCTGCGCTGGAATTAACCGGCAGCGCTAAAAAGCCAAATGGGTTGAGCGGGTTGAAATAATGCGGTAGAAATGCAGCCCAGAAAATTCCAAATAGCGTCATTTATGCGTGTGCAGAAAGCGACGCCCCTAGCCCCCACTGATTTCACCTAACGATGAAGTCAGCCACAAGCTGGGCCACGGGCAAGATAGAAGCCGCCTCAGGTGTTGCGCTTGCTGAGCAACTAAGGCAAAAAACTGGGTTTTTAGGGCATATAAACGTCTATTCGCAAGATTGCGACTAGTTTTCTTAGAATATCACTTAAAATTTGTATCTGCAATCACACTCTAGTCGCGTTCTTTAGGTTAGGCAAAAATCTCACTACGGGTAGAGAACTATTTCTTCCTATAGATAGAAGTGCGAGCTTACGCTCAAGCTCTCAGTTAGCAGACACTTCTACGATCGCCGACAAGCCTTTGCAGAGTAGCTGAATGCAGTCGAAAAAATGCTTTCAAGACCACCTCAAAACGTTGCCAACAATCAGCTCAATAGCTTTCCGAAGTGGTTTACAAAAGTAGCAGCCCCGTCAAAATGACACCAACAGAGGGAGTCAGACGGGGCTGGAGACGCAGTTAGGAGGTATCTTGCGTTCAGCATATCCGTGGAATGGCTGAGTGTAGCCTTCCCTTAACAAGATTTTAAGGCTCCCCGGTAGAGCGATCGTCAGAAATTGCAGGCAACCTGCTCCCTGGCCTCAATTTAGATGCTGAGCTAACTCGGGTTGACCGAGCTTTACTGCTCTATAAAGCTTCAGTAAAAGCTCAGTTAATCAAGTATCGAATATAACTTCAGCCGTGAAGAATAACACTATGCCCCCGCAGCGTAAAACGCTCGTTTTGACGAGCCTGCGCTAGCGGCAGGGCAGGGGTTCTGTCACTACTCTAGTTGAGTTCTTGCTATGAAGGCAACACTGATTCGAGTCTTTATTTGGCCCAGTGGTGCCGCGCTACTAGTGGGATTCAGCATGTTAAGTTTGCTACTTCTCCACTGGCCCAGTTTCGAGACTGAACAGCAGGCCAGCGGCAACCGCGACGAGTTTCCGGGCCAGCGGCGAGGGGGCGGCACCCACTGGGTTAACGACCAACACAATGACACTATGGCTTAAGTCTGTGGCCTAGCAGGCTAACGATTCCGTGGGGTACCGGGGGCCAATCTGGCTCCTAGCGATTTCCGGATAGGGCTCTTATTCCCTGTATATCTCTGTATTCAGGGAATTGCGAGTCAATGCCTGCCATTGCCACTCCTACCATTGTCGGTTTAATCCATGGTGCATTTTCGGGTCTGGCCGTCTAGGCAGCAACTCCAACAGTGGGCCTCCCGTTTTTCTAAACCCATCAATTTTGGCAGTCGAGCCGTACTGGTTTCTGGCCTGCTCGCCCTGACGATGGTATCTGCGGGCAAGCGGCTACAGCTGTTTGAACCCCTCGAAACCTCTAGCTTTGACCTGCTGACCCAGTTGCTGATTCGGCAGACCTCAGACCCGCGGTTGCTGATTATAGAGGTGACCGAGGCCGATCTAGAAGTCTACGGTTGGCCCCTGTCTGACCAGATGGTGGCCGATATTATTGCCCAGGTGCAGCGCCACGATCCGGCGGTGGTGGGGCTCGATCTGTACCGCAACACCCCCCAGGACATGCCAGGTCAGGCGGCCCTGGCCCAAGCCTTTACCAATTCTTCAAAGGTAATCGGCATCTTTAACGTGGGCGAGCAGGGAAACGGCATTGAGGTGCCCGCTCCAGCCACTTGGCCCGCCGATCAGGTGGGGTTTAACGACTTGGCCATTGATCCTGACGGCGTGCTGCGCCGCAATCTGCTGTATGTAGCAACCCCTGACAATCCCGCTTACTCGTTTCCGCTGCGGGTGGTGCTGGCCTACCACGCCGATTTAGCGTTTCAAGTCGATCGAGACAACGATCTGCTGCGCATTGGTGAGGCGGAGTTTCCAGCTCTGTTGGCTAAGGATGGCGGCTACGCCAACATTGATGACCGGGGCTTTCAGGTGCTGCTGAAGTATCGCACCCCCTACGAGCCGGCCCCCACCCTCACCATTACCCAAGTCTTGGCCGGGGCGGTCCCTCCCGCCTGGGTGCGGGGCAAGATTGTGCTGATTGGCTCTACCGCCTCTAGTCTCAAAGATGAGTTTTTTACCCCTTTCAGCCACGAGCATGAGACCCAGTTTGTAATGGCGGGGGTTGAGGTGCATGCCCAGAGCATTAGCCAGATGCTCGACGCGATCGCAGGCAAACCCGCCCTCTATCGTTTTTTGCCTCAGTGGGGCGAATTTCTCTGGCTGGTGGGCTGGACTCTAGTGGCCGGAGTAATGGGCTGGCAGGTGCGCCGACCGGCCATGCTGTTGTTGCTCAGCGGAAGTATGGTTTTGGCCATTTGGGGTCTGGGCGGTCTGGCCCTGGCCAACATGTTGTGGATACCTACGGTAGAACCTGTTGCGGCCTCAGGGCTGGCCTTGGGGCTGGTGCTCACCCAAAAGGTGCTGTACCGCAGCAGCTACGACCAGCTCACCCTGCTGCCTGGGCGAGACATGTTTGTGCTGCAAGTGCAGCGGGCTCTCTGCCAAAAACCCGCCACGGCAGTGACGGTGGTGTTTTTAGACATCGATCGCTTTAAGCTGATCAACCAGTCCTTTGGGCACATTGCGGGCGATCGCGTCTTGCAAACCCTAGGTCAGCGGCTGCAACAGTTTTTGCCGGCCTCGGCTCAGCTGTCACGGGTGGGGGGCGACGAGTTTGCCTTCCTGCTGCCGGTGCACGACCAGCCCACCGTAGACGAGTGGTTAAATCGTTTGCAAACCGAGCTGTCAGAGCCATTTTCGATCGCGCGGCGGCGGCTCTCGGTGACCAGCTCGATGGGAGTCGCCATGGCCCACGGCGAACATCCTCCCAGTCCCCAAGACCTGTTGCGCGATGCCCACACCGCCATGTATCGGGCTAAGGCCTTGAATGAGTACCGCTACGAAGTGTTTGCCAGCACCATGCACGAAGAGGCGGTGCGCCGCCTAGAGCTCGAAAGCCACCTGCTCAGCGCCTTTGAGAATAACGAGTTTTTGCTCCACTACCAACCCATTGTGTGTCTCCAGAGCGGTCGCATTGTCGGCTTTGAGGCGCTGGTGCGGTGGTACCGCCCTGAGGAGGGCTTTGTGTCGCCGGGGCAGTTTATTCAAGTAACCGAAGAAACCGGGCTGATTGTGCACCTAGGCCAGTGGATCTTTCGGGCCGCTTGCGCCCAGCTCAAGGATTGGCAGCAGCAGTTTCCTGACTATCCCTTGACCATGAGCATCAACCTATCGCGGCGGCAGCTGCATCAGGTCAATCTGGTGGAACAGTTTGGAGCCTGTCTGCGCGAGCTAAATTTGGCTGGCAAGCAGGTGCAGCTCGAAATTACTGAAAGCATGATCATGCGGGACGTGGATGGGGCGACTGAGCTAATGCACCGGCTAAAGGAGCTGGGTCTGAATCTGGCGATCGACGACTTTGGCACCGGCTATTCGTCGCTCAGCTACCTGCACCGTTTCCCTACAGATACCCTCAAAATTGACCAGTCTTTTGTCGGTCGAATGGATCAAAGCGGTGACGATCGCGAGATCGTGCATACCATTATCACCCTAGGTCAAAAGCTCAACATGGATCTAGTGGCCGAAGGCATTGAAACCGACACCCAGCTTAACCGACTGCGGGCCATGGGCTGTCGGCGCGGTCAGGGCTACCTCTTTTCGCGGCCCCTGGGCCGCGAGGCGGCGACAGCACTGTTGACTAACCCCTGGCCCTGGCTCAGAGCTAGCACCCCAGATGAAGCCTAAAAGGCTTGAAAACAGGCGGTGTTTGGTCATCGTTACATAACACTATGTTTTGTGCAGAAGTAATAGGATGTTGGAGTAGGCTTTTGTGCTTCAGGGCACAGTTATAGAGAGTCTTAGTTTTATAAGTTGGCGGTCAAGCTACGCTTGTTTTGAGAGCTAACACACTCCATGAGCCGACTAGTCTGGGTTGTCGAGATTTTGACCCAGCTGGGTTACCTGCGATTTTGACCAATCGCTGCGCCAATCGCGGTAGTGACGCCGCGATTGGCGGTAGCCGTGGTGATAGCAACGACCGAGAGCACCACCGCCGACCTCAGTGACCAACAGGAGGTCAAACCATGCCCATTGCCAGTATTAACCCCGCCACCGGAGCGGTGCTCAAGCGTTTTGAACCCTTGAGCGAGGCCGACATCGAGCACAAGCTCGCCTTGGCCACCCAGACCTTTGTTACCTACCATCACACATCCTTTGAGCAGCGCGCCGGGTGGCTGCACCAGGCTGCCCAGGTGCTCGACGACAACAAGGCCGCCTACGCCCAAATCATGGCCCTGGAGATGGGCAAGCCGCTGGCGGGGGCGATCGCCGAAGTCGAAAAAAGCGCCCTGGTCTGCCGCTACTACGCCGACCACGGGGCCGAGTTTTTGGCCGATGAGCCCGTCACCACCGACGCCAGCCGCAGCTTTGTGCGCTACCAGCCCCTCGGCCCGGTGCTGGCGGTGATGCCGTGGAACTTTCCGTTTTGGCAGGTGTTTCGTTTTGCGGCCCCGGCCCTGATGGCGGGCAACGTGGGGCTACTCAAGCACGCCTCGAATGTGCCCCAGTGCGCCCTGGCGATCGAGGAAATTTTTCAGAAGGCAGGGCTGCCCGAGGGGGCGTTTCAAACGCTGCTGATCGGAGGCGATCGCATTGCCAAACTCGTCACCGACGATCGAATTAAAGCCGCCACCCTCACTGGCAGCGAACCCGCTGGGGCTAGCCTGGCCGCCGCCTGCGGTCAGCAGATCAAAAAAACCGTGCTAGAACTGGGCGGCAGCGACCCATTTATTGTCATGCCCAGTGCTGACTTGGAGGCGGCGATCGCCACCGCTGCCACCGCCCGCATGCTCAACACCGGCCAGTCCTGCATTGCTGCCAAGCGGTTTATTGTCCACGAGGCGATCGCCGAGCGCTTTGAGCAGGGCCTCACCGAAAAATTTGCCGCCCTGGTGGTGGGCAATCCTTTAAATGACGGCGTTACCGTTGGCCCCCTGGCCACCCCCGACATTGCCGCCGAGCTTGAGCAGCAGGTCAACACCTGCTTGGCCCAGGGAGGCACCGCGCTGATCGGCGGCGATGTCGCGGCGCTGAAATCTCAGCTGCCTGCCGATCTGCAAGACGGCAACTGGTTTCCCCCCACCATTCTTGCCGCTCTACCGCCTGGCACCCCCGCCGACCAGGAGGAGTTCTTTGGGCCAGTGGCCCTGGTGTTTCGGGTGGCCAACTTGGATGATGCGATCGCGCGGGCCAACGACATTCCCTTTGGCCTGGGGGCGAGCGCCTGGAGCCAGGATGCCGCCGAGCAAGAGCGGCTGATGGCTGAGCTAGAGGCTGGGGCAGTCTTTATTAATGGACTGGTTAAATCTGATCCGCGTCTGCCCTTTGGCGGCATTAAGCGATCGGGCTACGGGCGCGAGCTGGGTCGCCATGGCATTCACGAGTTCGTCAACATCAAAACTGTGTGGGTTAAGTAGCCCGCTGGTTACTCAATTTCTACCCGACATAACCATCCCATCGGTTGCCATTCACCCCTTTTCTCGACCATTTACACCCCCGAACCACGCTATGAACACCGCCGAATTGCTTGTCCAATGCCTTGAGAACGAAGGCGTCGAATACATTTTTGGTCTACCAGGGGAGGAAAACCTCCAGCTGCTCCAGGCCCTAAAGCGATCCTCAATTCAGTTCATCACCACCCGTCACGAGCAGGGGGCGGCCTTTATGGCCGATGTCTACGGACGGCTGACAGGCAAGGCGGGGGTGTGCCTTTCGACCCTAGGGCCGGGAGCGACAAACTTAATGACTGGGGTGGCCGACGCAACTCTAGATCGCGCCCCGCTGGTAGCCATTACGGGCCAGGTGGGCACCGATCGCATGCACATTGAGTCGCACCAGTACCTCGACCTAGTGGCTATGTTTGCCCCAGTCACCAAGTGGAATGCCCAGATTGTGCGGCCCAGCATTACCCCCGAAATTGTGCGCAAAGCCTTTAAGCTGGCCCAAGCCGAAAAACCGGGCGCTGTCCACATCGATCTGCCCGAAAACATTGCTGACATGGAGGTAGTCGGGGCCGCCCTGCGCAGAGATAGCCAGGAAAAAACCTACGCCTCATTGCAGAGCATTCAGCAGGCAGCGGTGGCGATTTCTCAAGCCACTAACCCAATGATTTTGGTGGGCAACGGAGCTATTCGCGCCAGCGCCAGCGAAGCCCTGACCGAGTTTGCCACCCAGCTCTACATTCCCGTCGCCAACACCTTCATGGGTAAGGGCGTGATTCCTTACACCCACCCGCTGGCACTGTGGTCGATCGGGTTGCAGCAGCGCGACTACATCACCTGCGCCATGGAACAGACCGACCTGATCATTGCCGTGGGCTACGACTTAATCGAGTATTCGCCCAAAAAGTGGAACCCCGACGGCACGCTGCCCATCCTGCACATCAACCTCACCCACGCCGAAGTTGACAGCAGCTACATTCCCAAAGTCGAAGTCATTGGCGACATCTCAGACTCGCTAGAAGAAATTCTCAAGCGGGTGAAGCGTCAGGGTCGCCCTGCACCCCATAACCTCAAAATTCGCGACGAAATTCGGGCCGACTACGAGCAGTACGCCGATGACTACGGCTTCCCGATCAAGCCTCAGAAGCTAATTTACGACCTGCGTCAGGTGCTCGGCGCCGAAGACATCGTCATCTCTGACGTAGGTGCCCACAAAATGTGGATGGCCCGCAACTACCACTGCCTCCGGCCCAACACCTGCCTGATCTCTAACGGCTTCGCGGCTATGGGCATTGCCCTGCCGGGGGCGCTGGCAGCCAAGCTGGTGCACCCCAACCGCAAGGTGGTGGCGGTGACTGGCGACGGCGGCTTCATGATGAACTGCCAGGAGCTAGAAACTGCTCTGCGGGTCGGTACGCCCTTTGTCACGATCATCTTTAACGACGGCGGTTACGGGCTGATCGAGTGGAAGCAGATGAACTACTACGGTGAATCGACCTACGTTCACTTCACCAACCCCGACTTTGTCAAGCTGGCAGAGGCTATGGGGCTGAAGGGCTACCGCATCGAATCGGCAGAGGACTTTATTCCGACGTTGAAGCAAGCATTGGAAGATGATGTGCCAGCGGTGATCGACTGCCCGGTGGACTACCGCGAAAACCTGCTGTTTAGCCAGAAGGCGGGTGATCTGCACTGTCTGATCTAACGGGTTATTTATGCAAAGGGTTCTGGGTTAGAGAGGCGACCTTAAACCCGAAACCCCGCTAAAACTTCCCGGTTAGCGACCCAGTAGCGCTGAAACATTAAGGGTCTACTCATGGGGCAAGGTTTTTATGGGGCTCAATCTGGCCAAGTCGCCTTGGGTACGGAGTATTGGTGGGGTGGGCGCGATCGCCGCCACCCTGATCAGTCTGTCCTACCTATCGATGGCTGGCGACCCTGCCCCCGCCCCTGAGCTGACCCTCAACAATTTCTCCGTTTCGCCCTGGCAGCAGGGCACTGACTTCGGTTGGCAGGCCGCAGTCGCGGCTCAGACCGCTCAGACCCCGGCTGACTGGCAGCGGGTAAGCGATCTCTGGGGGCAGGCGATCGCCACCCTAGAGAGCGTACCCGCCACCGATGCCACCGATGCCCAGGCCCAGGCTAAGGCAGAGCAGTACCGGGGCAATCGGGCGATCGCGGGCGATCGCCTAGCCAAAGCCAGCCCTTCCGCCAGCGTCCCCACTGCTGCCAGCAACCTACAAACAGCCTTGGCCGCCGCCGAACCTGCCTTTACCTTTTCTCCTGGCCCCAATGCTCGCACCGTGGGTCGCTCTGCCGATGGCCTAGCCACGGTGGAACTGGGCCGCGATCGCGCCACCCTAGTTTTGCCCCGCAGCCCGCAGGGCAAAACGCTGACCATGGCCCAGGTGGTTCACGCCAACCAGTTTTTAACCCTTGCGACCCCCGAAACCGCTACGCAGCCCTGGCTGATAGAGAGCCTACGCAACGTGCAGCGCAACCAGCCCCCCGCCATTCCTGCTGAGGTTCCCGTAATCCTCAGCGCTGGGGCAGATTCCCTGAGCATCACCGTAGTGACTGAACCGTAACTCTCAGTAATTCCTCGGCTGTTTTGGGGCAACTGGGCAAACCGTTC
Organism: Leptolyngbya sp. FACHB-60; assembly: GCF_014695775.1. Taxonomy (GTDB): domain Bacteria; phylum Cyanobacteriota; class Cyanobacteriia; order Phormidesmidales; family Phormidesmidaceae; genus Nodosilinea. The sequence continues at coordinate 7,821 of NZ_JACJOX010000020.1, read as the reverse complement.
CCCCGAGCGAATAAAATTGGAGTTTATGGAACCCAGCGGTTCCAGGTGTCTCCAACTCCAGCCAGGTAATTTATGAGAGCGTATCGGGCCGCCGCCGTACAGATGACCAGTGTGCCAGACTTGGCCAAAAATTTGGCCCAGGCCGAAGAACTAATCGACCTGGCGGTGCGCCAGGGAGCCGAACTGGTCAGCCTTCCCGAAAATTTTTCGTTTTTGGGCAACGAAGAAGCCAAGATGGTTCAAGCCGACACCATCAGCCAGGCTAGCGAAGCGTTTCTTAGAACCATGGCCCAGCGCTACCAGGTAACGCTGATTGGCGGCGGCTATCCTGTGCCCGCAAAAGAGGGGAAAGTCTTTAACACCGCTCTGCTGGTCTCCCCCGAGGGGCAAGAGATGCTGCGCTACGAGAAAGTGCACCTGTTTGACGTCAACTTGCCCGACGGCAACACCTACCGCGAGTCCAACACCGTTATTTCTGGCCACCTGCTGCCCGATGTGTTTCCCTCTAAGCCTTTTGGTATTTTGGGCTTGTCGGTCTGCTACGACGTTCGCTTTCCAGAGCTGTACCGCCACCTGTCGCAACAGGGAGCCGAGGTGCTAGTAATCCCCGCCGCTTTTACCGAATTCACCGGCAAAGATCACTGGCAGATCCTGCTGCAAGCTCGCGCCATTGAGAATACTTGTTACGTGATTGCGCCCGCCCAAACCGGCTTCCACAACGCCCGCCGCCAGTCCCACGGGCACGCCATGATTATCGACCCTTGGGGCATGGTGCTGGCTGATGCCGGCGTCGATAAGGGGGTTGCGATCGCCGAAATTAACCCCGATCGCATCTCCCAAGTGCGTCGCCAAATGCCCTCATTAGCCCACCGGGTCTTTCCCTAAGACCTATTTCCTCCGGCAGAACAGTCGTTGGAACGATTCCTGTGAACTCTTCAGCTGAAGTAATTTCATGTACATTGGACGGGACGAGTTGTAGCGGTCTGCATGGCAAATTGGATGAGTGGCCTCATCGGCAGCGGCCTGATTAGCAATCTTCCCACCGATTTTTTATCGACAAAATCTGCGTTCAGCCCCTGGCTGGCCGAGGTCTCAGAGGCTGAGGTAGAGCCCTTAGTGCTAGCCAGTGTATTGCTAAGCCTAGTTGTGGTCTACCTCGCTGCCAAGATTGGCGGTGAGCTGTGCGCTCGCGTTAACCTACCCGCCGTTCTAGGAGAGCTAATTGGGGGCGTCGTCGTTGGCGTCTCGGCCATGCACCTGATTGTCTTTCCCGAAGGCGGCGGTGAAGTGCAGTCACTGCTGATGAACCTAGTCGGCATGACCACAGGCCAAGCCCCAAGCGATCTGCTGCGAGTTTTCCAGGGCGAAAGCGAGGTCATCTCGGTCCTGGCTGAGCTGGGGGTAATCGTGCTCCTGTTCGAAATTGGCCTAGAGTCAGACCTGAAAGAACTCATCCGCGTTGGTCCACAGGCGGCGGTAGTAGCCGTTGTTGGGGTAGTGGTCCCCTTCGCTGCTGGTACCGCTGGGCTCATTGCAATTTTTGGTATCGACACCATCCCAGCCGTATTTGCTGGAGCAGCACTCACCGCCACCAGCATTGGCATTACCGCCAAGGTGCTGGCCGAAATGCAGCAGCTCAGTTCGAAAGAAGGCCAAATTATCATCGGCGCGGCAGTACTCGACGACGTACTCGGCATTATTGTTCTGGCTGTGGTCGCTAGTCTGGCTAAAACCGGTGAGATTGAGATTCTAAATGTGGCTTTCCTGATTGCTGGAGCCGCCACGTTTTTGGTGGGGTCTATCTTCCTGGGCCGCCTGCTCAGCCCCTACTTCGTCATGGTGGTAAATCAAATGCGCACCCGAGGGCAGGTGATCATCAGCTCGCTGATCTTTGCCTTTGTGCTCGCCTATATTGCCGCCGCCATTCAGCTAGAGGCCATCTTGGGAGCCTTTGCCGCTGGCTTAATCTTGGCTGAAACATCAAAGCACAAGGAAATTGAGGAGCAAATCAGCCCCATTGCTGACATGCTGGTGCCGATTTTCTTTATCGTTGTAGGCGCGCGCACCGATATCAGCGTGCTCAACCCTCTCAACCCTGAAAACAGAGCTGGGTTAGTGATTGCCTCTTTTCTGGTGGTGGTCGCCATTCTCGGTAAGGTCATTACTGGCTTTGCTATCTTCGGACAGCCCGGCATTAACCGCCTAGCCGTCGGGGTCGGGATGATTCCTCGGGGTGAGGTGGGGCTTGTGTTTGCTGGCGTGGGGGCAGCCAGCGGCGTGCTCACCGAGTCGCTCGATGCTGCCATTATCGTCATGGTTATTTTCACCACGTTCGTAGCTCCGCCTCTGCTGCGGATTGTCTTCAAAGACGACGAAGACCCCATCTCTCCCGCTGCGCCCGCCCCCGAGTTGGAAACCGCTGACGAGGTAGGATCTTAGCCCCAGATGCCGTTTGAGGTATAAAGCTACCCGGTAACGTTGCTATACTGGGTATGCTTTTGCTGGTGTAGCTCAGTTGGTAGAGCAGCTGATTTGTAATCAGCCGGTCGCAAGTTCGAATCTTGTCACCAGCTTATCCCCAAAACCCCTGAAATCAAAAGGTTTCAGGGGTTTTTTGTTGTCAGCAAGCCTGTAGAGTCCAAGTACCTATGTTCTAGACCCATCACTTTTTTGGGTATTTTCCAGGCTTTTTGGGTGTAAATTGGGTGTAAGCCGGGTGTAATTCAAACGTACTGCCGAGGTAGCCCTATGTACTCTAAAACCCCCACTGGCAAAGCTTCAAAAGGAACTGTTACGGTAATCGCCTCTAATGGCCGGTTGCAGCTCCGATTTCGACATGCTGGCGAACGGCATTATATTTCCATAGGGTTGCCCGACAGCCCAGAAGGGCGAAAGCTAGCTGAGATGAAGGCTAGAGAGATTGAGCTGGACATTCTTTCCGGCAACTTTGACCAAACCCTGGCAAAGTACAAGCCTCAATCAGCAATGAGTGTTGCATCGCTGGACATTACACCCAAAACTACACCCAAGCTGAATGAGCTGTGGCAGCAGTACGTAGATGCCAGAAAGACTGGCAAGTCTCCTGCCACAATTCGGATGTACGGGTGGATGGCTAACCATTTGGAAAGATGTCCTCACAAGCACCTGGCTGACTCTCAAGCCGTGTTTGATTGGTTTACTACTCATATACCCGCTGACTCTGCCAAGCGGGTCTTAATGCACCTGGGAGCCTGCTGCCGGTGGGCTAAGCGGTCAGACATCATCGGCTCGAACCCGTTTGATGGCATGTCTGCCGATGTCAAAGTTAAAAAAACCGGGACAGAGGAGGAAGAGATCAATCCCTTCACCCGCGATGAGCGGAATCAAATTATCGCCGCCTTCAAAGCAAATCAGTATTACGGCTACTATGCCCCTCTCGTGGAATTCTTGTTTTTTACTGGGTGTCGCCCATCAGAAGCGATCGCACTTCAGTGGAAACATATTGGATCCAAAGTCATCACTTTTAGGCAGGCAGTGATTTATAACGGTAGAAGGCTGGTATTGAAGGAAGGTCTCAAGACTCAGAAGTTGAGGAAGTTCCCGGTCAATGCCCAGTTGACCGAACTGCTGGAGTCGATCAAGCCCGCTTCAGCTGATCCTGAAGCGTTGGTATTTCCCAGTCGGGAGTTCAAATTCATCGATTGGCACAACTTCGCGAACAGGGCCTGGGCCAAGGTGATGGCTTCTTTGCTAGATATTGAGTACCGCAATCCCTATCAGACTCGGCATACGTTTTGTAGCCTTTGTCGAGAGGCAGATATATCTAGCATTCAAATTGCTAAATGGGTAGGCAACTCTGCGCAGATGATCGATCGGGTCTATGCTAAACCGACAGATCACATTCAGGTGCCAGAGTTGTGAGACTTAAATCAAAACTTAAAAACGCACACGCCCCAGGTTCAGATCTGTGGGCGTTTTTATTTTGAAAATCCTCTCGTTCGGCCACAAATTGTCGGCCTTCGGGCTCTCCCCACCCCCATAAAAACGATAGGATTAATTCTCCTATAATCCTAAGCCACTGTTTAAGGAGGTGACTGAAACCCTTGCAGGGAGATGATCATAAAGACGTTGGGTATTATTAGGTATGTGATTTCTAGTGGATTTAAGGTACGGATCTAACGCCTAGGTGACCGTAGTTTGAAACGGAGTGTACGGGTGTCCAGCGAAATGTTCTGTTTAATCACGCTTTGAGGGCGATCGCAGAGTTGATGCCCCCAGGTTGGGAGTAATGCAGTGGGCACTTCAACAAAGAGGCCATCGGTAAGTAACGACATTTAGACGCATTTTCTAGCAGTGAGTTGGGGATTAACCATTGGCAGGCACCGAGAACAGCACCACACTTAGCCCCGGTCAGATCGTCCATGTCAGGTCGCGCCAGTTTCTGGTCGAAGACGTTACCCCCGCGCCGCTGGCCACAGGCGACACCCTAGTGCGCCTGGCTTGCCTGGAGGACGATGCCCAGGGCGAAGCGCTGGAGGTGTTTTGGGAACGGGAGATCGACGCTCAGATGATCGAAACTTCTTCCTGGGAGGCGGTGGCCCATAAAGGCTTTGATGACCCGCGCTATTTCTCGGCCTACCTCCACGCGCTGCGGTGGAACTGCGTCACGTCTACGGAGCCGAAGCTATTTCAGGCCCCCTACCGGGCGGGGATTGAGGTCAAGGCCTACCAGCTAGAGCCGCTGCGCAAAGCCCTGCGGATGCCCCGAGTGAACCTGTTCATCGCCGACGATGTAGGCCTGGGCAAAACCATCGAGGCGGGGCTGATCCTGCGCGAGATGTTGATGCGGCAGAGGATTAAGCGGGTGGTGATCTCTTGCCCACCGTCGGTGGTGCGCCAGTGGCAGGAGGAAATGGAGAGCCGGTTTGGCCTGACGTTCATCGTGTTCGATCGCGAGTTTGTGGCCTCCAAACGGCGCGAGCGGGGCTACGGCATCAACCCTTGGAAGGCTCACACCCGCTTCATCATTTCCCATGCCTTGCTGCGGGATGAAACCTATGCCGCTCCCTTGCGGGACTGGCTGGGCGAGTTCTCGGCGGGGTCAATGCTGATTTTAGATGAGGCCCACAATGCGGCTCCGGCCAGTGCCTCGCGCTATGCCGTGGATTCGCAACTCACCCGCACCGTGCGCGACCTGGCTCCCCGGTTCGAGCACCGGCTATTTTTGTCGGCCACCCCCCACAATGGCCACTCCAATAGCTTTGCTGCCCTGCTGGAAATTCTCGACCCCCAGAGGTTTTGTCGGGGGGTGCCGGTGCGCAGCAAAAAGCTGCTGGATGCGGTGATGGTGCGGCGGCTCAAGCAAGACCTGCGGGAAATCAACGAGCCCGACTTCCCCAAGCGGGAGATTGTGCCGGTGGTAATTAAAGACCTGCCGGAGGATGCCCCCGAGCTAAAGCTGGCGCGGTTGTTGCAGGCCTACCGCAAGCTGCGGGAGCAGTGCTTGAAGGATGCCCCCCGCTCGACCCAGACCGCCGCCCTGCTGGTGCTCACCAACCTACAAAAGCGGCTGCTGTCGTCGATTGAAGCCTTTGCCCGCACCCTCAGCGTCCACCGTCGGGCGATTGAGCGGCAGGCCCAGGCTCAGCAGAATTCGACCCAGGGCAGCCTGTCCCTACTGATGGAGAGTCCTGGGTCTGACGATGACCGGGCTGACCTGCAAGAAGACGAGGTGCTGGCGGAGGAAGACCGTCAAATGGAGAAGGCCACCTACGCCGCTGGGGAAGCGATTTCCCAGGAGGAGCTGGCCCTGATGGAGGAGATGACCCAGCTGGCGGAGCAGGCCCGACGACAGCCCGACAGTCGAATTGTGGAGTTGGAGCAATGGCTGCGCCAAAACCTCTGCCCCGACCTGGGGCAGCCCAAGGCCAAGTGGCTAAATCGGCGGGTGCTGATCTTCACGGAATACACCGACACCAAGCGCTACCTGGAGCAGCAGCTCAAGGCGATCATGGCAGGCAGCGATCGCGAAGACGATCGTATTGGCACCTTCCACGGCGGCATGAGCGACGATCGCCGCGAAGAAATCAAAGCTGCCTTCAATGCCGACCCAGCCCACAACCCCCTGCGAATTCTGATCGCCACCGATGCGGCGCGGGAGGGGGTGAACCTACAAAATTACTGCGCCGACCTGTTCCACTTCGATGTGCCCTGGAACCCCAGCCGCATGGAGCAGCGCAACGGGCGGATTGACCGGAAATTGCAGCGATCGCCCATTGTTCGCTGCCACTACTTTGTCTTGCTCCAGCGACCCGAAGACCGAGTGATTGATGTGCTGGTGAAAAAGACTCAGCGCATTCAAGAGGAACTGGGTAGCCTGTCGCCGGTGGTGGAAAAGAATGTGACCAAGCTGCTGGAGCAGGGCATTCGGGCTGAGCAGACCGAGGCGTTGAGCGGAGCCATTGACAATGCTGACCAGGCCGATGCCGAGTCTACCGGGCGAGGCACCGCGATCAAAGAAGAGCTGGAGGCGATTCGCCTGCGGCAAGACAAACTGCGGCAACAGCAGGTGGAACTAGAGGGCATGTTGCGCGACTCGAAGGAGTGGCTGGGGCTGAGCGATCGCCACTTTCGCGATGCCCTGTCGGTCTCGCTAGAGCTGATGGGGTCTGCGGCACTAACGCCCCTTTCGGCGGCAGACGCGGTAGACAACGAAGAGCGCAGCCGCTGGACGGTGCCTGCCCTCGATCAGCAGGCCGGGGCTGACCCGACCTGGGCCACTACCCTTGACACCTTGCGGGCACCTCGGCCACGGGGCCAAAAGCTGTGGGACTGGCGCAAGGAAGCCCCCATTCGTCCTGTTGTTTTTCGCGATCCGGGGTCGCTGGATGGGGAGGTGGTGCACCTGCACCTGGAGCACCGTATGGTGCAGCGGCTGCTGGGGCGATTTCTCTCCCAGGGGTTTCTCTACGATGAGCTGACTCGGGCCGTGTGTGCCGCACGGATGACCCCATCCCCAGGGTGATTATTTTGGGGAGGCTGTCGCTCTATGGGGAGCGGGCGGCTCGGCTGCACGATGAGGTGGTGACGGTGGCGGCGGAGTGGCTTGACCCGGAGGCCAGGGGCCGGGGTAAGCTGCGGCCCCTAACGGAGGGAGAGAAGAAGGATGTGATGCAAATTTTGGAGGCCTCGCTGGCGAATCGGCGGCTTCAGGAGGTGCCGATTCGCTGATGGAACGGCTGAAGGGGTTTGTGGGCCGGGATGTGGAGGATTTGCTGCCGAACCTAGAGCGGCGGGCGACGGAGCTAACGGAACGGGCGAAGCGGAAGCTGGCCCAGCGGGGGGAACGGGAAGCGGCGGAGATGAAAACACTGCTGGAGGAACAGCGAGACCGGATTCTGAAGCAGGAGCAGCAGTATGAGACGTTGCAGCTGGGGCTGTTTAACCGGGATGAGATGCGGCAGATTGAGGCGGATCGTCGGCACTGGCGCACCAGGGTAGAGCAACTGGCGGAGGAGATGGTGACGGAGCCGGAGCGGATTCAGCAGACCTATCAGGTGAAAGCTGAGCGGATTGAGCCGGTGGGGATTGTGTATAGCGATCCGTATAAGGGTTCGGTCAGGCAAAATGACAGGATATCGAGAGGAGTATTGTGATGCCAGCTCCCTACAGCCTTGACCTGCGCCAGAAAGTGATTGCCTCGATTGAGTCAGGCCAATCCAAAGTTGCCGTCAGTCAACTGCTGGGCATTGCCCGTAGCACCCTTACGGAATGGCACAACCAGTATCGCGGCAATGGGGAGGTTGCCCCGAAGCAAGGTTACCAGCAGGGCCATAGCCACAA
>NZ_JACJOX010000002.1 GCF_014695775.1 Leptolyngbya sp. FACHB-60 | reverse complement strand
GGCATCGGGCTCTTGGCAAACCTTTAACTTGACCCGGGATGAAGTGGACGCGATGGTCAAAACAGCTCCGGCAGAGTTGCGATCGCGCCTTGCCGCCGACCTCCAAACCTCCGATATTGAGTCAATTTCGCTGGAATTTAGCTCTGCTGCGATCGTGCGAACTTGGCTGGATCCTGACCTGTTTAAAGCTCGTTTTTGGCGGTTTATGGATCGCTCTCGGCAGCTCTCCAACGGCAATACGCCCCCTGCTGGTCAATGTCCTGCCTACGTTAGTGCAGTGGTGTTCGCCCGCAACATTACAGTGAAGCGCTGGGTTCAACCACCTGCGCCCGCAACCCCGACAACGCCTAGCCCATCCTCCCCAGCAACGCCCGTAGTTATTCGCCCTAGACGGCCCAAACCTGATATTTTCATTGACCCAACAGATTTTCCTAAGGGTAAACGTTACTGGGATCGCCCCTCTGTCATGATGAAGATGGTCGCTAGCCCCGTCACCTCGCTTGACCTGGCCTATCCCATCCTGGCTCAAACGGCACAACCCAACTTAGCCCCAGGGAACCTCGCTCAATCGGTAGTGACTCAACCTCTAAAAGCAGACGCTCAGTCATTTAAGGTCAACTCGTTGAATACGGCTCAACTCCAGTTGATGCGGGCTGTCGAACCGGTGGACCTACCCTTGAAGAAACCGCTACAGTCAGTGGATAGGAACCCCGGAATTTCTCAGGCCGTTGCGTCAAAGGCATTCTTGCGACTCCAGCAGGAAGCCGTCATGCGCCCCACCCTACCCCAGGCAAGCAAGGTTTCGCAGGAACCCAGCCAAACGAAAACCACATCCACGGCGGCTGACCAAATTTACATCCTGGCGTTTATTTGCAAGCCTGTACCCCTTAGCCCTAACCCCGATTCTGCGTTGCAGTGGTAATTGGCTGATCTCTCTGAGCCAGGCTGTATCGGCCCAATCCATAGAGTTGATGATGAGGTACTCTCCCAGCCACGGGTGACTCATTCTCACGGCCTTAACTGCGGCCACTGCGATCGCATTCAACCTACCTCTGTTCAGCAAAAACCAGCGCGACTACCGCTTTATAGAAGGCCTCAACCGCCCTCTACATGGCTCTAGATCGATTGCGGTGCGCCTAAACGTTGTCGAACCCTTACACTCCGGCCCTGGGCGACAGATCGCAGGTACAGTGCGATCTGTCGCTCAGTTCAGCTTCTAGCCACAGCAGGCCTGGGGCTAGAAGCAACGCTGGGGCGCTGTCGGGGGGTAACAAACAGGCGCTGCATGGCTTGGGTGCGATCGCTGCTGGTTTCGCCCTCCGCCACTGTCCACACCGTGTCGTAGAAGAAAAATGAAACCCCAGCAAAGCCCATGCCTCGGGCCGTCTGCACCTGCTGTTGAATTAGCGCCATGGGCACCGGTCGATTCTTCAAACCGCTAAGAATGCCAACGCCGGTAGGAATATGGCGACGAGCCTGCTGAAGGGCGCGATCGCGGAGGGCGTTGCGAAAGCTGGCTAGGTTATCTCGGTAAATCTGGACGATCAGCTCTTCGACATACCCCTTTTCTCGCCAGCGGGGCCAGTCTTGGAGATGGTGGGTATAGGCAAAGGTAGCCGGGTTGGGCGAAACCGATAGCACTGCGTTGGGTCGTCTCGCTTTGACCGTCCAAAACACCCGGTCGACAAAGGCGGTAATTTTATCGGCTCGCCAGCGCGTCCACTCGGCGTCGTAGGGGTTGGTGGGTGGCGCTTGGCCTCGATGCTCCTGCCGATAGAGGTTGATGGTGTAAGGGTCGTAGCCAAACGCCACCGGCAGACTGAAGTGATCATCGAGCTGTAGCCCATCTACCTCGTAGTTGGCCATCAGCTCGGCCACCAGGTCAAGAACGAACTGTTGCACCTCTGGGTGAAACGGATTGAGCCATACCCGGGTGTGTCTACCCTCCTGCTCTCGGCCTGCGGCGGGCAGAACCCCCTGCTTTTGGGTCAGCCAGTCAGGATGGCGTAGCGCCAGGGGTGAGTCGGCCGGCGCCATGAAGCCAAACTCAAACCAGGGGATAACGCTGAGGCCGAGGTCTTTAGCGGTTTGAACCACTTCGAGCAGCATGTCGCGATCGCCCTGGGCCGCTTCTAATGCCTCATTGCGTCCCTGATTTTCCAAATCGGGATAGAGACCCTGTTTGTAGCCCGTCGCTCGTTCCGCCACCTGGCTGGGATAGAGGGTGTAGCCCCAGCTCCACACTGCCGGGTAGACGGTATTGAAGCGGTTATTGGCAAGCTGTTGCAGCGAGTTTTTGACCGCTTGCTCTGAAAAGAGCACTTGGCTGTCAACATTGGTCAGCCAGACTCCCCGAATTTCGGCGGGTGCATTGACACTGGCCTGCGCGGGCAGCAACCCGATCGCGCCTTGAGCGATCCCGATCAATAGGGCTGTCAACACAGCGAGGCCTAAATAGCAAAACCGTCTCATGGCTTTTCCCAAGTATTCTGCGAGCGTTTTCGTACCTATCACCAAATGCCAGTATTTCGGATTGATTTTCTGAACTTGTCAGCCTGATATTCAACTGGTACACAGGTTTGAGAGATAATTTGTGCGTGTCCCATGCCAATAAAGGCCTGTTGGGGCCAGCGGGGGTGTGGAGTGTAGTTTGCTCAGAGTAAAGACTTGAGCTGATCGGCATAGCGATCGCCCGTTAGTGGTGAGGAAACTTCCTCCTGTGCCAAGGGCATACGGAGGGCAAGAGCGGGTTAGTCGACCTGGCGCTGCACGATGGCAGTGAGTTTATCGGGGTCAAGAATGGTGATTTTGCCGCCCCGTTGGTAGACGACCGCTCCCTTGAGCTGCTTAAACAGGCGCACACACTCTTCGTAAGTAATGCCAATACTGCGGGCGATTTGGTAGTGGGTGAGGTGCGATCGCAGTCGTTGACCATCTGGCACCGCCTCCGTACCGGCGCTGGCGGCAAAATGCTCCAGGTAGTGAATTAACCGCACGATCGCCCGTTCTGACACCAGGCCATGCACCCGGTTGTGCAGGTCCTGAAGCCGCTGGTTGAAGATGCCCAGCAGGTGCAGCGCTAGCTCTGGAGCTTCTTGAAACCCTTTCAGCAAGGCTTCTCGCTTGATGGTCAGCACCTCAATCGGCTCCATGGCCGTGGCGGTAGCCGGGGCCTGGCCATTGCCAAACAGCGCCGGAGCCGCAAACATCTCATCGGCCCCCAGCAACCGCAAGATAGTCTCTTTACCTGACTCGGAGACTTTAGTCAGGCGCAGCGAACCCGCTGCCAGCAGGTAGAGGCAGGCGGGCAGGGCATCACCCTCCTGAAATACGGTTTCATCGGTGCCGTAGGCATTGAGGCTGCTGTGGGTGGCGAGCTGCGACAGCAGCGGCAGGTCTAAGTCTTTAAACAGGCCAATTTTCTGGAGCTGCTGGGCATCGACCTGCATGGTTGGGGTAACTCAGAGAACGTCGGGCCTTCACTAAACTATACCGATTCTCAAGCTACATACTGGGCGAGCCACGAGTTCCTGTAAGCCAGGCAACATAGGAATCTCAGGCAAATTGAGCGCCACCTTTGGGGGCGTTTATGAGCTACCTCATGAACCCTCCAAGCCCACTCTGCCACAGTGGAGACATCCTCTTCTGGTCAACGCTATGACGGCAAAACAGCTCAATCTCAAAACCGCTCCTGGCCATGAGGTGCTGGCCGCAGCGGGTAAAAAGATCCTACGTCCGGGTGGGCAGGGAGCCACCGAAACGCTGTTCACCTGGGTTGACTTTCAACCCGGCGATACTGTGCTAGAACTGGCTTCTAGCTTTGGCTACAGCGCGATCGCCCTGGCTCAACGCTATGGCGTCAAGGTCGTAGGGGTCGAAAAAAATTCTGAAAGTGTGGCCCGCGCCCACGCCAATGTAGAAGCAGCGGGCCTGAGCGATCGCGTAGACATTCGCGAAGGCGATATTTTTCAGCTAGAGCGCATCTCTGAGCAGTTTGACTACGTGCTGGGCGAGGCGATTTTGTCGATGCAGTCGGCCTCTGGCAAGGCCAAAATTTTGCAGGGGGTGGGCGATCGCCTCAAGCCCGGCGGACAGTTCCTCAGCCATGAAATGCTGGCCCAGGGTACCCGCATTGAAGCCCTTTACCAGGAACTGGCTACCACCATTCGCGTCAACACAGCCCCACTGAGTGAGGCGGGCTGGCAAGCGGCCTCTGAGGCGGCAAATTTAACCGTGCAGCAGCACCAAACTGGCCCGATGGCCCTACTCAATCCGCTGCGCATTGCCCAAGAAGAAGGACTGGGTACCCTGCTCAGCCTGGGCTGGAATTTGCTCGTACATCCGATGATGCGGCAGCGCATTTTAGCGATGCGACGGGTGTTTACCGAATACGGCGACGACCTGGGCTACATCATCTTTCGCGCTGAAAAACTGAATATTGCAGCAGTTGATTAAGTTAAGACACTTTGACAGGCAGAACCCTCTGGTAGGGGCATTGCACTGCAATGCCCCTACGTCGAACTTGTCCCAACCAAATGGACGCTTGCAATAATTCGCTCAAGGGCTAATTTTCTTTTTTAAGGTCACTATGACAACCACAATCCTCTCGTTTCAGCCAACCTTTACCCATCTGCAAGAGCACATTGAGTACCCCAAAGCAGGCACGTTGAGCAAAGTGCTCTTGCAAGACCAAGTCTGTCAATACACGCTCTTTTGCCTGGCGGCAGACACCGAAATTTCAGAACACACCTCTACCCGTAATGCCGTTGTCCAGTGCCTAGAGGGCAAAGGGGTCTTGACCTTAGAAGGCAAGGATATTGCCCTAGAGCCGGGTGTGTTTATTGTGATGCCCGCCAACGCGCCCCACGCCCTAAAGGCGATCGCGAATCTGGCCTTTTTGCTCACTTTGTCGAAGCCTTAGGTCAAATCCAAAAATTAACAACCAGCGTCACCTAACACTGGAATTTCCGTCATTTCTCCGTTCTGCTGAAGTTGTAGGGTACCTTCTACAGAGACCGACTCAATTTCTCCCGGTTCACCCAGGGTGACATCGACTTGCAGCTGCATGGCGTTATCTGGGCTGGCAAAGGTTTGCGAGGTTTGTTGTCCGTAAAACTCATCACCTGATGCGGCGATACGGCGAAAGCGGATAAACTCGCCATCGAGTTTCATGAGGGCAATCGCATCGGCTGAGGGTTGGGCCAGGCCATTAAAGAAGAGATACTCCGGCGATCGCAGGCCATCATCCCGGTGCCATAGGGTCATGCCGCAGCCACCCCCATCCTGCGCAAACAGTTCGTCAAGGGTAAATCGATCAATGACCGGAAGCGTGGGGTTAGAGGTAGGGTCGCTCACCGGTGACGAGGGGGTTTGGGGCCGGTTGCCCACTGGAGTGCAAGCCAAGACCACGGGCGTCAATAGCAGAGCCAGCAGTAGGGATGGTAGTCGTTTCATCACTGGGTCGCCTCATGGTAGATAGCATAACTAGAGACTGCTCCGGACTATCACAATTTATCGGCATCATGCTCTAATTTCGTAGCGAACTGGTCCCCCAAGACCCCAACGGCGGCAAAAAGCGTGGTAAGGCAAAAGGGTATCCCCCCCGCTGTCCTAGGTCTCCGCGATCGCCTCATTTTCCAACACCGGGTCAGCGGCAAACAACTGCTGCCACCACCGCTGCACCTCCAGCGATGAGGTCTCTAGCAGGGCATTCCCCTGGGCGATCGCCTTCGCATACTGGGCCTTGGCCTCATCCCCACAGCCGCCCGCCTCCACATGGCGAACAATCGACTGCACAATCGGCAGCGCAACGCCCACCCCAAACAACGCATTGAAGCCCAAAATGACCGCAGGAGCCGACAAAACCACCACAATCTCAGGGAACAGCGCCATCACCGCCACCAAAATGAGAAAAAAGATTGGCGTAGCAATGCCTGCGCTGATCGCCGCCGCAACGATCTTGTCGCGAAACTCATCTGCGGTAATGTCGCCCCTGTAAAGATCTAGGGTGTAGGCCAGCGCCGTCACTAGCGCTTGAGCCAGTATCGCTGTGCCCGTGGCTGCCAGACCCAGTTGCGCGATCGTCGTCGAGTTCTTGAGCACCGAATCCACCGCGTTGTAGAAGCGAATGTAGGTCTGCTCACCCCCCGTCATCGTGGCCGCGCCGCGTCGAATATTGTCTGCGCCCAGCTCCCACACAATATTCTCAGCCCCATTGCTGCCTCCCTTCGAGTGAGCCTGAACGTGGCTGCCGTGCTTATCCGACAAAAAGACCCGAATATCCCGCTCGCTGGCCCCAAGTTTAGACGTACCCGGAATTTTGTCGAACAGCCCCATCATGTCGGCATCCGATCGCGGGGCATCGCCCAAACGGGTGCCCGCCCTTTGCAATCGACGCGCCAGGGCAGGCATTTCCTGGGCCAGCTCTTGAGCCGTGCGCGGTAGGTCTTGGAGGGCATTGGCTGTGACCATGCCGGAGGTGCCGAGAGCCGCGATCGTCCCTTGCCACTCTTCCAGAGCCTTGCCCATCGCTTCCAGGCTTCGCTGCGAATGCTGCTGCCCCGTCTCCTGTAGCTCATGAAGCGTAGCTAGGCTGGTAACGGTCAGCGTTTGAGCGGTTTGCTGAGCGCCTTCGCCAACAGTTTTGACGTACCCGAGCGCACTGTCTAGCTCCGCCGCTCCTTGCTCCACAGCTTTTTGGGCAACCTGCTGGGCCTGTTGCAAAGCCTGCACACTGGTAGTCGCTAGCTCTTCGGTAGCCTGTTTGGTAGCGGCAGCAGCTTTATCAATTTGGCTTCCGATCTGCTGATTGGTCTCCGATACCGCGTCTGCCAACTGTTTAGCGTGATCCCAAAGGTTCATTGAGTTATTTCCCCATACAGAGGGGGGCAAAGAATATTGTCTAGGCAGGATAGCTCCCTGCTACTAGATTGCCCTTTAAGAGCGATTGGATGCTGCCATTACCAAGGCCTTTGCAGAGTCCTCACAACAGGGGCAAGAAGGTGCTGATTGGGCGGTCATAGTCGGGCGATCGCATTCACCTTCTCCTCCTCCGACACATCGAGATATCGTTGCAGCGCCGCCATCGACGACCACCCGCCCAGGTCTTGAATTGCCTTCAGCCGCACCCCTGCCTTATCGAGCCGGGTTGCCCAGGTGCGCCGATTGCTGTGGGTGCTGTAGCCACGTAAGCTGAGGCGATCGCACGCCTTGCGCAGCGCCGCATCACAAGCCTGCCGCGTAATCGGCCCCTCACCACTCCGCCCCGGAAACAGATACCCGCTGTTAGGTAAATCGGCCCCCTCCAGCACCGCCTTCAGCTTGGGGTGAATCGGCACCGCTCGCGTTCGCTTCGTCTTCGTCGTGGCCTTGCGCAACACCAGGGTATTGCCCACCACATCCTCGGCCCGCAGCTGCCGCGCCTCGCTGACCCGGCAGCCGGTGTAGTAGCAGATCGAGAACAGCGATCGCATCTTCGGGCTCAGCTCCCCCATCACCTGCTCAAACTGCTCCGCCGACCAAATTTCCGCCTGGTCGTGGCGATTTTGCTTCGGCACCGACTGACCTCAAAATTGGATCCAATCTACCTAAACTTCTGTGACTTGCTCTTTTTAGGATTTCAGCAAGTCAAGTTTATCGGAATAGCAAGGGTCTCGGCGGTTTGGAGCGCAAAGAGAGCAAAACACTAAGGCTTATTGAGAATGAGCCCCTGTTGTTGAGAATCAAAGGCTGTCAGTCTTCTGGATCCAAAAGGGTGATTAGAGGATGCCGGCCTTCCCCCTCACTCAACTTGGTTAATCGATTTAATATCACACGCAAATGTCAAGGCTATTCAATCTATCTTCATAAGCCTCGACTTTTTATACCTGTTCTACTGACCTGCTGTATACCTGTCAGAATAGAGTTAGCTATGGAGCTATAAGAGGGCAACCTTAGCAGAACCAGTTTGGTTAGACATCCCCATGAATTTCTTCGGTAAATGTCTTGAAGAAAAGTATCCCTGCGACTTAACGCCTAACCTTCAATCGGAGGCAGGCTCATCATACCCCCGTCCTCAGTTACAGCGTTCTCAGTGGACTTCCCTGGATGGCACCTGGAAGTTCACATACGATGACGAAGGACGCTATGCACGACCCAACGATGTTAAAGCGTGGAGTCAGCATATCGAGGTTCCCTTCGCTCCCGAATCTATCCGCAGTGGTATTCATGACCAGGGATTTCATCCAAATTGCTGGTATGAGCGAAATTTTGAGGTGTTGGCAGAAGGCGATCGTGTCCTGCTTCACTTTGGTGCGGTCGATTACCGGGCGCGGGTGTGGGTCAATGGCGAGTTTATGATTGACCACGAAGGCGGGCACACCCCCTTCTCAATGGATATCACCTCCGTATTGCGTTCTGATGGCTGGCAGACGGTAACTGTATGGGCAGAAGACGACCCCTTCGACCTGGCAAAACCCCGAGGTAAGCAGGACTGGCAGCGGGAGCCCCACAGCATCTGGTATCCCCGCACCAGCGGCATTTGGCAAACCGTATGGTTGGAAAAAGTTCCCGTCACCTATATCGATCGCATCAAATGGACACCCCATTTTGAGCGCTGGGAAATTGGCTTTGAAGGGTTTGTCTCCGGCGACCTGCAAAAGGAAATGCACCTGAAGGTGCGGCTGACGGTGGGTAAGCAACTCCTAGTCAACGACATGTATGAGGTGCTGAATGGCGAAATTCACCGCCGCATTGCTCTATCCGACCCTGGCATTGATGACTATCGCAATGAATTGCTGTGGAGTCCTGAAAAGCCGACGCTGATTGATGCCCAGATTCAACTCTGGTGCCAGGGGCAGATGGTGGATGAGGTGACCTCCTATACCGCCATGCGGACGGTGAGTATCCAGCGCGATCGCTTCATGCTCAACGGGCATCCCTACTATCTGCGGTTGGTGCTCGATCAGGGCTACTGGGAAGACACGCTGATGACAGCCCCTTCCGATGAAGCGCTGCGCCGGGATGTGGAACTGGTCAAGGAAATGGGCTTCAACGGTGTGCGTAAGCACCAGAAGATTGAAGATCCCCGCTTCTTGTACTGGGCCGACGTGCTGGGGCTGATGGTATGGGAAGAAATGCCCAGTGCCTATCGCTTTAGCCCCAAGGCGGTAGAACGGTTGACGAAGGAGTGGACGGAGGTGATTGAGCGAGATGCCAGCCACCCCTGTGTCGTGGTCTGGGTGCCCTTCAACGAGTCGTGGGGCGTGCCTGACCTGACCGCAACCCCAGCCCATCGTCACTGTGTCCAGGCGTTGTATCACCTGACCAAAACCCTCGATCCTACCCGCCCGGTCATTGGGAATGATGGTTGGGAAAGTACGGCCACAGATATTTTGGCGATCCACGACTATGACACTCAATCCCACAGTTTGGCAAAACGCTATGGGCCTGAGGTGAAGTTGGCGGATCTGTTCGATCGCCAGCGTCCCGGCGGGCGGGTGTTGACCCTAGACGGCTACCCCCATCAAGGTCAGCCAATCATGCTGACGGAGTTTGGCGGCATTGCCTGCACCAAACCTGAAGAACAGAGCAACACCTGGGGATATGCGCGCTCGGATGATGCGCTGGAGTTTCAGCGGCATTATGCGACGCTGCTGCAAACGGTGAATCAGGTGGAAATGTTTAGTGGTTTCTGCTACACCCAGCTGACAGATACCTTTCAGGAGGCAAACGGGCTGTTGTATATCGATCGCACGCCAAAGTTCCCCATTTGGGCGATCGCATCTGCCACTTTAGGTAGGGGGATGGGAGAGGATGCCCCGTCTATGCTGCAAGAGCCCGGAAACGTAGCGCAGGCCCACCTAGAACATGCACTCTCAGACGCTCTTGAAGCCAGATGGGCGCAACCTCACCCTGTACAGCCGGTCACCCATTGCGGCGGGAATAACTGCGCCTAGTCCGAGCAACGACCCTGTCCAGGCCAACCCCCACCTCCGCTGGCATCCGCTGCGGGGGGAGTGGGTGGCCTATGCCAGCCATCGCCAGGGGCGGACATTCATGCCGCCTCCGGAA
This sequence comes from Leptolyngbya sp. FACHB-60, assembly GCF_014695775.1. Classification (GTDB taxonomy): domain Bacteria; phylum Cyanobacteriota; class Cyanobacteriia; order Phormidesmidales; family Phormidesmidaceae; genus Nodosilinea. The sequence continues at coordinate 29,172 of NZ_JACJOX010000002.1, read as the reverse complement.
TATAATCCGCTGGCTCCCACCAAGGACCCGCAGTTTCCTACGGAGTTGCCTCCGGGAGACTACGACATTGCGGTGTTTGAGAACCGCTTTCCGTCGCTGATTCCGTCAGCGGCGGATGCTCCCCATGAAATTGTGGATACGGTGCCCGCCAACGGTGCCTGTGAGGTGGTGGTGTTTACCCAAAACCCCCAGGCGGCGTTGAGTTCGCTACCGCTGGATCATATTGAGCTGCTGTTTCAGGTGTGGGGCGATCGTACCCAGGCCATCAGCCAGCACTCCCAAATTCAATACGTGCTGCCCTTTGAGAACAAAGGGATTGAGGTGGGGGTTACGCTACACCATCCCCACGGACAAATTTATGCCTATCCCTTTGTGCCCCCGGTCCCGGCCCGAATGGGAACGTGCCAGCAGGAGTATTATCAGCAGCACCAGCGGGGATTATTGGAGGATCTGATTCAGGCTGAGATTCAGGATAATCAGCGGATTTTGTATCAGGATGAATGGGCGATCGCCTTCGTTCCGGTGTGCGCGCGCTATCCCTATGAAGTCTGGATTGCGCCGATCCATCCCGTGGCGACATTCGTAGATTTGTCTCCCGATCAACGGGCGGGCCTAGCCCGAGCGTTGAAGACCGTGACCTTGAAATATGACGGGCTATGGCAGCGTCCGTTTCCCTATTTGATGGCCTGGTTTCAAGCTCCTGTGAATGGGGAAGCCCATCCAGAATGGCACCTTCACGCCCAGTTTTATCCCCCCTATCGCACCTCAGACCGGCTCAAGTATTTAGCCGGAACAGAACTGGCGGCTGGCATGTTTGCCAACGATGCGTTGCCAGAAGAAAAAGCCAAGGAACTACAGGCCGTCAACGTTGAGCTTGAACAGATTACGCACGTTTAAGTCGGGAAGCATCACTGACCATTGAGTAAGGCAATTCATGCCATGAATCGATCAGAAGAAATTTCTGAAAAATTAGCTATTTTACGGAGTACGCTCCAGGAAACGGACGCCGCCGGAATTCGCCTACGGGGAACCGACTGGTTTGCCTGGGCAACGGCTGGGGGTTCCAATACAGTGCTGCTGGCTGCTGAAGCGGGGGTGGCTGAGGTGCTTGTAACCCCCACCGATGCTTGGGTGTTGACCGATGAAATCGAAGCTCAGCGGCTGAAGGATGAGGAACTGCCAAAGGGTTCTCCCTATAAACTTCACGTTAATCCGTGGGCACAAGGTTCTGAGCGACAATCCTTTGTAGAGGAAGCGACCCAGGGCGGCCAGGTGTTGAGCGACAAGCCATCGGGAGGATCTACTGAAACGGCCCTTCCTTCATCTCTCGTCCAGCATCGATGGGTAATGTTGCCTAGCGAATTGGATCGCTATCGCCAGGTGGGTCGGCTCGCTAGCGAAGCGATGACCGAGGTTTTGACCCAGGCCCAACCGACCTGGACGGAGCATCAACTGGCTGGGGCCGGGGCAGAAGCGATGTGGTCTAGAGGGCTACACCCGGCGCTGACTCTGGCAGCGGGCGATCGCCGCCTCCCCCTCTACCGCCATCCTTTACCCAGCGGTGAGACCCTGGGACGACAGGCGATGCTGGTATTTTGTGCGCGAGGTCATGGGCTGATTGTCAGTCTGACTCGCTTTGTATTCTTTGGCGATGTATCGGAATCGGATCGACAGCGCCATCGTACTATCGCTGAGATTGAAGCCGTTGCGCTCGATCACTCTCAGGTGGATACGCCGCTGAATGAGATTTATCACGCCCTAGCAACAGCCTACGAACAGCATGGGTTTCCCAACGCGATTCGGGAACATCACCAGGGGGGAACCGCTGGCTATGGAGCGCGGGAGGTAGTGGCCACGGCAGAGACGGGCGATCGCCTCGCCGCCCCCACGATCCTGGCTTGGAACCCCAGCATTCCGGGGGCAAAGATTGAGGACACCTTTGTTTTGCAGCCGGATAACGGTTTGGAGAACTTGAGTTTTGACCCTCAGTTTCCCCATCAGGACGTTGCTGGGCGACTCCGACCGATTCCCCTGGAGCGTTGATTATGGACTACAGGCAAATTTTCAACACCGCCCCCGACGTTGAAGCCCGTGCCCCCGGCCGGGTAAACCTGTTGGGTGAACACACCGACTACAACGACGGGTTTGTGCTACCCACCGCCATTCCCCAGCACACCACCGTTGCCATCGGCTTCAGCCCCGATGATTGCCACCATTTCTACTCCGCCGAATTGGAAGAGCAAGTTGATCTCGACCCCGCTGAGGCCACTCCCGAGGGCTTTGCCCGCTATGTTGACGGCTGCATTCGCGTCTTGGAAACTGCCGGACACAAAATTCCGCCTTTGAACATCTTCGTCACGTCGTCCGTTCCTATCGGATCCGGCCTGTCCAGCAGTGCGGCGTTGGAAGTGGCCACCTTGCGAGGACTGCGATCGCTCCTCCACCTCTCTTTGGACGATGTGGAGATCGCGCAGCTCGGTCAACAGGCCGAAATCCAGTATGCCGGGGTCAGCTGCGGCATTCTTGACCAGATGGCTTCCAGCTTGGCCGATACCGATCACATGCTGTTCCTTGATACCCGCACCCTCGATCGCCAGATTTTGCCTTTCCCCACAGGTGCAGAGATTGTGGTGATCGATAGTGGCGTGGCGCGATCGCTGGCTACCAGCGGCTACAACCAGCGCCGAGCCGAATGCGAAGCCGCCGCCCAGCACCTCGGTGTCAAAGCCCTGCGCGACATCAGCGACCCTCAGCAAGCCGAGTCATTACCTGACCCACTGCGCCAGCGAGCCCGTCATGTGATCACCGAAAACAACCGGGTGTTGAAAGCCTTAGAGGGCATCACCCCAGAAACCTTTGGGGAACTGATGAATGCTTCCCATGCCAGCCTGCGAGACGACTACGAAGTTTCTGTCCCTGCCCTCGACACTCTGGTAGACATTCTTCAAAGCACCCCCGAGGTCTTTGGTGCCCGCCTCACCGGCGCTGGATTTGGTGGTGCCTGCGTTGCCCTAGTCGCCAAGGGAAACGGAGAGGCGATCGCCCACTCCACCCTCGAACGCTACACCCACGCCGGACACAACGGACGCCTTCTTGTTAGCTAAAACCCTATGAGCAGCGAAACACCCCAAAACCACCAGGAAACCACACATCAATCTATCGAAGGGGCCATTGAAGGAGCCATCGAAGAAGCTGACCTGTTCCTCACTTTCCTGGAAGAGCAGATCAAGCTGGGGGGCTTCACGGCTCAAGCTAAAACCGAAATCATGCCATCCGACGAGCAGCCAACGCCCTGATTTCAGCCTTAGAACCAACCCGAGGAAAATCTTATGCGTATTCATCACCTCAACTGTGGCTGCATGTGTCCCCTCGGCGGCTCCCTCTTCGACGGCTTCAGTCGTAGCCTCACCGCCCATCTCGTCTGCCACTGTCTGCTGATTGAAACCAATCACGAACTGGTGCTAATTGATACCGGTTTTGGATTGCGCGATGTGCAGGCTCCCTACTCACGACTCAGCCCGTTCTTTATCCATTTCAACAACATTCAGTTTGATCGCAAATATACGGCCATCGAGCAAATTCAGCGCCTCGGATTTTCCCCCAGCGATGTCCGTCACATTGTCCTGACCCATCTCGATTTTGACCATGCCGGTGGCCTAGAGGATTTTCCCGATGCGACTGTTCACGTGATGCAAAGCGAAATGGAAACAGCCCGCGATCGCCAGGGTTTTATCGCCAGGCGGCGTTATCGCCCCAACCAGTGGGATGAGGTCAAGCATTGGCAATACTACACAGCGGGAGGAGAACCCTGGTTTGGCTTTGAGGCCGTTCGCGATCTGGCCGGACTCCCCCCAGAAATTTTGCTCATTCCCCTGGTGGGTCACACCCATGGCCATGCGGGAATTGCCGTTCAAACCTCCGAAGGCTGGTTATTGCATGCTGGGGACGCCTATTTCTATCGGGATGAAATGAACCCATCGCAGCGGCACTGCACACCAGGAATGCGCGCTTACCAGTGGATGATGGAAGCCGATCGCACCGCCCGGTTACAGAATCAAGATCGGTTGTGGCAGTTGTCGTGCGATCGACCCAATGACGTGCGCCTTTTCTGTAGCCATGATGCTGTTGAATTGGACGCCTTCGTTCAATCGTCACCCCAAGAATTTTCGTTACGGTAGGGATACTGCATACAACGAGTGCATCCCAAATTTGTAAATCTATCATTCTGACGGCTAGCTGCCGGTCATTCCCGTCTGTATGAGAATGACCGGCGGACATCTTGCTCCTGAATGGATTCCTACTCGCGTGGGAATGATATAGGCACCTGCAAAAGTGGGATGCACCCGCATCCATCGCTTACCGCAAGAATTGCAGGCGATAGAATTTTTTGGCGAAGAAATTTAGATTTTTAAAGAATCGGTAGGATCACAAGCATTCTGCCTCTATCAATGGGGAGAATAGGACTATACCGAAGGATAGATTTTGATCTGCTTATGACCTTCAGCAGCACGATGTCATCCTTTACCCCCAATTCAGCGGATTGCGCAATGATTCAGAGCATTCAGAGAACAACGTTTAGCCCAACCGACGTAGATCAGCTTGCAGAAGACTTAAACCGAGACGGAATTTGCATCATTCGCGGGTTGTTCGATCGCGCCCTGATTGGCGAATGGAAAGCCGCCTTTGATGCCCTGTTTCACCAGCGGCAGCAGCAACCCGGCGGCGTCGCTCCCAGAGGCCCTGGCCGAGGTTACGTTACTCTGCCCTGGGTTGCTCCCTTTGCCAACCCTGAAGTTTTCGCCAACCCAACCATTCAGGGCATCCTCGATCGCGTTTTTCATCAGGAATACAAGCTGGTACAGCTGGCCGCTGATATTCCTATGCAGGGGTCTGAATATCAGGAAATCCACCGCGACTTTCGACCTCTGTTTTCTGACCAGATGGTGACACCGCTCTATGCCTTAGCCGTCAACTTTCCCCTCGTCGAAGTTACCGCAGACAACGGCCCCTTTGAGATGGCCCGGGGCACCCATGTGATGTCTCGCGAAGAAGGGCTAGTCAAAGTTCGAGCGGGCGAAATTGCGATGGAGCAATTTTATATGCAGCCGGGGGACGTGATGGTGCGATCGCCTCTAGCTCTCCACCGGGGCACCCCCAACCGCACTCCAGAACCCCGCCCCATGGTGGTGATGGGGTATGTCATGCACTGGCTTCACACCCATAAGGTAGATTTAACCCTGGGGCAGGGCTATTACAATGGGTTGTCACCGCAGCAGCAGCAGTTACTCCGGTGTAACACCGTAGAACAGTTAGCCGACAACGCTACGGAAAGCTACGTGAAGTTCGAATATTAGTCACGGGAGACGCGAGTTTAACGACCGGAGGAGGTGGTTGCTAAGCGCTACCTCCTTCGGTCGTTAAACCTAGACTTGGTCCAACAATGGCTACGCAAACCTATACCAATCCGGTTTACCCAGAGTATTTCGCCGACCCGTTTGTATGGCAACACCAGGGGGTTTATTATGCGATCGGTACAGGGTCAGCGGAAGCTGCTGGGCAGGTAGACGATAGCCATCAGCGGCGGATCTTTCCTCTACTACAATCCGAGGATTTGGTGCACTGGCAGGCTGCCGAAAACGCTTTGCTGCGCCCCGATCCGGCTTTGGGAGACAACTTTTGGGCACCGGAAATAGGGCACCACGAAGGCATCTTCTATCTTTACTATTCGGTAGGGCATGGGGATAAAAACCACCAGTTGCGGGTTGCCACCAGTGCTGACCCTCTCGGGCCTTATCAGGATGTAGGTGAGCCGTTAATCAATCCTGATTCCTGTGCATTTGCCATTGATCCCAGTCCCTTCCAGGATGATGACGGGCAGTGGTATTTCTTCTATGCCCAGGATTTTTTGGATACGGAACAGGGGGTGCGGGCAGGCACAGCCCTGATGGTCGATCGCCTCTCAACCATGACAACCCTCGCTGGAGAACCCAAAGTCGTTCTGCGGGCACGCCACGACTGGCAACGGTTTTTGGCCGATCGCCCCATGTATGGTGGCACCTACGATTGGCATACCCTAGAAGGCCCTTGTGTGCGTAAACATGGCGATCGCTACTACTGTTTTTATAGTGGTGGACGGTGGGAAACGGATAGCTACGGGGTTGACTATGGCGTTGCCGATCACGTTCTGGGGCCATATTCAGATACTGGCAATGAACAGGGGCCACGGGTGTTGCGATCGCATCCCGGCTACGTTTTAGGCCCCGGCCATAACTCGATCGCCCTGCATTCTGACAGCTCCACTGAGTACCTGGTTTACCATGCTTGGGATCCAGCGATGACAGGACGGCGGATGTGCATCGATCGGTTGCTCTGGACAGCGGAGGGACCTCGCTGTCATGGGCCAACCTGGACACCACAAGACATTTAACAACCCGGTTGGTGGGATTGTGCAATGAGCATTCTGTGCTCCCGCACGATTCAACCAGGACTATTAGACAGGGCATTGGGATGTTATCAAACGTAACCACGGGTAACGCCTATAGCGATGGGGAAGACCGGCGAGGATGGTTTGTTGGCTCGTTTATTACCCCATCTGACAGTCCCCGCTCAACCTCCGCGTTAGAAGTTAAATGGGGCGTTCATGGGGCGGGCGATTGCCGCTCCCAGTGGACAGAACCCGCTGAAACCACGACCCTCTCTGTTCTGATTAGCGGTCGCTTTTGTATACAATTTCCTGATGGTGAAATCGTGCTGACATCTCAGGGAGATTATGCCCTGTGGCTTCCCGGCGTTGCCCACTGTTGGCGGGCAGAGGAAGACTCTGTAGTGGTGACCGTTCGATGGTAAGCGGACGGGCCGGAGGCCCATCCCACAAGAAGGGGGGTATTTGAGTCTTGGGGATCTCTGAGGAAATTCTTGTGGGATAGCCGTCCCGGCTGTCCACTCTCTAGCAACCCAAACCTGACCGTAGCACTCAACCCCCTCTCAAGCCCTCTAGGGATTGGGCTACTACGGGGGCAACTAGGGGCGATCGCTCCCATGTCGTTGCTGATGCCATTGCCACGCATGAGTGAGAATGGCATTGAGATCGGCATACTCTGGTTGCCAACCTAAAACACTGCGGGCCTTATCGCTGCTGCCAACGAGAATGGGGGGATCACCGGGGCGGCGATGGCGCTCCACCACCTGAATCTCCCGTTGCGTCACCCGACGAGCCGCTTCAATGACTTCACGAACCGAGAAACCGCTCCCGTTCCCCAAATTGAACACATCACTGTCGCCACCGTTTTGCAGATATTGCAAACCCAAAACGTGAGCCTGAGCCAAATCCGCAACATGAATATAATCGCGAACGCAAGTACCATCAGGGGTTGGATAATCTGTACCGAAGATGGCAATGCTTTCCAGCTTGCCCAGCGCCGCCAGCAGCACCAGCGGAATGAGGTGGGTTTCCGGCGCATGGTCTTCGCCCAATCGCCCATCCGGATCGGCTCCTGCCGCATTGAAGTAGCGAAAGCGAACCGACTTTAACCCGTAGGCTGCATCAAAGTCTGCCAGCATCCGCTCCACCATTTGTTTGCTGGTGGCATAGGGACTCATGGGTTCTTGGGGATGGTCCTCGGTAATGGGCACAAACTTGGGGGTACCATACAGCGCACAGGTAGACGAAAATACCAACTGCTTCACCGAAGCCGCAACCATCGCCTCTAAAAGCGTCAATGTCCCTGCTACATTATTGCGGTAATACTTGCCAGGGTCGGTGACCGATTCCCCTACGGCAATGTAGGCGGCAAAGTGCATTACAGCAGCAATAGGGTACGTGGCGAAAAGGTGGTCGAGGAAGGGGCGATCGCTAATGTCGCCCACCACCACTTTTACCTGCAATTCCTGCTCTACAAGCTCCTGGTGCCCATTCAATAAGTTATCCAGCACCAACAGGTCATACCCTGCCTGTTGCAAAGCTAGGGCTGCATGGGAACCAATATATCCCGCCCCTCCTGTCACTAAAATTGTCGATTTGTCAGGCATGGTGGTCCCCACATTTAAATGGCATTTTCAACCGTTTTTGAAGATTTTATCATCCAAAAAACGTCTGTTTTGCAACCGAAGCTAACTTATAGCTATTAAAAACAGCCTAAGTAAACTGATAAAGCCTTTTAGAGAATAAACATGCTATTGATGTCTAGTAATCTCTATGAAAATTGCCAATGAGTTTCTGAGCTTAATTTTACAGAGTAATAAAAAGTAGCTACTTATCCCTCTAACTCCAGAAGTAATTGTTCAATTTAGTAACCAATCAGTCTGAGGTGAGGTAAGGGCACGACAAAAAAATCAAAGGCAAAGATCCCTTGCTGTCTTGATAAGCGATCGCACCTGAGCGAAAAGACTAGCTCCTTACGGGGAGCGAAAAACCATGATGTCAATTTTCGGCGGACCACGCTCTAGCAACAGCAGCAACCGTTGATAATTCAGCGGATCACTGTAGCGCCGATAGGTTACCAAGCCCCCTGCAGATGGCAACTCTCGTCAACTTAGCTGAGCAGTTACCTCTAGAATAACTGCTTAACTAGGTTGAATACATTACCTTTGGTTTTTTAAACTTCTATCGAAAGAGATGTTTCTAATGGAAACAAACCTCCTACTCTGAGGGTGTCAGCCTCCACCAGATATCGCTTAGCGATACCTGGAGTGGTGAATGAGAGTGAATATTTTTCAAAACCGAAAAAACCGATCGTTGTTTTGATGGATAGCTATGCAAGCCATAGAATTTGACCTGAAATGCTGCCTGTATTAGCTTCGGAATCAACCACGATTTTGGAAACATTAGCTTGCTAACCTTTGAATTGGGAGGTGAAGATGTCAACCCACTATGTTTCAGAGAGCGACTTTAATAGAAGGTTGTTAAATAAAAAATCGATAGAAGACCAGCTTTATTCAGAACAAAGCTCTGTATCTCTTAGTTTACGGTGGTGGCCTGAAGGTACGAAGGTAGAACCCCCAGTACCTGGAGAGCCGGATTTGATTTGCTTCTCTCATCTTCGGTGGGATTTTGTATATCAGCGGCCGCAACATCTGCTCAACCGTTGTGCTCAAGCTCGCCGCGTTTTTATTGTGGAGGAGCCGATCACCATCCCTGAGGAGAATTCCTATCTCGACATTAGCAAGCGTGATTGTGGGGTATGGATTGTTGTTCCCCATATAGCCGAAAGCCTGAGCGATGAGGAATTTACGCTCTCCTTGCAACAGTTGTTGAATGCTTTGCTTGCAGAAGCTCAAATTCAACAGCCGATCCTTTGGTATTACACGCCGATGGCAGTTCCTTTTACCCATCATTTGCACGCATCCGCTGTAGTGTACGACTGCATGGACGAGCTTTCCGCCTTCAAAGGAGCACATCCCCAACTGCAAGCCTGGGAAGCGCGCTTGTTTGAGATGGCCGATCTCGTATTCACGGGTGGCCATAGCCTCTACGAAGCCAAGCAGCATCAACATTCGAGTGTCCATGCCTTCCCCAGCAGCATTGATGCAGCTCACTTTGCTCAAGCTCGACAGTCCCTGCCCGAGCCACCCGATCAGGCAGATATTCCCCATCCCCGTATGGGATTTTATGGGGTGATCGATGAGCGGCTAGATCTAGAGTTGTTAGATGGAATTGCCCAGGCTCGGCCTGACTGGCATTTGGTCATGGTTGGCCCGGTCGTCAAAATTGACGAGGCATCTCTCCCCCAGCACCCCAACATTCATTATCTAGGGGGCAAATCTTATCAGGAGTTGCCTCACTATTTAGCCGGTTGGGATGTGGCTCTGCTGCTTTTTGCCCGCAATGAGTCTACTCGTTTCATCAGCCCGACCAAAACGCCGGAGTACCTGGCTGGTGGAAAACCTGTGGTGTCCACGTCGATTAAAGATGTGGTGCGGCCCTACGGCGACGAGAACCTGGTTCACATTGCCGATACGGTGCCGGAGTTTGTGGAGGCGATCGCCGCTGCTCTCACCCAGAACCAAACCTCTTCCGACTGGCTCGATCGAGTTGATGCCCGGTTGGCTCAAACCTCTTGGGATTTGACCTGGCAGGCCATGAATGACCGGATTGAGGAGGCGATCGCCTCCAACGCCCGCAAGACCACCCCGTTTAAGACCAAATATCCAACGGCGATCGCAGCCAACGTTGACCAGCTAGCGATCTAATTTTCACTGCAAGGAGTGCCCCCATGTTTGACTATTTAATTGTTGGTGCTGGCTTTGCTGGCAGCGTTTTAGCAGAGCGCTTAGCAACTCAGGAAAATAAAAAAATTCTGATTGTAGATACTCGCAACCATATTGGTGGCAATGCCTACGATCACTACAACGAAGACGGGATTTTGGTCCATAAATATGGCCCCCACATCTTTCATACCAACTCCCGCGATGTGTTTGAATATTTGTCCATCTTTACCCAATGGCGACGCTACGAACACCGAGTTTTAGCCAGCGTGGATGGTCAATTAGTCCCGATTCCCATCAATCTGGACACCATCAACAAGCTGTACGGACTGAAGCTGACCGCCTTTGAAGTTGAGGAATTTTTAGCCTCCCTAGCTGAGACTAAAGAGTACATTCGCACCTCTGAAGATGTGGTGGTGAGCAAAGTGGGGCGAGAGCTCTACGAAAAGTTCTTCCGCAACTACACCCGTAAACAGTGGGGTGTTGATCCCTCCGAGCTGGATAAGTCCGTTACCGCTCGCGTTCCCACCCGTACCAACCGGGACGATCGCTACTTCACCGATACCTACCAGGCCATGCCGCTCCACGGCTATACCCGCATGTTTGAGCAGATGTTAGCGCACCCCAACATCAAAATCATGCTCAACACTGATTATCGGGAAATTCAGGATGTCATTCCTTACAAGGAAATGATTTACACCGGCCCGGTGGATGGCTTCTTTGATTATTGCTACGGCAAGCTGCCCTATCGCTCCCTCGAATTCAAACATGAAACGCTGAACCAGGACGTGCATCAGCCCCAGGCCGTTATTAATTATCCCAATGAACACCTCTATACCCGGGTTACCGAGTTCAAATACTTGACCGGGCAGGAACACCCCAAAACCAGCATCGTCTACGAATATCCCCAGGCCGAGGGCGACCCCTACTATCCCGTACCCCGCCCTGAAAATGCCGAACTTTACAAGCAATACAAAGCTTTAGCCGATGCCGAACCGGGGGTTCACTTTGTCGGGCGGCTCGCCACCTACAAGTACTACAACATGGACCAGGTGGTGGCTCAAGCGCTGGCGCTTCACGCCCAACTGGCCAACCGCTCAAGCTGGCATCCCAAGCAAGAAAGCCTACCGGCGAAGCAACCCGTTGCCCCTACCTCTAATGGCAATGGCAATGGTAACGGCAACGGCAATAGCGCCTTCAAGACCGCTACCAGCAATGGCAATGGCCGGTCTGCTACGCCCGTAGCGGCAGGCAAATCTGAACAAAATGGTAAATCTCGTTGAGCAAGGTTGAAGGTGTGATGAGTACAAATCAGGTTTCATCCAAGCTGGAACTGTGGGGTGGCATTGAATGTACCGTGAACCGGGTGGGCGATCGCTACTTTGAGCAGCTCCAGCGCAATGGTCACGATACCCGCATCGAAGACCTCGATTGTTTCGCCAGCCTGGGCATCCAGGCTATCCGCTATCCGGTCCTTTGGGAACGCACCGCGCCCAATGGCCCCGAGCAGGCCGATTGGAGCTGGGCAGACCAGCGGTTGAGCTACCTGGACGATGTCGGTATTCGTCCCATTGTTGGGCTGGTGCATCATGGCAGCGGCCCGCCGCACACCAGCTTGTTAGACCCAGAGTTCGCCACCGGTCTGGCTCAGTTTGCCGAGGCCGTTGCCAGCCGCTATCCCTGGCTGGAGTACTACACCCCAGTCAATGAGCCCCTGACCACCGCTCGCTTCAGTGGGTTGTATGGGCACTGGTATCCCCATGCTAAGGACAATCGCAGCTTTCTTCGAGCTTTGATCAATCAGTGCCGTGGGGTTGCCCTGTCTATGCAGGCCATTCGTCGCATCAATCCGGCGGCAAAATTGGTGCAGACCGAAGACCTGTGCAAAACGTCTGGTACGCCGCTGTTGAGCTATCAGGTTGACTTTGAAAATGCGCGGCGATGGCTGTCCTTTGATTTGCTCTGTGGTCGGATAGACCAGAACCATGAGCTATGGGACTATTTGCGTCGGAACGGAGTGGAGGAATCAGACCTATCCTGGTTTCTCGACCATCCCTGCCCACCCGATATTTTCGGCATTAACCGCTACTTGACCAGCGATCGCTTCCTAGATGAACGGATGGATCGCTACCCGGCTCACTTTCACGGCGGCAACGGCGTGCACCAGTACGCCGATGTGGAAGCCATTCGGGTCTGCGCGGAAGGCGTTTGTTCCCCCGACGTCTTGCTTAGGGAAGTCTGGGAACGCTATCACCGGCCGATCGCCGTCACCGAAGTGCACCTGGGCTGCACCCGCGAGGAACAATTGCGCTGGGTTAAGGAAATTTGGGATGCCGCCCAACAGCTGCGTCAGGAGGGAGTAGACATGCGGGCCATCACCGCCTGGTCACTCCTGGGTGCCTTCGACTGGAACAGCCTCGTCACCCGCGACGATGGCTTTTACGAACCGGGCGTTTTTGACGTGCGCCCCCCGTGCAGCAATGTGCTGCCATCGCCCTCACCCCGCCCCACGGCGATCGCCACCATGCTCCGCCACCTCTCTAGAGGTGAAGCCTACAATCACCCCCTCCTGGAAGTGCCCGGCTGGTGGAATCGGGGCGATCGGCTGTTTTATTCGCCTGTTTCCTGTTCCCACCCGTCAGAAGAATCTGTTGATGTCTGGCAAATGGCAGCGGGTAGAGGGTCGTTCGGCAGAGCTTACGCTCCGCAGCAGGGCAGCTCACCCATTCACCCATCCCCCCTGCTTATCACCGGGGCAACCGGCACCCTCGGCCAAGCGTTTGCTCACATCTGCGAGGTGCGGGGTATTCCCTACCACCTGCTGAGCCGACGGGAGATGGATATTACTGACCCAGTCATGGTTGAGCAGGTGTTGGCCGAAATACAGCCGTGGGCGGTGATCAATGCGGCGGGATACGTGCGCGTTGATGATGCGGAGCGGGAGTCCCACCTGTGCCGTAGCATTAATGCGGATGGGGCCTCTATTCTGGCGGAGAGTTGTGCGCAGCGCAATATTGGGCTGATCACGTTTTCCTCAGATCTGGTGTTTGATGGCGATCGCCAACAGCCTTACCTGGAGAGCAATCCCGTCGCTCCGCTGAATGTCTATGGCCACAGCAAAGCCCAGGCAGAACGGCAGGTGCTACATCACTACCCCGAGTCGTTAGTCATTCGCACCAGTGCTTTCTTTGGCCCCTGGGATGATCACAACTTTTTGACTGTTGCCCTTCGCACCCTGAAGGCAGGACAGCCCTTTTTAGCGGCGGAAGATGCGATCGTGTCCCCCACCTATGTTCCCGATCTGGTGAATGCCAGCCTTGACTTGCTGATTGATGGCGAGCGCGGTATCTGGCACCTAGCCAATCCAGGGGCGATCGCTTGGTCTGACCTTGCTCGTCAGACGGCACAGCTCGCCGGGTTGGACGCCTCCGCCATTCAACCTTGCTCCATCAATAGCTTTGGCTATGCAGCACCCCGTCCCGCCTACAGTGTGCTCAGCAGCGAACGTGGGATTTTGCTGCCGGATCTGGATCGCGCGATCGCTCAGTATTTGCATGAGCGCGATCGAGTCTATGCGTAGAGACATCGTTCTTAAAAATGCCAACTAAAAAAGGCAAAAAAGCGAATGATCATTAAAACTGGCACCTCAAATATCCATAGTCCGTCGACAGTAAGAACTGAAGATCGCCCATTCAGTGATGCTGATCTGGTCTGCTTTTCACCCTTACGGTGGGAAATGCTTAGTCAGCGATCGCAACACATCCTGGGCGATCGTACCCAGAAACAACGGGTGTTTTTTATCGAAGCACCTGTTGTTGAATTCATTGATTCGTGGTGGATTGATGTCAATCAGAACGAGTGGGGTGTATGGGTGGTCGTGCCCCACGTTCTCGACTGGGTAAATGACGAATTACGTGAAGCCATGCGTCAGAGCTTGATGAACGAGCTATTTGAACAATTTGCGATTGCTACCCCAACTCTCCGGTACTCCACCCCAGCCGCTTCGCCCTCAACCCACTATTCAAAATTCTCGGCGTTGCATAATTAGAAGATGAATTAGGGCCAATCTGCGATGCAATGTCCAGAGTGCGAGCCACTCATATCGGTTGGGTCGACTGCTTGCAGCTGGATCCGCAGCGGCTCACCCTTAGCGCGGCAGCCGACAGTTCAGCTTGATTGCGGTGCCTTCTGAGCCGCTGTAGAAGCGCTATTTGCTGCGATCGAGGGCCTTCACTACGTAGTCAGGCAGCGGCTCTGCTGTGGGCGTAGGGCCGTCGGCGAAGGTAATCAGCCTGACGTAGCTGGCCTCACCATCTTCGCCCTTGCCCATACTGCGGCTAAACCAAATCGCCGCCCCAAACTTGGGGTTACTGCCACTGCGACGGGTGTAATGATGGCCCATCCACCAGATGACGGTGGGGCCGTGGTCGTCGTGGGCGACCTCGATCGCACCGATCGCAGCCACCCAGCCGTTTTTGTAGGCCGATAGTGGGCGCTTCCAGTTGGGCGGGTTACTCGCGGCGATCGCCATTGTGGCAACTTCAATCTGCTTCAGTACGCGGGCTAGGTCTGCGGTGTTGTCGGTCATGGTTGTGGGTCGGTGAGGTGTGCAGTGGTGGGGCCAGTGCGGGCCAGGCCCAGGGTGGTCTAAAATTCGTCAGCAAGTGGGCTGCTCAACGGCCAGAAATCAATCGGCTCCTTACCGGGACAGCGCTTTAGGGCGGCAATGGTGATCGCATCTCAGCTGCCCATGACCGGGTTGGCATTAGCAACCTCGACGTCGAAACCGTCGAGCACAAATTTAGTGCTTAGCATCTCCCCTGCGGCGGTGTAGATCGGCTCATATCTTCCACATTGACACCAATAACAGCGAATGCGTGCGCGACAGCCGAGCTACGGTCGGCTGTTGGCTGTACTACTAAAATTGTGGTCATAATTGTTTCCTTTGCCGGTTTTGGTTTACATCCCCTGCCAGCGTTTCTGAGTCTCTGTCAGGGGTTTGTTGTATCTGTCCTCTAAATTTTTAGAGGTGTTTTAACAGCTTCTATCTAGAGATGGATTGATTTCTCCTAAAACTAATTGAAGCTGACAGCAGTAAAGGACTTTATAAAGTGTGAGTGCCGTGGCTTTTCATCGGGACTACTTAGGGATCAAACAGCCCGCCATTGGTCAACTGATTCGAGAGCTTCGGCAAACCTTGACACTGACCCAGGAGAAGTTTGCGGCTCAACTTGGAGTCTCCTTTCCTACCATCAATCGTTGGGAAAACGGACATGCCACCCCTTCTCCCCTAGCACTCAGACAAATTGAAACCTTGCTGAACCACTTGGCGGAGTCACCTGACGGAGCTTTACGGGAACGCAGTCAGGCAATCCGAGGAAAATACTTGCCCTCAAGGAATCTAAAAGCATGAGGGTAGAGCAACACCAGGAGATGCCCGACAAGCTCTTTGGAGACGGTGGTGAGATAGAAACACTCCTGCGATCGCACGACTGGTCTCAAACTCCCCTTGGGGCTGTCGAAACCTGGTCAGAGAGTTTGAAAACGGTAGTACAGAGTCGCTTGATTGAACTCAATCAAGCTCAAAGCCTCGAGCCGATGCAGCAAGCATCGGTACCAGCGCAGAATTGCACCCAAACAGCCCCCTTCCGCCAAGCGGCCCAAGCCGATGCCTTTCGGGGCACCCTTGCCGATGCGCTGCGTCTGCTGACCGATGCCAATGAGATTCAAGCCACCGCTGCCCAGATGCTGGGCGAGCACTTAAAAGCCAGCCGCGTCATCTACGCTGAAGTATTGCCGGGCGGGAAGGACGTGATCGTCCATAAAAACTATACAAACGGTGTTGCCGAGCTGAGCGGGCAATATCGTCTAGACGAGTTTGGACGCAACTTAACCGATGACCATCAAGCGGGGCAAACGGCGATCGTTCCCAACGTGGCGAACAGCCTCAAATATACAGACCGTGAAAAAGCCATGTATCGGGACATTGATATTGCAGCACATCTCGATGTCCCCCTGATCAAAAATGATCAATTCGTGGCGCTGCTGGCGGTTCATCAGGCAACGCCTCGGCAATGGACGGAGCTCGAGGTGAGATGGGTCGAAGAGACAGCAGAACAGACCTGGGCCACGGTCGAACGTGCCCGCGCTGAAGCCGCGCTACGCGAATCTGAGGCGAAATATCGCCTGTTGTTCGAATCGATCGATGAAGGCTTTTGCATCTGCGAAATGCTGTTTGATGAACAGGGTGAGCCGATCGATTACCGCTTCCTGGAAGTAAATTCAGCGTTTGAACAACTCACTGGATTAGAGCAAGCAACCGGTAAACGAATGCGGGAACTGGCTCCCAATCATGACGCCTATTGGTTTGAGATTTATGGCAGAGTCGTGCAAACCAGGGAACCCGTTCGGTTGGAAAATTATGCCAGCGCTCTGAATCGTTGGTTTAGTGTCAATGCCTTTTGCATTGGTGAACCGCAAAACAATCAGTTCGCCGTTTTATTTACTAATATCACTGAGGCGAAGCGCGTTGAAGATGAACGCAAACAGGCGGAAAACACGCTGCAACAAACCTCTGCCGAACTCGAACGCCAACTGCGAAAGTTTGACGCGATCGCCGCTTCTGTCCCCGATTTTATTTACACCTTCGATTTGTTAGGACGATTTACTTACATCAGTCAATCGTTACTCGACCTTTGGCAAAAAACATTGGCTGAAGCACTGGGCAAAAACTTTTTTGAGTTAGATTATCCCGAAGATTTAGCGGCTCGATTGCAAAGTCAGATTCAGCAAGTGAGCAAGACCCGCCAGCCACTTAAAGATGAAACGCCTTACACAAGTGCGGTTGGAACCAAAGCCTACGAGTATATTTTCGTGCCGATGTTTGATGTGACTGGCGCAGTTGAGGCAGTCGCAGGAGTGACGCGAGATATTACCGATCGCAAACAGGCAGAAGCAACGCTGCGTGAGAGCGAGCAACGGTTCCGATTGATGGCAGATGCCGTCCCTCAAATCGTTTGGATTACAGATGCACAAGGGCGAGTTGAGTTCTTCAACAAGCAATGGAGCGACTACACAGGCGTTCTTTACGAACCGACGACAGCAGCGGAGGTTGCGGCTAGCTTTGTGCACCCAGACGATGGCGATCGCACAATAAAAGCGTTTAACGAAGCGCGACGCAGCGGCGGCACTTTCTCGGTCGAACACCGGATTCGCTCTGCAACGGGAAGCTATCGCTGGTTTTTGGTTCGCGCAGAGCCTTACCGAGATCCGCAAACGGGCGAGATCACTCGCTGGTTTGGTACATCGGTCGATATCCACGATCGCTTCCATGCAGAAGCAGCGTTGCGGGAAAGTGAAACCCGACTGCGATTCATGTTGGATGCCTCCCAAATTGGTGACTGGGATCTTGATCTCACCACGCAACCTTACACCGCTCATCGCTCGCTCAGACACGACCAAATCTTTGGCTATGAATCGCTG
Organism: Leptolyngbya sp. FACHB-60; assembly: GCF_014695775.1. GTDB lineage: Bacteria > Cyanobacteriota > Cyanobacteriia > Phormidesmidales > Phormidesmidaceae > Nodosilinea. The sequence continues at coordinate 11,487 of NZ_JACJOX010000002.1, read as the reverse complement.
TTACCGGAATGGAGTTATGAGATTTTCCTAACCCATGTTCACCCAGACGATCGCGCCTTGGTGAACGAGAAGTTTCAACAAACTATTTCAGCCCATACCGCTTGGAATTTTGAATGTCGGATTATTCACCCTGATCAAAGCGTTCACTGGATCTGGGTCCGCAGCAGTGTCTACTGTGACCAGAACGATACGCCAACTCGATTACTGGGCATGGTGGTCGATATCACCGAACGCAAACAAGCTGAAGCTGCCCTGTGGGAAAGCGAAAAGCAGAGCCGAAATATTCTGGAAAGTATTACTGAAGCCTTCTTTGCCCTGGATGAGAATTGGCAGTTCACCTATGTCAATCAAGCTGCCGAAAAGCTGCTCGACCGCTCACCCCGCGACTTAATCGGCAAGGATTTTTGGGAGGAATTTCCAGGATTGGCTGGCACTAATTTTGCGCAACTGCACCTCCGCGTCATGCGTGATCGCATAGCGGAGTCATTGACGGCGTTTTACCCCGACCACGATCGTTGGTACGATGTCCGCTCTTTTCCCGCGACAAACGGCATCACAATTTACTTTAGGGATGTCACCGCCCAAATTCAAATCGAGTCCGCTCTGCGGGAAAGCGAGGAGCGGACTCGAAATGTGCTCGAGAGCATTGCTGAGGCCTTCTTTGCGCTCGATCAGGACTGGCGGTTTGCTTACATGAATCAATCTGGTGGAGTGTTGCTTGATCGACCTCCTGACGACCTGATTGGTAAGAATTTTTGGGAAGAATACCCGGGCGTGATGGGCAGCGAGTTTGAGCGAATTTACCGGGGCGCGATGGAAGATCGCGTGGCGGGTTCCTTGACTGCTTTTTACCCCGACCACGAGCGCTGGTACGAAGTTCGCACTTACCCTGCCGCAAACGGCATTGCCGTTTACTTCAATAACGTCACTGCCCAAAGACAAGCTGAGGAAGCCTCGCGCTTGAGTGAAGACCGATTTCGCCGCATTTTCGAGTCCAAAATGATTGGCATCGGCCTTTGGTCTCGCTCGGGTGAGATTACCGATGCCAATGATGCCTTGCTCGAGATGATTGGCTACACGCAACAAGACTTGAATGACGGACGGCTCCGTTGGCGAGAGATTACTGTCCCAGAACATGCTGAGCGTGATGAACAAGCGCTTGCAGAGATTGCAATTAGCGGCACCTGCTCATCTTACGAGAAAGATTTTATTCATAAACAGGGACACCGCGTTCCAATTTTGGTGCGGGCAGCGGTGTTTGCAGATGCTTCAGACGCAGGCGTTTTCTTTGCAGTTGATCTGAGCGATCGCAAACAAATCGAAGCCGCGCTCAAGGCTGGAAACGAACGGCTCAATCTGCTCTCTGAAATTGCCAACGATCTCTTACTCAACGAAGACCCCAAAGCCTCTTTAGACCGCTTATTTGCAAAAGTTTCCACGCATTTAAAACTCGAAGTGTTCTTTAACTACTTGTTTGAGGCCGATCAGCAACACCTGCGGCTACACGCTCATGGCGGCATCTCCGAGGAGATTGCCCAATCGGCTAGCATTTTGGAACTAGGGCAGGGCGTGTGTGGCTATGCTGTGCAACATCGCCGGCCCGTCGTCGTTGAGAATGCTTTGGAATCCGACCATCCCCTGGCGCTTCCCGTTGGGTCGATTGGCATCCGTGCCTACGCTAGTCATCCGCTCATCGTGGGCGATCGCGTCTTGGGCACGTTGGGCATGGGCACTTGTCAGCGGGATCGCTTTACTCCAGATGAACTCGACTTGATGCAGGTCGTGGCCCATCAGGTGGCGGCGGCCTTAGAGCGATCGCGCTTAGTCACAGAGCTTCAAATGCGTGCCGAGGCCTTAGCTCAAACTAACCGAATTAAGGATGAGTTTCTCGCCGTGCTCTCCCACGAACTCAGATCACCTCTGAACCCGATCTTGGGCTGGACACAGTTGCTGCAAACCGGCAAACTCGACGCAGCCCGCCAAGCAGATGCACTCGCCACGATCGAGCGCAATGCCAAACTGCAGTCACAACTGATCGAAGACTTGCTCGACATCTCCCGCATCATGCAGGGCAAGCTGAGCCTAAATCCGACTCCCACTAGTTTGGTGTCTGTGATCTCTGCGGCAGTCGAAACCGTGCAGTTGGCGACAGAAGCCAAGCATATTGCGATCGCGCTTGACCTCGATTCGCAAAGCGCGCCTATCTTTGGCGATGCTGGCCGACTCCAGCAAGTGGTCTGGAATCTGCTGACCAATGCTGTCAAATTCACGCCTAAGGGCGGACAAGTGACGGTTGAACTGCGGCAAGTGGATCAACTGGCGCAGATTCGGGTGATCGATACAGGCATTGGCATCAATGCTCAATTTCTCCCCTATGTGTTTGAGTATTTTCGACAAGAAGATGGCTCCACTACCCGTAAATTTGGCGGTCTGGGTCTAGGTCTAGCGATCGTGCGGCAAATTGTGGAACTCCACGGTGGTACGGTGGCAGCAGAGAGCGACGGTGAGCATCAAGGTGCAACCTTTATCGTGCAGCTACCGACCATGCAGCAGGCAACGCCGATCCGCTCTGAGTCAACCCGCGCTCAACTAAACTCAGAAACACCCTTAAACAACGTTCAAATCTTGCTCGTTGATGATGATACTGATACCCGCGAGTTCCAGGCTTTTCTGCTAGAGCAATACGGGGCAACGGTAACCGCGGTGGCTTCTGGCTTAGAAGCGCTACAAGCCCTGGAGCAGTTTATTCCCGATGTGATTGTCAGCGATATTGGCATGGCAGAGATGGATGGCCATAGCCTGATGCAGCAGATTCGCTCGCGTTCACCTGCTCAGGGTGGTGCGGTGCCAGCGATCGCGCTCACGGCTTATGCCGCAGAAATCGACCAAGAAAAAGCGTTCCAAGCAGGCTTTCAAATCCATTTGACGAAACCGTTGGAGCCAGAACGATTTGTCAGCGAGATTATAACCCTGCTTAAGCCAAGCCGAGTCTAAAAATTGTGCCTTTGACAAAGACACTGCTGATGAAGAGAGGGTCTTTGAGGAAGGGAAAGCCTCGCTCCACCTGCTGCCCTGCGCGGTGTAGATGACGCTCTGCGTGTAGATGACGGGCACATCTACCCCGCCCCAAGCGCACAGGCCATCGTTGAAGAGGTAGTGCTAGGCCTCAAAGCTATCGAGGGCAGCGGGGTTGTTCAACAGCACACGATCTACCCCATCGGGCATGGTGAGTACCCAGGCGGTGGTGCCGTTGGACGACCCTACGGGCGCAACCTGCTCACAGTTCGAGTGAAGGCTTACGGATTCGGTCATCGCTGAAAATCTTCTGAACTGTTGCGGGTACGGGTTGGGCGCGTCATGGCACGGCAAACAGTGAGCCAACTAGCCCCAGCCCTGTACCGATGCCGTTTTGCGCTTAGTTCGGATGGTACTATAAGTTCATCTAAAGTAGGATACTTTTGTTCTGTGCAGGATACTTGAGATAAATTTGGGGCAATCGTTCAAAATGGAGGGGTTAAAATCGCTATGGCTGCCACAATGCCGACTAACAAGGCCAAACTAGGGGTCTATGTAGACCAAGAACTGAAAGCACATGTTGAGAAGCTTGCAGCGCTGGAAAGTCGTAGCGTGAGCAACTTCATAGAGATTTTGCTGAAAGAGCTTGTGGCTAATGCCAAGGCAGAAGGAAAGTTGCAATGACCCAGAGCGGCGATCGCCTAGACCGCATAGAAGCACTACTAGCCACCGTAGCGGAATCTAACGCGGCCAGCACTCAGCGCTTAGACCGGGTCGAAGCAGGGCTAGACCGCACCGAGAAAATTGTGGAGAGCAATGCCCGTGCCATCGAAGCATGGTCGTCTCGCATTGAAGGGAGCATTGCTGAGGCTGAGGAGGTTAGCAGCTCTATGTCAGCCAACACCAACCGGCGCATGGAAGAGGCTGTTACCGATACCGTGCAGATGATCGCTGACCTGGGCAGAAAGCACGACGATAACGAACAGCGCTTCAATACCTTGCTAGAAGATGCCAGGGCTGACCGTGCAGAGATGCGGGCGGCGCGTGAGCAGTGGCAGCTAGAGGCCCAGGCCAATGCCACAGAGCACCGGGCATTCACCCAAAATATTCAGGTGTTGCTGGCTGAGATTGCCCGGCTGTGGCAACGGGTAGCAGGATGACCACTGGTGACAAAGCTAAGCGCGCCACGGTGGCGATCGGCCCGTTGTCGGTCGACGGTTTCCAGATGCCCGATGGGAGCTACCGGATGAGCATCACTGGCATAGCTGAGGCGATTGGTACTTCTCAGCAGAACGCATCAAACTTTTTGCGCTCAAATGCTCTAAAAGCCTTACAGACTAGCGGTTATACGCCACAAACTTCTGAGCAAATAGAGGTGGAATCAGAGGGGCAGATTAGGGGGCAGACTCGAATTACGGCAGTTCCCCTAGACATTACTTTTGCGTTCTGGCTCTACCAATGCAGTCGAGGCAATCGCCAGGCCTATAATCTGGTAGCAGCTTTGGGCCTCGAAACCCTGGAGCGGCGCTTTGATGCTGCTTTTGGTGTGGAGCGTAGTGAGAGCGATCGCAATGCTCTGCTCGCCCAACGGCTCCAGCAGACCGAGGCATACTTATCCGCCCTAGGTGAGGCCTACGCAGAACCCGACGAACTGCGTGAACAGGTGGCCCGGCTAGAACAGCAGCTCCACGACGCTGGTCTAGAGCCCTGGCAACTACCGCCGAATGAGCGGTAACCACAGTCTTTTATTGCACGTTAGGAGGCCGATACCCACCCCAAAACACCCCTGAAGCCCAATTTTTAGCGTTTGCCTTGCCCGGCTTAGACAGCTGTACTATGATCCGGCCATGATTGACGCCCCGCTGAGTTTAACTTCCTAGCGATCGCGTCTATCAGTATTAAGCGTCCTGACCAGACCCTTAATAGGCAAAAAGAACCGGCAGCGAATGCCACCGGCTCTTTAAAAAGCGAAAACCCGAGAGGACCAGTCCCGAGTCGCGCAGATAATCTTATGCGGCTATGGTAACACGGATCTCTCTCGGGGCAATACTCATTGCTCTTTTTTAGGAGAGAGAGACCCCCATGACCGCATCTACAGGATGGGGCGAGGAGTCGCGTAGGACTTCCCGTTCCGAACCCCTGCCCGCTGACCCCACCGGCCAGCGGCTGTGTGAACTCTTTGGCCACTACCCCTGGAACTTCATCCGCGCCGACCGGCCGGATGACGCCACCGCCAAAGCCGCCTGGACCACGGTTAAAACTCACCCGCTGCGGCCCCGCGTTCTCTGGAACCAGTGGCAAGACGCCAACCAGCTAATCGGCGTTCGCTTCACCCACGACACCCGCTACGCCCTGCTCGACCTCGATGCCGGCGGCGACTACTGCACCGCCGATGGGGTGGCTCAGATCCGGACTGCTCTGGAAACCATCGGCATTACCCGCACTCTCCTGCTGCGCTCCAGCTGGAGCGGCGGTCTGCACCTCTATATCCCCTTTGCTGAATGGGTCAACACCTTTAACCTGGCTGTTGCCCTGAAAGAATGCTTCAAAGCCCAGGGGTTTCGGCTCCAGGCCGGACAGCTCGAAATCTTTCCCAACGTCAAAGCCTACGGCGTTCAGACTTTTATCGAATACATGGGGCACCGGCTACCCCTGCAGCCTGGCAGCGGCTCCTGCTTGCTCGACGACGATCTCAACCCCATCGGTGCTAGCCTAGCCCGCTTCTTCTGGCTTTGGGATGGCGCAGCTGGCCACCAAGACATGGACACCCTGCGCCATGCGATGAAAATTGGCCGGGATAACCACCGCAAGCGACCTAAACGCCGCAGCCACCCCGTCGAGAGCTGGCGACATGACCTCGATCTTGAGATCACCGAAGGCTGGACTGCTTACGGGCAGACCAACCACCTGCTCAAAACCATCGCCTGCTACGGCCGTGTCTTCGAGGGGCTCCAGGGCCAGGCTCTAATCGACTACACCCTACGCATTGCCCTCACCTGCCCCGGCTACGAACAGTACTGCCGCCACCAGCACGAGATCGAGCGCAAGGTCATCGCCTGGGCCAGAGCCGTCGAAGGCTACTACTGGCCCCTAGGCACTACCCCTACCCGCGACACTAGCCACCCCAAAAACAACCTGGTGCCATTCAACCAGCGACAGACCGAATCAGCCCAGCACCGAATCTGTACTGTCTACGCCGCGCTAGAGCAGGCCAGAGAGCTGCCCGAGCAGATCACGGCCAGGGCGAAGGCGATCGCCCAAGGAGCCAAAGTCAGTCAGCAAACCCTCTACAAGCACCTCAGCCTCTGGCACCCCGAGCATCAAGAGGGTGTAATTGCCCCAGTAGCAAGCCTTCTAGCCCCTGAAGAGGTGAGACTTGAAGCGATACCAGAATCGCTAGAACCCTTTGAAATCAAGGAATTACACCCCTTAGAGAGAGATATGAAAGGTGGGGCGCTTTGCGCCGGTGAGTTGGGGTCGGATATAAATTCTTTTACTCCGGAAAGGGGGGTACGGGGGGATGAGTCCTCTTTTCCACAGGAAGCTGAACTTAATGTCTATGACCCAGACTTGCACGAGCAGATTCAACACCAGATTAGGAGCTTGGGTTGGTCTGGTGAGGTGATTCGCCAGTTTATTGCCGACCAGTTTGAGGGCAAGCGCTGGTCTGAACTGATGGAAGAGGAGCGGCTACTACTGCTCTATCATCTGCGTGTGCTTGATAGGTAATTTAGGGTGACCCAAATCAAAAAAGCTAGGCACTTCAACCCCTTATCCTTCAGAGCTTCTAGGGGGACTCGGACCTATGGTTCTAGTACAGGATAATTAGTTCTTTATTAACAGCGAGAGCCGCCTTGACCTGCGCCTGATGTATACATGTTTTGAGGCCCTTGAGAAAGACATCATAATTGTCGGCAGGGAGTAGAGAAGTGTTTTGTGGCAAGGGACTTTTCTTTCTACTTTTAGGCACCTTATTATCGAGTTTAGACGGCAACGAGGCATAGAGCTTTTGTTGATCGAGAAGGCCGAGTCTATGACCCAGTTAAGCTATGACCCAGCACAATGGCAGGAGTTGTTCTGGCGGCGGGGCGATCGCTATTATTGGTGCGCTTTACGTCAGAACCTATTTGGTGAGTGGGTCTTGTTACGCAAATGGGGTGGCCGCCGAACGGGCAAGGGTGGGCAGTGCGAAACCTTATGCGCTGACCTTAAAGAAGGAAATCAACTGATGCAGGATGTCCTTAAACGCCGGAGCTATCGAGGGTATGTGCTGCATTAGAAGTCAAGTATTTACCTCACGATGTCCACACGGTGACTACTCTGGCTGTCTAATAGGCAGTTAATCGAATAGTTAATTAAGCGATTATTCGATTAATTAAAGATGGATTAGGGTGTGGTCTGGGTTAAGGCGATCGCGCTGCACAACTCTAGTCCAATAAGGAGTACAGGGTGATCCAAATGGAGCTTGACTAAGCAGTGAGCGGTGGAGACATGCTCAGAAATGGAAAGGGATCCGATCTATGAACCGATATCGATAGTGATGTCCTTCCAGCTAAGGGTTAGGTGAGCCGAGATCTTAAGAAGGACAATTAATCGGTTAATCGCTTGGCCGATTAATTGATTAATTGATTAATCATTGTTGCTTTGAACCCACTGGGCTAATAGTTCAGCCACCAGCTCAGAGAAATCCTGGTCAGTATCCACTAGCCGTCGTTTGACACTTTTGTTGAGCTCTATGGGGATGTAGGCTCCTACCTGAATGTAGTTGGGGTCAGAGCGCTTGCCAGTGGCTTTGCGCTGACGCTTTTTTGGCTCCGTCTCCGGCACTGGGTCTGGGGCCGATTTTACCTTTTCTCGCTTTTGGGCTAGTTTGTCGAACATGCTGGATGCATCAGGCATGGCTCTCAATCTCCTTGGCTAGCGATTCATACTCTCCCCAGGCAATGCGACCAAAGCGATCGCCCGTTTCATAGACAGGCACTCCGGCCAGAGCCGCTTTTTCGTAAGCGGTTAAGCGCCTAATCATTTGATTGAAAACTGGAATGCTTAAGCGGTTAAGCGTTTCTTTGGCTTGGGTCGCGGTGCCTTTTTTGCGGCTGTCGACCATCGTGAGCGCCACTCCGTAAGAGGTCAGGTTTTGAAGGTTATCAACGGTGGACAACAGGGCCTCTAGGGCCAGGGCATCGGGGGTGGAAGGTAAGACCAGCAGATCGCACCCCTCAGCCAGAGCCTGTAGCTCATCTTCATCGGGATGGGCTTCAGTATCGACAATGACGTGCTCTTTGCCTCTAGAGGCTTTAGCCGCCGACATCAGGTCGCAGACTTGAAAGGGCAGTGTTCCGCGTTTTGACCAAGAAAGGGATGAGCGGTTGGGATCGCCATCAACCAGCAGAGTCTTGTCAGATTGTTGGGCGAAGTAGCAGGCTAGGTGCACGGCGGTGGTGGTCTTGCCAACCCCGCCTTTGAATCCGGCAACAGTAATAATCATTTGCTTGTTCGATTAACCGGTTAATCAGTTAGCTGTTTAAGCGCTTGCCTGAATAGTCGAATCTTATCGCTTAATTGATGGGTTGAATAAATGATTAAGCAATTAGCTGATTAATCAAAGTGGCGCTTAGGTAATTAGCTGCCTTCGAAAAGGATGGTTGGCTTGTGGGCGAGCAGCCGCTTGCCCGCACCGCAGCTGTCGACAGGGGGATGAGTCTTAATCAGAACCATTTACTGATGAAAGCCACCGATTAACTGATTAATCAGTTAATCGATTCTCTGATGGGGCGATGCCCAAAGTTGTGCGATGTCTTGTCTGAGCCAGCGACATTGGCCAATATGACCGTTTTGGCAGCCCTGTCATAGGCGGCGGTAAATTGTGATGAGCTTATTCAAACCTTGCTGTCGAAATCTCGGAGGTTGAGTCGCCCTCACCCAAATCCTCTGTCCCCCAAACGGCTAACCATTCCTCATCTGACGGTCCCCAAAACCTCATCCAATCAGGCTCCATTACTGGGGTCTGCGGTGAGCTGTCGCTAGGGCGCTGAGCAACGGGCGTGAGAGACTCAAAGTCGGGGCATCGCCGCTGCTCTGGTCCAGCTGGATGGACTGCACAAACCAGGTAGGGGCTGCGTGCGTTGAAACAACAGCTCCGGCATTGCCGCGTAGCGGAGAGGTTAATAGAAACGTTGACCATTGCCAAGGCACAGCTGCTGTCTACACGAGTCGATAGGCTAATTTTAACCCTCACTTCGTGTAGCACTCATTCCAGGCGTTGCCCTTGGGGACTTTGGGGTTCTGTAAGTGACGGGAGTCACAGTTTACCGAAAGGTTGAGGGGCTTTGGGTGCAAACCAAGTTCTGATGAATATGACTAGAAACTCTGTCTATGCCCTTGGGTTTGAGGCACTGTAAGGGAGGCAGCAGCTACTCCTAACACAGTCAACTTATAGCAAACTCCATATAGCAAAACCGCCCCCGGTGCCTTGTGCATTGGGGGTTATTTAATGGATTCACCTTAAAGCACTGGCTGGGTTCAGCCGCCCACCGTCAAATTCACGGGCACTATACCGAGGTTTTATCCCGATCGCCCAATCGGAGCTTGAGTTGAGGCTCAGGATAAGTGCTTAAGCGCTCAATCGCTTAGCCGAACAGGTATTCTTTTTTCCCTTTAAGGTTCATATGATTAACTGATTAATCAGTTAATCATATGGTGACGATTGGGAACAGCGGAGAGATAGGACGCTTGAGAGAAAGCGGGTGGGTTACCGAAAAGAGGAGCATTGCAACAGTCAAGTCGCTTCTTGTCGATATTCTCTAAAGCTTGTTAAGCAAGAAGTACCCGCGTGGGTCATGTCAAACAAATACTAGATTCCCATACTTAGAAACATAGTTGACCGGCAGCATTTTTTCTTTTCAACTACTTAACAACTGAAGCCGCAAATTTCTGAATGGTTAAGTCCAGGATAAATTGACGAATTTGACAAGAACTAGGCTGCCAAAGCTATGCCTTAAAACTAGGAGACCTGATTATGTCCTTCGAAACTCCGAGTGCTTTAGCCAATTCGATTATGGCTAGCCTATATGATGTGCTAACCAGCGGTGATAATAGTGTCCCTGCTTCGGAAGATAACTTTTTTAGCTGGACAACCCCTGGTATGCCCATTGAAGCCGATGATTTTGACTTTCTTAGCCAAGGCCTAACTGGCATTGTCAATAAATCTGCTGTTGAAGATCTGGGTACTGAAACTGAAACTCCAGAAATCACCCCAGAGCTTCTCGAGCAATTGAGGACAACCGATACCGCTCGGCTCTATATGCAGGCCGAAAGCTTTGCCCGCATGGTCGATTTTGTCCCCGATTTAGCTAAGCTTAACAACGAGCAGTTCACCCGCCTGAGCGTAATGAACAATGAGGGTACGCTCTCCGAACGCTACGAACATGTTCTGCGGATGAGCCAGGTAATGCAGTCAGAACTACCCGCTGATATTAAGGAGTGATGAGATGAGAGAGTAGACAAATTTTGAGTATTGAGATTGAGATTTGAGCAAATAATTTAATTCAAATCTCAATTTTTCTCAAGCTTTTTATCTCTCTTGGAAAGCCATTTTTTCTGCCAAAACTTATCATCTTAGGCTCAATTTAATTAAGGAAAAATTATGAACGCGATCGCTCAATTGGCCCTTACGAAAAGCCCAAAGTGTTTTTGGGGGTGACAATACATTTCTCAGCTTTCCCCTCACCCCGCTGCAATATACTCAGGATGACCTGAGTTTTGTGCAAAATTTCAATGTGTCTCGACTAAAAGAATTTTCACTGCTGGTCAACTTAATCCCCAATGGACAGGCGTGGCAACCGGTAGAAGCCCACTATCTTTGGGATATTTATGGCGATGTTTTAGGTGGGCATGATACCGAATTAGCCCAGTCTACCCGCACGGCTCAGGAAGAAGCCCAATACCAACGAGCTGTACAGTTCTTAAGTGTTGCTAGTGCCGACGGCTGGCCAGAGCAAAGTCCAGCGGTGAAAGCCTATAATCAATTTCGTGATCAGTGGTTTGTGCTCCAAGAGTATTACAACTCAGCCAAAATTACTGGTGAAACCACAACGGATCCCATTCTCAAAGAGCACTGGCTTAGGGTAGAAGAACCTCGACTTCGGCAACAGCTTCGTGATTTAGAGAGCCGCTGGTTGAATGAAGGATTTAAGCAAGAGGTAGAGCAATCTCAAGAGATACGCAGTCGCCTTGGGGCCAAAAACCCCCACAGAACATGGGGAGAATGGAATAGCAAATTTGACCCCAACATTAATGCTCTGACTGATGTAGATGGGGTGGAATTTTATCCCAGCAGTTTTTCGCCGATGAATGCGTTGGCATCGGGCTCTTGGCAAACCTTTAACTTGACCCGGGATGAAGTGGACGCGATGGTCAAAACAGCTCCGGCAGAGTTGCGATCGCGCCTTGCCGCCGACCTCCAAACCTCCG
>NZ_JACJOX010000019.1 GCF_014695775.1 Leptolyngbya sp. FACHB-60 | reverse complement strand
GCGGATGTGATCAACCGGGCGAACCTGGGTATGGAAGTGATGCACGAGCGCAATGCTCACAATTTCCCCCTCGACCTCGCTACGGCTGAGGCGCCTGAAATCATCGGCTAGTCCCTAGCGGCTACCCTACTGATTGATTAGCAAAAGAGCGCTCTCCGCAAGGGGGGTGCTCTTTGCTTTGGTGTTGGCGATCGCTACGTTCTAAAATAAGCAATGCCCATCGGCAAGCAAACCCAAGCGAGATAAGACGTCCATAATGCAAGCACTTCGGAATTTACAGCAAAGCCAGGGCGCAGTTTTTTCGTCAGAGGGGATTCCCACTACGTTTAATAATGCTGCTGATTTAGAAACGGTGAAAACTGGAGCCGTGCTGTTCGATCGCAGCCATTGGGGCCTGCTTCAGATGTCTGGGGGCGATCGCCTGCGATTCATTCACAATCAGACCACCAATACGTTTACCCAGCGCCAGCCCGGTGAAGGCTGCGACACCGTATTTGTTACCTCTACTGCCAGAACTATTGACCTGACCACCGTCTACCTAACCGATGAGGCGCTGCTAATTCTCACCTCCCCTGGTCAAGAGCAGCGCTTGATGACCTGGATGGATCGCTACATTTTTCCGGCCGATCAGGTGTCGTTGGCTAACTTAACCGAAAAAATAGCTGTTTTTTCCCTCGTTGGCTCTGGGAGCGCTGCTGTACTTAAGAACTTGGGTATTGAATTAGAGCCTGATTTGCCTACGGCCCACCACCGGAGCATTGACCTCGGTGATATGGCTCTGCGCTTGGCGGTAGGCAGTGGTCTTGCTCTGGCTGGTTACACCCTTTTGATACCGGTAGAAGGCGCAGCATCCGTGTGGCAACAGCTTACGGATGCTGGCCTCATCCCAGTAGGAGAATTGCTCTGGCAGCAGTTGAGGGTGCAGCAGGGGCGACCTACCCCAGAGCGCGAACTCACCGATGACTACAACCCTCTCGAAGCGGGGCTGTGGAACGCGATTTCCTTTGATAAGGGATGCTATATCGGTCAAGAGACTATTGCTCGGTTAAATACCTATCAGGGGGTTAAGCAACAGCTCTGGGGCCTTCAGCTTAGCGGCACAGTTGATCCAGGGGAGGCTATTTTCGCTGAGGACGAAAAAGTAGGTTTACTCACCAGCGTAGTTGAAACTCCCGGTGGTTTAAGGGGGTTGGGCTATATTCGTACCAAGGCTGGTGGAGCCGGCTTAAAAGTCAGTGTTGGTGCGGCTAACGGTGTGGTGGTTGATGTGCCCTATCTAGCTCGAGGGTACTTGACACCAAATAATCTACCTGTCTAAGCAGTAATTTGGGTATTTTTAGGTGAACTCACTTGATTGTATTTAAGTAACGCACTGATTGTATTAAGCTTGGTCAGCTAAGCATTGCCGTACAGATTTATACCCTATGAGCCAACCTAAACGCGCCCTGATTACTGGTATTACCGGTCAGGATGGATCTTATTTAGCAGAATTACTTCTAGATAAAGGCTACGAGGTTCACGGCATTATTCGCCGCACCTCTACATTCAATACTGACCGCATTGATCACGTTTACGTTGATCCCCACAGTGCCGAAGCGCGTCTGTTTTTGCACTATGGCGATTTGACCGATGGCACCATGCTGCGGCGCATTCTCGAACAGGTGCAGCCCCAGGAGGTTTACAACCTGGGTGCTCAGTCCCACGTGCGGGTGAGCTTTGATTCGCCCGAATACACCGTAGATTGTGTTGGTATGGGTACGCTGCGGATTCTTGAAGCAATTCGCGACTATCAGCAACGCACAGGGTTAGAAGTGCGCTTCTACCAAGCTGGCTCCTCTGAGATGTTTGGCAAGGTGCAAGAAATTCCCCAGACGGAAACGACGCCATTTTATCCCCGTAGCCCCTACGCCTGTGCTAAGGTCTTTGCCCACTGGCAAACGATTAACTACCGAGAGTCGTATAACCTGTTTGCCTGCAACGGCATTCTGTTTAATCATGAGTCGCCCCGGCGTGGCGAAACCTTTGTGACTCGCAAAATTACCCGAGCGGTAGCTCGCATTGTGGCCGGTCAGCAGAAAAAACTGTATCTCGGTAATCTTGATGCCAAGCGCGACTGGGGCTATGCCAAAGACTACGTCAAGGCTATGTGGCTGATGCTGCAGCAAGATCAGCCTGATGACTATGTGGTAGCCACCAACGAGACCCACGCCATCAGCGAATTTTTAGATATTGCCTTTGGCCATGTCAACCTCGACTGGCACGATTATGTAGAGTTTGACCCCCGCTACCTTCGGCCTGCTGAAGTGGAACTGCTGATCGGCGACTCAACTAAAGCCCGCCAGGCTTTGGGCTGGGAGCCTAGCGTCACCTTTGAGGAGCTAGTTCACCTGATGGTGGAGAGCGACCTAGAGGCTATCGGTATTCGTCATGGCAACGGTACCCCCTCTGATATGGCGACTATCCGCAAAGAGATGATGCATTTGGCACCCCAGGGCTAACATCTAGATCGGTTAATAACTAAAAAACGGTATCTGTCTTGAGGATAGATACCGTTTTTTAGTTAGCAGGGCATGCGTTTTGGAGACCTTTCCTCTAGTATGGGAAAGAACAACTGGGTAAGTGGCTCAACCCACTGAGTCTTCTGCCCGGATTGCTGTTGTAGGTTTTCCTTTGTATGGCTGACGAAAAGACCCCCCGAGTAGACTCTGCCCCAGCCGAGGATACTCCTGCTCCTCAGGCAGAGGCTCAAACGGCAGATGCTGCGCCCAAAGCTGCTAAAGCTGCCCCTAAGGCAGAGGCTGGAGCTGAGCCCAAAGCTGCCCCTAAAGCAGCCCCTAAGAAGGAAAAGCCTCCGGCGCTAGAAGACAAGCCGTTCACTGAATTCATCGAGCAGCACTTTATTCCAACGCTAGAATCGGCGCTGAAGGATAAGGGCATTGACGATATTCAACTCACCCTCGATCAGCGGCCCTTAGAGGTGTTTGGGGTCAGTGATGATGAGCAGTATTGGCATGTGAAGGGACAGTGGCAGCGGGGCGATCGCCAGTTCAATATTGCCTTTACTAAGGACAATATCTCTAGCCCGAAGCTTTTCTACTATGCCGATAGGGGATCGCAGCCCAGCACCATTGAGCAGTTCATGGGTGACGAGCGTAAAATCACATTAGATTTGCTGGTTCTATTTACTCTAAGACGGCTCAACGGTCAGAAGTGGCTGGCGCGAAATTGAGTGAGTAGGCGGTTGAACAGGCGATGCTTTAGGCTTGTTCTTGACGAAGAATCCGGCTAAGAAGGAATAAATAGGCCTAGTAAGTCGTTCTTAGGCCGAGTGCTTGGCTAGGAACTGCTTGAGCAAGCCGACGACTACGGCAGGATGCTCAACATGGGGAAGTACCCCGGAGTCGGGGATTTCGATCACCTGCTGTACCGCTTTGGGGTTGAGGCTCGCGAGCCGTTTGACCGTGGCCGGTGCTGTGAACCGCGACCCTGACCCCAGCACAATGGTGGTGGGAGTTTGAAGCTGGTGAATGTAGCGCGATAGGTCAAAGCTGATGGCCCCAGTCAGGGACGCCAAGGCGGCATATTCGGCATTGGGCTGCTGGGTGCAGGTGAGATAGCCTTGCACCGTCTCTGGGGTGATGCGACGAGAGTCGGCAAAGAGAAAGGTAGAGAGGAAGGATCGCACCGCCAGTTCGTTGGCTGCCCCTACCTGATACAGCACCTTATCTATGCCAGGTGTACTGGCCAGCAGAGCGGGTAGGCTGGCTTTGTAGTCGCGGCCAAAGTCACTGTTGCCAGAGGGTGACACCAGAAACAGGCCTTTGAATAAATCGGGCCGCAGTCCCGCCAAGCGGATCACTACACCAGCGGTAAGCGAGGTGGCGGCTACTAAGGTCGGTGGCTGGGCCACCGACTCCAGCAGGTGGGTGATCATGTAGAAATAGTCTTCGGTCGAGTAGGTGCGGGGTGGATGGGTTGACTGCCCCCAGCCAATTAGATCGGGGGCAATCACCTGGTGGGTGTTGCCAAAGGCGGCGTAGACCTTAGACCACTCAAAGGCTGAAGAGCCGCCCCCCAAGCTGTGTAGAAAAACGAGGGGCGGACGGGTCGTGTGGCTTTCCCCTTGCCAAGGCCAGCCGCCGGGGGTGTAGTAGGCCATGACCCCTAGGTCTGTGGCAAGGGCCTGCTGAATAAAGCCCAGCGGCTGGAAGTTAAGCATGGTGATATTCGCTAAGATTCGTGGACATAGGGCTAGCCCCGCGCTGTGATTCAATCTTAGGGCTAATCTAAGGGCCTCTGCCGCCCATTTGAATTCTTTTAGGAGGTGAGGTCAACGTTACCGAGCGAGCTATTAATTTATCGATTTCAGGGGGAGGGGCTACAGCCCAAGCGGCTAGCGCTGGATGGAGCAAATCGCGCGATCGCCGCCGATTTCATCCAGCTTTTTCAGCAGCAGGTGGGCCGTACCCAGGGTGACCTCAACCGCCAGCTGCAAGAGCTAGAAGGCGAAGACACCAACTACCGCATCAAGCGTGGGCTGGCTCACATTCTACGTAACAGCTTTGCCACGTTTGATGTGGTGAGTCCGCTAGAGCCCATTGAACTGCGGCGGCGGGTATTTGCGCTGTCCGCCCAATCAATTCCGTCTCCCACAGCTGCCGAGGCTCATTTGACAACTCTGGGCCAGCAGCTTGCTGAAGAGCTAGATCGCGAAGTCTTAGTAGCTGACCTGCGCCAGGGGCTCTACGCCGATCGCCAGGACAATCACATTCTGATCGAGTTTGACGCCCCTGCCCCCGATGCGCTGCTCCATCGCTACAACCTGTCGCAGACCCAGGGGGTGTTCTACAAGGCCAGCGACCTGGTGATGCACTTGTATCGCAACGACCCCGGCGAGTACAAGCTCATGTTTCGCTACCTGAAACTGTTTCGCCTAATGACTTATATCGAGGGCGATGCCGATCAGGGGTTTACCATCACCATCGACGGCCCCGCCAGCCTGTTTAAGCCCAGCACACGCTATGGGGTCGATATTGCCAAGCTGATTCCCGCTATTCTCCACGTCAGTAAGTGGCGGCTGACGGCAACCTTGCAGATGAAGGACAACTTTACCCAACAGGTAAAACCCCGCCAGTTTACCCTCGACAGCGACTGTGGTCTGGTCACCCACTATCCTCCCGGCAAAACCTACGACAGCATGATTGAAGAGTCCTTCGTCAGCCGCTGGCCCGCCAAAACCCCCTGGCGACTAGAGCGGGAGGTGGATCTGGTTCCCCTGCCCGGCAGCGTGATGATCCCTGACTTTCGCCTGGTGCACCCCGACGGGCGCGAGTATTTGCTGGAGATTGTCGGCTACTGGCGGCCTGAATACCTACGTAAGAAATTCGCCCAAGTGCGCAAGTCGGGGCGCAATAACCTAATTTTGGCGGTTTCAGAACGGCTTAACCTGGAAAATGCTGGGGTGGATATTGCGAACGTTCCGGCCCAGGTGGTGTGGTTTAAGACGAAGCTTCAGCCCAAGGTGGTGTTGGAGGTATTGGGAGACTGAATCATTGACGACCACCCAAGTTTTCCTATAGCTACTTCCAGGAAAACTTGGGTTCTGGACTTCTAGACTAGGTCATGATTGTGCCGCCCATGAGTTTTTCGTAGCGCCGCTGGAGTTCCTTTGCCATCTTGGGCCAGCGGGTTAGTTCGGGATCTTCTTTCAGCATGGCTTCTGCTGCTTCGCGGGCCATCATCAACACGTCCTGATCTTCGATCAAACTGGCTAGGGCAAAGTCGGGTAAGCCAGACTGGCGGGTACCTAGCACTTCCCCAGGGCCGCGAAAGCGCAGGTCCATCTCAGCGATAAAGAAGCCGTCTTGGGATTGCTCTAGCACCTTGAGTCGCTGAATGGCGTTTTCGCTGCGACTGCCGCTGAGTAGTAGGCAGAAGGATTGCGCAGCACCGCGCCCCACCCGGCCCCGCAACTGGTGAAGCTGAGAGAGGCCAAACCGCTCGGCGTGCTCAATCAGCATGACTGAGGCGTTGGGAACGTCTACCCCGACTTCCACTACCGTTGTAGACACCAAAATGTGGGATTCCTGGTTGCGGAAAGTGGTGATAGCGGCGTCTTTTTCGGCGGAAGACATGCGGCCGTGGAGCAGGCCGACGGTGAATTCTGGAAAGATGACCTCCGCTAGCCGCTGGTGCTCCTCGACAGCGGATTTAAGATCGAGTTTTTCGGACTCTTCGACTAGAGGAAGCACCACGTAAACCTGTCGACCCTGGGCAATTTCACGCTTGATGAGATCGTAGGCATGGGGGCGTTCTTTGTTGGTCAGCAGGGTTGTTTGAATTGCTTTGCGCCCTGGCGGCAATTCATCAATTTGGCTCACATCCAAATCGCCATGCATAGTCAGCGTGAGCGTACGGGGAATGGGGGTGGCCGTAAGGGTGAGCACGTGGGGGTTTGCGCCTTTTTGGGTCAGTCTTGCCCGCTGCTGGACGCCAAAGCGGTGCTGTTCATCGATCACCACTAAACCGAGGTCGCGGAACTGCACCGGGTCTTCGATCAGGGCGTGGGTACCCACCAGAATGGGCAGTTCACCAGTGGCCAGTTCGCCCAGCATTTTGCGACGTTTGGCGGCGCGGGTTGAGCCGGTGAGCAGTTCGACCGGTAAGTGCAGCTGGTTGAACCATTCCACCAGTTTGCGGTAGTGCTGCTCGGCTAGCACCTCGGTAGGGGCCATGATGGCAGCCTGATAGCCTGACTGAATTGCAGCGAGGGTGGCGACTACGGCTACGACGGTTTTACCAGAGCCGACATCCCCTTGCACCAGACGGTTCATAGGGATGGGCTTTTGCAGGTCAGAGAGGATGTCGTTGACCACCCGCTGCTGGGCACTCGTGAGGCTAAAGGGAATGACGCTGTAGAACTGGTCGATGAGCTTCCCGGTGGGGGCAAGGGCGATCGCGGTTTGCTGGGCTTGCTGCTGCTGACGACGACGCAAAAGGCCTAGCTGAAGATAGAGAAATTCATCGAACACTAGGCGGCGACGGGCTTGAGCTAGGTTCTCTTCATCGTCGGGGAAGTGGATCTGGGCGATCGCATCCTCCACCTTTATTAGCTCATACCGCTGCCGCAGATCTACCGGCAGGGGATCCTGGAGTTCCGGTACCGCCGGTAGGGAAGCGGCTACAGCTTTGCGCACCAGATCCGCCGGAACCCCCTCGGTGAGGGAATATACCGGCACCATGCGACCAATGGTGAGGGATTCGATGCGATCGCTCAAGCTATCCAACACCTCCAAATGCGGATCTTCCAGCGTTACCCCAAATTTGCTGTCTTTGACCAGGCCGGAGGCGGCAACGATCGCCCCCTGGGGATACTGGCGCTTTTGCTGCTGCTGCCAGCCGGGGGCGGCGTAGCGATTGCCGGGGTAGAAGCGGTTGAGCTTGAGGGTGCCGCTGCCGTCGGAGAGCTGAAGCTCAAAAATGGTGAGCTTTTTGTTGCGCGGGCTAGTGAAGCAGTTGACCCGCTTGACGGTGCCAACGATGGTGACGGTTTCACCCGGTTCTAAATCGCGAATTTTGACCTGCTGGGCGTAGTTGATGTGGTCGCGAGGGTAATAGTAGAGCACATCCTGCACAGTGAACAGGCCTAGCTTGGCCAAGCGCTCGCTATTTTTGGGGCCGATGCCCTTCAAGTAAGTGACGGGCTGGTCAAGGCTAAAGCCAAAGCTGCCGGTGCCAGAGGCCTCGGCTAGCTGAGTAGTTTTGGAGGCGGCTTTGGACGTTTTGGACGTTTTAGCTGTCTTAGTCGCGGTTGACTTCTGAACGTCTGAAGCGCTGTCTTCACGGGTACGGAGGGATTTGGTCTCGGCATATTTTTCCAGCAGGCGCTGAGTACCGTGGAGAAAGCGGCGGGTTTCAGCCACTAGGTGTTGGCGTTGCGAAAAGCTGAGGTCGATGTAGACGTCGTACTTTTGGGCCAGGCTCTGCCAGGATTGTTGTTGATCACTGGGAAGAACGGCTGGAGCCTGTTGCAGGCTGTCGCGCAGAAATTCGTTGAAGCTCTGCTGTTTGCCCACCAAATTGTTGAAGCCGGTTTCGGCCTCGACTGAGAGGGCTCGCTGGAGCCGTACCCAGTCGGGTAGGGAGGTCTGTGCTTCTGACATGGATGCTTCCCCAGCGCTCTACCGGGAGGAATCGTCGTACCAGACTGCTCGCCAGGCTTGTTCGGCCTGGGCGATCGCTAGCTCACGCTCGGCCCGCTGGTACTGTTTGCCCAGCTTGCGCAGTTGTCCTACAGCAGTCCGTAGTTTGCTGCGCCATAGAGCAGTCTGCACATCCCCCAACTCTAGATCGGCCAGACGCAGCTGAACGGCGGCCAAATGGGTCATGGTGCCTTCTAGGGCCTCGTCCTCCTCGTCTGAGCCATCGGTGTCGTCCTCGTCGCGTTCGGTTTGCTGACGGTCAACTTCTGCGGCTACGTCTCCAGCCATAGCCACCAGCACATTGAGCACGTTGGGGACGGCGCGTCCCTTAGGCACTGCCATGTCTGCGTCGGAGGCGACCTCTAATACCGACTCGGGCAGGTCAGGAATAACTTGGGCCTTGCGCAACAGCCGATTAGCTTTCCTGGAGACGCGCTGAAGTACGTCGCGGATTCTCTGCTCTAAAATTAGGTGGTGCTTGGCGACTAAGGTAGGGGTCAGTGGGTCGCCGGTAAAAGGGCGATCGCGAAATACGTCATCTATGTCGCTAGAAATAGCCGCCATTAGAACAGACTGGATGAGCTGCTTAGGGTCAAGAGCCGAAGCTTCACCGTCAGAGGATAATTCGTTTTCTGAGGACGGTGGCGGGGTTTCAGCAGACTCTGACACCGGATCCCCATCGGAATTTTCGATGATTGTCCCCTCTACTGCTTCTACAAAGGCGACTTCTACAGGCCCCTCGATCGCCTCGGCATCGGCTTCGTCAGCGTCTGCTTGCTCCTCCTGCTCCGAAACTTCATCGTCAGAGGAGTCTGTGGAAGGCTGGGTGAGGGCCACCAGAGCAGTTTCTAAGCGACTGAGGTCGTCGCGGTCAAGATTGGGTTCAGCTGGGGATGAGTCGGGCTCCATAAGCTGCTGTAGCCAGCCTTGGGCTTTGTGACCCAGGGTTTGCATGCCCTGCTGCAAGCGGCCGCGATCGCTCACGGTCAGGGCTAAAAATTCTTCAGGGTAGACCTGGGTACAAAGATGGTAGGTGGCCATAACGACCTGGCGCCGCACAGTCTGCCCCAGCACCGTCAGATAGGTAGCATAAATTTGGCTAAACTCTTCGGCCAGGGTGGCGGTAGCACCCTCTAGCCCATTGAGATCTTTGCGAATGCTTTCAACTGGCCTTACCATACCGCCTTCCCCACGCCATACCTGATTATAGGGAAATATTGAAAGCGGGGGCACGATACCTGCACCCCCGCTATTGGCAATGGCTAAGGATCGGTCTGTGACCATCGCTAACTCAGCCGTTAGCTCCTAGCCTGAAGTTAGCTAATTCTCGCCTTACTTCTTCTTCTTGCCTTTTTCTTTCTTGGGTGCGGCCTCTGCTTTAGGCTCGGCTGTCGGCTCGGCCTCGGCTACGAGTTCCTCTTTTTTGTTGAGACCAGCCTGAGCCGCGACTTCCTCCGCAAAGTTGCTCTCTTCCTTCTCAATACCCTCACCCAGCACAAACCGGGAGAAGCGGCGCACCTGAATGTTTTCGCCCAGCTTAGAAACGGCCTGCTTGACCAACTCTTCTACCGAGATGTTTTGGTCTTTGATGAACGGCTGATCCATCAAAGCTAGTTCTTTCAAGCGCTTTTGAATGCGGCCTTCCACAATCTTCTCACGCATGGCCTCGGGCTTGTTGGCGATATCGTCGCGGCCCATTTCGATGGATTTTTCCTTGGCGACGATCTCTGCCGGAATGTCACTGACCCGAACGTATTCCACATTGGAGGAAGCTACAATCTGCATCGCAATATCGCGAACAAGAGTCTTGAACTCTTCGCGACGGGACACAAAATCAGTTTCGCAGTTAACCTCCACGAGCACGCCAACGCGATCGCCCGTGTGAACATATTGACCGATAAGGCCCTCGGCAGCTACCCGACCCTCTTTCTTAGAGGCCGAAGCAATGCCCTTTTGGCGCAGCCATTCAATTGATTTCTCGATGTTGCCATCGTTTTCTTTGAGGGCTTTTTTGCAATCCATCATGCCCGCGCCAGTCTTGTCGCGCAGGTCTTTAACGAGCTTTGCAGAAATTTCTGCCATGGTGATCTACCGTCCTAACGCGCTATCGTCAAACTCAATACAAACTTACAGGGAAAGGCCCTAGTTCAGCTTAAACCCCAGGGGCCACCTCAACTAAGGCAGTTGTTAGGCAAAGGCAGAATATTCTGTCTTTGCCTAACATAATTTGGCTTTAGGAATCTCTCGCACGAGATGGTGCAGACTGAGTCCTAGTCGTCGCTGGCAGCGGGAGCGTCGTAGCCGTACTCGTCGTCTTCGCCGCCGTCGTAGTCTTCGTAGTCGTCATCAGCACCACGAGCTTTGGCACCATTGGAGCCCTCGTAGATGGCGTCGGCCAGCTTGCCCAGAATCAGCTTGATGGAGCGAATAGCATCATCGTTGCCAGGAATGGGCACATCTACCAGGTCGGGATCGCAGTTAGTATCTAGCAGCGAAATGATGGGAATACCCAGCTTGTGGCATTCCGACACCGCGTTGTATTCGCGCTTGATGTCAACGATGATGGCGACATCGGGCACCTTGCGCATGGTTTTGATCCCACCCAGGTACTTTTGCAGCTTCTCTAGCTCGCGGCGCAGCACGGCGGCTTCTTTTTTAGGACGCAGGTCAATGGCTCCCAATTCTTCCATGCGCTCAAGCTCTTTGAGGCGGTTAGCGCGCGACTTGATGGTTTCCCAGTTGGTCAGCATGCCGCCCAGCCAGCGCTGGTTGACGTAGTGGGAGCCGCAGCGGGCAGACTCTTGGGCCACGATGCCAGCCGCCTGGCGCTTGGTGCCAATGAACAGGAACTTTTGCCCCTGCTCGGCGGCGCCGCGAACAAATTTGTAGGCTTCTTCCATCAGCTGGGCAGTTTGCACCAGGTCAATGATGTGAACGCCGTTGCGGGAGGTAAAGATGTACTGATCCATCTTGGGATTCCAGCGGCGGGTTTGGTGGCCGAAGTGAACCCCAGATTCTAGTAGCTCAGGGAGAGTAATAACGGGCATTTGGTTTTGACTCCTTTCGGGTTAATCCTCCATTCGAACGTGCTTCCCAAAGGGAAGACCCGAAAATTCGAATGTGTGGTTTTTGACAACTTTTCTAGGATATCACAAAAGGGTAAGGGATAAGGTTTAGAGGTGTAGGGTTTAGGGGAAATACCACCCTAAACCCTCCGCCCTACACCCTAATCGTCAAAGTGCTTGACGATCGCCTCGGCAAACTCTGAGCACTTTAGCGGTGGGTTGACCGGCGGTTCCATCAGGCGGGCTAGGTCGTAGGTGACTTCGCGCGAGGCGATCGCTGCCCCCATCCCCTTTTTGATCAAATCCGCGGCTTCTTGCCAGCCCATATACTCCAGCATCATGACGCCAGAGAGAATGACGGAGCCGGGGTTGATGCGGTCTAGACCAGCGTGCTTGGGGGCGGTGCCGTGGGTGGCTTCAAAGATGGCGCAGGTGTCACCAATGTTGGCCCCTGGTCCCATGCCCAATCCGCCGACGATCGCTGCCGCCGCATCCGAGAGATAGTCGCCGTTCAGGTTCATGGTGGCGAGAATGGAGTATTCGTCGGGCCGGGTTTGAATCTGCTGGAAGATGCTGTCGGCGATGCGATCGTTCACCATGATTTTGTCTTTCCACTGGCCGTTGCCGTGGGTCTCCCAAATGGCGGCGAGAATACCCTCAACTTCAGCATGGATGGCGGCTTTTTTCTCAGGCGTTAGTGCATCGTAGCCGGGTTCAATCTGGCGGGCGTTGTCTTCGGTGGAGAGATCAGGCTTGGCCTCTTTATTGCCCAGAATCCAGGACTCGCGCTCGGTAACGCAGTCGGCGCGAAATTCTGAGGTGGCCAACTCATAACCCCAGTCGCGGAAGGCCCCTTCGGTGTACTTCATGATGTTGCCCTTGTGCACCAGGGTGACCTGCTGCTTGTCTTTGGGCAGGCGCAGGGCGTGCTTCATAGCGCGGCGCACTAGGCGCTGGCTACCGGTTTTGCTGATTGGCTTGATGCCAATGCCCGAGTCGAGGGGAATCTGCTTTTTGCCATGCTCTGGGGTGGCGGGGATCAGCTCGGTGTTGAGATATTTGATCAGCTGGTCGCCGAGCGGGTCACCTTGCTTCCACTCGATGCCTAGGTAGATGTCTTCGGTGTTCTCTCTATAAATAATGACGTCGAGTTTTTCAGGGCTGCGGTGGGGAGAGGGGGTGCCCGCGTAGTACTTGCAGGGGCGCACGCAGGCGTAGAGGTCGTTGATCTGTCGCAGGGCTACATTGAGGGAGCGAATGCCGCCGCCGACTGGGGTGGTGAGAGGACCCTTGATCGCTACGCCAAATTCTTCAATGGCTTTGAGGGTGTCGTCGGGCAGGTATTGGTAGGTGCCGTACTGCTCACAGGCTTCGTCGCCAGCGTAGACTCGAAACCAAACAATCTCGCGCTTGCCGCCGTAGGCTGCTGCTACCGCCGCATCAAACACCCGCTGGGCGGCGGGCCAGATGTCTACCCCCGTTCCATCGCCACGGATGTAGGGAATGATAGGCGTGTCTGGCACGACGGGTTCGCCATCTTTAAAGGTGATGCGTTCGCCTACTGCCGGGGGAGTGATCCGTTCGTACATCGCAAATTGCCCGCAAACGACAAAACATCCCATAGTCTAATGCGCTTTAACCCACATTTTTGCTCGTTGAGCAACGATTTAGATCTGGGGGTTAAACCGTCTGGAGAGTCTTTGGCCCCTAACCCTCTCTAGGTAGCGAGATGGCACTTATTTGCTGTAGTCGTTGGGGTCTAGCGGTGGCGGTAACGCGACAGATTGCTGTCGCTGTGCTTTTGCCTTTGCCCTCAACCCTAGTCTGCCTTGCTGTTGAGATCTTGAATGTATGAATACGGTTTTAATTGTTGACGATGATCCCATACTGCAAATGACGCTGACCCGGCGCTTGGAAGCTCAGGGGTTTAAGGTAATCAGCGCGACCTCAGGTCAAGAGGCGCTAGATTTGTTGAGCAACCAACCTGCGGATGTGGTGGTGTCAGACGTGATGATGCCGGGCATGAACGGGTTTGAGTTCTGCCATCATCTGCGCTCTAGCCCCGCTGGAGAAATGGTGCCGTTTATCTTTCTCTCTAGCCTGGGAGAGCTAACTAACCGGGTGCAGGGCCACATGCTGGGAGCCGATGACTATTTAGTCAAGCCTTTCTCGGCTCAGGAACTGATTGCCAAGGTAAGGGGGGCGATCGCGCGATCGCAGCGTCTCCACAGCACCCTAGAGCGCCTGCTTGACCAGTCTGCCCTTCAGCCCCCCCCTCTACCCTTGACCCCAGCCGAAGAGCGGGTGTTTTGGGAGGTTGTCCAAGGCTTCACCAACAAGCAGATCGGCGAACATCTCTTTCTGAGCCCCCGCACGGTGCAAACCCATCTCAGCAACATGCTGGCTAAGCTCAATCTCGAGAACCGATCGCAGATCGTGCGCTTTGCCTTTGAGCGCGGATATCGGATGCCGGAGGAGTTGGAGCGGAGTTGATAGGGACGGTGAGGACGATGAGGGAGGTGAGGATGGAGAGTTTTGAGTGCTTAGTTTTGAGTTTTGCTATACACCAGGCATTCAACCCTCAAAATTCAAAACTTAAAGCTTTCTGCCCAAACTTCTCTATCCTCCCTATCTCCCCCACCCCCCACTTCACCTCCCTGCCCAACACGTTCTATCATTGAGAACGGGCACTTTCATGCGGTATCTATGGTTTCGGACGGCGACACACTGATGAATTTGCGCGCTCAGCTCCAGGGCGATTCGCTGAAAAAGCAGCTTTCGGCGGTGCATGAGCTGTTGGCCCTGGGGCAAGAGGGGCTGGAGGTGTTGACCGCTACCATAGTGGAGCGCAAAGATGAGCCACCCACGATTTTAGACGGCAAGATTTTTCAGGTACTCTACGCCACTGATCAGAGTGAGCTGCGCGGAGTTTTGGCTCAGCACTGGCCCCAGGGGCGGCTGGAGATGCCGTCAGAGCAGGGCGTAGACTACGGGCCGTTGCAAGAGGTGTTAATTCAGCAGGAGTTTGAAGAGGCCGATCGGCTGACGTTGGCCAAGCTGTGTGAGCTGGCAGGGCCGACGGCGGTGAAGCGCAAGTGGATCTACTTCACTGAGGTGGAACAGTTTCCGGTGGTGGATCTGCACACCATTGACCGGCTGTGGCTGCTTTACTCGGAGGGTAAGTTTGGCTTCTCGGTGCAGCGCCGTCTCTGGCTCAGCCTGGGTCAAAATTGGGATAAGTTTTGGCCCCGCATCGCCTGGAAGGACGACAACATCTGGACTCGCTACCCCGGCGGCTTTATTTGGGATTTGAGCGCTCCTGACGGTCACTTACCCCTGTCAAACCAGCTGCGCGGCGTACGAATGATGTCATCGCTCCTGACTCACCCCGCGTGGAACGAAGGGGCATAGGTGCCGAAGCAGCGGGCTAAGGCCGACCTGCCTACCAAGGTTTGCCCGGTCTGTCAGCGCCCGTTTACCTGGCGCAAGAAGTGGGCTGACTGCTGGGATGAGGTGAAGTATTGCAGCGATCGCTGCCGCCGTCGTCGCCAGTAGAGCCTTAACCTGAAAAGGCGTTCTCGCCAGCCTTGCCTGCTGTCTGTTGCCTCGCAAGGATGCTGGATGGAGATTTTAACCCCGGTGAACCTAGCGAATTGAGCTAGCGGTGCGATCGCCCTCGCTACAGTTATCTAATAATCAACCCCTTAAGATAGGAAAGCATTCTTAAGGACAGCTGCTATGACTCAGCCCTTACCCAAGGTAATCATCCACGGAGGAGCCGGTAGCTCAGTGGGCCACAAGGAAAGACTGCTGACCCTGCAGGAAGATTTACACAGTATTGTTAACGAGGTCTATGGCAAAGCTGAGTCGGGGGCTAGCGCCCGCGATTGCGTCGTGCTGGGCTGCCAGCTGATGGAAGACTCGTCCCACTTTAATGCTGGGTATGGGTCGGTGCTGCAATCTGACGGCCAGGTGCGCATGAGTGCGGGCCTGATGGATGGTGAGGCTCAACGGTTTAGCGGCGTTATCAATGTGTCGCGGGTGCGGCATCCAATTGATCTAGCCGCTTACCTACAACCTGCTGCCGATCGCATCGTCTCCGACTATGGCGCGGCTGAGCTAGCCCGCGAGATGGGCCTGGTGCCCTTTGACCCGGTGACCGATCTACGCCTGAAAGAATGGATGAGGGAGCGGGCCACCAACTTTCAAAGCGCCATGGCTGGGGTGGTGGCCGAGACTGTGGATGTACCTGCCGATTCCGAAAGTCGGCGGGGTACGATTGGTGTGATTGTGCTGGATGGGTCAGGACGCTTGGCCGTGGGCACCTCTACCGGCGGCAAAGGGCTAGAGCGGCTGGGGCGGGTGAGTGACTCAGCTACCCCAGCTGGTACCTATGCCAACGCGTTTGCGGCGGTGAGCTGTACGGGCATTGGCGAAGACATTCTTGACGAATGCCTGGCAGCCCGCATTGTCGTGCGGGTGACCGATGGCATGGAGATTGCGACGGCGTTTGAAAAAACCTTTGCGGAAGCGACGAACCACGGGCGGGATTTTGGGGCGATCGCCCTGAGCCAATGGGGAGACATTGCCTGGGGCAAAACCAGCGAGGTGCTGATCGCGGCCTACCACACAGGCGAGGCCCTGGGTGACACCCTGGAGTTAAGCCCAGGTACCTCAACCGGAGTGGTGTAACATTTTGGACTTAACGCTTTAACTGAGCTGCACGTTAGCACCTGCGACAATTCGCCTACGCCAGCCGGTCGTGCTAACCATTCAACAGGTTTTAGACTGCTGGGGCAGCGATTGTGGTTAGGTGAATAGTTTAAGCGATCGCAGCGGGTCGATTCTTGCCGGTGAATGCAACCGGTTCTGGCAAGTCCTCGGCCATATAGGCAACCGCCATATCTGACGAGTTGTAAGCCCAACCCATTCTGCCCTGGCGATCGAGCAAAATGCAGCCCGCTTCTCCTTCTACCCGAGCCACTAGCGTGTCGATTGCCCGCTGCGCGGCCTGATCGGGATGGCTTCCCCCCGCTAACCCATCAATTGCGGTCTTGGCCAGCACCACTGGAATAATGGACTCGCCATCGCCTGTAGTTGAGCAAGCCCCCAGGCGGTTATCGGCGTACAACCCACAGCCCACCAGGGCAGTATCCCCTACTCGACCCTGAGGTTGACCTGTTGTGCCACCGGTAGAGGTGCCCGCTACTAGGTTACCGTTGACATCCAAAGCGACACAGCCCACAGTATTGGGGCGATCTAAAACCTCAACTTCCGCTTTCCACTCCTGGTACTGCTCCTGACTAACCAAATCTTCTTTGGCGCACATTTCTAATCCGTGTTCTAGGGCAAAGCGCTCCCCACTCTTAGCCACCAAAAACCGGGGTTTATCTTCCATAATTTTACGGGCCGCACTAATGGGATGCCGCACTCCCTGCACCGCCGCCACTGCTCCCCAGGCTAGGGTTGCCCCTGCCATCATGGCGGCATCGGCTTCAACTTCTCCGGCGCTATTCATGGTTGAGCCAAAGCCTGCATTAAACGTTTGGTCAGATTCGAGGACGCAAATAGCGGCTTCAACAGCGGCAGCAGCGCTACCACCTCGGTGCAGCACATTCCAACCCGCCTCTACCGCAGCTAAACAACCCGCCTGATTTGCGGCCACTTTGTCGGCTGAAATGTCTTTTGCTCCACCATGAACAATAATGACTGGCTTCATAGGTTGTATTTTCCTTGATTAGAAAAACGATTATCTGTACAGCGTAGTCAGCGAGGCTTGGCCGCATCTCCATCGCAAGAGCAACCCTGAGGCCCGTTGAAGGATGAGGTTTGACGCAGCGAGAGCGAGTGTTGATTGCCCCAAGGGTAGTGTTTTAGACCCGATGCCGCCTTGAGGTAGCATCGGGCGAAAGGTTGGGGCGATCGCCCGCAGCGATCGGGGGAGGGCGAATCAGCAAGGTGCGGCCTACCATAGGAGCGATGGCGTGGGGGATACCCTGGAGCTAAACTCAGATACCTTCACCGGAGTGGTGTAACCGCTATGGCTGACCCCAATTCTTCCAAACGCAATCCCTCAGCTTCCGAAAAAAACGTCCTGAAAATCGACGTGCCAACGCTGATGGTAATTTTGACCGCGCTGATTTTGCTGCCCCTGCTGGTGACGGGGTTTATTTCTCAGTAGGGGAGTTGTGTATTTCAAGTAAAGATTTTAACCATTATGTTTAATCATCCAGCTGAAAACGTTGTCCTTGGATTTGCGACTAATCTTCACCCAGAAAGGCTGGAGTTGTTTGCAAAAACTCTACGCTGCGTCTATTCTCCTCAGACGTGTGATTTAGTTATTTACACCAACAAGGTTGACCATCAGCTCTGTGAGATTGGAAAACAATACTCAGTAACATTTCTGCATACTGCAAATAATTATTCCCCCAGCGTCAGCAAGTTCTCAAAGCTTTTAAATAGAAGCATACTCTACCCAGCTAGGGGGTTGGCCTTGGCGACTCAAAATACGCCGTCGTTAAGGATTATATTTTACGAAATGTACCTTCAGCTCTTGAAGCTGTGGCACCATCCCCACTTTGTTCGCTGGTTTAGCTACAAAGACTTTCTAGAAGCGAATCCTCACTATCAAAAGATACTGATGTCCGACGTCAAAGATGTGGCGTTTCAGGCACCCTTCTTTGAAGAGATTAGTGCCTCGGATCTATATTTTTTTAAGCAGGATATTCAATACGGCGATGACAACAACTGGGATACCAGGTGGTATCACGAAAGTTACGGTTCAAAGAATTTGAAGGCCGTGGAGGGCAAACCTGCTCTCTGCATAGGCACAATCATGGGTAATTCAAAAGGTGTAAATGCTTTCCTTAACGTTCTATGCGGAGAGATTCTGAAAACTCCTTTTATAGGAATTGAGCAGTCAGTCTTCAATCATCTCTTTTATAATAATGCGTTTAACCATATTTCCCTTGAGATTTATGAAAACGCCAGCGGGCCTGTTCTCACACAGACTCAAAAATCCTGGGATCGCTTTAGAGTACGTCCCGATGGAGTATTTACTACCGATGGCAAATTGATGCCGGTTGTACATATGTATGACCGGCATCAAGACGCGTTCGATTATTTTTCTCAGCTTTTAGGGTATGAAATGAAGGAGGAAGGCTTAGTAAAACAGTAAAGCTAATTTTTTGGTATGTAGCCGTCACCAGTTCAGTCGAAACAATGAATTGGGCATCGGGCTCTCGCCAATTCCTTTACCTTCAAGGGGTTAGCTCAGATTGGGCGAAATTGCTACAGGCTGGACAGCACTTCAGTGGGAGCTTTCAAATACTCCAAATCTGGGCCGAAGGGAATGATGCCACCGGGGTTAAGGGGAAACAGATTGCCGTAGTAGTCGCGCTTGACTGCCTCAATGTCGCAGGTCTCCGCTACCCCAGGCAGTTGATACAGACGCCGCAGGTAGGGGCCGAGATGGGCGTAGTCTTGAACGCGGCGGCGGTTGCACTTAAACAGGCTGTAGTAGACCACATCAAAGCGAAAGAGCGTGGTAAACAGCCGTACATCGGCTAGCGTTACCGCATCGCCGCAGAGGTAGGAGCGATTCCCCAAAGCCTGGTCGATCGCATCTAGCGCATCAAATAGCTCGGTGACGGCGCGATCGTAGGCAGCCTGGGTCTGGGCAAAGCCGCAGCGATAGACGCCATTGTTAATGGCCTGGTAGGTGCGATCGTTCCATTGGTCAATGTCTGCCTTTAGTGGGCTTGAATAGAGATCGACCTCTGGCTGAGTCGCCCACTCATTAAAGGCCTCATTCAAAATCACAATGATCTCGGCACTTTCGTTGTTCACAATGCTGGCCGTCTGCGTATCCCACAGCACCGGCACTGTGGCGCGCCCTTTGTAACCTGGCTGGGCCTGACGGTAGAGTTCCGGCAGAGTGCGACAGCTGCGAAAGGGGGCTTCAAACACCCAGCAGCCTTCGTCAGGGGAGGGGATGACGGGGAGAACTGAAATGGCCTCCTCCAATCCCTTCAAAGCCTGCGTCACCAAAGTTCGGTGCGCCCACGGACAGCCCATCCCCACAATCAATTGATAGCGCCCTGCGGCGGGTGGATAGGGGCCATTCGGTTGAATCCATTGCCGAAACTCACTCTCGGGCCGCTGGTAGTCACCGCTCTTGCTGCTGGGGGCCATCTGCCCCATCATAGTTTGCCACAGCGTCGTCCAAATCTGCTTAGCGGTGCGAATCAGCAAACCCGGCGGGAGACCAGCCATAACACTCTTAGCTAGGGGATGCCTTCACTATACCGAGGCAGCGGTGGTTAAAAGGGTAAGCATTACCTACCCTATGGGAAAGCATTGCTTGGTCTACCGGAGTTGCCTAAAGGCCACTTTGCAGCACAGGGGTTTAAACCGATATTAAATAACTCCTTTCCGTGAGGTGAAGGACGACGGAACGTCCTTCTTGATGGGGGTCTGGGGCCAGCGAAATGGCCCCGGCGGCAAATCTGGCCTCTACCCATAACTGTGCGCCGCAACAACCCAAGCCTCCACAAAGCGACAATGCTGATACAGCATCTAGCCTGAGCAAAGCCATAGACATTGCATCGGGCGAATAACCATTCACCCCTACAGGCAAAAAATGCCGCCGATCCTAGTGGAATCGACGGCAAAAGCGTGAGTGAGGTCTTTAGCCTTAGGAAACGCCTTAGACCCGAGCCGGAGCCTTCTTCCACTCGGTATGGAACGTGCCCTCCTTATCGACCCGCAGGTAAGTATGCGCCCCAAAGTAGTCGCGCTGCGCCTGAGTCAGATTCTGCGGCAGGCGATCGCGCCGGTAGCTGTCAAAATAATCCAGCGACGCACTAAACGCCGGCACCGGAATGCCAAACGTTGCCGCCATCGCGATCACCTCTCGCCAGGCCGTCTGGCGATCGAGAATCGTCTGCTTAAACTCGGGAGCCAGCAGTAGGTTGGGCAGGCTGGGGTTTTCATCGTAGGCGTGCTTGATCTTATTTAAGAAACGCGCGCGAATAATGCAGCCACCCTTCCAAATGCGGGCTGTTTCACCCAAGTTGACATCGTACTCATAAGCCTTAGACGCGGTGCCGATTAGCGCCATGCCCTGGGCATAGGAGCAGATCTTCGAGCAGTACAGTGCGTCGCGGATTTTGTTGATCACGGTTTTAGTATCGCCGTCAAACTTAGCCGAGGGGCCGCTCAGCTCCTTAGAGGCCGCCACCCGCTCCTCTTTAATCGATGACATAATCCGCGCGTTGACCGCCGCAGTAATGGTAGGAATGCCTACTCCCAATTCCAGGGCACTCATCACCGTCCAGCGACCAGTACCCTTCTGACCCGCCGCATCCGTAATCAGCTCTACCAGGGGCTTGTTGGTTTCGCTGTCGATGTTAGTGAAAATGTCGGCTGTGATTTCAATCAGGAAGGAATCTAGCTCATCGGTAAGATTCCATTCGGCAAACACGTCAAAGAGCTGGTTGTGGTCGAGACCCAGCACATTTTTCATCAGGTCGTAGGCTTCGGCAATCAGCTGCATATCGCCGTACTCAATGCCGTTGTGCACCATTTTGACGTAGTGACCCGCGCCGCGAGGGCCAATGTAGGTGACACAGGGGCCGTCATCCACCTGAGCCGCAATTTTTTTGACGATGGGCTCGATCGAGTCGTAGGCCGCGCGGGTGCCGCCAGGCATCAAGCTGGGGCCAAGCAGCGCTCCCTCTTCACCGCCGCTGACCCCCATGCCGATAAACCGCAGCCCCGTAGATTCCAGATCCTTTGTGCGGCGCTCGGTGTCTTCGTAGAGCGAGTTGCCGCCGTCCATAATCATGTCGCCGTCATCCAGCAGGGGGCGCAGCTGATCAATCACAGCATCTACCGGAGCCCCGGCCTTGACCATGACCAAAATGCGTCGGGGCCGCTCTAGAGACTGCACAAACTCTTCCAGGCTGTAGGTGGCCTTGACATTTTTGCCCTGGGCACGCTTTTCCATAAAACGTTCGGTCACGGCGGCAGTGCGGTTGTACACGGCCACCGGGAAGCCCTTACTCTCGACGTTAAGCGCTAGGTTCTCGCCCATAACGGCGAGCCCAATTACACCAAAACTCTGTGCCATATCAATATTCTCGGTAACGGTTCGGTCGGAGGTCTAAAACGGGTTTCTACGGAAAACTATAGGGTGGGCGGGTAGTGGGACGTTAACGGAATGCCGCTGCCCTCAAAACTGTCAACAGCCTAAACAACTTTTTCGGGATGGCCATGCTCCCAAAGGTTTTCTTTAGGTGTAAGGCCCAAAAGCCAGGAATTCCTGACCTCATAGCAGCTGGTATCCACCCCAGGTGCAGAATTCGGCTTTTCAGCCCCTGCTTACGGTTGGTCTGTAGGTGAAGAGTATAGGAGAGCCGTAATCGATGTCAGCCCTAACCATTCAGGGCGTTCTTCCCTATCTCTCCCACCGCCTTCCGTAATTTTTCTGAGATTCTGTAGCCCTTGCAGCTGTGGAATTGTGCAAGTGCCGCAACAATGACGTTACGTTGTGGCGTTCTTTCTATCTGACATGAAACTCCTGTCTCGTTCTGCCCTGGTGGCTTCTGTGGTAGCGACCGGTCTTCTGGCTACTGCTGGCCCTGGAATTGCATACTCTGGCTGTGCCCTGTCTAACTTGGGTGATTCTGGAATTTCGACGTTGGGCGATGGACCTGGTGGCTTTTGGGCGGCCTCGCCTAACAGTAACGCTCTGGGCGTAGCTCTGGGTGGCTTAGGGGCGATCGCCGCTCTGCTATCCGGTGGCACTCTGCTAATGCGCCAGCGCTGGCAAGCCCAAGCGGCAGCCCTGGAGGCTGAAGTTGACCTGAGCCTAACCACCGAGACTGAGACAGTTTTGGTATCTGAGCCAGCTGAGATTGAGAGTGAGGTGGCTTTGGCCTACCGCCGCTAGATCGGCTTGACTGTGGTTACAAATCTCCTTGAGTAGTTAAATTGTGGACTGGCCGTTGGCCGGTCCCTTTTTTTGCTCTTAGGACGGCTGCACCTGGGCCTGGAGCCAGGTTAGGTAATCGGGCAAACCAGCCACAATCGGTAGAGCGATGATCTCGGGCACCTCATAGCTGTGGTGTTGGGTAATGGCTTGGGTGAGCGCATCAAACTGGCTGAGGTCGGCTTTAATGATCAGCTGCCACTCGGGCTCGGCGTGGATTCTGCCCTGCCAACGGTAAACAGAACGCACCGGCAACACGCTGACGCAGGCCGCTAGACGGGCCTCTACCAAATGGCGGGCCAGGCTCTCGGCCTCAGCCTCAGAACCAGCAGTGACTAGAACGACTCCTAACGATGGGGGCGACATTACTGCTGGGGAATGCGATCGACAAACTGCGACTGGTTCAGGGTTTCCCGCGCCGGACGATGGGTCCAACGGGTTTCCCCCTGCACCGTTTCGTAGAGGTAGGCACGAGCTTCTGCCGGCAGCACCGACTCGGTGAACTCAGTGCCCACCACCACCGCTGCCTTGAGAGACGCTTCCCCCAAGTGGGCACGGGTGAGGTCAGCCCGCGAAAGGTCTACACCGTCAAGCATGCCGTTCCACAATATGGCCCCAGTGAGGTCAGAACCGCTGAGGTTGGCCCCCACTAGGCTCACCCCGCGCATGGTGGTGTGAGTGAGATTGGCCGAGCTGAGGTTGGCGTGATCGAGATTGGCCCCGTTGAGTTTGGCCTCTTTGAGGTTCGCCCCGGCCAAATTCATGCCGTGCAGGTCTACGCCGTTGAGCCAGGCTCCTTCCAGGTTGACGGCATCCATGCAGGTGCGCTCTAGGTCGGCCCCACTGAGTCGGGCTCCGGTGAGATGCGCCCAAGATAGGTTGGCCCCGCTCAGATTCGCGCCGCGCAAATTGGCTCCGGTCAGGTTGGCGCCACAGAGATTGGCCTCCCGCAAATCGGCATTGCGCAGGTTGGCATGGCACAGGTCGCAGCCGCTAAGTTTGGCCTTGCGCAGGTCGGCCCGCACTAAAAAGGATCCACGCAGATTTGCTTTGGTGAGATCGGCCTGGTTCAGGTGAATTTCGCTCATTTTGGCAAAGCTCAGGTTCGCCCAGTTGAGGGTGGCGTAGTCGAGGTTGGCCTGGGTGAGAAAAGAGCGGCTGAGGTTGGCACCTTTGAGATTGGCGCGGCTGAGGTCAACGTCTACCAAAATGTGGTGGCTAAAGTCACCACCGGCCAGGCTAACGCCGGTGAAGTCACGATAGCCAGCTTCGTAAAGCTCGAGAAAATACTTAATGTGCATAATGCTTCTATGGTGAGCCGGGGAAGCGCCAGACTCACGGGGGGCGACTAAGGGCACGGCAGGTTCCCAAAATTGGGGCATACAGGCTGTGAAGAGGGTATGAAAAGCAACCTTAAAAATGAGGTTTATGAGTAAGGTTAACGCTTCTTTAACTACGACTCAGGAACATAAATTTACAGTTCAAAATGTGTTTAATTATTTTTTAACAAACACCGCCCATAGGGTCTGTGCGGCTTGAGTACAGCTTATTTGCTTTCTTCTAGGCTGACAGACTTCGTTGCTTTTGTTTGATAATTTGGTGAGAAACTTAGCACTTGACAAGGCATGAATCGATTTATTTTTTGGGGCCTTTGGCTCGGGTTTATTTTGTATGCGTTTATACTTGCTCCTCCCAATCACCCTGACACCGCTGATCTGATCTTAAAACTTTCCACAGGCGCGTGGGAGGGCATTAACCCTACCGTTGTTGCCCTATTTAACGCCATGGGAATTTGGCCGATGGCCTATGCTGCGGTGGCTTTAACAGACGGCCACGGACAAAAGCAGCGGGCCTGGCCCTTTGTGCTGGTGTCGTTTGCGGTAGGAGCCTTTGCGCTGTTGCCCTACCTGGCCCTGCGCCAGCCCAACCCAAATTTTAGCGGCCCCAAAAGTGTGCTGCTGCGACTGGTCGAGTCTCGCTGGCTGGGGGCGGCCCTAGCAGCGGGGGCGATCGCCCTGGCAGCCTTTGCATTACTTAAAGGAGACTGGCTCGATTTTTGGCAGCAGTGGCAGACCAGCCGCTTTATTCACGTTATGTCGCTGGACTTTGTTGCCCTGTGGCTGTTGTTCCCGGTGCTGCTGCGCGACGATATGGCCCGCCGGGGCATGAGTCAGCCCTGGGTGGTCGCGGTGGTACTGGCCCTGCCTCTGATAGGCGCGTGTTTGTATCTAGCGCTGAGGCCGTCTATTGAGGAGAGTCCGGCAGTAGAGGGCGTAGGGGCGTGAGGGAGTAGGGGGTAGATGGGTAAAGAGGAGATGGGGGAGATTAGGAAGACAAGAAACGGTTACTTCCCCACCTCCCCTACCTCCCTCATCTCCCTCATCTTCCCCGTTCCCCTACGCCGTCATACTCTGCAACCGGCTCAGGGTGCGCTGCACTGAGGACAACCCCTGGCGATCGCCCTGGGCTTCGAGGTAGGCGCTGGCTCGCTCCAGATCGGCGATCGCCCTAGCCTGGTCGCCCTGGCTCTGGTAGGCGGCGCTGCGGTAGCAGTAGGGCAGCGCAATGGGGTCGCCGCAGGCAATGGCGTCGCTGTAGTCACGCACTGCGCCTTTGAGGTCGCCCAGCTTTTGCAGGGCGCTGCCCCGATACACGTAGGCTATGGGCAGGTGGGGCTTGAGGGCAATGGCCTGGGTAAAGTCGGCGATCGCCGCCGCGTAGCGGCGCTGCTCTAGGCGCAGCCAGCCCCGGTTGCAGAGGGGGGCAAACAGTTTGCCGTTTTGCAGAATCGCCTCGCTTAGATCGGCCTCGGCGGCCACGGCCTGGTTGAGTTCGAGCTGGGCCACCCCGCGGTTGTTGAGAGCAATGGCGTGGTCGGGCTGGAGGTTGATCACCTGGCTGTAGTCGCTAATCGCGCCGGGCTGGTCGCGCAGGTCATGGCGGGTGGTGCCCCGGTTAAAGAAAGCTACCGTGTTCCCTGGGGGAATAGTCGGGTTGTGGAAGCGCTGCATGAGGGCATGGACGACCGCAGGTTCGGCGGTGCGCAGCTTGGCATCTAGGTCAGGGATGGCAGCGCTCTGGGTGGGCAGTGCCTTAAGGCTGACGATGGCGTAGGTGTTCCCTAGGGTGTTGTCAGCGGGGGTGCTGCTGCCGCTGTCGCAGACCAGATAGCTCTCAGCCGTGCCCATGATTCTGAATTTGAAGCGATCGGGGTAGTTTTCTCGCAGGGGCAAAAGCTGATTGAGGGAGGCCTTGAGCAACTGGAGCTGGCTCGACTCGGTGCCCCAGCGCTGGCTAATGCGCCAGGCCAGGCGGCCGTCGTGCTGGTCGCCCCGGTGGCACCAGCCAATTTCGAGCTGGCCGCCCCGATCGAGCAGCTGGCGAAACTGCTCTAGCAGGCTGTCGTCGATGGTGACGTAGCTAGCCCAGGGCCACACCAGCAGCACCCGCCGCGTGGCCGTTCTTAGGGCCGTCTCTAGGGCATGGCGGCTGGCCATCGCCTGGGGTTCGGTGGCGTTGACCACGGGGAGGTCAATGATCCACTCGGGCTGGGGCAAGGGCAGCGGCTTGGCCGTGGCCACGGGTTCTTGGCGCGAGGTTTTGATCTCGGTTTCGGTCTGCTGCACCCGTCGGGCTAGCTGCATCAGGGCTTTACGGTTGGCGGCGTCGTCGGGGGCGGTGACCAGCTGGCTAGTGAACTGCTGCTGGCGTTCGGAGAGCGATCGCGTCACCCCCTCCAGCTGAGCTACCTGGGCCTTCACCTGCCCCAGGTACTGTGACACTACCTGCTGTACCTGTTCCTGAGTCTGGCCAGCGGTTTCTTGGCGGTTGACCTGCTGCTGCAAATGCTGCACCTCAGCGGTCAGGCGCTCTAGCTCGGCGGTGCTGGGCGGTGCCGTCGGAAGCCCATTCACCGTGCCCACCGGAATTTTGGTCAGGGCTTGCTCTAAGCGGGTTTGCTGGCGAGTCAGGTCTTTGACATGGTCTACTAGTCGGCTAAATTCTGACTGGGGCACCAAGGCAGCCATGGCCTTGACGACCTCTCCCAGTTCAGATCGGTACTGGCCAGGGGCACTGCTCTGGGGAAACTCCTGCCAGCGGCGATCGATTTGCCCCAGGGCGTCTTGCAGATTGGTGACCAGAATGCGTGTTTCTGAACGCAGGTTTTCTAAGCTCACTCGCGTCTGCATCAGGTCGGTTTTGACCTGGGAAAGTTTGTTTTCGGCAGCCTCTACCCGAGGCGTGGTGGCTAGCCGCTGTATATAGGTGTTGAGGTTTTCGAAGCTCACTTGGGCCGCAGCCGACTGCTCCTGGAGGTGGGCAATCTGCTGGTGAATGTCAGTCAGGTCGGGGGTGGGCAGCGCCTCAATGCGCTGGTCAACGTGGGCTTTAAGGCCGTTGATCTGCTTAGCAAGGCGGATGAAAGAATGGTTGTTGCGCTCCATCACCGCCCGCTGAAAATTGGTCAGCGCCTCGGGCGAAGGCATGGCCGTCACCTGTTTGCTCAGGTTGGTGAGGCGGTGCCCGGTTTGGCGGTGCTGGCGGGCGAGCTTTTCTTGGGCTTCTTCGAGCTGCTGCTCAACGCGGTTGCGGTTGAGTATCCCAACCGCCGCCAGCACCGTGAGCGGTGCCGAGGCCAGCGCAATGTTTTGGGCGGCAATCGATGCCACGGCACCGACGCCAGACCCTACAACCAGGGCGCGTTCGGCCCTTGTCAACCAATGATTATCGGCCACGTTGTTTCCCCTGATGACTAAAACCGCTGAGGCGTGGCGATGCCTGAGGGGGCGTCAAGGGGGCTGCATCGCTACTGGTTTACTCTTCGAGAAGCGATCGCGACGTCAGGATGTTTTTGGTGAGAAGCTAGGGGAGTAAAGTAGTAAACCAGACAAGCATTATTGAAAATTATCAATCAGAAACAAAAAACAAATAGTATTCAATCAATTTACCCCTTTCTTTTTGGGTCAGGCATTGGCTAAACTCTATTGAAAATAGGCCCAGGTCTATTCAGCTAGCGATCCAATTGACCTTTGTCAATCTTGTCCTGGGTGACCAATATCGGGGATTAAAACCGCCGCCAACCCCTGCCAGGTAATGCTTTCGCTGTCCTTTTGCCCGAGGATGCCTCGTCTATGACTCCAATTATTGCCCAAACCAGCTGGCTAATTCCCCTATACCCCTTGCTCGGGGCGCTGCTGACTATTCCCTGGTCACCGGCCTTTATTCGTCGCACTGGGCCGCGCCCGGCGGGGTACATCAATATCGTAATGACGGTGACGGCCCTGGTTCACAGCCTGCTGGCATTTTTGGCCCTCTGGGGGAAGTCGTCGCCTCAATTTTTCTTTGCCCCCTGGCTAGATGTGGCGGGGCTAAGTCTGGCTATTCCTCTAGAGGCGTCGCTGATTACCCTTGGGGCCTGTGTGCTGATTGCCGGGCTAAACCTGATGGCCCAGATCTACGCGGTGGGCTACCTGGAGATGGATTGGGGCTGGGGTCGTTTTTTTGCCATGATGGCCCTGTTTGAGGCCGGCCTCTGTGCTCTGGTGCTGTGTAACTCCCTGCTGTTTGCCTACATGCTGCTGGAGATTTTGACCCTGGGTACCTACCTGCTAGTGGGCTTTTGGTACAACCAATCCCTAGTGGTGACCGGGGCACGAGACGCGTTTTTGACGAAGCGGGTGGGCGATCTGGTGCTGCTGATGGCAGTGCTAGCCATCTACCCCCTCGCCCACACCTGGGACTTTCGGGAGCTAGCGGCCTGGGCTCAAACCGCAAATGTGGATCCTGGTTTGATCACGCTGATTGGCATTGGCCTGATTGCTGGCCCGATGAGCAAATGCGCCCAGTTCCCTTTGCACCTGTGGCTGGATGAGGCAATGGAAGGGCCGCTGCCCAGCACCATTTTGCGCAACTCGGTGGTCGTCACGACCGGCATCTGGGTGCTGGTGGAGATGGAGCCCGTGATTGCCCTGTCACCGACGGCCTCGGCCTTTGCCATTGCGGTGGGAGCGGTGACGGCGATCGGCGCAACGCTGATCTCTGCGGCCCAAATCGACATCAAGCGGGTGCTCTCGTACCTAAGCAGCGCCTACATGGGGCTGATGTTTATCGCCCTCGGCGCTCACCAACCCGGTGCTGCCTTGCTGTTGGCCCTGATCTACGCCCTGGGCATGGCGGCTCTGGTCATGGGCGCAGGCTCCATCATTATCAATATCACCACCCAAGACCTAACCCAAATGGGCGGGCTGTGGGGCCGTCGCCCCGTGACCGCGATCGCCATGATTACGGGTGCCGTTAGCCTGGTGGCCCTGCCTCCCCTGGGTGGGTTTTGGGCCATGCTCTCGCTGGTGTCTGGCCTCTGGCATAGCGATCGTGGTCTGCTGGTCGCGATCGTGCTGCTAGTGAACTGGCTGATGGCCTTTAGCTTAGCCCGGCTGCTGGGTCTGATCTTTGCGGGCAAGACCCAGCAGATGACGATACGATCGCCCGAGCCGATCTGGTTCATTGTGCTGCCGCTGGCGATCGTCGCTGGTTTCGCCCTGCACCTGCCGTTGGTCATGGCCCAGTTCAACCTGCTGCCCGCCTGGGCTGAGGTGAGCCAAGACATGGCTCTGCTGCTCACCTGGTCGAGCATTCTCGGTGCGGCGGTCGGTACCCTGCTCTACGTCAACCGCATGGTTGAAGACCCGAGCAAGCTGATTCAAAAGCCCCTGCAAAACCTGCTGGCCTACGACTTCTACACCCCCAAGCTCTACCGCAACACCTTTGTATTGGGGGTAGATGTGCTGTCGCGCATGACCGACTGGCTCGATCGCTACGTGGTCGATGGCCTGGTTAATGCCGTCGGCTTGGCCTCGCTCTTCAGTGGCGAAACCCTCAAATATGGCAACACCGGGCAGTTTCAGTTCTACGTGCTCACCATTGCCCTGGGCGTTGCTGGGCTCGGGATTTTGATGAACTGGCAGGCGCTAGCGGCGCTGTTCTAGATCACGAAAGTTTTGAGTTTTGAGTTCTTAATGTTGAATTCAAACTCAAAACTTAAAACTCAAAACTCAAAACTCTTCTTGACTTCCATGCTTACCCCCCTCCTCCTAATTCCTCTCCTCGGCGCGATCGCCATCTCCCTTTGGCCCGGCCTCTCCAGCCAGAAGGCCCGCTACGGTGCCCTGATCGCCTCCGGGGCTGCCCTGCTGTGGACTCTCTGGCTGTTTACCCAGTTTGACCTGGCTTTTGGCGGCTTTCAGTTCCACGAATTTTTGCCCTGGCTACCCGCCCTGGGGCTCAACTACGAACTCAGCCTGGATGGCCTCTCGCTGCTGATGGTGGCCCTGAACAGCCTGATCACCTGGATCGCCATTTGGAGCAGTGATCCAACCATTGAGCGGCCCCGACTCTTTTACAGCTTGATGCTGCTGGTGAGCAGCGGGGTGGCGGGGGCCTTTGTGGCCCAGAACCTGATGCTGTTCTTCTTGCTCTACGAGATTGAGCTGGTGCCGCTATATCTGCTGATTGCCATCTGGGGGGGCGAGAAGAAAGCCTATGCGGCCACCAAGTTTTTGCTTTACACGGCGCTGTCGGGAGCGCTGATGCTGGCCGGATTTTTGGGCACGGTCTGGCTCAGCGGCGCGAAAGACTTTACCTATTACGCCGTGATGGGCCATGACCTGCCAATGGTGTGGCAGGGAGTGCTGCTGGGGCTGTTGCTGGTGGCCTTTGGCATCAAAATTCCCTTGGTGCCGTTTCACACCTGGTTGCCTGATACCTATGTGTCGGCCTCGACCCCGGTGGCGATGATGCTGGGTGGGGTGCTGGCCAAGCTGGGCACCTATGGGCTGTTTCGCTTTGGCCTGGGGCTGTTCCCCGATGCCTGGGCGCAGTTTTCGCCCTACCTGGCGGGGTGGGCAGCGGTGAGTGTGCTCTATGGGGCGGTGACGGCGATCGCTCAAAAAGACATCAAGCGCATGGTGGCCTATAGCTCGATCGGCCACATGGGCTACGTGCTGCTGGGCGGCGCGGCAATGACCGACCTGGCGCTGACCGGGGCTCTCAGCCAAATGGTCTCCCACGGTCTGATTCTGGCGATTCTGTTTCATCTGGTGGGGGTGATCGAAACCAAGGTCGGCACCCGCAACCTAGATGTGCTCAACGGGCTAATGAACCCAGTGCGGGGGCTGCCCATGGTCAGCGCGTTGCTGGTGCTGGGGGGCATGGCTAGCGCCGGCATCCCCGGACTGGTGGGGTTTGTGACCGAATTTTTGGTGTTCCAGGGCAGCTATGCGGCCTACCCAGTGCAGACCCTGCTGGGGGTAATTGGCACGGGCCTGACGGCGGTGTACTTCGTGATTTTGCTCAACCGCACCTGTTTTGGGCGGCTAGACAATGCGATCGCCTACTTTCCCAAAGTCACCTTTTCCGAAAAGCTGCCCGCCTATGTGCTGGCGAGTCTGATTCTCTTCCTTGGCATTCAGCCCAACTGGCTGGTGAAGTGGGGCGAACCTACCGCCAGCTTGATGGTGGCTAATATTCCTATCATGACCACCAAGGTCGTCGCTAATGAGGACATTCAGCAGATCCCCGATGAGGTTCAACCCGAAGCCGCGATCGCTTTCCCCGTCGCCACACTCCCTCCACTGCTGTGACCCAGAACCCCATAGGCCAACGCAGCCTCTACGGGTGATCGGTTGAAATCAGAGGAAATCCCAGATTTGTTCGGGAACTAGGCGGTGGGGGCCATTGCGGAGGGCTGCGGGCGATCGCCAAACTGCCTTAAACTGCCGCTTTCCCTCTACTACATCAAGGCTTTCCTGCCCATAGAGCGACTGATCCACAAACCGCCCATCGTAGACAAACACGATTTCGTGCCCTGGCTTGTCCTCATAGACAAAGATGTTTTCCACGATGCCCAGCAACTCAACCTCGGTAATGTCGGCCCCCAGCTCTTCCTTGATTTCGCGAATCGCCGCCGCCGCACCGGTTTCGCCAAAGTCAATGCCGCCCCCCAGAGGGCGCGCAAAACCCCGCTCTTTTACTGAGTCGTAGGCTTCGTGGACAAGAATCTCCTCGCCCCGCCGCAGCAGACAGATCGAAATTGGCCGAATTCGTGCTTTTTTACCCATGTCGAAAGTTTTGAATTTTGAGGGTTTAATTCTTAGTTCTTCCTGGAACAAATCTAATTCAAAACTCACAACTAAACATTCATAACGCCCTTACTCCTCTACCCCTATGCCCACCCTTACCCAACCCCAAACCCTGATTCCCCCCTCCACCCACCCCCACGCCGACGTGATTCACCGGCTAGAGGCAGGTGGCTCGATGCTGCCCGACACGCCGGAAAACCTGATGCAGATCATCGGTATCTACAAGGCCTACGCCGTGCCGATGGATTTTTACTGGCGTGACCTGCTCTACATTGCCGAGCGGGTATTTTTGAATCCGATACCGGCCTTTAAATATTTCTTGCCCCAAGAATATCTAGATCTGCCTAACCACTATGCCGGGGATACAGCGGATCTACGGATCTGGCGGGGCGAGGCCACAGCCCACCCAGAACTGCTGGAGTTCATGGCCAAGGGGGAGACGAAACGCAAGCTGCCGAAGCTGTTTCTTCACCTCTGGCACGATCGCGTCAACATGGAGTTTGCCGAAGCCTGTATGCAAGCCATGCTTTGGCACCAGGATATGGGCGGGCGGTTCAATGACTATTTGTACACAGAGGAATATAAGGTGGCGTGCGATCGCGCCATTCGCGCCTATTTCAAGGGCAACCCCGCCATGCTGGGGCTGCACAAACTCTTCCCCGAAATGTTTTACGAAAAGTGCCGTGAGCTCTCCTACTATTCCAACCTCGGTCTGTTTTGGGAAGTGATGGCTCCGGTCTTCTTTGAGATGAGCGACATCTACGACGAAGGTGGCTTTGCGGGCGTGCCCGCCGCCATGGACTTTTTGGTCAACGGCATTTTTGCCGTGGCCGGTCGGCCCATCTACCACCACGTCTATGTGGGCGACGAATGCTTCGAGCTGATCCCCAAATCCTGCGGGTTTACCTGGCTTTATGAAGCGGCTTTACCCTACGTCGAAGCCGTGTTTTACCGCACCGCCCCCTTCCGAGGCACCAAATCCTACAACGCTCAAGCTGGGCAGGTGCCCCAGGATCAAAACGACTTCCACTACGGCATTCTCTACGCCGATGTTTTCCCCGTGGGCAGCGCGGGCATTCCCCCCACCCTGTTGATGCAGGACATGCTCCACTTTTTGCCGCCCTACCTATTGGAGTATTACCAGCAGCACTGTCGTGGCGAAGACGACATGCTGATTCAGCTGGGGATCACCTTTCAGCGATCGATGTACAACGTCACCTCAGCGGTGATTCAGGCCCTGCGGGCGGCGCTGCTCTACCCCCTAGATGATCAAAACCCTCGCCACCTGATGGCCAACCGCCAATTCTTCGAGGCCCAGATGGATCGCTTTGTGCGCCCTGAAGCTCGACTGCGCGATGTTCAGCGGCAGGACTATCGGTAGATGGGTGGATGAGTAGATGGGTGGATGAGTCAGCGTCCTGATCACCCTGTCACCGATCCACCCTGTCACCCATCTACCCTGTCACCCTGTCACCCATCTACCCTGTCACCCTGTCACCCATCCACCCCTCACCCATCCACCCCCATGCCTACCATCGTCGATATCGCTGTCAACACCGAAGGTTTCTCCACCCTAGTCGCCGCCGTTCAGGCCGCAGGGTTGGTCGAAGCGCTGCAAAGCCCTGGCCCGTTTACGGTCTTTGCGCCGAATGATGCCGCCTTTGCCAAGCTGCCCCCCGGCACCGTGCAAACCCTGGTGCAAAATCCGCCCCAGCTGGGCCGCATTCTCAAGTTTCATGTGGTGGCGGGCAAATATACCAAGGATGAATTGATCCAACTCGGCACAGTGGATTCTCTCGAAGGTGCGCCTATCCCCATCCACAGCCCTTTTGATGATGAGGCGTTCGAGGTAAAAAATGCTACGGTG
The DNA here is from genome assembly GCF_014695775.1 of Leptolyngbya sp. FACHB-60. Taxonomy (GTDB): domain Bacteria; phylum Cyanobacteriota; class Cyanobacteriia; order Phormidesmidales; family Phormidesmidaceae; genus Nodosilinea. Next base: position 8,312 of record NZ_JACJOX010000019.1, on the reverse strand, counting down.
CTCGCCGCCGACATTGAGGCCGACAACGGCATCATTCACGTGCTGGATACCGTTATGTTGATGGGGTAAACCTGGGGCTGGGGAAGCGATTCCGGAACGGATACTCGTTTCGAGTCGGTTCCCGAACGCTTCGCGAATCGCGGTCTCTTTGTCTAGCTAGATTGAGTGCGTTCTTTCCTGAACTGCATCACTGGGATAGGTATCCTTGGTATAGAGGGTGACATTCTCTGTGAAACTAGCGATCGCATAACTGGCCCGAATGATGCCCCTAATCCGAAGTCGATATGTGACGGCCCTAATTGAGGGGGTGTCTGGTTTAGGATTGCTAATCTTGCTCTCTGGGTGCTCGGCCTTGCCTCAGGCAGGGGTTGTTGGTGCCCAATTTAGAGAGCCAGAGATTGCCGAGGCTTTAACCAGTGAGCAAAACTCCTTACCAGCCGTCACTGATCAAGACGCGCACCAAGCTGCCGCTAAAATCCTACCCACCGCAACCGTAGTTTTTGTAGGCGATGGCGATACGCTGCGCGTGCAGGGGCAGGATGGCCCGCTCACCATTCGTCTGGCCTGTGTAGATGCGCCTGAAAGCAGTCAAGCCTTTGGCTCAGAGGCAACGCTGCGGCTGCGGCAGTTGCTTTCGACCGGGCAGCCGGTGGAGGTGCGGGCGATTGAGCGCGATCGCTACGGCAGAACCGTAGCTGAGATCTATAGCGGCGGCCAATCGGCGGGGCTACAGCTGGTGCATGAGGGCTACGCCGTTGTCTATGAGCAATACATTTCTGGCTGTGCCGCCACCGCTGACGACTACCGCCAAGCGGAATCTGCCGCCCGCAACGCCCGCCGCAACTTTTGGAGCCAGCCCAACCCCACCATGCCCTGGGATTTTCGCCGGGGCGGAGCATCCCCAACCCCAACCGCTCCACCCCTGGCTGTTGTGCCAGCTCCCGTTAGCCCGCCTTCGGCAACGACCCCAGCCAACCTGCCTGCCTGTGCCTCTCGTGACTGCGACTGTGGCGACTTCGCCACCTGGGAACAGGCTCAGGCTGTTTTGAATGCCGCCCCCAGTGACCCTCACAGTCTGGATGGGGATAGTGATGGCGTTGCCTGCGAAAGCCTTCGCTAAAACTCGTTATTTGAATGAAAACAGTAATTTAAATTTTTTAGGCTGACTTAATTTTCTGGAAGTCTAGGGGAAGTTGATTCACCGTTAGAGGCTTTACGATAAGCTCTTCTAAGACGCTCTAAGGCGCGCTTACCACGTTTACGTAGGGTAGCTTGAGAAACGCGGTCTTCTCCCTTGTCCACAAGCCGGGCCTGCACCTCGTTCCATGTTAATCCTTCAACAACTTTCCACTGAATCAGGTCACGATCACTTGGTGAAAGTGTATCTAAAGCTTGTAGTACCGAATTTATAGCAGTACTCAAAGTATCGTCTGTAGCAGGAATCTCTGGAGCCTCACTTATTGGATGATCATCACTCATCGTCTCATTGAAGGAAGCCTTTGAGTATCGTAAACGGTCGCGTTTAAATTCACGAATAATATTATAGGCAGTGCGGCGCATCCATGCCTTAGGTTGTCGGATCCCTTCCGGACTCTGCTGAGTATATCGAATCCCCCGCAGGTAAGCCTCAACAAAGATATCAATTTCGGTAACATAGGCCTGTAGCCCAAACTGATGAATTGTGCGCTTAATAAACGCTAGCAATGATCGCGCATGAGGGTTATTAGGTTTAAGAAGTAATTGTACATCACGATTAAAATCTTGTACCGCTTGTCGGTCATCTAGAGGTCTCTCCGCGCCACCTGATGCTGATATTGCAAATGCTTTCGCATAACTTGCTGCTGCTGCATCTATTCGACCAAGAGAACGTAATGTATCACCCATAGACATGAGAGCTTTGCTCTCTTGCCCGGTATAACCTTCATTGTTGAAGATTTCGATCGCTTGCTCGTAATGCGCTATTGCCTCATCTTCACAATCAAAAGATTGAAGCACATCGCCAACAGCTGCGAGGGCGATAGCTTTCCCTACTCGGTAGCCCAAATCATGAAATATCTCAATTGCCTGCCTATAGTTTGTTAGTGCGTCTTGCTGTTTGTCCAAAAAATGCAATGTATCACCAATCAAGATAAGCGTATTAGCCTCACCTAAGCGATGACCTACTTCACGGAAGATCTTGATTGCATGCATGAAGTTTTCTAATGCTTCATGTCTTCGATTTAGAAATCCTAATACATTGCCAACAGCCTTTAAAATATTAGCTTCTTCTAAACGATCTCCAACTGCTTGAGCAAGCTTTATGGCCTGCGCATAACTTTCTAATGCTTCATCTATTCTATCGAGAAATTGAAGTACATCACCAATAGTTGTAAAAGTACTGGCCTCCATAAGTCGAGAGTCTATTGCTTCAAATAAGCTAATAGCTTCTTGAGACTTTACTAATGCAACATCTTTGTGCCCAAGAGAATACATTAGATCACCGATTGCAGTGAGAGCATTAGCTTCTCCTAACCGATCATCTACGCTCTGGAATAATACAACTGCTTGCTCATAGCTTTCCAGTGCCTCTTTCCTACTACCTAGTAATGCGAGAACATCACCAATGGCGCTGAAGGTGTCAGCTTCTTTTGAATAGTCACCTGTTTGGTGAAATAACACAGCCGCTTGTTCATAGCTCTCTAACGCATTTTTAGTTTGATTTAGGAATATTAGCGTATCACCAATAGATTTTCGGACACTTGCCTCTCCAAAAGAGCTCCTTACTTCGCAGAAGAGATCAAGCGAGGAAACATAGTATTCAAGAGCAGCGTCATATCTATAAGTTCGATTAAGGGTTTCGCCCTTCCGATAGTAAGTTACTGCTTTTGCTGAGCACGACAAACGATCGCTATTATCGTGTTCTAACAACAAGTCTAAAAGAGCATCAAGTTCAGCATACTGAAAATTGCTTTTCAAGTTAGAGGTATAGTCCCAAACTATGATATCTGCTGAATCTCTTTCAGATACAACCAAATGATATATGCTCTCAATTTTACAATATTCATCAATTTGTTTCGAGAAGTAATTCGCGGCCCTTATAGACAACTTGAGATATTCACTTTGATTAGATTTCCATAATTTAGAAAGCATAGCCTCGCGTGTCAGGTCATGAATATTATGACCTCGCCCTGGAAATAATTCTATAAAAGATAACCCTTGCAATTGGTTGCAAAGATTTTCAGCTTGACCAGCTATTTCTGGGCGCAATTCTAATAAAATATCGCTATTAAACCAATGAGGTATTGCTGCGGCCCACACGGCTAGCTGCATTTCTGGTGAAAGTGTTTCTAGAAGACTTTCTGTTACCAACCAAGTGCGCTCGTCATCACTCTGAGCTTGGCCTAACCGATATAGAAGTTCAGTATTCATGCTTCTACATCCTTAGCCATCACATCAAAAGCTTTAACAATCTCTGAGGGTTGTCCTTTAAGGATGCGAATTGCTGTACGGATTTCATCCCGATTAAAGGATAATCCTATATCTTGGGCATAGTCTTGCCAAGCATCAACTTCTAAGATGCTATCAAGTCTACAATGTTGATGAAAACGTTTCCACTCACCGCTAGGTTCAGGCACTTTTTGACCTGCTAAAATTACAAGCACATTTTCAGAGTCAGCTACTTCTGCTAAGAAACCTCCAGCGATCCAATTGGCTAAGGTTTCAGGTGCAGCGTTAAATGTGTCTAAGATTATTAAAATCGAGCAAGGCATGTTTGATAAATCTGTAAAAAAAGCTTTTCCTAGCTCAGTCAATACAAAACTTCTTGAGTCTTCGTCTTGGATGTTTAAAATTGTTTTAATCTGATTCTCTTGACTCTTTTCGCCTCTATTTTTAATCCCTAATCTTGCATCCACAAATTCCTCGATCATTTGATCAAAGTTAGGTAATTGTCTAACTCCTAACTTTTCTCGAATACGGGAAAAGAGGTAAGGCGCACCCGTTTTTGCAGCTTTCAGGTCCACCCAAGCTGACTTTAAGGTTCTTGGACATTCAGCTTCAAAACGCATTAGCAACGACGTTTTACCGTAGCCCGATGGGGCTTCGACCAGAAGAATGCGTTGAAAACACTCTCGGTTTACCATTCGATAGAATTGTTCTATCTCTTTTGTTCGATTAGCCAGCTGCCTTCTTTGAAGCATAGCTTTAGGTGCTGTGCTATCAATCATTATTGGGAGAGCTTGCTCATTTCCGGATAGCTGAACTGCCGTGCAGCCTACTTTATATGCAAACTCCACCGACCGCCCTGCCCCTAAAGCATCATAGAACCCCACTGCAAATTCAATAGCAGTGTGACCTTCAAACGTTTTGGTCATACCTACTACGTAGGGAACATGTTTGGCAATGGCTTCTGCCTGTATCTGAGAGTAGCAACCATTGAGTACTACACAATTTACTGGATCGGTGAATTCTGCTGGGTTTGAAAATAGTTCGAACAGCCCCTCTAGAGCTTTTTCAGATACTAAACTAGCCTTACCGTTTTCATCCTTAAACACTAAACCTTCTAACCCTTCTCTGTAACCAGAAAAATGTACGATTTGTGGTGTTTCTTCTAGCATAGCCCTCTGAATGTCACGTGGCCGCACTGCTAGCCTCTGGATCAAGGTAAATTGATCGCGATGTTGTGAGCGTCTCAGTCCCTCTTCGATATCACGTAGTTCTGCGTCTAAGCGTTGGCGGGTGTCATTTGCGGTGTTAGCCGCTAAGAACAAAATCTTTTTTTGCATAACATGATCTGAGCCTGGGGTAGAGCAAATTTTTCTTAACTATAAACTCAGTACATCTGAGAGGCGACAAATTAGTTTGACTTATCCTAGTCGCCGCCGAGTTCGCCGCCAGTTAAACCAGTTCTCGGCCCAGTCGCGCCGCCAGGTGCCGTGCTGCCAGCGCTGCCGCTGCCACTCACTCACCATCAGGGGAATGATCTCCGCCTGGCTATGGGATAACGTTGGCACCTGGTCAAGGCGTTGGAGGGGAATTTCCTGGTGTACCGCCAGCGCTATGGTGTGCATAAGTTCGCTGGCTCCAGGGCCACAAATTTGGGCACCGAGCAGCTGCCCGTCGGCCCGCACTATCCACCGGCAAAAGCCCGTGGTCTCGCTACCGTAATGGGCTTTAAGAATTTGGCCAAACGCTACCTGCACCACAGTCGCTTCGCTGCCGTACCAGCGACGGGCTTGGTCAGCGGTGAGTCCGATCCGCGCGTATTCTGGCCTGGTGTGGAGTAGGGCAGGACGGTTGAGAAAGGAAACCTTTCGCAGCGGCAGATAAAGAGCATTGTGCAGGGCAATCGCCACCTCCTGGCGATCGGTTGATTCGGCCCAGTAGCCACCCAGGGCCGGGCCGCAGGCAAACACTCGGGGATGGGGGGTGGCGAGGCGATCGTTCACTGGCAGACCGGTGGCAACGCCATGAACTATTTGGGGGTGAATGCCGATGCTGTCGAGGTTGAGCGGCCCCAAGATGGAGTGGGCAGCGGTAGCCAGCACCAGGGTTTGAGCCTTAAGCAAGTCGCCATCAGCCAGCGAGACTTCAAAACTATCTTTGTAATGGATCGCGTCTAATCGAGTGTTGAGTTTGAGGGTTACCCCTGCCGCCTCTAGCAGTGCTTCCACAAAGGCAGATATATTTGGGTCTTCGATGGGGAGTAGCTGATCGCCTCGGGTGACTAAAGTAGTAGGAATACTCATCTGGGCCAGGGATTGAGCCAAGGCGATCGCCACCGCACTCCGCCCCAGCACGATCGCCGACTCAGGCAATGCCGCCGAATCCAGCAGTGTATCGACGGTGAGGTAAGGGGTCTCGGCCAGCCCAGGAATATCGGGGACAGTAGCTGCGGTACTAGGGGCGAGGAGGTAGCCGCGCGATCGCAGCCGCCGCGTCAACGTTGTCACCGCCAAATTCGGCCGAGGGCTAAATTGACCGGGTTCCAGCACTACATCCACACCGCTGGTAGCCAGGCCATCGAGATTTAGGTGGGGGTAGGCGATCGCCTCTAGCGATCTGACCTGAGATTTCACTGACTCCCAGGTTTGGCCCTGAGAGGCTCTAGCTTGAGCTAGGGTAGTAAGCACAATCTGCCGGCGAATCTGCTGCTCTACTGCCCCCGGAGGCTCAACCAGGGCTACCCGTGCGCCCTCCCGCGCCGCTAGGGCAGCGGCCTCACGCCCCTGCACCGTGCCGCCGAGAATCACTGCGTCGTAGTCAACGGTCATGGTCTCTTCACCTTGTGTTCCCATGAGTTTAGCGCCAGCGCTAGCGGGAAGTTGACGAAGGTGGGGAGGGTGAGAGCGATGGGGAGGGTGAGGGAGTGGGGGTAAGGGGTGAGGATTTGCTGATTTCTGCAGATCTCTCTAGTTCCCTACTTTCCCCATCTCTTCCATCTTCCTCACTTCCCCGACCTCATCTATTTAGTCTGAGTAAAGTTTCTGCCCCGTCCTGATGGGTTGCGGCGGGGCAGGTAAGATTTGAAACAAACGCAGCATGGGCGACTATGACAGGCACCACGACTACCCGCGAGTTCGCATCGATTACCGATTTTTCTGACTTTGCCCCGCCAGAAATTACTAGCGATCGCGTTTTGGCCGCCATCGACGTGGGCACCAACTCGATCCACATGGTGGTGGTGAAAATTCAGCCCGATCTGCCCGCTTTCAGCATCATTGACCGCGAAAAAGAGACCGTGCGCCTGGGCGACTTCAATGCAGCCACGGGTGGGCTGTCGGAAGCTGCTATGGAGCGGGCGATTAAGGCGCTAAAACGCTGCTGTGCGATCGCCACCAGCCTCCAAGCCGAAGATATTGTGGCGGTAGCCACCAGCGCCGTGCGGGAGGCCAGCAACGGCCAAGACTTTATTGAGCGGGTTTACACAGAAGTTGGCCTGGCCATCAACCTGATTTCGGGCACCGAAGAAGCGCGGCGCATTTACCTAGGCGTGCTCTCGGGCGTAGAGTTTGATGGCCAGCCCCACGCCATCATCGACATTGGCGGCGGCTCCACCGAGCTAATTTTGGGCACCGGTGAACCCCATCGCTTTCTCAGCAGCACTAAGGTGGGCGCGGTGCGACTCACGGCCCAGTTTGTTTCCACTGACCCCATTTCAGATGCCGAATTTAGCACCCTGCGAGCCTACGTGCGGGGCATGATAGAACCCAATACCACCAAGCTTAAGCACCATCTCCAAGACGGAGAGCCGATGCAGCTGATGGGTACCTCGGGCACCATTGAGTGTCTAGCGGCGGTCATCGCCGCCGAGCGACTGGGCTTGGTGCCCAACCCCCTCAACGGATTTCAGATGAGCTACGACGAAATCTCGCGGCTGGTTGAAACCCTGCGCCAGGCCACCTACGCTGAACGGCTGGCCCTGCCCGAGATGTCGCCGCGCCGCGCCGAGATTGTCGTCGCGGGGGCGGTGATTCTCCAGGAGACAATGGAGCTGTTGGGGGCCGACAGCATCACCATTTGCGAGCGCGCCCTGCGGGAAGGCGTGGTGGTGGACTGGATGCTCACCCACGGTCTGATCGAAGACCGCATGCAGTTTCAAAAGTCGGTGCGGCAGCGCAATATTCTCAAGACCGCCAAGAAGTATAAAGTGCATTTGGACCGCTCAAAGCGGGTGGCCGAGTTTGCCATGGATTTGTTTGAGCAAACCCGCGGCAGCCTGCACACCTGGGGCAATTTAGAAAAAGAACTGCTCTGGGCCGCCGCCATACTGCACAACTGCGGCCACTTTGTCAGCCACTCGTCGCACCACAAGCATTCTTACTATCTGATTCGCCACGGCGAGCTGCTAGGTTATACCGAAACCGAGCTGGAAGTGATCGCCAACATCGCCCGTTACCACCGCAAGAGCGCCCCCAAAAAGAAGCACGACAATTATCGCAACCTGCCTACCCGCTACCACCGGCAGATGATCACTCACCTCAGCGCCCTGCTGCGCCTAGCGGTGGCCCTCGATCGCCGTGGAATCGGGGCCGTTGAGAGCTTTCACTGCAACTTTGATGCTGACACCAACCTGTTGACCATAGAGGTGAGGGCGTCTAACCCCAACGACGACTGCGCCTCAGAACTGTGGAATCTGGATTATAAAAAGGCCTACTTTGAGCAGGTGTTTGAGGTGAAGCTGGCGGCCCAGCTGGTGAGTTGAGGCATTTCAATAGTTATCCCTCTTTAGTCACTATTGACGAAGTAAACTAAAGCTAAAAAGTATGGAAGAGGGCTGTATCTATGGTGACACCTCGACTTGCTGTCCGTACCGTGGGCTTCGTTGATGAGTA
>NZ_JACJOX010000018.1 GCF_014695775.1 Leptolyngbya sp. FACHB-60 | reverse complement strand
GACATCAGGGGTGTGACACGTGGGGCAGTAAATGGGTTCGAGAACCATGAGTGGAGAGCGGGTTCGGGACTCTTCGTATTTTGTCCCAATACACAGGTCTAGAACACTACCAACATATGCTTGCCCAGCCCGTTGAGCTTGACGCAAATTCGCTGCATCCTAGCGATAGCAACCGCGCTATCCTCATAGATTATGGCGTTTTGACCAAGATGCTCTAGGGGGCGAGCCATCTAGAGCACCTAACGTTACGGCAACGAACAGATGAACTCCGTCAGCTAGATCGCTTGGCTGATCGAGGCCTGGCTAACCGCAGTCAGCAGATCGAAATTGAATCGTGGGGAAAAGTTTGGAGCAGGCCAGTTTAAACAATGCTCCGTAACAGAAATACTGAGTCGCTAGACTCTTAGTCTTTAGTCTGGTAGTTCGGTCTTCCCTCCTGTAAAATTAGACGATTCTGGTTAAGATAGCTATTCAGGTTAAGGAATCGTTTTACCCCGGTAACGCGGTCTGCCACCGGCCTGGCTTGTACCAGCGCTCTGTTGTCTCGGTCCACGAGATGGATTAAACATGACCTTAGACAAATATCGTCTTCGCTCCGACTTCTTGGGTACCCAGGTAATCACCCGCAACTCTGGCCAGCGGTTGGGAATTGTCAGCCAGGTTTGGGTAGATGTAGACCAGCGAGAAGTCGTGGCCATTGGCCTACGCGAAAACATTATGTCTGGGCTGGTGTCAAGCACCCAGCAGGTCATGGCTCTCACCAACATTCGTCAGATTGGTGATGTTATCTTGGTAGATGACGAAGCTGTTCTAGACGACGAAATGAGCGTGGCCCCCTACAGCACGCTGGTCAACTGTGAAGTCATTACCGAAACTGGGGAGCCCCTGGGCCGAGTGCGTGGCTTTAAGTTCGACGTCACCACCGGACGACTAGAAACTATTGTGATCGCCTCCTTTGGGCTACCTCAGATTCCCGACCAGGTGATTAGCACCTATGAGCTGTCCATTGACGAAGTAGTCAGCAGCGGTCCCGATCGCCTAATTGTTTTCGAAGGCGCTGAAGAAAAGATGGTGCAGCTCAGTGTTGGCCTGCTAGAACGCTTAGGCATTGGCAGCGCCCCCTGGGATCGCAACGACGACAGCGAATACATTATGCCGGTATCGACCGCCAACCAGCTGCCCTCTGGAGTGCAGGTACCCGCAGAATTTAGCAAAGCCCGTCCAGCTACCACTGAAGAGCGCTGGAGCGATGACGACTGGGGCGAACCCGAGCGGGTTGAAGCTCCCCTCCAGGTCCAGCAGCCTACAGAACGCTACCAGGCTGCCACCCTAGATGACCAGAGCGGCTACAAAGCCTACGATGCTGACTTCCAAGACATCACCGAAGATGTCTGGACGGAGGAAGACGAGGGCGAACCCTACGAGGCCAAGCCCCTCAATATTCCTCAAAGGAAAAAAGTCACCGAGTACGAAGAAGAACTGGACTATTGAGGCTTACGGGTCTGCATCCTTTGAATTGGGGTCGCTTGTGATGACGTCTAGCTGGTTCACCAAAAATGTCAGCCTGTAGGCGCGGCCCAGTTCGCGCGCCAAAAACTGCTCCAGTAGCTCAACCTGGTTAGGTGATATCGATTCTGAACTCCGCACCGTGAGCGATATTTCGGGCGGCTTGGTCAACCAGTTGGCGTCCATGTCCACTAGGGTGACCCGCTGAAAGGTGAGGGTGCGATCGAGTAGAGCCCTTTCCACACTTGCCTCTAGCTGGTTTTGCTGGAACAGCCGCAGGGTTGTAGCCCCCAGGGGAATCACCAGCAACGTAGTGAACAACAGAGTAATGCTGAGGGGGCGACGAGCCCGGCGAGCCATGGAGTAGCCAAACACTACAAAAGCCACCATGCAGGCCAGAGTAATGCCAAACAAGTTGGTGAGATAGAGTAGCAGAGCACCCAAGCTTAGCTCCAGGTTGCCTCTACCCAGCCATAAACCAACAACGCAGATGGGAGGCATGAGAGCAACGGCGATCGCCGTGCCCGCCACAGTACCCGCCACCTTCGGTTCAATTTTGGCCACCCCCGCCAGCGCCCCCGCCGTAATCGCAATGCCCAAATCGAGCAGCGTGGGTTGGGTGCGAGCCATTACCTCGCTGCCAAACTGAGCCACGCCGGTAACTGCGCCTAGCAGAGCAGCGATGATCACCGATAAAAAAGAGCCTACAGCCAATGCCAAAATGCTAGCCCGAATCAGGGGGCGATCGGCCTCTAGAATGCCAAAGGCAGCGCCACGAATGGGCAGCATCAGCGGCGCAATTAGCATCGCTCCAATGATTACAGCCGCACTGTTGGAAAGCAGCCCCAGAGTCGCAATAATGCAGGCCCCTACCACTAGCACCAAGTAGTGCCAGCTCAACCGCGATTCGTCTAGCAGATCCTGCCGTAGCCGAGTTAGGTCATCGGCGGCTACAGATCGCCGCATTGGGGCGATCGCGCGCTCGGCCCGGGCTGCTGCATCCAGCGTGAGATCCCAGAGAAATGACTGAGCCTTAGTCCAGCCCTGGTGGCCGCGCTGCATCAAACGCTGAACTTGCTGCCGAAACTTGAATTGATTAAACCTCAAAACTCAACCCCATAGCGATCGCAGTGACGGTTGAAACCCAGATTATGACGGACGGCTGGCGCAGTAATCCTGGTCAGGAACAGAACCGCTCCCATCACTTATGAATACTGCCATCAGGCATGGTAGCCCCCGTTAGCGTGACATTGACTAGGGTGGTGCTACTAATTTCGGCGCGCTCTAAAATAGCCTCGCTCAGGTCGGCATCGGTGAGATCGGCCCGGCCTAAATAAGCCTCAACTAGTAGAGCCTTAGTGAGAATAGAACGGCGTAAACTTACCCGAGATAGGTCAGACCTACTAAAGCGAGCATCGGCCAGGTTGCAGTCATCCATCTGAGCCAGAGCCATTTTAGCCTCAGTAAAGTCAACCCCTTTGGCGTTGACGCGGTTAAGATTAGCCTGGCTAAGGTTGCTACGGGGAAAGCGGCACTGGGTGAGATCGGCAGATTCTAAACAGCTCTGGCTAAGGTCAACATCGCTGAGGTTGGCATTGCACAACAGCGCTCCCTGCAAATTGGCTCCCTTGAGATTGGCATCGCGGAGCACCGCCTCACTGAGATTAGCGCCGCTGAGGTCAACATAGGCCAAATCGGCCCCTGAAAGATTGGTGCCCCGCAGGTCGGCTAGGTGCAGCTTGGCCCCCCGCAAATTGGTGGCATATTTGCGATTTTCTTGGCGCAGATTGGCGCCACGCAGGCAGGCTCCGGTGAGGTTAGCGCCGCTGAGATCAGCGTTGCGCAGGTCAGCGCCGGTGAGATTGGCGTCGAGCAGATCGGCCAGGGTCATATTCGCGCTGCGCAGGTCAGCCCCTTGCAGGCTAGCTCCGTGCAGGTCGGCATCGCGCAGCACAGCAGCCGACAAATCGGCCTGGTTGAGGTTGGCTCCCCCCAGGCGCGCCCGCGATAAATTGGCTTGGCGAAAGCGCACCCGCGTTAAAAACGCCAGCATGAGGTTGGCATTTTCCAGATCTGCTTGTACCATATCGGCCCCAATCAAATCAGCCCCGGCGAGGTCGATGCCCACCAGCGTCTTACCCTTAAAGTCCATATCGCCACGGGCATAGGCGTCGAGCAATTCGCGGGCATTCATAGCGAAGACCAAGGGGCTTAGGCAGAAAAGCGAGCCGATACAGGGGCCGCTACCGCAGGACGATCGCCAGCGTTAGCCGACTCAGAAACAACTTCAAGATGGGTAGTTGTGCCTTGGGCTCCTGCCTCTGTCGGCTCTAACAGACCATTGGGGTCTTGGGGATAGTAGGCGCGCATCGCCTGAGTAATGGCATTGGCCACCTGCCCCCCGTCGCCGACCTGGCCAAGACAGTGAGCAATAATGGATAGCTTACTGTCTAAATCGGAGTAGGTGGGACAGTATTCGAAGGTTTGCTGCAATAAGTCGTCGAGGGTGCGACGGCTGAGACTCGACCAGTCTTGGGTTGTATAGCCAAAGGGGCCGTGGAGACAGGAGTACAGCAAAATCTTGGCCCGCAACGGATTAGCGTACTGAATAATATCGCCCCGCAGGTCAAATAGGGATGAGCGATCGCGCCTCGGCCCGCCCAGCTCAGACCCGCTATTTATAGGGGTAGAGAGGGTGCCGTGAAGGGTGGTCAAATCCGCTGGCTGGTCATAGCCGCCGCTGGCGAGGGTTGTGTAGACTTCGGCGATCGGGCTGGAGGGGCCAGAGGGGTCAGCCAGAACGGTAGATTCTGCCAAAACCGTCGATTCTGCTAGAGCCGTGGCCTCGCCTAGGGCCTCAGGTTGGGTTTGGTAGAGGGGTTGGAACCCTACCATAATTTGGTTGGCCAGGCGGGTGTACTGCTGGCGGCGGTTGAGATATTTAACAATGCGGCTCAACCGATAGCGCAGGTCCTGAGGCCTAGGTGCCAGGGTAAGAGTCTGCTGAATTAATCCCGGCAAATAGGTCTCGCTGAGAAGGCTGGGGTCGTTCTCCCAGCCGCCGTGACAGAGACAATGCAGCAGCTTGCGCAGTCGCACAGCCTCGGGGCTTTGGTCAAACTGGTCGGCAATGGCTTGGCAGCGCTCTTCTAGAGAACGCACGGTGAGCTGAGTGAAAGCTTCGGGGGTAGCCTCAGGTTGAAACAGCGATTGCCCGTACCAGGGCTGGAGCTGCTTCACGATGGTTTCGGCAATTTCACTGTAGAGATCTTGGCGGTTGAGCCCGGCCACCACTCGCTGGAGCTGATCTTCAAACTCAGTTAAGATCGGGTAGCGATCACGCAGCGACAGCAGCAGCGATTGGAGGTCAAATTGATCTAGCACCGCCGGGTCATTTTCCCAAGCCTGCTGATAGGTGGCAAACACCAGTTTTTTGATGCGCAGGCTGTGGGTGTGGGTGCTCAGGTGGCGCAGGGCATTGGCTAGCAGCGCCTCCGAGGTCATCGGTAGGGTGCAGGTATGATCTTCAGAGCCCTGAGGGCCAGACTCGGTATCTTCAGCGTGGAGCGCCAGCTGGTAGGCGGGTACTGCCTCCTCAATATTCTTGAGTTGCAGGGGGCCTAAAAAGGTCGCATGAAGATTGAGCCGCGCCTTCACCACATCGTAGATAGTGCGCGATACGCACAGGCCTCGGGGTTTAGAAAAGGTTTGCAGGCGGGCGGTGATGTTGACCCCATTGCCCATGACATCCTGCTCACTGACCAGAATGTCGCCGAGGTGCACGCCAATGCGGTGATCGAGATACTGGTTGGGCTCTAGGCCCTCGGCCAAGTCGACCAGCCGCCGCTGCATCTCTAGCCCGCAGGAGACCGCCTCGACAGCGCTGAGAAAGTAAATCAGCAGCCCGTCGCCGGTCGACTTGAGCACGGTGCCGCCAAACTCTCGACAGATATCGCCAATCAGCGTCAGATCGCGATCGATCAACCGCAGAGTGCATTCCTCATCGGTTGACATGCGGGTGCTAAAGCCTACCGCATCAGTAATCATGATGGCGGCTAGCAGGCGTTGTCCCTGGGATAGCGATGATACTCGACGTTCCATGGCAACTCGCGATGGTGCATGTTAGGGATAGGCTGCCTCTAGAGCGGGGATCAGCCTCTAGAGATTCATACCTTACATATTGCCCGTCTAGACCCCAAGATGCGCTAAATAGAGGCTGGAAGTCGAACGATTTACCCAGTCTTCATATCAGCGATCGCGCCGCGGGCCATAGAAGCAATGGCCTGATCGGTAGCTTTGGGCAGTTGATAGTAGCGGCCTCCAGCGGTCTTAGCCAACTCTTTACCGAACCCAGTCGAGACAAACTTACGTTCGGTGTCAATAATTAGCAGTTGATAGCCCACGCCGCGAATGCGCCCAGCAATCTCCAGCAGCTCCTGCTTGATGTCGGGCTTAGGGGCATCCGGGTCGGGCAGGTCGCCTAAGGAGCGCGACAGGGGCACGTTGCCTCGACCATCGGTAATGGCCACAATCACCACGCTGCCCACATCCCCAGACTGCTGAGCATTGATGCCTACCCGCACCGCCTGGGTAAGGCCATGGGCTAACGGCGAGCCACCGCCGCAGGGCATGCGCTCTAGCCGTCGCCGCGCCATGGCGATCGAGCGGGTGGGCGGCAGCAGCACCTCTGCCTGCTCGCCCCGAAAGGGAATCAGCGCCACCTGGTCGCGGTTTTGATAGGCTTCGGTGAGCAGCTCTAGCACCGCCCCCTTAGCACTTTGCATGCGGTTCAGCGCCATGGAGCCCGAGGCATCGACCACAAAAATAATCAGCGAGCCTGCCTTGCGGGCCAATCGCTTGGCGCGAATATCCCCCTGTTCAACAATGACTCGGCGACCGGGCTCGCGCTCGCGACGGGCCTTTTGGTAGGGGGCGGCGGCCCGCAGGGTGGCATCTACCGCAATGCGGCGCACTGGCCCCTGGGGCAAGAAGGGTTTGATATAGCGGCCCCGTTCTTCAGAAAAAATCAGGTTGGCATTGCCCGACTTGCCCTGGCGGCCCATGGTCTGGGCGAACAGCAGCATTGAGGGGTCAATGATCACGCCCTCGGGGTCGAAGACAAACTCCTCCGGAATGCTGGGGGGGCTGTCGTCTTCGTCGGGGGTATCGTCCTCCTCTTCGTCGTCCTTGTCTTGATCTTCCGTGTTGTCTTGGGGCTCGTCTTGATCCTGATTGGAGGGTGGCGGTGGTGGCGGCGGCTCTTCGGGCATGTCTTGGGGCAGCAGGGAACGGGGCACAATCACCAGCTCTACCGCCACCCGCAGGTCGTCGGCGTTGACCTCGGCGCGCCCCTCTAGGGCGGCGTGGGCCTTGGCCACCCGCACCGCAAACAGCTCGGCCCGGTGGCCCTGAATGCCGCCCCTCAGGGCCTCGGTCACCAGGTACTGAATCTGCTCCCGGCTGATGGTGACCTCTTTGAGCCACTCGCGGGCCAAAATAATTTGGGTTCTAAGGGCGTCGATCTCATCGGCGTAGGCGGCAATCACCGCTTGGGGATCGTTGGCGAACTGGGTGGACTGCTCTACGGCGGCAACCCGGTCTTCGAGGGCCAGGGCGCTGTCTGCTGATAGGGCGATCGCAATGCGATCGAGCAGGTGCTGTCGCAGGGGGCCGGCCTCCGGGTTATAGGTGGCGATCAGCAAAGGCTCACAGGGATGCTGAAAGCTCAGGCCCTCGCGCTCGATCTGGTTGCGGCGGGCGGTGAGGGCGGCCAGCAGCAGGTTGGCCACCTGGTCGTCGAGCAGGTTGATGTCATCGACATACAGCACGCCCCGGTTAGAGGCAGCCAGCAGCCCCGGCTGAAACACGCTTTCCCCCGCCTGGATGGAGCGGGCCACATCCACTGAGCCCAGCAGCCGATCTTCGGTCACCCCCAGGGGAATTTGCACAAAAGGGGCGGGCACCACGCGGGTGGGCAGGTCGGGGTAATTATTGGAGTCGCCAAAGCGATCGCGGGTTTGGTCATCCCACAGCTGGGGGGCAACTGGGTCGGCGTTGCAGCAGGAACCCTCGACCACTTCAATGGGGGGCAACAGCTGGTGTAGCGCCCGCGCCATGACAGATTTTGCGGTGCCGCGCCGCCCGGCAATCACGACCCCGCCCAGATTGGGGTCTACCGCCGCCAGCAGTAAGGCCATTTTGATCGCCCCCTGCTCGACCACTGCCGCCAAGGGAAATACAACCGGAATTGGGGAATCTACTGTGGCCATCATGGCGTGGTCAACGTACTCAGAAGGGGCAATGGTTCAGTCTTTCACCATATCAGGAATTGCCAAACCCTAGCCCGGCATGACTTACCAATGGTGAAGTAGGCCGCCCTGGTACGCGATCGCGCTCCTGCCCTCGCCGCCGATTTGTGTTGCAGTTTGTTGCAAATTGTAAAAAGCCTCCGTATTTTCCCTTGCCAATGCTCTTCTAGATCAGCAAAACCTCCGTTATTTCAACATTGGGAAAATACTGACCATCCCCCATGCTGTTGAGTAACCTACTGTGTTACTGGGATCAATCTTCAGTAACGGCCCCACCCACTGCAACTTCTACTGCCCTATGAGCGTTTCCCCTCGCCTCGATCAGGTTTCTCTAGCTCCCGCCCGGGCCATGGCCTGTAAGCTGCTGTTTGACCGCGACCTGTACACCCCCTGCCATGTTCGGGTGCCTGATGTCGACCATCGGCTGTCGGCGATCTACGTCGACAACCAGTTCTACAGCTTTCTCAAGATTGTGCCTGAGGCTCGCAAGGCGTTAAATGTGGTGGCCCGCCTAGGGAAGCGAGACCACACATCAGCAATTACTCAAACTCCGCAGGGCTATGCCGTGTGGGCCCACGAGCCTCAGGCTGTCTACGCCGCCCCGGCCAGGAAGCCTAGCTACACAATTCGCCCCGTGTTTGGCCCCCAGGCCTGCCTGGTGGTGACTGACGAAACCACCTATCAGACCTGTCGGCTACAGGTGCCCGATGTGACGAAACCATTGATGGCGCTCACTCACAACGATCGCTACTACAGTTTCTTCAAGCAAGATACCGATGCGGCGAAGGTGCTCGATATTGCCGCTAAACTGGCCCGTCGCGGCGATGAAACCCTTTTAGTGATTGAGCCACCAACCTTTACGCTGGCACTGCTAGAGCCCAGTGGCCGACTGGTTTAGTCGGCCACTGGTGGACTGTATACAAAAAACTGTTTCGGGGCGGCGTGATCCTTTAAGGTGATAACTTGAGAACCTTGTCACGCTATCTCCGGCACTGGAACGCTTGCCATGACTGATACTACCGAAAACATTACAGTCTTTATTTGTGGTTCGGCCCTGCGCGGCCAGCCTGATAACCAAAACCTCCAGGATGCAGATTTTATCGGAGCGACGGCAACGGCCCCTATCTATCGATTGCATGCGGTAAAGGATGGCTGGCACCCAGGTATTTACGAGGTTGAGACGGGGGGGATTTCGATTCCCGGTGAGCTGTACGCGATGACCCCAGAGCAGTATGCCTATCTGAAAGATAACGAGCCGCCGCACATGTATCCCCACGAGGTGCAGCTGGCGAATGGGGGCACGGCGATCGCATTTCTCTACCCCAAAGACTTGATTGACGAGCACGGCTGGCCCGATATCTCGGCCCACGGCGGTTGGGCAGCCTACAAGGCGGCGACCGTGTGAATTGCCCAGTCCCCATTAAAGGCAGACCCAACTTCACCAATTTGAACGGCAGCGCTGTAGCCTCGGCTGTGGAGAGCATTTAGGCAGCGCTGGGCAGTGGCGGCCGGTACGGCAGCTAGCAGCCCACCAGCGGTTTGAGGGTCAAACAGCAGCGGATAGAGGGGATGGTCTACCCCAGCGGAATCAATCAATGCTGCGGCCTGGAGGTTTTGGGGGTGAAGGGTGCTGAGGAAGCCTGCGCTTAGGGTATCAGCAGCGCCGGTTAGCACCGGTAGGGCATCCATAGCAAGGGTGGCGGTGACGTTGGCGGCCCGCACCATTTCGAGCAGATGCCCGGCGAGGCCAAAGCCGGTAACGTCGGTGCAGGCGGTGGCCCTGTGGGCGCAAAAGATTTCTGCGGCGGCTTGGTTGGGGGTGAGCAGGTGAGCGATCGCATCCTCAATCCACCTCCCCTTGGCCTTGCCCTGCATATCGGCAGCAAACAGCGTCCCCGTTCCCAGAGGCTGAGTGAGAATCAGGGCATCACCGGGCTGCATTCCCCCTTTGCGTAGTAGGGCATTGGGGTTAGCAACGCCGTTGCAGGCAAAGCCGAGGGCCAGTTGGGGGCCAACAACGGTGTGGCCACCCACCAGCAGAGCGTTGGCGGCCAGTAGGCCCTTAAAGGTACCGGCCAAGATTTGATAGAGCATTTCAGCCTGCTTGGCCGGAGTGGCATAGGGCACCTGCACCAGAGCTAGCACTGTGTGGGGCTGGGCACCCATGGCGTAGAGATCCCCAAGGCAGTGCTTAAGGCAGATCTGGGCAAAAATAAACGGGTCGTCTAACAGCGCGGTGAAGTAGTCTACGGTCTGCACCATGACCTTCCCCGGCGGCACGGTGACTACGGCCGCATCATCGGGGGCATCTAGGCCAATCAAGACGGCCTCGCTGGCGACTTCAGAAAAGTCTTGGCGCACTCGGTAGAGGGCTTCAGCCAGGGCGGTGCTGCCCACCTTAGAGCCACAGCCCGCACAGGGGGGCGATGGAGGAACAGCGGCAGGTGTTTTAGCCGCAGACTGAGTCATTCTCCCAATCGGTAGGTCGCGGAAGCGGGCCATGAAGCGGCGATCGATGTGGTCTTTCCATCGATGGGCCAGAGGCGACTCGATTGAGAAAGGACCCCGGTCGGCAATAGCGTTGCCGTTGCCGGTTTCGATCAGGCTGAGAAACTGACGCTGGGGGCGAAAGGGTTTGAGCGGCTCGCCCTGCACAAAGCGGCGCAGGTTGTCGGTCAGGGGCGCCCCCTGGCGCACGGCAAATACCCCAGCCTTGGGGCGAGGGTGATGCATCATCGTCGCCACATCCCCGGCGGCAAATACGTTGGGGTGGGAGAGAGTTTGCAAGGTGTCACCTACCTGAATAAAACCCTGGTCGGTAAGGGATAGGCCAGAGTCTTGCAGCCAGCCGGGGGCAGCAGCGCTAGTGACCCAGAAGACGCGATCGCACTCCACCGTCAGCCCCGACGAGCCCCTCACCACCCGCTGACCGCTGCCGTCATCCAGGCCAATCTCTTTGACCGCTTCGTCGCGGTGGAGGTGAATGCCGCGATCGCGCAGCACCCGCTCCAACCGGCGGCGCGTCCACCGATTGCGCTCGGGGGCCAGCTCTTTGCCCCGGTGAAACAGGTGTAGCGTCAGGTTGGCCCCCGGCTGACCCAGATCCTCTAGCAGCCCCACCAGCCGTTCGTGTATGCCGATCGCTAACTCCACGCCGCCCACACCGCCACCGACCACCGTTAGGGTGAGGGGTTTTTGGGGATTCGCTGCAACATTTTCAACCAACTGTTGCCACTGGTGCAGCAGAGTGGGCACTGGCTTGGCCGCGATCGCATACTCCGCCGCCCCCGGCACCGATAGCGTCGCTGGAGTGCTGCCCGTGTCGATAGACAGCACGTCGTAGGCCAGAGCAGGGTGGTTGGCGCACAGCACTCGCTGCTGGGCCAAATCGAGCCCCACGGCGCGATCGACCACCAGGCGGCACTGGGCAAAGCGCGTCAGCGGTCGCAAGTCGATGTGAGCCTCATCAAAGCTATAGCGCCCGGCCACATAGCTGGGCAGCATGCCCGAGTAGGGCGTATCGACCAGGTCGCTCAGCAACGTCAGCCGCACCCCAGGCATAGGGGCCATGCCCCACTGCCTCAGCACCAGGGCATGGGTGTGACCCCCACCCACCAGCACCACATCTGTTGAAATTGTTGGTTCAGTCTGCATCATGGCCGATATCTACTCGTTCCATAAATGTATGCCTCCAGGGGGCAGGCCCATCTCTCTGTTGAACGATGGGAAAGCCATATATTTTCACTAGCGTTTAGGCAAGACAAATCAAAGGAGGCTTAATTATGCCTTTGCATCGACTCAAAGACTATTATCCTAACTACCGTGAGACTCTGGCTGACGGGCAGATGGATAAAATAACCTCCTATTCTGTCTATGCTCAAGGTGAGAATAAGGTAGGGTCTGCCAAGGATCTGTTAGTAGATGATGTAGGCCATTTTCGCTACTTAGTGATTGATACCGGCCCCTGAATCTTTGGGAAAACGGTATTATTGCCCATTGGTTTAGCCCGGTTTAACTACGATAATACCCGCGTTTATGTCGATGGCCTAACCAAATCCCAAGTAGAACATTTGCCCGAATATGACAGCGGCATGGTAGTAGATGAGTACTACGAAGAACGCGTCAGAGGTATCTATCAACCCATCGCTCAGGGACGTTCTAGCCGTCAGTTTCTAGGCCATAACTACATTTCCGCTGGGGCACAAAACGATTCTCGGGCGGGCGATTTGCGCCAGATGCCGCCTCTGGGTAATATGGCTAGCGCCACAGCTACCCATGACGATGTCGTAGCCGGAGACCTACGGCGCATGGGGCCGATCGCGGCTCCTGCTCGTACGACCACAGAAACCCAGCCCAGCAGTCCTCGGCATGATGCCAATATCTACGACCAAGAGACGGGCTTCTATGGGTTAAGTGATGAAGACAATCATGGTCTGCTTCGCTCTTACGAGGAGCGTTTAGCCGCCCATCGTAACCGCAGCTGGGTTGAGTAGGAACGACCAATTATCCCAACGCGGGAATAGAGTAGAAACTACTGCAATGCTTTAGATCCACATCAAGATTGTAGAGCTGCGGTGTAGTCATGACCTTAGGCTGAAAAGATCTGACCGAAGCAGCCACTTCGGCCAGTATCTTACGTCTGAAACTATAAATTTCTGTTCTGTTTCTTGCTTGAGCGTTGACGGAAACAACTAACTCTAAAAATCGACGCCACGCTTGAGGTCGATGCCTTTTTCGGCGTAGTGCTTGTGGTTAAACACCTCTGAATGGGTACTAGCTAGCTCAAAATAGGCGGGGCGATTTTTGCAACGCCCGGTGATAATGACCTCAGTGCCGCGAGGTTTGCGCAGCAGCGCCTGGAGAATTGGCTCCTCGGGCAACAGTTCTAGATCGACAGTGGGGTTTAGCTCGTCGAGAATGATGGTTTTGTAAAGACCTGATGCGATCGCCGTCCGAGCAATCTCCCACCCCCGCTCTGCCTCCACATAGTCAATTTCCTGCTGCTGCCCCCGCCAGACAATGGCATCGCGGCCGCAGCGCTGGTGGTCAACCAGGTTGGGGTAAATCTTGCGGAGGGCCGCGATCGCCGCGTCTTCGGTATAGCCATTGCCCCCCTTCAGCCACTGAATAATCAGCACCCGGTGGGAAAGGTCTTGGCTAATGCCTCGCCCAATTGCCTGGAGGGCTTTGCCCAGGGCGCTAGTCGATTTACCCTTACCCGAGCCGGTGTAAATCTCAATGCCCTCAATGCCCTCAATGCCCTCGGGTCGAGGCTGAGGCTTCATTTCTGAGTGCAGGTTAGCTACGTCGAGCAGCGGCTGGGGAGCACCGCGCCCGGTGGCAATAATCTCTAAATGGTCGGGCTTGTTGAGCAGGGTTTTAGCCACCTCATCCACATTGAGCAGCCCCAGGTCGAGCACTGGGTTGATTTCGTCGAGCACCACGACCGAGTAGAGACCCGATGCGATCGCTCCCTTTGCCACATCCCAGCCCCGCTGGGCCTCCTGCTTATCGAATTTGGTGATCTCCTCGGGGCCAAAAAACTCGGCCCGCCCGGTGCGCACCTGGTCGATTAGGTGGGGAAAGCCTCGCTGGAGCGCTTCAATGGCGGCATCTTCGTCGTAGGTGCGGCCCGGCCCCTTGAGAAACCGCAGCAGCAGCACCCGGCTCTCTAAAAAATGTTGAATGCCCAGGCCAATAGAGCGCAGCACCACCCCCAGGGCGACTTGAGACTTGCCCTTGCCCTCGCCGTCGTAGACGTGAATTTGCCCCGTGAGCCGCTCGTTGCCCTGTTGGGCGGTGCGGATGCCAATGCCGGTTCTAACCATAGATGTTGCGGATTGCGTACTAGGTGTGCGTATTCTTGAGCGGCCCGATCTAAGATCTTAGCGAAAGCCGGGCCGAGGTTATACCCTTGAGAGTGCACCGGGACCCCCCCATCAGGGGTCGAGATTTGCGACCCACCCTCAGCCCCCCATGCCCATCAACGACTTGCTATCAGAACTTGGCATTTTGCCGCTGCGGGCGATCGCCGTGCAGAGCATGCTGCTCATGGTGGCCATTGTGCTAGAAGCCATGGTGCTGCGCCAGCAGCTGCGCCTGGGCTACCGCACCAGTATGCAGTATGCCGCCACCCTCAACCTGCTGGCCACCAGTCTGGGCTGGGTCGCGTTTTTGGCCATCGAGGCGGTGCTGCCCCTGGCACTGCGCAGTCAGGTGATTAGCTACGTGCTGTTCAATCGGTTTTACACCAATAATTGGTACGATGCCCTGCCGGTGGTAGTGGTGGTGGTGGCGATCGCCGCCTTCTTTGTCACCTACTGGATTAAGCTCCAGGGGCTGCTCTGGCTGCTGCAACTGCTCGGTCAAAAGCCCGTAGAGAACACCCCAGAGGCAATCGAAGGCGATCGCCGCCAGCGTTACGAGCGGGCCCGGCGAGCCCAGATTGAAGGACGACAGGGTGGCACCTCGCCTCGGGCATTGGCCATGCTCCAGGCCAACGCCGCTAGCTTTACCGCCATCTTGGTGCTGCTACTGCTGATCAACCAAAGCGGGGTGCTGGGATGGTAGGCTTATTCGGCTTTTTGCGTCAAACCCTAGTTGAACTGTGGCAAGCGGTGCTGCCGCCGCGCTACTTTTCCTGGCAAACTGTCATCTACATGAGCCTGTTTTCGTGGCTCGTGTCGCTGCTGGCGCGCCTCTTGGCCGCCACAGCCTTTACCGTAGGGCTGCTGGCCACCATCAGCTGGATCTGCCTGGCCCTGGGGGTGGGTTGGGCGCTAGAGGCCAACAAAGTCCGTTTTTTTGGCATTCCCGTTGCCCCCTGGGTGTCGGGGGCCATTCTATGCCTCTTTTTGTTTGGGTCGTGGGGCGGGCGGTGGCTCCAGCCCGCCCTGGTATCCTGGCCCCTGGTGTCCTTTGCGGTGATTGCGGTGCCCAGCCTGGTGAGCTGGGATTTTGACCTGAAAAAGCCGCCGCCGATGGTGCGCCAGCAGCTGGCGTTGCTGTTTTGCCTCAGCCTGCTGTTCAGCAGCTGGTTTCAGTTTTACTTTCGCATTCAATCTTGGGTACGCGACTACCCTAGCCTAGTAGCCGACAGCGTTGACCACAGCGCCTTTGTCTACCGTTTTCCAGGCCAGGAGGTGGCGCTGCCCGCCGGGGTCACCCACCTCACCATTGCCGAAGAAACGCTGCGAGAGCAGATCGACAACAAGCCCTGGCCCTCGGTAGAGCGGTGGCTGCTCAACCTTGAAGGTCAGCGTCAGGCGCTCCAGCGACGGGTGCAATCGCAGATGGGTCGCAGCACATCCTTAGAAAATTCGCTGTGGCGGCTCGACTTTCAGCCCCTGTCTAACGGCGATGGCTACACCCTTAAGTTATGGGCAATTTGGTCGGGGCCAGCCGCCAACCAAAACGGCTATTACTTAGAAAAAACCTGCGTCTTGATGCCCGTCAACCGAGGCGGTCTGGTAGACCCCGAAAACGCCGCCCCCGGTTATACCACCACCCAGTGGTCTAGCCTCACCTGCGACCTGCAAACGCCGCGCCAGGCTGGGCATCCTAGGGGCGCACAACAGCAAGGCTAATCTTGAGAGGTACAGAAGTGGTTAAGCCAATGGTGCTATCGAGGTTGGGGGTAATCGCCCGCACGGTGTTTTTAGAGGTAATTCGCGATCGCATTCTGTACCTGGTGGCCCTGTTCGCCCTGCTGCTGGTGATCGCGCGAGTGCTGCTGCCCGACATTTCCGCCGGGGCCGAAAACAAGATCTTGACGGACCTGGGTCTGGCGGGCATTCATCTGCTGAGCGTGGTGGTGGCTGTCTTTGTCGGCACCGGCCTCATCAACAAAGAAATCGAGAAGCGCACGGTACTGGTGCTGATTGCTAAGCCCGTCAGTCGAGCCGAGTTCATTGTGGGCAAGCATCTGGGCCTGACGGCGGTGCTAGCGGTGCTAATCGCCGCCCTAGGGGCCATTTTTGTGCTAGTGCTGGCCACCAGCGGCGTGCCTTTCTCTCTGGGCAGCCTGGTGCTAGCGCTGCTCTTTACCACCTTAGAGGCGGCGCTACTGGTAGCCGTAGCCATCGTATTTGGCGTGTTTACCAGTTCGCTATTGGCCACACTGCTCACCTTTGCGGTGTATCTGATGGGTCACCTAAGCCAGGACCTGGTAGCCTTTGGCAAACTCAGCGAAACCCCAGCGGTGCAGCAGCTCACCAATGTCTTATACCTGATACTGCCTGACCTAGAACGCCTCAACCTCCGCAACGCCGCCGCCTACGGCATGGAACTGCTGCCCACCGCGCCAGAGCTTTTTGGCCATGCCCTCTATGGCCTGCTTTACACAGCGCTACTGCTAGCAGTGTCGATCCTGATTTTCTCCCGCCGTCAGTTCTAAAAGGACGTTTGAACAGTCCTGTTGCTGGTAACAAAAGTGAAGCTCCCCTAAACTTTCCTAAAAAGAGGATTTAGGGGAGCTTCACTTTTCAAGAAAGAAGGGGAAATCAGCAGAGGACTAAAACTACAACAATCGCTTTTCAAATGCCCTTTAAGACCCTACATAGCGGCAGGATTGATACCAAACACAATCACCGCCGCCATTGTTCCAGCTAACACGCCATAGCAGCAGGCGATCAAAGCTTTAAACTGGCCCCGATATTTATAGCGCCAGAGCATGGCGGCCAGAGTCGAAGAGTAAAGCAATTCTTCAATTGGAAAGTAAGCGGTTTCGTTGGTAATATCAACACCCAGCACCAGCATCGTCCACAACAGGAAAACGATAAAGCTGTTAATAATAGGAGCGCGGCTCTCCCGAGTAGGAATTTGTATTCGTGCAATAAAGCCTAAATAAATTAAAACCGTTAGCGGAAATAACGCTGCTGCAAGGCTACGGGCTCCAGCACCAGAGGAGTAGCTCATGGCAAACAGCACGCTGGAAAAGAGCTGATAAATCAAAAAGCCCAAAGCTAAAAAGAGCACAAAAAAACTGACTATGCCCTTTGAGCCTTTAGTCCAGTCATTAGAAGGTTGCCTTCGACGAGTTTGCATAATGACCCCAAACATAATTCGGACGTTGAAGATGCCGTCGCTGCTGGCCGCGCAAAGTTTGGCACTGCGTCTAGGGCAAATTTAGGTAGTGAAAGTTTCAGCTGAGGTGCGATCGCAGCCAACCGGCGTCACTCCTCTGTTTTAACACCATCACAATCCAAACAGTACAAGTCTGAATTTACAAGAATAGTGCTCTACACTAAATTAGTTGCTCAAGATTATCAGCGCTGTAGAACCACTCCTATCGCCCCTGAGATGGATTTTGTCTCCTCACAGCTCGTTCCTAGGGGCGGAAACAAGGCGACTGGAGGATGAGAATTAAGCCTCAACCCTGTCCCTTAAAAAGCTTTTAGCAGAGGCTTTGTAGGGCAGGACTCCCTATGACAATCTTGCGTTAAGGCAATATTCAGCACCTTTGGTTCTAACGTTGCAAGCGATCGCAGTAGATAACCGCAGTGCCTGACTATTGGGAAGTTTGCGGCAGCTCTGGGCGGGTATACCAATAGGCCCAGGCAATCAACACGAGCTGAAACGGCAGGCGAATTGCCTGAAACCACCAGGTGTTGGGAATGCCGTCGATTTGAATGTGATTGATGGCCATATTGAGATTGGCCGGAAACACCGCAATAAACAATACGACCAGCCCCCACGCCGAAACTTGGCGTAGAGCGGGCACCAAAAGGCCAATGCCCAACATGATTTCAATCACACCACTGATGTAGACCAGGGCAGCCGGGGCAGGCAAAAAGCCCGGCACAATGCGAATAAACGGGTCTGGCAGGGCGAAATGCAAGATCCCTGCCACTACCATACAGACGGCCAAAATGCCCCGGAGGGTAATTTTGCTGTGCTCAAGACGGTGCATAGGTCAGGGAATAAAACTTTCTACGGGCAGGTTAAGGGCGACTGTCGTGGGGGTAGAGGGAGGGCTATCAGGAAATACCCGTGCCCTACACTAAGCAAGGGGGCCAATCCTTACTGAGGGGTTGGGCTATGCTGCAGTTTGTAGTCTGGGTTAGTCCAGCACTCGGGTAGGGCCTCGCCTGAGGGAAACTGAAGGCGCGATTTTTCGTAGGATTGGGGTGGCTGTTCTTCTTCACCAGCCTGCTGTTGCCCCTGGATTTGGTTGTTCTGCGGATTAATTAAATCAGTGACATCCAGTACTTTAATGAGCGTTTGATCTTGGGTGTCTTTAACAAACATAGTTTCACGGTTGGGTAGAGAGAGCCGACGTTTTAAGCCGACGCTGTTTATGGCCTTAGGCTATCCAATTAGAAAGACCAAGGCTTCTGTCTAAATAAGTAACTGTGGCGCTGCTGAGCTTTTTCAGGAGGCTTACCTAACGGCATCAGAGCTGTTAGAACAAAGCTGTTAGCACCGATCGCTGACTCACAGCTACGTTTGGTGTGAGGTTCAATTCAGGTAGTCTATTGCTCGTCAAAGGCTGCGCTGGTTTAACTAGGAGATAACTATGGCACGGCTGGACGGACAGGTTGCGGTGGTGACCGGGGCCACCAGGGGGTTGGGAAAGGGCATTGCTACTGGCTTGGGTGAGGCAGGGGCAGTGGTTTACATCACTGGGCGCACCCTCACCGCCTCGGCCGACTCGATAGGATCGCTGGAAGAAACCGCTGTGGCAGTGAACCAGGCAGGCGGAACGGCGATTCCGGTACAGGTAGACCACAGCGACGATGACCAGGTCAAGGCCCTCTTCGATCGCATTCAAACCGACCAAAACGGCCGCCTCGATCTGCTGGTAAACAACGCCTACGCCGGGGTGTCGGCGCTCAAGGCAGCCTACGGCAAGCCCTTTTGGGAGGCCGAACCTGCCAAGTTTTGGGATGCGTGCAACGCTGTGGGGCTGCGGAGCCACTACCTGGCCAGCGTTTATGCTGCTCGCTTGATGGTGCCGCAGCGGCGGGGGCTAATCTGTACCCTGTCGTCGTGGGGTGGGTTGTCCTATATTTTTGGGGTGCCCTACGGCGTAGGTAAGGCAGCCTGCGATCGCCTGGCCGCAGACATGGCGGTAGAACTCAAACCCCACCAGGTAACCTCGCTCTCGATTTGGCCAGGCATTGTCGGCACTGAGCTGATGACCCAATTTGCCGCTGAGATGGGGCTAGGGGACAGTCAACCGTCTAGTGCTGGGGAGGATGGCTCTGACCACTACAACTGGGAAACGCCGCTGCTCACCGGCCGGGTGATTGCAGCGCTGGCCGCCGATCGCCACCTGCTGCGCCGCACCGGGCAGGTGCAGATTGTTGCCGAACTAGCTAGAGAATATGGCACAGTCGATGCCGAGGGTAAACGACCAGCATCGCTCAGGTCGCTGCGGTTTGTGCTGCCCTACGCAGTGCCGGGGCTGCGGCCCTACGCTGGGCTGGTGCCCGATCTAGAGCTGCCCTGGCCGTTTTTGCTGCTGGGGCCGCTCGGCTCTCCCAAGGCTTAAAGGAGAGGCCCCGGGGGTGGAAACCGCGGACACAACTAAAGAACAAAAATAGAAAAGCGAACGTATATGGCCTCAAAATAGCGAAACTGCGATTTGGAACTATTTAGTTTACTTGTATTAGTTTGACCCAAGTTTCTCGCTGATATGTTTGGCGCAAGCTAGGCGGTGGGAAGAGCGATGAAGCGACAGTGGGAACCGGAAGAACTGATTGAGCAACTCATTCTGACGCCAGCAGAGCTGGCTATTCTGCCTGCTTCGCCCCAGCAAAGCTCTACATCTTCGTGCCTTACGATACTAGGGTGGCTGGAGTCGAGGCGCTGCAATTTCTGAGTTCAAGTGTACTATTGAGTTAGTGCATTCACACCCCCGATGGTCAATTGAGGCAACCATGGCCAATTTGCTGCTGATTGAAAGCCCTGGCAAGGTAAAGAAGCTAGGGCAAATCCTGGGTTCGGGCTGGGTGATCAAGGCCAGCATGGGCCATGTGCGCGAACTTGCCAATGACGGCGAAGATGCCCTCGGCTTTGACCTGGGGCCGGGCGGCATCGACTGCCGCTACCAACCTCGCGATGCCCGAGCCCAAAAGGTGCTGGCTGACCTGCGCCAGGCGGTCAAAGCCGCTGATTGCGTTTACATTGCCACTGACCCCGATCGCGAAGGCGAAACCATCGGCTGGCACCTCCAGCAGGCGCTCAACCTAAAGAATCCTCGGCGGGTGGTCTACAGCGAAATTACCTCCCAGGCGGTGAGAGCGGCGATCGCCCATCCCCGCACCCTCGACCAAAGCCTAGTCGCCGCCGGACGCGCCCGCGACTGCCTCGATAAGCTGGTGGGCTACAGGGGCAGTCGCCACGTGGTTTGGCCCCTCAATAACGGCGCAAAATCTATGGGTCGGGTGCAGAGCGCCACTCTGCATTTGCTCTGCGTCAGGGAGAGAGCCATTCAAGCCTTTGTCCCCCAAGACTACTGGAGTGTGTGGGTGACCTATGGCGAGGGGTTCAAAGCGTTCTATCGCAGCAGTCCTAAGCCGCAGCGGCCACCTGCCAAAGATTCGGAGGATAAGGGCGCTGAGAACGAGTCTGAGCGGGTGACCTCTCAAGAGCGGGCTGATCAGCTGGTGGCGATCGCCCAATCTCACCCCCATCACGTGCTGCAAATCGAAGGCAAGCAGACCACCCAGTCGCCCCCGCCACCCTTCGTCACCTCCACATTGCAGCAGGCGGCTGGCTCGAAACTGCACTTCAGCCCTGAGCACACCATGAAGGTAGCCCAAGCCCTCTACGAAAAGGGCCACATCACCTACATGCGCACCGATTCGATTGCTCTCTCGGCCTCCTTTTGTGACGCGGTGCGCCAGTACCTGGAGCAGCACGACCCCACTAACTTGCCTCGTAAAACCACTCAGCATCGGGCCATCAAAGGATCTCAAGAAGCCCACGAAGCGATTCGCCCCACCGATGTCAATCACCTGCCCCAGCACCTCCAGCGAGAACTCTCTGCCGAGCAGGCCCACCTCTACGAGCTGATTTGGAATCGGGCGGTGGCCTCGCAATGTGCTCCGGCGCGCCTGCGCAAAACCCGCATTGTTACCCAATCCGGCGACGCCTACTGGGAAGCCCGAGGCCAGGTGCTAGAATTTGCCGGCTACACCCGCTATTGGAACAACCTCAGCGCCGATTCAGTGTTGCCTGCCCTGACTCAGGGGCAGCCCCTCCAACTCAAGCAGGCCCAGGCCGATGCCAAGCAGACTCAGCCGCCGCCCCGCTACAGCGAGCCGAAGCTAGTGAAGCTGATGGAGCAAAAAGGGATTGGCCGCCCCAGCACCTACGCCCCCACCATCAAAACTCTGCGGGAGCGGGAGTATGTGGATCTGCTTCAGGGCAAGCTACAGCCCACCGCGTTGGGATTGGAACTGGATGGAGCCTTGGAGAAACTTCTGCCCGACTTGATTCAGCCAGAGTTTACCGCTCAGATGGAGACGGCCCTCGATGCGATCGCCACTGGCGACCAGGAGTGGCAGGCCTATCTGCTCAACTGGAATCGGGATTATTTTGCTCCGGCGATCGCCCAAGCCAAGGCCCAACTTTTCTCCCTCCCAACCTTGGCCGAGCATTCCCCAGTAGCAGGAGCGATGCCTTCTGAGCGATCGTCAGTTACCAGGGCCAAGCCTGCCACTGGGCAACCGACCAAAACCAAATGCCCCACCTGCGGCGAGGCGATGACCAAACTTCCCTCCCGTTCCAAAAAGATGAAAGCTAAGCACTTTCTCAAATGCTCAGGCTCAGGTGGCACCGTCATGTTTTGGAATGCCAAGGCCAAATGCTATGAGCTGCCTCAAGCCCAGCGCCAAGCTCTCAGTTCAGAGATGTTTACTGATCATCCCTGCCCTGTCTGTGGTGCTCTGCTAGAGCGCTACGCCTACGCCAAAGACGGCCAAGACAAAGTCATGCTGCGCTGCTCAATCCTTGAGAATCGCCGTGGCAAGTGTAAGGAGGTAGCTTTTTTCCAGAGCCGAGGGGAGTTTTGGTCGCCAAAATTTGGCACTTTGAAGATATCGGCCCCTAGCCCTTAGGCGTTTTCTAGAAAAAACGTTATCAGCTGTCGTGTCACTGTTCCGCCTGCTGCGCTTCACGGGCAAGTTTGGCTTACCGCTATCGGAAATAGCGCTGTTGTGAAATACAGCAGACGATTAGCCATTGACTGAATCGGTTATCGCTCGCTCAGGTTCGTTCTTTGACTCAGTGGGGTTGGCTTATTGATGCCCTATGCGTAGCTGAAATCTAGAGAATTGGTATCAGCTAGTAGAAACGGCTGGCCATGCTGCCCGATATTGGCACCGGCTCTTACCCTATAGAAGGCAGCAGCGATGAACCAGAATAGCGATACTGCCGCGAGTAATCCAGGACATTAGCGGCCATGCATTGCTGACGTCACTGCAGCATTGGGAGGTGAGGCCGGAGCAAGTGTCGAGGACGATCGCCGCCCTGAACTACTAAACCTTATCGAAAGATTGCGCCAACCTGTTGAAGGATGTCAATTTATACATCAAAGTAATAGACTCCATCCGTACTAAAGTTACGATGCTTGTAGTCTCTGATACGTTTGAGTGTAAACATAGGCACTCTGGTATCTAGACCACGCTACGACGATGGTTCATCCATCAAAACGTTTAGGGGGAGAGAGGATGGTAAATATCGAGGGCGATCATGAAGCGGCTCGGTTAGTCGCGTTGGCTCGATATGATCTCCTGGATACGGCCTCAGAACCTGCTTTTAATGATTTAGTTCAACTCGCCACCAAGATCAGCCAGGCCCCGATCGCCCTGATAAGTCTGGTTGATGACCACCGCCAGTGGTTTAAGGCAAAGGTTGGACTAACAACAACAGAAACTCCCCGCGAGTGGGCTTTTTGCGCCCACGCGATTTTACAGTCACAGCCTCTCATCGTCGAAAATGCTCTGATCGACGACCGCTTCGCGCAGAATCCGCTAGTCGTCGGAGAGCCCCACATTCGTTTCTACGCTGGCTTTCCCCTTATTACTGCCGATGGTTATCCGCTAGGGACGCTGTGCGTTATCGATCGGCAACCGCGTCAACTAGACTCAGATCAACTTGAAGCGATGCGCATCCTGAGCCATCAGGTAGTAGTACAACTGGAGCTAAGATACGGGCACCGGGTGCTTAAGCAAACCCTAAAAGACCGCACAGATATTGAGTTTACGCTAGATCAGTCTTCCATTGTGGCGATCGCAGATGCCCAAGGGTTAATCACCTATGCCAATGATAAATTCTGCGAAATCTCTCAATATTCAGCGGTAGAACTGATTGGCAACAAGCATCTTTTGCTGGAGGAGGACGAACATTCTCCGACCGATTTACAAGCCATCTGGCAAACCCTCAATTGTGGGCAGGTATGGCGAGGAGAAATCCAAAAACGCGCTCAAGATGGTAGCTCGTATTGGGCTAATACTACTATCGTCCCCTTTCTTGACGGTGATAACACACCCTATCAATACATCGCAATTTGTCACGATGTTACGGCTCAAAAGCAGCTAGAGGCGAAACTGCGGCGACAATCCGCTCAAGAAAGCCTGGTTAGACAAATGGCTGAGCGCATTCATGTTCAAGGTTCGCTAGATCTGACCGCGATTTTGCAAACCACCGTCACCGAAGTGCGTCATCTATTAGAATCTGACCGAGTTTTAATATACCAACTTAACGCTGACCATAGTGGCTCGGTCGTAGTGGAATCGGTGGATGCTCAGTGGCGCACAATTACGGGCACCCAGATTCACGACGGCCATTTTGCCCGACACTACTTACAGCTATATGCACAGGGGCGGGTGCAGGCAATCTCAGATATTGAGACAGCCGATTTGACCCCCTGCCACCGTGACTTGCTAGCCGATTTTCAAGTGCGGGCTAATTTAGTCGTGCCCATTGTCGATGCGGTCAACCTCTGGGGCTTGCTGGTGGTGCAACAATGTTCTGGCACGCGGGTATGGCAAGCGGATGAGATTGATTTGCTCAAGCAACTCACCACCCAAACGGCGATCGCGATTCATCAGTCAGAGCTGTATCAGCAGTCTCAAGCTGAATTGGAGAAACGCCAACAGGCTGAGAATTTGTTGCGGCAGCAATTTGAGCGGGAGCGTTTAATTACGGCGGTAGCGCACCGCATTCGTGAGTCATTAGACCTCAATCAGATTTTGAACACGACGGTGGCTGAGGTCAGGCAACTGTTGCAGGCTGATCGAGTACTGACCTATCGCGTTAATCCTGACGGTACCGGTTCAGTGACGAATGAAGCCGTTGCTCCGGGATGTTTCCCGTTAATGGATCAACCGCTACCAGAGGAGATTTTCCCGGTTGAAAGTCACCGCATTTACCAACAGGGCCGGGTTCGTGCCATTGCTGATATTAGGCAAGACGATATCTCACCCTGTTTGGCAGAAACCCTCCATCAACTTGGTGTGAAGTCAAAGCTAGTGGTCCCAATTCTCCACAATCAAGAACTTTGGGGGCTGTTAATTGCTCACCAGTGCGATCGCTATCGTGAATGGCAATCTTGGGAACTGGACTTTCTCAAAGAACTTTCGACCCATGTCGGCATTGCGATCGCTCAAGCAACCCTGTTAAAACAAGCGTCTCAGCAAGCCCAGGCGGAAGCCACCATCAATCGCCTCACCCGCCTGTTGCATACTCCTGGAGATGCCATCCGAGTAATGCAGCAAGTCATTGATGCTACCGTTACCGGATTTGGTTGCATTGGTGGACAACTCTATATCTCTGCCGATACCGAAGATCAGAGTGACCAGCTTTACCGTTCAGGAGTGCAACCCGCCTTAACCCTGGAGGTTGAACGATATCTTTGGCCTCGTTTGGCCCAGAGCGCGAATGATAGAAGGCCTCAGACAACGAGTAGTGAAGAAGAGCCAACTTACCATCTCTATACCCTGCAAGACTTTAGGCAAGATCCACACCTGCGGACGTTAGGAGCGGCTTTCGAAGCGGTCGCTATTCATTCTGTACTGATTGTGCCCCTGCAATATCAGCAACAGGCCATTGGGTGGTTCAGCCTGTTTCGTCGCGAACTGGATGTGAGCCTGTTTGCGACCGGTGGGTTTCCAAACCGCCAACAGGCTATTGCCGATGCCAATCCATCCTCTCAAGACTTAGTAAATACCCCGTTTGCCTTAGGTTGGAACGCAGAAGACATCAAACTGTCGCAAACCCTTGCCACCCATTTATACATCACCGTGATGCAGCGGCGGATTGAGGCAACGATTCGCCATCAAGCTTGTCATGACCGGCTCACTGGATTGCCCAACCGACTGCTGTTTGAAGAAAAATTGGTCAAGGCATTAGAACAACTTAAACCCATTAATAAAAGACTAGATAGTAGGATGCTAGCGGTCTGCTTTGTGGATCTCGACCATTTCAAGGCGATTAATGACACGCTGGGCCATCCAGTAGGAGATCAGCTATTGCAGCAGGTGGCACAACGAATTTCGGGCTGTCTAAAAGAGGGCGATATTGTGGCGCGGTGGGGTGGGGATGAATTTACCCTGTTGCTCCAAAATATTAAGTCCACCAAAGATGTTACGAAAGTGGCTCAACGGGTTCTTAATAACCTGCGTGAGCCATTTGTGTTCAATCGCCAAGCTTTTCGGATTACGACGAGCATTGGTATTGCTCTTGCCCCCAGTCATGGTCAAGATGCTGAGACCCTGCTAAAAAAGGCGGACACAGCCATGTATGATGCCAAGCATCAGGGGCGCAATAATTACAAACTCTACTCCTCTGTCACGATAGGGAAGTCTCTAGATCAACTGATTTTGACCAATGATCTTCATAAGGCTGTAGATCAAAATGAGTTTGTGCTGCACTATCAGCCCCAGTTAGATTTGCAAACAGGTCGGTTGACTGGCGCTGAGGCTTTAATTCGTTGGCAGCATCCTCACAAAGGGTTGCTGATGCCGGCAGAGTTTATAGAAATAGCCGAAGTGACAGGACAAATAAGCGCGATCGATGAGTGGGTAATTCGTGCCGTCTGTGCTCAGATTCGCTCCTGGCAAAACCTCGGCAACCCACTACTGCGTATTGCTGTTAATCTTTCCGCTCAAACGATTCAGCAAAAAACCTTGCCCAAAAAGATTGCTCAAATCTTGTTAGATCATCGGCTTGATCCCAGCCAGCTAGAGATCGAAATCACGGAAAGAGTGGTGGTGCAGGATATTCCTACCGCAATCTCTACCTTACAAGAACTGAAAGATATGGGGATTTATATCTCAATGGATGATTTTGGCACAGGGCACTCTTCCCTTGCTGCCTTGAAACAATTTCCGCTCCATTCCCTCAAAATTGCCCGCGAGTTTATTCAAGATCTGTCCTTTGAATCGAGGGAGATTGCTGTTGTGCAAGCGGTGATCGCTCTGGGCCACGGCCTAAATCTAGAAACGGTTGCTGAAGGGGTCGAAAAAGTAGAACAGTTGCAGATATTGCGAGCTCTAGGCTGCAGTAGTGTTCAAGGTTACTTACTGAGTAAACCGCTCACGGCCCAGCAATTTCAGCAATTTATTCAGACTCACGATACCCAGAGGAGTTGTGTAATGCTGTGACAAAAATTTAGTGTGCAACCACAATCGTTAAAGAACCAGTCAATCGTACCCAGAGAGGCCTAAAGGCACTGCGTCAATTGGCTTTGTTAATGCTCTAAGTAGCGAAGTCGCGATTTGAGTCCATTTAATTCTAATGAACTGTAGCAGACCTGCAAGAAGCAAACTCGTTCGTACTTGTCTCAAAATAAGTCTCATCCTCAAAAGCTTTGGCTTGGATATAACCTCAATTGAGATTTTGTAGTACGACTGCAAAGCACCCAATGCCGAAGCTTGTCGCAATCACGTCCATGTCGCTCGATGGCTACGTCGCCGACCTCAACGATGGTGGCTCCAACGTTCGATTCGACCACCTCGCTGAGACGCCAGCCGTCCTCGGCAACCCGACGGTGATCCCAGGCGTCGGCTTTACGCACCTGCGCTGACCCTACACCCTGTCTCGTCCGCCGGTGAATTTCGTCTCGGTGAGACATTTATGCGCGAAAGCCGCCCGAGTTTTGCTGTTCCTGAGTTGAGGGCTGCGATCGCGTCTACTGAGGTCAGCTGATGAAAGCAGCTCAAAGCTAAAGAACCTAACAACAGGGCACTACAGCCATCGCCTCCTATTCCAGGTGGAGATGCTGTGCTCAATGCCCTCCCATAACTTTTTCAGGATAGCGTTCCTCGTCATCCACAGTCATCCATTTATTGTTATTGTGCAAATAGGCAGCGCTAAAAGGTTTGCCAGCCTAGATTAATTTCCTTGGACATTGTGAATGGGATTTAAGCCTTTTTCCTAGTGCCAGTAGTTGTTATTCGCAACATGGCTCGTCCCCACGAGAGAGATTATGTCTAACATTGGGAATTTCGCCCCCCCTGAAAATCATTTGCTTGCGGTTTTGCCAGCGGAAGTATATGAACGGCTCGCTCCCCATTTAAAACGGGTCTCACTGACAAACTATCAGTCTATTTATGACGTTGATGAGCCTGTTTCCTACGTTTACTTTCCGCACGACTCACTAATTTCCTTGGTTAACTCAATGGAAGATGGCTCTACCATTGAGGTTAGCCTAGTAGGGCGGGAAGGAATGGCAGGTATTTTGGCCATTTTGGGCGGTACGACCAAATCCCATCGAGCCTATGTGCAGATTCCAGGCCAGGCTATGCGCATGAGTGCCGTAACCTTAAAGGCTGAGTTCGATCGCGGTGGACCGCTACAAAGCATTCTACTTCGCTACTGTCAGGCTCTTTTCAGCCAAGCGGCTCAGGCTATCGCCTGTAATCGATTTCACTCAACTGAGCAGCGACTGGCTCGCTGGCTCTTGCTGGTACGAGACTGTGTGCAAAGCGATACATTTTTGTTGACTCAAGAGTTTATCGGAGAAATGTTAGGCGTTCCCCGTTCGAGTGTCACGGTAGCCGCTGGCAATTTGAGCCAGGCTGGTATAATTCACTACGCTCGTGGTCAGGTCACGATTTTGGACGGTGAGGCTTTAGAAACCTGTTCCTGTGAATGCTATAACGCCATTCGCAGCGAGTTTGCTCATTTGCTGGGTACCCTGTAGGTAGAAAATTCTGTCCTATGTTTAAAATCCGACCGACTTGACCGTTTAGATCGGCTTAGGATAGCTTTGGCTTAGAAAATCTGACTGGCTTGTCTAGGTCAGAGTCTCATCGTGGGTGATTATGCAGCCAGAATATCGTCAATGTGGATACGACGACATAACGAACTGTGCTGACTGGCTAACTCTAGATTATTTGCTGCATTTAGCTAGCCCTCAAGCACTGCAAACGGATTCAGACCATGCCAGTTTGCCAGTAGAAGGGTGTCAAAACAACCACATTAGTTTCGATAGCAATCTATCTTCGCTAAAGGGCCTACGGGTTTTGATCGTTGATGGAGATGTCGATACTATAGACATCTTTAGTTTTGTGCTGCAAAAAGAAGAAGCAGAGGTCTTCGGAACCACTTCGACTGTCGAAGCAATTGATAAGGCAACTACCTGGTATCCAGATGTTTTAATCTGTGATATCAGCCTTCCAGGCCAAGATGGCTATGCCCTGGTTCACGAACTAAGAAGTTTGCAGACCAATCCAGACAAATTTTTGTATGCTATTGCGGTGACAACGCTACTTAGGCAACAAGACTGTCTAAAACTTTCATCACAGAATTTTCGAGCGGATAGTTTTCAGAAGTATCTTTCCAAGCCAACTGATGTTTATGAACTCGTTGCTGTTGTAGCGGAGTTGGCAAGACCACAAACCCAAATCAATGGAGCTAACAATGGGTTAGATCCCAGAACCATACATCCACTAGCCTGAAAATAGAGTCGGTCTTGGCGCGCAACGCTCACCAGTGTAGCTACCGTTCGCACATAGTTCTGAGGCGTCCAAACGGAGTGCATTCTATCGCTTTTGATCGAGCACCGTTTCAGCAGTTGCCGTACTGCAACATCCGCTACGCCTTCTAGAATCTAGGGCATGAGCTATTGAGAAAAGCAAAATTCTCTAGCTAACTCCCACGGTCCTTTTTGGTAGTACCACAGCAACAAGCCTTCTCCCCATCCCGTCGTAGATTGCCATTGCGCTTCCAGTTCTTCATATAGCTGGCGGGCTGTTTTGGAGTCTACTTTGTTTTGAATCGTGATATGCGGGCGGTAGCCCTGGCGATCTTGGGGAATGAGCCATTCGTCCCAGGTCGCTGCCAAGGTTTTGTGTAATTGCATCAGCTCAGGGGCATTGACGTTGATGGCGACACCGTTGCCAAAAAACTGGAGCGAGGGCAAGGAAAAAGGAAAGTGCTTTATCTGAGCGCACAAGGTTTTTAATCTGTCGGAAATAGCCGGCTCTTGCTCCCCCGGTAATTGATGAAACAGAATTACGTGGGCAGGAACGACATTACGCTCCGGGGGAAAGTACCGCTGACGTAACGTGTTTACTCGCTCGAAAGTAGCTTGGTCTAACTTCAGTGTCAAAATCAGGGAAGTACCCATCAGGAAAGGAACTCAGAGAACGATGTATGGAGAAGTGAGGAGTAATGCTCATTAATCGTAGATACATCCTGAGAACTAACCCCCACTGGCACCGTTGGCCCATGGGGGTTTTTGTTTGACCTCTGTGTAGGCATTACTCTACAGTGCATCCCTTAGTTTTTTCTGCATTCACGCGATCGTATTGGGTGATGACTATGCCATCTAGTTCTCTCAGCAACGCTTCAGCCGTACCCGTGTCCCCATCATTTGAAGCCTGGGTATAAGCCTCTAGCAAAATGCGAAATTCGTTGTTCACCACTTGCCACCCCTTTTGGTATTGCGTCAGGTTGATTTCCCTGTTTACGAGTTAACACTCGTAATGATTGAGGAGCTACGACCGAACGGCAGATTTCTTAAGAAGTCCTACTATTTGGTGCGGCCTGATGTAGTGCGATCGCACTACATCAGGCTCAATTGCTGCACCCTGGGTTGCCCCGCTGCATCAGGTATCGCTGGCCTTAGCTCTCCCAGGTAGCCTTTCCAATCAGCCGCAGAATCAGCATCGACGTGGCCGTATTTATAGCCAACCATAGCTCGACCTGATTGGGCTCCTCTCAATCGCTGGAGCTTCAGCTTTCCTGGGCAATAAACACTTCACCGAGATATGCCTCAAGTTCTCGGAGCGTAATGTCGCCACCGAGAACTTGAAAGCATTCATTCGTTATCCTTCTGCGCCTGCTATCTGTAATCAGTAGATTCAGCTAGCGCGCGCCATTGTGCGGTTTCTTGCTCGACGTAAGCGTTCTTCTTAGCAATAGCTTGAAGGGTGTCTGTACCGAGCGGTAACCGTAGCGGTGGCGTATCAGCATTGGCGAGCTGAAGCATCGCTTGGGCCAGCTTGGTGGGGTCTCCCGGCTGTTGATAGCTCAGTTCAGAGGCGAGTTTACGAACTTTGCCGACCGTCTCCGCGTAATCCGAAATCTCTGCTGTGTGCTGGAGTGAGCTACCATCGAGAAAACCGGTCCGGAAGTATCCCGGTTCAACCACAGTCGCATGGATGCCTAGAGGTGCTAATTCATCATGCAGCGCTTCGGTAATGCCCTCAACGGCAAACTTGGTTGAGGAATAGACGCCCCACCCTGGAGTCGAGCGATAGCCTCCAATCGACGAGAGGTTAATGATGTGCCCAGAGCGACGCTGACGCATGCTGGGTAATACGGCACGGGTCATATTCAACAGGCCGAAGACATTGGTGCGATAGACCCGCTCAACCTCTTCTGCACTGGTTTCCTCAATGCCGCCTAGTATGCCAAATCCAGCATTGTTGACTAACACATCAATCTGCCCAAAGCGTTCCAGTCCTGCTGCCACGGCTGCCTGTACTTGAGCCTCATCGGTAATATCTAGGCTGAGCGTCAAGGCATTGGGGTGCGACTCGAATTGATCTAGGTCAGACTTTTTGCGAGCGGTTGCAATTAGTTGGTCTCCTGCGGCCAAAACGGCTTTCGCGATTTCGGCCCCAATTCCACGGGAAGCACCGGTAATGAACCATGTTTTTTGAGTCATCGGTCTATCTCCTTTATTGCCTTATTCTTTCATTGCCTTTTGGGCATGGGTTCATAGTAGGGTTTGGGCAAAAGGTTCTAAATACACAGACCTTGCAGATCATTGCCTAATTTTCTCAAGCAGGAAAACGGCGCTCAGAAGAATCTTTCCAAATAGGCGCGGCAAGACGATGAGAGTTATCTCTCATCGTCTTGCCGCGTCGCTAAACGTCTACAAAGACCCAGGATGGCAAATGAGTTCTCAAAGCACATCCTGCTCAATCACGTTATTCAAGTGTTCGATTTGTCATGGCTCAGCGCAGGTCAGCAGCAGCGTTGGCAGCTGGAGCTTGAACAGATAGGGGCGCTCCAACGATCCAAGTGTCGTGTTGGCGGGCAAGATCTGTCCAACCTTCGGGCAGCGTTTGACCGATTAGGGGGAAGAATTCATCGATGCCACCGGGGACAAAAGTGCCGAGCAACCGAGCCCTTCCAGGTCCAAGATTCACCCATCCATGCACAGTGTTACGGGGCACAACAACCGAGGTTCCGGGGCCGGCCTCAAACTCTTCGCCCGCGCAGTGAAAGCGAAATCTGCCTTCAAGGACTTCAAAGATCTCTTCCCTATCTTCGTGATAGTGGAGCGGAGGACCTGAGAACGGTGGAACATCCACTTCAATAATGGTGAAAGCCCCGTTAACGTCTTTGCTGTGTACGCGGATAGCCATCTGCTCGCCGGCCATTGTATCGAACCAATCGAGGTTCTCACTTTGTCCGACAATTGCAACGTTGCTTTGATTAGATTGAATACTCATTGTGTTTTGGGGGTAAAGGTTAGGGCTATGAACTTGCTGAATCAGCAAATCTGCTGGGGCAACAGTGGGTTTGATGTTCTGATTACGATGAAACAGATTGGCCGGGTCATATTGGTTCTTGAGCGCTACGAGTCGTGCATAGGTAGCAGGCGGGTAGACCTCACGAATCCGCTGCTCTCCCTCGTCTGCCAGGAAACCCACATAAGCCCCGTTAGCGTAAGGTAAGAGCGCCCGAAAGACTCGTTGGGTGCGGGCATCGAGACTGGCAGCATCAGCCGATAGCGGTGCGAAATGACTGACTAGAACCATGCCCTGTTTGTCACGGTGAGCAAAGGCTGTTGCATCGGGTGCGACCCGACTCATAGCGCCACCTAGCACCCGCAGGGAAATCAACGTTTCGGGAGACACAACTGACTGGGATGCTGCGACTAAGGTGTGGATCATCTCGTCGGAGAAGGTCTCGAAGAATTGCGATCGCGAATGATGCTGAAAGCCAGGGATCTCACCAACCGCCGTGAGCGCAAAAATAGCCGAATAGGGCATGGGCGCAATCAGGTCGGCGATCGGGGTGGCAAGCTGACGTAGGGGAGCCACAACCCCCTCACCCTCGCTGATGTCCCCGGTGTAGCAGACCATAATCCCGACGACTGGGGTTCCCTGTTTGTCAGGGGGAATGAAGGGGGCAGGGGGTGCCAGCATGAACAAAACTTCGGTGGAAAGTTCATCGGGTGCGGCGGCGGCTAGGCGGGTATATTCCCGCAGAATGCGCTCTGCCTCGGTTGCCTCATAAAATACGGCACCGCCCAGGATAGTTCCACCTGGATGCAGGTTTACTTCGAAAGCGGTCGCAACGCCGAAGTTACCACCGCCACCGCGCAGTCCCCAAAACAGTTCGGGATTTTCGTCAGCACTGGCACGCAGCAGTTGTCCGTCCGCTGTAACTAGTTCCACTGCTTGCAGGCGATCGATGGTTAGACCATAGGCGCGGACCATCCAACCGATGCCGCCGCCGAGCAGCAAGCCACCCACACCCACAGAGGCAACATCGCCTGCTGTCAATGCCAATCCAAAGGGCTGGAGCTTTTCGGCAACTTCACCCCAGGTCAGACCAGGTTCCAGACGGGCCGTGTGGCCTACCGGGTCAATCGTCATCGTCTTCATCTGGGAAAGATCGATCACTAGGCCACCGGTATTAGTGCCATGCCCGGCTGCGCTATGTCCGCCACTACGCACAGAGAGCGTCATCGCATGCTCACGGGCAACATTGACGGCAGTTCTGACATCTTCCGCATTCATGCAGCGCACGATCGCAGCAGGATAGCCATCAGCAAGACCGTTCCAGACCTTTCGTTCTGCTTCATAAGCAGGGTTGCCAGGAAGGATCAGTTCACCTCGGATCTTTGATGCAAGTATCTCGATCGCTTCTTTGTAGTCATGCTGTCTCTCTCGTGGAGAGATTGTTTGAACACCAGTTTGTCCATCTTGCTCGTATTGAGCAGTTTCTTGATATTGTTCTGACATTAGTTAATTCCTTGCATTTTTTATAGATAGTACGAACACTCCTGTTAATCAATCAGCTGTGTGATGAACAGCCATTGATTCACACCAGAAAACCCGCTATTCACCATCCGTTTTGATGGTGTGGCTAACTCGCTATCAATAGCGATTGACTGCTCAAAAAAACTAGAAGTGCCGAAAAAATCCGCAGTGCCGCTTACAGCTGAGCCTTAATGGTGATATCCAGGCTAAGCATCGGTACGTTGAGGTTTGACTCAAATCGATGCAGATTATTCTGTTCGTAGGCAGTCGCCGTTAACCAATTCGCTACTGCTAAAATGGCGGTTATGATTCCGGCTTCAATTCCACGAGGAGCACCTCTAATGAACCCTGTTTCCTGAGCCATCGGTCGCCCTCCTTTATTGCCTTATCCTTGCATTGCCTCTCTGGCATGAATTCATCATAGGCCTCGAGAAAAAGGTTCTGAGTACACAAACTTTGCAGATCATTGCCTAATTTTCTCAAGCAGGAGAGTGCTGCTCAAAAGAATTCTCTATAATAGGCTCAGCAAAGCGATGGGAGGAATGTCCGATATGCTGCTAAGCAGAGAGCCCGGTATGGTAGATGAATCCTTAAATCGCGCGGCCACAATTGAGGCTTGTCAAGAGCTGGCGCAGTTAGTGGCCCGCCACACGGATGGCAGGGAGAATGGCATCCATCCGACGGCGATCGCTCAGCTAGAATTGATGCGGGAATCTGCAGCTCCTACAACACTCTGCTCTGTCTATGAGCCGACGCTGTGCATTATTCTTCAGGGTAAAAAAGAAACCTTGCTGGGTAAGGAAACCTACCACTATGGTGCGGCTCAATACATTGTGGTCACAGTCGATCTGCCACTTAGTGGAACTATTGTCGAAGCGGCACCGGGCAAGCCGTATCTATGCTTTAAGCTCAGCTTGGACGCGACTCAGCTTTGGGATATTATCGATCAGATTCAGCGCAGTTCGGATAAACAAGAAAGTTCGGTGAGGGGCTTGTTCGTCAGCCATGCAAGTGCCCCATTGATTGATTGTGCTACCCGGCTTACCCGGCTTTTAGATACGCCTGAGGATATTCCATTCTTGGCCCCGATGATGATTCGCGAAATTTATTACCGTCTTCTAATGGGCGACCAGAGCGAAGCGGTTTGGCAGATTGCGACCTCCGGTAGCCACATGCAGCGCATTGCAGCGGTGATTAAACAGATTAAGGCTGAGTTTACAAAGTCATTGCGCGTTGATGAGTTGGCCGAGCAAGCGAGTATGTCTTCTGCATCATTTCATCGGCACTTCAAGGCCGTGACCTCAATGAGTCCATTGCAATATCAAAAGCAGTTGAGGTTATTGGAAGCCCGGCGTTTGATGCTGGCTGAAGATGCGGATGCAACCTACGCGGCGTATCAGGTGGGTTATGAGAGCCCTTCTCAGTTCAGTCGCGAATATTCCCGCATGTTTGGTACCCCGCCGAAGAAGGATATTGAGCGTTTACGAGTGGCTTGAGTATTACTGGTTCAGCGATCGCTGGAGTTTAACTACAGTGATGACTCTAAAACTATCCCTCGGTGAAATCCTAGCTGCGCGGGCAGCTAACCTATCTGCTATTGCCGGAACTAGTCAACGAGAGAATGCGGGCTCCCCTTACACACTTAAGGTAATGTCATCAAACTCGATCGCGGCTATCTTTATTCCACTTCCCTGATCAAATCAAGCACCTGTTGCGCTTCTTGAGGGCGATTTTGCTGTCTTAGCCGCTCGGCGTAACGGTGGTAAGGCTCTTTGAGTAACTTAAAATCAGAAGGTATGTATACATCCTGAGCTATCTGTTCAGCACGAATTGCCGCAAACACTTCAACAGACTGCCCAAAATAGTCAATTGCCAAGTCAGTTTGATTCTGTGTAATCAGCGCCTCCGCAATCAATACAAGCGACATCATCTCCCTGTAGCGATCGTCCGTTTCTCGGTAAAGTGGTAGGGCTTGCTGGTAGTATTCAATAGCTTGCTGAGGCTGATTTATGAAGGCATAAACAGTGCCAAGATTGTTCAGTGCAGCCGCTTCTAGATCAAGAGCACTAATTGCTTGCCCGATTGACAGTGCTTGCTGATGGTGCTCAATGGCTTGCTGAGGCTGACCCATAGAACCGTAAACAACGCCAAGAATGTTTAGTGCAGCCGCTTCGTAGTAGCGATCGCCATTCTGACGAAAACGTTCTAAAGCCGCTTGAAACGATTGCAAGGCTTCCTGATATTGATCGGCATCGAACTGATCCATGCCCTGATCTAGGAGGCGATTAGCTTCTTCATTGAGCTGAATGCTGGTCGGGGCAATTTCTATCGGGGGTTCTTGCGCTTGTGTAAGCGGCACAGCAGCAGGCATCAAAAGAGTTAGCGGTAGGGCGATCGACAACAGTAACGGTTGTTTGAAGCGCAGAGAGGGTAGAAGCATTTGCTTTCCAAGGGTGAGAGGGAGAAGATTATCGCTCACGTTTCAACCGTACTGTAGGGTTACCCAGGAAAACAAGGCTAGAAAAGGCACTTTAAGTAAACAAGTTGATCGGGCACTGGTTCATTAAGAGCGGTTGAGCCATTACTACAACGTGGAGCTATATGTGAGATCAAGACGACCACTTTGAATGGGTGGAATAACACTGCTCTTGTTTATATGAATGATTCTGATTACTAAGTTATCTAAGGAGCGGTATTGGTAGACTGCCTTAAGGCAGGATATGAATTCAATTATGAAAATTTGATATGAGCTTATCTGTAGAGGAACAATGCCTTTCACGGCTTGTCTACAGTATCGGTAGTCTATAGGCTTGGAGGAGAATATTGTTTATGCAAACTACTCTTCGGCTTCGAAAATTAGGCTTAATGACTGTGCTTACATCGTTTGCACTCGTAGCTTACGTCCTTGTAGTTAGCGTTGCTCCACAACCCACGGTTAACAATACTGATGTAGTTTCTGATCGAGTAAGTAACGTTATGGGTGGCGGTGTCAATGATGTAGTTATCACTCTCGAAGGTGATGACCGTATCTACTACATCAACCGTGGACAAGAGCGTGGTGTCACTCTTAATCGCCTTGCTCAGCAGCTTGAAGGAGAGCAAATCGAGTTACATGTGGCACGGGTCATGTGGTCTCTCTCAACCCCTCCCGCCGTGTAGTACCCATTGGGCGTGTGACACTTGGGCAAAAGGTTTTGTTTACAGACTTTTAGGGAGTGTCCGCGTAGGGTAGCAACCCCAACACAGCGGTGCAGCAGAAACTCATAAGCTTCTAGGTTTGAGCTTAGAGGTTTGGCGGCAAGTGCATTATGGCAGGGAGAAGCGGTTAGAGTTCCTAGAGAGGGGAAATGGGAACTGATGCATGCCGCTGTCGTCAATGTTTCTATCCCT
Source organism: Leptolyngbya sp. FACHB-60 (assembly GCF_014695775.1). Lineage (GTDB taxonomy): Bacteria > Cyanobacteriota > Cyanobacteriia > Phormidesmidales > Phormidesmidaceae > Nodosilinea. Next base: position 44,209 of record NZ_JACJOX010000018.1, on the reverse strand, counting down.
TGCTCGGCAAAACTTCTTGAATTAATCATCCAAAATAAAAACTCATCCAGAGTTGAGGTTAAATCAGGTTTGCTTAGGTTTCGTAGCTCTAAGCTATCTATATCGGGATCGCATCCTCAGTCAGTTCCTAATAACAAGCAGTAACCCTTTAGCTGCTTATTGTGAAACACTTTGCATGGATGCTCAATCCTGCCAAATTGGACAGTGCATGTTTGGTCAGCAAAGAGCAGGCTTTCCCCTGCCCTTTGTTCAAGATGCGGAAGCTAACTCCTCCACAGCTGGGCGCGGTAAGGTCGGACCGGAGGATTATTTCTATGGGAGTCTTAGGGCATTCGGCCTTAATGTTGTCTTTTGCAGTCTCATCCTAGGGCTGCTTTAAAGGTTGCTTAGATGGCTTTTTTCTGCGTTTCAAGCCTAATTTCGAATCAGGGTTGCATTGCTGGATAATACTTCCTTACTCAAATTTCCTGTCTTTATAGAGTCACTATGAAATCCAACGTGCTTTGTGCCAAATTTCTCCTCCTAGCAACCCTGCCCGTTCTTGGGCTGCTGACCCCGAAACAAGCGATCGCCATATCTGTTCCCGAGGTGCAAGCCAGATTGCTGTCAGACATCGCCTTTCAATATGCAAAGCTGGGTGATTCGCGGCAGGCCGTCGCTATTTCCGAGCAGGCCCTGGAGGCAACAGCGGAAACAGAACCCTGCTTCAAAGCCGATACTCTAGCAAGGGTAGCGGGTAGCTATTGGCTAATTGGGCAGGAGGCAGAGGGCCAGCGACGAGTTACAGAGGCGATTGAAACCGCCGAGGCTCAAGCGGCAACCGGATGTAGCAGCAGCACGTCCTCTCCGACCGAATCGTTGATGTATCGGGCTAGGGAATTTGCCGATGAGGGACAGTTTGAGTTAGCGATCGCGCTAGCTAGTGGGATGGGAGACCCACTTGCCCTGTCGGAAATTGCAGCTGATTTGTTGAACGTAGGACAATTCCAGCGAGCCGATCAGTTACTAGAAGAAGCGATCGCCCAGGCGCAAAAGATTGACGATGCCTACTACCAAACGTATACGTTGAACAGCATGGGCATGAATCTGACTTTAGCGGGGCACCCTGAACCGGCAAAGGCGGTACTAGAACAGGCGATTCTGAGCGCGGCAGCTTTGGATACCGAAGACCCCGAAAGGGATTCATTGCAGGGAAGTGCTCTCCTCTGGACGGCACGACAGTTTACGGAGTTAGGCGCAAATGACCGGGCGATCGCGCTTCTCGATCAAACCGTTCCCAAAATTCGCAATCGTTCCACAGAGCCGCTCTCCCTCGACAAAGTGTTTCAATTGGTCGATGCAGCCCTCCTCTACCAGCAGGTCGGTTTGGACGACAAAGCCGTGGCGACCTTGGCAGAAGCCTACCAGGTTGGTAACGCCATCGTCCCCGATGCCAACCATAGTCAAGCCGATGCGGATGCGCTGGGTCGAGTAGCCGTTGGCTATGCCAAAATTGGCGACTTCGAGCGGGCCATGCAGATTGTCGAGGAAGTTCAACCAGCTAGCTATCGGCAGGGGGCACTGGGAGATATTGCGATCGCCTATGCCGCGGCAGGCAATTTAGAAGCGGCAGTCGAGCTAGCTCAGTCCAACCCCAACCGTGACGGTGCGATGATCGGCATCGTCAGACACTACTTGCAAGAAAAGCAGCCGGATCAGGCGTGGCAGGTTGTCCAGGCACAGCAGGTCAAAGGCATTTTGTCGGAGGTAGCAGTCGGGTATCTCGACGTAGAGCAACCGGAGCAGGCATTGCAACTCGCTCAAACCGGCAAGCTAGAGGGATTTACGCCAGGTATCGTGCAGAGCTACGCTGCGTCTGGGCAACCGGAGCAGGCAATGGAGCGGGCTCAAAGTGAGGAATTCCTTTGGCTTCTGCCCGCAGTAGTGCAAGGATTTGCTCAGCAAGGGCAGTTTGATGCCGCTTTGCAAACGGCGCAGTCGATTGCCGATCCGGTCGACCGCGCACAGGCATTCCTTACGATCGCCCTTGCTTATACTGAGCCACAGGCTGAGGCACAAGGAATACGGCGGTTCGTGACTCGGACGCAGGATAGGATTGTTGGGCTGTTTGGCACCTCCGATCGTGAACGAGCAGATGAGGTGTTGGTGCAAGCTCTACAAGCGACCCAGTCTATCTCCTCAGTGGAATAAGAGTTACAGAACGCAATCAACATTTTGCGTTCTAAAACCGTTGTATCACTGTTGTATGTTATCGGAGGCATTGTCGATAACGTGCAACAGTGATGAATCTTGTACAGGGACGCATTAATTGTCAGCAGGCACACAATGATGTCGTCAGAGTCATATTGCTGTCATCGGGCTGCAATCGTGCCATCAAACTGATCAGTGACACATTTTTGTCGTCTCAGATTGGTTACCCTCCTACTGGCCGCGATCGAGGTTGAAATTAGAGAAGTTGGACAGCACTCGCTGCATAAACTGGGGTTTGGGAATGTGATCGGCATCTAGAGTGAGCACACAGTTGCCCTGGGTTTCGCCAGAAAACAGCGCGTAATTGATGTTGCCGGCTTTGGTATGATGGGGGTGACCCTTGGGCTTTTCGCGGGCAATGTAGCTCCTTATTCGAGAATTGGTATTACCTCCACTCGTCGCCACCCCACCATCGGTTATTGAATCTCCTATTTACACAAAAGCTATATGCATAAAAAAATAATTACACAGTTAAATAATTGTGTAATGAGCTTGACTACATTTTGAGCTTTTGCATTTGGCTATAGATTTGGCGTAGTTTGCCCGCTGCTTTACGTTCAGCCAGCCTTTCTGAAGCTTCAGAGACAACCCGAGCTTGCAGTTTTATGAAACCTTATAGGCGCTAAACTTTCGAAAATATATTCATCCTAAGAATCAATAATGCCTCAGTTCTACTGCACGCTTGTTCAACGGCTTCAATCAATACACCTCTTTTCTTATGCTTAAAGTGATAAAAGAGGGGTATTTTGTAACCGGCATGCACCGGCATCTATAATTATGGCCGCTAAACGCATTTTGATTATTGATGACGAAGCCGACGTACGCGAGATCGCCAAGGTTAGCCTAGAAATCACCAAAAACTGGGAGGTCACAACCGCTGCCTCAGGGGAGGAGGGAGCGGCTTTGGCAGCTACCTACCATCCCGATGCCATTTTGCTCGATGTAATCATGCCTAAGGTTGACGGTCTCGCCACCCTGCGCAAACTCAATGAGAATATTGAGACCCGGCATATTCCGGTGATTTTACTGACGGCCACCCTGCGGTTGGCTACGCAGCAGTCCTTTGTGGCGGCGGGGGCGAGGGCAGTACTAATCAAGCCCTTTGACCCGGGCTTACTGGGCGGTCAAATTGAGTCTGTTCTGGGCTGGCAGTAGATCCACAGGAATAAATCTGGGGTGTTCACATAGCTGTCACTTTTGTTTCCTATTCTAAAGAGGACGTCTTGCCAGCAGCCCCGCTATGCTCCCCATGATTGTGGTCGAGGAGTTTATCTCGTCCTTTAAATTTTGGAATCAGGGCATCCACGACGGTATGCTCTACCGGAATGACTTTTACATTAGCTTGCAGCAGTTTCCCCTAGCTGACCGGCTCCAGGCCTATCGCCAAGCTACTCAAGAAAGTAATAAAGGCTTTAAGGTATGCATCACCGTGTCAAAAACCCATTACACGATCTGGGTTGAGATGCGATCGCGGCTTGCCTAACCCCTGCCCCGTCCTGTTTGCTCTACCGACCCCGCCCCCAATGCCCCATCCCACTAACCTTTCTAAAGCGTTAAGCATCTTCCATGGCGTACTCCAATTCGGCCCGGCCCAGTGAGGATTTGTGTTCGATTGCCGACTGCTCAACCCACCCCTTTGACGACATTTCGCTGCTAATTTGTCACGAGCTGCGCACTCCCCTCGCCTCAATTCAGGGGGCGCTCAAGCTCTTGGGATATCAGCAGTCGGGGTCGCTCTCCGACGATGGGCAACGGCTGCTGGCGATCGCCATCAACAACGCCGACCGCCTCAACCGGTTAGCCAACGCTCTGGAAAACCAGCCCACCCCTCTGCTGACGCTGCTCTCCAGTGCCCAACTAGAGCTGCTTCAGCTCGAAAACGACCTGCACCAGGCGGTGGAGCAGCAGGCTATTCACCTGGCCTATCAGCCAATTGTGTCAATTGAGCATAACCAGATCATTGGCTTTGAGGCTCTGGCTCGCTGGCAGCACAGCCAGCGGGGCATCATCTCGCCAGAGGTCTTCATTCCCCTGGCCGAAAAGGCTGGACTGATCGACACCCTAGGGTTATTTTTGCTCGACCAGGCCTGCTGCCAGCTGCGCCAGTGGCAGATCCAGTTTCCAGCGGTAACGCCCCTCAGCGTCAGTGTCAATCTCTCGGCGGTGCAGCTGCGCCATCCCCAGCTGGTGGAAAACATTCGCCAAATCATCGAGCGCCACCACATTGCCCCCCACAGCCTCAAGCTCGAAGTCACCGAGAGCGCGCTGATTGAGAATAAAGACCTGGCCCTCAAGGCCCTAGTTGAACTGCATCAGCTAGGCATACAGCTCTACATCGACGATTTTGGCACTGGCTATTCGTCCTTGGGGCGGCTGCAAGACCTGCCTTTCGACACCCTCAAGATCGATCGATCGTTTATTCGTAACAAAAACTGGGCCATGAGCGAGGCCATCTTTATGCTGGCCGAGCGGCTGCGGCTCGATGTGATTGTCGAAGGGGTTGAGACCCTCGACGACCTGATAGTGCTCAAAGAGCTGGGCTACAAAAAAATGCAAGGCTACTACTTCTCAGAGCCGCTCGACAGCGCGGGGGTTGCCTGCCTGCTGATGCGCCAGATGCTAGACGGCCAGCTGTTGTTTACCCCGGAGCTATCGTCGGTGGCCTAGAGCCAGCCAGATCTCCTCAACTCAACCGGCCGGGAAACGCAGTCTATCACTGGTGCCCTAATTCATGATGACCTATACCCATGAGCCTCAATGCCAGGGGCGGGAGACGGATTCTCCTCACCTGGCCCTGTTAATTCAAGACGGTAAGCGCCGACAGATCATGCCACTGGGCAAGCCGTTTTATTCAATTGGCCGCGATCGCACCAAAGATATTCGCCTGGTATCTGAGGGCGTCTCTGGCCACCACGCCAGCCTGGTGTGGCTCGACCACGGCTACATCATTCACAGCGACGACGCTACCGACGGCCCCAGCTGTCAGCAGTTGACGATTAACGGCACCCCGGTGCAAGATAGCCCCCTCCGCCCCGGCGACGCCATTGGCTTTTGCCAGGGGGTACGCGCCCGACTCATCACCGTGCGATCGGTTGCTGGGGCGGATCCGTCCCGCTGTCTGCTACCGCCAGCCCTAGCGCTTACTCCTGGCATCAGTCTGCTGAAGCACTTCCCCGATCTCATGCTTCAATTTGACGCCGATGGCTCTATTCTCGATGTCAAGCCCTCTGTGGATACTGACTTGAGCCAGCTGTCCATTGGTGCAGCGGGTCAGTCGATTGTGGACTGCTTTGGGTCAAGCTTTGCTGCCAAGCTGTTTAGCTACGGCCAGATGGCCAGCCGCACCCAGTCGCTGCAATGCTTCGAGGCTGAGTTAACCGCGGGGCAGCGGCAGATTTTTTGCGAAGCTCGGCTGCTGCCCGCTGAGCAAGGTCACTCGATCGCCATTATTCGCAACGTCACTGAGCGCAAGCAGCTGGAGTTGGAGCTGCGATCGGGGGCGATTCACGATCCTCTGACCAGCCTGCCCAACCGCCGCTTTTTTATGGAGAAGGCGGCCCAGGCGATCGCTCTCAAACGCACCAGCGTTGCCTATAGTTTTGCGGTGCTATTCATTGACCTAGACGACTTTAAGGTGGTCAACGACAGCCTGGGCCACCAGGTGGGGGACCAGCTGTTGGTGGAAATTGCCCTCCAGCTCAAAGACTGCCTGCGCCCCCAAGACACCGTGGCCCGTTTGGGGGGCGACGAATTTGCCATTTTGCTGCACGAGATGGCGTCGGTTGAAGCTGCCGTTGCAGTGGCCAACCGAATTCAGCAAGCCCTAGCTCTGCCGCTGCTGCCCGGCCACCCCGAGATGTGTTCGAGCGCCAGCATTGGCATCACTCTGGGTACTGAGGGCGATGACAGCGTAGAGACTCTGCTCAATCACGCCGATAGGGCGATGTATCGAGCCAAATCTCTGGGCGGGTCGCGGTACACGGTGTTTGAGCCGGCCGTTGATCCTGCTTGACAGCGGCCAGTCGCAGCCTTAGCAAAAGAAAGAAAATAAGAAGAGCGAAAAACGAAAAAATGCCCGGTAGGCTTGAATCGTGGCAGTTTAGGCTGTCCTAACCCGGTCTCTGTCAACATGAGACGTCTGGGGCAGATTAGACCGAACGAGCCATCTCTTGAACCCCCCTGCGCAACCGCTCCACACTGCACATGGGGGTCCTAAAAGAGCCGCTTACGCCGCATCAAAGTTCGCGGCTGAGAGCCTTTTGCTGGCGATCGCACCCAAGGTTGAGTGCTTTAGCGTCAAGCCCACCCTTGTCAAACCGGGATTTTTCCGCACAGAACTGCTAGACGCTCAAAACGCCTATGAGGTGCTGTCTAAGTCTACGGATGGCTCGTTCTAGCGATCGCGATCGCCCGACTGCTGGCCCAGAAGCCCTAGATTGTGCTGATTTTAGGCACCACGAAGCTGCATCGCTTAGACGAAAATATTGGGGCCACCGCCGTTGAACTCACGCCTGACAATCTACGAATCATTGACACTGCCGCTGCCAAGATCACGGTGCAAGGGGCTCAGTATCTCGAAAAAACAGAGCAAATGACCGGTCGCTAAACGGCAAAAATGGTTCCTTAGATGCTTTTTTGAAACCCGCTAATGCCGTATTAAAAATAAAGAAACCTCATCGACACACAAGCAACAGTAGAGACAAAACATGACCACAAACGTACTTGGCTATGCCGCAAAGTCTGCTACAGATGATCTGGTTCCCTATCACTTTACCCGTCGCGAGCCTCGCGCAGACGATGTAGAGATCGAAATTCTCTACTGTGGGGTCTGTCACTCAGATTTGCATACGGCCCGCAATGACTGGGGGGGGACGACATACCCAGTCGTGCCTGGTCATGAAATTATCGGTCGCGTGGTCGGTGTGGGCGCAGAGGTGACGCGCTTCAAAACTGGTGATCAGGTGGGTGTTGGCTGTATGGTCGATTCTTGCCAGCACTGCGCGCCTTGCGAACAGGGCTCAGAACAATACTGCGAAGGACCCGCAACCTTTACCTACAACGACAGCGATCGCCAGGATCACACGCCGACTTTTGGCGGTTATTCCGAAAAAATTGTCGTGTCAGATAAGTTTGTGCTAAAAATTCCTGACGGGTTAGACCTTAAAGGGGCCGCGCCGCTGCTGTGCGCCGGGATCACCACTTGGTCGCCCCTGCGTCACTGGCAGGTGGGTCAGGGCAGTTATGTAGCCGTTGTCGGTCTCGGCGGTTTGGGGCATATGGCGCTAAAACTGGCCAAGGGGTTGGGTGCCAACGTCACGCTGTTTACCCGTTCCCCTGGCAAGGAGGAGGATGCCCGGCGTCTCGGCGCAGACAACATCGTGATCTCTACCGACAACGCGCAAATGGAAGCCGTGAAGGGACAGTTTGACTTGATCATCGATACTGTACCCATCGAGCACGATCTCAACCCCTATCTGCCCACGCTGTTGCTGGACGGCACGTTGGTGCTGGTCGGGTTCCTCGGGAATCTGATGCCCACGCTGAATACGGTGCCGCTGATTATGGGGCGTAAATTGGTGGCGGGGTCGCTGATTGGCGGCATTGCCGAAACCCAAGAGATGCTCGATTTTTGTAATGAACAGGGCATCACGTCAGATGTTGAGGTGATCAACATTCAGAATATCAATGAAGCCTATGAACGCATGCAAAAAAGCGATGTGAAATACCGCTTTGTGATCGATATGGCTTCGCTGAAGGACTGATAGCGCCGCCGGTCAATCTAGATTGGATTGCCGTAGTTTATCCCTCGCTAGCCTAGCCCCCAGCCAAAAACCACCTGCCATACTTCCTAAAAATAAAGACATGATATTAACGGCAGCCACCGGATTGAATTGGGGCTTGCGTTTGGCAATTAAGGTGCGTGAGGGATGCTCTGGGTCGTACCAAACGGTGACGGTTTGACCTCGCCAGAAGGTAGAGTTTAGCTCATTTTATTTCTGCGGCGATCGCTCAGGTGGAAGCCATGTACCTGACTAGTTTGGACTTTCATTTTACTGATCACCTGCTGCCGAGCTTGGCCACGGGCAAGGGCGATGTGGTGCTGGCCGATAGAGTTGCTTATACCGATTCTCTAAATTTCAGCTACGCACCTCCTACAGCGTGGCGCTCTGGGTCTCTAGGTCGATGCCGAGCACCTGGGTATAGGCTCCGCGAGCCTGGGTGACGCCGATGGTGCGCTGGGCGGCTTCGATCATGGGGCGACGCAGGCTGACCACAATGAACTGGGCCTGCTCGGTCTGGTGCTTGATCATGCGCGACAGCCGCTCCACATTGGCCCCGTCGAGGAACATGTCAACCTCGTCGAAGGCGTAGAAGGGGGAGGGGCGGTAGCGCTGGAGGGCAAAGATAAAGCTCAGGGCCGTGAGGGATTTTTCGCCCCCGGACATGGAGGCCAAGCGGCGCACGGGCTTGCCCTTGGGGTGAGCGACTAGGTTAAGGCCACCGTTGAAGGGGTCTGCGGGGTCTTCGAGCTGGAGGTGGCCGTCGCCGTCGGAGAGTTCGGCAAAAATCGATTGAAAGTTGAGGTTGACGGCGTCGTAGGCTTCGGTGAAGGCTTGGCGGCGTAGGGTGGTGAAGGTCTCGATACGCAGTAGCAACTCGGTGCGTTCTTCTTCAAGGGTGGTGAGTTTGTGGGTTAGCTCAGTGAGACGCTCTTCGGTGCGGTTGTATTCTTCGAGGGCCAGCATGTTGACCGGCTCCATAGCCTCCATACGGCGCTGGAGCGATCGCAGCTCTTTCCTTAGTTCCTCCAAATCCGTTTCGGCAGGAATCTCAGGCAGTGGGTCGGGTAGCTCTGCCGCCTGAGCTGCGAGCAATTCCTGGGCTTCTGCCAGCTGCTGACGGCGCTCCTGCTGGGTTTCGAGCAGCTTTTGGCGCTCCCACTCCTGCTGCTGGGTCTGGGTACGCCGGGTGCGCAGCCGTCCCTCTAGTTCGTCGCGGACGGCTTTTTCGGCGGCTAGGGTTTGGTCGAGGGCGGCCATCTGCTGGCGCAGCTGGGCGATTTCACCATTTAGCCCGGCCTGCTGCTGCTGGAGCTGAGTGAGCTGCTGGTCGCGCTCAGCCTGCTGCTGGGCCTGGGTAGTGAGAGTTTGCTGGGCTTGGGTAAGGGCCAGCTCAAGCTGCTGGCGTTGGTTGTGCAGCGCTTGCAGTTGGCGCTCAGCCTCTTGGACAGCCCGCTGGCGATCGCTCAACTGACTCTCCAGTTGCCCCACGGCTGCCTGAGCTGTCTGCCACTCGCTGTGGGCCTGGGACTGCTCTATCTCACTGAGAGCCTGCTGCTGCCGGACAATTTCGGCTTCCTGGGTGGGCAGGGAGGCTGAAAGTTCTTGCAGGCGAGCCTGGGTGCTAGTCAATTCTTGCTGGTGCTGACTGAGCTGGGCTTCGAGCTGGGCTTGCTGTTGGGCCTGCTGCTGCTGCTGGTTCTGCTGCTGTTCGCTCGCCAGCTGAAGTTCGCGGTATTGCTGGCGCTGGGCAATTAAGTTTTGGGAGAGGGTTTGCAGGGTTTCTGAGGTGGTGTTGAGATCGCGATCGCAGCGTTCTAGCATCACCTCAATATCTCCCAGCCGCTGGCGTAGAGCCTGGGCTTCGGTCGATTCTGCTGGTTCTACGGTGCCAAAGTGCAGGCCGCCAGAGCGCGATGACACGTTACCCCCGGTCATTGCCCCACTGGTTTCGAGAATTTCCCCTTCCAGCGTGACGATGCGGTAGTCGCCCAGATACTGCCGAGCCGAAGTGAGGCTGTCGAAGACCACGGTGCTGCCGAAGGTGTAGCCAAAAATATCGCGGTAGCGGGGGTCGCAATCGATCAGGTTGACGGCGTAGTCGAGGAATCCATCGGGGCGCTTCCAGTCGGGTACGGGGGTGAATCGAGGCGCACGAATTTTGTTGAGGGGCAAAAAGGTGGCCCGTCCGGCCCGGCGCTGCTTGAGAAATTCGATCCCCTTGGCAGCCACCTGGTCGCTCTCCACCACCAAGTAGCCGAGGCGGGCCCCGGCAGCGATTTCTAGGGCCAGCTGATATTTGGGGTCTACTTTGCCTAGCTGAGCGACCAGCCCACTGATGCCTGCCAGACCGCTGTCGAGCAGCAGTTTGGTGGCGTGGGTGCCCTGGCTCTCTTGCAGAGCTTGGGTTTGGGCTTCGAGCTTGTCAAGTTCGCGCTGCTTGTCGCGCTGTTCTTTGAGCAAACGGGTTTGGGTGTCGCGCTGAACAGAGAGTTCTGCCTCAGCGGCGGCAATCTTGGCGGCGATCGCCTGAATCTCTTTTTCCGATGCCGCCAACCGCTGGGCGAACCCGGCATCGGCATCAGGCTCTGCTGGCGCAGGCCCTAGGGTGTTGCGCTGCTCGGTCAACGTCTCGATCTGCTGTTCGAGTTGGCGCAGGCGCTCTTGCAGACGAATCTGCTCGGCCCGCTGGGGCTCGACATCGCTCCGCAGAGTTTCGATCGCCTGACGCAGCTGGGTCTGCTGCTGAATGCTGGCTTGGGACTCAGAGGCGATCGCCAACGTCGCCTGACGGCGTTCTTCTAGAGCCTGCTGCACCTGGTTTTTGGCCTCGGTAAGGGCAACGAGCTCTCCCGTGGTTAATGACTCAATGGATTGCCCCACCTGCTCTAAATCGCGCTGCTGCTGCTGGCGGGCGATCTCAGTGTCGCGGCGCAGGGCAGCGCCCTGGTTGGTGGCGTTGCGGTTTTCCTGTTCCTGGCGCTGGAGCTGGCGTAGCTCAGCCTCATGGGTGGCTACCTGGGATTGCAGGGCCAGGTGCTCGTCTTCGCCCATGGCCCGAATGTGGGCATTGAGGGTGGCGAGTTCGGCTTCGAGGGCGGCGATCGCCCCCTGCCCCTGGGCGATCGCCGCGGCTAGCTGGGTAGATTTGACCTCGCCCTGCTCTAAGGTTTGCTGTAGGGCTGCGATCGTCCGCTGTTGGCTTTGCCACAGCAGCACGGCCTCCCACTGGCTTTTGGTCTGGAAGGTTTCCTTGAGACGCTGGTACTTCTCGGCCTTTTGTCGGTCTTGGGCCAGGCGCTCTAGCTGAGCCTGCAGCTCACGCTCGACAATGCGAAAGCGTTCTTCGTGGTCGCGCACGGCCTCTAGCTTGCCCCTGGCCTGGTCAATTTTGCGATCGAAGGCGGCGACCCCGGCCAGCTCGTCAATAATTTCCCGGCGCTCGCGGGAGTTCATTGAAATAATACTGGTGACATCCCCCTGAAGCACCACGTTGTAGCCTTCGGGATAAACATGAAACCGCTGCAGCTGCTCATGGAGCTGGTTGAGGGTGCAGGGTTCGCCGTTGATGTAGTAATTAGAGGTGTAGGTGCCCTGACTCGTGACCCGCAGTCGCCGGGTCACACTCCACTCGCGGCCCATGGGTAGTGTGACCACATTGGCGGTGTCTGGCTGAGAAATTTCGAGGGTGGGAGAATTGCCGTTGTGGCCGTTGGTGCTGGCGATCGCACCATTCCCATTGACATTGTTTCCCTGCACTTCCCCGTCGCCATCGATCATCAGGTCGGCGGCCACGTCGCTGAGGTCAAAGGTCACAGTGACGCTGGCTTCGGAGGTGGCGCGACGGCTCATCTGGTTTTGGTTTACCAGGTCGGGCAGGCGATCGGCCCGCATGCCCTTAGAGCTGGCCAACCCCAATCCAAACAGCAGCGCGTCTAAAATATTCGATTTACCTGAGCCGTTAGGCCCAGATATGACAGTAAACCCAGGCAACAATGGAACCTGGGTCGTACCCCCAAACGATTTAAAGTGGGACAGCTCAACACGCTTGATGTGCACTGGCCAGCGTTACCTCAGACTTGAAACAAGTGTACTAGAGAGCAGGGATTTTGGCTAACCCGACTTGAGCGGCTAGGATCCATACCTCTAGCTAGGCTGATGCCGCCTAAGTTTAGTGCAAAGAAAAGGATTTGTACGCTAGATAGCGGAGAAGTTATCCACATTCTGGGCAAGCCACCTCGCAGTTCTTGGCTTTGCAGCAAGAACTGCACCTTCCCAAGAAATCCAATCCAGGATGGCACAATGGAGGGGAAAATCTACCCCCAGCCCCCGTGAGCCAGCCCACTCCCCCACCTCTGTCTCAGCCGATGATTTTAGGCTTTGACCCCGGACGGCAAAAATGCGGCTTGGCCGTCATGGGGCTAGACCGACTGCTGTGCTATCAACAGGTGGTTGCCGCCGATGCGGTGATCAATGAGATTGCTACCCTACGCCAGCGATTTCCAATTTCGACCATTGTGCTGGGCGATCAAACCGCATCGAGGAACTGGAAAGACACCCTCAGTCAGCTCCCCGACCCACCCCGGATCATGCTGGTGGATGAACGATATACCACGCTGGAAGCGCGCGATCGCTACTGGCAAATGTATCCCCCATCGGGACTGGCAGGGATAATTCCCCAATCGCTGCGCAAAATTTCTCGCCCCATAGACGACATCGTGGCCATTCTGCTGATCGAGCGCTATTTGAATCGCCTGACCGGCGAGTAGGGCATGGTCTTTCTTTTTGCCTATAGCTTTGCCCGAATGGTAAACGAGTAGTCACCGCCGGGTTCAAGCTGATAGTCAAAGCGTTCGAGAAAGCGGCTGAGGGGTTCGCAGATCAGCGCTCGCCCCAGGGATGGCTCGACCCGGAGGTTACCCTGACGAAAGCGCCACTGAAATTGCCATTCGTAGGTGCTGGCCCGCACTTCGCCTTCGATGCGGCCCTGGCTCCACGACTGGTGGGTAATGCGAACGTAGGCGGTGGTTTCAGAGGGGCGACGGGTCACGGCGGCAAAAGCAACGCGATACAAAACAATCGTGATCGAGGTCAGGGCTAGGCAAAACCCCCAGAGGTAAGATAACCGTAGCGTAGGCTGTGGTCTACCCCGACGTTGTGGGCAACGATACGACTCAGCACCTCAAATGGGTAGGGTTGCTAGGCGATTCGGTAGTGGGCTGTTTTACCCTAGACGAAAAAACGGTAGCCTAGGAAGAAATAAACTATGATCCCCACCAGCGTGTTCGGCATCTTAGCGGGTGTAGAGCACGTTTTGCTTGCCTCATTTCACCGATTGTAAGGTTGGACCCTGCCTGTGCCCAAGGTTGGCATTATCTACAACGACGTTAAGCCTGTGGCTTGCCAGGCCGCTCTCGAATGGGAGGAAAAACTGACTCGCCGAGGCTACACCGTCAGCCTAGCCACCGGCATGGGCGGCATTTTGGGCTATTCTCAGCCTGAGCGCCCCGTTTGCCACACTCCCCTTGACAGTCTGGTGCCGCCCAATTTCGATGCCGATATGAGTTTCGCGGTGGTGCTGGGGGGTGATGGCACGGTGCTGTCAGCCTTTCGGCAGCTGGCCCCCATTGGGGTGCCTCTGCTGACGATAAATACAGGCCACATGGGCTTTTTGACTGAGGCTTATCTGAACCAGTTGCCCCAGGCTATCGACCAGGTACTGGCAGGTGACTACGAAGTCGAAGAGCGGGGCATGCTAGCGGTGCGCCTTTTCCACGAGTCTAGCCTCGTATGGGAAGCTCTCTGTCTAAACGAGATGGTGCTGCACCGTGAGCCCCTGACCAGCATGTGTCATTTTGAAGTGGCGATCGGCTCTCACTCCCCAGTCGATATTGCGGCTGACGGCATTATCGTATCGACCCCCACAGGGTCTACGGCCTATTCGCTCTCGGCCGGTGGGCCGGTGATCACCCCTGGGGTGTCCGTTACTCAGCTCATCCCCATTTGCCCGCACTCGCTGGCGTCCCGAGGGCTGGTGTTTCCTGACCACGAGCAGGTGGTAATTCGCTCGGCCAACCCCGACCCTCTGGTGCTGATTGTGGACGGCAACGCGGGCTGCTACGTCATGACTAAAGACGAGGTGAGTACCTGCCGCGCCCCTTACTCAGCGCGGTTCATTCGGCTAAAACCGCCAGAATTTTTTACCGTGCTCCGCGAAAAGCTGGGCTGGGGACTGCCTCATATTGCTAAGCCAACGTCGGTGGAGTTGCCATAAGGAGTGGGTCGGCCAATCGTGAGCAAAGCTCGTTTGTCCTGGCGGGCAGGCTTACCCAGGCGGAGTGCTCCCAAGGGCGAAGGAGTGGCCTCGGCTAAGTCGTAGTGGATCGGTGGGAATACTGATCTGAGCCCTACATTCCCTGTTGCTATGGATTGGCCCACCATTGCTGTCATCGTTCCTACCTACCAGCGGGAGACAGTGTTGTGCGACACGCTGCGCAGCGTGCTGGCTCAAGACTATCCGGCCTACCAGGTGGTGGTGGTAGACCAAACTCAAGCCCCCCAGGCGGAAACTCAGCAGCAGCTTCAGGCTTGGCAGAATGCGGGGGAGATCACCTGGTACTCGGTACCCTGGGCGAGCTTGCCGGCGGCTCGAAATTTGGGCATAGAGCGATCGCATTCCGATCTAGTCCTCTTTATCGACGACGATGTGGTGCTGCCCCCAGGCTATCTCTACGCCCACGCCCGCACCTTTCTGGAACGGCCGGATGTCGGGGCGGTGGCAGGGCGCGTGTTTGACCGCATGAAGCTCGCGGAGCAAACGGATCTAGAAATCGACTACCTGCCTCCGCAGGCGATGGATCCAGGAATTGCCTGGTACCACATCGACCTGGTACACACCACGCAACCCCAGCGGGTGCTGACGGCCCGGGGGTGCAACATGTCATTTCGGCGAGAACTGTTTGACAAGCACGGACTACGCTTTGATGAGCGTTTCTATGGCAGTGCCGTGCGGGAAGAGTCTGACTTTTGCCTCCACATTCGTTCCACCGGCTACATCATTTGGTACAACCCAACGGCGCACCTGGTGCACCTGGGAGAAGAAACGGGCGGCTGCCACGACATTACGACGCGATCGCTCAGCTACCAGATGAATTTTTACCACAACCATTTTCTGCTGGCGCTGAAAAACCTTACCCTGGGGCAAAACCTACGCCTCTACGGCCGCCTGTTCGACTGTCATGTGCTGGGGCACCCCCCCTGCAATAAAAGCGGCCA
The DNA here is from genome assembly GCF_014695775.1 of Leptolyngbya sp. FACHB-60. Classification (GTDB taxonomy): domain Bacteria; phylum Cyanobacteriota; class Cyanobacteriia; order Phormidesmidales; family Phormidesmidaceae; genus Nodosilinea. Next base: position 28,904 of record NZ_JACJOX010000018.1, on the reverse strand, counting down.
TCCGCTGAAGATTCTGAGCCGAGGGGTGTTTTTTGGGTTGGGCTGGTTCTACACGGTTTACACACTGGCCACTACTCTGGGCAAGCATGGGCGACTTCATGCCGATATGGAGTAAACCCGACCTGAGGTTAAGAATCTCAGGCTTGAGAATCTACCTGCTGTGGCAACGCCCATAATTCTAAAACCGTTCCTCAAGGCAGAGCATGGCTGACGATCGAGACCCCATCATTCGATTACAGCTAGACCTGTCGCCCGACCAGCCGGGGCTGTTAGAAGGGCTGGATACTTGGCTGCGGCTGGGCCTGATCACTGACCAGCAGGTGCGTGACCTGGGGCGGGCCAATCTTAGTTGTGACTGGCTGCCAGCGACCGTTCCAAAATTAGATTTGGCCGATGCGGTCAATCCTTTTCTGGAGCCTGAAGGTGCTCCAGCGGCAGGCGAAATGCCCACCACTGATGCCGTCCCCGCTGGAGACGCGCCAATTACGGATTTTGTCCCCGTTGAACCGGCTGTTCGCCCTAGACGTCAGCGATCGCCCCGTTTCCGAAACATCCGTCCATCTACCCCGAGACAAACTCGGGGCACTGCTCAGCCATCCGCTCCAACAAACCTCTGGCTCGGCCGCTTGATGAGCGAACTGAGCGTGGTGTGGCTGCTGGGGCTGGGGGTGTTTTTAGTCGTGCTGTCGTCGGCGGTGCTGGCGGCGACCCAATGGGCTAGGTTTAACGCGGTGGGCCAGTACCTGGTGCTACTGGCCTACACCCTGGTGTTTTGGGCAGCGGGGCTGTGGTGCCATCGCCGCCCAAATTTGCAGCTGACGGCTAAGACCCTGCAAATGATTACCCTACTGCTGGTGCCGCTGAATTTTTGGGCGCTGGATGGGCTGGGAGTGTGGCGTGGGGGCGGGGTGTTGGTGGGAGCGATCGCCGCCATTCTGCTAACCTTCGCGGCTCTGCAAGTGCTACGCCAGCAAAACAGCACCCCCCTAGAGCAGGCCAATGCTTTGGGCTTAGCCTATCTCCATACCGGCTGGGGCCTTAGCGGCGAGTGGGGCGGGGTGCCTCTGCTGGCGGTCTATGCCGGGGTTTTGGGCACTGCCGCGGCCACGGTCTACGGCCAGCGGCAACAGCCCGCCGCGCTTGGCCTGCGCTGGCCTACAGTGGTGATTACCGCTGCCCTCGGTCTTTTGTTAGCGCGGGGACTATCTCCAGGGGAGTCGATTCAGGCGGGGCAGTTTGGCCTGGCCTTTGGCCTCTACGGAGCCACCTTGGTGTGGCTGGGTCAGCGACGGCTGGCGCTCAAACCCGAGGTCGAGCCTACTGCAGAAGCCAATTCACAACTGGGAATTGCCACAGACCGGCCCTTTCGCGGCGGAATTGCGCTGGGGCGGGGGCTGCTGTGGTGGGGTTGGCTGCTGGCGATCGCCGATTGGCTCATCCAGGCGTTAGGCATCGGGCTGCTCGGGCTGGCGCTGCGTATTCAGGCGTTAGGCAAATTGGGCAAGCGGCGGGATTTGCTGATCGCCTACGCGATCGCCGTCCAGCTCGGCTTCGTCGGCTGGGAGATGCTGCCCCTATCGTTGCGGCAGCCCCTGCTTGTCCCCCTGGCTAAGTTGGATGAATTTGCGGCTGGCACCTGGCCACTGCTAGGAATTTCGCTATTTCCCTACGTGGTGGGGATGGTGGCCCTAGCCGACTGGTACCGGCGGCGAGACAAGCTGAAGCTGAGCCACTTTAGTGATGGCATTGCCCTGGGCAGCAATCTTGTATTGACGTTGATCAGCCTGGCCAGCGGCCCGGTGCTGGTGGTGAATTTGATCGCCTCTACGATCACGGCGCTGGTGGTAACGCTGCGGCGCTTTTCCCCCGCTCAGTGGCGCATTGTCGTCACCTACGGCTTGGCCTTGGGGAGTATTGTGGTAGCCATTGGCGATCGCTGGCCAAACCTGCCATTGGCCCACTGGGTCGTGGTTATGGTGGCTCTGGCTACGGTGGCTCTGGTGCTGAGCAAGGGTCTTCGTGACCTTTGGGGCCGTACGGCCTGGCTCTATGGGATCGGTCTGTCTACTCTCAGCTACGCGCTGCTGTGGGCAGACCTGGTCGATAGCGGCTGGCGTGCCAGCACAAGCTGGGTGGGTCTGGTAATACCGCTGGTGTTGATGCTGATCGGTCGTCACCGCGCTAGCGTGCTGACTACAGGCATTGCGCTGCCCTTTACCCTGGGCTTACCTTGGACACGGCTGGTGGGCCTGGGTTCGACAACGGCCCTGACGGGGGTGAATAGCACTTTCTACCGGCGACCGGGGGTAGCATTTCTGGCGGTGGGCTTTGCCACGGGCTGGGTCTATAGCAGTCTGGCAGACTGGATTACGGGCTTTCCTCGCCATTTGGCCGACTGGGGACTGGTGACAGTGGGGCTGACGGCAGCCCTATGGCTTGCCTGGCGATTGCTGCCCATGCACCAAGATGCTGAAACGCCGTCGCTGTCAGGGTTGTATCGGGTGGCTTGCGATCGCTGGGGTCACATCCTGGCCATTGGCTTACTGACCCTGTCTACTTTTGCAGTTTCCTTCTACTACCTCGGCTGGCGTGAACCTCGCCCCTTGATCATTGCTGTTCTGGCTGCATTCTTGGCGTCTCTGGTCCTCCGCTATTGGGGAACTGTGAGGCCTCTCACTATTTACCTGGCAGGTTGGGGGATAGAACTGCTGGTAGCCGGGATCGTAATTGAGCGCTATCCCGCAGTGGTTTCTTTGGCGGTGCCGACTTTGGGGCTGGGGGCGATCGCCCTAGCTTTGGCAGCTATTGTCGGACGTTCTCGCCCGGCCTTGGTCCCCCCCTTGCAAACCCTGACGCTGCTCTATGCCGGGTTAGCCTTAGCTCTACGCGCCTATACGGCCACGGCCTGGACGGGCTGGCTCGTCGTAGTCGCGGCCCTGCTGGTGCTAGAAGTGGGGCGACGTTCCCAAACCGCCTTGGCTCGCTGGCTCGCCTTGGGGCTGCTGTCGGTAGGGTGGTATGAGCTGGTGATTTACCAGATGCTGCAAGGTTCTGGTGGCGAAGCGGCCGATGCTCTGCTGGTGCTAGCGGGAGTTGCAGCGCTGATCATGACCTTGTATCGACTGGCGGCAGGGCAGCTCGATCGCACCCTGGGAATTCCCCAGGTAGAACTGGTTTGGGCGGCTCACCTACATTGGTTTATCGGCAGTCTGCTGATGCTGGGGGGCGGCATTGGCTTCGAGTTTGTCGAGGCTACCTTGTGGTGGTTGGGGTTAGCGATCGCCACTGCCCTAGTGCTCTACGCCCTCAGCCAGGGACGGCTGGGAGCTTCTAGCGCAGTCAAGACTGCCTGGGTCTACGCTGGCTTAGGTGAGCTGGTGGGCTGGTTTGCCCTGGGGCGATCGCTGTTCCCAACGCTAGGATTCCTCGATAACTGGTGGGGCGTAGTGGCCTGTGCCGTGGCCGTGCCCGTGTATTGGCTACCCTGGGCTACCTGGGGCTGGCCCCAGCGTCCCTGGCGGGTGATGGCCGTAGTTCTCCCGCTGTTGATTACTCTGCTCACGGGAGGGTTTGATCACATTCCCACCCTGTGGGTGCTGACCGGGTTCTATGGCTGGCTGGCCTGGCACAGCGGCAAGATTCGCCTGTCTTACCTCTCAGTCCTCTGTGCGGCCTGGGCGATCTGGGTCTGGCTTGAGACTCGATCCATTGACGACAGCCTTGCCTGGGTACTGCCCCTGGGGCTGGCCCTGCTCTACATCGCTCAGGTCGACCCAGCGCTGAAACGGCCTGGGGGTAAAGAACAACGCCACTGGCTGCGGCTGATTGCCCTGGCGATGATTTTGCTCACGGCGCTTTTAACCGAACGCTGGGCGGGGCTGCCGGTGGGGGCGATGGCTTTAGGGGCGATCGCTGCCGGGCTCCTGCTGCGCATTCGCGCCCTGCTCTACGCGGGCACCGTTGTTTTTGCCCTCAACGCCCTCAATCAGCTGGTGGTGCTTAACGCCGCCTTTCCCTTCATCAAGTGGGTAGTCGGCATTTTAGTCGGCGTTGCCCTGATCTGGATTGCCGCCGATGTGGAGCGCCGCCGCGGTCAGTGGCTCCAGCTCACTCAAAGCTGGGGCCAAGACTTAGATGCCTGGCAGTAGGGGAGGGGAGAAGTTTTGAATGTTGAATTTTAAGTTTGAATTGATTGGTCAACTCAAAACTCAAAACTGAGAACTCAAAACTCTCTGCTCTAAGCTGCTGAATTTTTAGGATCCAACTACTCTGGCAGCGGTGACAGCGGCCAATAGATCGCTATGTACGGCTTTAGAGCTGCCGATCACCATGCCCGGTCTCAGGTAGTTGCTACAGGTGTGCAGCGGCGGCGGCGGGTCGCCTGTGAATGTGGTGACAATAAACCCCATTTCTTGGGCCATAAAGGCTAGCACGGCTCCGTCAAGAAACTGCCCTTTGGCCAGCACAGCCCCGGCCAAATCGCCGCTGAGCAGACCGTTAAAGTTGGGAATCTGGGTCTCTTTGGAGTAGTCGGTTTTGGTGTGGTAAACCCGGTAGCGATCGCTCACATAGGGCACCAGATCTCCCATTTGCCACCCCAAACAGATGGCTGGAGTAGGGCTTTGAACTTTGATCTGGGTGCAGTCATCGAGAGACTGAGCCAGGCTCCCCATAAATGTGCCCTCGCCCCGTAGGGTGTAGTAATAGAGGTCTTGACTAGGGGTTATGGCGAGCGCCGCTTCGTACTCATCCGCATTAAGAACTCCCAGAATAATCTGGTAGTTCGAGTGGCCATCTAGGTAAAACTGGGTGCCGTCGATGGGGTCGAGGGTGAGCAAATAGTCGCCCTGTGGCCCTAGATCAATGGCGCGAAAGTACTTAGTGTTGTAGGTTTGTTCATGCTCTTCGCCGTAGAAGCGCACCGAGGGAAACAGCCCCAGCAGCACCACCTCCATCATGGTTTGAATGGACAGATCTGCATCGCTGAGGGCTGAGGCAAAAAAATTGTCGCCCTTGCCGTCTTTGTCGGGCTGGGCTGCAATCTGAGCCTGAACCTGCTGGGCATAGGCTCCAGCAGTCTTGAGGTAAGGCAGCAGCGCCGCCAGAATTTCTCGGGGAGTAGTAAGGGGCATAGCAGATACCAGCGCAGGAATAGCAAAATGTAGCGTTGGCCAGATAGTTTAGAACACAGAAAGCTGACAAAGCCAAAAACTAGGCTGCTATCTGGCTATAGTCCCAAAAAACAGGGCTCCCTCAAACGAAGAAGCCCTGTGTTGGTTCAGGTAACGTCAGCCCCTTCACGGAACTGACCTATGGCTTGACTAGACCGCAGCGGTAGTGGAAACCTTAGCGTCAAGCTCGCCCTTGGCGTACTTAGCAGCGTAAACTTCCACGGGCTCTTGCTTGATCTTGCTGGCCTGACCGGCAGTGCCAAAGGCGTCGTAGCGCTCAGCACAGACTTCGGTCATGTACGTCATCGAGGGCTTCATAAAGTGGCGAGGATCAAAGTTAGACGGATCCTTGAAGGCCGCTTCGCGGATAGCAGCGGTGATGGCCAGACGGTTATCGGTGTCAATATTCACCTTGCGCACGCCGCTCTTGATGCCCTTTTGAATTTCTTCGATGGGCACGCCGTAGGTCTCAGGAATTTGACCACCGTACTCGTTGATCATATCGAGCCACTTCTGGGGCACAGAGGAAGATCCGTGCATAACCAGGTGGGTGTTAGGCAGGCGGCGGTGAATTTCTTCGATGCGGCTGATGGCCAAGATCTCGCCAGTGGGCTTGCGGGTGAACTTGTACGCGCCGTGGCTGGTGCCGATGGCAACGGCCAGAGCATCTACCTGGGTAGCTTCCACAAACTGCACGGCTTCATCGGGGTCGGTCAGCAGCTGATCGTGGCTGAGGGTGCCCTCAAAGCCGTGGCCGTCTTCTGCTTCGCCGGCGCCGGTTTCGAGGGAGCCGAGGCAGCCCAGTTCGCCTTCCACGCTGCAACCGATGGCGTGGGCTACTTTCACCACTTCACCCGTAACGGCGGCGTTGTAGTCAAAGCTGGCGGGGGTTTTGGCGTCAGCTTCTAGAGAGCCGTCCATCATGACGCTGGTAAAGCCGTTGCGCAGCGCCGAATAGCAAGTGGCGGGCGAGTTGCCGTGGTCTTGGTGCATCACCACAGGAATGTGGGGGTAGGTTTCAACCGCAGCGAGCACCAGGTGACGCAGGAAGTTTTCGCCAGCGTAGGAGCGAGCACCGCGAGAGGCCTGCAAAATCACGGGGCTGTCGGTGTCATCCGCCGCCTTCATGATCGCCAGGATTTGCTCCAGGTTGTTTACGTTGTAGGCCGGAATGCCGTAGCCATTCTCAGCCGCGTGATCGAGCAGTAGCCTCAGTGAGACAAGCGCCATAAAAATCCTCCTAGTGTGTTCTTGCCGTTAGGCCTTCAGACGTTTCAGTAGGTAGCCTTACTCATCAATCTTAGGATAGATCGATGGATATATAACGAAATGTTTGGACAAGCTAAAGTCAAGCTTAAAAGAACTCCCCACCCAGCTGGGGTGTGTTTGCCCTGCTGTTTGACCCATCATAAAACACTGGGGGACAGGAACCGTGAACTTTGCTACCGGAAGGCAGACTAAGACCAAACTATAACTATGGGTCGCCTGGGATTCGAACCCAGGACCAATCGGTTAAAAGCCGAGTGCTCTACCGCTGAGCTAGCGACCCCCTTGCGGGGCGTGTGCAGTTGTTTACCGGACACGGCTTATAAACATAGCACACTGTCCTGGGGATTTTGCAACACGACCCAAAAAAATCTTGGCTGCCTTGGGTAAATGGGTTGGGAGGTTGGGTTTGGGCTGTTTGGCGGGGGAGGAGGATGCGGGGCGATCGCCGTTGTCCTGGTTCACTAAGCTAAGCCCGTCTAGTTTGGGCCAGGCCCCCCAAAAAAGTAGACTCCATCCACCCCCTACGCCTACGCCGCGTGACAGGTGAACTCTGGACTGGCCTAAACTTAGTTACGGAACGTAACCAAGCGCTTGTTTTAGGCCCTAAATAGAGCTTTAGTTTAATGAAGCTTCATTTTTAGATAAATCCTCATCACACTACAGGCTATGTTTCCGACCCATCGCCCTCGCCGTCTGCGCCAGCACCCGCAACTTCGCCGCATGGTGCAAGAGACTTTGGTGACCCAGGCCGATCTGATTTATCCCCTGTTTGCTGTGCCGGGCGACCAGGTGGCGAAGGAAGTCTCGTCGATGCCGGGAGTCTACCAACTTTCCATCGACAAAATTGTAGAAGAAGCTAAGGAAGTCTACGATCTGGGCATTCCTGCCATCATTCTGTTTGGCATTCCCGACGAAAAAGACATCGACGCTACCGGGGCTTGGCACGACTGCGGCATTGTGCAAAAGGCCACCACCGCCGTCAAAGAAGCGGTGCCTGACCTAATGGTGATTGTTGACACTTGCCTGTGCGAGTACACCTCCCACGGCCACTGTGGCTATCTGGAGGTGGGCGACCTCAGCGGCCGCGTACTCAACGACCCCACCCTAGAACTGCTGAAGAAAACCGCCGTGGCTCAGGCCAACGCCGGGGCCGATATCATTGCGCCATCGGGGATGATGGATGGCTTCGTGCAGGCGATTCGCGCTGGGCTTGATGAGAGCGGCTTTGAAGATATGCCCATTCTCTCCTACGCGGCGAAATACGCTTCGGCCTACTACGGGCCGTTTAGGGATGCCGCCGAGAGTGCGCCTCAGTTTGGCGATCGCCGCACCTACCAGATGGACCCCGCCAACGGCACCGAAGCCCTCAAAGAAATTGAGCTGGACATTGCCGAGGGGGCCGATATGCTGATGGTGAAGCCCGCTTTGGCCTACATGGATATCATCTGGCGGGTGAAGCAGGCCACCAACCTGCCCGTAGCAGCCTACAACGTGTCGGGCGAATACGCCATGGTGAAAGCTGCCGCCCTCAACGGCTGGATTGACGAGCAAAAAGTGGTGATGGAAACCATGACCAGCTTCAAACGCTCCGGGGCCGACCTGATTTTGACCTACCACGCCAAAGACGTGGCCCGCTGGCTGGGCTAAGCTCCTGCGGTAGGCGGTAGGGTGGGCACTGCCCACCGCCATGTGAAAGCTCCTGTCAAACAGGTCTGTTCAGTCAGGTTCCGCCACCGGTTAGAAATTCCTAGAGCGTAGCCCTATGATAGGCAGGGCTACGCTCTAGTTTTTTGGCAGAGAATTTCTGCTACTGCACCCATGACCTTTGTGCTCACCAACGACGACGGCATTGATGCGCCGGGCATTCAGGCGTTACGCAATGCCTTGGCCAACTACTCCACCTGGGTTGTGGCCCCTGACCAGCATCTTTCGGGCTGTAGCCACCAGATGAACCGGGGCGGCCCGATCGCCATCGACCAGCGCAGCGATCGCGCTTTTGCCATTGGCGGTACCCCCGCCGACTGCACCCGCGTTGCACTTAGCCACCTGTGCCCAGAGGCCACTTGGGTGCTCTCGGGCATTAACGTTGGGGGTAACATGGGGGCCGATATTCACCTGTCGGGTACTGTGGCTGCCGTGCGAGAAGCGGCGCTGCTGCGTGTGCCGGGGGTGGCAATTTCCCACTACATTGAGAATCGCCGCCCGGTGGACTGGGGGTTGGCGACTCGCCTAGCGACCCAGGTGATCGATGTGCTAATGGCTGAGACGCTGCTGCCGGGGTGCTTTTGGAACGTGAATTTGCCCCACCTACAGCCGGGCGATGCCGAGCCTGAAATTGTCTTTTGCACCCTCTGTACCCAGCCCCTGCCCACCGAGTTTAAGGTTGACCAGGGCCAGTTTTATTACATGGGCAAGTATGGCGATCGCCGCCACGACCCTGACTCAGACGTAGCCGTCTGTTTTGGCGGCAACATTGCTGTGACCAAAATTTGCCTGTGGTAGCGCCTAGACGTGAATGTCTACGCCGACGCCAAAATGATCGGATAGACCGCGTAAATCCTCAAGGCGGGGCGGCCAGGCAAAGGAACTTTGGAACTGCCCTGGTAGAGCTTGGGATAGACAGATGTGGTCAATGTTGGAGTGTTGCCCACAAATCAATTGATGCACCGGGTCATTTTCTCCGGCGGTGAGGCAGTCTAACCCCACATCGGCCAAGGCCTGCCGCAGGGCCTGCTTGTTTTGGCGCGACCCGTAGTAATGCAGAGTGTTCAGATCTTGGTTGAAGTCGCCGGCGACTACTAAAGCTGCCTTTGGGTAGCTCGCCCGCAGCTTTCGCCAGTCGGCCTGCTGTGCAGCCAAGGCGGTGGCAAAGGCTTGGCCTTGGGAGGCAGGGTGCGATCGCCAACCACTTTCTAACCATGGCAGCACGGTGCCGTACAGCACCCATTGCTGGCCGTCGGGTAGCGTTAGCAGGGCGGCGGCGGTGCGGGCCTCGTCAGAGGTTTCTAACGGGGTTAGCACCCCGGCCTTGACCCAGATTTGCACCCAGCGCTCGCCGTCGGCTCCGGAGCGAGCGGGCAGGCCGCTGGCCACAGAGTAATAATCTGCCCCTGGGCTAATGCCCAGGTGAGTTTCGGTCAAAATCCAAATGTCGGCATCGATGCGGCTGAGCCATTGTCGCTGGCGCTCAGCCCGCCCCGACTCAGGGAGCGCACGCTCAAGGTTCCAGGTGGCGATTTTCATTCAGGGTCAGTAGACAGGCGTAACAGAGAAACTCTGTAGCAACCACTACTTAATCTTGGAAGTCTGCCTTTTGCATATATTCTTTAATACAAAAATGCCTGGCGGCTACCCTTGATAACGCTTTTGGCGGGGGGATGCCGATCTAAAGTTGGTAGAGGTCAGTCATCATGGCGGCGCTGACTTCTGTGGCTGGAGCATCAAAGAGAATCTGGCCCTGACGCAGGCCAACGATACGATCGCAGTATTTCACCGCAAACTCCACCTCGTGCAGACTGATCACGAGGGTTTTGCCTGTGGTCTCGCTGAGCTGACGCAGCAAATCCATCATTGCCCGCGATCGCTCTGGATCCACACTTGAAATTGGTTCATCCGCCAGAATAGCGGCGGGGTCTTGCACTAGCACTCGCGCCAGAGCTACCCGCTGCTGCTGGCCGCCCGAGAGACGATCGGTGCGGGCGTAGAGCTTGTCGGCAATGCCCACCTGGGCAAGTGCCTGGGCTGCGGTCGGCATCTGCTGGGGCCATACCAGCGACCACAGCGCCCTCGGCAGCGACCATCGCCCTAGGTGACCGGCATTGACATTGTGAATCACGGCCAGGTTGCCCACTAGGTGGTGCTGCTGATAGACCGTGCCCACCAACCGCTGAATCCGCCGTCGCTTTTTGGGGCTGAGGCGATTGACCTCCTGCCCCAGAATCACCACTCGCCCGGCGGTGGGTGCCTGGCTACCGTTGAGCAGGCTGAGCAGCGTGCTTTTGCCCGCGCCACTGGGGCCAATCAGCGCCACTCGTTCGCCGGGAGCGATCGCCAGACTGCAATCGGTCAGAGCCGCCACCGCCCCAAACTGGCAGCTCACCCCCTCTAGCTGAAAAATTGGCCCCGCCATTCCCGCAGGCACTACTGAATCTTGCCGATTTTGCGGCCCACTGCTTCGATCTCGGCGTAGTTGTCGTTGCTGGTGGCAATGAAGCGCTCGGCCCCAAACAGGTCGAGAATTTCTTTGTGTTCGGGCACGGTGGGGTCGAGGGCCATCAACGCAGCCTGCACCTTCTCGGCGAAACCGTCGCCGTAGCGCTCGTCAACTTCAGGGCTGATTACCCAGTGGTAGTCGTAGTAGGGCGGAGTGCGCCAGATGACGGCGACTTTGGTGGTGTCAACCGCTCCTTCAGCGACGCGATCGAGCCATACCTGCTCATTCAGCGCTCCCACCTCGTAGGTGCCCGCCTCCACCAGCTTGATGGTGGTGTCGTGATTGCCCGAAAAGCCCACTTCTCCTTTGAAATCTTGGGTGGTGTCGAGGCCCGCCTCTTCCATAAAGTGTTGGGGCATCAGTCGTCCCGAGGTGGAAGACTCACTGCCAAAGGTAAAGGTGCGGCCCTTGATTTGGGTTAGGTCTTGTGTGTCCGAAAATTCCTTCAGGCCAGTGGCAGTGTTGACGATAAACACGCTGTGGAACTGTTCATCGATGTCGCGCTGGGCGATCGCCTCAGCCCCCGGCACCTGCAACCGCGCCTGCACTCCAGTCAACCCACCAAACCAGACCAAATCTAAGTCACCCACCTTAAAGGCCGTAACGGCAGCGGCATAGTCAGTTACGGGTTTGTACTCTACTGGAACGCCCAGTTCGGCTTCTAGGTAGTCGGCCAGCTTGGTGTAGAGCCGCTGAAGCACCTCGGGGTCTTGGTCCGGAATAGCCCCGGCAGTTAGGGGAATGGTGCTCTGCTCCGTCGCTGTGCCACCCTCCCCAGTGGCCTCTTGCCCCGGCTCAGAGGGCGCACAGGCCCCCAAAGGCAGCAGCAACAGCAGGCTCGATACCCCTGCAATCCACGAACGACGAATGCTCACCATGACTCGAATAGGGCCTTAAACAGCAGCACTAAATCATACGGGTCGGATCCCCCCCAAGGCAATGCTCTAGCTGTAATGTCTAATGAGGATAAAAGCCGCTAGGTTCTAGCTCAGCCAGAGTAGCCCGCCTAACACTAGGGCAACCCCCACCAGAGCCGCCCACAAAAATCCGTTGTCTTTGGTATTGATCTGGCTCGGGTCAAGAGGTGTTGGCTCAGGCTTAGGACGCGATCGCGGTGCCGCCTTGGCTGCTGTTGAATAACCCGAACCGCCCGAACTCTGGGAGCCATCCTGAGACAAATTGTCTAGAGCCGGAATTTCAGTCATCCAGTTCGTCGGCCGCTGAAGCTGGGGCGCTTGCAGAATATAGAGCAGATTTTTGCCCTGCTTGCGGGTCTCTAGGTCGGGGTGGCGGGCTAGAACTTGGCAGAGGGCGATCGCATCGTTCTGCCGACCTACAGCACTGTAGGCATTCACCAGCCAGGTTTGAATTTCGCCCCCCAACGGTGTGGTGGCCTTAGCGAGCTTGACGGCCTCTTCAAAAAACTCTACCGCCTCGCGGTAGCTACCCCGCTCAAAGGCGGCTTGGCCGTAGGCGTACTGGGTTTGGGCGCGATCGCGTGGGTCTTCGGTCATGGTTCAAGATAACTATCTACAGCCGGTTAACTACTGCCGCACCTTCATTTTGCCGGAATGGACGATGGGCTACCAGATTAAGTTCATATAGCCATCTGCAAAGCGATTCCCCCGTCTCCCATAGAATCTTGACACAGTGGCTTAACCCGACTTTTTTCGCTCAAGATGGAGTAAGGGAATAAGGAGACAAACACCGTGGTAGCCCCAGCAATTAAGCCTCAGACCGACTCACTTCACTATGAGGCTAAGACCCTCGCGATCGCCACCGCCCTGCTCGGCGCCACCCGCGAGAAGAAAAACCTCTTCGCCCAAATGCGCGACCAAATGCGTTGGGACGACAAAATTATGGACTTCGCCATGGGCAACCCTGGGCTGAAGGTGCAGCTGTTTCGCTTCATCGACGCGCTGCCTGCTCTGCGCAGTAAGCCCGAGATTGCTCGCCACCTACAAGAGTACCTATCGGCGGAAGAGGTGGAACTGCCCAACGCGCTGAAGGGATTGCTGAACTTCACCAATCCCGATTCGGTGCCCGGTCAACTCGCCGCTACCACCGTAGCCCCGGCGGTGGAAACTCTGGCCTATCGATATATTTCAGGCGAAACCATCGAGAAGGCGATCAGGGCGATCGAGCGCATGCGGAAGGACAAGCTCACCTTCACTATGGATTTGCTCGGCGAAGCGGTGATTACCGAGGAGGAAGCCCAAGCCTACCTTCAGCGCTACCTGGATTTGATGGCGCAACTGTCTGAAGCCGCGAAGAACTGGAAGACGGTAGATGCCATTGATATAGCGGACGGTAAAGAACTGGCCAAGGTTCAGGTTTCCGTTAAGCTCACCGCCTTCTACTCCCAGTTTGACCCGCTTGATGCGGAGGGCAGCCGCGCCAAAGTGAGCGAGCACATTCGCACTCTGCTGCGCCGTGCCCAGGAACTGGGCGTCGCCGTCCACTTTGACATGGAGCAGTATCGCTATAAGGCGCTCACCCTGGCGATTCTCAAAGACATTTTGATGGAGGTTGAGTTCCGCCAGCGCGACGACCTGGGCGTCACCCTTCAGGCTTACCTCCAAGACAGCTACAACGACCTCAAAGATCTGGTGATTTGGGCAAAAAATCGCGGCACCCCCGTCACCGTGCGCCTAGTGAAGGGGGCTTACTGGGATCAAGAGACCATCACCGCGCGGCAAAACGGTTGGCGCAGCCCGGTCTACAACCAAAAGGTTTCCACCGACGCCAACTTCGAGCGCATGACCCGGCTGCTGCTGGAGAACCATCAATATCTATATGCCGCCATTGGCAGCCACAACGTGCGATCGCAGGCCTACGCCATGGCGATCGCCGAAGAACTCAACATCCCTCGCCGCAATATCGAACTACAGGTGCTCTACGGCATGGCCGATAAACTGGCCAAAACCCTGGCCGACAAAGGCTACCGGGTGCGCGTTTACGCTCCCTTTGGCGAGCTGATTCCGGGGATGTCGTACCTGATTCGCCGCCTGTTGGAGAACACTGCTAACAGCTCCTTCCTGCGGCAAAACCAGGAAGACGTGCCCGTAGAGACTCTGCTGGCGGCACCAGAGTTTGCTGTGGAAGATCTAGAGGGGGGAGAGGCTGACCACCATGTTCCTTTCCCCAATGCCGCAGATATCGACTTTGCTGTGACCACTAAGCGCTCCCAGGCGGCAGAAGCCCTCAAGACCGTCCACGCCCAGCTCGGTCGGCGCTATAACCCAATTATTAACGGTGAAGTGGTTGACACAGAGGCTACGGCGGATTCGGTGAACCCCTCGAAGCCAGCAGAACTGGTCGGCAAGCTGGGATTGGCCAGTCAAGAGCAGGCGGATGCGGCGATCGCCGCCGCCAAAGCCGCCTTCCCCGCCTGGGCCGCCACTTCTGCTAAAGAACGGGGAGCCATCCTCCGCCGCGCCGCTGACTTGATGGAAGAGCGCCGCCACGAACTCAATGCCTGGATGGTGTACGAAGTCGGTAAACCTCTGGGCCAGGCCGACCCGGAAGTCTCTGAAGCCATCGACTTCTGCCGCTATTACGCCGACGAGATGGAGCGGCTTGACGCTGGGTATGCCTACGACTACCCTGGTGAAACCAATCGCTATCGCTATTTCCCGCGCGGCATTGCGGTAGTGATTTCGCCATGGAACTTTCCCCTGGCGATCGCTACCGGCATGACCGTCGCTGCCCTGGTCACAGGCAACTGCACCATCCTCAAACCCGCTGAGAATTCCGCCGTGATCGCCGCCAAGATCGCCGAAATTTTAATCGAAGCGGGGATGCCCCCCGGCGTGTTTCAATACCTGCCCGCCCGAGGTTCTACCGTCGGTGCGCACTTAGTTAACCACCCCGACGTGCACCTGATTGCCTTCACCGGCTCTCGCGAGGTGGGCTGCCGCATCTACGCCGATGCGGCACAGTGGCGACCCGGCCAGCGCCACCTCAAGCGCGTGATTGCCGAAATGGGCGGCAAAAACGGCATCATCATCGACGAAAGCGCAGATTTGGATCAGGCGGTGCAGGGGGTGGTCTACTCCGCCTTTGGCTACAGCGGCCAGAAATGCTCAGCCTGCTCCCGCGCGATCGTGGTGGCCTCGGTGTACGACACCTTTATCCATCGCCTGGTCGAAGCCACCCGCTCCCTCAATGTGGGTGAAGCGGTGAAACTCAGCACCAAGGTCGGCCCCGTGATCGACGCCAACGCCCAGGCCAAAATCAAAGAGTACATCGAGAAAGGCAAGGCCGAAGCCAAGCTGGCCCTAGAGATGCCGACCCCCGCTGACGGCTATTTCGTTGGCCCTACGGTGTTTACCGATGTGAAACCCGACGCGGCGATCGCCCAGGAAGAAATCTTTGGCCCGGTGCTCGCCGTGATCAAAGCCCAAGACTTCGACGATGCCCTGCGCATCGCCAACGATACCGACTACGGGTTAACGGGCGGCCTCTACTCGCGCACCCCCTCCCACATTGAGCGGGTGCAAAACGAGTTTGCCGTCGGCAATCTCTACGTCAACCGGGGGATTACGGGGGCGATCGTTTCCCGCCAGCCCTTCGGCGGTTTCAAGATGTCGGGGGTGGGCTCCAAAGCCGGTGGCCCCGACTACCTGCTGCAATTCTTGGAACCCCGCCACGTCAGCGAAAACGTTCAGCGCCAGGGCTTTGCCCCGATTGAGGGCGTAGATTAATCTAGGCAAGAAACTGGGTTTCTATGAGAAATCCGGTTTCTCCTCACCCGCCAGGGATATATTCACCAGGCCTAAACTGTGGGTTAATGGCAGAGGTTAACCCTGCGTTTTGCACTTTAAGAACTAGCTATGACAGAAGCAACCAATCCCAGAGTATTTTTTGACATCACCATTGGTGGCACTCCCGCAGGCCGCATTGTCATGGAGCTACGGGCCGACGTCACCCCCAAAACCGCCGAGAACTTCCGCGCCCTGTGCACCGGCGAAAAAGGCATGGGTACCTCTGGTAAACCCCTGCACTTCAAAGGCTCTAGCTTTCACCGTATCATCCCCGAGTTCATGTGCCAGGGGGGCGACTTTACTCGCGGCAACGGCACCGGTGGCGAGTCGATTTACGGCATGAAGTTTGCCGACGAAAACTTTACCCTCAAGCACACCACCCCAGGATTGTTGAGCATGGCCAATGCTGGCCCCAACACTAACGGGTCACAGTTTTTCTTAACTACTGTGGCCACCCCCTGGCTTGACGGCAAGCACGTTGTCTTTGGCAGCGTGGTTGAGGGTATGGATGTGGTTAGCACCATGGAGCAGGTAGGCAGCCGCAGCGGCCAAACCTCTGAGCCCGTGGTAATTGCCGACTGCGGCCAATTGTAAATAGCCGCTAATCGTCGGGCGGAAACTGAAGCATCAGCTCGCCGGTTTCACTAATGATGACGCTGCCGCCGAGGGCTTCAATGCGATCGATGGCTTTTTGGCGAGTTGCATCGTCAAAAGCATTGGCCAAAACACTGGCCCAAGCATTGACCTGGGCCAGTTTGCTGAGGGGGTTATTGGCTAAGAAATCCGCCGTACGCTGAGAATTTTCCGCAATGATCGGAGCCTCTTCTGCGGGCGACTGTCGTCCCCAATCAGCGGCAGATTGAAAGGATTGTTGGGCCGCCTTCCCTTCGCCCAAATAGAGCAACTCATCTACACCGCGATAGCGCCAGATATAAAACCCGTCGGATGGCACAGTCGGGGTCAACCGCTCTAGCCCCTGAGCCGTAATAGCAACGCTTTGCTCAGGCTGGGCGGCGAAATTGCTGGTACTGCCCGACAAAAATAAATAAAACATTCGGTAATACGGGTCTTTAGGGATCACAACCCGAAAAAACTCTGGGCTGAGGTCATAACCCGTTTTTGCTCTAGCCTCATCGTCGCCAAAGTACTGCAAAAACCGTAGAAAAAACCAGTCGGACACCAAATTGTCGAACCCAAAGGTAGGCATTTTCTGTGCCAGCGCTAGGGTCGCAGCCGTTGCTTGGTCTTGCTGGTCAAGATTTTGATCGGTGACGCTGCGGTCTTGTAGGTTGGCCAGGCGCTGCTGCTGCAGGGGCACCAAGGCCAGCAGCAAGGCAACAGGCAGTACCCAAATTGCCAGTTGTTTAGCCCAGAGCAGGGACGGGTGGTGTTTGCTTGAAGAGAGCGGCATGGTGGGGGCGCAAGGGTAAGAAACCCATAGAGCAGGTTTCATGTTTTAGGGTGGTTCTAGAATAAGTTTACCCACCGTGGTTGCGATTGCAATTTCAATATAGAGCGCCCAAGCGACCTTTCCGCCCAGCTTGCTCGTGAAACCTTGGTTATCTCCCCTATAGCTTGGCTAGCGGTGTTAATGCGACTGCGCTGTAGAATCTCGCCTTCAGACGAGGCGCAGCCTGCTAGGAATCATCTATCCGCAGAAGTGACTCAATATGGGTAGTTCAACTTGTCTAGCACCTAAACCACAGCTTTGAGATTTTTACCCTACCTCCACTGTCCGAAAACTTTTTTGGTTGAGTGTGATCGCTCGGTCGAGGCACGTGGGTAAGTTAGACCTAGGCGCAAACAACACCTCTACCGCCGCCTAACCCAAGGAGACATACACCTATGAAAACCTCTCTAAAAGCCAATCTGCTGAAGCACTTCATCGCTAAAAAAGAAGAAGGCGGCTTTACCTTAATTGAACTGCTGGTGGTTATCATCATCATCGGTATTCTGGCTGCTATTGCGCTGCCTTCTTTCCTCAACCAGGCCAACAAAGCTCGTCAGTCTGAAGCTAAGACCTACATTGGTTCTATGAACCGTGGTCAGCAAGCCTATCGTCTAGAAAACCGTACCTTTGCCCCCGAATTTGTAGACTTGGCCATTGGTATTCCTACCGCGACTAACTATTACACCTACACTATTGGTACTGATGGCGTCTTTGGTGCAAGTGCCTTGGCTACGGTTGTTGACCCAGCCCTCAAGGCCTATGTTGGCGGCGTTCAGTTGTCTTCGGGTAGCGCAACCGTAGAAGCTACTACCATTGCAACCCTCTGCGAATCTACGGCTGCTGGTGCCGCTGCGGCAGATGCTGCTATGACCGGCTTTAACGCTACTGCTAGCTCTAACACTCTGGGCTGTGCAGCTAACTGGAAGAAGCTATAAGTGTCATTGGCTAACGCTTGACCTATAGATTCTAACGACAACTTGGGAGCAGCTACATCACATGAAGTAGCTGCTCCCAAGTTTTTTGGTTGGCCAATACAATCTGCTTTAAATCTGCATGAGTTCTACACGCTACGACTTTTTTGTCCTTCTCCCCTGAACGGAGATTTCGCGAACGGGGGCTTACGTACAGCAATGAATTCCCTTAAGAAAAGAGAGTTCATCTCTCAACACGATGTTATTGAATAATTTCAAGTCCAAAAAAGATATCAAAAGGTAAGCGGTGTTTGTCCCCGGTGCTGTAGATCGCTAACCAGAATCTGTATGAAATAACTATCAAATAGAAAAGGCCGGACCAAGCTTGGTCCGGCCTTTTCTATTTGAGTAGCTTAATTGGGGCTATTAGCGTCAGCCGCCGGCTACCGCAGGGACAATGCTGACTTCATCACCGTCATTCAGGGCGGTTTCTTTACCATCCAGAAAGCGAATGTCTTCGCTGTTGACGTAGAAGTTGACAAAGCGGCGCAGCTCACCAGAGTCGTCACAGAGCCTAGCTTTAATGCCGGGGCAGTTGCTCTCCAGATCATTCAGGAGATCTACAATATTGCCACCACTGCATTCAAGAGCAGCCTGGTTGTTGGTGAATTTCTGTAGGGGAGTAGGAATCAGTACTTTGACAGCCATGGTGTAAGTAAATGAATCGGGAAAATAAGATCGATCTGTCAGCATGGGTATAGAAACCAGGGTTCAAGGTTTAAGCTGAATATTAATCGTTTAATCTTGAACCTTAGTCCCTTAAACCTTATACCAATACCTGCTGCCATTCCAGTCGGTCGAGGGTACGGGAGCGCTCTAGGGCACGCTCGAAGCTGTCGAGCTTAGGCTCAATGGTAAAGGGCTCACCAATGTAACCCTGTACAGCTTCTTGGGTCTTCAGGCCGTTGCCAGTGATGTAGACAACTGTAGACTCGTCGGGGTCAATTTTACCGGCTTCTACCAGCTTTTTGAGCACTGCAATGGTGGTGCCGCCAGCGGTCTCGGTGAAAATACCCTCGGTTTCGGCCAGTAGCTTCATACCTTCAATAACTTCAGCATCGGTCACTGACTCAATGTTGCCGTTGGTCTTACGAGCTATATCAAGAGCATAGATGCCGTCGGCGGGGTTGCCAATGGCAATGGACTTGGCAATTGTGTTGGGCTTGACCGGAGTGACAAAGTCGCGGCCCTCTTTAAAGGCTTGAGCAATGGGGGAGCAACCCTCAGCCTGGGCACCGCTAAAGCGAACGGGCTTATCGTCAACGAGGCCGACCTTAACAAATTCCTGGAAGCCCTTGTAGATTTTGGTAAATAGTGACCCGGACGCCAAAGGCGCTACGATGTGGTCGGGCAAGCGCCAACCCAACTGTTCAGCTACCTCATAGCCCAACGTTTTAGACCCTTCAGAGTAGTAGGGGCGCAGGTTGATATTGACAAAACCCCAGCCCTGGGTATTTGCCACTTCAGAGCACAGACGGTTGACTTGGTCGTAGTTGCCCTGCACTGCCATTACCGTAGGGTTGTAGATTAGGGTGCCTAGGATCTTGCCGGCTTCTAGGTCGGCGGGAATAAACACGCAGCAGTCAAGGCCAGCATGGGCTGCGATCGCAGCAGTAGAGTTTGCCAAGTTGCCTGTGCTAGCACAAGATACCGTAGTAAAACCCAGCTCCCGGGCTCGAGTTAACGCTACCGACACCACTCGATCCTTAAAGCTAAGGGTGGGCATGTTGACGGCGTCATTCTTTATATAGAGTTCTTTTAGCCCTAGCTGCCGCGCTAGCCGGTTAGCCCGCACTAAAGGAGTCATGCCAGTCCCCACATCAATGGGATTGTCGGTGCTGACGGGTAAAAATTCTTTGTAGCGCCAGATTGACAGCGGCCCTGCCTGAATGGTGCTGCGGGTTACCCGCCGACGAATCTCATCGTAGTCGTAGGCGACTTCTAGGGGACCAAAGCACACGTCTTCGCATACATGCTTGGCGCCTAGGTCGTAGGTTTCACCACATTCTCGGCATTTCAACGCTGAAAAGGTGGGCTTGGTGGCGATCGCTTGCTCGATAGACTGCGTCATGACGTTTTCTCTGAGGTTTTCTGAGGAGCGGTTATTAACTTCGCTAAGTTAGTCAGAACGTAACACTGAAGACAATACTTGGTCAAATATACCCGACTTTTTTGGTCGGGTATTGGCGATTCCTTTGACTATCAGTGTTTTGCGTCAATAGATGCTAATTCCTGATTGAGACCGGCTGGTCGGGTTCTTCTGAGTTTTGACTGCCGTATGCTGATCTGCGGTTGCTTAAACTCTTAACAACTTCGCTAGAACCCTTGAAATGCTTCTAAAGTTAGCTTTGAGAGCAATAAAGTAACTTGCTATACAAACGCTTGCCCGGCAGTTGAGGTTAAGTGATCTAAAGTCATGGAATGTTTGCATTGGTCGATGTGCCAGACCAGTCAGACTGCTTTATGCTTTATGCCCAAGGTGGTCTGTACTGCGGGCTTGGCTGTCATGATGACGGCAAAATGTAAATTTAGTGCAGATGCTCTCTGTGATGCTCTTAGCAGAACGTTATGGTAGTGACCCAAGATAAGCCTCTTGCCAATGTTTTTCGTCAGCTATCCGGAGGAGCGTTTCCCCCCGTAGTCGAATCCTATGAGCGGGGGAAAACGATTTTCTTCCCAGGAGACCCAGCTGAACGGGTGTACTTTTTGCTGAAAGGGGCAGTTAAGCTGTCGCGGGTGTACGAGGCTGGTGAAGAAATCACGGTTGCCCTGCTGCGCGAAAATAGTGTGTTTGGAGTCCTGTCGCTAATTACCGGCAATCGTTCTGATCGCTTCTATCACTCTGTGGCGTTTACTCCAGTAGAGCTGTTGTCGGTGCCGATTGAGCAGGTTGAGCAGGCGCTGGAAGAAAATCCTGAACTGGCCTTACTGATGTTGAGGGGACTCTCCTCTCGCATTTTGCAAACTGAAATGATGATTGAAACCTTGGCCCATCGAGACATGGGCTCGCGGCTGGTCAGTTTCTTACTCATTCTCTGCCGCGATTTTGGGGTGCCGAGTCAGGATGGCATCACCATCGACTTGAAGCTATCTCATCAGGCTATTGCTGAGGCTATTGGCTCCACTCGGGTGACTGTGACTCGCCTGCTCGGAGATTTGCGCCAGGAAGGCATGATCTCTATCTATAAAAAGAAGATTACTGTGCATGATCCGGTCAATCTGAGTCAGCA
Organism: Leptolyngbya sp. FACHB-60; assembly: GCF_014695775.1. Lineage (GTDB taxonomy): Bacteria > Cyanobacteriota > Cyanobacteriia > Phormidesmidales > Phormidesmidaceae > Nodosilinea. The sequence goes on along the minus strand of NZ_JACJOX010000018.1, from coordinate 7,834 downwards.
GTTTACTTAGTTTGGACTTGGCTAGGTGGGGTGGTTTTGATGGCCAAACCAGCTATTGATAATATTGGAGCGTACGAGCCTTCAACCCATGCAGTAGAGTAAGTGCAAACTCCCCTGTGGTTGGTGCATGGCTTCGGGTTACGTATTGATTTTGGCGGTGTTAATTTTGGGGGGCTTTATTGCTACCCTTGGCGATCGCGTTGGCACGCGGGTAGGCAAAGCACGGCTGAGCTTGTTCAATCTGCGCCCCCGACAAACAGCTACTTTAGTCAGCATTGCCACTGGCAGCGTCATCTCAGCCTCTACGCTGGCCCTGCTGTTTGGAGTGAGCAGCCAGTTGCGCACTGGGGTGTTTGAGCTGGGTAAAATTCAGGATGATCTAGCCAGCGCCGAGGCTGATCTAGCCCAGGCTCAATCTACCCAAGAGAGTGTAGAGGCTGATCTAGAGTCGGCTACTGATGAACGGCAGCGGGCGCTAGCTCGGCTACAGGAAATTAACCAATCGCTCAACCAGGCAGTGGCTCAGCAGGAAGCGACTGAGGGGCAACTACGTCAAACTCTGGGCCAGCTAGATGCGGTATCGCAGCAGGCTGCCACACTGCGACAGTCGACGGATGCTCTGAGGGTGCAGCGCGATAACCTGCTGACGCAGCAGGCCACGATTGGCAAACAGATTGCGGACCGCGATCGGGCGATCGCCGCCTTAGATGAACAGATTGCCGATCGCGATCAGGCGATCGCCCAGCGAGAACAACGCCTCACTAGCCTAGAAGCCGAGCAAGAGTTCTTAGAGCAGCAGGTAGCTGTGCTGCAAACGCAATATCAAGGGCTATTTCGCGGCAACATTGCGCTCAACCGCAACCAGGAGATTCTAGTCGGCCAAGGGCGCGCTGAAAACCGAGAACAGGCAGAGGAGTTTGTCACAGGCTTTTTACTTGAGGCCAACCGTTTGGTGTCTCGAGCAATTGCCCCTGGGGCTTTGATCGACCAGCAAATTTTATTGATTGGCAATCGCGAGGTCGAGGCGCTCATTGATCGCCTGTCCACGGGTGAAGACTACGTGGTGCGCTTGCTGTCTGCGGCCAACTACATTACAGGAGAACCCTGCGTGGTGCAGCAGGGAGAACCCTGCGTGCAGGTCTTTATCGATGCCACCCCGAACCAGCAGGTTTATGCTCTGGGCGAACGATTGGCGACGGTTACGCTAGACCCCCCTCCCCTAGGCGATCGCCAGCTAGTTGAACGGCTTAATCTTTTACTGGCAGCAGCCCAATTTCGGGCCCGACAGGACGGCGTTGTCAGCGACACGCTACAAGTAGCCGATAACCGGCCTGAAACGGTGCTCAATTTCTTAGAGACTGTTCAGCAATCGGGGCAGGCTGTTGACCTCCAGGCTATTGCTGCCACTGATATTTTCACGGCAGGGCCGGTTCAAATTCATCTGGCAGCAGTGCGCGACGGGCGTATTCTATTTCAAACGAATGGATCCAATAACCCTTTGAACGACAGCCTTAATCTGCCAAGCGAAGAGCTTTAAAGCACTTCATTCTAGAAAAACTCAAGTGAGTAGGATCCAAGTCAAATTATCTTTGGTGGCGAATATTTAATAATGTCTAAAAAAATTTGCAGATAGTTACCATCTGCCCCTACTTCGATACTGTGGGGATCACCTGTGCTTAGAATTAACCTACAAATCTGTCGGCTGCTAATAGGTTGCTTTTAACTCTGGCTTGTCCTAGGGCAGGCAAACTTTAAATACACCTGGAGCGATCCCATGAAATTTGAGGATATTTATCAGTTCTTCGAGGATCCACCGCCAATTTATCTCAATAAAGAGCTTGCCGTTTGCTACGTGCTATCGGTATTGCTCCAGCAAGATTCCTATGGCACCGAATTGATCCAGCGGTTGACCCACCAGTACCCCCACTATCGTCTGTCAGATACCGTGCTCTATGGGGCACTTAAGTTTTTGGAAGACGAAAACGCCATTGACGGTTATTGGAAAAAGGTAGAAGGCAGGGGTCGTCCTCGCCGCATGTACCGTCTTAATCCTGACTGGCGACTTCAGGCCGAGGAACTGGCCGAATTTTGGAAAACCTACATGGGTGACCCAATTCGTCCCGCCTGCGCCCAAAGCCCAGCTTACTTGGCACCCCATCGGTGAATCAGTAGCGCACGGCCTACCTGAATGATCCAACATTCCGTACCCTAGAGAGGTAGCTTTGCATGGCCCGGCGTGACTGACACTGTTCTCTATTCGACTCTGTTTCTAACCCTGCTAATGATAGTGGGGTTAGTTTTTTTTATTCGTGCCTCTACTAAAGACCGTATCGAAACCCTGACGCTAACGCGTCCCGTCGAGCCTCTAACATTATTGCAAGATCTGACGACCTACTTTGAGTCGCGGGCCTATGCCGTCATCGCGGCCGAAGAAGAGTCTCAGCGCATTACCCTACAGGGGAGAGTACGTCCGAGTCTATTTCTGGCCGGATTCTTGACGCTGCTCGCCGCTGTGGGTGCTCTCTGTTTTGCCTTGGTACTGGCTAATCTATGGCCTGCCTATAGCGCTACCTTTTTGGGTCTGCTAGTGCTAAGCCCGCTAGCAGGCTGGTTCTACTGGCGTGGCGCCGATCGCGATGAGAAAATTTGCTTAGAAATCCAGCCCGACGCTACGGTCAATGACCTATCAGAGGGGGCGCTTGCTAAGGTTACGGTTACAGCTCACCGCGATGAACTGATTGCCCTAGAGCAAGGTTTTGACCGCTGAAGCAAAAAAAAGCTAGCCTTTAGGCTAGCTTTTTCTATGTGTAAGGTGACTTTGACAGCGGCATCGTTAGAGCAGACGTCCGCTATCAAAACCCATACCTTAGTGAGTCAAGGTCTCTAAAACTGAAGCATTCTCTTCATCATCTTCTTCGCCGAGCAGCACCCGCAGACTGGGGAAAAGAAAATGATTCTCTTCTACATACTGGGCGCCAAATAGGCCTTTTTCAGCCCAAAAGTATCGGTCGGTGGTGTGCTCGTTCCGCTTAACCAGCAGCAGGGCTGGGGGGGCAATGCCCTCGGAATGAATAAAATTCCGAGCTGCGGTTACGGGTTTTTCGTTGCCGCTCTCAATACTATACTGAGGAACAGCTTCTAAAATGCGACGGCCTTCTAAGCGACGACGACTCTTACGCTTGCGTCTCCTTGCCAAGTTGCCTACCTCCCTCTCAGTGGATATTTGGATGTAGTTTCGGTTACAAAATTTGTTAACCAGGCCAAGTATATAGGCTCAAAATAAGAATTTCAACTTCTCTTAAAAATTGGCCTAAAACCCCTGAACATCAATAGCTATAAAGGATACAAGGGTGTTTGAGGAGCCTGGGCCTGAACAGAATTGTTAAAAAATTGACAAAACTTTAATTTTTCTTCCGTCAAACTCTTATGTTGCGCTGCCATGATTGGCTCTCCCAGCTCTGAATTCATCACTCTGTGTCAGTCCCAGGTACTCCTGCTGACCCAGGCATTAGGGGCTGCTTCCACGGTGGTGTACCTGGTCGAAGCTACCGTTGAGACAATAAATCCCACTCTGATACCGCTGGTGGCTTATCCAGAAACCGCTAACCTGTGGCACGATTTGCGGGAGGGGCTAGCGGCAGTATTCAACCCAGCCGACGAAGTTGACGGCAGCAAGCAATTCCCAACTGCCCAATCGGAGCAGTGGCTTCAGCAATCTGCTGACTCAGAGCGGGATTCAGGTGGGCTACCATCTAGAACCCGTGTTTCTTCAGAAAAGGGCTTTCTCTCGATGCCGTTTGGGGTAGAACCGGCAACCCAGCGGCAGGGTGTGGAGACCGATTTGACCGCTTATCCTTTGGTGCTGCCGTTAGCCCATGATGGAGTGGTGCTGGGCATGATAGTCAGTACTCGCGAAGCACTGCCATGGACAGCGGACGATTATCGACGGGCTGAGCAGGTTGCCAGCACGTTGGCGATCGCATACGTGCTAGATCAGCGTAGCCAATGGCTTCAGCGTCAACTCAACCAGCGTCAGCTGACCCAAGCCGATCAGTCCGAAACCTTTCACGATCTGCTGCATCAGTTTCGCAATCCGCTCACAGCTCTACAGACCTTTGGCAAGTTGATGGTCAAACGGTTACCCCCTGAGGACACCAATCGGCCAATTGTTGAAGGCATTGTGCGTGAGAGCCGACGATTGCAAGATCTGGCTCAGCACTTTGATGCCGCCGTTGCCGAAGGGGATGAGACCTTGGAGCAGACTACTACCCCACCAGCGGGTAGGTTGCTGCTACCGGGCTCACCTAGTGAATGGAGCGATCGCCCTAGGGTGGTTATCGACAGCGACAACACTTTAAACAGCAGGTTGGCAACGGCTCAGGGGCAGCCTCTCGAAGCCTTGGCCTCAACGACAGGGCATGGTCTGGGACGATCGCTAAGGGTACAACCCGGTGCGATCGCTGAGATCGCCCTTCCACTGGTGCAGTCCCTTGCACCCCTGGCCCATGAGCGGGGATTGCACCTAGTGCACCATATCCCCACCCCTTTACCCAGGGTTTGGCTTGATGCAGCCGCTCTAGGAGAAGTGCTCCATAACCTACTCGATAACGCCTTAAAGTATGCGCCTGCCGGGTCTCTAATCTGGGTTACCGCAGGACTAGTGCAGCGGATTGGCCGGCAAATGTTTCAAGGAATTGCCGTAGGCGATACCGGTGCAGGCATTCCCTTGGGCGATCAGCCCCAGTTGTTTACCCGTCACTTTCGCGGTGTGCGGGCCCAGGGTGATATTCCCGGTACGGGGCTAGGTCTTGCTATTGTGCAAGACCTAGTGCAGGGCATGGGAGGGCGTATCGATCTAGTTAGCCCCGTTCAAGGCACGCCATGGTTACCGCCAGAGGCTGTTGCTTATCCCCAAAACCCTGGCGTTGTATTTGTGGTTTGGCTCAAAGCCTTAGATAGTGAGGTGCAGGCCTAGTAAGGTCGGTGGGACAAGGTGCTACCGTTGTGCCTCGTACTACAGAATGCCGCATCCATAGGAGAATGGGTTCAGCCTGCTCATTAGGTTCAGCAACCCATCGTCTTCGGTGTTACCCATGGCAACCACCCTATCCCCCAATTCCTCTGCCCGACTGGCGCCGCCAGCCTCCCTATCTCCCCTAACGGTACCCGAACGGTTGTTGTTAGGCCCGGGACCGAGTAATGCTGACCCCCGTGTCATTGCCGCTATGAATCAGCAGCCCATTGGCCACCTCGATGCTGCCTACTTAGCGATGATGGATGAGGTTCAGGAACTGCTGCGCTATACCTGGCAGACTACTAATCCTCTCACCTATGCCGTGGCCGGTACCGGGTCTGCCGCGATGGAAGCGACGATTGCAAATGCGGTTGAACCAGGCGATCGCGTCCTGGTTGCCGTCAAAGGCTATTTTGGCCATCGCCTGGTCGATATGGCCCAGCGCTACGGAGCCGACGTTGTCACCATTCACCGACCTTGGGGCGAAGCCTTTACGTTAGAAGAACTGACCGCTGCCCTAGATGAGCATCGGCCCGCAGTGCTGGCGATCGTCCACGCCGAAACCTCTACCGGAGTTCGCCAGCCCCTCGAAGGGTTAGGAACGGCTTGTGCCGAGCACGACTGTTTGCTGCTGGTTGATACCGTCACCAGCCTGGGCGGCGTGCCAATTTTTCTCGATGAATGGCAAGTTGATCTAGCTTACAGCTGTAGCCAAAAAGGACTCAGCTGCGCCCCCGGTATTTCCCCCTTCACCATGAGCCCTCGAGCTGTCGCCAAGCTAGAGCGCCGTCGCCAACCCGTCGCCAATTGGTACCTTGATGCAGCCCTACTGCGGAAATACTGGGGACCAGAGCGTGTTTATCACCATACCGCACCGGTCAACCTCACCTATGCCCTGCGCGAAGCTCTGCGTCTGCTAGCTGAAGAAAGCCTAGAAACTCGTTGGCAACGCCATCAACAAACCGCCACCTACTTCTGGAAAGGTTTAGCGGATCTCGGCCTCACCTGTCACGTTGAAGAGTCCTTTCGCCTACCTACCCTAACTACCGTACGGGTGCCCGACGGCGTTGATGCCAAAGCCGTTGGTCGTCAACTCATGACCGACTACAACATTGAAGTCGGTGGTGGGCTTGGAGAACTTGGGGGCAAGGTTTGGCGGATTGGCCTCATGGGCTATAACAGCCAGCCAGAGCATGTCAATACCCTGCTACACGCTCTGGGGACGGTACTGCATCAATTTGCTTAACGCGTCAAGTCGCTGACTATCTGCAGCCAACGAAGAAGGCATCTCAGTACCTGTGGAGATGTCTTCTTCGTTAGAGCAGTTTTCTAGGCCACACGCCGCTGCTCACTTGCCAACAGGGGAAATCCTAGCTTTTCCCGTTGTTCCAGGTAAAGCTGCGCCACTCGCCTGGCTAATCCCCGTACCTGGCGAATGTATCGAGTGCGCTCGGTTACCGAAATTACGCCTCGCGCATCCAGCAGATTAAACGTGTGTGAGCACTTCAACACATAGTCATAACTCGGCAGCACTAGCCCTCGATCCATTAACTGCTCTGCCTCCTGCTGGTATAAATCAAACAGCGTGAACAGAAGTTCTGGATTTGAGGCCTCAAAGTTGTAGGTCGAGTTCTCAACCTCCGCCTGCATATAGATATCACCATAGGTGAGCTGATCATTCCATCGAATCTTGGCGATCGCATCCACCTCCTGCAAATACATCGTCAACCGCTCTAACCCATAGGTGAGCTCAATCGACACCGGGCGACAGTCAATCCCCCCACACTGCTGGAAATAGGTGAACTGGGTAATCTCCATCCCGTCCAGCCACACTTCCCAACCCACGCCCCAGGCACCTACCGCCGCATCTTCCCAGTTATCTTCCACAAACCGAATGTCGTGGTCTTCCGGTTTGATTCCCAACGCCCGCAGCGACTCTATATAAGTCTCCTGAATATTCTCAGGTGATGGCTTAATCAACACCTGATATTGAAAATAATGCTGATAGCGGTTCGGGTTTTCCCCATAGCGCCCATCTGCCGGTCTCCGACAGGGTTCTACGTAGGCCACCGACCAAGGCTCCGGTCCCAGCGCCCGCAAAAATGTGTGTGGGCTCTTCGTCCCTGCTCCCTTCTCCGTGTCATAGGGCTGCATAATCACGCAGCCCTGTTTAGCCCAAAAATCATTCAGCGTTGCAATCACAGACTGAAAATGCACAATTCCCCCTGGTTACTAACCCAGACCCATACTCACTGGCTCTAATAGTATTCAACAAACTTGCCCCTACCGTTGAGAGCGATCCTCTACTTGGCCTTGAGAAGTCATTTTTAGTTTGTTGCCAGCGGCCAATGCAGACCCAGGGAAGATTGCTGAGGACTGTCTGTCTGTGTATAAGCGCTAGAGCCTGCCCTTTAACATCTTTTTAAGCCCTTAATCTTGACGCGCCGGTAGTCTTGGCACGCTAGGGGTGCTGTGGTGGTTCCAGTGGTTGCCGCCAGATACGGTGTTTTCTGCGAGGTTTTTTGTGAAAGAATTTTGAAAAGGAGCCAGGTAGCGACCCTATATAAACGCCAAACCCCTTGTCATGCAAGGGGTTTAGGTCACGAGAACAAAATAGTCTCAGGGTGTTGACACTGTTAAGGATTCAGCTTATATTGATAAAGCGCCTGAGGGAAGCGGCTCAAACGAACCGCCTACCGAAGGAAGCAGCGAACCTCGACAACTACATAGTCTAGAAACAAAGCCAAGGTTCCTGTCAAGGATTAAATTGGTTCAACGATAGCATTAGTGCTGTGGTTGAGTCAAGTAAGAAGACAGAAT
>NZ_JACJOX010000017.1 GCF_014695775.1 Leptolyngbya sp. FACHB-60 | reverse complement strand
CTGGATTCGCTCCCATTGGTCATCGCGCAGGGCATAGCGTCGGCTTGTCATTCCGCTGAGTCTTGCTTTAAGGACTACCCTTCAACCCTAACCTAATTGATGACACGCCCTAGTACTAAGTAAACAAAATCCTACAATTGGATCCTGACCAGCACAAAATCTCAGCCCAATCTGATTAGCTCGGCTCATTGTTTTCAGGCCAGTCACCATCGTCAGACTGCGAATTAAACACATCGTTGGATCCATCCAGATCGTAGCGTAGATAGTCGAGCCTTTGTTTCTGGTGACGGCGCGAGGGGCGACGGTATTTTTTGGTCTGAAGCCTTGGCTCTTGATGCTGCTGTCCCTGCTCTCCCATCCTGAGCTTGAGCTGGGCCTCGGGGTCACGCTGCTGCTGTTGGATTTCCTGGTACTCCAGTGCTTCATTCAGCAGGGTGAGATAAAAGTTATAGCGAGGCCAGTGGGGGCCTACGGCGCAGCCCGGTGCGTCTCGGTGTAGACAATCGTTGAATTGGCAAACACCCTCAGCTAGGCGCGATCGAATTTCTGGAAAGCACTGGCCCAGAACCAGTGGGGTCAGGGCTAGATCGGGCTGGTTAAAACCAGGGGTATCTGCCAAAAAACCGCCCCCCGGCAGCTCAAATAGCTCTACGTGGCGGGTGGTATGTCGGCCCCGCCCCAGCTTGCCAGACACCGCTCCGGTTCTCAGGCTAGCCTGGGGAATAAGCCAGTTGATTAAGCTTGATTTACCTACTCCAGAGGGTCCGGAGATGATGGTTGTGCGGCCCTGTAGCCGAGGTAGCAGTGTTTGTAAGGTTTCATCTGCTTGAAGGCTGATCACCGTGGCTGGGTAGCCCCAGGCGTCTAGCTGCTCCTGCCAATAGCAACGCGTGGCGTTGCTAACCAGATCCTGCTTATTGAGACAGAGGTGAACGGGTACCCCTGTTGATTCGGCTTTAACTAAGAACCGCCCAAGCTGCTGGGGGTCAAGGTCAGGCTCGGCTAGAGCAAAGACTAGCAAAATTTGATCAGCATTGGCTACGGGTGGACGATCCAGCACCGATCGGCGGGCTTCGACTGCAGCGATCGCGCCCCGTCCATCGGCCCAGTCTATCGCCTCTAGCCGCACACGATCGCCCACCATCACCTGCTGCCCAGTTTTCCTGAGACGTGCCCGGCGGGTACACAGCAAGATTTGACCCGCGGCCTGGTCACTAGGCAGATCGCTGTTTAGGTCTAATCTCACTCGATAGTAATTGGCTTGGATGGCTACTACCAAGCCCCAGAGGCCTATGCTCGCCTCCGTGACTGCTGTGTGATCAAACTCAGAGGGTGCCATCACCTAATTGGGGCGGCGCACGTAGACGACAAAGTAATCAGTGCAATCTTCTAGATGCTCTACTTTGTAGCCCTCCATAGTGAGACTATCGGGCACCTGCTCGACGGGTTCCCCCGCATCGAGCCACACCTCCAGTAAAGCTCCAGGAGCCATTTTCTCCAGCTGGAGCTTAGTCCGCACAAAGTTAATCGGGCAGGGAGTGCCCCGCAGATCTAAACGCTCATCGGCAGCTGTAGAGTAGCTCATCCTCGAAACAAACCCCCTAAGAAGCCCTCGATACCGCCTCGGTTGACTTTCTCGCCCCGAATTTCTGCCAATTTTTCAACCAGCTCCCGCTCCTCCGGCTTCATGCGCGTGGGAATATCAACTTGCACAGTGATCAAGTGATCGCCACGGCTGACAGGGTTGCCCAGCTTAGGCACACCACGATTGTCGAGGGTGAGGACTGTACCAGGCTGTGTACCCGCCGGTACATCTAGCTCTTCTGGGCCCTCGACGGTGTCAATAGTCAGCTTGCAGCCCAAAATTGCTTGAAGATAGCTGATCTTGAGATCAGAGAGGATATTGATGCCATCACGCTTAAAGGCAGCATCTTCAGCTACAAATAGGTAGACGTACAGATCTCCAGCAGGCCCACCTCGTAGCCCCGTATCCCCTTCATTTGACACCCGCAGCCGAGTACCGTTGTCAACACCAGCTGGCACAGTAATTTTGAGTTTTTTGGTTTCCTGATTCTGACCACTGCCACCGCACACATCGCAGCGATCTTCAATCATCTCACCCGTGCCATTACAGGTGGGGCAGGCCGATACTTGGGTAAAGCTCCCAAAGGGAGTACGGGTAGCCCGACGAACTTGGCCAGTACCGCTACATGTGCCGCAGGTAGAAGGGCGAGTACCCGGCTTAGCCCCGCTGCCTGTGCAGGTGCCACAGGTTTCCAAATGGCTAATCTTAATTTCTTTCTCGCCGCCAAACACCGCTTCTTTGAAGTCAAGCCTGAGGTCAAGGCGAAGATCATCACCTCGGGTCGGCCCTCGTCGTCGAGTACCCTGGCCCACGCCTCCCGAAAAGCCGCTAAAGAAGCTCTCGAAAATGTCAGCAAAGCCACCCATGTCGCCAAAGTCTTGATAGCCGCCAGCACCAACACCAGCACCGAGCCCAGCTTCTCCAAAGCGATCGTAACGTGCTCTAACCTCTGGCTCAGAAAGCACTTCGTAGGCGCGGTTGATCTCTTTGAAGGTGTCCTCAGCCCCAGGATCTTTGTTGACATCGGGGTGGTATTTGCGGGCTAAGCGTCGATAAGCTCGCTTAACATCGTCTTGATCGGCGTTGCGCGAAATACCGAGAATCTCATAGAAATCACGGGCCATAGGGGGCTACCTAGACAACTCCAGCAACAATCAACATTAAACCATTTTAAAAGGAGTGCCCACCTTGGCTAGGTGGGAATACCCGCCCCCCAACCCTAATCTATGGCTTCGTAATCGGCAGTCACAGTGGCGTCTAAACCCATATCATCGTCATAATCAGGATCATAGGTCTCGTCGTTGGTCTCGTCGTTTCCGGCTTCAACGCTGGCATAGGCCGCTGCCGGAATGCCCATATCCACTTCGTCTCCGGTGTCTACGTCGCGGTAAACGTTAGTACCGACGGCAAAGATGGCCGCTTGTAGGGCATCAATACATCCCTGAAACGTAGCAACATCAATGCTGGGGTTATGGGTAGCGGCACGGAGTTGGTTGACTTTCTCGTCTAAATCAGCCCGAGTTGCCTCATCTAGCAAGCTGCCATGGTCGCGCAGGGTAGCTTCGTAGCTATAAAATAGGTTGTCAGCTCGATTAGTCAGCTCTGCCAGCTGTCGTCGTCGCCCGTCCTCATCGGCATAGGTTTCGGCCTCTAGACGCATGCGATCAACTTCGCTGTCGGTTAAGCCGCCCGTGTTGGTAATGCAGATGCTCTGGGCGCGACCCGTACCTTTGTCGAGAGCCGCTACTTTAAGAATACCGTCGGCGTTGATTTCAAAGGATACCTCGATTTGCGGTACTCCCCGTGGGGCAGGAGGAAGACCGGTGAGCTCAAACTTACCCAGGCTCTTGTTGTCCTTGGCCATGGCTCGCTCACCCTGGAGAACGTGAATTTCTACAGAAGTTTGGCCATCGGTGGCGGTCGAAAATACCTGAGATTTGCTAGTGGGAATAGTGGTGTTGCGCTCAATGATCTTGGTAAATACTTCTCCCAAGGTTTCAATCCCCAGGGAGAGGGGAGTGATATCGAGCAGTAGTAAATCTTTGACTTCGCCCCCCAGGACGCCCGCCTGAATTGAGGCCCCGAGGGCCACAGCTTCGTCGGGGTTCACAGAGCGATCGGGAGCTTTGCCGTTGAAGTAGGCGCTAACCGCTTGCTGCACGGCTGGGATGCGGGTAGAACCGCCTACCAATAAGATGCGATCGATCGCATCAGGGCTCAAATCCGCATCTTTAAGGGCCTGCTTAACCGGATCTAGGGTAGCCTGCACCAGTTCCGACGCAAACTGCTCGAACTGAGCGCGAGTCAGCGTCATTTCTAAATGCTTTGGCCCAGACTCGTCGGCAGTAATAAAAGGGAGATTGATGGAAGTTGAGGGCATGCTCGACAACTCGACCTTGGCTTTTTCGGCTGCTTCACGAATGCGCTGTAGCGCCATGCGATCGGCCGATAGATCAATGCCTTCTTGCTCGCGAAAAGCAGCGGTCATCCATTCCACAATACAGTTGTCAAAGTCGTCACCACCTAGATGGTTGTTGCCAGCGGTAGCCTTGACCTCAAAGACGCCATCGCCTAGCTGCAAAATAGACACATCAAAGGTACCGCCCCCCAGATCAAACACCAGCACAATCTGGTCTTGGTCTTGCTTGTCAAGCCCATAGGAGAGGGCTGCAGCAGTGGGCTCGTTGATAATGCGCAAGACTTCTAGGCCTGCAATGGTGCCGGCATCTTTAGTCGCTTGGCGCTGTGCGTCGGTAAAGTAAGCCGGTACGGTAATAACGGCCTGGGTTACTTCGGCTCCCAGGTAAGTTTCGGCATCCTGCTTGAGCTTTTGCAGGATCATGGCAGAAATTTCCTGGGGCGTAAACGCCTTGCCTCGGATCTGCACGTCTACAGTGTTGTCACGACCGCTAACGCAAACGTAAGGTACGCGGCTGCGCTCTGCCTCGGTGTCTTCCCAGCGGCGACCAATAAATCGCTTAATGCTGTAGACCGTATTTTCTGCATTGGTGACCGCTTGGCGCTTAGCCAACTGGCCTACCAACCGCTCGCCGTTTTTACCAAATCCAACAATGCTGGGTACCGTACGGCCCCCCTCAGTGCTAGAAATTACAGCTGGTTTGCCGCCTTCGAGGACAGCGACACAACTGTTCGTTGTTCCTAGGTCAATGCCGATTACTTTACCCATAGCCCCCGGTGCTCAACTTAATCGTTCGCTTTACCTTCGAAATTAGCTTAGGCCCATAACGGTCTGAGCTAATTGTGATTAGGTTGCCCGCTTGCACCAGAGAAGTTATCGTCTATTGCGGTAACTTTCGACTGCACTGCCCAGACGCGGGTGTTGGTAGAACCTAGAGCACAGGGAAACAGCTCCCCTACCTATCGCAATAAGCAAGCACTCGGTTAATCGGTTGATGGATTATTCGAGAGATCCGGAACTCTCAATATCTGGGTTTTGAGAGCTATCCTCCGGAGGAGCAGCTACTTTCACCATAGCGTGGCGCAGCACTCGATCACCAAGCTGGTAACCCCGCACGAACTCTTCGATCACCACTCCCTCAGCATGGTCAGCGGTTGGCTCGCGCATGACGGCTTCGTGCAGTAGCGGGTCAAACTCTTGCCCTTCGGCACGCATGGCTGAAACTCCTAAGCGCTTTAGGGTTTCCACTAGCTGCTTGTAAACACTTTGATAACTTTTGTGAATAGTCATCTCGGCTTCGGTTTGAGGCTTAATCTGCGATCGCGCCCGTTCAAAGTTGTCAACCACGGGCAGCAGCTCGATAACGGTGTCGCCCTTGATCTGAGTAGCTAACTCGTCTTTTTCTTTGCTGGTGCGTTTGCGGTAGTTCTCAAAATCAGCTGCAATCCGCATTGATTGATTTGCCCGATCTTCAAGCTGGGCTTTTAGCCCCGCCACCTGGCGCTCTAAATCAGCTACTAAAACCGTATCAACGCTACTTCCTTCAGAGGGCGGTGCTGCTTCAGCGGCTTCAACCGTAGCTGCTGCTGCTTCGACCACGTCATCAAAGTCAATATCCACAGCGTCTTCTTCAAGAATCTCTTCAATAGCTTCAGGGTCAGAAGCGGGATCGTGGGCAGTGTGATGAATGTCGTCAACCATGCTGATATGTAACTCGGCGGGTGAATGCAACAACTTTGCTAAAGGACAAGTCTCTATCTCAGCGACTTGTCCTTTAGCACTGCCTTTGATTCTATCGCGGAATGTAGGTTTGACTGCCGTGGGTTGAGGCTCTGCCTGCTCTCAAGATTGACAAGCCATGGCCCCGCCGTGGTGCAGATAAATTAGATAAGGGTATTATCGACACTACGGGGTCAATGCGGGTAGGGCTTGCGATCGCGCTAGCTTAGTGGGTACAGCCCCCCGTTTAGGGCATACTGCCTGCATACGATTGGGTTTAAGCCTGTTTTACATCAGCACTTTGGCATCAGCGCTATGACTAATTCCTCCTCCCGGCGAGCTCTAGTACTTCAGCGAAGTTTTTCGCCCTTTGGCAACAAGCTCATTCAAGCGGGCTATGTTGACTCCGAGCAGATGCAGAAAGCCCTGGCGGAGAGCCGCAAAAGCGGGCAGTCGCTGACTGATGTGCTTGAGTCGCTTACTGGGCAGCAGCTCTCCCCCGAACTGCTGCGGCAGTATAAAAAACAACAGCTCTTTGAGCTCAAGATCCTTTACGGGGTTGAATCCCTCGATCCCGAACTCAACGATATCTCCCCGGCCCAAATTGGGAAGCTAATCGATACCCTGGTGCCGGTTGATATCTGCCGTCGTCACCGTTTGGTGCCTCTTTCTCAGGATCAAGGTGAGCCCCCTTCGGTGCTCGTTGCCATGGTCGATCCGGAGAATCTAGAGGCTCAGGACGACCTCAACCGTATTTTGCGGGCCCAGAGTCTCTCTCTTCGGCGTATGGTCATCACCGTTGAAGATTATCAACGGCTAATGTCTACTTACTTAGATGATGCCGTAGCTAAACAGAAGAAGGACGAGCTAGACGCGGCTGTTGACGTCAACACTAGTCTGGAAGAGCTCGATTTTGGCGAAGGTAGTCTAGAAGATGTTATTGACGACGAAGCTGACCTGGGCATGGCCCTTAAGGATGCCGGTGCGGCTCCGGTCATTGCCCTAGTTAATAAAATTCTGGCTAAAGCTCTGCAAGAGGGCGTTTCTGACATCCATGTCGAACCTCAAGAAGACTTTCTGAGGATTCGTTTCCGTAAAGACGGGGTGCTCAAAGAAGCGCTGCCGAAGATGCCCAAGAAGATTATTCCGGCGGTTACTGCCCGCTTTAAAATTATCGCCGAACTCGATATTGCCGAGCGCCGAGCACCTCAGGACGGCCGTATTCGGCGTGTGTTTCAGGGCCGCAAAGTAGACTTTCGGGTCAATACTCTGCCCAGTCGCTGCGGCGAGAAGGTGGTGCTGCGGATTCTGGATAACTCAGCTACTCAGCTGGGTTTGGATAAGCTCATTACTGACCCCGACTCGCTTCGCATTGTGCAGGAGATGGCCTCTCGTCCCTTTGGCCTCCTCTTGGTGACAGGCCCAACCGGTTCAGGGAAGACCACGACCCTTTACTCGGTGCTATCAGAGCGTAACGACCCCGGCATTAATATCAGCACTGCCGAAGACCCGATCGAATATACGCTGCCTGGTTTAACTCAGGTGCAGGTAATTCGTGAAAAGGGCATGGATTTTGCGTCGATTCTGCGCGCTTTTTTACGTCAGGATCCTGATGTGATTCTAGTGGGTGAAACCCGCGATCGCGAAACAGCTAAGACGGCGATTGAAGCCGCTTTGACAGGGCACTTGGTGCTGACTACGTTGCACACTAATGACGCTGCTGGGGCGATCGCTCGCCTCGACGAAATGGGGGTAGAGTCATTCATGGTTTCTAGCGCCCTAATTGGGGTGCTAGCCCAGCGTCTAGTGCGGCGAGTATGCACAGACTGCCGTATTTCCTACAGCCCGACTCCCGAAGATCTGGCTCACTTTGGTCTGAGTTCTGCCTCTGAATCAGATATCACCTTCTACAAGGCCAATACCCTTACCGTAGAAGAACTTGTAGCAGCTAAAGATAACAATACCCTTTGCCCTAAGTGTCAAGGTGGTGGTTACAAGGGCCGAGTCGGAGTATACGAAGTGCTGCGCGTCACCGAGCGGCTGCAAAAGCTAATCTCTGAAGGGGCCCCTACTGAACGGATTAAGGAGGCAGCGGTAGAAGAAGGGATGCAAACTCTGCTTTCCTACAGCTTAGACTTGGTGCGACAGGGGTACACCACCCTAGACGAAGTGGAACGGGTAACCTTTACGGATACAGGCTTAGAAGCAGAACTGAAGTCGAAGCGTAAAGCCTCTCTAACCTGTGCTAGCTGCGCCGCTGAGCTTCAGCAAGATTGGCTCGACTGTGCCTACTGCCTTACTCCCCGCTTCCAAGATTAGCGGCTGGCTGACAGCATGCCGCCCCAAAGTGGGCATCTTGTTAGCAGCAACGGCCTCTACGGCACTAACTGTTTTATCAGCTTAGCCTAAGCTTTTCTAACGCTAGATTCTCTCGACGTTCTTTAAACCCCATGAGGTAGCCCTATGGAATTGATGATCGAAGACTTGATGGAAGAGGTGATTGAGCGGGGTGGCTCTGACCTGCACCTGTCTGCTGGGTTGCCCCCCTACATTCGCATTAGCGGCAAACTCACCCCCACCGAGCACGAGCCGATGACTGCCGAGTCATGTCAACGGCTGATCTTCAGCATGCTCAACAATACTCAGCGCAAACAGCTAGAGCAAACCTGGGAACTGGATTGCTCCTACGGGGTCAAAGGGCTTGCCCGCTTTCGGGTCAACGTCTATAAAGATCGAGGTACCTACGCGGCCTGCTTGCGAGCGCTAAGCTCCAAAATCCCAAGCATGGATGCGCTAGGGTTACCCAACATTGTGCGGGAGCTGTCAGAGAAGCCTCGGGGTCTAATTCTGGTAACTGGACCCACTGGTTCCGGAAAGTCGACCACTCTGGCCTCAATGATCAACAACATCAACCTCACGCGGCCCGAGCACATTCTCACCGTTGAAGACCCGATTGAATTTGTCTATGAACCCGTTAAAAGCCTGATTCACCAGCGCCAGATTGGGGAAGACACGAAGAGTTTTGCCAATGCCTTACGTGCTGCCCTACGGGAAGACCCTGACGTAATTCTGGTGGGTGAGATGCGGGACTTAGAAACTATCTCCCTAGCTATTTCGGCCGCAGAAACAGGGCACCTGGTCTTTGGTACTTTGCACACCAGCTCAGCAGCCCAAACCGTTGACCGCATGATCGACGTATTTCCTCCCGAACAGCAGCAGCAGATTCGGGTGCAGCTGTCAGGTTCGCTAGTGGCGGTACTTAGCCAGACCCTTGTGCCTAAGGCAAATCCTAAACCCGGTGAGTTTGGCCGCGTTATGGCCCAAGAAATTATGGTGATTACTCCAGCGATCGCCAACATGATTCGGGAAGGTAAAACTCCTCAAATCTACGGCGCTATCCAGACTGGGGGTAAGCTAGCGATGAAGACTCTAGAAAAGGTTCTGGCTGATCTCTATCAGGCCGGCACGATTTCCTTTGAGGCAGCCATGTCCAAGACATCCCGCCCCGACGAACTGCAACGGCTAATTGGGGGAGCTCCAGCACCTAATGCGGCTGCTCGCCAAGGGGCGGCCGCCGGACGCCACTAAAACCTTAGGCAAAAGACCTAGGTAACTAAATAGGGCGCTCAGGGAAAATTAAACTGAGTGCCTTAGCCTAGAGAGAGGGAGCACAGATTATCTTTCTTGCTACTGGTTTGGGGTTAGACCTAGGGTCCACGTGACCATGCCGCGAGAGCACGGCATGCCCCACACGAGTTCAGGTAGATTTAGCGGGTTCGGTAAGCTGAACCCGTCGCTATAATTGCAGTACTTTTAAGCCGTTGAGCTAATAGAGCCATGCCTACCTACGTTGCCATTGGTCGCGATACCAGCGGAGCCCAGCGCAAAGAGCGGATCTCCGCTGAGACTCCAAATGAGGCCCGCAATCTTCTGAAAGATCAGGGCCTCTATGTGATGGATATAAAGGAGGAAGCCGGGTTCAACATTGACCTGGAAAGCATCAAAACCTCCATGACCAAGGTGACGGTTAAGGATAAGGCAATCTTTTCCCGTCAGTTTGCTGCCCTAGTTAACGCTGGTGTTGCTCTGGTGCGAGGGTTGGGAGTATTGGCAGACGACTGTGCTAACCCCAAGCTCAAAAAGGCGCTGATGGCCATTAATGCTGACGTGCAGCAGGGCACCAACCTGTCTGACGCGATGCGTAAGCACCCAGCTTGTTTTGATAACCTTTACGTGGCGCTGATCCAAGCAGGTGAGGTAGGTGGCGTACTTGATGAAGTGCTCAATCGTCTGGCCAAACTGCTGGAAGATTTAGCCCGGTTGCAGAACCAGATTAAGTCAGCCATGGCCTATCCAGTAACGGTAGGATTCTTGGCGGTGATTATCTTTGTCGGTATGACGGTATTTTTGCTGCCGATCTTTGCTGATATGTTTGAGGATCTAGGGGCTGATCTGCCGATCTTTACTCAAGTCATGATGATGATCAGCCGATTCTTGCGCCAGCCCTTGAACTGGGTGTTTATGATAGCAGCAATATCGGCCCTATCTTTTGCCTACAGGCGTTACTACGCGACTCTCAACGGGCGTCGGGTGATTGACCGTTTGTCTCTCAAAATGCCTCTATTTGGCGACCTGATTCAAAAAACGGCTACCGCGCGCTTTTGCCGCACCTTTGGTTCTCTGTCGAAATCCGGGGTGCCGATTCTAACGGCGTTGGAAATTGTGCGGGACACGGCGGGTAACCAGGTGATTGCTGAAGCTGTGGATGACGCGCGTAAAGACGTTCAAGGGGGGGGGATGATCAGCCTAGCTCTCCAAAAGCACTCGGTGTTTCCCGGTATGGCGATTCAAATGATCAGTATTGGGGAAGAAACGGGGGAACTAGACGCGATGCTGATGAAGGTGGCCGACTTCTATGAGGATGAGGTAGAACAGGCCGTGAAGGCTCTGACCAGCATTATGGAACCGATCATGATTGTGGTGTTGGGTGGCATGGTAGGGTCGATTCTAATATCGATGTACCTGCCAATGTTCAAGATTATGGATGCGATTGGTTAGGATTCAGTGGCGTCTAGAGTTTGATTTCTGACAGTTGTCTACACACAAAAGCCAAGGCAAAGATGCCCTGGCTTTTGTTGTGCCTATCGGCTCAATAGAGTTAAGACAGTAGCCCTTTGCTGAGCCGCTGGATAGCTCTGTGGGCCACCTCGCCATAGCTGACCTCACCGCAGAATACTTTCACCATGGTTAGCGTGCTAGAGGGGCGTTTCACCCCAGCACGATAGGCTAGGGCCGGGGCGCTGTAGACTAGGCGGGCTAACCGTCTGGCCCAACGCATTTCTTCGCCCCATTCTGTGTTCATGATCTGGCTATAGTCTGCTAGGGATTGATGTCCTTTCGATAGTAGGAGTTGATGATCGTCTTCTTTGAGGGCCTGGGCGATCGCATCGGCTGCCTTAAGTCCGCTAAAGATGGAGGGGCGAATGCCCTCGGCTGTGAAAGGATCGACTACGCAGGCGGCTTCCCCTGCCAGCACGGCTCGGTGAGTATGCAGATCCTGAGGACCATCCCAGATAAATATGGGATGGCCAAAGTGCTGCACGGTGCTGGCGTCTACGCCAAAGGCAGCAGCATAGTCCCCAACTGGAGTTCGCAGGTCTTGCTTGCGCTGAGTTCCGGAGCGAAATACACCCCCGCCAATAGAGTAGCCATCGGCCTTAGGAAAATTCCACAGGTAACCCTGCTGCATGAGGCCTAGGTCAAAATGCACTACGGGCTCGCTGGGAACTTCCAGTCGAGGCTCGGCTTCTAGGGCTGCGGCCAGTTTATACCGACGTTGAGTAAAGCCGAGCCATTTGGCCATTGACCCGCGTGCCCCGTCTGCTGCAATTAAAAAACGTCCCTGAGCCGGGCCCTGAGTAGTGTTGACCTGCCAAAAATCTCCATGATTTTCAATGCTTTGGGCTTTGGTGCCATCCCAAAGGGTAGCGCCTTGTTTTTGGGCTTGTTGCACAATGAAGTAGTCAAACTCGTCGCGCCGCACCATCCATAAGGCTTTTTCGGTGGGCAGTTCGGCTTCAATGGGGTCGGCCATATTAAAGGTGTAGCGCACCTTGCGCACCTTAACGGAGATGGCGGGAGCAAAGTCAAAGTCAAACCACTGGGCTACTTGGGGCGAGACGCCGCCGCCGCAGGGTTTGTAGCGAGGGAGTTTGGCGGCATCGAGCAGCAGAACTTGGCGACCGGCTTTGCTGAGGTGGTAGGCGGCGGTGGATCCGGCGGGTCCGGCACCGACAATGACGCAGTCGTACATAGGGTTACTATCCTTTACGCTAGGCTGCTTTGCTCTAGGCCAGCCAGCAGGCGAGGGGAAACATCAGGTATTGCAGGAAAAATAGCTTCCAAATGAACTGGTAAAACTCGGGATAGGCCAGATTCTTTTGAACTGCGACGTTTTGGCCGCTGTGGGACACCCGCAAGCTCATCCACCATAGGAAAGCTAGCACTAACAGGTGCGACCCTGCCAGGAAAAGCCGATTGACCCCAGTCAACCAGGGGGTGACTAGCGCCATGCCCAGATAGCAGACAGTAAGAATACTTAGCGCCAGCTTAAACACAGTGCGCTGACCCAGCTTTAAGGACAGAGTGCTGATGCCGTAGCGGCGATCGCCCTCAATGTCGGGAATATCCTTAAATAGCGCAATGGCAATGCTGAACAGCAGAACAAATACCGTTAGCGCCCAAACTCGTCCAGGAATCGTGAGGGGAAGATTGAGGCGATCGCTAAAGTGCAGAAAGAGCCCCAAATTTACGATAGTGCCCCGCACCGCCAGAATACACACTGAGGCCCAAAACGGAAATCGTTTGAGTCGCGCTGGGGGCAGCGAATAGGCGGTGCCGATGAGCAGGCTCAGGCCCACCGTTACTAGCAGCCAGGGACCGCCTACGACCGCTAAACCCATAGCCCCCAGCCCCGCTAAGCCAACAATCCAGCGGCCATCGGCAACAGAAAATTCTCCAGCGGCTAGGGGCAAGTGGGGTTTGTTGATGCGATCGATCGCAATATCTTCAAGCTGATTGAGGCCAACGATGTAGAGATTGCCTAGCAGACAGGCCACTACGGCAATCCCGACTAAGCCCAGCAGAGGCTCGAAGGGTGCAAGGTTTTCGAATTCTAAATTAGCCAGAACGATGGCGGCAATGCCCACTACGCTGAGGCTAGTGCCAATGACTGTGTGAGGCCGCCAAAATTTCCAAAGAGCGTAGAGCCAGGGCCGGGGGGACTGGGTAAAGCGCAGCCGCTTCCCCTGGGGCATAGAGGAGTTTGGCGGGGCAGCGTTGGTCATAAATCAAATTCTATCGCCAGGGGTTCAGTGTTCTAGCTTATCGGCTGATGGCCTATTTATTGGCCTACTTTAGCCAGGCTATGCTGATTTTTTTAGTCTTGAGTGGGTTTCCCCCGCATCGCTTCAATATTCAGCCAGGTGAC
This sequence comes from Leptolyngbya sp. FACHB-60, assembly GCF_014695775.1. Taxonomy (GTDB): domain Bacteria; phylum Cyanobacteriota; class Cyanobacteriia; order Phormidesmidales; family Phormidesmidaceae; genus Nodosilinea. The sequence continues at coordinate 339,790 of NZ_JACJOX010000017.1, read as the reverse complement.
AATTACCCCGGCCACCGGCACTGCTAGAAAAAGTCCCAAAACTCCGGCTACCGTAGCCCCGACAATCAACGCAAAGAACATAACCACGGGGTTGATATCTAAGGAGTCTTTCATGATGTAGGGCAGCAGCAAGTTTTCTTCAATCTGTTCTACCGCAACGCAAACGACGATGGCTTGAATGGCTAACCATACCCCTTGGGATAGTAGCAGCAAGGATACAATGCTGATGCCCAAGGTTGCCCCAATGCCTGGAATTAAATTAAAGGACCCAGCAATGAGGGCAAGCACCAGCGGAAAGGGCATGCCTAAAAAGGCAAAGACCGCAAAGGTGGAGGTGATAGAAAATACAGCCAGCAGCAGTCGGCCCCAAAAGAAACTCAGCAAATTGTGCTGAATGACGGTATTAAAGCGCACTTTGTTGCGGATAGGCAGGTTGTTGAGCAACCACCACCAAATTTTGGCTCCATCCAGCATCATAAATAGAGTGACGACCGCAATGAGAATGGCGAGAACTAGATTGGCAAGGGTTGATTGCAGAAGCCCCAACCCAGTTGTGAGGATGGCCACAGCCTGGTTCTGGAGCTGAGGCTCTAGACCCTGCAAATCAACAGGCAAATTCAGCGTTTCTAATAGATCTTCGGCGCTGCTGAGCCAGGGTATGACTGAATCAGAAAAGTTTTGTACGCTGGCAGAAAGCTGTTGCCCTTGGGATAACACCGCCATGCCCAGGGTGAGGGAAAGGCCGACAATAACCGCTAAGCAAGTGAGAAATACGGCGATCGCCGCTACCCCGCGCGGCAGCCACCGGCTGAGCCAGGTGACTGGATGATTGAGCAAAAACGCCAGAATAGTAGCGGTAACAAACACTACTACTAGTACTTCAAAGTAGGCCAACAGCTGAATGGTGGCCCAACCGCTAGCAAACAACAGCAAGAACCGCACTAGAGTGCTGGTGCCCAAAGCGGTCCAGATACTATCTTTGCTCCGAGACGACGCTCCCGGGGCAATTTCTTCCTGGGGTTCCTCAGTTTTCATGGACCGGGGCTTCTTGCACGAGCACGAAAGGTTGCACAATCAACGATTGAAACTGCTTCTTAGCTGCTTGATCCCACACTTCTAGCTGCAAGGGCGAGGGCTTAGTGATTAGAGCTTCAGCAATCCAGCGGTTGACGGCGGCGGTATTGTCGGTGGCGATCGCCACCCCCACCTCCACTAAATCCAGTTGTCGATCGACCACCACCACCGCCCCGCGATTGGCGTGGGGGCTAATCCAGGCCCAATCGGCGGGGGCAAGCATATCGGTAAGTTCTTGTTTGAGGTCTTGGGACATGGGCTTGGCCGGTGCGATCGCGAACTTTTACAGGCTACCAGATGGGGCGGGAGTAGATGGGCAAGTCAGTGGATGGGTGAGAGGGGTAAGGGGATGTGCAGGTGGGGTGACTAACGGCCCAGGTCATGGAGGCGATGGATTTCGGTGGCGCACTGGGTAGTGATGGCCTCTAACCCCTCGCGAGCAGTGGAGGGGGGTGGGGCAATGGGCGCACCGATGCGAATGGTAAGGGGGGCCGGGCGGGGTATAGACGAACCCTTAGTGAAAATGCGCTGGGTGCCCCAGAGGCTGACGGGCAGCAGCGGTACCTGAGCTTTGGCCGCAATTAGCGCCGCACCGATCTTGGGCTCAGGAATGCGGCCATCGGGGGTGCGAGTGCCCTGGAGAAAAATGCCCACCGCCCAGCCCTTCTCCAGCTGCTTGAGAGCTTCGCGAATGGCGCTGCGATCGGCGCTGCCCCGCTTCACTGGGTAAGCCCCGTAGAGGCGAATGGCCTGGCTGAGCACTGGCACCTTAAACAGCTCTTCTTTGGCCATGTAAGAGACAGGGCGGCGCACGGCAGCAGAGAGCAGCGGTGGGTCAAAGTCGCTGGCGTGGTTGGCGACTACCACTAATCCTCCGGTTTTGGGCACCTGATCTGTACCGTAGACCCGGCCCCGAAAATACAGACCCAGCATCGGGCTCACCACCGACCATTTGAACAGGTGATACCACAGCAGGTTAACGGGGGGTTCGCGATCGCGGCTCATCTCGGCCCTATTCTGTAAAACCATCAAAGTCCCTTTGCTTGGGAGATTAAGACTGTCGCGTGAGGCTCAGCCTGCATTGGCAATCTGCTCTAGATTGCCTACGTTGACCAGCGCTAGTTCTTTGCAGGTGCGCTTGGTCAACCCAGTGAGCACGTTTCCTGGCCCCACTTCGACTACTGTGTCAATGCCTAATTCTGGCAACGCCAGGGTAATTTCGCGCCAGCGCACAGAGCCGGTCATCTGCTGGACTAGTCGCTGCTTGAGCAAGGTTCCGTCGGTCGCGGGGGTAGGGTCTACATTCGAGAGTACGGGCACTTGGGCAGTGGCGAAGGGGATTGGTTCTAAAACTTCCTGAAACGTTGCGGCGGCATTGGCCATCAGCGGCGAGTGGAAGGCTCCGCTGACATTGAGCTTCACGGCCCGCTTGGCTTTTACGCCTTCCATCACGGTGGTGACGGCCTCTGGAGTGCCCGAAATTACTACCTGACCAGGGTTGTTGTCATTGGCGAGCACCACTCCTGGGGTGGCCTCAATCTTGGCAGCTAGCTCGTCGGCGTCGAAGCCCAGCAGGGCAGCCATCATGCCGTCAGAGGCTTGGGCCATCAGCTCGGCGCGACGCTGCACCAGGGTTAGCCCGGTGGCAAAGTCAAAGACTTCAGCGGCGTAGAGGGCGACGTATTCTCCCAGGCTGTGGCCAGCCACAACCGCTGGCTGATGGCCCTGCTCCTTGAGCAAATTAACCAGAATGCTTTCTATGACGTATAGACAGGGCTGGGTATAGAGGGTGTTCGAAACCTTATCGTCAGCGTCTTGAACCACATCGAGCACTGACCAGCCCAGGACGGCTTCGGCTTCGGCAAAGCGCGCTTGGGCCAGCGCCACGGTGGCCAGGTCTGTCCCCATGCCGATCGCCTGGGAACCCTGCCCAGGAAATACCCATGCTGCGTTTGTCATGCCTCTACCCTTCCCGACTTGCGTGGCGATCGCGACTAGCTCCAATACCTGCCTTATCCCATCCCCAGATTCAGGGCTGACTTGCAAAATTATTGGCGCTGCCAGAACTACACAAGATACTGTCTCACAAAATGCTTACTGTAACCGCTGTGGGAAGGAGAGCGAGGTTGAGAGGAAACCCAAGCCGACTATCTGACTTGGCAACGAAAACTGGCCCGATTGCTTAGCCCCACTGGATGATGGCAGAGCCCCAGGTCAGCCCTGCCCCAAAACCAGCGGTAGCAATCACATCTTCAGCTTTTATTTTCCCTGCCCGCACGGCTTCGTCGAGGGCGATAGGGATAGAGGCGGCGGAGGTGTTGCCGTGACGAGCCATGTTGCTGACCACGCGCTCAGCGGGCACGTTTAGGCGATCGGCCACGGCGTCGAGAATGCGCTGGTTGGCCTGGTGGAGCACCAGCCAGTTAATATCGGCGGTGGTGAGGTTGGCACGGAAGAGCGCTTTTTCGATGACTTCGGGGACGCGGTTGACGGCGAACTTATAGACCTCGCGCCCATTCATGGTGATGGGGGCGAAGGTGCCTTTCTGAACGGTGATGTCTCCAACCAGAACATCGGATTCAGGTTGGTAAGCTAGGTTCAAACAGTGATTTAAGGAGCCATCACTGCATAGCTCAAAGCCAAGCAGGCGATCGCGCTCAGCGGCCCGTAGCACCACGGCCCCGGCCCCATCGCCAAACAGCACGCAGGTGGTGCGATCGTCCCAGTCTGTCCAGCGAGAGAGCACGTCGGCCCCGATCACCACCACATTCTTAAACACCCCGGTGCGAATGTATTGTGCTGCCGTCACCAGGGCAAACACAAACCCTGAACAGGCGGCGGTGAGATCAAAGGCCACGGCGCGGGTCGCCCCCAGCGCTTTTTGTACCTGGCATGCAGTGCCAAATAAATCGTCGGGGGTAGAGGTAGCCAGCACGATCAAATCGACCTCTTCGGCGCTCACCGCAGCCATGGCCAAGGCATTGCGGGCTGCCTCCGCAGCCAGAGACGCGAGGGAATCTTGAGGGGTTGCTATGTGGCGCTGACGAATGCCGGTGCGGGTCGCAATCCAGTCATCGGAGGTGTCAACGCGCTGGCTGAGATCGTCGTTGGTGAGTTGTACAGTTAGGCAGGCTGAACCGCTGCCCACCAGTGACACACCGGGCATAAACTGTTCCACGGGTTATTCTCCGTCTGCTGCGGGTATGGCCACCCGCTGGTACTGTGCCTGAATGCGGTCTTGAACGCGGTTGTCGACCGCCTCTTTGGCCAGCCGAATAGCGTTAAACACTGAGGGCGCCTGGGAGCTGCCGTGGCTAATCACCGTCACCCCTGCCACACCGAGCAATAGGCCACCACCATGCTCGGCGTGGTCGACCCGCTGCTTGATGCGGCGCAGGTTGGGCTTGAGAATAGACGCCCCAATTTTGCCGCGAACGCCCTGGGGCAGCTCTTCTCGCAAAATTTGCAGCACTGACTCACCCACCGCTTCGGCAAACTTGAGCAGCACGTTGCCCACGAAACCATCGCAGACCACCACATCAAACTGGCCCGAGAGAATATCGCGCCCCTCAGCATTTCCCGCGAAGGGAATGTTGGGGTTTTCTTCAAACAGTTGGTGAGCCTTCAAGGCCAAGTCGTTGCCTTTGCAAGGCTCTTCGCCAATGTTGATTAGCCCCACGCGAGGGTTATCGACTCCCAGCACGTAGCGGGAATAGGTGGTGCCCATGATGGCGAACTGTTCTAGATACTTGGGGCGGCAATCTACATTGGCCCCCACGTCTAAAATCAGCACCGATTTGTTGGCGACTACGGTGGGAAACACGGCCCCGATCGCCGGTCGGTCAATACCCTTCAGCCGCCCCAACCGCAGCAGGGCAGCAGCCATCGCTGCCCCAGAGTGCCCCGCCGATACTACCGCATCGGCCTCGTTACGCTTGACCAAATCCATTGCCACGTTGATCGAGGCTTGGGGCTTTTTGCGTAGGGCGCTCAGCGGCTCTTCGTGCATTTCGATGCTGCCCTCGGCGGGCACTAGCTCAATGCCCACCAGATGCTCCGGACTGGCCGTAGATGCCTTGATCTGCTCGATATCGCCGACCAGGGCGACATCGACATCTAGCTCAGCCTTGGCGCGAATGGCACCTGCAACGATTTCGCCTGGGGCAAAATCTCCCCCCATGGCATCAATAGCAATGCGTGCCCGGTTAAAACCCATCTGCTAAATCTGTTAAAAACCTGAGGAAATTCTAGCAGACTACCCTACCGACTATTCTTCGCCGGGCTCTACTATGCGTTGAAACAGGTAGCCGGTACCCCGAGCGGTGAGAATCAGCTCTGGGTTGCTAGGGTCGTCTTCGAGCTTAGCCCGTAGGCGAGAGATGTGCACATCGACCACGCGGGTATCGACGTGGCGCTCGGGGGTGTAGCCCCACACTTCCTGCAAAATTTCGGAGCGAGAGAAGGGCTCCCCGGAGCGGCTGACCAGCAGCTCTAGCAGGCTAAACTCCATGCCAGTGAGGCGAATGCGCTCGTCGCCCTTGTACACCTGGCGCTTGTTGGTGTCGATGCGAATGGTGTTGACAGAGATGACACCGGAGCTGGGAATGCCGGTCATGCCGGTTTTGTCGACCCGGCGCAGCACAGAGCGAATGCGAGCCTCTAGCTCTTTAGGAGAGAAGGGTTTGACGACGTAATCGTCGGCCCCAAGCTCTAGGCCGGTGATGCGATCGGCCACATCCCCCAGAGCAGTGAGCATAATAATAGGGATGTCAGACTCTTTGCGTAGCTCTTGGCAGACGCCGTAGCCGTCGAGCTTGGGCATCATCACGTCGAGCACAACCAGGTCAGGAGCGGTATTGCGAAAGGTTTCTAGGGCCTCTTCGCCATCGGCGGCGGTGACGACGTCATAGCCGATCATCGATAGGCGGGTTTCGAGAATTCGCCGAATGCTGGCCTCATCGTCGACCACTAGAATTTTTTCTTTGTTGTTTTCCAAGGCTTTCAAGGCTCCCTACATAACGTCATATTCTATAAACAATCGCAACGTTTAATGATTAACTTTTGAAAGCTAATTAGTTGATTGAGCTGAACAACCGTGGACACGGCCAAAGCAGTGCCCCCCAAACGCTGCCGAAGCAGAACCTACGACGTTTGATTATTCTATGTGTATTGATTCATGCCGCATGCATGGAACATCTGTGCTTCAGGCTTTTTTAAGGTTTATTGCGCAGCGGCGGCTATGTCTTAAAGCCAAATATCGCCCTGGATAATCGGCAGGGCAGAGGTAGTTATGGCTAAATCTCGTTCAATTTTTGTCTGCAATGAATGCGGAGCTGAGTCGCCCCAGTACTTTGGCCGCTGCCCCGTGTGCAACAGCTGGAATGCATTGGTAGAGCAGGCTCAGCCTGCTAAGGAGACTACCGCTCGGGCCTCTGCTTTGGGGCGCAGTCGGGGTGGGTCGACAACGGCTAAGGTCAGTCAGCCGCGCTTGGCCATGACCCTAAACCAGATCCAAGACCATCCCCAGGCGCGCTTGCCTTCGGGCTATGGGGAGCTTGACCGAGTGCTGGGCGGCGGCATTGTGCCGGGATCCCTGGTGCTGCTGGGGGGTGACCCCGGTATTGGCAAATCTACTCTGCTGCTCCAGGTGGCAAACCAGTTAGCGTCGCGGCAGCGGGTGCTGTACGTGTGCGCGGAGGAGTCGGGCCAGCAGGTGAAGCTGCGGTGGCAGCGGCTGGCGCCGGCGGGGAAGGTGGAGAGTGATGAGGGTGATGGGGTAAGGAGTAGGGGGGAGACTTCTAAAGGGAAAAAGGGAAGAGGGAAGAGGGAGGAGGGAAAAGAAGAGGCGGAGTTTGAGGAGTTTGAGCCCGCCGGGGTGGAAGCGGTGGATTCGCAGTTGTTTTTGCTGCCGGAGATTGACTTAGAGACGATTCTGATGGAGCTGGAGTCGCTGAAGCCGACGGTGGCAATTATCGACAGTATTCAGGCGTTGTACTATGCGGCGCTGACCTCGGCCCCCGGTTCGGTTTCACAGGTAAGGGAATGTACGTCGGCGCTGATGCAGTTGGCGAAGCGGGCGAATATTTCGCTGTTTATCGTCGGGCACGTGACGAAGGAGGGGGCGATCGCAGGCCCGAAAGTGCTAGAGCACCTAGTCGATACGGTGCTGTACTTTGAGGGCGATCGCTTTGCCAGCCACCGACTGCTGCGATCGGTGAAAAACCGGTTTGGCGCCACCCACGAGCTGGGCGTGTTTGAAATGGTCGATCGCGGCCTGGCGGAGATCAGCAACCCCTCGGCGCTATTTTTGGGCAATCGCGATGAGCAGGTGCCAGGCATTGCCACCATCGTCGCCTGCGAGGGCACTCGGCCCCTGGTGGTAGAGCTGCAATCACTGGTTAGCCCCACCAGCTACAGCTCGCCCCGGCGCTCAACTACAGGAGTGGAGTACAACCGGCTGCTGCAAATTTTGGCGGTACTGGAGAAGCGGGTGGGCATTCCCCTATCTAAGCTGGATGCCTACGTGGCCTCGTCTGGCGGATTGGCGGTGGGGGAACCGGCGGCGGATCTGGGCATCGCGATTTCGGTGGTGGCCAGCTTTCGCGATCGCCTCGTCGATCCAGAACTTGTTCTCATTGGCGAAGTGGGCCTGGGTGGCCAGGTACGGCCGATTTCCCAGCTAGAACTGCGGCTGAAGGAGGCGGCAAAGCTGGGCTTTAAGCGGGCGATCGTGCCCAAGGGGCAGTCAGTAAAAGTAGACGGGCTTGAGATTGTGGAGGTGCCGCGGGTGGTGGATGCGATCGCCCATGCCTTGAAGGGAAGTGGGTGAGGTGAATTTCAAGGTGAGGGAGATAGGGAGGATGGGGGAGACGGGGGAGAAAAATTTGTAAAACCTCTTCACCTCCCACGCATGCCACCGCCAGCCCATAAGCATGCCTATCGAACTGTTGACGTAGCGACACGGCCGAGAAGACTAAAATAAATGTAAAGAACCTTAACTACCGCCCCTGGAGGTGCGCTATGACCCCTACCGTCGAAATTTACACCTGGAGAAGCTGCCCTTTCTGCATTCGCGCTAAGAGATTGCTAGACCAAAAAGGTATTGAATACACCGAATACGCCATCGACGGCGATGAGGCGGCCCGCAACAAAATGTCTGAGCGGGCTGATGGGCGGCGATCGCTCCCCCAGATTTTTATCAACGATCACCACGTGGGCGGCTGCGACGACCTCTTTGCCTTAGATTCTAAAGGCGGCGTAGAACCTCTCCTGAGCGGCTCCCCTGCTTAGCAAAACTGCTGAGAAAGAAAGCACCCAAGATATTTCTGCGGGCAAGATAATCCCAGGACTGATCCACTACCGTGGGTTCTACCCATTACGAAAGCCCCAGACTCTTAGAGAGTCTGGGGCTTTCGTAATGGTGTGCAGTTCGCCTAGGGCTAGCTGTGGGCAGCGGCTTCAACAGACTGCTGAGCTGTGTGCCCGTTTTGGTGGCTGTTTGAATTGGGCTTGCGGGGCTGAATTAACCCGTAGCCACCGTGGTTGCGCTCATAAATCACGTTAATTTCCTCAGTTTCTGCGTTGAGAAACATATAGAAATCGTGGTCAATGACTGCGAGCTGCTCTAGGGCGTCTGACACAGACATGGGCGACATCGCGAAGTACTTAGTGCGAATCACCTCTTCAGGGAGCTGGGGCTCACTGGTGTTGAGCACATGGGTAACATCAGTCAGGGGCGCTTCGTTGAGGTAGGCCTCGGTGGTTTTGCCCAAATTGCCCTGCATGCGGGTGTTGCGCTTTTCTTTGAACTTGCGCAGCTGGCGGCTAATTTTGTCGGCTACCAGGTCGATGCTGGCGTAGAGATTTTCGCTGCTTTCTTCGGCTCTGACAACGGCTCCGTCTACAAACAGGGTAACTTCGGCGGCCTGGTTGGCCCCAATTCTGGGGTTTTTGGCTACGGACAGATGGACATCGACCTCATTGGTTAGGTGCTTGAAGTGGCTCACCGCCTTGAGGATTTTTTGTTCTACATGCTCCCGAATCGCGTCTGTGATCTCAATATTTCTGCCATGGATTACCAGCTTCATAAAGCGGACTCCTTGATACGTCGGCTTGGGTTCACCCTAACACCTTGTATTCTGCACGACAGCGTCCGTTAGAATCCTTTGCATGGGTTGATAATTCTTGATTGCAAAATTTTGAAAATTAAGCCATTTACGCTGATTTACCCTTGACAAGAATGGAGCAAAAGTACGAGGAATCAACGTTTCTCTGCAATATTTATGAGCTGGGGGTCATGCCCTTTGCCGCCGCTTGGACGCTGCAAAAGACGCTAGTACAGCGCCACCGCGAGCACCCTCAGCCCGATTGCCTGCTCTTGGTCGAGCACCCTGGTGTCTATACCCTGGGCCAGGGTTCAACCCTAGATCACCTCAAGCTCCCAGCTGAGGAATTGCCCTATCCTCTGTTTCGCACTGAACGGGGGGGCGAGATCACCCACCACTGCCCTGGTCAGCTGGTAGGCTACCCGATTCTCAACCTGAAGCGGCACCAGCCTGACTTGCACTGGTATCTGCGCCAGCTTGAGGAAGTGCTGATTCAAACGCTGGCCCAGTTTGGCGTGAGTGCAGAGCGGCAGGCCGGGCTAACCGGAGTGTGGGTAGGCAACACCAAGCTGGCGGCGATTGGCATTAAGGTGAGCCGTTGGGTGACGATGCACGGCTTTGCGCTGAATATTTGTCCCGACTTGGTAGGATTTCAGGCAATCGTGCCCTGCGGCATTGCCGACAAATCGGTGGGCAGCCTGGCCCAGTTTTGCCCAGGCATTACGGTGGAGGCGGTGCGTCCAGTGGTTGTGAGCAGCTTTGCTCAGGTATTTGGAGTTCAACCCGTCATACAGAATGTTGCCCAACTGGGCCTTTGAGCCCTTTGGCCGCGCAAATGCTGCACCGTCCCCAGCGTTTGAGTTCCCCCGTGGGGCAGTGGCAGTGGCACTGGGGGCAGAGGGGCTGCTGGGCCGCCAGCTGTTGGGTCAGGCCTGCCCAGCGCTCAAAGCTCTCTTCGGCTGTTTCGGGGCGCTGGGGCGATCGCGGGATCGCGCGAGGCTCATAGCTGGGGTGCTGCCGCAGCCACTCAGGTAGTTCTAATGCGGCAGCTGACGTTTTGCCAGGCTGAGCCGACTTATTTTGCCGGTACCAGTCGCCACTCGAAAAGCGAATGTCGCTGAGGTTGAGGTGGAGGTGATCGTTGAGTTTGGCCAAAATTCGCCGCCGCTCTAGCGTTAGAGTTTGGGCCCACATTGGGTTAACTACCGCCACGTGCAGCACGTCTTGATCGAGCCGCACGGGGGCGGCCTGGCGAGCTACCCCGTCGCCCACGACGGCAGCCCAACTGTTGAGCACCTGGCGAAATAGGCCTCGGCTGCGCCAGCGAGGCTGCTGTTCAAACTGGTGAATGACGTTGTCAATAGAGTCGAGGGGCATGGGTGCTCAAAGGTTTCGCCGTGGTTCAGCGAGGATGACTGTCAAATTTTTGTAAGGAGAGCGTCTATTTCGTCACCTGCTCGCTCTACCCGGAATGGATTTAGCTTAGCCTGCCCGCGCCGGATCATTGCCGCTGCTGCATAGGAAGCTCGGCAATTTCAGGAAACACAGATTACCCTAAATGAGGGCCTTTCGCTTTGGGGCCAGCTCTCAATCGCCGCACAAATTCACTCCTGACCCATGGCTTCCATTCTTGACCCGCCCATTTTGACCAAAGTCGCCAAAATGAAAGAGCGGGTCTGCTGGCAGCACCCGATGTTAATGCAGCGCCGCATCGACCAGACCCGGCTAATTTTGGAGGATGGTCGCAGCGACGATAGAGAATTTTCGTTTTTGGTGATTGGTGATAGCGGCTCTGGCCCTCACCCCGACCATCATCCCCAGCGGCGCATTGCTGAGCAAATGCTGCCCCACCTGCAAGACTGCCGCTTTTTGCTGCACACAGGTGATGTGGTATACCAGGTCGGTTCTAGCGAGCAATATCCAGAAAATTTTATCAAGCCCTACCGGGAATGGCTGGTAGGGGGCGATCGCCCCGATCGCATCGCCTTTGACGCCATGGTGTTTCAGTTTCCGTTTTTGGCGGTGCCGGGCAACCATGACTATTACAACCTGCCCCGGCTCTACAGCATTTTGGTGCAGCTGTCCCGGCCCGTGCGCAAGCTGCTGAGATTGAACCTCAACCCCAATGTGAGCTGGCACGGTTCTGGCATTGGCGATGCCTATGCCCGCGCTTTTTTGGATTACTTACGCACGCTGTCGGATGAAGATCTAGACGCTCACCTCGATCGCCACTATGGCCCCTGGGGCGAGAACACCCTGGGGCTGCGCTACCAGCCGGGGCAGTTTACTCGGTTGCCCAATCGCTATTACACCTTTCGCTACGGCGGCATCGACTTTTTTGCCCTCGACAGCAGCACCTTCAACGACCCGGCCCTGTCGCCCCAGCGGGCTTCAAATGCGGCCTATCGAGGTCGGTTGCTGGCCCAGCGAGAGGCTATTCAGCGTCAGCAGCAGCAGGTGCGAGACGAAGCTATGCACCTGCAACGCACCGATCCTCACTCCCAAGAGCGCTTAGACGACCTGCAAGCCAAGATAGAGCAGATGGAGGAGATGCTGCTCGATATTGAAAAGCAGGTGCACCCTCGACCCACTACGCTGGTCGATACTGAGCAGCTGCTGTGGCTGCGGGATGGGCTAATTGCTTCTTGGCAGGATAAGGCGGTGCGGGGGCGCGTTTTGTTCTTTCACCACCCCCCTTACGTGACGGAAAATACTAAGTGGGGCCAGGGGCAGACGATGGCCATTCGCCAAAACCTGCGCTGGGTGCTCGATCAAGTAGCGGCGGCGGTGCCTGAAATTGGCCCCGATCGCCCTCCGGTCAACTTGGTGCTCAACGGTCACGCCCACTGTTTTGAATATCTCAAAACCGAGGCCACCGGCTACGCCGACAGCCACATGAACTATTTAGTCTGCGGCGGCAGCGGTTTGAGCCTGCGGCGGCAGCGCCCGGAGGGCACCATGCTCTATGAACCCTTGGGGGCAGACCCCGATGGGCAAACGGAGTTTAAGCTGGTGGCAAAATCGCAGCTGTACATGGGCCTCGTGGGCCACAAAGCCGAGCGACGGCGGCCTTACTCTTTTGTGCGCATTGATGTTACCCAAGATGAAGTGCCTAAATTTATTGTGACGCCCCACATTTCGGAGCGATCGCACCAGAAATGGGAGGACTACGCGCTGGATCCGCTGGTGCTGGAGTAGGTGCGTGGATGGGGCGTTGGCAAGAGATTCTGCGGTTTTGGTTTGGCGACCCAGAGGAGTCTAGTAGCGAGTATGGTCAGCAGCGCCGGGTCTGGTTCAAGAAAGACCCGGTGTTTGATGGCACAATTCGGCGGCAGTTTTTGACTGACTATGAGCAGGCTTCAACTGGCGCTTTGGCGACGTGGCGGCAGAAACCGCGATCGTGCCTCGCCCTAGTGATCCTGTTAGACCAGTTTCCGCGCAATCTGTTTCGGGGCGAGGCGCGCAGTTTTGCCACCGATCGCGTTGCCCAAGACACTGCCTACTATGCCCTAGCCCAAGGCTATGACCAGCAGGTTTTGCCGGTAGAGCGCATCTTTTTTTATCTACCGCTAGAGCACAGCGAAAATCTGGCCGATCAGGAGCGCTCGGTGGTGTTGGTGCGATCGCTCTACGCCACCCACCCTGAATTTGAATCCACCCTCGACTATGCCCTGCGCCATCGGGAAGTGATTCAGCGGTTTGGGCGATTTCCCCACCGCAATCAGATTTTAGGCCGGGAAACGACCCCAGATGAGGCAGAGTTTCTACGGCAGCGAGGGTCGAGATTCTAAAAAGTTTTGAACTTTAAGTTGTGAGTGTTGAATGGGCGAACTCAAAACTTACCCGCCCAACCGATACCCTTTGCCGTAGACGGTGCGAATAATTGGCGCAGTGCCTTTTGGCTCTATTTTGCGGCGCAGTAGACGCATTTGGGCGGCCACTACATTACTGCTAGGGGCGTCTTGGTCATCCCAAACGCTCTGGTAAATTTGTTCGTGGGTGAGTACCTGGTTGGGGTGGCGTAGCAAGTAAGCCAGCAGGCGGGTTTCTTTTTCGGAGAGTTCGGCGGGTTGCCCCTGGCGGTGGGCAAGCTGGTTGGCTTCATCGAGGGTGAGATCGCCGTAGGTCAAGCGAGTCGGGGTGGCTGCTTCGAGGTTGGGCGATCGCCGCAGCAGTGCCCGCACCCGCGCCAACAGTTCGCGCAGCTCGAAGGGTTTGACCAAATAATCGTCGGCTCCGGCATCGAGACCATCGACGCGATCGTTGAGGGTATCTTTGGCCGTGAGAAAGAGCACAGGGGTGTTGTCTTGGCGCGATCGCACCTGTCGACAGATCTCTAGTCCGCTCAGCCCCGGCAGCATCCAGTCGAGAATTAGCAGGTCGTAGCCGCCTTGGCCAGCCAAGTCACAGCCCGTTTCTCCGCTAGTGGCCACATCCACCTCGTAACCTTCCCGATTGAGTAAGCGACTCAGCGGGTCGGCGAGTTCTACTTCGTCATCAACGAGCAAAATCTTCATGGGGCGGTGGAGGGTTAAAGGATAGAGGGGGAAGAATCGTTTTACGCTACGCCAGTGATGGACAAGTCATCACTGGCAGTCGCGGATCGCCTGATCCAAAATGGCGAGTCCTTCGTCTAGCTCTTCATAGGTTACGGTTAGCGGCGGGGCAATGCGCCACACGCTGCCCATACCGGGTAGGGCGGTAATGTTCATGCTCAGCCCTAGTTTTAGACAGCGGCGGGTAATAGCGGCACCTTTTTCTGGGTCGGGTTCGCGGGTGGTTCGATCCTTCACCAGCTCTACCCCCAACAGCAACCCTCGACCGCGCACATCGCCGATTGCCTCGTAGCGATCCTTCAGCTTGAGCAATCCATCCTTCAAGTATGCCCCCATGGTTGTGGCCTGCTCGGCTAGGTTTTGGCCGGCTAACACCCGCAGCACCGCTAGCCCCACCGCCGCTGGCATCGGGTCAGACACATGGGAGGTGTAGTAGATAAAGCCTTTCTCGTAGCAATCAACCTCAATTGCCTCGCTGGTCACGGTCGCCGCCAGGGGCAGGCCTCCCCCAAGAGTCTTCGACAGGGTGAGAATATCGGGCACCAGGCCTAATTGTTCAAAGGCAAAAAAGCTGCCCAGGCGGCCAAAAGCGGTTTGGGCCTCATCCAAAATCAGCAGCATGCCCCGTTCTTGGCAGTAGGCCTGCAACCGCTGGAAGTAGCCCTCGGGAGGCACGACCACCCCCCCAGCGCTGAGCACAGGTTCCACAATCAGCGCGGCGTAGGCCCCTACCGACTGGCTATCGACCAGGTCTAAGCCCACCTCTAGGCAGGTCATATCGCACTGATCTTGGCAGTGGCGAATGGGGCAGCGGTAGCAGTTGGGCGTGGGCAGCGCCAGATTTCCCGGCATGGTGGGGCCATAGCCTTTGCGGGCTGAGACAAAGGTGCTGGCGCTGGCTCCGGCGGTCATGCCGTGCCAGGAGGCACTTAACCCCACTACCTCGAAGCCGCCCGTATGCAATTTGGCCATTCGCAGGGCAGCTTCGTTGGCCTCGCTGCCGGTGTTGAGAAATAGGGCCTTTTGCAGGGCGGGCGGTAAAAGCTGGCAGAGCGAGTCGGCCAGTTCTACCACTGTTGGAGACAGCATGCCGCTAAATAGGTGCAGCACGTCTTCGCAGGCTTTGTGGATGGCCTGCACCACATCGGGATGGTTGTGGCCCAGGGTGGCGCACATCTGCCCAGAGGTAAAGTCGAGAATCTTGCGGCCCTGGCGATCGTAGAGATAGCTGCCCCGCGCCCGCTCGATCAGCCTGGGAGCAAAGCTGCCCCCGTAGCGCACCAGGTGATGATCAACGATGTCCCACATCTCCTCATCTGAGGAAACGTTCGCCGCAGGGGTTAAATCTGCTGAGGCCGCAGGGGTAAGAGGGGTGCTGACGTCATGGGTATCGGGCATGGCAATGGAGGAGAGGGGCACGTCTCCTTAGGTTAGCGGGAATTTCATTTTGCTTAGAACTGTACTGCTAGCCAGCCCAGCCCTTGGCCCGCTCGACAGCTTTCATCCACAGGGCAAAGTTTTCTTGTGCTGTGGCCTGGTCTGCACCGGGTTCAAACACGCGATCGATCGCACGGCTCTCCACGAGCGTGCGGTAGTCATCCCAGAAGCCGATCGCTAGGCCCGCTGCAAAGGCGGCTCCCTGGGCGGTGACATCGAGCATTTGGGGTCGCTCGACGGGAATGCCCAGCACGTCGGCTTGGAACTGCATAAGAAAGTCGTTGTTGCAGGCTCCGCCATCGACCTTGAGTTTATGAATGGGGGTACCGGCATCTTGATTGACGGCATCGACCACTTCTTTGACTTCGTAGGCGATCGCCTCTAGCACCGCTCGCACCATGTGCTCTCGCTGGGTACCGCGAGTCAGGCCCAGAAATGCACCCCTGGCGTTCATGTCCCAATGGGGGGCACCGAGGCCGCTGAGTGCGGGCACAAAGTAGACGCCGCCGTTGTCACGGGCGTTGCGGGCCAGAATTTCGGTCTCTGCCGCACTGGAGATAATTTGTAGGCCATCGCGCAGCCACTGGATGCAGGCCCCAGCGGTGAACATGCTGCCCTCGATCGCATAGCCGAGATGGGGCCGCTGCGGATCTGGCGTTGCCTCAGACCAGGCCACTGTAGAGAGCAGATGGTTTTGCGATCGCGCCACTTCATCCCCGGTGTGCGACACCAGAAACGCCCCAGTGCCGTAAGTGCACTTGAGCAGGCCGGGGCGATCGCAGCCGTGGCCGTAGAGCGCCGCCTGCTGGTCGCCAAAAACCGCCGCAATGGGAATTTCAGTCCCTAAAATAGATGGATCTGTATGACCAAACACCCCCACGCTGGGCTGAATCGCAGGCATGATGTGGGGCGGAATGCCAAACAGAGCTAGCAGGGTGGCATCCCACTGGCCGCTGGCAAGGTTGAGCAGCATGGTACGGCTGGCATTGCTGTGATCGGTGGCATGAACCTGCCGCCCGGTGAGGTTCCACAGCACCCAGCTATCGATCGTGCCTGCAAGCACTTGGTCAAAATCAACCGGCGGGTCCACCTCTTTCTTAGCCTGCTCTAGCAGCCAGGCCAGCTTCGTGGCAGAGAAATAGGCGTCAAGGACTAGGCCAGTGCGATCGTAGATTTCCTCAGCTTTCCCCTCGTCGCGCAGCTGGTTACACAGCGGTGCCGTGCGGCGATCTTGCCAGACGATCGCATTGGCGAGGGGGCGACCAGTGCGCCTATCCCACAGTAGACAGGTTTCACGCTGCACGGTTAGGCCAATGGCGGCAATATCGGTCGGCTTCAGTTTGGCATTGGCGATGGCCGACTCCATGGCCCAGGCGATCGCATCCCAAATCTCGCGGGCGTCGTGCTCAACCCAGCCGGGCTGCGGGTAATACTGGGTAAGCTCACGATAGGCCTGACCAGCGATCGCCCCCTCCCGGTCAAAGATGATTGCTCGGTTGCCGGTGGTGCCCAAATCTAGGGCCATGATGTAGTTAGCAGTCATTTTATCTACGCGCTTGCAGCGCCAAAAGCGTAGCAAACTATGTCAGATTCTGCCTTGTGCCGAATCTGGATTTTGAATTGAAAACGGCTGCATATCGTCATCTTGCTAGTGTGAATGACCAACTATTTGATCGGTTGATAACACGGTAAAATTGGCGTTCTGAAAATTGTTGCCATCGCGAGTGACTATTGCACCGAGACCCTCAAATAGGACATAGGTTAGTTGCACACCATCTTCAAAGTCGTGCAAATTTAGATATGGAGCCTGCTGAATTGCCGAACTTCTACTGCACACAGGTTTAGTCCCTGAACCAGTCTGGCGATAGCCTCTAGTGCCACTTTCCGACCTTTGAGTTTGTGCATAATATAAAAAAATTTAGTGATAGTGGTTGCTGAAATATAGCCCTGGATTTTGCCTACTTTAGTCAAAGCAAGAGGGCAACTGCTGTTCCTACAAAAGGTTCTCGTTCTAAGGTCACGTCCAGCACTATGTTGGTATCGATCAGAACCCTCATTGATATTTCCAAATCAAGTAGTTGGTGGAGTCTGCCGCAACATCTAGGTCTGTGGAGAAATCGCCTACTGGTTTAGCTCCTCTCAGTCCAGTCAAAGTACCTAAAGGAACGGCTTGGGAGAAGTTTTGCTTGCCCTGCTGTTGAACAAACCGAGTGAAAACCAGTACTAGACTTGCCTGCTCTTCTGGCAACGTTTTCACCAGTTCGTAGATGGCCTGGCTGTACTCATAGCGTTTCCACGCCTCCACCGCTCTTTTCCTATGATGCTCTAAACCCCAAACTTCGGCCCAGCCCACCTAGAAGTACGGTATCCCCCTCCCCCGCTAAGCGGGCACTTGTGGAACAATTTTGATCAATCGACGGGATACTACCCCCTTGCTGTTGTGCGTCGAATTCGCTTTATGAGGTCTGCTCCCTTGAAACAAGGACTCTGGATACCCCTAAGACGGCTGCTGGTCATGATCGCGGCAGCGGTGATGATGTTGAGTGGCGCGATCGCATCTCCGGCTGAGGCCCAGTCGGCGGCAACAGCTGCGATCGGCAACGAAAGCTTTGTGGCCGCCGCTGTGCGCCAGGTTGGCCCGGCAGTAGTCCGCATCGACACCGAAAAAACGATCACTCGTCAGAACCGCGATCCGCTCTATGAAGACCCGTTCCTGCGCGATTTCTTTGGCGGCATGCCGCGTCAGCCCCAGGAAGAGCTGTTACGGGGTCAGGGTTCAGGGTTCATCATCGACGACACTGGCAACATCTTGACCAACGCCCACGTGATCAACGGCGCTGACCGGGTGGTGGTCACTCTTAAAGATGGCCGCAGCTTTGACGCCGTGGTGGAAGGGGTAGATGAAGTCACCGATCTAGCCGTGGTCAAAATCGACGATGGCGAAGACGATGTGCTGCCCATTGCCACCCTGGGTGACTCTGACCAGATCGAAGTGGGCGACTGGGCGATCGCTGTCGGCAACCCCCTCGGCCTCGACAACACCGTGACCCTCGGCATTGTCAGCACCCTCAAACGCACCAGCAGCTCGGTAGGCATTCCCGGTAAGCGCCTGGAGTTTATTCAAACCGATGCCGCCATCAACCCCGGCAACTCGGGTGGGCCGCTGGTTAACCAGCGGGGCGAAGTGATCGGCATCAACACCGCCATTCGCGCTGACGCCATGGGTATTGGCTTTGCCATTCCTATCAACAAGGCCAAAGAAGTTAAAGACATGCTGGCCCGAGGCGAAACCGTCGTCCACCCCTACATCGGCGTGCAAATCGCTAACCTCACCCCTGAGCAAGCCAAGCGCAGCAACGAAGATATCAACTCGGGCATGTTTCTCCCCGAGGTTGATGGCGTCCTCATCATTCGGGTGCTAGAAGGCACCCCCGCCGCTGATGCCGGTCTGCGCCGTGGTGACGTTATTTTGCAGGTCAATGGCACCCCCATTCGCAGCGCCGATGGGCTGCAAATCAAGGTTGAAAATACCAAGATTGGCGATGCCTTAGAACTCAAAATTCAGCGGGGCGATCGCCCGCTAACGGTGCAAGTTAAAACCGCCGAGCTGCACGAACAGGCTAGTTAACGCCCACCCATTTACCCTTTCACCTATCTTTATAAAACAGGAGATTCCCCATGCAATCCAGTGAAGACACCGGCACCCGTAAAATTCTCTCTGCCGTTAGCCACGGCTCGATTTTCTTCAACACCTTAGTAGTGTCCATTGGCGTTCCCATCGCCATCTTGCTGCTCTCGCAAGATTCAGTGATCAAGGAAAGCGCTAAAGAGGCAATTAACTTCCACTTAAACATGTGGTTTTGGTGGACTGTCGCAGGCATTTTGGCCTGGCTGCTGATTGGCATTCCGATGCTGGTTGTGTTGGGTATTGTGAATTTCATCATGCCAATCGTAGCCATCTTCTACAGTGTTACTAATCCGAACACGGCATTTCGCTACCCGCTAATTCTGCGCCTGTTCTAGCGGCTGATTTAGGTTGACCTAGTGGGGTGGATACTCTATCCACTCTTCTACATACCCACCTGCTCTACCCAGTCCAGCGCTCGGTTCCATGCCCACCAGGGGTCGCTGTCCCCGGCCTGGCGTTGACCGGCGCTGCTGTTGCAGTAGCCTACGTGGCCGCCGAACTCGGTCAGCACTAAGTCGATCTTAGGGTTGGCCGCACAAACTTGCTTAAGGTCAGGGATGATCTCGGGGCTGAATAGGGGGTCATCGGCGGCATAGAGAATCAAGGTGGGAATCGTCAGATCGGTCATGAATGGGAGCGGGCTGCTGGCGTTGTAGTAGTCTTCGACTGAAGCAAACCCCAGGCGAGGAATTACCAACTCGTGGTCAAAGCCCCAGATGCTGTTGGCGCGATCGATTGCGGCGGGGTCAAAGTGGTCGGGGTGGGCCTGGTGAAGACGCTGGGCCAGGCGCTTGAGTTCTTGGGCGATTGATCGCTCCAAAAACTTGCCCAACGGATCTGCGGTTAGGTAGCGCAGCGATCGATTTGAGTCGAGGCTGGGGCAGACCACCACTACTCCGGCAATGTCTCCCGATGCTAGACCGCTGTCGGCTGGAAGCTGCATGGCTGCTTTAGCCCCCCACAGCGCCAGTTGCCCACTGAGGGAATAGCCCATAAACCAGAAGGGCGGCGTGCAGCCAAGTGCCTTGGCCTGGGCGGCTAGGGCCACGTAGTCATCCCCCTCGTAGATGCCATCGGAGGTGAGGGTGGGTGAGAGGTCGGCGGTTTTGCCGTGGGCGCGCCAGTCAAACACCACCAGGCCATAGCCCCGATGGTGGGCTTTGCGGGCCAAAATTTCGAGCTGCCACTGGTCATCGAGGCTGCCAGTAATGCCGTAGGTGGCGACAATCGTGCCCTTTGACCGGTTGGGCACTGACCAGCGGCCAAAGATCGGCACATCCCCCTGGCCTGTGAAAATATGGTCTTGGTAGGCGACGGGTGGCAGGTCAATGCTCTGGGGCCAGGTTTGGCTCGACACCAGGGCGGTGTAGAGGGTCATGGCCAGGCCATTCTGCAAAAACCAGGGGGGCACAAAGGGGGGCATAGGGTCGTGCTAATACTGCTTTTAGCATTCCAGAGAACCCGTTGCAGCACCATCCCCCCGCTGGAGAAAAACGTACTATGGCGGTGGCGACATAGCTGAGGAACGGGTGATGGCAACCCCCAGGGTTAAGGGCGATGTAGTGCGGGTTGGTATGGTCGGCACGGGCTTTGTGGCGCGGCTGCGGGCTGCGGCGCTCCAGGCGAGCGATCGCGCCTCTCTAGTCGCCGTGGCTGGCCACAACCCTGTTGATACCCAGGCCTTTGCCGCGCAATACAACGCCGTCGCCGTGGACGACTGGAAAGCCCTCATTGATCGCTCTGACCTAGATCTGATTATGGTCTGCCACATCAACCGCGACCACAGCCCCGTCGTCGCCGCTGCCCTAGAGGCCAACCACCACGTGGTAGTGGAATATCCCCTAGCGCTGACTGCCGATCAGGCTCAGCCGCTGCTCACCCTGGCCGAAGCTAAGCAGCGCCTGCTGCATGTCGAGCATATTGAGCTGCTGGGGGGCACCCATCTGGCTGCTAAAGCTAATTTGGGGGCGATCGGTCGGCCCTTCTATGCCCGTTACTGCACCCTGTCCCCCCGTCGCCCCGCTCCTTCCACTTGGACCTACTGCCCTGAGCTGTTTGGCTTTCCTTTGGTGGGGGCACTGTCGCGCCTGCACCGGCTGATTGACTGCTTTGGCCCGGTGGCGCGAGTCTACTGCCAAAATCACTACGGTGGCCTTATCCCCGGCCCCGAGGGCCTAGCCTGCTACACCACCTGCCTCTGCACCGCCCAGCTCACTTTCGCCTCAGGGCTGATCGCCGAGGTGACCTATGGCAAGGGCGAAGCCCTGTGGCAGGCGACGCGGCGGCTAGAGGCGATCGGCAGCGACGGCTCGCTTTGCCTGGACGGCGACCAGGGTACTCTGACCGACGCCCAAGGCACCCGTGCTGTAGAGGTCGGCTCTCGCCGGGGGCTGTTTGCAGCCGACACGGCCCAGGTGATCGAGCACTTGCTCACGGGGCGGGCACTGTACTGCACCCCCGAGGCCAGCCTCTACACCTTGCAGGTGGCGACTGCTGCCCAGCGATCGGCGGCGACAGGGCGCGTGGTCGATGTTGCCGCGCCTATGCCTGCACCGTATAGCCCGCCTTCTGAATCGCCTCGGTAAGCGCCTCGGCGGTAACGCTGGCGGTAATGTCTACCGCCTTGGACCCCAGGTCGGTTTTAACCTCGGCGCTGGGGTCAACAGCCTGAACGGCTTGGGTAATGGTGCTGACGCAGGCCCCGCAGGCCATATCGGGCACGGTCACAGAAAGGGTGGTCATGGGGAGTCTGAGAAATCGAGGACTCAACTACTCTAGGCGATCGCAACACCGTCGCTACCCCCACTGGGTTGACAGCAGCGCTAAGGTTGATTAGATGATTTGGTAGCGTTGATTCTAAGGGGGTTAACGCCCTTGGAATCACAGGTCAGCAAATGGGAGCGACAATACTATGACCGCATGTGAGTACAGGCCCGGTTTAGAGGGTGTACCGGCCACCCAGTCGAGCATTAGCTATGTGGATGGCCAGGCGGGAATTTTGGAATATCGCGGCATTCCCATTGAAGAGTTGGCCCAGCGGGGCACCTTTCTCGAGACGGCCTACCTGTTGATTTGGGGTGGGTTGCCCTCCAAGCCAGAGCTAGAGGCCTTTGAGTACGAAATTCGCTACCACCGCCGCCTCAAGTACCGCATCCGCGACATGATGAAGTGCTTCCCCGAGAGCGGCCACCCCATGGATGCTCTACAAGCCTGCGCGGCTGCCTTAGGTCTGTTTTACTCGCGCCGCGCACTGGACAATCCGGTCTACATTCAACAGGCGGTGGTGCGGCTACTGGCCAAAATTCCCACTATGGTGGCGGCGTTTCAGCTGATGCGCAAGGGCAACGACCCGGTGCAGCCCAGGGACGACCTCAACTATTCCGCCAACTTTCTCTATATGCTCAACGAGCGTGAGCCCGACCCCCTGGCGGCGCGGATCTTTGATATTTGTCTCACCCTCCATGCCGAGCACACCATCAACGCCTCGACCTTTTCGGCGATGGTGACGGCCTCGACCCTCACTGACCCCTACGCGGTGGTAGCCTCGGCGGTGGGCACCCTGGCGGGGCCGCTCCACGGCGGGGCGAACGAAGAGGTGATCGACATGCTGGAGGAGATTGGCTCGGTCGAAAACGTGCGCCCCTACGTGGAGCGCTGCATTGCCGAAAAGTCTAAGATCATGGGCTTTGGCCACCGGGTCTACAAGGTCAAAGACCCTCGCGCCACCATTTTGCAGGGGCTGGCTGAGCAGCTGTTTGCCAAGTTTGGCCAAGACGAGTATTACGCGATCGCCCTAGAAATGGAGCTGGCCGTTTCTGAAAAGCTCGGCGCTAAGGGCATTTACCCCAACGTTGACTTCTACTCGGGGCTGGTCTACCGCAAGCTAGGCATTCCCACCGATTTGTTTACGCCAATCTTTGCGATCGCCCGGGTGGCTGGTTGGCTAGCCCACTGGAAAGAGCAGCTCGGCGAAAACCGCATCTTCCGGCCCACCCAAATCTACACCGGCCCCCACAGCCAGGCCTATGTCGACCTGGCCAATCGTCCCCACATCTGGGATAAACAGGGTTTTTCGGTGTCTCTACCCTCCTAATTGGCCACTGATGGGTCAGACCCCCCTGGGCACTCTTCTCCCCTGCGCAGATTATTGATCTAGTGACGATTTTCAGGAACTCCTGCCCCTCTGGCGCTTGCGCTGGGGGGCTTTTGTTTGGATGGGTTTTAGGTTTCCGGTATCAGGTTTTTAGGTGTCAGATTTAGAGGGCAGCCTAGAACCCGAAACCCAGAACCCGAGACCCTACACCCCTATCTCCTCATCCCCCAACCGTGGCCCATACCATCCCAATCACTCCCGCCAGACCCAGATAATAGGCCACTACCGGCAAGAGCTGGCGCATGAGCAGCCCCTCTCGGCCCAGCAGCCCCACCGTCGCCGCCGCTGCCACCACATTTGACACGCAGATGACATTCCCCGCCGAGGCTCCTACCGTTTGCAAGGCTAAAATCAGCGGTGTGGGTGTGCCGATCTTCTCGGCTACCCCAAACTGAAACAGTGAAAACATCATGTTGCTGACGGTGACGCTGCCCGCCACAAACGCGCCGATCAGCCCGACTCCAGCGGCAAACATCGGCCAGGTGCCCCCAGCGATCGCCGCCATACCCTCCGCCAGAGCCAGGGGCATGCTGGGCAACCCAGCACCGTTGACATCTGAATTGATAAATACCCGCGCCATCAGCACGGCAGAGCCCAAGGCGAGGGCTGTTTTTTGCAGGATGGGGAGCGATCGCCCCACCGCCCGCCCCAAATCCCGCGCTTTCATCTGGTGTAAGAAATAGGTGATCGCCACCACCAGCAAAAACATAGTGGCGGGCAGATAGAAGGGGGTTGAGGCCGCCGCAACGGTCGTGCCAAAGATTCCTGTCCACGAGGCCCGCATGCCCTGGAGCCAGCCCTTGAGAGGCAGCTGTGTCAGCCGCGACAGCACTAGCAGCACCCCCAGCAGCACGTAGGGCAGCCAGGCCTTCACCACCGTCATCCCCACTGGGGCGTCGTTAGGGTGGGCGACAGACTCCCCGACCACGCCTCCGGCCAGGTCTCCTCCGGTGGAAAATCCCAGGCTTGCTCAGGTTGTAGCCAGCCTTTGCGAATGATGGTCACCACCAGCATCAGCCCCACCAGCCCGCCCATCATCGACGGAAACTCTGGCCCCAAAAATACTGCCGTCAGCGCGTAGGGCACGGTAAACGCCAGCCCTGCCACCAGGGCAAATTTCCACAACCGTAGACCTTCGGCCTTTGACTCCCCGGCACCAAACAGGCGGGTGATGATCGCCACCAGCAGCAGCGGAATAAACATGCCAACGATGGCGTGAAGAATGGCCGCGTGGCGACCAACCCCGGCGATAAAACTCGCTAACTCCAGGTTTTGCGCCGTCAGGGCCGCTTCCACTGCCGCCGCTCCGCCCAGCCCTGCATCCATGCCAAATAGCAGCGGCGTACCCACCGCCCCAAAGGTCGAGGGCGTACTCTGAATGATCAGCGCCGCCATCACCGCCGCCAGGGCTGGAAACCCCACCGCTACCAGCAGCGGCACACAGACCACCGCTGGGGTGCCAAAGCCCGACGCCCCTTCAATAAAGCTGCCAAACAGCCAGGCAATCACGATCATCTGCACCCGGCGATCGGGCGATAGAGTCAGCAGGCTCTGGCGAATCACGGCGATCGCCCCTGAAGCTTGCAGCACATTCAGCAGCAAAATCGCCCCAAACACAATGAAAAGGATTTCGGCTGCGATCGCTGCCCCCTGCACCAGAGACGCCGCAATGTAATTCACCGGCACTCGCCACACCAACCCCGCCACTAAGGCCGTCACCCCCAGCGCCCCCGGCATCGCCTGACTCGCCGGTCGCCGCGCCACCACCAGCAGCAAGAAGACGGTCAGAATCGGCAGTAGGGCAACTAGGGAGGTGAGGATGAGGGGCATGGGCGGGAGAGGGGAGTGGGGTAGTCAGGATTGTAGGGGGAGTGAAGAGTTTTGAGTTCTGGTGGCAGCGCTTGAATCCAAAACTCAAAACTCAGCACTTAAAACTTTCTCCCCACCCTCCCCTCAATTCCTTCCCGCCAAAACTTCCTATGAATCCCACCTGCCTGGCTCGGTGGATCGCGGAAGATAACGGTAGAATCTAAAGTGTTTTCTCTCTGCCAGAGTTAACTGTACCGTTGCTAAGGACTGGCCCATGAACCAAGGAATTGACCTACAGGGTAGTTTCGTGAATGCCCTCGTCGACCTGGGGCTGCCCGCTGGAGCGGCAAAGGCTCTGTGGCTGCCCCTGCCCATGGTGGTGATTCTGATTGGGGCCACGGTCAGCATTTTTGTCACGGTATGGCTAGAGCGCAAGATTTCTGCCGCCGCTCAGCAGCGGATTGGGCCTGAGTTTGCTGGGCCGCTGGGTACCCTTCAGGCCGCTGCCGACGGCATCAAGCTGATTTTTAAAGAAGACATTACCCCCGCTAAGGCCGACCCAATTCTGTTTACGCTGGGGCCTGCGATCGTGGTGATCCCAGTGTTTCTGTCGTACCTGATTGTGCCCTTTGGCCAAAATCTGGTGATTACCGACCTCGGCGTTGGCATCTTTCTGTGGATTGCCCTCTCCAGCATTGCTCCCATTGGCCTGCTGATGTCGGGCTATTCCTCCAACAACAAGTACTCCCTGCTAGGGGGGCTGCGGGCGGCGGCCCAGTCGATCAGCTACGAAATTCCCATGGCGCTGGCGGTGCTGGCGGTGGTGCTGATGTCTAACAGCCTGAGCACCATCGACATTGTCAATCAGCAGTCGGGCTACGGCATTTTGGGCTGGAACATCTGGCGACAGCCCGCTGGCTTCCTGATTTTTTGGATTGCTGCCCTAGCGGAGTGCGAACGTCTGCCCTTTGACCTGCCAGAGGCAGAGGAAGAGCTGGTGGCAGGCTACCAGACCGAATACACCGGCATGAAGTTCGGCCTGTTCTACGTCGGCTCCTACGTCAACCTGGTGCTGTCGGCGCTGATTGTCTCGATTTTGTATCTGGGCGGTTGGGAATCTCCCATCTCAGTGAGCTGGTTAGCTAGTCTGATTGGGGTCAGTGAAACTACCCCCTGGCTCCAGGTCATTACCGCTTCCCTCGGCATCGTGATGACCCTGTTCAAGGCTTATGCCCTGGTCTTCATTGCGGTGCTGCTGCGGTGGACCGTACCCCGCGTTCGCATTGACCAACTGCTTGACTTTGGCTGGAAGTTTCTGCTGCCGGTGGCGTTGGTCAACCTGTTGCTGACCGCCGCCCTCAAGCTGGCGTTTCCGGCTGCCTTTGGTGGCTAGCTTAGAGAGCTTGCCTTACCCTGTAATAAGTGGCTGCTGGTGGCTAACCCCTGCTGAACGCTCAACTCCCCATCGACAATCTGTACCACTGCGGAGGTTTCCCCATGCTGGGTTTTCTTAAACAAGTCGGCGATTATGCCAAAGAGAGCTTACAGGCGGCCAAGTATATTGGCCAGGGGCTCTCTGTAACCTTTGACCACATGAGTCGCCGCCCGGTGACAGTGCAGTACCCCTATGAGAAACTGATCCCCTCAGAGCGGTTTCGGGGACGCATTCACTTTGAGTTTGACAAGTGCATTGCCTGCGAAGTGTGTGTGCGGGTGTGCCCCATCAACCTGCCCGTAGTCGATTGGGAGTTTGATAAGGCGACTAAGAAAAAAGACCTGAAGCACTACAGCATTGACTTTGGGGTCTGCATTTTCTGCGGCAACTGTGTGGAGTATTGCCCCACCAACTGCCTGTCGATGACCGAAGAGTATGAGCTGGCTGTCTATGAGCGCCACCAGCTGAACTACGACAGCGTGGCCCTGGGTCGTCTGCCCTACAAGGTCACCCAAGACTCGATGGTTACTCCCCTGCGGGAGCTAGCCTACTTACCCAAGGGTGTCATGGATCCTCACGACCTGCCGCTCAACGCTCGACGGGCCGGCCAGATGCCCCAGGAAATTTTAGAGGCGGCTCAAAAAGAGGCTACAGCGGCTGAAGGTGAAGCTAAAGCCAGTGAAGCCAAGCCCAAGGAGTAATGCACCCGTTAGGGTTCCGTGGTACATTCGCCTAAGCTAAGACCACGGCTGCGATCGCTTAATTTTTACAGGAGTCAAGACTGTGACGCTAGCGGAAGGAGTACAACTCGTTGCCTTTGGCATACTGGTTGCGATGACGCTGGGGGGTGCCCTGGGAGTCGTGCTGTTGGATAACATCGTCTACTCAGCGTTTTTGCTGGGAGGCGTATTTACTAGCATGGCGGGCCTCTATATCTTGCTCAATGCGGGGTTCGTGGCGGCGGCTCAGGTGCTGGTATATGTGGGTGCTGTCAGCGTGCTGATTCTGTTTGGGATCATGCTGGTGAATAAGGAACAGCAGTTCACCCCCATGAAGCAGGCTTGGGTGGGCAAGCTCGCCACAGGCGGAGTTTGCGTCGGTCTGTTTGCGCTGCTGACAACCTCAACCCTAAACACGCCCTGGGCTATTTCTACCGAAGTGCCCAAGGGTGAGATGGCTACTGTCGCCATTGGCATTCACTTTTTTACCGACTATCTGCTGCCCTTTGAGCTGGCTTCGGTGCTGCTGCTGATTGCGCTGATTGGGGCGATCGTGCTGGCCCGCCGCGAGTTGATTCCTGACGTGCTTCCTGGGGAGGCTGCTTCTGAAGCATTACAGCTGCCAGAGCGACCGCGCGAACTGGTGTCGTCGGTGGCAAGCCCAGAGTCTGACTAGACCTCTGTTCGGCTGCCTTGGCAGGCTGATGAAAAACTGCTGCCCAAGGCTCAAAACTGTTGTTAGGGATTGGAACGGATTCTTCTTCAACCATGCAACTTGAGTATTTTCTGCTTACTGCCGCTGCCCTGTTCTGTATTGGCATCTATGGCTTGGTTAACAGCCGTAACGTCATTCGCGTGCTGATGTCCATTGAGCTGATGCTAAATGCGGTCAACCTGAACCTGCTGGCGTTTTCGAACTACCTCGACCCGGTAGGCATCAACGGTCAGGTGTTTGCGGTGTTTGTGATTAGTATTGCGGCCGCCGAGGCGGCAGTGGGCTTGGCCATTGTGCTCTCGATCTACCGCAACCGTGACACCGTGGATATGGAGCAGTTCAACTTGCTCAAGTGGTAGGCCTGCCGAAGCGTAAGAATATCTGGATTGTAGAGGGGGTGGCCGTTGCTCCCTCTACAATTGTCTTTAAAACACTGGGGTGTTGCTGTCTAGGTACGCTGGAGACGGTGTGCTCTCTCACTCTGTACTATCAACCCACGGCATTTTGTTGTGCAACTTGAGCAAGTCATCATTGTCCATAAGGCTGGCAATCGGCTGAGCCAAAAGTGGGCCGAGAAGTGCGCCCACCAGCTAGAGGCCCTGGGCAGCAAGGTCTTGCGCGGCCCCAGCGGGCCAAAAGACAATCCCTACCCGGTGTTTTTGGCCTCGGTGAGTCAGCCAATTAATCTGGCTATTGTGTTTGGTGGTGACGGCACGGCGCTGACCGCGGCTCGCAATCTGGCTGCTGAGAATATCCCGATTCTGGCGGTCAATATTGGCGGACATCTGGGGTTTTTGACCGAAAGCTCTGAGGAGATGGATGACACCGAGTCGGTGTGGGATCGGCTGCTGAGCGATCGCTTTGCCGTTCAGCGGCGCATGATGCTACAGGCCCGCATCTACGAAGGCCACCGCACCAACCTCGACCCCGTCAGTGAGATGTACCTGGCCCTCAACGAAATGGCTATCAAGCCCGCTTCCCCCGATCGCATGATCACCTCCATGCTCGAAATGGAGATCGACGGCGAAGTAGTGGATCAATACCAGGGCGACGGTCTGCTGATCAGCACCCCCACTGGCTCGACTGGCTACACCGTGGCGGCGGGTGGCCCGATTATTCACCCCGGCATGGATGCAATCGTAGTGACGCCCATTTGCCCCCTCAGCCTATCGAGCCGCCCGATTGTGCTGCCACCGGGCTCAGTGGTTAGCGTGTGGCCCCTGGCTGACCCCGACCTCACCACCAAACTGTGGACTGACGGAATTATGGGCACCGCCATCTGGCCGGGGCAGCGGGTGGATGTGCGCAGCGCTGAGGCGATGGCCCACTTTATTATCCTGCGGCAGAACCATTCCTACTACGGCACCCTGCGTAGCAAGCTCAACTGGGCTGGCACCCGCGTCAACTATGTGAACAACCATAGAAACTAGGTGACCTGTCATGAAAAGAGTGGAAAAACGAAGAATGGAAAAGCTGTTTTCAACTTAGTGGTTCTTGGCTTGTCATTTCCTCCTCTGGTCAATCCTCGGTCTTCGCTTTTCTGTTTTTGCCTACGAGCTGCGGCGATCGCGGTGGATATCATAGATCGCTTTTTCCCAGCACCACTGCTGGCTCTGGCTGGGGTTGCGCAGCTGCACCTGCTCGACCAAGCGCTCGGCCACAGCCTGGTTGCCCCCCACTAGGCGCAGGAGCTGCCGCTGGGTGTGGCCCCGCACCGATCGACTCGGGGCGGTGGCGGTTGGCGAGCGCTTGGCGGCGGGCCGTCGTCGGCCCTGGCGGCGATTGAGCCAGAAGATGAGAGCAATGATGAGCGCGATCGCCAGTAAAAGAGATAAATCCATTCCAGCGGCATAACGTAGCTATAGCCCTCGGATCCATCAACCAGAAGTGGGTCACGCCAGTGAACTCACTCCTAGGGCCGAATTGAGCTAACTCTAGTTCTACACAAAAATGCCGTCTATCGGCAGGTGGCCCCAATGCTGCTGCCATTAAACTGCCAGGGTTTGCTAGTGTAATTTATATATTTGTCTAGCCTAGGCCCCCGAGCAACTGCTGCGGCAACACCACCGCCATCGGGCTTAGGTAAGCGTTAAGTCCCTCATTTGCGCGTAGCTACCCATGCCAAGAACCCAACGCAACGACAACTTCATCGATAAATCCTTCACCGTCATGGCCGACATGATTTTGAAGATAATGCCCACTAAAAAGAGCCAGAAGGAGGCCTTTGCCTACTACCGCGACGGCATGTCTGCCCAGGCCGATGGGGAATACGCTGAGGCCATGGAAAACTACCGCGAGGCCCTGACTCTGGAAGAAGAACCCTACGATAAAAGCTTCATTCTTTACAACATGGGCCTGATTCACGCCAGCAACGGCGAACATGAAATCGCCCTAGAGAAGTATAAGGAGGCACTCGATCTAAACCCTCGCCTGTGCCAGGCCCTCAACAACATCGCGGTGATCTACCACTACAAGGGCGAGCAGGCCGAGGCCAGTGGCGACACCGACACCGCCGAAAATCTCTTTGATGAGGCAGCCCGCTTCTGGCTAGAGGCCATCACCATTGCCCCCAACAACTACATCGAAGCCCAAAACTGGATGAAGAACACCGGCCGCATGAAGAATGACATTTTCTTCTAGTGGTTGGTCACGCTTAAAATCCTTGATTCCCTGCAGGTTGCGTAGAGCGTTAGCGGCACTCAATCTACGAAATGCCCCAGTTGTGCAACTTGACAGAGTACCAAGCTGTAGCCTGTAGGGTGGGCAATGCCCACCCTCAATTGTCGTTCTACTGGTTGGCTTTTGCCCTGGTCTCCCTCAGCTCGGTAACAGTTGTTGGGTTCCATTGCATCTCAGCCAACCTATAGCCGATGAGATTTAATTCCCCTTTCTGGATAACGTTTCCATGATCGATCTTGAACAAGTTCGCAAAGTTGCCCTTTTGGCCCGCCTAGAACTCACTGCGGAAGAAGAAGCACAGTTTACCGGGCAGCTCAGCGGCATTCTCGACTATGTGGAGCAGCTCAAGGAGCTCAACACCGACGACGTAGAGCCTACTACCCGCGCCATCGAGCTCAGCAACATCACCCGCACCGATAGTCTCCAGACCTTCGCCGAACGAGATGCTATTCTCGACTGCGCCCCCGATTGCGAAGATGGCTTCTTCAAGGTGCCTAAGATTCTGAGCGAGTAGTAGCGGGTTAAAACCCAACTAATTCAGCATTAATGGCCGCCTAGCTTAGTGTCTGCGGTGCAGGGTTTGATTTCTTACGATTTCCTACTGATAGCGTAGACAGATCTCAACCTATAGGACAATCGACCTCAGTTTGAATATGCAGCAGTCGCCGATTGATGGCTGCTGCTTTGTTTTGTTCTGAGGTTTCCCTACGTTGAGGTGCCATGAAGCGTCGGCAATTGGTTAAAACGACAACCTGGGGTGTGGCGGCGGCTACGACCGCGAGTGTGGCGGCCTGCACCGGGGCCTCTTCCCCCGTGGCAGAGGGCACTGCTGAGGATTTGCCCCGCATTGACTGGCAGATGGCTACCAGCTGGCCTGCTGCCCTCGACACAATTTTGGGTGGGGCTCAAACCTTTGCCGATCGCGTCAGCGCCATGAGCGGCGAGCGGTTTACCATTTCACCCCGCTCCGCTGGCGAAATTGCTCCACCCCTGGAAGTGCTCAATGTGGTCTCTCAGGGGGCAGTGCCCTGTGGTCACACAGCGTCGTACTACTACGTGGGGCGCAGCCCGGTGATGGGCTTTGGGGCCAGTCTGCCCTTTGGCCTGACTCCTCAGCAGCAAAACGCCTGGCTCTACGAGGGGGGCGGGCTGGACAAGCTCCAGGAGTTTTACGCCCGTCAGTTCAACGTGATTCAGTTCCCCGCTGGAAATACCGGGGCGCAGATGGGGGGGTGGTTTCGCCGCGAGATTGCCAGCGTCAGCGACTTGGCGGGGCTCAAGATGCGCATACCCGGTTTGGGGGGCCAGGTGATGAGCAAGCTGGGGGTAACGGTGCAGACGCTGCCTGGGGGCGAGATTTTTCAGGCACTGCAAACCGGGGCGATCGATGCTGCCGAGTGGGTTGGCCCCTACGACGACGAAAAGCTGGGGCTGAATAAGGTGGCCCAGTACTACTATTACCCTAGCTGGTGGGAACCGGGGAGCACTCTCGAAGTGCAGATCAACCTCGATCAGTGGAATCAACTGCCTGAGGTCTATCAGCAGATTGTCCGTACGGCTGCCTTTGAGGCCAACCTAGAAATGCTGGCGCGCTACGAAACCCGCAACAACGAGGCTCTACAACGCCTAGTTGACGACGGCGTGCAGCTGCGCGAATACAGCGCCGAGATTATGACCGCCGCCCAGGAGGCCACGTTTGACCTCTACGACGAGTTTGCCGCTAGCGATGCCGACTTCAAGACCATCTATGACGACTGGCGCGGATTTCGCGATCGCATCTACGCCTGGAGCCAGCTCAACCAAGGGGCCTTTGAACGCTTTGTCTACAGCAATTTGAAGGCTGGGGGCGAGCCACCCGCCTAGGCGGGGCTACTGGAGCGATCGCTCCACCAGCCAGCTCACCGTCTGGGGAAACACCATCACGACCATCAGCACCACTAGCTGAATGGCCATAAACGGCAGCGCACTGCGGTGAATTTCTCGGGTGCTAATGGTCTTTGGGGCCACGCTCTGCAAATAAAACAGCGAGAACCCGACAGGTGGCGAAATAAACGCTGTCTGCAAATTTAGCGCCATCACTACCCCAAACCACACCATGTCGATGCCTAGCGCCTGAGCAGCGGGCACCAGCAGCGGCATGGCAATAAAGCAAATTTCAATAAATTCTAGAAATACCCCCATGGCAAAAATTACCAGGTTGGCCACCAGCAAAAAGGTCAGGTAGCCTCCCGGCAGATTCACCAGCAGATTGGTGATCAGAGTCTTACCCCCCAGCGCATCAAACACTAGGCCAAAGAACGACGAGCAAAACAGAATAATCAGCACGACCCCAGTCACGATCGCTGTGGCGTGGGCGGCCTCTTGCAGCAGCTTGAGCGTCAGCCGCCGGTTGAGGGCGGCCAGGCCGCAGGCACCCACGGCCCCTACCGCACCCGCCTCAGTGGGGGTGGCAATGCCAAAAAAGATGCTGCCCAGCACCACAAAAATCAGCAGCACCGGCGGCACGATCGCCTTCAGCGCCCGCTTTAGCAGCTCCCAGCGGCTGATCTGGCGCATTGCTAGGGGCAGCGGCGGGGCCGTACCGGGTTTGAAGTAGGCCACCATTAGCACGTAGACAGCGTAGGCTCCGGCCAGCATCAGCCCCGGAATCAGCGCTCCCAAAAACAGATCGCCCACCGACACCCCCAGCTGGTCGCTCAGCACCACCAGCACCAGGCTGGGCGGAATTAGCTGCGCCAGGGTGCCCGAGGCAATAATGGTGCCAGCGGCCAGCTCTTTGTCGTAGCCGTGGCGCAGCATAATCGGCAGCGAAATCAATCCCATTAGAATGACCGTGGCGGCCACCACCCCAGTCGCCGCCGCCAGCAGGGTGCCGACCAGCACCACCGCCAGGGCCATGCCGCCGCGCAGAGGGCCGAGCACCAGGCCGATGGTCTCTAGCAGCTCCTCCGCCAGACCCGACTTTTCGAGCACCGCGCCCAAAAACACAAAAAATGGAATCGCCAGCAGGGTGAAGTTGGCCATGGTGCCAAACCAGATGTTGGGCAGCAGCAAGAGGCGGGCGGGTTCAAACGCCCCCAGCAGCCAGCCTACCAGGCCAAATACCAGCCCCGTACCGGCAAAGGAAAACGCCACGGGGTAGCCGCTCATCAAGATCAAAAAGAAGCCAACGAACATCGCGATCGCTAACCACTCGTAGCTCATGGCGCTCCTTACAAGGGGGACTCAAGAAACTGCATTCTGAAAACTATGACATCGCCCATGACCGCTCACTCCAGGGGAGGGAGGTCAGCCTCGGCCTCCGGCAGCAGTCTGCCCTCGATGTAGCCACACCACACCGCCCAATACTTGATCGCTTGGGCCACAGCCTGGAGCAGCAGCAGCCCAAAGCCCACCAGCACCATTGATTTGATCGGTGCCCTAGGCAGCCCGCTGGCGTCAGGAGAAATCTCCCAGCGGCCCCAGGTGCCGTCGGGCAGCAGCCCCCACGACTGCATTACCGGGTTCACCGTCACCCACAGCCCCAGTACGCAGAACGGAATCAGGAACAGCACCGTGCCCCAAAAGCTAATCATGGCCTTGCGGCGATCGCTCCAGCCCGCCTCCAAAAAATCGACCCGTACATTCCCCCCCTGCTGGAGGATGTAGGGAAAGCTGAGCAAGAAGGTGAGCGAAAATAGATACCACTGCAACTCGAGCAGCCCGTTAGAAGCTAGCTGCAAGCCCAAAAAGCGGCCAATGTAGCGGGCCATAACGTTGTAAAAGCCCACGGCAACGGTGAGCAGCACCAGCCAGCTCAGACTTTTGCCAATCCACTCGCTCAGGTCATCGATGGCCTGAGCCACGCGCAACAGCCGTCCGATTATCCTAGGACTCAGCACTCTTAGCTCCCTCGCCGACTAGCGTTGGAGTTGATAATACCGCCTAACGGAATGTGCTATGGAACAGAGGTTTGAGGGAACGCGTTAGCCCCGTCGTAAAGGACTACCCCAACGCGATCGATGTGGTCAGCCAACGGCTGATCCAAGCTGCTGTAGTGAACAACGTCGAAGAAATAGAGCAGCGGCAGCTCTTCATTCAGAAGGTCGGCCAGCTGGGCGATGGTGCGGCGGGTGATGCGATCGCCCTTCACCGCCAAATCTACGTCTGACCCTGGCTTGTAGTTGCCCTTGGCCCGAGATCCAAACAGCACCACCGCCGCAATTTCCTCAAACTGGCCGCAAGCCCCGACGATCTGAGCCATGTCGCTCTCTGTGAGACCGTAGGCGTTAACCATCAGCCTTGACCTTTAGGACTTGGTAAAGTTCGCTCAGCAGGGGAAAGTAGTCGTTGCGAATGCTGGCTTCGACGGCGATCGCTGTGGCTTCATTGTAGGTATGCGTGGTCAGGCTGCGGTCTTGCAAAGCACTCATCCAGCTATGCCCTTGACTAATCAGACCGATCTGGTATCCCTGTTTAATCGCCTCTCGGGGTGTTCTCACCACGATGCCTTCGGCCTCCTCATAGTCTTTCATCACCTTCCACGCCAGCTCAAAGGCCAGTTCAAAGAACTGAATGATTCCCGCACGCTCCGCCAGGGAGGGCGACTCGATCGTTAAGGCATCGCGCAGCAGCAAAAACGTGCGCTCGAAGTTAGCGAATCGCTGAACCCAGCGGATATCGGGGGGATGCATGGGAGTTGCGCTATTTGAGCCAAGAAATCTAATTTACGTCAGATGATCCTGTTACTTTTCTCTAAGTTATGCCTGGCACAAAGCAACTGAACGTTCTCAGCGGTCAGAGACGTGCCTCCCTGGCTGAAAGGAATGATGTGGTCAAAGTGCAACTCATCGGATGCTCCGCAGACTGTGCACTTACCTCCGTCACGCTTCCAGACATTCTGTTTAACGGTCGATGGAATAATACGTCGCCGCTCGGTAAGAGGTGGTATGTCCCATGCTTCTTCTATCAGCTCATCTTCAAAAGAAGCTATGAGTTTGAATTTAAATACATCTCTAACACCATCAGATTCTTGCCAGGCGTCGATCAACGAAAAAACTCCGTTGTAAGACCATACTCCGTTAATAATCTTCTCGTAGACTCTCACCCTTGCTGATGGTTTTTGATCTTCTTTGTACTGCTGTGCCGCTTGATGGAATAACCCATTCTGAGTAAACCTGCCGCTGCGAGTAAATTTGGGTTGGTCAATTTGTTTAGGTTCTGGGCTATCGGCATGCCGTGGCTCGTCGTGTCCTTCGTAAATCAGCACCGACCCGTCTTCTTCCCATCGATCTCGGTAGGGTGCACCGCGGCGCACTGACATTAAAATCACTGTGTAAGCCTGACCTATGCCGTAGTTCATCCCCCGCTGCAGGCTAGATTGGCCTTCCCGTTGGCACATCTCGTTGTAAGAAATGATTTCTCCGGCCATCTGTTTGTGCTCCCATGATGATTACCTAATCATAGGTTTCCCATTAACAGGGACTGGGATGGTCGTGGACATAGCGAGGTTAGAGATGTCTTTACAAACTGTGGTGCTCGTGCCAGTGGCGAGCGATGTCGACCCGGCGGCAGATCCAGACGCGATCGCGCCCCTGCACATAGTCCAAAAACCTCGCCAGTGCCGCCGTGCGACCCGGCTTGCCCGCC
Source organism: Leptolyngbya sp. FACHB-60 (assembly GCF_014695775.1). Classification (GTDB taxonomy): domain Bacteria; phylum Cyanobacteriota; class Cyanobacteriia; order Phormidesmidales; family Phormidesmidaceae; genus Nodosilinea. The sequence continues at coordinate 303,792 of NZ_JACJOX010000017.1, read as the reverse complement.
AGGCGGCAATGCAGGCCAATGCTCATCATTTTGGGGCACTCGTCGCCCTCCGCATAAAGAATGTCGAAGGCATCGCGCAGATAGGCAAAAAACTGATCCCCCGAGTTAAATCCCGCGTAGGTGGCAAAGCGCATGTCGTTGTTGTCGAGGGTGTAGGGAATCACCAGGTGTGGCCTACCGTACTCAGTATTCCAGTAGGGCAGGTCGTCGGCGTAGCTGTCGGCGTCGTAGAGAAAGCCGCCCTCTTCGACCACCAGGGCGCGGGTGTTGGGGCTGTTGCGGCCCTGGTAAAAGCCCAGAGGCCGACTGCCCGCTACCTGGGTGTGAATCTCTACTGCCTGGCGAATGTGCTCGCGCTCGGCCTCAATGCCGAAGTATTGGTAGTCAATCCAGCGGTAGCCGTGGCTGGCGAGCTCCCAGGCGGCCTCGGCCATGGCGGCGATCGCTTCGGGGTGACGGGCCATCGCCATGGCCACGGCATACACCGTCAGCGGCAAACCCCGGCCAGTAAATAATCGGTGCAGCCGCCAAAACCCAGCCCGGCTGCCGTACTCGTACATCGACTCCATATTTATATTGCGCACCCCGGTCAGTGGTGCAGCCCCCACACTTTCCGATAGAAATGCCTCCGAGGCTGCGTCGCCGTGGAGAATACAGTTTTCACCCCCTTCCTCGTAGTTGATGACAAACTGCACCGCAATTTTGGCGTTGCCAGGCCATTGAGCCTGGGGCGGGATGCGGCCGTAGCCCACCAAGTCGCGGGGATAGGAAGGAGTCATTGTCATAGCAGGTACGTGGGGTTCGCAGCAAGATTTAGTCTGGATTTTAGGAGTTAAATTACGCTTTGGTTTGGCTAAATCACCACGCAAACGGCCGATTCTTCATTGCAAAACGGATCCACTAAGTTCGGTTTCCCGTAAAAAGCGACCTCCAGGTCACGAATTGTCCCTGCTGCACTCATTTATGATCAGTAGATCCGCTAATGTCGAAATACGGCTACCGGCAGAGGAGAATACAGGGAACCGAGCTACGGTGTAGCATGAACTTTGTGTTCTTAAACATAAATTCACTCTGCTGGCGGCCTAGCTGACAGCACAACCACCACAGAATTGTGGCACTGGAGCTACGGCTTTGTTGAACGGAAGGAGTAAACCCATGTCAGATGTCGCACTCTTGCCCAGCAAGAGGCAGGCTGCCCCCGTTCTTGACCTCGATGCTATCAATCGAGAGTGGGGAGAAGCTGACGCCACCAGTTTGGTGCAGTGGGGCCACAATACCTTTGGTGATGGTCTAGTTCTCAGCACTAGTTTTGGCATTCAGTCGGCGGTGATGCTGCACCTGGTGACTCAGGTGGTGCCACAAATCCCAATTATTTGGGTTGACACGGGCTATTTGCCGGTCGAGACTTACCGTTTTGCTGAAGATCTCTCGACTCGCCTCGACCTCAATCTCAAGGTTTACCAGTCGCCCCTTAGCCCGGCCCGTATGGAAGCGCTGCATGGTCGTCTGTGGGAGCAGCACGATGTAGAGGCGCTCAACCGTTACGACAAAATCCGTAAGGTAGAGCCCATGCAGCGGGCTTTGGGCGACCTCAACGCCACGGCCTGGCTCACTGGGCTGCGGTCGGACCAGACTGACCACCGCAAGTCGCTGGGGCGAGTGGGCCAACAGGGGGGGCGCTACAAGCTGCTGCCCATTCTCAAGTGGACTTCTAAGGATGTGTACGACTACCTGGTGGCCCACGACTTGCCCTACCACCCGTTGTTTGAACAGGGCTATGTGACCGTGGGCGATTGGCACTCTAGCCGTCCGATCACGGCCGCTGACGACAACGATCGCGACACCCGCTTTAAGGGGCTCAAGCAAGAATGTGGTCTGCACCTGCCTCAGTCGCCTGAGGAGGCGGCTAGCTTAGACTCTAGTTCGCTCTAGGTAGGCTGGTGACTGGCGCTCGCACATTCCTTCTACCATCTTTGGCCCTGGTGTGATGCTGCCTTGTTGTCACCGCGTCAGCCACTGGTGTTGGAGCAAAAAACGCTCCTTCTGGGATGGTTCAACGGCTGGATCAGCGTAATAGTTTGCGGTGTTGCCTGCTGCTGATTGAGGGATTATGCCCTTGGTGCCTACTGTGGAAAATTGGGGCGATCGCTCAAATTAACCAGCCTTATCAAAGAAGGGCGGGAGCATTTTTGTGCCTGCTGCTCGGGTTAGCCAGGAAAAGATGGTGTAGGCAGGGGTGAAGTTCAAATGTATAGATTTAAGCCTAGTTAAAGTTTGGGATCAGCCGTTAAAGCTATGAGCAGCATCCAGGATGGGCACAATAATGGCTAGTCTGGTTACAGGTAAAAGCGGGGTCTATCAAATGTATCTGGTGACGCAATCCACGTCTGCCCCAGGGGGGAGGTTTCCCCATCCAAATTCTTTTAAGCTGCGAGGGTTAGACCCGAGGCATAACTTCTAACCATTCAGAACGCCCCTCAACGGCATAATTCATCCTTCTTGGTACATGCCCTGAATTGCCAATGTCCTCAGCTCCCCTACCTAACGATGAAGCGGGACGGTTAGAAGCCCTGCGGCGCTACGAAATTTTAGATACTCCTCCCGAAGCCGGATTCGATCGCATCACCGCTTTGGCCGCCCGACTGTTTAATGTGCCCATGGTCCTGATTTCCCTAGTGGATGAATCTCGGGCCTGGTTTAAGTCTTGCTATGGGTTTGAGGGGCAAGAGATGCAGCGGCACAGCACGTTCTGTAGCCATGCGCTGCTGGCTGACGATGTGTTAGTGGTCCCTGAGGCGCGCTATGACAGTCGCTTTGCTGATAACCCCCTAGTGCAGGCTGAACTGGGGCTGCGCTTCTATGCCGGGGCACCCCTACGCAATCAAGACGGCTTTATCTTGGGCACGCTGTGCCTGCTTGACAATCAGCCGCGAGACACCTTTGGCCCCGACCAGCAGGCGATGCTATCAGATCTAGCCGCCATGGTGATTGATGAACTTGACCTGCGTTTGGCCGCTCACCGGGTGGCTGCGCTCGATAAGGCTCTGCTAGCGGTCACCCAAGGGGTAGCCACCCAAACGGGCGATGCCTTTTTCTCGGCTCTGGTGCTGCATCTCACCCAGACCCTAGGGGTCGACTATACCTACATTGGTCTGGTCAAGGGCGATGGGCAAGAGGCCATTCAAACCATTGCCGCCTGCGCCCAGGGGCAACTTGTCGAAAACTTTGAGTATCTGCTGCACCATACTCCCTGCGATCAGGTGCTGCTGAAACGTGAACTGTGCTGTTATGCCGGCGGCATTAGGGTGCAGTTTCCGCAGGCGGCCTTGCTGCACACCCTAAGCATTGACAGCTACGCGGCGATTCCCTTTTTTGACCCCCAGGGCAATCCTTTAGGCCTGCTGGGGGTGATGGATAGCAAACCCTGGGGCAACGTACAGCTGGTCAAGGCGCTGCTGCCCATTTTTGCCCTGCGCGTTGCCACCGAACTCGACCGTCAGCGCACCGATGCCGTGCGCCTCCAAGTGCAGCAAGACCTAAAGCACCTGGTGGCCCAACGCACCACTGAGCTTTCTCAAACCAATCACCAACTACAGCTAGAGATTGCAGAACGACAGCAAGCTGATATCGCCTTAGAAAAGGAGCAGGAGCTGCTGCGGGTGCTGCTCGAAAACGTACAGGCGGGCATTGTCGCCTGTGATGAAGCGGGCATGTTAAGCCTATTCAACCAGACAGCGCGAGACTTCCACGGCCTGCCAGAATCCTCCTTACCCCCCGACCAGTGGGCAGACTATTACGACCTCTATCATCCCGATGGCAAAACACCCTTGGCCAAGGAGGCGATTCCGCTATTTCGGGCGTTGCAAGGCGAGCGCGTGGTCGATGCGGAGATGGTCATTGCTCCCAAGGGGGGGCAGGCTCGCACGGTGTTGGCGAGCGGACAGGCGATCGCTACCCTAGACGGCAGCAGCAAAGGAGCCGTGGTGGTGATGCACGACATCACCGAACGCAAACAGATGGAGAATGCCCTGCGCGACAGCGAGGCCCGGCTGTTTAGTATTTTTGAGACCATTCCCAACGGCTTGGTCATTCTTGACCCCCAGGGGCAGTTGGTCAGCGCCAATTCAGCTGCTAAGAAAATTTTGAGGCTAACCTGTAGCGACCTGACCGGTCGCGCCTATAACGACCCTGCTTGGCTGATTACTGCGATCGACGGGCAGCCCTTTAAGGAAGAAGACCTGCCCTTTGCCCAGGTGATGCGCACCGGGGCGGCGGTGCACGGTGTAGAACACGCCATTGCCCACGACGATGGCACGAGGAGCATTCTGTGCATCAATGCGTCGCCGCTGTTTGATGCCGAGGGGCGGATTGCCAATGTCGTCACCTCAATCAGCGACATCACCTCCCAGAAGCAGGCGGAGGCTACCCTCCAGGCCTCTGAGGAACGCTATCGCTCGGTGATTGAAACGGTGGCCGAAGGCATTGTGCTACAGCATGTCGATGGCAGCATTTTTACCTGCAATGCCAGTGCCGAAGAGATTTTGGGCCTGACCGCCGAGCAAATGATGGGGCGCAGCTCCCTCGACCCTCGCTGGGCCACTATCTATGAAAACGGCTCTCCCTTTGCGGGCGATCAGCACCCGGCCATGATCACGCTGCGAACCGGTGAGCCGCAGTCTAACGTGGTGATGGGGGTGCACAAGCCCGACGGCACCCTGACCTGGATTTCGATCAACACCCGGCCGCTGTTTCACCCCGATGCCCCAACTCCCTTTGCTGTCGTGGCCTCGTTTTCAAACATTACTGCTCACAAAACAGCTGAGGCTGAGCGGGCTCAGCTGATTCGAGAGCAAGCGGCCCGGCTCGATGCCGAAGCGGGCCAGTTTCGCTCAGCGCTACTGGTGGATATCAGTACGGCGCTGGCCTCGCTGCTCAACCACACCGAGACCCTAGAGCGGGTCGCCGATCGGGTGGTGCCGTTTTTTGCTGACTGGTGTGCGATCGATTTGCTGCACCCACCTCAAGGCCCAACTCAGGGCATTGAGCGGGTGGCGATGGCGCACTGCGATCGCGCTAAGGTCGAACTGGGCTGGCAGCTGCATCGACAATACCCACCGTCGTTAGATGCTCTCGAAGGAGTGCCCAAAATTTTGCGCACGGGCCAAACCCAACTGGTGGCTGATATTCCGCCAGTGATGCTAGAGGCGGCGGCCCACGATGCTGAGCACCTGCGTTTACTGCAAGGGCTAGGTCTGAAGTCTTGTATCATTGCGCCGCTGATTGCTCGGGGGCAAACCCTAGGAGCGGTTTCCTTTGTGATGGCTGAAACTGGCCGTCGCTACACCACCAACGACTTGGCCCTAGCTGAGAATATTGCCCATCAGGTGGCGATCGCAGTAGATAACGCCCGCCTCTACCAGGCGGAGCAAACCGCGCGCAGTGAGGCCGAGGCGGCTAACCGCATCAAAGACGAATTTTTGGCGGTGCTCTCCCACGAGCTGAGGTCGCCCCTCAACCCCATTTTGGGTTGGTCGCAGCTGTTGCAAAAGCGACAGCCCGATGCGACCACGCTGACGCGAGGGCTTCAGACCATTGAGCGCAACGCCAAGCTGCAAACCCAGCTGATTGCCGATCTGCTCGATATGTCTCGTATTTTGCAGGGCAAGCTCAGCTTGGAGGTCGCACCGGTGCAGCTTCAGACCACCGTTGAAGCAGCTATGGAAACCGTGCGTCTGGCGGCAGAGGCCAAGGCTATTGAGATGCGCGCCCAGTTTGACCCTGCTGTTGCCCCTGTGATGGGCGATGCCGGGCGGCTCCAGCAAGTGGTTTGGAACCTGCTGGCCAACGCGGTGAAGTTCACCCCTGAGGGCGGCCGCATCGAGATTCAGCTGAGGGCGATTACCCCACCTGCCCACCGAGCTGGGTTGCCCGCTGCCAACCACCTGACCCAGGCTGAGCTGACGGTTACTGACACTGGCAAGGGCATTGCCCCAGAGGTGCTCCCCCACGTTTTTGAGCGCTTTCGCCAGGCAGACAGCAAGACCACGCGCCAGTTTGGCGGGCTGGGTCTGGGGTTGGCGATCGCCCGGCAGCTAGTCGAATTGCACGGGGGCACCATCACCGCAGCTAGCCCCGGCGATGACCAAGGCGCTACGTTTACCGTACGCCTGCCCCTCCAGCGCCACCCGCGCCACGGGCTGAATGACAGTTCAGACCTCGTTGCCGACCCGTCAAATTCTTTGGAGAGTGGCACCCTGGCAGGGATCAGCATCTTGGTGGTCGAAGATGAAATTGATGCCCGCGAGATGCTGGTGTTTGTGCTAGAGCAGGCCGGGGCTGCCGTCACCGCTACGGCCTCCGCTGAGGAGGCGCTGAAACGCCTGCCCGATCTGGCAATAGACATCTTAATTAGCGACATTGCCATGCCCCAAATGGATGGCTACATGCTGATGCAGCAGATGCGGGCTGAGCTAAACCGTCGGGGCCAGTACTGTAAAGCGATCGCGCTAACCGCCTACGCCAGCGATCTAGATCGACGGCAGGCGCTGGCGGCAGGGTTTCACCGCCACCTCAGCAAACCCTTTGAGCCAGCGCAACTAATTGAGGCGATCGCTACCTTAGCCGCCGAATAGATGTGGTCCAAGAGCAAAGATTAGGGCGTTGCTTAACGCAACTATGATTTGCCCCCCGCCCGCAATCCTGGGGGGAGATAGAAGCTCAACGTCTCCCAGAATTGGGGGATTTAGGGGGCCAGGCAAGTCTAGAGTTTTGCCGGTTTATTCCTCGATTCAGCAACGCCAAGATTGGGGCTATTTTGCGACTAGTTGCTAATGATTAGCAATAGGGCTGATTCACCGTGACTGAAGAAAAGCCTACAGCAGCGTTCAGCCCCACGCATGCCTTTTGGGCTAATTAGAGAGCCTTTAATGGTGATGATTGGCCTCAAGCAAGGCCGCGACTTTAGTGAGCAACTGATCAAACTCGATTGGCTTACGAATAAAGTTGCTGGGTTCTAACGCTAGACCCTTGCACGTTTGAAGAGTGTCATAAGCTGTGACAATTAAAATTGGCATCACCGGCAGAGCCGGATTCTGGCGGATTTTTTGGGTGACTTCATAGCCATTCATATCGGGCATCATCACATCCATCAAAATCAGATCAGGGGGTGCATTTTCAACCTTAGCTAGGGCCGAGCCACCATTGCCAGCAGTCTCGACTTCGTAGCCTTCTGTTTCTAAAACAGTTCTTAATAAAAACAAATTGTCTTCTATGTCGTCGACGACCAGAATACGAAAATCAGAAGGGGTGCACACAGCAAAGGATTAAATAAAGTATGTGAATATGGCTAGTCTAGTTGATAAGCTATTTTACTCACCTCGAACTTGAGGCACAGATCGAAGGCACAAAAAAGGTAGGCATAAGCCTACCTTTTTACTGTCTGCTGTGTTTACAAAAAACCGTCGGCGTTAGCGAGGAGCAGCGCCAACGGCGCGGGGGCTACGAGCACCGGTAGCAGCACCAGCGAGGGCAGCCACTAGGCCCAGCAGAGACCCTAAAGCAAATGACCAACCTACCTTAGCAGCATTGCCAGCAATGTTTTGGGCTTGCTCTTGGGTAACATTGGGGTTTTGAGCAGCGTCGGGCAGGGCATCGATGGACGGCACCTGATTAATGACGGCATCGGCCCCCTGGGCTGCTAGGCCAAAGGCACCGGCCACACCACTGGAAAGCAACCAGGCGCTAACGGCCAGGGTGGTTGCCCACAAAATAGCACCGTTGAGCAAGGCGGTTTTGCGGTTCATGGGGCCGCAGGCGCGGGAGGTGACGTAGCCGCCTAAAAACAGAGCGATCAGTAGGCTGATAATTGACCAAATGCCCACGGCAGTACCAACGTCGCCAGCGTTACTTTGGGCAGCATCTGAGCCGGCTATGTTTGTGAGGCCCACGGCCGCACCCAAGGCAGTAAGCACGAGCTGGGATGCGATCGCAACCACCAGTCCAGCAAAAATTGGACCCCAGCGTACCAAGTCATGGTAGCCAGTGACGGCAACGGGGGCTACGTCTGCAACGCGCTGGCTGGGATTGGTGCCGTAGGCGACGGACTCTTCTCGGTAAGCACCGGGTTCGTTGGTGTAAGACATGGAAACTCTTTACCTCTCAGTGGGACAACTCTTAGACTGATAAATCTCTCGGGCTGATAAATCTTGTCCCCAATTTATGACGTCATCGGGATAAGACCATCTACACAGAGACACAAACTAAAACACCTAAAGAGATAGATGCGGTATGTCTCTATTAAGATGTCTTAAAGAATATCTCCGCCAACCCTACAGATAGGGTTAAAAAACCGTAAAGGAAGCTGGAAAACGGTTGACAGATTTTTTTATTTACAAAAAGTAGGTGTCTCGCCTTAGACAACTCTACCCTTAGGTGTATGCCCTAAATGAGGTAATACTACACCCTGGGAAAAGCTGCCAAGTGGCGATCGCCCTTTGCTGGGTGAGTTGGGTAATTGGTTGTCGTGGCGATCGAGCGTGATTAAGGAGATGTTGTGAATAAAGTATTAGGTATTGTGCTGGGCGGTGGTGCTGGAACCCGTCTTTATCCCCTAACCAAGACTCGGGCCAAGCCGGCGGTGCCCCTAGGTGGAAAACATCGCCTGATCGATATTCCCATTAGCAACTGCATCAACTCAGGCATTTCAAAAATCTACGTTCTCACGCAGTTTAACTCGGCTTCACTAAATGCCCACATTTCCCGAGCCTATAGTTTTTCAGGCTTTCAGCAAGGCTTTGTAGAAGTACTGGCAGCCCAGCAAACCCCCGAAAATTTAGACTGGTTCCAAGGTACTGCCGATGCCGTGCGACAGTACCTGCCGCGCTTCGAAGATATGGATGTAGACGAGTATTTAATCTTGTCGGGTGACCACCTGTATCGCATGGACTACAGCGATTTTGTCAAGCATCATCGGCGCACCAATGCTGACATTACCCTGTCGGTGCTGCCGGTTGATGACGCTCGTGCCTCCAGCTTTGGGTTAATGAAAATTGACGATTCGGGCCGCATCATCAACTTTAGCGAAAAGCCCAAGGGTGATGCCCTCAAGCAGATGCAGGTCGATACTACCACCCTAGGCCTTTCCCCAGAAGAGGCTAAAGAAAAGCCCTATATTGCCTCTATGGGCATTTATCTGTTTAAACGAGAGGTATTGATCGATCTGCTCAAAAAGCAGCCTGAATCACCTGATTTTGGTAAAGAGATTATTCCAGATTCTGCTAAAGACCATAATGTGCAGGCCTACCTCTTTAACGATTATTGGGAAGATATTGGTACAATTGAGTCGTTCTTTAACGCCAATTTAGCTCTGGTCAAGCAGCCTAACCCGCTGTTTAGCTTTTACGATGAGGCTGCCCCTATCTATACCCGCGCCCGCTATCTGCCACCTACTAAACACCTGAAGTGTGATATTACTGAGTCGATGATTAGCGAGGGCTGCATTCTCAAGGAGTGCCGCATCACTAATTCGATTATTGGCATTCGATCTCGCATTGAGTCGGGCTGTACCATTCAAGACAGCCTGATTATGGGAGCTGATTATTACCAAGACAACTTTGAGCGCCGCGGTAGTTGTGATACGGCCAGAGTTCCCCTCGGCATTGGTGCCAACACGACCATTCATAAGGCCATTGTCGATAAGAATGCCCGCATCGGTTGCAACGTAAAAATCCTCAATAAAGACCGCATTGAGGAGGCCGATCGCGAAGACGAAGGATTTTACATTCGCAGCGGTATTGTTGTCGTTTTGCGATCGGCCGTTATCCCTGATGACACGATCATTTAGGCTGAGTTGAGAGAGTATAAACCACGTCAAACGAGGCCCTAGTCGCAACTAGGGCCTCGTTTTTTGGGTATTGATATTGCTGCATTAAGCAAGGTAGTTGTATGTGGCGAAGAAAGGCTACGTTCTAATGAGTAGAGCTTTAGAATACTTTGTCCCTAAAAGTCGGCTAATCAAAGGGCTTCGGCTTCGGAGGGTTTTAACTCATGGAACATCTGCAATAGGCTTTAATCTGACATTCCAAATTGTCTTAGTAATTCTGCTGCTGCTGCGATCGCTCTCCAAGACAAGATATTGGGCTATCTCCACTCTGTCTACAGCTTTTCTTTGCTACGTGAGGCAACGTCTAACCCTAAGGGGCAAAGGGCTTCGGACGATCTATGCACCTGCTTAGCTTAAAGAACGCTGTATCTCTTTAGCATTAGACCTCGTCAACCATGGTTGGCTGGCTTGAATTATGAGCAGGCAATAAAAAGGGCGATCGCGCTACTAACGCGATCGCCCCTATCTGTCGGTGCTCTGAGTCTAGGTCCCGGCTGCCCAACCACCGCCGATAGCAGCAAAGATGGCTGAGATCGTAGCGGTAGCAAAGATCCACCAGGAGGCGGCAGCGGCGGTTTTGCGGGTGTCTTCCACCTGCTGGTAAGCCTGGTGCTTGATCTCGCTCAGACGGTTCTGGACCGCATGTTCGAGCTGTTCGGCTTTGCTTAGAGCACCGCTGCGGACATCTTCGATCTGGTCGATGATGCGGTTGGCATCGGTCTCTGAGATCGCGTCATGGGAACTCATCAGGGCTACCAGGGTGCCGCGATCGACTTGACCAAGGCGCACCTTGAGAGAGTCGAAGCCTGCTTGGGGGTCATCCATGAGCTGCTGCAAGTCGCGGCGGATGCCGTTGTAATCAAGCTCGGGGCGACCCAGAGAGTCGAGGTAAGAGCGAATTCGTGACAGAATGCCGCGCACCACCGACGCAATGCGATTCTGCACATTGCGGATCTGAGTCACAACTTGATCGCGCACCGATAGCACCTGATCGACGGCGGCTTCGGCTTCGGCCTGGGTCATGTCAGGGCGCTGGGCTAGTAGAGCCACAACAGTGTCACGATCGATTTTCGACAGGCGCGCTTGCAGACGCTCGGCCCCTAGGCGGGGATCGTTAAGCAGCAGCTTGAGGTCGCGCTTGATGCCGTCAGGATTCAGCGCTGCTTTATCGGTGTTGCGCAGATAGTCTTCCAGAGCGGTCTCAAAGGAGACAACCTGGGCTTGGGCTCGGCGCGCCAGCCGCTGGGGCATGTGCAGAATATCGCGAATGTTGCCCAGCACATCGTCGATAATGCGGTTGGCTTCTGCCTCGCTGAGGTCCTCGCGCTGGCTAAGCAACTGCACCAGGGTATCGCGATCCATGGACGATAGGCGATCGCGCATGGCCCCGATCCCCGCCTGAGGGTTGTTCACCAACAGCTCTAGGTCGCGCTTAATGCCCTCGGGGTTGAGTTCGGGCTTACCGGTTTCGAGCAGATAGCGCTCGATGGCGCTGGTGGCTTCGTCGTACTTGGCCTTGGCTTGGGCCGTCAGAGCGCCAGGCGCGTTGACCGTCTTATACCAGGTCGACTCAACCTGGTCGAGGGTGCGGTTGATCTCAGCTTCGGAGAGATCTTGGCGTTGGTTGAGCAACTGTACCAGGGTGTCGCGATCGAACTGGGCCATGCGCTGACGCAGGCGATGCACACCAGCATCGGGCTCGTGGAGCAGGGTAGCAATGTCGGCCTTGATGCCCTCGGGGTTAAGCTCAGATTTATTGGTGTTTTGCAGGTAGTGCTGTAACCCCATCCACTGGTTCTCAACCCGAGCTTTGGCCGAAGATTGTAACCCAGCGGCATCGGACCGCGTGGTGTTCATTACCCCTTCTAGACGGCTAGCAACGGCCTGTGTTTCTGCCTCACTCATATCGCCACGAGTGCTCAGGGTCTGGACAAAGGCGTCGTAGCCAAAGGGGGCGAAACGCTCTTGCAGGTCGTCAGCATCGGCGTAAGGATCCTCTAGCAGGCTGCTGAAGGCGCGGGTGCCCATATCAGACAGCAGCTCTTCGCGCGGGGTTTGGCGCAGGAATGTGTAAACCTTGGCCTGCACATCCTTAGCGGCTTCGAGGCGGTAGCGCTCAGAAACTTCGCCCAAGGCTTGGGTGCGCACGACTTCGAGCTGGCGCGAAACGGTGGCAATTTCGCTCTGGGTCAGCAGCCCCCGCGAGGCCAAAAGCTCGGCAAAGAACGACTGGTCCAGGTTCATTAGCTCCTGGCGCATCAGACCAGGGTCGGCAAAGGGGTCGTAGATGACATCCCAAAACTCTTTCTGCATGCGCTGGGTATTGAGCTGCCAGGGATAGGCGTTGAGCAGATAGGTCTCAACGTCGGCTCTAACAACGCTATAGCGATCGCCGCCGCTTACCTGGCTGCTGAGCGTGTCAACCTGGGTGGTGACACCGTCTTTGAGCTGCTTGAAGCGCTCGGTGATTTTCTCCACGTCCAGGTCAGAGAGGTCGGCTCGACCCATCACGACACCCATTAAGGTGCTCAGCCCCTGGTTGAGCGGGTTAGTCTTGGCCTCTTTGCCCTTACGCTGCTGGCGCAGTTCGTCAAGAAACTCGTCTAGGCGGCTGCCCAGCGAGTCGGCGAGCAATTCTTCTGGGTGGGCCGACTTAAGATAGTTGACCAGTTCACCCAGGCTGTCGCCGCCAGAAGCTTTGCCCAGGGCCTTGCTCCAGGTACCGTAGAGGCGATCGGCGATGCGGCTAGCCTCTTTGCGCGATAGGTCAGTGCGGCTGCTAACCAGCTTCTCAAAGCTGTCGCGATTGAGCTGGGCTAGGGTATCGCGATCGGCCAGCGAGGTCAGGTCAGACTCGTGAATTAGGCGCTCAAACTCAGCTTCTAACCCTGCAATATCTAGTGCTGGGGACGCGAGGGAGCTAACGTAATCGCGCAGCGTGTCTTTAATGTCTTTGCCGCTCCAGCCGGCGGTAAGCTCACGGCGCACGGCGGCGGCTGTGGCTTCGGCGGTCTCAACCACCTGGTTGCTGGCCATCTTGGCCCCTACAGCCCCAGTAGCTGCCCCTAACAGTGACTGAAAGCTAGAGGTGGCAGTTTTTACCACAGACCCGATCAGTGACCCAACGGTGGTTGAGCTGACCCAAAATAGCAGGCAAAAGTAGGTGCCCCATACCACCAAACCGGTGATCGCCCCAAGCAGTGCACTGGTGTAAAGACTGAGCTTGACGGCTAAAAAGCAGGCACAAAAAAGGGCCAAACTGACCGTGATCATGGTCCAAATGCCAAATTTGGTGGCAATTTTTTTGTCACCGCTACTAGAGCTGCTGCTGCTACTACTCGATGAAGAATGGCCGATGTAGGTGAGGCCAGCGGCGACCGACAGGTTGGTTAGCAAAAGATGGAAGCCAAAGGCCAAAATTACGCCCGAAAGTAGGGCGATAAAAAATTGGGGGCCAGAAAAAATCAGGGAAGCCTCTTCAGGGGTGGTAACTTCTGGAGAGACTATCTGGGCCAGAGGGCCACTTAATAGGTTTAATCCAATGTGCTCAATCACGGTACTGTTCCTTTGAAAATTGCAACTGTCTCGATGCCGCTTGGTCTACCCGTTTCTAGTAACTGTTAGTAGAGATACTGAGAATGCAGTTTGATCTGCCAAAGACTAGAAGGCTCTGTGTGAGAGTTAGCTTGGGCGATCGCTTTTAGCTCTGCGGGATATAAAACCGATAGAGCAGTGCCAGGCTAAAACACACGAAAAATAGACTTAAAAATGAAAAAATCTGAGTAGTCTGAGTCGCAACTCTAGATACCTCAGGACAACCGATACAGCCTCTAGGCTTACATCAAACTCTATTAATCCAAATAAAGCATCTATCCCACTGCCTAATTCTTTGGGGGGATAATATGTGAGCCTAACCCTGTCTGAATCTGAAGTACGGCCGATAATAGGCTAGCCATTGGGAGGAGCGATCACCCCAGATCCGTCTGGCACTGCAAAAACTCTAAATCTCGGCAACTGAGCAACAAAGCCTCTAGCCTCGGTCAGCTAGCTCACTCTATCGGGCTAGAGCGCAGCATTCTTTCAATGGCATCGCGATACTGTGTTGTCTGAGCAAAGTGTGCCTCTTGACGGATGGTGCCTACCAGCCCTTTTCTTAAACTGTAAGGGTGAAAAATTGAAGAATTTAAGGATTAACACATGAGCATTCAAGATAGAGCTGAAGCCACCGGCAAAAATATTCAAGGTAAAGCGCAAGAAGCAGCTGGTAAAGTAACCGGCAACACCTCCGACGAAATGGAAGGCAAGGCCAAGCAGGGCGAAGCCAAAGCTGGACACGCTAAAGAAGATATTAAAGATCAGGTCAAAAAAGTGATCGATTAATATCGGCTAACGATTTGCTGTAAGCCATTAGAGGGAGAGCACTAAAACTGCTCTCCTTTTTTTGTTTGCATAACCTACGTTGAGTAATCTTTTGAAATTTTTCAGCTCATTTGCACTGGAGTGGAAAAGGCAAACTGCAAAACTAGGATATTGGGCCTCTTTGTCTAAAATCTGTTTAGAAAAATATCTATTGTTACTTTAATCATCTGTTGATCTCCTTACCCCCTATTGAAAATGGGGATGGTTAGGCTGAATGTGCAATTAAAAGCAGAGTTTAAGGAAATCTCGGCATTTTTCTGCGTAGAAAAAGCCGTTACAACAAACTTTCGGTACGGGCTGTCTTCTGGTCTGAACTCTGTTGATAGGCAGATGGGTCTTCAAGATTAAAAATTGTAAAGTTTATTAAAGTTAATATAGAAGTCAAGGAGATATTGATGGAACTCGGCATCAAAGATAAGGTCGCCGTTATCACTGGTGGAGATTCTGGTATCGGCCGCGCTACCGCTAAGCTATTGGCCAATGAAGGGGTAAAAGTTGCCTTAGTTGACAAGACCACAACACAGCTTCAAAACGCGGTAGATGAGGTGAGCGCGATCGGCGAAGCCTTGGCGGTGCAGGCCGATCTACGCAGCTTGGCCGATATCGAAGCTGCCCACAAAGAAGTCCTGAGCCGGTTTGGCCAGGTCGATATTTTAGTTAACTGCGCGGGCATTACCGGGGCGACGGGCGACTTTTTAGAGATTGGCGATGATGATTGGCAGCAAGCGCTCGACATCAACTTAACGGGCGCTGTGCGCGCCTGCCGCACGTTTATTCCAGCGATGCGAGAGGCGGGTTGGGGTCGAGTGGTGTTGGTGGCTTCTGAAGATGCAGTGCAGCCCTACGTCGATGAAATGCCCTACTGTGCCTCTAAGGCGGGGGTGTTGAACTTTGCCAAGAACCTGTCTAAGGCCTACGCCCAAGATGGTGTGCTGGTGAACTCGGTGGCTCCGGCCTTTATTGCCACGCCAATGACTGATGCCATGATGGAGCAGCGGGCTGAAAAGATGAGCACTACTGTTGATCATGCGATCGCAACCTTTCTCGATGAAGAGCGGCCCCACCTAGAGCTGAAGCGCCGGGGCAAGGCTGAAGAGGTGGCGGCAGTAATTGCCTTTCTCTGCTCTCAGCAATCGAGCTTCGTGGTGGGAGCCAACTACCGAGTCGATGGTGGTTCGGTGGCTGGCATAGGGCTATAGCTGGGTCTTGCCCTATTCGAAATGCGTCTTGTGAAAGATGTGGCCGGTGCTACACCCCCAGCAGGATAAGACGAGTTTTAACCTCTACTCCCACGCGATCGCTATGGATCTTGAGCCCCCAAGTCTACGTCTGCTGATCACGATGAATTTAGGCTTTTGGGGAGTGCAGATTGGCAATGGTCTGCAAACTGCCCACGCCAGCGCCGTTTTTGAGAGCTTGGGGGCCGAGGCTAGCCAGCTGCCTATGCTGTGGCTGGGGGCACCGCTGATGGGGCTGATAGCCCAACCCATTGTCGGCGAACTCAGCGATCGCACCGTCAGCCGTTGGGGCAAGCGGCAGCCCTACTTCCTGGGCGGTGCCGTAATTGGGGCAGCGATGTTAGTGGCGATGCCCATGGCCACCAGTTTGATTCAAGCAGTAGTGCTGTACTGGCTGTTGCAGCTAGCCCTCAACGTCAGCGTTGCCCCCAGTCGCCCCTTTGTGGGCGACTTGCTGTCTCCGGCCCATCGCACCCTGGGCTACGCACTCCAGGGGTTTTGCATTGGCCTTGGCACCATCTGTGCAGCGGGTCTGCCCTGGATCTTAGAGCATGTGTTTCGCCTAGAGCCAGTCTCCCACCTGGGTATTCCAGATGTGATTCGGGGGGCCTACTGGGTGGGGGCAGCTGTCTGTTTAGTAGGTAGTCTAGCCACCTTTTGGGCCGTGGATGAACCAGCCCAGGTGAGCCTGGCTGACGAAGCACGGCTGCCAATGCTAGAGGCGATCGCTCAGGCGATAACGGCTCTGCCCCCCATAATGCGGCAGCTAGCGATGGTGCAAGCTCTAAGCTGGGCTGGCATCTACTGCATTTTTTTGTACTTGCCCAATGCGATCGCCCTCAATGTTTTGGCCACCCCCGATCGCTCCCTGGCCAGCTACACCCATAGAGTGGAATGGGCTGGTCTTTGCATAGCCTTCTATAACCTGGTCTGTCTGGGCGTCTCCTGGGCGATTCCCTCCCTGAGCCAGCGCTGGGGTCGGGTGACGGTGCATGCCTGCTGCTTGATGGCGGGCTCTGTGGGGCTGCTGTCGCTGCTGCTGGTGCACAGCCGCTACCCGGTGCTGCTCTCAATGGTTGGGCTGGGCATCGCCTGGGCCAGCATCTTGGCCATTCCCTACTCGCTGCTGATGGATGACCTGGCGGAGGGCCAGAGCGGCGTTTACATGGGCATTTTTAATGGCTTTATTACCCTGCCTCAGATCGCCATGTCTTTGGGATTTGGCTGGGTGATGAAGACCATGCTGCAAGACAACCGCCTTTGGGCTCTGGCTCTGGGGGGCATCTTACTGGGGCTAGCGGCGCTGCTAATGCTGCGCGTGCCAGAACCCGCTAGAGCCGGTGAAAACGGAGCGATCAGCACCCTGGCCCCAGCGCCAAAATAGCTACAACGAGAGATTTAAACCTGCCCCCTTTGAGCGATGTGGTCAATGCCTCAAAAGCCTTAGCCTAGGCTCATGCAAATGCTACTCAAAGAGGTAGACTCCATGGATAATCAGAATTCCGAAGAGCGTAAGCCAATTAGCCAGCCCCTCAGTCCTGAAGAAGTTACCCCAGAGCAGCGGGCAGAAATGAAGAGGGCTATGAGAGAAGATGACCTGGTGCTCAACCCAGGCGACTACGTCGATGGTGAAAAGACCCTTGAAGAAAAATCTAAGCAGGTAGCGGTCGATACGGCCGACATTACTGGCGATCGCATCGTAGTACCCACCTACTTCGTCGTTGATGATCCCGAGGAAGGCCAGAAAGCGCTGCACCACATTAAAGACGCAGAGGAAATCTCTGACGTTATTCGCCAGGCCCGCATCGACGAAGACGGCAATCGCACCTGGAGATAGTGTCCAATTTGGCTTTGTCCAACCATGAAATATAACGCCCGTCAGCCCGACCCCTCCAACCTATCGGTGAGGGCTCAAGATAGCAGCATGCCTGCTTTTCTGGCTCGGGTTTCGCTGTCACTTGTGGTACTTCCCCTGGGGGGGGTCGTCCTTGGTAGCCTTGTCGACCGTCAGCTGCAAGGGGAAATCTCCTGGGCGATCGCAATGGCCTTGCTGGGCCTAACCGCAGGGCTGATTAACCTCTGGATGTGGATGAAACGCCCTGCACCTGAGGCTGACGTTTCCTCGACACAGCGCTAGGAATGAGTTTTGCTCTCGCCAGAAAGGGGGTAGGGCAAATGTTACTCTATAGGCTGGTTTGGCACATCGCTGAACCAGCTAGTGCTGTGCTTGCCCTCGGCAGGGCTAGGCCAAACGGCCTGTCTTAGCGCCCGCGGTGTAGCCTTTGCCTACTCCAAGATGGCGGCTAGCTTGATGGACTGTATCGCTACTGCGCCCCTATGTTAGAATCCTCGCTGCTGCGCGCCCTAGTCTGGACGGACTATCGATTGGCGGTTTTATTCACCGTGTTTTTGCCTCTGGTGCTGCTGATTTGGGCCTTTGTGCAAAAAAACGAATCCATTCAGCGCCTGCTCACCATCTACTGGAAGGTGGCCAGCCTGCTGATGATCACCGTCTATCTAATGATCGGCGGCTTTAATATCAGCTTTTTATCAGGGCTGATGGCGCGTATCCTGATCCCAGTGGGGCTCTGGTTTTGGATAGACCTCAACGAAGAAATTCGCGAGCAGCCCGACTCGCTGCTCAAGCTTCTCTTTAGTGCCTGGCGCTGGGCCATTACCCTTTACAACATTATTGGCGGGGCAATTTTGCTTGGCTTTTTGCCTTGTGCGTTCTCCAATGCTCGCTTTGGTGCGGCCGATTGCCAAATTTGGCTAGAGCCGCCCTTGCTCTACAAAGAATATTTTCACGCTGGTTATACCAACGGCTTTCTAGGGTTTTTTGGCATTTTGGGACTGGTCATCTACATGGCCTCTTTGGCCTGGTTTGTGTTTGTGCGCCTGGGCAAGCAGGGTCGTCAAGCGATCAACTAACCCGCCATGATTCCCGGTTTTCGGTTAGAGCAATTTACCCTCAGGCACCCTCAGCTTGTGCTGCTTGTGCAAGCCGTTGTTGACGGCGAAGCTGACGAAGTGCTGATTTTTCGCGGCTTCTCTAGCTCATTGATGCATCCCACCGCAGCCGACCCCGAGGTGCCCGTACTGCCCAAAAACGCCGATATCAGGGTTATTGACATCATGGTTGGCCCCTACAACCCTGCTGCCCCCCAATACCTGCACCGAGGACTAGCCTGGGCCGACATGGTGCCGTTGCTGGAATCCGCTGGGGTTTAGGGGTTGTTTGCGGGAAAGGCAATGGGTACAGGGTATAAGGTGTAGGGTGCAGGGCCTAACCTTCATCCTTATACCTGCACCTTGCACCCCAAACCCATCTACTCTTCTGTCTTCTCTTCCCGCAGATGCTTTGGCTGCCACCCTTCGTGATTTTTTTGCGGAGCGCGGGAGACAACGAGGCAGTTATCGGGGGCATCT
This sequence comes from Leptolyngbya sp. FACHB-60, assembly GCF_014695775.1. Taxonomy (GTDB): domain Bacteria; phylum Cyanobacteriota; class Cyanobacteriia; order Phormidesmidales; family Phormidesmidaceae; genus Nodosilinea. The sequence goes on along the minus strand of NZ_JACJOX010000017.1, from coordinate 284,826 downwards.
TTGCGCACCACTGAACCGGCGGCAATGGTGACGTCGCTGCCAATGGTGACGGGGGCAACGAGGACACTGTTGCTGCCGGTTTTGGTGCGATCGCCAATCACGGTTGGGTGCTTTTTATAGCCGTCGTAGTTTGCCGTGATCGTCCCTGCTCCCACATTCACTTTGTTGCCCAAGGTAGCGTCTCCCAGGTATGACAGGTGGGCCACATTGGTACCCGTTCCTAAGGTCGATTTCTTAATTTCCACAAAGTTACCGATGCGGCAGCCATCGCCCACTACCGCCTCGCCCCGTAGGTGGGCATAGGGGCCAACCCGCGCGCCGCTGCCTACGCTGCTGTCGCTGACCACCGAAAAGGCCACAGTGGCGTTGGCCCCAATCTGGCTATTTTCAATTAGGCTGCCGGGACCGATGCGACTGCCGGTGCCCACTACGGTTTTGCCCCGCAGATGGGTCTGGGGCTCGATGATTACGTCGGGTTCGAGCTGTACGGTGGTGTCGATGGTGGTGCTGTTGGGGTCGATCAGGGTGACTCCCTCCGCCATCCAGTGGTCTTTAATACGGTCTTGCAGAATGGCGTAGGCCTCGGCTAGCTGCTTGCGGCTGTTGATGCCAAAAATCTCCTGGCGGTCTTCCACATCCACCGCCATGGCTGGGGTCAGGTCTTTGACCACGTCGGTGAGGTAGTACTCCTGCTGGTCGTTGTCGGCGCTGAGGTGGGGCAATACCGTCATCAGCTGGGCCCAGTTAAAGCAGTAGACTCCGGCATTAATGCGGGGGTTTTGGCGCTGGGCGGGGCTACAGTCGCGGTGCTCGACAATTTCAGTAATCAGGTTTTGCTCGGTGCAAAATACCCGCCCGTAACCCGTCGGGTCGGTAAACTGGGCCGTGAGCAGGGTGGCGGCGTTGCCCTGGTCTTGGTGGGTTTTGACCAGGGTTTGAATAGTTTCGGACCGCAGCAGCGGCACATCACCGTTGAGTACCAGCAGATCGCCATCAAACCCCTCCAGGTGAGGGATCACTTGCTGCACGGCGTGGCCGGTGCCGAGCTGTTCAGTTTGTTCCACGAAGGTGAGACCGGGGATGTGGGCGAGGGCCGCTTTTACCTGGTCTTGGCCAAAGCCGACGACGATGATGGTGTGGCTGGGGTTAAGGTCGGCTAGCCCATCCAGCACGCGCTCGACCATTGATTTGCCCCCCACCGAGTGCAGCACCTTGGGCAGGCTCGATTTCATGCGGGTGCCGCGCCCGGCGGCAAGAATGGCGACAGCGACCATGGGTGATGTCCTTAGTGGGGATGGCTCGAAGGAGTATATCGCGGTTTGGGGAGGGGTGGGGAGAAGGTGAGTAGATGGGTGGATGAGTGGGGGAGGTGAGGGCGATTAGGGAGTGGGGGATGGGGTAGTTGTGGGTAGAGAGGGGTTGAGGCTGCGGAAGTAGCGGCTGCCGACGAGGGCTAAAAAGCCCAGGTAGGCGATGATTTGAAGTAGATAAAGGTGATCGCGGTAGCCGAGCAAGGTTTTGAAGACAATGCCGGGGAATTGGCGATCGGGCAGAATGGTGCTGCCATCCCACACCAGCGGGCCGAGGATGCAGGAGCTTTGAGCGAAGCAGAGGTCGGCGGTGGGGTTGATTTGGCTAATGGCGGCTAGGGCCGCATCTAAATTCTTAAAGACCGAAACTACCAGGCCGCTGACGATCAGGAGTAGCAGTATCCCCATCACTTGAAAGAAGCGCTTGAGGTTGATGCGCAGACCCCAGCGAAATAGCGCCAAGCCGATGAGTACGGCCCCAAGCAAGCCACCCACAGCCCCTGCTACGGCAGACACGCTCGTTTCAACGTTGGTAAAAATAAACAGCACTGTTTCAAACCCTTCGCGCAGCACGGCGATGCAGACCAGGCTAAAGATGCTCCAGCCGGCGGTTTGGGCCTCGTCTAGCGCCGATCGCACCGTACCTTCAATTTCGCCCTTGAGACTGCGGGCCTGGCGGGTCATCCACAGCAGCATCCAGCTCAGCATGATAATGGCGATCGCCCCAAACAGCACATTCAACAGCGGCTTGATCACCGTTTGCAAACTGGGCAGCACCTGCTGAATCTGCTGGAGCCCCATCCCCAGCGCAATGCCAAGCATGACGCTACCGGCTAGCCCAGCGGCGATGCCAGCATAGGCCCAGGGGTTGAGGCTTTGGCGGTTGGCCTTGGCCAAGCAGGCCAGCACAATGCCGACGACCAGGGCCGCTTCTACCCCTTCGCGCAGGGTGATAAAAAATGTGGGCAGGGCAGCGGTGAAATCCATGCTTGGGGCCATGCTCGGGGTTGGGTAGGGGCTATTGGTATTGTGTCAAACAACCCCCCTCTTTGCTGGAAATTGGGGTTTCAACAGTCGAATGGCGTGTCTAGACTGAGGTGGGTGCATGCCCTAGCCATCGACGACAACCCAGGCTCCCCCTCGGCGGCTGTCGCCTACGCCCGAGAGAGTGCCATCGGGACCAACGGCCACGGCGTGGACGCCGCCAAAAAACATGCTGCTGGCCTGCCACCAGGTGCAGACGTCATCGCCGGTAATGCCCTGGGCGGCGATCGCCGCCTGCTCATAACCAGGTTCCAGATGCAGCGCCCCTCGCTCCCAGTGAAGGCGGGGCGCCCTGACGGCGGTTTCAATATCCATGCCAAAGTCGAGCACGTTTGACACCACCTGCAAAATTGCGGTGCGAATGCGGTTAGACCCGCCCGAGCCCAGCACGATATGGGGTTTGCCGTCTTTGAGCACTATGGTGGGGGCCATCATCGACGACATGCGCTGATTGGGTGGCCACTGGTGAAAGCCCTGGGGGCTGAGGTCTTCTTCGCCCAGCATATTGTTCATCATGATGCCAGTGCCAGAGATGATGCAGGCCGAGCCTTCGCCGTTGGAGGTGGTGAGACTAGCGGCGTTGCCCTCACCATCGATCGCGCTAATGTGGGTGGTGCTGCCCCACCGATTACCGCGCTGGCTGAGGGTGGCCCGGAGCTGTTCTAGATAGGGGGCCAAGTGGGCTGGGCTAAGAAACTCCTCGGCAATATCGGGGCGGTAGAGGTGGTCGTCGTAGCCCTGCTGGCGAGCCAGGTTGGTCAGGCTCATGACGTCTCGCAAAATGGCCACGTGGCGGGGGCTGCTGTGGGGAGTGCAGGCGGGCGACACCTGTGCCAACAGGTGCAGCGCAAAGGCGATCAGCGTACCGCCAGAACTGGGGGGCGGGTTGGTCAGAATCGTGTCGCCGCCGTAGGCCACGCTCAGGGGGACGCGCTCGATCACACGGTAGGTTTGCAGATCTTCCAGGCTCAAGTAGCCGCCGTGGCTCTGGCAGTCTTGGGCGATCGCATGGGCCAAATCGCCCTGATAAAACCAGTCGGCCCCGTGGCGCACTAGGTCGTGCAGAAAGGCGGCGAAGTCGGGTAGATAGAGGCGATCGCCTTGGGTCAGCAAGTCGCCCTTCGGCGCATAGATTGCCCTGGCAGCAGCGGTAGCAGTGAGAATAGGCGATAGGATCTCAAAGCTATGGGCACGAAAGGCATCGACCTCAAAACCTTCAGTAGCCCAATGCTGAGCCGGAGCGACAATTTTCTCTAGCGGCAGTCGCCCCAGTTTTTGATGGACGTGGAGCAGCCCTGCGATCGCCCCTGGCACCGCCATCGACCCTAGGCCAATGTGAAACTCCTGGGTGGTATCGCCAAAGTTGGCGTGGATAGGGTAGAAATCGGGCGATCGCTCAGTTTTCTGCGACCGGGGCGTTTGGCAAAAAAAGTCGAACAGCCGGTTTTCGCCCGCCGCCGTATGGGTCAGCAAAAAGCCACCCCCCGCTAGGGAGGTCAATGACGATTCGACTACGCAGGCTGTGAAGGCAGCGGCGATCGCCGCATCAAAGGCATTGCCGCCCTGGCGCAGCATCTCGGCTCCAGCTTCGGCGGTGAGGGCGTGGCCCGCCGCCACTGCGCCCCGATTGGCTTTAGGGATACTCATAGGTGAGTAGTATATCCCTAGCTCCAGTCTTCGCGACCTCGGCCTAGCCCTTTGTAGACCTCGCCCTGCTGGTGAATGGCGCGGGTTTTCTCAAATAGCTCGGCCTCGGTGAGCTGCCAGCGGTTGAGGGCTTTCTTGAGGTCAGTCTGAATATCGCGGGCGCCGGGGAAGCCTTCGTAGCGGGTCATCAGCCGGGCCAGTTCGACCAGGTTGTAGTCGTTGGCTTCTCCGGCCAAAAGCTGGTTTACCACCTGGCGATCGGTCTTGTATTGGGGGTGCTGCTGGTCTTTGGTGATATCAGACATCGGGCAATACCTGGTTCGATCGGTTTTGTAACAACGCTATGCACCTAAAACAGCTATCCAAGCCGAATAACTCGCAGCAGCTTACCTTGAAGCGACGTCTCATTGCAGATAGCATCATTAATCCGCTGAGCTAGTCCGAGGAAGTCTCGATTCTCTGAGCAAACAATGATTCCAGCATGGTTAGGGTTTAGCTGGTGTAGCTTGATGAAATCACGGCGATTTTGCGTTAAGACAGTGAGCTGATTGGCGATCGCAAAGGTTAGAACATCGGGATCAGCCGCTCCTGCTTGCCCAGCTTCTTGAATGGTCGTAACCTTATGGCCAAATCTGCGCAGTGCTTCTATAGCGGGACGAGGAAACTGCTCGTCAGCGTATAGCCTAGCCATGACTAACGTTCAGGAGCACCGTCCACATCATTTTTCTGTTCTTGAAGGGCGATCGCGATTTCCTCAGGGTGGGCATCGGCGTAGGCCCAAACATTCACTAAATCTGCGGCTGTCAGGTGAGGGTAGGACTCTAGAAGTTCTGCATCTGTAGCGCCCTGCTGCCGCAGACTGACAAATAGCCAAACGGGTAAGCGAGTCTTCGCAATGCAGGCATCACCGCCCATTACCTCGGGAATTTTGGTAATGCCCAAGGAAGGCCGACTCAGGGTTTCAGTCAGAATCTGCAAGGCGTCGCCCTTTTCTGCGGCGGTGAGAGTTTGAAGCTGAGTCTTCAACGATTGAGAAGTCATAGGCGCGTTCAATGGCTAAGGGCTTCAGCTTCGGTTGCAGGGGCAGACAGCTCAGGGACAGCAACCTCAATTAGGCCGCCGCCGAGCACCCGATCGCCGTCGTACCACACTGCCGCCTGACCGGGAGTCACGCCAAACTGCGGCTCGTCAAACACAATACGCACCCGATCGCCCGTGCCATCTCCAGCGGGTAGGGGAACCAGCGTTGCGCTCACCGCCTCGCTGCGGTAGCGAATTTGCACCGACACCTTCATTGGTTCCTGGGGGGCGGCGATCGCGACCCAGTTCACCCGCTGCACGGTGCAGTCGGGTAGGTGGGCATCGCTGCGATCGGCCACAATGACGTGGTTTTTGCCCATGTCAAAGCCCACTACGTAGAGCGGGTTGGCAGCGGCAATGCCTAAGCCCTTGCGCTGGCCAATGGTGTAGTGGTGAATGCCCGTATGCTGACCGAGAATGCGGCCTTCGGTATCGACAATGTCGCCGGGCTTGGGAGCCAGGTATTTATCCAAAAAGGTCTGCATCGAGCCGTGGTGCTCGATTAGGCAGAGGTCTTGGCTATCGGGCTTGGCGGCGGTGTGCAGGCCCAGCTCGGTGGCCATACGGCGGGTCTCGATCTTGGTCTGGTGGCCGAGGGGAAAGTCGCAAGCGGCCAGCAAGTCCTGGGTGAGGTCGTAGAGAAAGTAGGACTGATCTTTGGTCGGGTCGACGGCGCGGCGCAGCTCATAGCGGCCCGTCTCAGCATTCTGAGTGATGCGGGCATAGTGGCCGGTGGCAATGCGATCGCACCCCAACTCCTCCCTCGCATACTGCAACATCGGCCCAAACTTGACCGCCCGGTTGCACTGCGAGCAGGGTAGGGGCGTGATGCCGTTGCCGTAACCTTCTACTAAGTAGTTAATAATTTCGCGCTCAAACACCTCGCGACTATCGACCACGTGGTACTCAATGCCCAGGTCTTCGCAGAGCTTAGCGGCATCGACCATGCCCTCAGAGCAGCACTGGCCCTTGCCCTTCATCAACCACAGGGTGAGGCCCACTACGTCATACCCCTGCTGGTGCAGAGTCGCTGCTGCTACCGAACTATCTACGCCGCCGGAGAGCCCGACTACAATCCTTTTCATGGCCAAAATGCTGCGCCTAAACCGCCAGTGAGAACCGATCTATCCCGATCGCATCCTAGAAACCTAGGATTGATCTAGCTTTTCATTTTAGCTCACAGCATCGAACCCCATCGGCGGGGTTGCTCATAGGGTGCTGATAAGAGGGCTACGCCGTCAGCGGCACGGTTTCTATCAGGGGGCAAATATCCCCTGGCTGCGGGCGGGGCTGCGTCTCGGCCCAGCGATCGCGATAGTTTTCTAAATCGGCCTTAAACGCCGTCATTTGCTGAATCTGGTCTTCTAGCTGCTGAATCTTGTCTTGCAGCAGCGATCGCACAAACCCGCAGGGCACATCCCCTCGCTGGTGCACGTTGAGCACATCCCCTACATCCTCTAGAGAAAAGCCCAGTGCCTGAGCCTTTTTAATGAACTGCACCTGGTGTACCGCTGTGGGTGAATAGTAGCGATAGCCGTTGTCGCCGCGCTCCGAGTGCAGCAGGCCTAGACTCTCGTAATAGCGCAGTGCCCCTACCGCAATACCGGTTTGTTTAGCAACATCGCCAATTTTTAGCCGGGTTGCCACAGTCATAGTGAGCCTCCGATATCGACATTCTCATCCTATACCCTCCAGCTCCCTAGAGGGTCAAGGCTTCCCCTCGCCCCTACCAATCACTTTACTTTTGGCGAAAACGGCTATCGATGCCACCAGCAACTAGCTATTATCCCTAGCCCACCCACTGCCTGCCGCCGCTACACTGGTCAACGAGACGTATGTTGATAGTTTTACATTGGGATTATGACTCGGACTGCACGATCTAAGCGCCGCCGTACCTCTTCTAGCGTGCTGTCGGTGATACTTGGCCCAGTGGGCATTGGCGTGCTCATGGTCGCCCTGATTGGCGGGCTATGGTATCGCAACCGCCCTCAGTCGGTGGCCTTTGAACCCAACACCACCGTTGGCGAAGCGGCGATGGCGGCGATCCAAACCTTCCCCGACCAGGGGCAGGCCCACGTTAGTCCTGGTCAGGCGGTCGACTACGACAGCGAGTTTCCCACCTCTGGCCCCCACGATCCCAATCCTGTTTTGCCGGGGGTCTACACCCAAGAGCAGCGGTTAGAAGAACTGGTGCACTCCATCGAGCACGGCAACATCGTGATCTATGTTGACGAACCTGGGCAGGCCGCAATGGACACGCTCACAGCCTGGGCCAACGAATTTCCAGGTCTTTGGGATGGGTTGGTGGTGGTGCCCAAGGCCGGGCTAGGCAAAGAAGTCGTGCTCACCGCATGGACCCACAAACTACGGCTGCCGGAGTTTGAACCTGAAGCCGCCGCCACCTTTATTGACACCTATCGCGGGCGCGGCCCTGAGAACCCAGTGCGGTAGAGAGGGGCAATGGGTTGGAGACGGAAAGATTTTGCACTGAGAAAATTCCATTTTGAGCGGTCGTCCCAGTAGGGGCAACCGGTTGTTTGCCCTGTGCGGAGAGGCTCGTCCCCACCCATGGCCTTAAGTTTCATGCTGCGGCCAGCGTTGGCGGACGGCTCTGGGCACCCTAGGCTCAGCAGTCTGTAAGGTTGGCCAATGCTGACATCATCGCCCCATCAATTGTTTATGGTTAGCGGCAAGGGCGGCGTGGGCAAAACCACTCTTTCCTGTGGGTTTGCGCGGCAGCTGGCCCAACAGCACCCCAACGAAACGGTGCTGTTGCTCTCCACTGACCCGGCTCATTCCCTCGGGGATGTGCTGCAACTGACGGTAGACAACACCCCCACCCCCCTACCCGATTTGGCGAATGTGCAGGTGCGTGCCCTGGATGCGCTGCTGCTGCTAGAGCAGTTTCGGGCTGACTACGGCACCGTGCTAGAGCTGCTGGTCGAGCGGGGCAGTTTTGTGGAGGGCGATGACCTCAGCCCCGTGTGGGACATGGGCTGGCCCGGCCTCGATGAGTTGATGGCCCTGCTAGAAATTCAGCGGATTTTGCGCGATCGCGAAGCCGATCGCGTCGTCGTCGATATGGCCCCTAGCGGCCACACCCTCAGCCTGTTTGCCCTGATGGATTTTCTCGACACCTTGCTAGAGGCGCTGGGGCAGTTTCAGCAAAAGCACCGCACCCTGACCGAAACCCTGGCGGGCCGCTATACCCCCGATCATGCTGACCAGTTCATCGCCGACATGCGCCACGATTTGGAGCAGGGCCGGGCGCTGATTCAAGACCGCGATCGCGCTGCCTGCTGGGTGATTGGCATTCCCGAGCCGATGAGTTGGGCTGAGAGCGATCGCTTCATCACCGCCTTAAACCGGCTAAAAGTCCCCATTGGTGGTCTGGTCATCAATCGCGTACTTCAGGAAGCGGGCCATATTCTAGATACTCACCGGCAAATGCTGGCCGAGTTTGAGGCGATCGCTCAAGGGCAGCCAGTGCTTTGGGTGCCGGCCCAGACCCAGGAACCCCTGGGCGGCGTCGCCCTCGATGCCCTTATGCCCCAGGTCAAGCCACTGACTCCAGAGCAGACGCGGGTAGATCCCGCCGCCGAACTCTCCCCAATACTCGCGTGGCCGCAGCCAATTTCCCCTGGCATAGAAGACTTATTAGCAGCAGGCCGTCGGCTGATTGTGGTGGGTGGCAAGGGCGGCGTCGGCAAAACCACCGTGTCGGCGGCGCTGAGCTGGGGGTTGGCCGAGCGCCATCCCGAGGCCAACCTGCGGGTCATGTCCATCGACCCGGCCCACTCCTTGGGCGATGCCTTTGGCCAGCCCCTCGGACACGAACCCACTCGGCTGCGGCCCAACCTCCAGGCCCAGGAGGTCAGCGCTGACATGGTGCTCGATCAGTTTCGCACCGACTACCTGTGGGAACTGGCCGACATGATGGCGGGCGATGGCGATATTGCTAGCGGCATTCAGATGGCCTACGGACCCGCCGCCTGGCGGCAGATTGTTGCTCAGGCCCTGCCCGGCATTGACGAAATGCTCTCGCTGATTACCGTAATGGATTTGCTCGAGCGCAATGAGCAGCAGCTAATTGTGCTCGACACCGCCCCCACTGGTCACCTGCTGCGGTTTCTGGAGATGCCCACCGCCTTGGGCGACTGGCTAGGGTGGATCTTTAAGCTCTGGATTAAGTACAAAGATGTGGTCGGCCGGGTAGAGTTTATGGGCCGCCTGCGCACCCTGCGGCAGCGCGTGCTCGCTGCCCAAGACAAGCTCAAAGACCCTCAGCACACCGAGTTTATTGGTGTCGTGCAAAACCAGTCGGCGATTTTGGCCGAGGCCAGTCGGCTAACTCACACCCTGGGCGATCGCGGCATTGCCCAGCGCTACATCGTCCACAACCGCTACCAAGTCGGCAGCGATTTGCCCGCTGAGCTGTTTCCCCACCTGTGTGTCGTGCGGCTACCGGCGCTGGTGCCTAGCCCTAGCGCGTTTGACCAGGTGAAGCAGGCCGCCCATCTGCTGCTCGCTCCAGAGTCGCCTAAGGCTTAGGCAGCTAAATTTAACCCAGGCTTTCTCAGCCGCCGCTGTCAGTTTTGAGGCTCAGCGGGGCATACTAAAGGCAGTTCTGGGCTAGATTGGGCGGGCCGTGGCAGGGCACTTAAACCCACACTTGGCGATCGCTATATTCTTCAGCCCCAGCACAGACTTTCCGGAAACCTGAACTATACTTAATGGCACCGCCTACCATGGCCTTCGACACCGCGAGAGGAATCAACTGTGGCAAATCATAGGATTTTGGTCATCGATGATAGCCGGGTGATTCGCATGCGGGTGCGCGACATGCTTCCCCAGGGCAATTTTGAAGTCATTGAAGCCCAAGATGGTGTAGAAGGCATGGATGCCATTCGCAGCCAACGCCCCAACCTAATCATGCTCGACTTCTTGCTGCCCCGCATGAGCGGCTGGGAAGTCTTCCAAGAAATTCAGTCGAACCCAGACCTCCAGAACATTCCCCTGGTGCTGATGTCGGGTCGCAAAGAAGAAGTTACTGAAAAAATCACTGAGCCCTTTGAGTACTTCGAATTCATTCAAAAGCCCTTTGAGCAAAAAGAACTGATCGAAGCAATCAAAGCGTCGATGGTCAAGGCCCGCAAGCCGCGGCGCACCCCTATGACATCCCCCGCCGCAACCGCTGCAGCGGCGTCATCCGGTGGTGGCGATGTGAGTGCCGCCGAATTCCAGGCTCTCCAGACCCAGGTAAAACAGCTGCAAGGCGAGGTCGCTCAGCTCAAAGGCCAGCTGGGCAAAATGCTGGCCTATATCAAGCAAAAGCTGAAGTAGAGCTGTTTGGGGCGGCGGTGATTGCAACAAGCATTGCGATGGCGCAGCCTGCCGTAGTGGGCGTTACACCCTAAGCTCAGCAAACTTTTAAGCTCATACAACCATTAGCGGGGTTCAATAGCCCCGCTTTTTGCCGTTCTGTGAGCGGCATCACCGTTGTGGTTATGGTGTTCATGGTTATCGTGGTCGATGCTGTTGGGCAGCTCTGTAAATCCCTGCTGTGGCACCCCGATGGCAATGTTTGCCTTGTCGAAGGCGATACGCAGGCGGCGGCGAAATTCACGCGCCACCAAAAACTGCTTAAGGGGCCGAGTACGGATCCAAATCAAAAGGGTGAGGCCCGCATGGGTCATGCTCTCAACCCCCAGCATTTCGACCGGATTGAGAATGGCATAGCGCCACTCAGGGTCACTGGCCATAATCTGGGCGGTTTCATGTAAGACCCATAGGGCTTCATCGACATTGGTACTGTAAGCCACATCGATGAGGATATTGGCCCGCGACCAGCCACGGCTGAGGTTTTCGACCTGGGCAATGAGGCTGTTGGGTAGGGTGACCAGACGGCCATCTTCGCCGCGAATCTGGGTAATGCGCAGGTTGAGATTTTCCACAATGCCGGTGGTGGTGCCGGTGGTGACCAGATCGCCAATGGCGTACTGATCTTCTAGCAAGATTAAAAAGCCGTTGACCAGGTCTTTAACCAAATTCTGAGCCGCAAAGGAAATGGCCAGGGCAGAAATTGCTCCAAAGGCCAGCAGCGACGCTGGGGCAATTCTTAGGGTTTGTAGTACCAGCAGGGTGGCTAGGGCGTAGATGACGGCTGTCTTCAGTCCTTTGAGGGCACCGATAATAGTCGAAATGCGCATCGATTTGCGCTGAATGTCGTCCAAATCGCCCAGCTCATTTTTGCTCCAGGCCTGGGCGACGCGCTCAATAGCCAGATTGGTGATTCGGTTGAGCAACCCAGTGAAAAACCAGGTCAGTAGCAGCAGCACCGGAATTGAGAACAGCCTAAAGGCATAGCTGCGGGTTTGCGGAAAAATGTAGAGCCCGCTGGCGATGCCTGTAATCCACACGAAGGCGATGCCCCAGAACACCAGCCAGCGAAAAAAGGCTACGGCCTGAATCCGCTGGGCAAGGGTGAGCTGGTAGCTAAACACCTGCAAAAGTTGCTGCTCAGGAACATCCGCTCCGGGGCGAATGGGGAGATGATTTTGAGCCGTTTGCTTTTGCTCTAGCTCACTTTTGCGCCAGCCCAGCACTCGCCAAATGCCAGTTAGCACAAGGGTTAGCAGCAAACTGGCTAGCAGAACCCAAACGGTGCGGCGAATCTGCCGTTGGCGCGCTTCGGGCAGGCGACTGTCGACTGCCTGCCGCAGCGAGTCGCGCAGCACGGCCTGCCAGCGGTCAGCTAAATCGAGTTGCGACGCCCCGTTGTACTGAGCATCGGTGTCGGTAATGGTGAGCAGTACTCTCGGTTCGGCTAGGCCCGCTCCGATCGCAAATAGCACCGGTTGGCCGCTAATCGTTTCAATGGTGACATCGAGGGATGCGCCATCGACGGCGTTATCGTCATACCTTAGCGCCAAGGTGCGGTTGACCACCTGGTTGAGGTTGGTCTCGATCTGCCGAGCGCGCACCTCGACGGGCACCTCCGTGCCCGATTCATTGCGGTTAAACACCGCCGGGGAGGCAATATCGAAGAGGGGGGTACCATCCAGGGCGATCGCCGTGGTCTCAAGCAGGCCAATGCGCTCTACCCCGGCTGGGGGTAGGGTGCTGTCGCCGGCGAAGGGGTTGGAGATTTGGGCCACGGCTGGGGACAGATCCCAGCTCAGGGTGAGTAACAGTCCCAGCAGCGCTAGCAGCAGCTGCATCCACCGTTGGGGACGGCGAAACCTAGTCGTCGGTTTGGGTGTGGGTCTGGGCATAGCAAAACGCGATCGCAACGACAGGGCGGGGCAGGTTTACCCCTGGGTTGTTTTAGCATCCTGGCAACCTCAGTTGCACAGCCTAGTCTACAACCGCGTCAAACGTGACCCTGCTTCTCCACTGCCACATTAGGATCCAAGACGCTCAGATCAGCTCCCTGACGGCGTTGCCCGCCGCCGGTACGATTGTTCCCGATCCACATCAAAATAAGCCCTTGGAGATATTTTGAGAGAACTCGATTCTTTGAAGCCCCCAAAATTTGAGCAACCAAACCTGTCGCCTATGCCACCAAGGCAGCACAGGCAACAGGGCTAAAAGAACAGCCGTGGTCAAGCGGAGTCATTACCCCAGTTTGAACATCACATTATTAGGGTTAAAGGGTGTTTGCCCGGCCCCCAGGGCAGGACGCTGCTAGAAAAACCAGCCGTAGCTGTGTAGCCCCTTGCCAAGAATATTGACCCCTAAGTAGCACACCCACACCACCACAAACCCTGTAGCGGCGAGGATAGCTGGACGGCGTCCCTGCCAGCCCTTGGTGATGCGAGCGTGGAGATAGGCGGCAAACACTAGCCAGGTAATCAGTGCCCAGGTTTCTTTGGGGTCCCAGCTCCAGTAGGAGCCCCAGGCTTCGTTGGCCCACACTGCTCCGGCAATGATGCCAATAGTAAGCAGCGGAAAGCCCAGGCCAATCATGCGGTAGCTGATGTTGTCGAGGGTGTCGGCCAGGGTAAGCCGCTGGGGTGAAAGGGTGACGGTAGCGGGTTTTTCGAGCACCGCCGCACCCCCGGCAGACATGGTCATCACCGCAGCGGCCTCAGCGGCGTCATCCTCAGCCCGACGCAGCTTGACGTTGCGAAAGCCGCCGGTGCCCACGGAGCTGCCTTTTAGTTCTACCGCCTGGCCCCGGGTGATGAGCAGAAATGCGATCGCCAAAAGTGCCCCCACCAGCAGCGCCGCATAGCTCAGCAGCATGACGCTGACGTGCATCATCAGCCAATTCGACTTGAGGGCGGGCACCAGCGGCTCTGAGCCCTGCATGGTGTCAGGTAGCGTCAGGGTGGCAAAGGCGGCGATCGCCATAGCAATGGGAGCAGTGACGGCCCCCACCAGAGAACTGCGGCTCATGCGCTCGGCCACCAGGTGCATGGCGGTAATGCCCCAGGCCAGGGCAAACAGCGACTCGTAGAGGTTGCTCATGGGGAAGTAGCCCCCCTCGATCCACCGGGCACCGAGCAGAGCGGCGATGGTGAGGTTGCCCACGGCCATGGTGCTGGTGCCCAACGATGGCAGAACGGTGGCCTTGGGAAACGCCACGCCGCACCAATAGAGCAGCATTGCCGCAAACAGCACCGCAAAGGATGCGTTATCGAGCCAGCCCTGGAGCGCAATCAGATCCATGTTCGGTAGCCATGAGGAGTCTTTCCTATCGTACCGATTTTTTGGGCCGACTTTTGCGGGTTGAATTGTCGAGGCAGCGGCGAGAGTTACTGGGGAGTGGAGGGAGCGGTATCGGGAGCTGCCTCAGGGGCGGCTTCTGGCGTGGGAGTGGGTTGGGGTTCATCTCCGCCGGGTAAGGGGCCGGGGCGATCGCCTCGCTTGAGCGCTGCGGTAATGTCGTAGCGCACCTGGCGATCGCTGAGCACTGTCGCCGTTACCCCGATCGCCTCAATGGCTTCAGAACTCAGCAGCCCATCCTGGGGTAAGGGCGGCAGCAAAAGATTGTTTTCGACCCCGGTGAGGGTCTCTAAATTGAGAAAAAAGTGGCCGTTGTTGGGGCGCGGTGCATTGCCGGTAGTAGCCTGAAAGAGGTCATTTTGGCCCAGGCTGCGGTTGGGGGTTGGGGCCACCTGCTCGGCAATGCCCTGACCCAAGGTGAAAAAGGCAATGTCGCCGTCGAGCCAGCCGTGGGCCATCACCAGTGAGTCGAAGGGGGAGGTCCAACGGGTGACGGGCACGCCGCCCAAATCGGTGGTCTCAATCGCAAAGCGGTAGCGGCTCTCCATCACGGCGTCGAGCTGTTCAAAGGTGGCGGTGGCGGCCTCGCGATCGTTGGTTTTGACCATCAGCACCAGGGCAGGATTTGGCAGCGGTGGGGCATTGTCCCTATCGTCCGGTGGGGGAGGGTTGAGCACCCCCAGGGCAAATTCTCCAGCCATCCAGGGCAGCAGGTTTTCTTGCAGGCTTAAGCCAGTGGCGGTTTGCAGCCCCAGGGATAAATCGTTGGCCCGCACCGGCAGTAGGGCCGAAAGCTGCTCGCCAGCCTCAAAGTCTTCCCAAAATTGTTGAAAGTCGCCCCCTGACACCGCCACCAGGGTACCCGTGGGCAGTCGCTGGGGCATTTGGTCAGCCCTGTTGCCGGTGGCAAAGGTTTGGGAGCCGGGTTCGAGCCAGCTGATGCCCTGTAGGGCTACGCCGCGACTTTGCAGCGCGATCGCCCCCACCAGCCCCCGTGGGGTCTGAAACGCCCGCAGCCGAGCGGGGGCAATGGGGGGGTCGGCGGCCGCCGCTACGGTTTGAGACAGGGCTGGGACATCCACATAAAAGCGGGCCAGCGGCCGAGTTTCGGTAAGTTGCTCAAAGGCTTTGCCCACCCCAGGGCGAGTGACCAGCGACTCGCCCCCCTTATAGGTGTCGATCGCCCGCTTCAGCAGGGGCAACTGGGGGCTAAGCACCGCCATCTTGGCGTCGAGCACGGCGGCATAGAGAGGGGTGTCGGCCTCGCCATTGAGCTGCTGTAGAGTAACGCCGCGGTAGGGGGCATCTTCTACCGATTCAGCGGCTCCTAGGCGATCGCCTAGGTCGTTTTGGGCGCGGTTGGCATCGGCAATGGGAATCACTACCACCACATTTGAGGCTAAGGCCAGTTCGGGAGCGGGCAGTGACGGGGGCAGGTCGCTGGGGCCGGTCTCGACGGGCAGCACTGCCAGGGTGATCTCGGGGCCAACCCAGGGCTGAATATCGCGGGCAAAGTTGAGATCTTGGTCGGCCAGCAGGCGATCGCGCCACTGCACTAGCTGCTGGTCAAACTGGGCCTGGGTGGCCTCAGTGCCAAATTGCCGCAGCCGTCGCCACTGCGCTTCATCGCTGCTCAGGGCTACCACCGCCAGGGCATCGGCTGGAATGGCATTGGCCCCAGCGGGCAACGTTTTGGCTAATTGTCCGTGTCGGGAAGTGGCCCAAAAGGTCAGCGCGCCGCCGCCGATAAAGAGTAGAGCCGCGCCCAAGGGCAACAGCAGCGGAGGCTTTTTCTGCAGCAGCTTAGAATGCAACACTATAGGAGCCTGGCCAATTTGCCCTGCCACTCTAGCAAAGAACTTCGGCAACGGACCACGGATTGCGGCACGCCTTAGCGAAAGCGAAAGTCGTATCCGGCGTAGCGATCGCCCTCGTACAGCACCACCAGCCAGGTTTGTGGGTCAAACTCTAGGGGGTAAGCCTCGCGATCGGCGGGCAGCCCTGCCTCGGTTTTGCCCGGCGACAGCACGCAGTAGGGCACCTGAAGAAACTCCTGCACCGTGGTCTTGGGCGCTTGGAGCTCGGTTGCTAAGAGCTTTTTAATTTGGTCGCGCGAGACTAGCGCCTTGGGCTGCTCTTGCCGAATGCAGGTAAAGGCCTCGGCCTCCTGCACCTTGGCTTGATCGGGGTTAGGCGAAATCAGCAGGGCTGCCAAAGCGAGCATTGAGCCTCCCGCCATGCTTCCGGCCATCAGCACCTGACGGGGCTGCGGTCGGTCTGGAAAGGCTCCAGGGGCGGTCCGCCGCGGTTGGGGCACGTAGGCGTAGGGACTGGGCTGAGGCCGCATCGGTTGCGGCGGCATCGCTTGGGGGTTCACCGGGCGAGGATGCACCGGTTGGGGCTGAGGCTGAGGAGGCTGATAGTGGGCCGACACGGGGTAAGAAGAACGTTGAACCATGGCGTTGACCTTTGCTATTTACCGTTTGAGATAAGGGGGGTGCCCAATGCCGGGCAGCCAGAGTAGAGGCCCTGACGCGAGCTTGCTTGGGGCCAAGAACTGGCCTGAAGACCCTGCCCAGATGTTCTACGCCAGGGGTGAGTGCCGCTGGGGTAGAGGTAATTAGCCGCCGAGAGGTATAGCCCAAAAGGGGCTTAGGTGGCAGCGAAGAAAGAGGGGAATTGATAAACCCAAGTATAGTACTAAAATACTATTCAGCAATCAGATAGGCCAGTTGTTTTTTGGTTACGGTTTGAAAAGTGCTGTCTTGTTCCTCTGTGCTTCCTTGGGGATCGCCGTGGCTATGCCTGAAACGCCATGAACAGAACCATTGTCTGGTTTCGCCGTGACCTGCGGGTATCGGATCATGAGCCACTGCGGCGGGCGGCGGGGCGGGGCCTGGTGGTGCCGGTGTTCGTGTTCGATCGCGCTCTGCTGCACCATCCTGAAACTGGCTCGGCTCGGGTGGCGTTTTTGCTGGCCGCCCTGCACGCTCTGGATGCAGACTTGAAAGCCTTGGGCGGACGGCTGATTGTGCGATCGGGCGACCCGGTTCAGGTCTTGCCCGATCTGGTTAAGGAAACCGACGCCGACGGCATCTATGCCCACACCGACGTCGAGCGCATCTATGGTCGGGTTCGTGATGCTCGCCTCAACCAGGCCCTTGCCCAGCGGGGCATGAAAATTCGCTGGTTTGAGCCCGCCGCTAGCGCCGCCGACCTCATCCCCTACCCCCAATACCGGGAGCTGTGGTATCGGGAGATGGGCCAACCCCTAGTGCCCACGCCCCAACAGGTTTCCGTACCGCCAGCGATCCCCAGCGATCCGTTACCCGGCCTGGATGCTTTAGGTCACCGGGCTGACGAAAAGCCGATTCCCCCTGCCAGCACCGCCGCTGCCCGCGCCCTGCTGCAAGGCTTTTTGACCGATAAGGCCGATCGCTACTACTGGCAGCTGTCATACCCCAGCGCCGAGGCCACCACGGGCCTCAGCCCCCACATCAAATTTGGCGTGATCTCGGTGCGAGAATGTGTGCAAACCATCCGCAGCGCGCCCGATTTTGGGGATGACCGGGTGCGCCGCAGCCACCGGCAGCTGATTTCGCGTCTGCGGTGGGGCAACGGGTTTACCCAGCGGTTTCGGTATCTACCGCAGCTGGAGCTGCGATCGCTCTACCACACCTTTGACGACGATGGTTGGGCCTTTGACCCCGATCTCTACCAGGCCTGGCAGACTGGCCACACCGGCTTCCCGATTGTGGATGCTGCCGCGCGCTGTTTGCAGGCGACCGGGGGCTACCTGGCGCTAAACTTTCGCACCCGCGCCATCTATGCCAGCTTTCTCAGCAACCTGGGCGGCATCGACTGGCGCTACGGAGCGCTGCACTTTATGCGTCATTTAATAGACGGTGACTGCCCCATCGACCATTATCAGTGGGCGATGCAGTCGGGGGTGACCCACTGCATCGATAAAACCTGGACGCGTATCTACAACCCTGGCCAGGTGGCGATCGATCGCTGTGACCCTGAGGGCGAGTTCATCAAGCGCTGGGTGCCGGAGCTGGCGGATGTGCACCCAGGGCAGCTCGGCAGCCCGCCTACCCTATCGGGCTACCCCGCCCCAATTTTGAACTATAAAGCGGCTCGCCAGCATCGGGTCAAACTGCTCGAAGCCCAGCGGGGCAAGTTTCTCAACGCCAGTAACCTGCTGCCTCACCTGGCGCAGATGCCCAAGGATTTGACGCCCTTTGGCACGGAGCTCTATGGGGGCGAGGTGGCCTGGGCTGAGAGTGCGATCGCCGATCTCTTTCCCACCGCGCTGCCGTTGGCTGACCTAGATGTCGCGCAGACGGCGACTCTGCGCACCTGGTTTGTGGCCCATGTGAATGTGCTGCCGCCAAAGTCGCGGCGACGAAAGCCGCAGACCCCGGCCACAGATCCCAATGTTCGCCAGCTCATGTTGCTGGGGGACATCGGATAGCAAAATTCTGGCGGCGTCGAGGATTAGGTGGACAGGGCTTAGGTCTTGCCCCTAGCTCTGCAAACCCCAGGCTTTCTTGAGCCCCTGGAGTCGATAGTAGGCAGCTTTAGGCTGATTTTCGCGGTTCAGCAGCCCGCCAAAGGGCCAGAAAACAGCCTGGTCTGACAGATCCCACCAGGAGACCACTTCGATCTCGGGTTTGCTGTAGCCCAGGGTGTAGATCTGCTCGACCCAGTCGGCCTGAACCTGCTCGCTCCAGGGGGCGTGCCACATTCCTTCAGCCTCGCCCATGATCGAATTTTCGTCGGTGCCAGTGTTAGAAGAACAGCCCATCTCAGTGATGTGGATGGGCTTGCCCAGGTCGGCAAAGCGATCGAGCAGGCGATCGATTTCGAACATATCCTGGTCGGGATAGTAGAGCTGTAGGCCAATCACCTCAAAGTCGATGGCGGCGGCCAGGCAGGCTGTGAGGTACTGATAGGGGCTGTGCTGGGGTGGGCCGTACAGAGCGACATTGCGAGCCCATAGGCAGCAGCTATTGACCACCCGTTTCACAGCGGGATAGCCCTCTTTAGCGGCCTCGCAGGCCATGCGAGTGAGGTCGAGAAATTGGTCTTGGTCGTAGCCTAACTCGTTGCCCCAGGGTACGATATGGGCTTCATTGATCACGTCGTAGGTGGGAATTTGGCTGCCGTACCGCTGCGTGATCTCCACGATGCGCTGATGCAAGGCCGCTTTAACTTGGTCATAGGGCAGTGGGCGCACCCAGTCGGGTACGCTGACCTCATGAAACCAGGTGAGCGGGTGTCCCTTGGGAGCAATCCCTGCCTGCCGTAGCCATGCTACCTGGGTATCAACTTCGGCGTAGGTGGGTTGGCCCCGCTCAGGTTCGAAGGGTTTCCAGTAGAAGGGCACCGTGGCAGTGGTGAAAAGGGCCTCAAAGTGGCGATCGTACTCCGCTCCCAAGCCGGGGTGGGCGAAAGCATTGCAGCCGAGTTTGAAATCTTGGCGCGGTGGGGTGCGGACAATGCGCTGGCGGGCGCGGCTGAGGGCGGCTTCTTCTCCAGCCCATAGCCCTTCCACCAAAGCGTTGTTCCACAACGGAATCTGGGTTTGCAGGTCAGGGGCTTGGCTGGCCTGGGTGAGGTAAGCCTGGGCGCGATGGAGGCGATCGCGCACACTCTGAGCAATGCCGTAGCCCTGACGCTGCCAGCGATCGCACGCTTGGCTAACTCGGTAGAGGCGATCGCGCGCAAACGCCCCATTCAGCACCAGCGGAAAATCTGTTGGCGTAAAGCCGCGCCCCTGGTTGTCGGCATAGAGGGTGACATCGCCAAAACCCTCCACGGGGAGCTGAAGGGCGATCGCGAAGCGGCCCGCTGGCGGCTGGGTGGTGAGAATGCCGTCTTCTACGGTGCGATCGGGGTGGGGAATGGGTTCGTCGTCTAGACCCAGAAAGTAGAGGCGGTTGAGTTCAAACTTGGGTAGCGGATCACCGTTGGGCAGGTAAACATGCAGGGTGAGCGGCGGCGGACTGGCGAGAAGTTCGCCTGAGACATGGCCTAGACCTGAAACTGCGAGGGCAGTGGTCGTGGTGTAGCGCAGAAAGGGGCGACGTTTCATGGGGTGCTTCCCAAGTAGTAGACGATATTTTCTCCCTAGTTTCGTCTGGTACCAAGATAGTCACTTATCCAGTAGCTTCGAAAATACCGTTATTGCGCAGGAGTGACACATAAACTACTCCCAGCGTGAGGCGCTCCCAGTTCGGTTGATTTAGGGTCCAAACGATTCCACTGGCTAAGGCTGCCCACCCTACCGGGCCTAGTACCAAAGCGATCGCCTGACTCATACCTATATAAACTGCAAACGGCAGCGTTAGACCCATCACATTTGTTAGCCCACCTAACACTGTGCTGGCCATCAAATACACTCCAAACCCGCTCATTTTGGCTGCCGCCATCGCGCCACCACCTAGAAACAAAGCCTCTAGGCGAGAGTCATCGCCATGGCGATGCATTTCCATGACGACTTTTTGCTGTTGGTCTGGGGATAGCTGATCAAACATATCGTGGAATAGTTTGGCCACCACAGCTGCCTCAATTTCTTCGGTAGGCAGCTCTTGCCAGTGCCGTCCGGACAGCAGCGCTAACCAGTCGATACCAACATGGTCAGCGACATCCGTAACCACCTGCTTCCATGACGCCTGCCAAAACAGCTGCCCAATAGTGCCAGCCCGCAAATATTTGATGTGATCGCAGAGTGTATCTGGCTGGCCGCCAAACCCTGAGCCGACGAGTTCGCCCAGTTCATGACGCTGCTCATCTGTCGCGGCTTGGACAATGTCGTAGAACTCGCGCATCGTGAACCTGAAGCGACTGAAGGCTGTTAATGCTTCAGGTTGCCCCGCTGCGATCGGGATACATCTTCTGCTGGCTATACCACTCGATTTTCTTCAATGCAGCGGGCGTACCAGTGGTAGCTGGCTTTGGGAATGCGCTGCTGGGTGGCGAAGTCTACATAGGTGATGCCAAAGCGGCGATCGCGACCATAGGCCCACTCAAAGTTATCCATAAAAGTCCAGAGGAAATAGCCCATCAGTGGATAGCCCTCTTGCACAGCGCGGTGGGCCGATCGCAGATACTGTTGCAGGTACTGGATGCGATCGAGATCCAGCACTTCGCCAGTGGGCGTGAGTTCATCCTGGGCGGCGCAGCCATTCTCGCTGATGAAGACGCGCAGCTCGGGACGCTGAAGGGTATCGCTGATGTGGCGCACGCCCCAGTAGAGGCTGTCGGGCAAGATATGCAGCCAGGGCATGTGCATGCGCGGGTAGCTCTGAGGAAAGGGCAGCGCCTCAAAGCCCCTAGCATTGTCAGCCACCCGCACATAGGCCCCGGTGTAGACATTAAACCCGAGGGAATCTAGCGGTTGGTGAATGGTGGCCAGGTCGCCAGGCAGAATGTCGGGGGCATTCTTGCCCAAATCTGCCAGCAGTTGAGGATTGTATTCCCCAGTTAAGACGGGGTAGATAATGCCGCCGTTGGTGCCTGTGAGAGGAAAGGCGGCCTGGGCCGCCGCGATATCCGCTGGGGTGTCGGTGAGGGGGACGGTGGCGAGGTAGTTATCCACTAGCGCCACCTGGCAGGGCTGGGGCGAGGCGGCACGAATGGCCTGGCAGCCGAGGCCGTGGGCCAGCAGGGCGTGGTGGGAGGTTTGCCAGACTTCTTTACTGGTTTTAACGACGGTGCCGGGGGCCATTTCGGGAACGTGGCCAACGCCGTAGCCGATGTGGGTAAAGCAGAAAATTTCGTTGAGGGTCATCCAGTGGATGATGCGATCGCCCAGCTTCTTCACCACCACTGTGACGTAGTCGGCAAAGTCTTGCGCCATCTGGCGACTGCGCCACGAGCCGTACTCGTCTTCGAGGGCTTGGGGACTATCCCAGTGAAACAGGGTGGCATGGGGAGTAATGCCAAACTCAAGCAGGGTGTCGACTAGCTCGCTGTAAAAGGCTAAACCAGCGTCATTCACCGCACCGCGCCCCTGGGGGATGATGCGGGGCCAGGAGATGCTGAAGCGGTAGTGGCGCACGCCCAGGTCAGCCATCAGGGCGATGTCGTCACGGTAGCGGTGGAAATGGTCGCAGGCGATCGCCCCAGTATCGCCATGCAGCACGCGCCCTGGAGTTTGGCTAAACATATCCCACACGCTGGGGCCTCGGGCCTCGGCAGCCCCCTCAATCTGGTATGACGCAGTCGCTACCCCCCACTGAAACCCAGGTGGAAATGTGTATACCATCGCTTTGTCCTAATACTGGTTTTGTATGCCACGTTACTCAACTGAGAGATATTTTGAAAAGCTTGGGTAATGGCTTTTCTTGTGGTAAAAACACGGAGTTTGCTCTAGAGCAATAATGGGGAACTAAAACTCTGCAAAACCGTCGGCTCAGAACCTGTTAAAGCTGGTTTTTGTGCTCCAGTAAATACTACTTAGGGCTGATTTTCATCAACTTTTATTGCATGTATTCTGAACGAAATGTTACGCTCGCTGCTGCTTGCGCGATCGGTAGGTTTTCTCAATCAATACTATGCCCGAGCGACAGCTTTCCCGTGAGTCGCGCCTGTGGGCATAGCGGTGTCTACTGGTTTAACCCCCTCTAGTAACCCTTGCGTGAGAAAGGGTTTAGAGCGCTTCGAGGCAAAACTTACTGAAGTCGTCGGTCTATGTCTCAACTCAATTCTAAGCATTATCAGCCTTCAAAACAACGGCTTAATTGGCTACAAGGTATTCGGCTATTAGCGGCCGTTGGCATTTTGCTCTATCACGCCCAGCTGCTGTTTACAAAGTATGCCTACACTCCCCAACCCACCGGGTTGCGCAGCAATTGGGTAACTATTGCTGAGGCCAACGCTCATCTCGGCCAAAATATGCTGGCTTCTGCGATCGCTCTGCCGGTTTGGTTTGGCTTTCAGGCAGTCGACATCTTTATTTTAGTTGCTGGCTTTGTGTTGGTTTTGTCGCTGCGCAGCAAAGCTCATGCTGTCGGTGCAGGCGAGTTTATTCAAAGCCGTCTGCTGCGAATTCTCTGGCCGTTTTGGACCGTAGCCTGGCTGGCCTATCCAATTCTTTGGCTGATTGGTATTGCCACCAACACCTATCGACCGTCACAGTGGGACACCTTTGCTGGGGTTACATTTCCGCTGCTGTTTGGCTTTGACGGCGAACGTTTGTTGGCAACCAGCGGCCCCTGGTGGTTTATTCCCCTAATTATTAGTTTCACGCTCATTTCTCCTATCCTCTGGCACCTTTTAAACCGCTGGGGAACCCGCAATTTGCTGCTGGTGAGTTTAGTGCTCACGCTGCTCTATCGCTACGCTGCGGTCTACCACTTTGGTGGTCATCTGACCTACTCCATGTTTGACACGCCCAACAACTGGTTGCCCTTTGTCTCATTTGCGGCCAAGCTGAGCACCTTTGTAGTCGGTATGGCCATGGCAGAGGCCTACTGCCAGCACCGTGGTCCTTTGTTTTGGCGGCCTCAGCGGCTGCTTTGGGTTGGGTTGCTAGTCTATGCGGTGGGTTTTGTAGCGCAGTTTTATCTCATGGGCTGGGTGGTCTGCGATCTGCTGTTTCCTATTGGTTTTGTCATGGTGGCGGCGGTGGTGCTGCGATCGCTCAGCAATGTGCCGGCACTGTCGGCGGCCATGGGACGGCTGGGCGTCCATAGCTATAGCTACTTCTTAATTCACGGCTTTGTGATCGATCGCACGATCAATTTGTGGGTGCAAGATAGCGTTTGGCGTTATTGGGTTGCGCTGCCGCTAATGGTCGTTGGCACCCTGGTTCTGGCCATGATTGCCGATGCGGCGCGCCCCTTCATGCAGCGCAGCGCTGTGCAGCTGTGGCGCGATATTGACTACTTGCTAATGCAGAACCCAACGCCTGAAGGGGCCAACTGGCGCCCGGTAGTGGGCGATCGCGTCAGCTACAAGGGCAGCCGAGACTGGACTGTGCACAAGGTTGAAACTCTACTCGACGAAGGCGAATCCTATCTTTGCCAAATTGCAGAGGATCGTCGAACAATTTGGGTCAATGCCAACCAGTTGAGCCTGGTTGAGGCCACGTCGAGGGTTCAGAGCAGCCCCTATGCCCCAATCAAAACTGTTGTTTAAGCCAGGAGTTGCACCGTAGTGGCCAAAACATGGTCTAGCGAAATTCAAAAGGTTATCTTTACCCACGTGCTGCTGATTGGCCTACCCGCCGTCTTTTATGGGTATTTGCTGCTTAGTGGTTGGGCTTTAGTAGGGCCACGGGCCGTCGTGCTGACGCTTTTTTTGTTCAACGCGGTGATGATTATCATCGAGTCGACCAACGCGCTGTTTCGCCGGTTTGCAACCCATCGTCACCGGTTCAATCAGCCGTCAGAGCAGACCCGCAACCAGGTCAAAGCCTGGATGGGAGTGCGGGGGGCTGAGTACCCCTCCCCCCTCGATCCGGTGCCCCGCTGCTCGTTTTTGGTCGCCGCCTACTTGCCCAACGAGCAGAGCATTATCGTTGAGACTCTCCACCATTTGCTCGCTCACATTGAGCGACCAGCGGGCGGCTTAGAAATCATTTTGGCCTACAACACGCCCGTCGATCTGCCCATTGAAGCTGAGCTGCATCAGCTAGCCAGACAGCATGATGAGCTGACCATTTTGCGGGTTGAAGGCAGTCAGTCTAAGGCCGAAAATATGAATGCCGCTCTCGACATTGCGACGGGAGAAATCACCTGCGTGCTCGATGCCGACCACCATCCCAGCGCCGACTGTTTTAGACGATCGTGGCACTGGATTGCCCAGGGCTATGACGTCATTCAAGGGCGCAACGTCATTCGCAACTACGACGAAAATTTCCTGGCTCAAAATGTGGCGATCGAGTTTGAGCAGCTCTACGGCATTAGCCATGCGGCGAAGTCATTTCTCACCGACTCCAGCATCTTTGGCGGCTCGAACGGCTACTGGCGCACCTCGGTGCTCAAACAGATTCGCTTCAACCCTAACCGATTGACCGAAGATATCGACGCCTCTTTGAGAACGCTGCTCAACGGCTACAAAATTCTGCACGATCGCAGCATTGTCACCAGTGAGCTAGCGCCCGCCTCGCTCAAAACCTTTTGGTTTCAGCGCAAACGCTGGGCCCACGGTTGGCTAGAAGTGTCGCTGCTCTATCAGCGCCGGTTGTGGCGATCGCCCCACTTCAACAACTGGCAAAAATTTTATTGGACGTATCTGCTCTACTACTGCGAATCTTTCGCCCTAATTTCGCTACAGCTCTTGCCGGTGTTGCTGGCCTTTTTGCTAGTGCCCGGTGCGGTGTCTGGCCAGATGCGGGTTTATTTTCTTATTGCCGGTGGCCTGTCGCTCTTTAGCGGGTTTTACCAGATTCTAGCCACTGCGAAGATTGCCTCTAGGCGTTATCCGCTGACTTACTACATTAAGCATGTGCTGTTTTTACCCTTCTACGTCACCCTCAAAAACTCGATCGCAATAGTCGCCATCTACGACTATCTCAATGGAGAAAACACCTGGGTTGTGACCCCTCGCGATACGCAATCGCAGAAGCGGTATCGCCTAAAGCAGGGGTAAGGGTATCGGTTGGTTTCGCGTCATGTATCTGGGGCATACTCTCAACGTGCCTAGCAGTTAGCCCCAGGAAGTTTATCGACTATGAAGCTAAACGCCCGCAGGCAACGGGTATCTCCCCTAAAAGACAAACCCTTGCGGAATCCAGGGCAATCCCTCGATGAAGAGCTACAGCGTTTGTGGGATGAAGACCTCAACACGTGGCTGGGCATGTTTTTGCTGCCCATCATCTTCACCGGATACGAGTGGTGGCGCGCAGTGAGTAACACCCCGCCGCAACCTTTAGCAACACTCATAGTTGCCATTCCGATTTCGAGCTATGCCTGCTTTAGGCTCTACCGATTGAGATTGCAGCTTAGGCGCTTGAGGATGGCGCGAGATGGAGAGAAGGCGGTTGGCCAATACTTGTCAGATTTGAGAGAAAAAGGCTATCGGGTCTTCCATGACATTGTGGGAAAGGGGTTCAACGTCGATCATGTGGTGATTTGCGATCGCGGCATTTTCACGATTGAAACCAAAACCTACAGCAAATCATCGTCTGGAAAATCCACTATTCACTTTGACGGCGAAACTATTCAGATCAATGGTCAGTTGATGGAGCGCAATGCGGTTGAGCAGGCCAAGGCTCAGGCTTACTGGGTTACAGAAGTTTTGAAGGAAAGTACCGGCAGGTCTTTCGCTGTCAAGCCAGTAGTGGTTTTTCCAGGATGGTTCGTGGAGTCGTCTAAGACAAAAGGGCCTTCTGACCTCTGGGTGCTCAACCCCAAAGCGCTGCCCAGTTTTATCGACAATGAACCGCAACGGGTTACCCCAGAAGACGTAAAGCTGGCGGCTTACCATCTATCTCGCTACATTCGCACCTCTTGAATAGAGTGAAACCCGACATTTCGCGCAGCATTGCTAGAAGGTGGCTGCGGGTTGCTTTTTTGGGTTACGCTGGTGCTCTACTCACCTAGTATTCTCGCTCGATTTAATTGAATTATCCTTATTTTAAGGAATCTAAAAATGGCTTATGTCCACGAAATCAAGTTTTTCCGACAAGAAGATAGACTATATGCAGCATTATTTGATAACCCTGCTCTTATAAGTGAGTTCTGGATTAAAAATGTCCTGGCTGAATCTCTTGGTATTAAAGAAATATCTCAGAGTATAGAGCTAGAGACTAAATATTCTGTTGAATCTTTGGGCATTAAGCCCTTCCCGGTTTCAAAACCCTTTTTTGATTTTACCGATGCTGTTGCTAAGTTGGCTTGGGAGAGAGGTTTAGTGTTGGTGATGAAAGCTATTCCTTAAGTCTTAATTGCTGGGTTCCTGTTCTTAGCTGGCATCTTTTACAATCTGATTGTGTGGAGCCAACAATTATGACCATCGACCAACTCCAAACCGAACTGCTAGCGCTTTCGCCCCAAGAAAAAGCGCAGGTCATTCAACTGCTGGTTTCTAGCCTCAGCGGTACCTGGGTTGGCATTGAGAAAACCCCCGGCGTGATGGGCGGCGATGCCTGCATTCGCCAAACCCGCATTCCCGTCTGGCTGCTAGTCAGCCTCCGCCAGCAGGGCGCAACCGAAGC
Source organism: Leptolyngbya sp. FACHB-60 (assembly GCF_014695775.1). Lineage (GTDB taxonomy): Bacteria > Cyanobacteriota > Cyanobacteriia > Phormidesmidales > Phormidesmidaceae > Nodosilinea. The sequence continues at coordinate 257,844 of NZ_JACJOX010000017.1, read as the reverse complement.
CTTTCTGTTAGAAGACTATCCCGACCTCACCGCCGCAGACCTAACCAACGCCTGGCTCTATGCCAGCAGCCACCAAGCCGAAATTGAAGCTGCCCTTCAACGGCAAGCAGCAGCCTGAGCATGGCTCAACTCTACGCCGATGAGGCTTATCCTCGCCAAGTCAGTCGACTGCTCAGAGACTTAGGGCATGATGTGCTGACCGTCCAAGAAGCAGGGCAAGGGAATAAACGCATCCCTGATGAAATGGTCTTAGCTTTTGCTAGCAGTCAAAATCGAGCTGTGCTAACCGTTAACCGAGGCGACTTCATTCGGCTGCATAAACAAAATCTTGCTCATGCTGGCATTATCGTTTGCACAGAAGACATCGATCGCCAAGGGCTTGCCAATCGAGTACACCAAGCGATTCTCGAAACAGGAACGTTGGCAGGAAAACTTATTCGCGTGAATCGCCCTAATCCCTGAGTTGTCGCTAAGGTATCTTGGCGCTGTCGCTAAAGGCTTTTCGCCATAAACGAGCTGTTGGGATCGTCGGTGTAGCCGCCAAAGGGACCTCGATACTCAAAGCCGTAGCGCTCGTACAACCTGCGAGCTGGGGCAAAGGCATGGAACGCGCCCGTTTCTAGATACAGGTGGGTGTAGCCGCGCTGCCGGGCGACTTCGATAATGTGTTCCAAAATGCTAGAGGCAACGCCCTTGCGGCGGTGAATTGCGGGCGTACGCATCGACTTAACTTCACCGCTGGTGGGGCCGAGTTCTTTTAGCGCGCCGCAGCCCAGCAGGTCATCCCCATCCCAGGCCGTCCAAAAGGTAATGTTTGGTGCCCTCAGCCGCTCTAAATCCAGCGCGTGAACGCTGCCGGGGGGCGTAATCTCGTGCATGTTTTCCAAATGCTCGCGCAGCAGGGCAATGATCTGCTGGCCCGTCAGGTCATCTTCGCGAATGTCCATTGCACTTACCCTTGGTTAACTGCCCCATATCTCTTGTTCTGAAAAGCCCAACTCTTGGAAATCGCGTTCCCTCAATTTTGCCTCGTTGGCACAAAAGAACTCATCGAGCTGGGGCGGTTCAACCGCTGTTCCGGCAAGCATGGTGTGAGCCTGACCACGATGGTGAATTTGATGTGAAACAGATGAGCCAGCAGGCGCGATATTTGCTCACTTTTAATGCCGTGGGACCGGGGAATGCTAACGAGCTGTTCCAGCGACCCATCGGTCAGGGCGCGACAAACGGCAATTAACCGCCTATCGGTCTGGTGCTGTTCCCGGTGCAAGTCGGCACAACTGTCAAAGGGCTCTTCCGGGTCGAAAAAGGCTTTGGCGTTAGGATTTGGAGGCTGACGGTTGATGGTGCGCTCTAGGGCGTCAATGTAGTACCAGTCAACGGTTAGCAAATGGTTTAAGGTCGCTTTGATGGAGGGGAAGAAACTCGTTCTGGTGGCCACAAAGTCGGCCTGGCTCAGGTCACAGCAGGCTTTCAACAGGCGGTGGTTGGCCCAAGCATTGTTGTAGGCCATAGTCAGCAGGTGATGGGTGAGCGAAGCCATAAGCAACTACAGTGCAAGTACCGTTCTCAGTGACGAAACCTTTATCCCAATTGAGACTGGCAGCTAGGTCGCTTCGCCAAACCGTTGCCACTGGGTCGGCGGTGGCATGAGAAATTCGTAGGCCCCGGCGGCCTGTCCCGGTGCCGCTGTCAGCACAATATCAAACGAGAGCGACAGGCGCAGCTCGTCGGTGTGGTTAGGCGTTACCCCGTGGCGCTGTTTAGCGGGGAAGACGATCAGCCGCCCTTCGGTGGGCAAGTAGAGGGCCTGGTCTTGGTTGAGGTAGTTCCAGGTAGAAATGATGTCGGTGTTTTCGCTGCCGAGGCCAGGGCTGACCTCGTTAGGGCGGGCATCGTCTAAAAAGGTGAGACAGCCAGCGGCATCGGTGCCCGTCTCGGGCACGGCGACGTAATACACGGCACTGACGTGGGCGGTGTTGTGGCAGTGGGCACCGACTTCCTGCTGGGGACGCGACACTACGGGCCAGGCTCGCTGAATGTAGAGATCGATCTGGCTGAGGTCGAGGCCGAGTTCTTGAAGATAGGTCACGACGTGGGTTTCGACCTGGCTGACCACCCAGCTAAATCGGGGATCGGTGTGCACTTTTTCGACGCCGTGCAGGTCGCCCGTCCAGGCCATTTCGGGAAAGTTGCGGGGTTCGCTGCCGTTAGCTTCTAGGTCAAGAATGGCCTCGGCGAGAGCAGCTTTATGCTGGGCTGCATTGGGCAGGTCGGTGTAGTAGACGGCAAGGGGAAACCAGGTATCGACGGGCATTGGGGAGATGGGAGAAATGGGGAGTGGGGGAGATGAGAGCGTGAGAAGGGAAGGGTTAAGGGGGGGTAAGTAAATGGGGTTGGCGCGAGTCTCTGCTGGATTGTACTGTTTAGTCTTGATACAGCTCGACCGACCAGTTTAGGACATTGCCCAGCTTATCAGCCTAGGAGAGGCCAGCGATGGAGTGGATTACGACCCGACCCATTGCCCACCGGGGCCTGCACCAGGGAACAGCGGTGCCAGAGAATTCGCTGGCGGCCTTTGAGGCGGCGATCGCAGCCCACCACCCCATCGAACTCGATGTGCAGCTATTGGCCGATGGCAATCTAGTTGTGTTTCACGATCGCGACCTGAAGCGACTGACGGGCCACAAGGGCCGCATCGCCCACCACAACCTCCAAAGCCTCAAGCAGTTTTGCCTCTATGACACCGAGCAGACCATTCCCTCGCTGGCCGAAATGCTGGCCTGTGTCGATGGTCGAGTGCCCCTGCTAATTGAGATCAAGAATGAGAAAAAGGTTGGCCGCCCCGAGCAGGCCCTGGTGAAAACTCTGGCGGGCTACCGGGGGGAGTTTGCGGTGCAGTCGTTTAACCCGCGATCGCTCCAGTGGTTTAAGCGCCATGCTCCCGATGTTATGCGCGGGCAGCTAGCCAGCAAACCGCAGATGTTTTTGCGCAGCAACCTGCTGCTCACCTGGGCCAGTTCCCCGCATTTTATTTCTTACAACGTCAAGGCGCTGCCGACGCTACCCACCACCCTGGCCCGCCGCTACTTTAAGCTGCCCCTACTGGCTTGGACGGTGCGCAGCCAGGCTGAGTGCGATCGCGCCATCCAATACGCCGACAACTACATTTTTGACCGATTTTAGCCTGGTCTCGGCAGCACTCTCAGCAAACATTAACTTACCCCTCATTCCCGCTGGGTGCCAGGTTGGGTAAATTATCGAAATGCTCACTGGTACTGCGGTATGCCCCTCTCGATCGAAGGTTTATGGGCTGTGGCCAAGCTTCAGGCGCAGCTGGCGCTATGGTTAAACCCCAGGGCTCGCCAAGCTGTCGGCCCCTTGCCCCAGTCGTGGAGCCTAGCGGATCACTATTCCCACACCGTGGTCTTAAGCACCAACGAAACCCTGTCGCAGCCCGCGATTTCCGTCGTGATCCCAGCCTTGAATGAGGCGAGACAGTTGCCAGCGGTGCTAGACACAATCCACGCCGCCAACCTTGTGGAGGTGATTGTGGTGGATGGCGGCAGTGCCGATGGTACTGCTGAAGTGGCTGAAGCTCAGGGAGCTAGGGTAGTCAAGTCGGCCCCGGGACGATCGTACCAGCTCAACTGTGGGGCCGCCGCCGCTACCGGCTCCCTGCTGCTGTTTCTCCACGCCGATACCCGCCTGCCCGAGGGGTTCGATCGCACCATTCGGCAGACCCTTGCCCAACCTGGGGTGGTTGCCGGAGCCTTTCGCCTCACCATCGACGGCCCTGGCCGAGGGCTGCGCTGGGTGGAACGGGGGGTAAACCTGCGATCGCGCCTGCTGCAAATGCCCTACGGCGACCAGGCTATTTTTTTGAAGGCCGAGGCTTTTCACAACCTGGGTGGCTTCCCCGAACTGCCGATGATGGAAGACTTTGAGCTGATGCGGCGGCTGCGGAAAGTGGGCAAGGTGGCGCTCGCGCCTAGCGCCGTGGTGACGAGCGATCGGCGCTGGCGCACTCTCGGCATTCTCCGTACCACCCTGGCGAATCAGGCCATGATAGCTGGCTACCTACTCGGCGTTGATCCTCACAAACTCGCCCGCTGGTACCGCCACTTGGGAAAACCCTGCAAATAGTGATTTTAGATTTGTGGTTTAGTGACAGGCTGTAGGTTTCAATGTGGGCTGCTTATGTCTTTGAGGATGCTTGCTGGGACCAGTTTTCTTGTGCCTGTGACCAAAGGTCCATCAACCGCTTTGAAAAGAACTTAAGACGTTTTGTATCGTCCTCCAGGTTGGTGTATTCTCCACTGTCTTGGAGATACAAAAACATTTCAGCCTGAAAACTTTGGGAGATATTACGAGATTGGACCCACATTTTTTGTGAGTTAGTTTGACTGAGTAAGGTCGTAGCAAGCGTAGCCAAACCACTGATAGCCAGGACTATCCAATCTAACTGACCCAATACTTTGCTAGCGGATAGAGCAGATAAGATTGTTGTGGAAATAGCCAAACCGAGACTAGCGGTTTGCAGCTGCTTGAAACGAAGCTTGTGTCGATCTGCACGGTTAGCAAAATCTTTGATGAGGCGATCGCATTGACTCAGGGCCTGCTACCTTTTCTCTTCAAGGGTTTCAGCGGTTGATAGCGGACTGTATCTGTCCATAGGACTTTTGTGGCTCTAGATGAAGCTGTGAATCGTAGCTTCCTGCTGACATGGCTACCCTGACAACAACCCTCCACTTAGCCGCTTCATCACTCGGCCGGCAATATCGGCATAGCGCACTTCTCCAGCTAAAATTTGCCCCAACCGCTGGGTGGCTGTGGGTCGCTTGATGCCCACTCGGTAACCGATCCCCGGCACTCGAAAGAACAGCCCGGCAATGCGCTTGGCCCAGGGCATATCTTCGCCCCAGGTAGCGTGCATAGTGGCGGTGTAGTTGGCTAGGGCTTGGGGATCGCCATCCAGCGCTGCGTGAATCGCCTCGGCGGCCCGCACACCGCTAATCATGCCGGGGCGAATGCCTTCGGCACTGAGCGGATCGACAATGGCAGCGGCTTCGCCCACCAGCACCGCCCGATGGGTATGCAAAGGATGGTTGCCATCCCACAGTTTCAGCGGGTGGCTGTAGACCGTACCCTGATCGAGGCTGACCCCAAAGGACTGGCTATATTTTTCTAAGGCCTTTCTGTAGTCTGCTGGAGCCTGGCCCAAAAAGGTCGCCGCCCCAATCGAGTAACCGTCGGCTTTAGGGAAGTTCCACGCACAGCCCTGCTTGATGAGGCCAAACTCAAAGTTGATGGCGCAGTTATCCCCCAGGGGGGCAGGCACTTCTAACACGCTGGCGGTGCGCAGCGTCAAATTAGGAAAGCCCAGCCACTTAGCCATCGGGCCGGTAGCGCCGTCGGCGGCGACCAGGTAGGCTGCTTCAAACATTCCCTCTGTAGTGGAGACCTGCCAGTAGTCGCCCTTATTCTCAATGCTAGTGACAGCCGTACTCTCCTTTAGCTGTGCCCCCAGATTCTGCGCCTGCTGCACCAGAAAGTGGTCAAACACCTCGCGTTTCACCATCCAGATCGGGTCGGCGGTGGTGAGCTCGGCCTCAACGGGGTCGCCCAGCTTGTAGGTGTAGCGCACCCGGCGCATGGGGCGATCGATCGCCGGGGTAAAGTCAAAGTCAAAAAAATCCGCCACGCTGGGCGATACTGCGCCGCTGCAAGGCTTGTAGCGAGGCAGGGCATCTTTTTCTACAATCAGTACCAAGTGCCCCTGCTTGGTCAGGTGGTAGGCGGTCGATGCTCCGGCGGGGCCAGCCCCCACCACAATGACGTCGTACATTGAGTTCTTGACTGGGTTAGATGGGTTACAGCGTGGCTGTCCCCTCATCGTACCGCCTTAGAGAACCCAGAAAATTTGGCCAATCCGGGCTTGGTGCCCCCCCTGGGCATTGAAGTTTCTGGGTTCTCGGGGTTAAGTAAACAGGTTGGAGCATGAGTCTTAGAGCGTTTGGTATGGATGAGCGCAACTCAGCATCAACCCTAAGTGAGGTCAAGCCCAGCGCCAAGCTTGGTAATCTCCTACCATTAATGCTTCACGGCAAGACTTAGATGAAGTTAATTTATGGCTATGGGTACTATGCAACGCAATTCTCTCAAAGCTTTCGCGGTAAGCACGCTGGGCTTTTTGGCCCTGGGTGTGCTGGCTGGCTGCGGCAGCGAAAGCCCTACCGCCACAGCTCCTGAGGCTGAAACTACCGAAACCACCGAAACCGCCAGTGCCGAGGGCGAAAGCGGCACCCTGGTGATTCGCGCCAATGGCGAAGATTTTGTGCGCCAGGGGTTTACCACCAAAGACGGCTGGGAAATCGAGTTTGACAACCTCTACGTGTCTCTCGCCGACATCACTGCTGCCCAGACCGACCCCCCCTTTGACCCTGAGTTGGACGATACCCTGGAGGCCAAGGCCGAAGTTAAGGTAGACGGTACCCAAGTGGTCGATCTGGCCGAGGGCGATGAAGCGGCTGAGCCCGTAACCGTGGGTGAGGTAGAGGCTCCGGCAGGGCGCTTTAATGCCCTGGCCTGGCGCATGGTGCCTGCCGAAAGCGGCCCTTCAGAAGGCTACTCTATCTGGATGCGGGGCACGGCCACCAAAGAGGGCGAAGCGATTCCGTTTACCGTCAAGGTGAATGAAGAACTGGGTTTTACCTGCGGCGACTTTGTGGGCGACGATCGCAAGGGCATTCTCACCGCTGGGGAAGCAGCCGACCTAGAGGCTACCTTCCACTTTGACCACCTGTTTGGCGACGGCAGTGCCCCCGCTGACGACGGCATCAATACCGGTGCCTTGGGCTTTGAGCCCCTGGCGGCTCTGGCCAAAAATGGCGTGGTCGATGTCGATAGCGCTGCCCTACAGGCGGAGCTGTCGGAGGCTGATTACACGACATTTCTCTCGATCTTGCCAAGCCTGGGCCATGTGGGCGAAGGCCACTGTGCAGAAACTAAGCTGGCTACCCTATGAGACTAAACCTGACATTGGTATTGACCCTAGGCTGGGCTGGTTGGGCGTTGCCGGCGATCGCCCATGGCGTCACGGTAGAGCATCGCCAAGTCAGCAGTGTTGAGATCAACGCTCAATTTGAGACCGGTGAGCCAATGGCTAACGCCCAGGTGCTGGTCTATGCTCCAAATCAACTCGCCGAACCCTGGCAACAAGGTACTACCGATGACCAGGGACGGTTTAGCTTTACCCCAGACGCGGACCAGCCCGGCAGTTGGGAAGTCATGGTGCGCCAGGCGGGGCATGGGGTAGTGACCATCATTCCGGTGGAAGCCCCCTCCCCTGAGAACTCTGCTTCTGACCCTGGGTCTGACCCTGGGGCAGAGGCGGAAGCAGATCCCAATTCTTTAATCTCTCCTAGTACTGGCCTATCCCCAGTGCAGCAGGGTATTACTATTGGCTCTGTAATCTGGGGCTTTATCGGCACCGCTCTATTCTTTGCCAGAGGCAAGCGCTAGTGCACATTCCCGACGGAATCTTACCAGCCCAGGTCTGCGCGGCTGGGTACGCCATGACTGGAGTAGCTACCTGGTATTCCCTGCGGCAGATTAACCGGAAGCCCGACCCCGCTGCCGAAATTCCCAAGGCGTCGCTGTTGACGGCGGCGTTTTTTGTGGCCTCGTCTATTTATATTCCGGTGCCACCCGCCAGTGTCCACCTGATTTTGAACGGGCTGCTGGGGGTGGTGCTGGGCTATTTTGCCTTTCCGGCTATTCTGATTGGCCTATTTTTTCAGGCGCTGGTGATTGGCCATGGGGGCATCACGACCTTGGGCGTTAACGCGGTGATGATGGGGATTCCGGCGCTAGCGGCTTACCACATCTTTCAGCTGCGTAATTCTTTGGGTAAGCCCTTAACAGAGCCGACTCGCACGGGCGTATTTGCGTTTCTAGGCGGTGCTCTGGGCCTGGGGATCGCGGCCCTGATCTTTCTGGCACTGATTATTTTTAACATTCCCGCCGAACTCAATGCGGGGGCAGAGCAGGCGGCGGTGCTGACGCTGTCGGTGGGTCACGTGCCCCTGGCCATAATTGAAGGCATGTTTACAACCATGCTGGTGCTGTTTTTGCGCCGGGTGAAGCCTGAGCTGCTGGAGGGATAGGCCACTATGGGAGCCGCTAGCTTCGATACCTATGTGCACCGTGAGTCAGTGATTCACCGCTGGTCGCCCCGGCTGAAGCTGGTCAGTCTGGTGGCGCTGATGTTTGCCTTTGCCATGGTGCGCCAGCTCACCCTGGTGCCCTGGATGCTGGCGCTGGCGGCCGCGTTGTACGGGCTATCTGGGCTGCCAGTGTCGTTTTTGCGACAGCGGCTGAGCTATCCGGGGCTATTTATTCTGTCGCTGGTAGTGGTGCTGCCGCTGACGGTGGGCGATACGGTGCTGGGGCAATGGGGTTGGCTGACCCTACGCCAGGAGGGGTTGCAGGCGACGCTGCTAATTGTGGGGCGGTTTTTGTCGATTTTGACGCTGGGGTTTATTTTGCTGGGGACGACACCGTTTTTGACCCTGCTAAACGCGATGCGATCGCTCGGTCTGCCCACGATCTTGGCCGATATGACGCTGCTCTCGTACCGCTATCTGTTTGAGATCGCCGCCATGCTGGCCACTATGCAGCAGGCCATGCGGCTGCGGGGCTTTGGCCAGCGGCGGCAGCGCTGGCTGCGAGTGAACGGTCAGATGATGCAGCAGCTGGCGATGCTGGCGGGCAATTTGCTGATTCGCAGCTATGAGCAGTCTGACCGGGTCTACCGGGCCATGCGACTGCGGGGCTACGGCTATGGAGGAAAAGTAGTGGCGGGCCAAAGTGCAGCGGCGCAGCCCAGTACCTTGAGCTGGATGCTGGCGGCGGCGGTGCTGACGGCGGCGGTGAGCCTAGTAATCGCTGAAGGACTTTTGCGCCTGTGATGGATACGCCTATGATGAACTCGATCTCAACTGGGTTTGACCCCTTAGCCTTGGCCCAAAAGCCTCAGCGGGAAGCGATCTCGGCCCACGACCTCTGCTTTGGCTACCCCGATCAGCCCGAGGTGTTGGGGAATATTTCGCTGACGATCGGCGAGGGCGATCGCGTCGGCATTATTGGCCACAACGGCTGCGGCAAAACCACGCTATTTATGCTGCTGTGCGGTGTGCTGGCTCCCGCCGCTGGGGGCATTCACCTGTTTGGCGAACCCCTCAAACCCGGCCAGTTTCGCCCAGAAGTCGGTCTGCTCTTCCAGGATCCAGACGATCAGTTATTCTCGGCCTCGGTGCGCGATGACCTGGCCTTTGGCCCCCAAAACATGGGCCTCGACCCGGCTGAGGTGGAGGCGCGCGTCGCCCAAGCTGCCGATATGGCAGGCATCGCCCACCTGCTCGATCGCCTGCCCCACCACCTGTCGGGCGGCGAAAAGCAGATGGTAGCGATCGCCGGTCTATTGGCCATGACCCCCCAGATCATTCTCTACGACGAACCCACTGCCAGCCTCGACCTGCGCACCCGTCGCCGCCTGATTCGCTTTTTGCAAAACTCCTCCGAAACTGTGCTGATCTCCTCCCACGATCTGGAGTTTGTGCTGGAGGTGTGCGATCGCGTCATTCTGATCGACGAAGGCCGCATCATTGCCGACGGTTGCCCCCGCCAGATTATGGGCGATCGGGCGTTAATGGAAGCCCACGGCTTGGAGAAGCCCCACTCGCTAATTCCCCACGTTAATCCCCACCATGGGGGGTAAGGGGTACAGGTTTTGAATCGGTTTTTTTGCGTTCGTATGTGACACAACCATATTCAAGGCAAGGCTATAGCAAAAGAACGAAAAATGAAAAGAGTGCCGGTCGAGCTTGAATCTTGGCTTTTTGGACTGTTCTAACCCAGGCTTCACCTGTTGGCTTTCTTCAATGCCCGACTAAGAAAAAAGGGGTTCCTGCACAAGTCAGGAACCCCTTTCGCTGTCTCTCTCGTCTCAACGGGCTAACAGGCTCGATCTAGTCGGGCTTTTTCTCCGGCATCATGCACTTGTCGGAGTCGCAGCCAGCGGGGCCAGCCTCGATCACCTCGCCCGCGTCGTAGCGCGACAGGGCAGCGTGGAAGTTTTCGGTGCCGCGCCGCGCTTCTACCTGCTGCTTGAGAGCCTCGAAAGTGGCCTTGTCGATCGGTTCAAAGGGCAGGCGGGGGAAGGTTTGTAGGTCGTCGAACCGGGCCAGCAGGGCGGCAGAAATGTAGCCTTCGTCGTTTTGGATGGTTTGGTAAATGCGCTCGGCCAGCGACTCTAGCTCGGGTTCGCGAAACTCGATGGTGGCGGAGGTGTTGTGGGTAGTGTAGTGCTTCTGCACCTGCATGTAGAAGTCGAACTGGGCAGCCGCCGAGAATTTCTCAATGGCGATTTCGTCGGCCCCAGGCACATTCGCCCAGGGCACCTCGACCGGAATCTCGACCAACCACTCGGTGCAGCGGGGATCAAAGGGATCGTCAAGCAAACCGCCGTTCTCATCCTTATCCGACTGGGAGGGCACGATGGAGTAGCCGTAATCGATGCAGGCCATCGCCACAGGGTCATTTTTGCGGAAGGTGATGCGGCGAATGAAGCGCTGGGCCTTGGGCGGGTGCCAGCCGGGGCTAGCGCCTGTCAGTAGCGACTTAGTGCCCGCCGGTTGCACGGTAGTGCAGCGGTTGGGGCGCACCAGGTTGTGGCGATCGCAGTACTCACCCACGACCCGATGCACAATATCCTTCCATCTAGTCAAAAATTCTTTCTCTCTGGCTTTGAAGTCAAGCCCCTGCATGGTGTTGGGGCGGCCTGCCTCCCACCAGCGCAGCCACTCGACTCCAAAGGCAATCACGAAGAAGTCAAATAGCCCTGTGAAGGAGACGCCGACGATCGGGTCTTCCAGGCGCGACTTCTGGTAGCGGGGTTCTTGGAACTGGTGATTCAGAAGCACCGCGACGGAGAGAGCCGCAGCGGTAAAGGCGTCTTCTTGATCCTTCAGATTCTTGGGGTCGAGCTGGTTGAGGTGTACCTCTGCCAAGTTGCAGTGGAAGTTGGCTCCTAGGATCTCACCGCAGGGGTTAAGGCCGTAGCGATCGTCGCCCCCGGCCCGGCGCTTGGCTTCCCCAGCCCACTGGATGGCCCCTTCGCCGGAGTAGAACTGCTTGCGTACAGAATCGACGCAGTCTTGCAGGCTGGGCTTGGTATGGAAGACGCGGGTGTGGTTGGCCATGCGCAGCACGTCGCGCTCGGGGTCGATGCGCCAGTTGCCCTCGCTGTCCTGCTGCCAGAGGTTGTCTTTGGCGCTAGCGGCCAGTTCATCGTTGCTGTCGAACTGGCGCATGCCCGCGCTGCGGCGGATGTTGCCCGCCACCACGCAGGCGGCGGCTTCGTCAATTAGCAAGCAGCACTCGACCGAGTTGAGCTGGCGACCCAGCGCCTTGTTGAGAATGGTGGCGCAGCGATCGTAGAGCAGCGATAACCGGACGGGGTTGGCCACGCCGCCAAAGCCCTTGAGCTTTTCGCCGGCGGGGCGCACGTCGCGCAGGTCGATGGTGACGGCGATGTCGCCTGTGAAGAGATCGTTGGTAGACAGCTCAAGCAGGGTTTCGTAGGATTTTACCCAGCCCTGGCGGCTGTCGCCGACCCGAATGGTGACCTGGTTGCCCTCGATCGCCACGTCGGTGACTTCGTGGCGATCGGCCACGGGAGTTTCACCAATGTCGCCCGCCATGGTGACGATCAGCCGGTTGCGAATGGCGGGAATTTGGTTGATGTACTTAGGTTCGAGAATCGCCCCGGTGCCGCAGCCCATCATGGCCAGATCCATCATCAGGCCGAAGGCGCGCCAGTCGACCACATCGGTGCTGGTGCAGTTGTAGGCCCCAGAAAAGTTTTCGGGCTGCTTGCTCCAGTCGGTGCCGCCCACCCACAGCCAGCGGCCAGAGGGTAGCGCTTTCGCCTGGCGCTGCATGCGGTTGAGTAGGGCGGTTTCGTCGGCGGTGAGGTTACCGAGTTCGACGAGACCGGCTAGGGTGCGATCGCACACCTGATCCCAGGTTTCGCGCTGCCCCTCTACCACCTCGCCCCGACGGCTGTAGGTGCGATAAAACACAGGAAACGCCGCCGGAGCTGCCTCAGGAAATGGCCCCTGCGACCGGGTACGGGGAAGTTCTTGAACCATGGGATCAGCCTTTTGCTAGCAAGAGAGTACGTAGATTGGCGCATCGCCCACACCCAGAGGTAGAAACCCACATGCATCGGTAGATTCTCGCCTGAGCCGAGTAAAGCGCCCCAATGGTCGATCATCATACCCGATTATTTTTAGATGTAGTGTCTAACAGTCAACTTTCTCCAGAAATGGCGCTAAATCTAGAAGCACCTAGCTGCATAGAGTTCAATTCATCAGGATCTCAAGTTGTATTGCAAGGTCAACCCTGATCCCAAGGTTTTTGTCATTATTAAATTAGGATCCAAAATTTTCTATATAAGCCGTTTCTAAACAATAAGAGGCCCCCATGGAAAAAGTCTGCTGGGAGCAGTTTAAGCACCGCTACGAAGGCCCCGACGGCCAGCTTAAAGCCTGGGCTGACTATCAACGGGCTTATCAACAGTGGCGGCGATCGTGCCTGACGGATGCGGCGCCACTAGGGTCAAGCCATCAGTAACGTCTTCTGCCATTTTTAGACAGAGATTTGACTAACCCCTTAACCCACGCCAAAAATGGCCGAGAAGCTTAAAGTTTCTCGGCCATTTTGCAATGATTCGCTTTACGTAGCGCTAGGGCTAAATCTAGCTAACAGGCACAGCTACAGATTCAACCGACGCGGTGGCTACCGCTGTCTGATCGGTGATTTGCTTGGCTTCCAGGTAGGCCGCCAGCTGTTCCTCAATGTTCTGCCGCACAATCTGGCGGAAGTCGATGAAGTGCTCGGCCTGGGCACACACCGATATATAGTTGGCTGCCACTGCCGGGTAGCGCCACAGCATGATGGCCAGGTTAACCCAAAACCGCAGGCGGGTTTTGCGCATCACACCCTGCCGCCACACCACAATTAAAAAGGCGCGAATGGTGACCCAGTTGATATCGGGGGCACCGGCAGAAGTAGTGCGGTTTTTGTAGTTGCGCTTTTGGGCTTCACCCAACATTAAAAAGTGACGGAAAGTGCGGTTGAGCACCGTCAGTGGGTCGTAGAGATCCCAAAACACCTGGATGTACTCTTCGGTGATTTCTTCAATGGGCCGGGTGGGCACAAAGTTCATCAAAGTGGTCTGGTTGATGTCGGCGCTCTTGCTCAGCAGACGGCCTTCTTTCTCTAAACGGTGAGACAGGGCTGTGTCGGGCAGAGCTTGCAGCATGCTCACCAGCGCAGTGGGGATGGCGGTCTGCTCAACAAATTCGTAGATGCGCCGACCGGCCCCAGACTTTTCGCCATCAAAGCCGACGATCAGCCCGGCCATGACCCGCAGCCCCGCTTGGGCAATGGAAATTACCGACTCCGAGAGGGGGTCGCGCATGTTCTGAAACTTTTTGGTCATATTCAGGCTGTCGTCGTCAGGGGTTTCAATACCCAAAAAGACGGTGCCGAAGTTGCAGTCGACCATCATCTGCATGAGTTCTGGATCTTGAGCCAGATCTACAGAGGCCTCGGTGGCAAAGGAGAAGGGATAGCCGTGCTCCTCCATCCAAGGTTTCATGGCCTTGAGCAGGAGTTTGACGTTGCGCTTGTTGCCGATAAAGTTGTCGTCGACCATAAAGATGCTGCGCCGCCAGCCCAGGTCGTAGAGGCATTGCAGCTCGGCCAGCAGCTGATCGGGGTCTTTGGTGCGGGGCTTGCGGCCGTAGAGCACGATGATGTCGCAAAACTCGCACTGGAAGGGACAGCCGCGAGAAAACTGCACCGACATCTCGGCATAGGCGTCCATCTCGAGCAGGTCGTAGCGGGGCACGGGGGTGCCGGTGACATCGGGCTTTTCGCCGCCGGAGCGGAAGGTGCCGCTGCGATCGCCCCGTTCCACCGCCTCCACAAACATGGGCAGGGTAATTTCCCCTTCGTCCAGAATTAAAAAGTCGGCCCCAGCGGCTTCAGATTCTTGAGGGATAGCGGTGGGGTAGGGGCCACCCACCGCCACCAGCTTGCCGTAGCGCTTGGCGGTCTGTACGGTGTCTAAAAAGTCTACACGGTGGACGATCATCGCCGACACAATGACAATGTCGGCCCAGTGCCATTCGTCGTCGTGCACTTCCCGCACGTTGCGGTCTACCAGCTTGTAGTCCCAGGTTTGGGGCAAAATCGCCGCTACGGTCACTAGCCCTAAGGGGGGCAGCTGCGCCTTCAACCCTACCAACTCTAGAGTTTTATCAAACGACCAAAAGCTTTGGGGAAAGCGGGGATAAACCAAAAGAATGTTCATAGAGACCGTATGGGTATTCTCGCCATGCTACGGGAGTTATCTGAAATAATCAAACGCAAAACTTGAGAATGTGATATCTAACGGTAACAAAAACTATAGAAAAATCTGGGGTGTTAGCTCTCAAATTGTCAATCTTGCTAACTGCGATCGTAGGTTAAGTATTGACTTTCTCCTGGCCAGATTCTACGGTCATGTCTCATCCCAGTTCCCAAGTTGGATGCACCCATTTCAAGATCTGTAAATCTGAAAAGACGTGGGGAAGCGGCAATTAGTTCGCGGGCTACCGACGAGGCTGGGCCGCCGCTGGTTTGCCGTTGCAGTTATCACAATGTTCACAATGGCCCAATCGCTGCGCCTCGCTGCGAAAACCAAAGGCTATAAGTAGTGCCTGCCAGCGACAGTGACGGCTGTGGAGAAACTGATGCATTTGCTGGCTGGCTGATTCCTGCGATCGCACCGGTTGCCCTGGCCCGTTGGTGAGCTGATACTGAAATGGGCTCATCCACTCCAGCTGACCGACGCTGTGCAGCCACGACAGGGAAATAGCCCCGTGCTCAAACTGCTGGCTAATGTCGCGCACGTCTCCCTCGGGCGGAATCTGGGTCACCAGGCGCTGGGCCTTTTGCTGTAGAGCCTGGGTTTGAGCCTCAAAGAATTTAGCCCGCTGGCGATCGCCCGGTTCTAGCCAGCCCGTTGGCTCGCTCACCAGGGTCAGGGCCTCGGCGGTGTTGCCATCGCGCCCGGCGCGCCCCACCTCCTGCACGTATTCGGTAATGGTGCAGGGGGCTTGATAGTGGACAACCCAGCGGGTTGACTGTTTGTTAACGCCCATGCCAAAGGCCGAGGTGCAGACCACAAACTGGAGTTTGTCGGCCATCCAGTCAGCCTCAATCTGGCGGCGATCGCGGCTGCTCAACCCAGCGTGGTAGGGCGCTACTCGATAGCGATCGCCCAACTGCTGGGCCAGCGCCTCGCTGTCTTTACGCGTGCGTACATAGACCAACCCCGCCTGGTTGGGGTGCTGCTCTAGGTAGCGCTTTAACACGCCCTTGCGCTGGCCCTCGCTGACCACAGCCTTCACCCGCAGATCTAAGTTAGGACGGTGGAGGTTGAGCCGCACCACCTGGGGCGAATGAAGCTGTAGCACTTCGCGCAGAACGGTTTGGGCCGCCGGATCGGCAGTGGCGGTAAAGGCCGCAATGGGTAGGGTGCTACCAGCCGGGCGGCAGTCCAGCAGCGCTTTTCGTACCGTTCCCAGGCGGCGATAGGCGGGACGAAAGGTTTCACCCCATTGAACAAGGCAGTGGGCCTCATCCAAAATTAACCCGTTGAGCCGGAGTTTCGGTTGGCAGAGCCGCTCCCAAACAGGTGGGCTGAGCAAGGTCTCAGGCGAAACGTAGAGCAGCCGCAATTCTTGACGCTCTAGCGCCCTGAGAGTGCGGTGGCGCACGGGTAGCGGCAGCTGACTGTGGAGAGTGGCGGCGGGCAGAGCTTTATCGTGCAGCTCTTGCACCTGGTTTTCCATCAGCGCCACCAGGGGCGACACCACCAGCGTCAGGCCCGACTGAAGCAGCGCTGGTAGCTGAAAACAAACTGATTTCCCGCCGCCGGTGGGCAAGACGACCAAAATATCTTGATGGTTGAGCAAGGCCCTGACAATCGCATCCTGAGGTGGGCGAAAGTCGCTGTAGCCCCAAATCTGCTGAAACGCCTGGAGTACGCTAGCCCAGGCCATGGACTGTTCTGCCATCGTCACACCCTGAATTGTGCCTTCAGAATGCCCAGGTCAGCCCCGTGATTCAGCCTACGGTTGGCAGCGTGTATACAAGGAGGGGGATCGCGCCTAAACACGATCCCCTTCCTGATAAATGGCTACTGTTACCCCAGCGGGGCACTGCAACCTGATGGTTTATCCCTAAGTCTTATTCAAAGATGAAGGGGAAGTTGTAGCCCACGCCCAGGGAGATGCCCAGGGCAAAGCCGCTGGTAACTCGGAAGTTGCCCACGGCGTTAAAGGTAAAGTCGCGGGAGATAGGTACGTCGGCCCCAGCGTTGATCAGCAGACCGATATCGCCACTGGTGGGAATATCGACCCCAGCCCCAACATAGGGCTGGGCACGGAACCCGTTGTAGCTCAAGGTGCTGAAGTTGTAGGTCACCGGAATAGTAAAGCTCGACCGGTTGTTGGTGATGGTAGCCCCAGGCCGCACCGAGAAGCGAGGCCCAAGGGAAATTTTGCTGATGACGTTGAAACCAAAGCTAGACAGCCCGCTGTCGTTGCGACTGCCGATGCCGATGTTGCCGCCCACGCCCAGGTAAGCGGGGGAGATTGCGTAGGCTGGGCGGGTGCCCTGGGCTAGGTCAATAGAATCGCTGGCGGCGGGAGTGGTTTCAATGGTGGCCGCTGTCAGAGCCGACTCAATATCGGCGGTATCGAACAGGCTTTGGTCAGCGGTTAGCGACTCAGCCTCGGGTAAAGCTAGCAGGCTGGCATCAGACTCCACTGGGGCGATCGCCTCAACGACGGGCACTTCAACCGCAGCGGGCACTTCAGCGGCGGCAGCTTCGTCAGCTACAACAGGCTCAGCGGTTGCTTCAGTGGAGCTTTCGACTGTTTCAGCTAAATTGTTTTGGGCCAGCTCTAGCTCGGCCAAGTGGTTGTGGGCCAGGGCCGGGGCAGCCATACCGGCTACAGCCGCCAAGCTTAGAGCCAGGGAAACTTGCTTGAGATACGCCATGATTCGTTCACTCCTCAGATTTTTAACAGTCAAATCTCATCGGCTAAATGCCAATGATTAATCGCTCTTGAAATCGTAATGTCGTAGTGAGATTCAGGAAAGTTAAAACTATTCCCGTCGCTACAGATTCACACACCACATGTGCCTCTGAAATTGGCTGAATTGTACCATCTTCAGCCTAAAGACGAGGCTATGTTGACAACATTCTGCACCTACTTTGGATAGACGCGACTCTACATTAGGGCAGATCAATTCGAAGGGCGACCAGCATTTTGGAACATTGGCCCTAACTCTATAGACTGACCATGTGCTGAACAATAAGATCGGCCAACCGAGGTAAAATTTGTCGATTTTTGCTATGCCTAGAGCTTTCGGTAAAAGCTACTAGCAGGCCGGGTTCGCCGCTGGATAGCTCAAAGTAGGCGGCGTCGTGGCGCACCTTGCTGGTATACCCCGCCTTTGAATAGAGCTGAGTGCCCTGGGGTAGGCCTTCCCCTAAAAAGCCGGTGAACTGGTCTTCTTCGCCAGGTTCTGGCGGGGTGGTGGGCTGGTGGCGCGCCATGAGGGAGAGCATAGTCTGCGATCGCGCTGCCGACACCGCCACTCCGCCAGCAATGCTGTGAATCAACCGGGCCACGGCATCGGTGGTGAGCCGATTGCGATGCTCATAGTGCTCGCCCACAAAAGCCCGCTCGCGACCGTAGGGTCCATCGCCCCAGGGCTTTTGGTTCATATTCACCCCCACCAACTCAGGCCACGGCAACGACTGAAAGAAACGGTTGATAATGTTGCGCTGGTAACACCAGGTTTCAAAGGGACCGGGGGGCAGCTCCGGGCCGCTGGTGGTGCCGCTGAGCATATCGACGACCAGGGAAGTGGCGTCATTGCTAGAGTCCATAATCATGTCCTTTAGCGCCCGGTCTAGCTCCGCCGACGGCGGGATCATCCCTTGCTCCACCCACTCGTGGGCGGCAACTAGATAAAACAGCTTCACTACGCTGGCCGGGTAAATCAGCTCAACCCCTCGGTAGCTAGCCCCCCGAGGGCGGTGCTGCCAAAAATCATCGGCACTTAAGGCCCCGCCTGTATTGGTGATGTAGGGCCGGTCATAGACCACCCAGGTCACGGCAATTTGAGTCGGCGTCAACGCAAACTCGGCCCGCACCTGCTCTAGTACCCGTTCTAGGGCCGTTTGCAGGTCAGGATCGGGGGCAAAAAATGTCGTCATGCCAGTGCTTGTGTTCTGGGTAACCACTTGTTGATTAAATCATCCTCCACCATAGCGGTGGATGGGTGGGTAGGTGGATGGTTCAGCATGCTGAACCATCCACCTACCCCTCTCAAATTCATCCTGGCTCAGTATATAGATCGTTCTGTTGGAGGTTAGTTGTGCAAATCAAACGCCGTGAGGTGGGGTTGACCATAGACGATAGCCTGATGCGGCTCTATGTGATGGAGCCCAGCCTGCCTGGCCAGTATCCCGGCATTTTGTTCTACTCAGATATTTACCAGCTGGGCGGGCCAATTCTGCGCTTGGCCGATCTCCTGGCGGGATACGGCTACGTGGTGGCAGCTCCAGAAATCTTTCATTGGCTAGAGCCCATCGGCACCGTGATTGAACCGAACGACCTGGGTCGCCTGCGGGGCAACGATGCCGCCAGCCGCACAAAGGTGGCCCAATACGATGCCGATGCAGCGGCAGCGCTGAACTGGCTTCAGACATCAGACGCTGTGGCCCCCGGACAGCTAGGGACAGTGGGCTTCTGCATCGGCGGCCATCTGGCCTGTCGCGCGGCGCTGAACCCGATCGTCAAAGCGGCGGTGTGCTGCTACCCCACCGGCATTCACAGCGGCAAACTGGGGCGCGATCGGGCCGACACCCTGGAGCGGCTGGGTGAACTATCTGGCCAACTGCTGCTGATCTTTGGGGATCAAGACCCCCACGTGCCCGCCGAGGGGCGCGACATCATTCTCAGCACTCTAATAACTGGAGGAACCGACCACAAAACCCTAATCTACCCAGCCAACCACACCTTCATGCGCGACGATGGCTACCGCTATGACCCCGCTGCCACCGACAGAGCCTGGGCCGAGATTGTAGCTTTTCTGGACGCTGGTCTTCCCCCCACTATGCTGACCAGTCCACATTCCTAAATTCATATTCTTAAAGGAGGGCTGGGTATGCTAGGTCAGGCAAAGGGCGGAGGCATTCTGTGCGAATCGCAACTTTCCGTCCTACGCCTTGAGGTATACGGTTAGAGTAAGAGGTGTTTAGGGGGTTTCACCCCTAACTCCCCAAGGGTAGTTGCGGTGGGGAAAAAAGTGTCTCCTTGGCCGACTGGTTGAGATGGCCAATAGCTCTGTGCGCCACGACATTACCCCGACCAAACCCCCACGACCAACTGCGCCCTTTGCTTTCGTTCTTGCCCTTTGCCACGCTTGAGTAGGGTTCCTATGGCAACTCAGATCGACCGCAGCATGATCACCGCGCTGTCTTTGGTCAACCAGCACAGTTCCCTCACTAACCGGGTGCGCGATCTGCCCACCCCGCAGTTCATCAGCCTGCTCGACCAAATTACGGCGGAGTTTGAGCATTTTCTGCGCGCCATTGACATGATCAACAACGAGTCGTTGGAGGTCATGCTGGAGCAGATTTTGGAGGCGTTTACCCTCAAAATTGGCCAGATTCTCCAGGCTGAGCGCACCACTATCTTTATGGTGGATCAGGAAAAACAGGAGCTGTGGTCGAAGATTGCCCAGGGGGATGGGGAGCGATCGCTCGAAATTCGCGTCCCTATGGGTAAGGGCATCTCGGGCCACGTGGCCACCCACGTGCTGCCGCTGAATATCCCCGACGCCTACGCCGACGAGCGCTTTGACCCCACCTACGATAAAAAGACCGGCTACCGCACCCGCAGCATTCTCTGCATGCCGGTGCTAAGTAAAAAGACCGACAACATTGTGGCGGTGGTGCAGCTGCTCAACAAGCTCAACCACGCCCCCTTCGACGAGCAGGACGAGCGCCACTTTAAAGAGTTTGCCGAGTCCCTAGGGGTCATCCTCGAAAGCTGTAACTCGTTCTATATTGCAGCTCGCAACCAGAAAGGCGTGGCCGCTTTGCTGAAGGCGATTTCGTCGCTGGAGCAGAGTTTGGATCTGGAGAAGACCCTGCAATCGGTAATGGGAGAAGCCCGTCAGCTCATGCAAGCCGATCGCAGCACTCTGTGGCTGATCGACGACGAGAGCGGCGATCTGTGGTCGAAGGTGAAGTCGGGCGACGGCAAATCGCTGGTAGAGCTACGCATTCCTATCAGTAGCGGCATTGTGGGCCACGTGGCCACCACAGGCGAGGTGCTCAACATCCCTGATGCCTATCAAGATCCCCGCTTTAACCCCGATGCTGATAAGCGCACTGGCTACCGCACTCGCAATATCCTCTGCATGCCGGTATATGACTCGGGCGGTAAGCTGATTGCCGTTACCCAGCTGATCAACAAGGCCCAAGGCACCTTCACCACCTCCGACGAAGCCTTCATGCGGGCCTTCAACATTCAGGCAGGCGTCGCCCTAGAAAATGCCAAGCTGTTTGAAAGCGTCTTAGTCGAAAAGCAGTACCAAAAAGACATTCTGCAAAGTCTCTCTGATGCGGTAATTTCCACCGATATGGAGGGGCGAATTATCACCATCAACGATGCCGCCCTACAGCTGATCGGCTGCCCCGAAGACACCGACTACAGCCGCACTATTCGCGATCGCTGGTGCTCTGCCCTACTCCACCGTCCAGTGTGGGAGACGATCCCCGTGGAGAGCCTGCGCTTTCGCATTGAAGACAGCCTCAAAAGCGGAGCGCGCCACTACGTGCCAGAGCAGAGTTTGCGGGTGGCGATCGCCCCCGGCCCCGGCACTGAGCTAGACCCCATCTCAACGCTGGCCCTGCCCGACAACGACAATCCTGCCCTCTACCACCCCTGGGGCGATCCGTCCGCGACTCCGGTACCCAAAGAGGTGGTGCAGATCATTGAGCGCAGCATCAATCTCACCGTTAACCCCTTGACTAACCCCGAGGGCGGCGTGCTGGGCGGCCTGCTAGTGCTCGAAGACATCAGCCAAGAAAAACGGATGAAAAGCACCCTCTACCGCTACATGACCCCCGGTGTCGCCGAGCGGGTAATGGCCCTGGGCGATGATCTGCTCATGAAAGGTGAGCGCAAAGATGTTACGGTGCTCTTCTCAGATATTCGCGGCTACACCACCCTGACCGAAGACCTGGAAGCCGACAAAGTCGTCGAAATGCTCAACGCCTACTTCGAAACCATGGTGGAGTCGGTGTTTCATTTCGAGGGCACCCTCGATAAGTTCATTGGCGACGCGCTGATGGCGGTGTTTGGTGCGCCTTTGCCCCTGACCAACCACGCCTGGGCTGCTGTGCAAAGCGCCCTCGACATGCGGCGACGGCTGGCCAAGTTCAATGGTGAGCGAGGAGCTTTAGGGCAACCCAAAATTCGCATTGGCATTGGCGTCAGCTCCGGCGAAGTCGTCTCGGGCAACATTGGCTCTCAGCGCAAAATGGAATATACCGTCATCGGCGATGGAGTTAACCTCAGCTCCCGCCTAGAGGGAGTGACCAAAGAATATGGCTGCGACATCGTAATCAGCGAGTACACCTATGCCCTCTGCGCCGACAAAATTTGGGCTCGCGAGCTAGATCGCACCCAGGTTAAAGGCAAACAGCGGGCCGTTGGCATCTACGAACTCATCGACCAGCGCGACGCCCCGCTCACCCCCGGCACCGAAGCCTTTCTCGACCTCTACGCCCAGGCTCGCAGCGCCTACACGGCCATGCAGTTTGAGCAAGCTCTGCGCCTATTTGAGCAGGCCCAGCAGATGCGCCCCGACGACAAAGCCGTGACCGTTCACCTGAGCCGCGCCCGACAATACCTAGTGCAGCCACCCCCCGAAGACTGGGACGGGGTTTACATCATGACGACAAAGTAGCGAACAGGCGTAAAGCTGTATTGGCTCTGGTTCTGGCACAGCTCAAATCAGGACATCAGCAGTTACAACACGGCATCTGGATCAGCCCATCTATCGGAGTCTATCTATCGAAGAAGGAGCAAACCCGGTAGGATGGGGTGTGTGTTCAAAACGAACACTCTTAGGTCGTTCTGTCGTCGATGAACCAACGCATGTCTCTGTTCGACTGGTTTGCCAATCGCCGTAAGTCAGGTCCCATTAGCGAAGACCGCCAGGAGCGAGAAATTGCCGACGGTCTCTGGACGAAGTGTGAGCACTGCGACGTTCTCACCTACACCAAAGATTTGCGTACCAACCAGTGGGTATGTGGCGACTGTGGTCACCACCACCGCATCTTCAGCGACGAGCGCATTCGCCAGCTGATCGACGCCAACACCTGGCAGCCCCTCGACGCCCACATTCAGCCTCAAGATCCGCTCAAGTTTAAGGATCGCAAGGGCTACGGCGATCGCCTGCGCGATACCCAGGCCAAAACCAAACTCACCGACGCCGTGCAAACCGGCCTGGGTGAGCTAGATGGCTTGCCCGTCGCCCTCGGCGTCATGGACTTTCGCTTCATGGGCGGCAGCATGGGCTCGGTGGTGGGCGAAAAACTCACCCGCATGATCGAGCGCGGCACCGCCACTAGCCGTCCGGTAATCATCGTCTGTGCCTCCGGTGGAGCCCGCATGCAGGAAGGCATGCTCAGCCTGATGCAGATGGCCAAAATTTCGGGCGCACTCCAGCAGCACCAGGCTGCCAAGCTGCTCTACATGCCGGTGCTCACTCACCCCACTACTGGGGGCGTCACTGCCAGCTTCGCTATGCTGGGAGACATCATTTTGGCTGAACCCAAGGCCACTATCGGCTTTGCCGGTCGCCGCGTCGTCGAGCAAACCCTGCGCGAAAAACTGCCCGACAATTTTCAAACCGCCGAATACCTGCGCGAACACGGCTTTGTCGACTCGATTGTGCCGCGCACCCAGCTCAAGCAGACCCTGGCTCAGCTGATTCGTCTGCACCAGCCGATCGCCACCATCCCCCCCGTCGATGGCCACACCCCTTGGGCTAATGGCCTCAGTGCCGCAGAGCCAACCCACATTGGCGTCGATTTATAGCGGCGAAACATTGGGAATGGCCCCCTTCGGTGGCATGATAGACATTACGTGAATAATTTAATGGGGAAAACTCCGTTGAATTACATCTAAATCCAAGCTGAGAGCTGAAATTTTGCCTAACGGAAAACGACAGCGCCTGAGCTGGACTTAACATAGCTGTGTTGATTTCATACCCAAGCCCTATACATTCGAGGAGAACCATGTTGAAGAGATGCATTTGGCTAGTTGCGGTCGCACTCTTCTTTGTCAGCCACCTGGTCATGGGAGACGCTGTCGCGGCTGAGCTAGATGAGGCCACTCGTACCATACAGCTCAATTCCGCAGGGGACACCTATGTGCTGTCCCTAGAGCAGGTAACCCGTGGCCGTCGCCAGTTTAACTACGCCTGTGGCACCTGCCACGTCGGGGGCATCACCAAAACCAACCCCACTGTTGGCCTTGATCCGGACTCCTTAGCCGGTTCCTTGCCTCCCCGCGATAACCTTGAAGCCCTGGTGGCCTACCTGAAAGAGCCGATGACCTACGACGGTCTGAGCGATATTTCTCAGGTACACCCCAGCAAAAAGAGTGCTGATATCTTCCCCAAAATGCGTAGTTTGACCGAGGAAGATCTCGTGGCGATTTCAGGCCATATTCTGCTTCAGCCCAATGTGATTGGCGACATGTGGGGAGCTGGCAAAACCCGCTTCTCTGCTCCTCAAGTCTAGGGATGGTTAGGTTACTTGGGAACTGCCCCATCGTCTGATGGATTAAGCTCTGGAGTTTGCACCTGAAACTGCTGTTTGCAGAGTTTCGCAGGTGGCCGGGGACGGCAATTACTCCAGGGCTGAGGCCCCAAGTTACCGCTTAAAGCAGGTAATATGCCATAGGAAGGCTGTTCAGCAGCCCCTGACTGATTGAACTAGAGATACGAGCTTTAGAGGTAGTTATGCAACGTGTATTTCGCGCCGCCCAGCGTTTGGGCTTGGTTATTCTGTCTGCTCTGTTAGTGGTGGGTACTCTCACCCTGGCCTCTGCCCCTGCTGCGGCCAGCAACTACGATGTGAAAATGGGTTCTGATGCAGGTCTGCTGGTGTTTGAACCTAGCACTGTCACCGTTAAGCCCGGCGACACCGTGACCTGGGTCAACAATAAAATGGCCCCCCACAACGTCGTGTTTGACGCTGCTAGCGTGCCCGGCGACAAGGCTCTGGCTGACAGCATTTCCCACACCCAGCTGACCTTTGCCCCCGGCGAAAACTACGCCACCACCTTTACCAGCGACATGCCTGCTGGTACCTACACCTACTACTGCGCTCCCCACCGTGGCGCTGGCATGGTAGCTAAGGTTGTTCTAGAGAACTAGTCTTCTGACTCTGAGGTGCTTAGGGCCTCAGGCTTAACAGTAGTTGTGAAAAAGGGCGTCCCATGGGATGCCCTTTTTTGCTGAGGGCTATTCCAATGGGTTTTCGTTCTTCACGTTTGCTGTGTACACTAGCCCACAAATGCTTGGACAGGCCATGCAGGTAAAAGACCTCACCCCAGCAGAATGGCCCTGGCCCCTACTGCTGGATGCCGATCCGTCGCGAGAGCTGATTGACGCTTATATTCATCAATCTACGGTGCTGGGGTTGATCGAGGGGAATGCTGTGATTGCAGTAGTGGTGCTGCTGAATCGCGCTCCGCAGATGGTCGAGGTGATGAATATTGCCGTTGCCCCCAGCTACCAGGGCAAAAAGCTGGGGAAGTTGCTGCTGGCGGCAGCCGTGGAGCGATCGCGCCAGCAGGGCGTTAAGCGCATGGTGCTGGGCACCGGCAACTCTGGCATTGCCCAACTGGCGTTTTATCAAAAGATGGGCTTTCGGCTAGAGTCGATCGATCGCGACTACTTTGTGCGCACCTACCCAGAGCCAATTTACGAAAACGGCATTTGGTGCCGCGATCGCGTCCTTCTCTCCCTAGATCTGTAGTAGGCTGCTGCAATTCCTGCAAGGATACTCGTTCCGAGTCGGTTTCCGTTTCTGAATGCCATAGGCTTTACGCTTCGCGAATCGCTACGAAACAGGTTCAGGTTTCCTCCAATTCATTGATCGCTCACCCCGACTGTGCCGAGCAGTACAGTGAACTCAAGCGCACCCTGGCGGCGCAGTACCCCAACGACATTGACGGTTGCATGGATGACAAAGACGAGTTTGTGAAAACGATGGCACAACGATCGCTGCACTGGCGAGGACTAGTATGACCAAATCAAAGCCCCATCTCTACCGAGTGGAAGTGACCTGGACAGGCAACACCGGGTCGGGCACTCAGAGCTATGGCACCTACGATCGCGCTCACACCATCACCGCTGACGACAAACCGGCGATCGCCGCCTCTGCCGACCCAGTCTTTCGGGGCGACAAAACCAAATACAATCCCGAAGAGCTGCTGGTCGCCTCGCTGTCGAGCTGCCATATGCTGTGGTACCTGCATTTGTGTGCCGAGGCCCAGGTGATTGTCACCCGCTATGTCGACTACCCAATCGGCACAATGATGGAAACGAGGGACGGCGGCGGGCAGTTTTCTAAGGTTTTACTCCGGCCCATTGTTACCATTGCGCCGCAGAGCGATTCAGAGCTGGCGGCACAGCTCCACGGGCAGGCCCATCAAAAGTGCTTTATTGCTAATTCGGTGAACTTTCCGGTGCAGTGTGAACCGTCTGTGCAGCTTGAACCCTAGCTGAAGGGGTCATTGACCTAAAAGCGCTGCGATCGCCCCTTGGATAAACGCCTCGTCTTCAGGGTTTTGGTAGGGGTTGCCCGCCCGATGCCCCCAGATTGAGGGGATAGGCCGGTACTCCGCATCGGGGATCATTGCTGCCTCGGCTGCGCAATCCTCAGGAGTAAAGTACAGATCGGTGGTGGCGGGCATAACCAAGGTTTTGGCGGTGATGGACTCCATTGCTTTGGCGTAGCCGCCCTGGTAAACCGGGTTATTGCTCACATCGCAGCGCAGCCAGGTGTCGATCATGGCCAGCAGATTGTGGGGATCGCGCTTGCGATAGCCCGCCTCCCAACCGCGCAAAATGTAGTCTTCAAGGGAGTCGTAGCCCCAAGCTAGGTAGGGCTTGGCCCGGTAGTAGGCCTGGGAGGCCGCCCAACTGGCATAGATCTGGGCAAAGGTGTGAAAGCCGCGATCGGGGGTGCCCTCAAACCGTTCGCCGTTCCAGGTGGGGTCACTGGTCAGAGCGGCTCGTAGGCTGTAGAGAAAAATTTTGTTGTGATCGGTGGTTTTGGCGGTGCCGCAGAGGGTGGCTAAGCGCTGCACGCGATCGGGGTAGAGCGCGCCCCAGTGGTAGCCCTGCTGCGCCCCCATCGACCAGCCATAGACTAAGGCTAGCTGGTCAATTCCCAGTTCTTGCGTAATTAGGGCAAACTGGGCGCGCGCGTTGTCGTAGTGGGTGAAGTAGACGCCGGGCTGAGCGGTAGCCGGGTCATTGCTGGGCGAGGTCGAGAGGCCATTGCCCAACATGTTGACCATCACCACGCACCAGCGATCGGGGTCAAGGATGCCGCCGGGGCGCACCAGCCAGTCAACATCAGTGTGTTGGGCTCCGTAGGACGTGGTGTAGAGGATAGCGTTGTTGTGATGACTATTCAGCTCTCCATAGACCTGATACACCACTTCCACTTGGGGCAGGACAACGCCGCACTGGAGGGGAAATTCCTGAAGCGTAAACCGCCTTGGTGTGGCCATACCCATTAGCTAAAATCCGCCACAATGCTGCGGTTAGCGCACACATAGCCAGCATCTATGCAGGCAAAGTAGGGCTTGAGCTGCTCGTGGGCCATCGGCAGCGCCTGAAAGGGAATTGACGGGTAAAGGTGGTGCTCAGCGTGGTAGGGCATGTTCCACATTAGCCAGCGCAGGGGCCAGAGGGTGAGTGTGGTGCGGGTGTTAATCAATGGGTCGGCGTCATTGGGGCAGCCGGTGTGCTCGGCCAGCAGCACAAACCGCAGCAGGGGTTGACCCACTGCCAGCGGCAGCATCCAGTGGGTGAACAAAACCCAGGGGTGACCCAGCAGCGCAGAGACCACAATCACCGCCGCGTAGGTTAACAGCTGAAGCCGCACCGAGCGAACCACCTCAGCGTGGGAGCTTTCGGGGAGATAATAGAGTCCGTCTAGCTGCCCCATGGCGACTTTGCTGTGGCAGCGCACCTTGCCAATCCACCAGGGAATGCCGCTCATCTGCCAAGCGTAATTGCTTAAGCTGGTAGGCTTGTAGTCTTCTAGCTCAGGGTCTTTGCCGGGGATCTGGGTGTAGCGGTGGTGCCACTTGTGGTAGCGCCGGTAAAACGTGCTGTTATAAAACGACAGCAGCCCTGCCAGCCAGGCGGCTCCGTCATTGAGACGGGGGTTGGCGAAAGCAGTGCGGTGACAGCCTTCATGCATGGCACAAAACATCAGCGCCAGACTAGCCCCGTAGACTATCAAGGCGGGCAGCGCTAGCCCTAGGGGAGCGGTGGCCCAAAGGTAGCCGCTAACGGCCGTCACTGCCAAGTGGCCCAAAAACTGACTGCCCCCAGCCCAGTTCGATCGCTGGTTGAGGGTGGCCAAGGCCGCCGCCGATAAAATCTGGCGCGGTTGACGGGGCAATGGTCTGGATTCGACAGCAGGTGTAGTATTCGTAAGCATGGTTAACGTTCTGGTAGAAAATGTTTGGGCAACGTCGGATAATCAGAAAATGGGAAGTAGCTTGGTTGCGAAACGCCCAAGCGCTCAAACTACTTTTTCCATAACAACCCGCTGACTAAATCGGCCAGCACACTGACCCTCTTTCAACTTGTTATAACAAGTGAGCTTAGCATAATTATTTGGGGTGACCAAGCCGTCTTGAAGAATGTCTGTCCACCCGTCAATGATGGTTCCCTGACCATGGCTGCTCCGCTACACATCAGCATTTCTGAAAAGCTGCGCCACCAGATTGAGGTGGGGGAGTACAAGTCTGGCGATCGCCTGCCCAGCGAGCACCAGCTGATGGAAACCTTTAGCGTCAGCCGCATTACGGCCCGCCAGGCGGTGGCAAATTTGGTCAGTCAGGGGTTGGCGATCGCCTACCGAGGCAAGGGTGTCTTTGTCACGCCGCAAAAAAAGGTCACCTATTCTCTCTCTAGCCCGCTAGTGTTTCTAGAGCAAGATATGGCCCGTCAAGGGATCGCCTTCTCCTTTGAAAACCTGACATTTGAGCCCACTCCGGCCCCAGCCGAGGTAGCTGCGGTGCTGGGCATTTCTCCGAAATCTGAGGTTTATCAGCAAAAAAAACTCTTTCGCATGGATGGGGCCGCTGGAGCGGTGGATCTGTCGTACCTGATTGCTGATCTGGGCAAACGGTTGGCCCCCTTGCTCGAACAGCAGATGAGTTTTCCAACCCTGGCTCAAAATGGTATTCCCATCGAACGCCTAGATGGCGTAATTGAATGCACCCACGCCGACTACGACCTCAGCGGCTACCTGGAGGTACCCTTGGGCCACGCCCTGATGGTGTATCGTTACACGGCCTACACCCGGAACCAGCAGCCGGTGCTCTATGGGTCCACCATTTCCCGTGCTGATCGCTTTTGCTACTCCCTCAGCACTCCAGCACAAACAGATGGTAAGGATCGACTTGGGGGAAGGTCTAACCGTTGAGCGGCATTAATATTAGCTGCACTAAACCTGACGACCAATGCGATCGCCCATAGCAACACCAGCTACGCCCCATCGCCTTAGAGAACGCTCGCTGGTGGGGTTCATGACGCTGCTGTATGCCGTGCAGGCAGCCAGCAGCAATCCAGGGCTGGCTTACTTACCTGTAGCTGCCTATCTGACGGATTCCCTGGGCTTTTCAGCGACACAGCTGGCTAGTTTCCAGGCTGCGGTGCTGCTGCCCTGGTTTACTAAGCCGCTATGGGCGCTGCTAGCCGATGGTGTAGCGCTGGTGAAATACCGGGTTAAAAGCTATCTGAGCCTGTGCTACGGCCTGGTGATCGTGGCGTTTGGGGTATTGGGCCTGGTACCGCAGCCCACCGCTGTAGAGCTGCTAGTCGGCATCGGCATCATTTCTACGGCGGTGGCCGTCTCGGATGTGCTAGCTGATCGGTTAATGGTTGTAGAGGGGCAGCAGCGCCAGCGGGCAAACCTGTATCAGGCGGCTCAGTGGGCGGGGTGGGGTAGCACGGCGGTGGCGATGTTTTTGGCTGGGGGATGGTTGGCCGACCACGTTGCCCTACCCACAGCTTTTTGGCTGAGTACCCTGCTGCCTGGGGCCGCTTTGGTGCTGGTGGTCTGGAAGCTGCCTGAAGAACCCAATGCTACCCAACGTCTGAAGGCCAGTTGGCAACAGTTTCGCCAAGCTTTGAGACAATCTGATCTGCGTCGGGTAATTGGTCTGGTGGTAGTACTACAGATCAGTCCGCTGCCGGTAGATTACCTCTATCAGGCCCAGGAGCTGGGCTTTGACAATGGGGTAATTGGCCAACTTAAGGCGGTGGAGGCGGTGGGCACAGCACTGGGGGCGCTGGGGTTTGGGCTATGGGCCTGGTGTGCGCCGCAGCTGCCGCAGCTGAGCCTAGCTGTAATCGGCCAGGCGGGTGCCACTTTCAGCCTGGCTTTCATGCACGATGTGAATTCGGCCTATGGGGTTTACCTGCTGCGCGGTCTGCTGGGGATCGTTGGATTTCTAGGGTTATTTGGGCGAGTTGTGCCCGCCTGCCCACCCCTGGCCGAGGGTCTTACCTATGCCTTTTTGGTATCAGTCTCTAATCTTGCCGTCAGCCTGGGGTTGGTGGTTGGTGGCACCCTCTACGACCTTGGCCTACCATTTGGAACGATTGCCCTAGTAGGGACGGGCTATATCCTGACCGTAGGCGGTTGGCTACTTTTTCGCCAGCCCTAACGTTCATGAGCAGGAGTTTCAACGGTTATCCACCTTACTTTTGCCTCTTTTTTGGTAGTGCAACCCCGATCGATCGCCATTTTTCTAAGGGGCGGGCTAGGGTTTCCAAAAACTTGTGGAACAGCAAACGACTATTGGCGGTCTCCCACGGGGGCGATAGGCGCAATGCTCGGTAAACCAACACTAGAGCTTTTTTGTAATTGCGCTGCTCCCAGTGCACTTTGGCCAGACAGGCGTAGACGATCGCCTTGATATACGCTTCGAGCTCTTCGTCTTCTAATTTGGACAAGGCCAGCTGGCTGGCCTGCTGAGCCAGGCTGGCTTGGCCCAGCGCGGCGTAGCAGTAGGCCTGGTGAGCCGTGACAATCGCGATCGCGCCATTCCCTTCCCCAATGCGTCGGGCCATGTTTTCCGCCTGTTTGAAATAGGTCATGGCCTCAGCAAAATCGCCCAGACCGTAGGCATAAATCACTCCCAGATCGTTAAGGGTGATGAATTCTCGGCTATAGCTGTGGATTTCGCGAGAGAGGGTAAGACTTTGTTGCCCGTAGGCGATCGCCGCCGCTAAATCATGGTTTAGAAAAGAACACCGACAAAGCCCTACTAGGGTACCGGCTTGCAGAATTAGATCGTTTTGGTTTTGGCTCAACACTAAGCAGCGGTTGAGGTAAGGCAATGCTTTCGCCGGCTCGCCACGCCATTCGTACACCCTGGCAAAATGGTATAGCGTAGCCGTTTCTTGGGCTGGAAGCCGATGGGTTTGGGCCAGGGCTAAAGACTCTTGCAGAGCTTCAAGACTGCGTCTCATCTGCCCGGTGTAGCCATAAGCCAGGGCTAGCTGTTGCAAAACTTTGGCCGTTGTTTCCCAGGCCGCCAAGGTTTGGGCCAGGGGTAATATCGCTTCTAGCTCTTTGATGACAGGGCGATAGCGCAAACATTCCATCTCCAAATCGACCAGACTACGGCGGGCCTCTACCTCCAGCCGCAGATTGGGTTGGGTTCGACTTTCTGCTAACAGAACTTCGTAGTGGTGTCTGGCTTTGTCGTAAGCTCCCAACTGCTGCCAGCAGTCTCCGGCCAGCTGCCGTAGCTCGGTTTGCAAACCTTGACCTACCCGGTCTAACAGAGCCTCACACAGCTCAACCTGTTCACGGCGGTGCCCCCACAGCCCCAACTGCCGGTAAAGAGCGATGCCATCGCTGACGGAAGCTGTGGCGATCGCCTGAGCGATCGGCCACAACTCTGCCTCACAGGCGTGATAAAACGCCTCTAGCCAGCCCCGCACCTGGTCTAAAGGGGCCTGGCTATAAGGTTCGTAGTGACTCAGCCACTGCGCGATCGCCACGTAGTGGGCAT
Organism: Leptolyngbya sp. FACHB-60; assembly: GCF_014695775.1. Taxonomy (GTDB): domain Bacteria; phylum Cyanobacteriota; class Cyanobacteriia; order Phormidesmidales; family Phormidesmidaceae; genus Nodosilinea. Next base: position 226,279 of record NZ_JACJOX010000017.1, on the reverse strand, counting down.
ACACCCAGGGCGATGAAAGATCCACAACTGGCAGATCGGCTAACTGTCTGGGCCACAATGTAGCCAGATCGCCTCCCAAGGTGCTGGCAATTAAGCTTTCTAGGGGCACAGCCTCTAGAAAGCTGTACTCAGGGGCTGGCAGGGTTGTCATGGCGGGTTCTCAGGTGGCGCAGGTGGCTCAGGGCAGTGCTGCGGATCAAGTTGTGCTGGCGCAGGTGTATCTGGCCTTGCTCTACGAGGTCTTCCACCAAGTAGCGATCGAGCAGCGCGTCTACCATGAGCTGCTGCTGGTCGAGATTGGGTTGCAGAGGGGCTAACAGATTTAGCCAAAAGGCCTCTACCACCGGACGACGGTAGACCGACCCTAGACAGAGCAGCCAGTAGGCTAGCGGCACATCTTGCCGCAGGCGGTCAAAGCTGGCTTCAACGCGCTGGCGCACAATTTGCCGCAAATGCCGGGTATAGGAATCCAGCCTTAGCTGATCGTTTTCTCCCTCCACAGGCAGGGCTTGGGCGACTTGCTCTAGCCGCTCAATCTCTTGGCCATAGGTGCTCCAGTAATCGGTGCAGTTGCCGTTAAAGGGAGCGTTGAGAATTTCCCCCGCGATGATTTGTAGGGTGAGGGGGTGGCCCTCGTAGGCCGCTCCAATCCGGCGGAGCCGGTCTTGCGTCAGGCTATCTGCCTCAAGTTCTAGCCCCAGTTGCTCAAATAACAGCATTTGCTCGGGGGGTGCTAACCCTTTTAGAGAAGCGCAGTGCCAGATAGGTTGATAGCGGCTGCCCAGCGATCGCAGCTCTACCGGAAACTCCTGCGTTGCCACCAGCACCACACTCTTGCACGCCTGAGCCGCCAACAGGCGGTGGAAAAACTGCTTCCACTCGATGTCCTTAAACTCGCTCCAGCCGGTTTCTTCATTGCCCTGAAGTGTGGCTTCTAACCCGTCTAGCACCAGCAGGCTGGGCTGACTGGCCAATTGGTTCACCACCGTACTCACTCTTTCCTCCGGTAAGAGCGAGGAAGTTTCCCCATCACTGTCGCTCAGGGAGGGGGCGATCTGGCTAAAGCTGGTTTGATCGCGACCATCAAAAGTGATGCAGCGCTGGTTGGGCAAAACCGTTGCTAACCGTTGACGCAACTGATTGACCAAAGCCGTTTTGCCGATCCCGGTCATGCCCGTGATCAGCAGTAGACGACAGGGCGTTTGGCTGCGCTCCACTAGCTCATCGAGCAGGGCGGCCCGCCCAACCCAGACTTCGCTGTAGTAATTGTCAGAGAGTGCTGGCTCTGCCATGGGTGGAGTGCGATCGGCCACCTGCTGCCAATCGACCTGGGCCGTCTCACAAATAGCCTTAAAAGCATCGGCACTAATCGGAATCCGCTGCCAAAACCGCCGCAGGGTAGCTAGGGAAACATGGGCGCGATCGTACCAAGCCGCCGATTGCCGCCCCCATCCCCGTTGATGAATACTGTCTTCAAGCAGCTTTAGCCCCTTTGGTGATGCTTTTAACCGATCGCGCCTTTTGCTCATCAGCCCTAGCGACTAGTTGATCTCTTGGTTCAATTCCGTTTATCCTACGGCGCGATCGCTAATTCACTGACGAAAAATTACCAAACAATCGCAAATATACTGAATCAACCGTAGAGACATGGCTCAGTATGTTTGCCAACCATAATGAGATGCCTGGCTTTCTCTAGGAAGGTAAGTTTTACAGAGGCGAGCCGATGGCGTTAGCATCAATGCCTTTTGACGATCAAACGACATAGCCTCTGGCAAGGAATGATGAAATCAATCTCAGTGGTGTTCACCATCCATGGTCAATCTGCCCTTTGAAACCGAGCTAAGTTGTGACCATTGAAATTCTACGAACCCTTGACCATAGTGCAGAGGTGATGGTCAGAAATATATTTTATGAGTCTATGCCCAAAAGATTGGATAAATTAAATGCGATTTTAGCCAATCCTTTCTGACGTCAATAGATAAGTTTTATATGGCATATCAGGAGAAGACGATGGGAGGAAGTGAAGTCAAACCTTTTGCCAGTATTTATATAAACTCAGTACCAGAGATAGAGGGCATCTACGCCATCTACGACGAAACTGCGGAAGATCTATCTGTCTATGTTGGAAAAGCGAACAATATTCGTAATAGGCTGAAAGAACTTTTTATTGGCCGTGGGAGCAAAACAATTGACCTGTTGACAGGTCAGGGGCATGATTTGTGGTTTTCATTTGGCTATTCAAGTAATCCTTATGGTGCTGAAGCCGCAGAATTAGCAGGACTTTCTCCTGTGGGCAGTAAAAAACGATTAGTTAAGTATTTAGAAGAAAATTGAGCGTAATTGTTGACGATGCTAATACGACATCCCTGAAAATAGAAAAGAGTGCTTAATGCTAAGAAAGGCTCTATTTACTGCATCGCTTCTGCTGTTTTCTCAATACGCAATTAAGTAGCTGAGATTAGTAGATCAGCACTACGGGCCAGATTGCTAGTCGTCACAGGTTTCCTGGGCGACTCAGTCAGCCTCGTTATACTAATCACATGCGTCAGGGCCGCAACCTTTTAGAAAGCCGTGACGTTAGCAGATAAATCGGTAGGAGGTCACGATGCAACATCGAACCCGTCAAGTCTTAACGGCAGTAGCGTTAACCAGCTTGGGCCTAGGTGCCCTAGTCGCTCCAGCGGGGGCGGCTGAGTCGGTGCGCCTCAACTATCGGGGGTTTAGCCGCACGGTGCCTGTGGCGCTGTTGACTGCCCTAGCCGAAACCGGTGACTCCTCTGGGTCGCTCGACGGGCTGCTCAACCAAGCGGGGCAGAACCCAGCAGAGCTGCGATCGCTGCTGACTCGTCCTCTGCCCGTCAACTCGGTCATACTCGATCGCTCCCTCAACAGCGGCCCTGGGGAGTGGGCTCTCGATCAGCTTGGCGACTCTATCCATACGGGTAAAGGCGAGGCCAATCGCCAGGCGCTGCGATCGGCCCTGGTGCTGTCGGCCAGCGACGATAGCCATATCACCCTGCTAGAGGTGCTGCAAAAGTACCCCACCGAAGAAGTGGTGCTGGAGGGCGAGCGCATCCAAGATGCCTATAACAGTCTGGCCAGTTTTCTGCGGCCCCTGTCAATCTTTCTATAGCTTTCTCCGCTTGAGGGTCCCTGGTCAGTTCAGCGCCTCAAAAGCGAAACTGCTATCATCCCCACCACAATTGTTACCAGCAGTAGCGTCAGTGGCTCCAGCTTAAACTCCGAGTTTTTGCTGGAGCCTGTGGCGTAAAAGAACGCGAAAAACACCAGCAATATTACAACCAGGTCTAGGCCAGTAAACACAACGCATTCTCCTAGGGCCAACTGGAACTCAATGCCCAATGGTAACGACGAAAGCTATGCTCGGCCACAAGTGTAGATCTGACCACAGCCGCTTTATTTCGCTGCCAACTTAACTCAGTATTTTAGTTGCCCCAGCCAAAACTGAACTCTGAAATAAAAGCGTAGATCTCGCCTCAGCAGAAAATCTACCCATAGCATTCTTTCCGTTCTGAGTGCCGTTGAGATCGTGCAGTGTTTATCTAAGGTGCGGCGGGCTAAAATGCGGCGCGGCTGACCATGTCGCGGGGACGTTTTTTGATCAACGTGGGGTCTAGGTAGGTAATTGCTTCGGCGCACGATCGCACCCGTTCAATCGGCTCAAACACATTAACCTGATAGACGATCTGGTTATCCCAGTCGAGGGCAGTGAGCCAGCCGCTGCGGGGATGGTAAACGCCGGTATCAATATCGATCCAGCCGCGCCCAGCAACGATTTGGCCGGGGTCTACGCCGGGGAAGGTAAAGGTGATGGTGTGGCCAGTAATGATCAGCTTGTCGGAGAAAAAGGGCGTCAGGCTGCTGTGAAAGGTTTCACGGATCCAGCACATTTCGTAGCTGCTCTGTTCGGCGATGGGCAGCATGGGGTTGACTCCGGCATGCACCAGCCACAGATCGCCTAGGTCAATGTATAGGGGCAGCTCGCGCAGCCAGTCGAGGTGGTCTTCAAGGGTGGCGGCAGAGCCGTGGTAGCTCGATAGGGTGGCCTGACCACCGCTAAAGATCCAGCCCTGGAGGGTGGGAGGATTGATTTTGCCGTCGACAAAGGTGTCGAGAATTAGCTGCTCGTGGTTGCCCCGTACGCAGCCAGCGGCGTTGCGACGCACAAAGTCGACTACGTCAGCGCTCTTAGGGCCGCGATCGATGAGATCGCCGACAAAGTAGACTTTATCGTCGGGTTCTGGGGCGATCGCATCCCACAGCCGTTGAAGACCGTCGAAGTGACCGTGAATATCGCCAATAAAAATGCGTCGGGGCATAGGATAGGAAATCCAGTCCCTTCATTATGCCTTAACCCCAAACTCAACTTCTGGTTTTTCGTAATGCTTATATGTTTAAAGTCAATTCGAAGCGGAGTTTCTAACCGAGGTTGGAGATTTGCAATTGCTTAGGGATAAAACGCTTACTTCTAAGGGCAGATGGCGTTTATTCTGATTATTCTCAGGCATAATAAAGGCCAGCTTATAGCACCTACCCTATGCGCCGTTCCCGATCTCGTAGCCCGCTGCCTACGTCTTCTGTAAATCGAATGCCTGCTCAGCGGCGACGAGGACAGCGGCGGGCAGACCCTTTGCGGCGTTTAGCTCGCCACACCCCAGTGTTTGAGCTGAGCGCTCGGCTAGGGGTGAACTGTTTTTTAATGCTGGTAGCGGCTGTGTCGCTGGCGCGTTTGGTGCCCTATCTCCAAGCTCAGGTGCAGCAGCTAGAGGTGGTGCACCGCGAGCTTGACCAAGCCGAGGTAACCCACGCCCGACTGAGGGCCGATTTTGATCGCTACTTTGACCCAGCCCAGGCTGGTCGAGTCATTCAGGAGCAAACGGGCTATCGCACTAAGTCAGAACGGCACGTGGTTTGGACGGATTAGGCGAGCCTAGACGGTAAACGCAAGCTCCCGCTGGATGCAATGCTTGTAGTCCTACTTGCTTCACCGATAATGCTAGCCCCAAGGGTTTGGAGCGTCACCACGTTCTTAGGGTTTCACGCCTCCTAGGCTGGAATTGCTCAAGCATGTTAGTTAAATAGCCCGTGCTGAGAATATCGAGATATGTTTGTTTGTAACCGATCGCTTGGCTGACAAGGGGGCGTCATGGGGATGCGACTGCGAGTCTTGCTGGCGGCAGACGAGGATCGCACCTACCGAGTGGAAAGTTCAGGGACTCTATGTGTTTTTCTTGTTCGCCTATTTTTCAGAGATGAGTCCCATTGAAGGGGAATGGCAGCATCTCAAGCGCGATGAACTGGTGAGGCAAATGTTTAAATGTGAAGCAGAATTGGCGCATAACGTCGTCATTGGCTTAGAGGATAGGGGAAGAAAAAATAGTCACTCTACTCAGCCCTTAAATGTCAAGTCTGCTTAATCTTTTATCACAATAATCGGCTTTCTATACCTGTAAAGACCTGCTTATATACCAAGTCCAGAAGTGAAGTTTTTTGCCGGCAAAAAACTTCACTTCTGGACTTGGATGAGGCTTGTCAAGCAAGGTAACTGTGTAAGTGGGGACAAAAGTATCTTGAACGGATGGATATGAATCAATCTGTTTGATCCAAAACATCCTGTATTGATGACTCACTCACAACCTTTAATAAGCAAAAAAAACTTAGACTATGTACGGAAAATCATTTTTGCTGCGATCGCAAATCTGCCATTAATACATTAATTCGCTCGGTGACATCGGCTTTTGCATCTGGATCAGCGTCATGCAAAAACACATCTAGCACAAACCAACGACACAGTAACGGATCAATAAAAATCAATCTCAGAATCAGTTGATTCAAAATCTCTGTCACTAGCTCGTCCGGTAAACGCCGGATTTCATCTCGAATGGCTAAGGCAGTCTCTAAGTCTCGGCTTTCACCGACTTTTGTTACAGCTTGAACTGCCGCCTCAACCAGTTGAGGTAAATTGATTCCCGACTGACTCGATTCGTTAAGTAAGGATTGATCGTCCAAGGGAATTGCGTGTTAGAAGATGAGATAGTAGAAGGGCTGGTATAGGCACTAGGCAACTGACAGCCGGCAATGTGAGCACATCCATTGCCAACTACCCGCTATACAGCCAGCAAGCAACTATTGTGCAAATCTAAGCATATAGCTAACTTACCTAAGTTGGGCTAAAACTGCTGTATTGACACCTCTCTTTGGACTGATCTATGAAAATTTAGTCCTCCGTCCAAGGTATGAAGCCGATTCTATCCTTTGCGGTAGATGATCCGTAGGGGGGGTATGTTTGTCCTTGAAAAACCTTTCGCTGCAGAAACTTACTACCTCACTGGCTCAAGCGTCAATCCTTTATCACCATCCCTACCAAAAGCAGCCGTAGAAGTTTATGACAACCGCTCAAACCCTCGCTGAGACCGATAGCTTCGACCTGAAGCAACTGCTTAAAGTTTTGACTGAAGTGAAGAAAGGAAATTTTTCAGTGCGAATGCCGCTTGATCAGACGGGTATCGCAGGGAAAGTTGCCGATACGCTCAATGACATCATTGACAAGAACGAGCAGATCGCGACGGAGCTAGAGCGGATCAGCGGAGTGGTGGGGAAAGAGGGTAAGACGAATGAACGGGCTTCGTTGGGTGGAGCAAAAGGATCGTGGAAAGCCTGTGAAGGGTCAATCAACACGCTGATTGTGGATCTAGTGCAGCCAATGGCGGCGATTACACGGGTGATCCGATCTGTGGCGAATGGTGACCTGTCGCAAGCGATCGCAACGGAGATTGAAGGGCGATCGCTGCAAGGGGAGTTTCTGCAAACGGCACAGATCGTTAACACAATGGTGTCCCAGCTTCAGTCCTTTGCTTCTGAGGTGACGCGGGTCGCGCGGGAAGTGGGAACCGAAGGCAAGTTGGGCGTGCAGGCAGAAGTAAAAGGGGTTGCCGGCACCTGGAAAGATTTGACCGATAACGTCAACTCAATGGCGGGGAACCTGACGGCGCAGGTAAGGAATATTGCCGAAGTGACGACCGCTGTGGCCAATGGCGACCTATCCAAGAAAATTACGGTCGATGTCAAAGGCGAAATTCTGGACCTAAAAAGCACCATCAACATCATGGTGGATCAACTCAACTCCTTTGCCTCTGAGGTAACGCGGGTGGCGCGGGAAGTGGGCACCGAAGGAAAACTGGGTGTACAGGCGCAAGTTCCTGGTGTGGCTGGCACCTGGAAGGATTTGACGGACTCCGTGAACTCAATGGCAGGCAACCTGACGGCGCAGGTGCGGAACATTGCCGAAGTGACAACGGCCGTGGCGAACGGTGATTTGTCCAAGAAAATTACGGTCGATGTCAAAGGTGAGATTCTCGACCTAAAAAGCACCATCAACACAATGGTGGATCAACTCAACTCCTTTGCTTCGGAAGTAACCCGGGTAGCGCGAGAAGTGGGCGCTGAGGGTAAGTTGGGCGGACAGGCAGAGGTGCGCGGCGTGGCTGGCACCTGGAAAGACTTGACCGACTCGGTAAATTTCATGGCGGGTAACTTGACTGGACAGGTGCGAAATATTGCCGAAGTGGCAACGGCGATCGCCAACGGTGACTTATCCCGCAAAATCACGGTCGATGTAAAAGGTGAGATTCTGGAGCTGAAAAACACCGTCAACACAATGGTGGATCAGTTGAATTCCTTTGCTTCTGAGGTGACGCGGGTGGCGCGGGAAGTGGGAACCGAAGGTAAGTTGGGCGTGCAGGCGGAAGTAAAAGGGGTTGCCGGCACCTGGAAAGACCTGACGGACAACGTGAACCTGATGGCAGGCAACCTCACCGGGCAGGTGCGAAACATTGCTGACGTGGCAACGGCGATCGCCAACGGTGACCTGTCCAAAAAGATTACTGTGCAGGTGAAAGGTGAAATTTTGGAACTGAAAAACACCATCAACATCATGGTGGACCAACTCAGCTCCTTTGCCTCGGAGGTAACGCGGGTAGCCCGAGAAGTGGGAGCCGAAGGCAAGCTGGGTGTGCAGGCTGATGTTCGCGGCGTTGCCGGCACCTGGAAAGATTTAACCGATTCCGTAAACTTCATGGCAGGCAGTTTGACGGCGCAGGTGCGGAACATTGCCACAGTGACGACTGCCGTGGCAAATGGCGACTTGTCGAAGAAAATTACGGTGGATGTCAAGGGCGAAATTTTGGAACTGAAAAACACCGTTAATACGATGGTGGATCAGTTAAATTCCTTTGCCTCGGAAGTAACGCGGGTGGCGCGGGAAGTGGGCGCTGAAGGGAAGTTGGGCGTACAGGCAGAAGTGGGCGGCGTGGCTGGCACCTGGAAAGATCTGACCGACTCGGTAAACTTCATGGCCGGTAGTTTGACGGCGCAGGTGCGGAACATTGCCGAAGTGACAACGGCAGTGGCGAACGGCGATCTCTCTAAGAAAATCACGGTAGACGTAAAAGGTGAAATTCTCGACCTGAAAAGCACCATTAACATCATGGTGGATCAACTCAACTCCTTCGCCTCGGAAGTAACGCGGGTGGCGCGGGAAGTAGGAACCGAAGGAAAACTGGGCGTACAGGCAGAGGTGCGCGGCGTTGCCGGAACCTGGAAGGATTTGACCGATTCGGTAAACTCGATGGCAGGCAATCTGACGGCGCAGGTGCGGAACATTGCCGAGGTCTCGACCGCGATCGCCAACGGCGACCTGTCCAAGAAAATTACCGTAGATGTGCGCGGTGAGATTTTTGAACTGAAAAACACCGTCAACACGATGGTGGATCAACTGAGTTCCTTTGCCTCCGAGGTAACGCGGGTGGCGCGGGAGGTGGGAACTGAAGGAAAACTGGGCGGTCAAGCACAGGTGATTGGCGTAGCGGGCATCTGGAAAGATCTGACAGATAATGTAAACTCGATGGCTGGCAACCTGACGGCGCAGGTCCGAGGCATCGCTAAAGTCGTGACTGCCGTAGCCAACGGCAACCTAAAACAGAAGTTGATGCTGGATGCCAAAGGGGAAATTGAAACCCTGGCAGACACGATCAACGAGATGATCGACACTCTGGCAACCTTCGCCGACCAGGTGACAACCGTAGCGCGGGAAGTAGGGATCGAAGGAAAATTAGGTGGTCAGGCGAAAGTGCCGGGTGCATCAGGCACCTGGCGTGATCTGACCGACAACGTAAACGAATTGGCGGCAAACCTGACGACCCAGGTACGAGCGATCGCCGAAGTGGCAACCGCCGTGACCAAGGGCGATTTGACGCGGGTGATTGCGGTTGAGGCGCAGGGCGAAGTTGCCATCCTGAAAGATAACGTCAACCAGATGATCGCCAACCTGCGCGAAACCACCCAGAAAAACATCGAGCAAGACTGGCTCAAAACCAATCTGGCAAAATTTACGCGGATGTTGCAGGGACAGCGCGACCTGGAAACGGTTTCCAAGCTGATCTTGTCCGAACTGGCTCCTCTGGTATCCGCCCAACACGGCGTATTCTATCTGCTGGAAACTAGCGAGATACATCCACCGTTCCTGAAATTGCTCAGTACCTACGCCTATCGAGAGCGCAAGAATCTAGCAAATCGCTTCTATCTCGGCGAAGGATTGGTCGGACAATGTGCCCTGGAGAAAGAGCGAATTCTGGTCACTGAGGTGCCTCAGGACTACATCAAAATCAACTCTGGGCTGGGTGAGGCTTCACCGATGAACGTCGTCGTCCTGCCCGTTCTGTTTGAGGGGCAGGTGACGGCAGTAGTCGAACTAGCTTCCTTCAACCGCTTTAATGAAATTCACCTCACCTTCTTCGACCAATTGACTGAAAGTATCGCGATCGTCCTCAACACGATCGCCGCCAGTATGCGAACTGAGGAACTGCTGAAACAGTCCCAATCTCTGGCGGAAGAAATGCAAGGTCAACAAACTGAACTCACCGACACCAACCGTCGTTTGGAGCAACAGGCGCAATCCTTGAAAGCGTCAGAAGACTTACTCAAGAGTCAGCAAGAGCAACTGCAACGGACCAACGAAGAACTGCAAGAAAAAGCCGAACTATTAGCGACGCAGAACAGCGAAGTAGAGCGTAAAAACCGCGAAATCGAGCAGGCGCGATTGTCTTTAGAAGAAAAAGCTGAACAGCTAGCGCTAACTTCTAAATACAAATCTGAGTTTCTGGCAAACATGTCTCACGAACTCCGAACTCCGCTTAACAGCTTGCTGATTTTGGCGCGACTCCTGTCCGACAACACTGAGAACAACTTAACCCACAAACAGGTCGAATATTCTCAGACCATCTACTCTGCCGGCAATGACTTGCTAGGGTTGATTAACGACATCCTCGATCTGGCGAAGATCGAATCCGGCACAATTTCAGTGAATGCCGAGCCTATCCTGTTTGCCGATCTGCAAGTGCATCTAGAGCGTACCTTCCGTCAGGTTGCCGTCGATCGCAAACTCGATTTTCGCATGCGCTTCAGCGAGCAACTGCCACGCACCCTTTACACCGATGCCAAGCGGCTGCAACAGGTGTTGAAAAACCTGCTGGCAAACGCCTTCAAGTTCACAGAGCGGGGACAAGTAGAGTTAGAAATCAGCATCGTCACCCAAGGCTGGAGTTCAGAGAAAGCTAGATTAAATCAGGCGGATCAGGTGATTGCCTTTGCGGTGACCGATACGGGCATCGGCATCGCTCCAGAGAAACAGCAGATTATTTTTGAAGCCTTCCAGCAAGAAGATGGGACAACGAGCCGCCGCTATGGTGGCACCGGTTTAGGCTTGTCGATTAGCCGAGAAATCGCCCAACTTTTGGGAGGTGAAATTCGCCTGACGAGCGAACTGGGTCAGGGCAGTACGTTTACCCTATATTTGCCCTTGACCTATGTGGAGCGCCAAGAGAACGGGGAGACAGGCAGACGGGACGGTAGGGAGATCCAGAGAACCATTCCGGTAGAAACCCGCAGAGCGCCAATTCCCAATAGCTCCACGGCTCACTCGGTGAGCTCGACGATAGCCCTGCGCCCCACCGAAGTCGCGTCACCCACCCCGTCAGGGGGAATCCGAGCCGCTATTCCTGTCACCGCCACTCAAGTCGGTACCTTTTCCGTTGATCCAACGCTAGAAGACGATCGCGTTTCAATCCAACCCGACGATCGCTCTTTGCTAATCATCGAAGATGACGTTAACTTCGCACGCATCTTGCTCGATCTGTCGCGGGAGCACGGCTTCAAAGGCTTAGTTGCCACACGGGGAGATGTGGGACTACAGATGGCGCGAGACTTTCAACCCTCTGCCATCATGCTTGACATCCGGTTACCTGTTTTGGACGGTTGGACCGTGCTGAACTACCTCAAGCACGACTCTGCCACCCGCCACATTCCGGTTCACATTATGACCGTGGAAGATGGGCAATCCCGCAGTTTGCGGCAGGGCGCGATCGCCTACCTCCAAAAACCCGTCAGCAGTGAATCTCTGCTCAATGCCCTGGCAAGCATGAAAGAGTTTGTAGGACGGTTAGTCAAGAACTTGTTAGTGGTAGAAGACGACGACCAGCAACGCCAAAGCATCGTCGATTTGATTGGAGATAGCGATGTCAGCATCACGGCAGTTTCAACCGCTGCTGAAACCATAGCCGCTATTCGCGCGAAACAGTTTGATTGTGTAGTCCTCGATCTGCTGCTGCCCGATGTTAAGGATTTTGAGCTACTCGAACAAATCAGACGCGAACCGAACTTAGGTCGCCTGCCGATCATCGTCTACACGGGCAAAGATCTAACCGCTCAGGAAGAAACAGAACTGCACCGCCTGTCCGACATCTTGATCATAAAGGATGCGCGATCGCCCGAACGCCTGCTCGACGAAACGAGTTTGTTCCTCCATCGGATTCAGGCAAACTTACCCGATCAGCAACGGTTGATGTTAGAACAAATACGGCGGAACGATCCGATTCTGGTAGACAAAAAAGTGTTGATTGTAGATGATGACGTTCGCAACATCTTTGCCCTTACCGGCCTGTTAGAACGTGAGCAAATGCAGGTTCTCTACGCCGAAAGCGGCAGAGATGGCATCAATATTTTGCAGGCAAATCCTGATATTGATGTGGTACTGATGGATATTATGATGCCTGGAATGGACGGTTACGAAACCATGGGGGCAATCCGACAGATTAGTCAGTTTGCCGATCTGCCGATGATTGCCCTCACTGCCAAAGCCATGAAAGGCGATCGCGAAAAATGTCTGGAAGCCGGTGCAACCGATTACATTACTAAACCGGTCGAAATGGAGCAACTGCTGTCACTACTACGAGTCTGGCTCTCCCGATCTAGAGACTAGGTGCTAAAGGGTGAGAACTGGGCTGCTCTCACCCTCAATTCATACTTTGCTTGGCAGTGCATCCTCTCCGTCCTTCAATTCTCCACACCATGCCCTCTGAACTCAAAGCCAACATTCTTCTGGTTGACGATCGCGTAGAAAACTTGATCGCCCTAGAAGAGATCTTGTGCAAACTGGGGCAGAACCTCGTGAAAGCTCAATCCGGAAAAGAAGCGCTTCGGTGTCTGCTAAATCAGGATTTTGCTGCGATTCTGTTAGATGTGGAAATGCCAGGAATGGATGGATTTGAAACCGCATCCATCATTCGGCAGCGAGAGCGATCGGAGCATACACCAATCATCTTCGTCACCGCTTTTAGCACCGACGATCAGTTGCAGATGAAGGGCTACGCGTTGGGAGCAGTGGATTATTTACTCAAACCGATTAACCCCGAAATTCTCATTTCCAAAGTCTTTGTATTTGTTGAATTGTTCAAAAAGACCCAGGAGATCCAGCGGCAATCAGCAGAATTAGCCATGCAGAAGGTCGAGATTATCCAGGAACAGTTTGCTCGTCAACAAGCAGAATCTGCCAACCGCATGAAAGATGAATTCATGGCGATCGTTTCCCATGAACTACGAACCCCGCTCAACGCGATTTTAGGCTGGTCACAACTATTGATAGCAGGCAAACTTGACGAGAGCACGGCGAGCCGCGCGCTCGAAACTATTAATCGCAATGCCCTATCTCAGGCGCAACTCATTGATGACATCTTGGATGTCGCCCGTCTTACCAGCGGCAAAGTGAAAATTCATCAACACCCGATCAACTTGCTCAATGTAATTTCAAACGAACTGGAGTCCATTCGTCCTGCCGCCAACGAAAAAGGTATTCAGCTGACGAGTGAGTTTACGTCCGATCGCTGCATTGTTAGCGGCGACATGCAGCGCCTACAGCAAATCCTTCGCAATTTACTCTCAAACGCCATTAAATTTACGCCAGAAAGTGGGCAGGTTGAGGTGGGGTTAAAGCGAATCATGGGGAATGAGTTGTGGATAATGAGCAAAAACCAAGAGTCAGAACGAACAGCTCAACACCTCTTGCCAAACGCTGCATTTGCCCAAATCACTGTAACTGACACCGGAGTCGGCATTGATTCTGATTTTCTACCTCAGATTTTTGAATACTTTCGCCAAGCAGATTCGTCTTCTACCCGTTCTCATGATGGGTTAGGGCTAGGATTGGCGATCGTCCGCCAACTCGTTGAGCTTCACGGCGGCAAAATTGACGCTGCCAGCGAGGGCAAGGACAAAGGCACGACCTTTACTATCGTTCTGCCGTTGCACACTCCAACCCAACTTGACCCATCTGCTGAGATGCCAAACCCGGAGTCATTGCCTAGCGATTTAGCCCTAGAGAATATCTCTGTTTTGGTGGTAGATGACAATGTTGATAACCGAAACTATCTAGTGACCGCGCTGGAGCTAGCGGGTGCTCAAGTCACGGCGGTGGCGAGTGGGCAAGAGGTAATAGATTACCTCCAACACTCGCACCCCGATGTGTTGTTGAGTGACATTGCCATGCCCAACGAAAATGGTTATGAACTACTGCAACGAGTTCGGATGGTTGAACAAAAACGGGAGAGGACAATCCCGGCGATCGCCCTAACGGCCTATGCCAAGCCAGAAGATCGAAATCAAGCACTCTCAGGTGGCTTCCAAGAATTCCTCTCTAAACCCATTGATCCAATTCAGTTGATTGAAGTCGTAGCAGAGGCAGCTAGAGCAAAAGTCGACAATCTGACAGCCCTCTAAACAAGCATTAAACCTCCTTGATAGTCCCTGACAACTAAGTCGACTTTATCCAATTAAGCGGCATGGCAGAGTAACTCGGTCCAGGTGTCGAAGATGGGGCGAGGGACTTTAACATATTCAGGGCCATCCCGTGATGTCTGGAAAAGACGGGAGGCCCACAAGTAGTGCTGGACAAAGGCCAACTTAGGGATAAAAGGTAGTGGTCGGTAGACCAAGACCTTCTTCGAGGCCCATCATCAGGTTGAAGCACTGCACGGCTTGAGAAGCCTGGCCTTTCATCAAGTTGTCGATCGCTGACATGACAACTACCCGGCCGGTGCGGGCATCGGTTTCGAGGCCGATGTAGCAGCGGTTGGTGCCCCAGGCCCACTTGGTTTGGGGGTAGGTGCCGCTGGGCAGCACTGTCACCCAGGGGGACGAGCGGTAGAAGGCGCTGTAGATAGTGAGCAGATCGTCGCGCACCAGGCCGGGGTCGCGTAGGGTAGCGTAGATGGTGGCCAAAATGCCCCGCACCATAGGAATGATGTGGGGTGTAAACTGCACCATCACTTCTTGGCTGGCCAAACCCGTACATATTGCTTCAATTTCGGGAGTGTGACGGTGGCGGGCAACGCCGTAGGCTCCCAAGGAGTTGCTCGCCTCGGAGAGCAACATGCTGGTTTTGGCCACTCGACCACCGCCAGAGGTGCCAGACTTGGCATCGATAATGAGAGTCTCGGGCTGGGCGAGGCCCTGCTTGAGCAGCGGGGCAATGCCGAGCAGGCTGGCGGTGGGGTAGCAGCCGGGGCAGCCTACCAGGCGGGCGTTGCGAATGCGATCGCGAAATAGCTCGGGCAGCCCGTACACGGCTTCGCCCGCAATGCCCTGGTCGGTGCGATCGCCCCCGTACCACGACTGGTAGGTGTTCAAATTCTCAAAGCGGTAGTCGGCCGAGAGGTCGAGCACCCGGCAGCCCCGCTCTAGTAGTGTCGGGGCCATGGTGTAAGCCAGCCCGTTGGGTAGCGACAGAAACACTACCTGGCAACGCTGGGCAATTTCGCCCAAATCCACAGCTTCTATCGTCAAATTGACGGAGCCGGCTAGGTGAGGATAGATATCGGTGTAGGGCTGCCCAGCGCTGCTGTCACCTCCCAAGTAAACTAGCTCTACTCCGGGGTGTTGAGTGAGTAGCCGCACCAGCTGTACCCCTCCATAGCCCGACGCGCCCACAATGCCGACTTTGATTTTTCCGACGGGTGACTCGCTCATGGTTCTGGGGCTGGCTAGGTTGAGGGATGTAAGGGAGTAGGGCAGCTGTGGGGGGCGATCGCTAACCCGGTTAGCCCCTTCCCTTTAGATCAGCACTGTAATAGTAAACCAGTAATCTCAATTCAACATGGTGGCTTGGGATGCTGCCGTGGGCTTGTTGTCTCATGCCGGGGTTAGCGAAGTCGCTGCCCATCAAAGGATGTAGCTATTCTGCCGGTGAAGCGTAGGCCATAAAGCTAGAATTTTAGAAGTAATCGTACTTTCTACAGGTTCGCCCTACCGTGCCCAACCCAGAAGCGGAGATGTCTCAAGCCCCCAAACCCTCCCTCGCCGAGCTTGAACTGCCGCCCGGTTTTCAGTTTGACTCCATCGAGTCGGCACTCCACGACCTGGCCGCCGGTAAGTCGATCGTGGTGGTCGATGACGAAAACCGCGAGAACGAAGGGGACGTGATCTGCGCGGCCCAGTTTGCCACTCCCGACAATATTAACTTTATGGCGGTGGAAGCGCGGGGGCTGATCTGCTTGGCCATGACCGGCGAACGGCTCGATCAACTGGATCTTCCACTGATGGTCAGCCCCAGCGCCTTTGAAGACGAGAACGAGCAAACCGCCTTCACCGTCAGCATCGATGCCGCCTTGAGTTGGGGCGTCACCACGGGCATTTCCGCCGACGATCGTGCCCGCACCATTCAAGTCGCCATCAACCCCAATGCTCGCCCCCAAGATCTGCGTCGTCCGGGGCACATCTTTCCGCTGCGGGCCAAGGAAGGCGGCGTGCTCAAACGGGCCGGTCATACCGAAGCCGGGGTCGATCTGGCTCGGCTGGCGGGGCTCTACCCCGCCGGGGTGATCTGCGAAATTCAGAATCCTGACGGCTCCATGGCTCGGCTGCCAGAGCTGGTCAAGTACGCCAAAACCTTTGGCCTCAAGCTGATCAGCATCGCCGATTTAATTCACTATCGCCTGCAACACGAGCGCTTTGTGCAGCGCGAGGCGGTGGCGAAAATGCCCACTCAGTTTGGCGACTTTGCCATCTACGCCTACCGCAACCTGCTCGACGGCTCAGAGCATGTGGCTATGGTCAAAGGCGACCCCGCCGCCTTTGCTGACCAGTCGGTGATGGTGCGCGTCCACTCCGAATGCCTGACCGGCGATGCCTTTGGCTCTTTGCGCTGCGACTGCCGCATGCAGCTTCAGGCGGCGCTAAAAATGATTGATGCTGCCGGGCGCGGCGTGGTGGTTTACCTGCGCCAAGAGGGGCGCGGCATTGGCCTGGTCAACAAGCTCAAAGCCTATTCTCTGCAAGATATGGGTCTCGACACCGTAGAGGCCAACGAAAAACTGGGCCTGCCGGTAGACCAGCGCAATTACGGCATCGGCGCGCAGATTCTCAACGACATCGGTGTGCAGAAGTTTTGCCTGATTACCAACAACCCCCGCAAAATTGCCGGCATCAAGGGCTATGGCCTGGATATGGTGAACCGGGTGCCGCTAATCATTGAAGCTACCGACCACAACTCAAGCTACCTGGCCACTAAGGCCCAAAAGCTGGGCCACCTACTGGTGCAGACTTACCTGGCCACGGTGGCGATCCACTGGCGCAGCGGCGATCTGCCGGTGCAGGAGCGTTACCAAAAGCTAGAGCACCTGCGCGAGCTGGCCCATAGCCAAGGACTCATGCTGCAAGAGGAAGCCCGCCCGGTAGCGGCAGCGCTATTTAGCCAGCCCGATCTGATTGTGAACTTGGGGTTAGATACCCTGCCGGTCGAAGGGGCCGAAGCCTGGTACCACGACTGTGAGCAGCCGCAGATGAATGCGATCGCCACCCTGCTCGACAAACTCGCCGCCTGGCCCGAAATCGACCAGCTCGCTTTCTTAATCTCTAGCGGCAGCGATCCCTTCAGCGGCTTGCAGGTCGGCCTCGATCGCCAAGTCTTTCACCACGATGCGGTGCCAACCCCTGAAACCGTCAAGCCCTCCGACCTCTGCGGCAGTCTAGAGAGCCAGCGAATCTATGTGTTCTCTAGCCACATTCCAGCAGATTAGTTGGAGGTAAGGTTGTTGAGAGTAAAGCTGCTCCCACCCAACTTACCCTTTTAAGGATTATCTATGTAATTACGTTCCTGAGGGGAGTTATACGGAAGCTGTCGGCATAATGAGTTGTTATGTGGCTCAAGTTATCTCTTGGGCGTAGTTAGAAAGCAATCTGTGGAAAAGCGTAAACGTATGTAAGTTTGGGAATTAACCAGATGCTATGGCTTGTTGTACCCATTGGGGTGGTGATTGGAGTAGTTGGGTTTGGAGCAATTTATCAAGCACTTGCCACAAGTCGCGATCGCCGAAGGTTTCTGCCACCTGGAAAAGTAGTTCAAATCAACGGTAAGAACTGGCACTATCAAATGATGGGTGAAGGTCTCCCAACAGTCATTATAGATAGTGGAACCGGAGGTACTCACCTAGATTGGCAATCAGTACAGCCTGAAGTTGCCAAATTTACGAGAATCTTGACCTACGATCGAGCAGGCTATGGCTGGAGTGATGTAAGTTCAGAACCGCGTACCGCTGAGCAAGTCGTTAGTGAGTTGCGGCAACTTTTAGGAGAGGTTGAAATTGAACCACCTTATGTCTTAGTGGGAATGTCTTTAAGTGGTTTATTCACTCGCTTATTTGCCTATCACTATCCCGAAGAGGTGGTTGGGATGGTTTTAGTGGATGTCGCTCATGAGCGAATGTATGAAGACACACCAGTCGAATGGGTTGAATTGAACAAACGACTTGAAGGACTGTTAACCTACGTAGTGCCAATAATGGGACGTACTGGTCTGCTTCGTTTGCTCATCGCCCTTGATTCTTTGCCGATGGCGGCTGGTTTATTCCAAAAATTCCCATCTTCAATGCGATCTCGTGCCAAAGCACTCTATTCTCAAACCCAGTTTGGGAAAACCTTTGCTCAGGAGTCGGCTGCGGTATCAGCCAGCATGCACCAAGTCGAACAGGTACGCCAGACAAAATCGTTTCCTGATATTCCTCTCATTGTTTTGTCAGCTGGAAAACCAGATTTTGACATAACCCAAGAGGTAGTTGATAAACTGCAAGTATTACATGCAGATCTAGCCAATGAGTCGTCCCAAGGCGTTCACATTATTGCCCATGAAAGTGGACATGCAATCCACCTCGATAAACCAGAACTAGTCATTGATGCAATTCGTCAAGTTGTTAAGAAGGTGCGTTGCAGTAGCGCCCCATAACAATTCAAATACAAACGGACGGTCAAAATTTGGTAGTGCTTATCAAAGAACTTTCCCGTCAAAGGAGGAATGTCGGAATAGTCAATCCCTTCATCCTCCATTGTCTCTAGTGCCGCCCAATTAGTACGAGAGGTATTGGTTGAGTCTTGGCCGCTCATATTGATGTCGGCCTTTTTATGCAGGCCGACCGGGATCGAGGTGATCCAGCGCTTTCAGCACGGCTCCCACGTCCATTGATAGGTATTCACCGAGGCGGAGGATGTCGTTGACCTGGGCGCGGCTATCTTGGCCGAGAGGCTTTCTAGACACCGCTGCCTGCTTGAGCAGGGCAAACACCTGGCGGTTGAGGTGCTGGTAGTACAACTCCTGAGGTCGCTCTAGGGAAAGACCCAGGTTAAGCTGCTGACCTAGATTGACCAGTCGCCCCAGCCAATCCACATCGGCGGCAAGGGATTCTGTGGGTTCCTGGTTGAGAATTTGCCAGACCGATCGCCCGATCAGCCGCTCCAGCATGGGCTTGGCCGCCGCTAGCGACAGCGAGGCATTGCAGGTGCTGGCTTCGGTGGCGATCGCCTCCAGTTCATTCAAATAGTCGCTCCCCTGGCGCAGGGGGCTGGCGGTGGGGTCGCTGGTCTCGCGTTCAAGAGATTGCAGCACCTCCATCGCCCGGTGGCTGAGGGCGATGTCTGCCGCCACTTGCAGTTCCTTAGGCACGGGCAGGCCGTCGCGGTGGAAGGCGCGTAGCACACCGTAATTGTCGCGGTAGACCTGGGCGTAGAGCTGGTCAAGGCGCAGCAGGGTGTCTTGGGAGAGCAGGCCCATCATGCGGTGGCGCTCTTCAGCAAACAGGTCTTGCAGGCCGTAGGTGTGGGGGCCAAAGGCGCTGTTGATAGCAAGAATCACCTGGGCGGCACTGGCCTGGCTGAGGCTTTCAAACACGGCAGCTTTGGCCTGGGTGTAATCGAGGCGCGATCGCACTCCCTTGATTCCGCAGTGGAAATCCCAGCCGCCCAGGTGAACCACGGCAAAGGCAAGGCTGATACTTTCGCGGGTGATGGTGGAGGTGATCTCGACCAGGCCCACCGCGAGGGAAATGGGCCCCATGCGCTGGCGGCGATAGTCGTGCTGCTCGACGGTATAGCAGTAGACGGTCTGTTCGCGGTGGTAATCGGTAAACAGTGACCCCATGGCGTAGTGGGCTACCACCTGCTCCAGCGAAATGCGGGAGGGCTTCACCAGGGCCTCGTAGACGCCAGACCCATGGACAAATTCGCTAATGTTGCTGGGGGCGAGACCCAGGCGCTTCACAAAATCGGCTTCCAAAGCGATCCCCGAGACTTCGCCCGCTAGCTCCATGGCACGGGCGGCGTAGCGCAGAATTTGGGTTCCCTCGGGGCGCGAGAGCTCTTCAAAGAACCAGCCGCAGCTGGTGTACATAAACAGGGCGTGGCGCTGCATTTCGAGCAGTTGCAGGGTGGTGACCCGCTCGATCGCCGAGAGTTTGCGGCTTTGGTGGGTGGCAAAGAAAGCGTCAAGGTTGTCAGGGCTGCGATCGCCCATCACCGCCACGTAGGCATTGCGCGCCGCCCAGGGATCGCGCAGCAGGTCAGAGCCATGCGCTTCATAGACGGCAACGAGTTGATCGCGCAGCCAGTCAAGGGTGTCGCGCAGGGGACGACGCCACTGCTGATGCCATTCGCCGCCACCGCCACAGCCGCAGTCATCCTGCCAGCGATCGACACCGTGGGAGCAGCTCCAGGCGGTGACGGGCTTCAGTTCAGCTTCCCAGGTGGGCGGGTGGGTAGCCAGGTAGTGGGCGTAGTTGGTCACCGTCCAGCCCTGGCGAGGGAATTCTTCGGTAAGGGCGTAGGCGAGGGCTTTTTCAGCCCCGCCCCGGTGGTGGCCAAAGGTTTCGCCGTCGGTAGCCACCGAAATCAGCTGAAAGGGCCGGTGATCCCCGTGGATGGCCTGGCCAATGCGCCCGACAAAATGCTGGGATGAACTCAGCACGTCGTTAAAGCCCATGTCGCGGGAGATCGGGCCGTCGTAGAAGAAGATATCGATGTAGCGGCTGGGGTCGGGGCTGCCGTCGGCATGCTTGAGAAAGCAGCGGTAGGGACGGCTGGGATCAATCTGACCGCCGCCGACTTCTTGCCAGGTGTCGCGTTCGCCGTTGTAGCTGACCATCGGGCGGCAGCGCTGCACCTGCGACGGAGCCAAAATCGTGAACTTGATCCCCTCGGCGTGGAGCACGTCTAGGGTGGGGTAATCAATGGCAGTTTCAGCCAGCCAAATGCCCTCAGGCTGGCGGCCAAAGCGGCGGCGAAAGTCTTCAATGCCCCAGTGCACCTGGGTGACTTTGTCGCGCGGGTTGGCCAGGGGCAGAATGATGTGGTTATAGACCTGGGCGATCGCATTGCCGTGGCCGCTCAACCTTGCACAGCTGTTGCGATCGGCGTCGATGATGCGCTGGTAGGTTTCCAGGTCGTGGCGCTCCATCCAGCTCATCAGGGTGGGGCCAATGTTGAAGCTGATGTATTCAAAGGTGTTGACAATGCGCACCACCTCGCCACGATTGTTGAGAATGCGGGCGTAAGCGTTGGGCCGGTAGCACTCGTGGTGAATGCGCTCATTCCAGTTGTGGAAGGGGGCTGCACTGGGCTGCTTCTCGATCGCATCCAGGTAGGGATTTTCGCGGGGCGGCTGGTAAAAGTGCCCGTGTACGCAAACAAAAACCCCCGTGCTAACAGCGGGGATCAGTCCATCGTGGGGGCCATCATAGGCCGTGGGGGCCGCAGGAGCAGCCTGCAATGCCGAATGCTGGAGTGAATCAGCCATAGGAGAAAAATGGGTGAGGAATTGAGAAAATCCTGAGCGCAGCGGCCGGCTTAACGTTAGCCGAGCCGCAACCAGAGATTGGGTTTTAGAAAAAGCTTGGGGCCGGGGATCATTGCCCTGGGGACGATGCGGCAGATTGGTAAAATGCTAAAAGGCCGGAATAAATGCCGTGGGGCTCACCTGGGAGCGATTGACAGCAGTGGCAGCATTGGGCACTAGGGGGCGACTGACGCAATCGCTGAGTGGTCTACCCGGTGATTATAGCTTTGCTGATTTTAACCCGCTTTTGAAAAACCGTCGGTTGCGCTTAACCTCCGTTGATGTTTTTCAAATGGGGTTAAGAAGCATTCCCTAGGTTCAAAATTATGGCAACCAGGCGATTGGCCCATCCACCTCAAGAGGGAAGAAGCGTGGTGAACTTGGACAAGGCTTCCCCTAGGGACTTGCGGCAGGGTTAATCCAGACCATGGGTATGCCCCATATTCCATGCTTCAAGAAGCGATCGCCCTGG
The DNA here is from genome assembly GCF_014695775.1 of Leptolyngbya sp. FACHB-60. Taxonomy (GTDB): domain Bacteria; phylum Cyanobacteriota; class Cyanobacteriia; order Phormidesmidales; family Phormidesmidaceae; genus Nodosilinea. The sequence goes on along the minus strand of NZ_JACJOX010000017.1, from coordinate 204,305 downwards.
GGCCTAAACCCTATCTTTTGATAAAAGCCCACTGCGGCTTCAGCGGCGTTGACCGTGACTGTGTCTAAGTCAAAAACGCATTGATGAAACAGCGCTCGGCCAATGCCCTGCCCAGAGAATTCTCTGCGGACGAATAACAACGACAGATGATTGCCGCGCTTAAAGGCAATAAAGCCAACAACTACCCCATTCCAGGTGGCAACTCGCGTTTTTTGGCCGCTTAATATTCGCTCTCTCAACTCCTCTGGATGGCAGAGTTGAAGCCACTCAGCCACACTGTCGGGGGTGCCGTCGGTGAGTTCCCACAGATCGGCAGCCGCCCACAGGCATCCACTGATCGAGTATTCGTCGCCTGGTTGAGGCTGTTTGTAGATGATCGAGGTCATTCTATCCGCCCAATCCCCCCTGGGGTAGCACGACGGTGACTGTGGTTCCCTGGCCAAGCTGGCTATCGAGGTGGATGTGCCCTCTGTGCGTATCAACGATTACCTTTGCGATCGCCAGTCCCAGCCCCGTCCCCTGCTCCCCACTGCGCAACCGCGAGGGATCGGCCCGGTAAAAGCGATCGAAGGCGTGGGTGATGGCCTCGCTATCCATACCAATCCCTGTGTCCTGCACGGTTACTTGAACTCCTGACTGTCCCTGATGCTTGATGGGCTTTACGTTTACCGTCACAGTGCCGCCACTGGGGGTGTACTGCACCGCATTGCTGATCAGATTGGTGAACAACCGGGTGAGCTGGCCGGGATCACCCAAAATCGTGGAACTGGCAGTGGGGGGAGCTGCCAGTAACGCTGGGTTTTTAGAGCGTGGTTTGCCAGCAGTGGCTTCCGCCACATTCACTCGCAGCGCGATCTGGCGCTCGGTAGCCATCACCTGCTGCTCCTCCAGCACGTCCTCCAGCAGCCCAGCCAGGCTGAGCGAAGCGGGGGTGAAGGCAATGAGCCCGCTCTCCTGACGGGCGAGAAACAGCAGGTCATCCACTAGCCGCCCCAGCCGCCGGGTCAGCCGCTCGATCACCTGAAATTGCTTCTGCTGAATCTCCACATCGGGGTTGGGGTCTGACAACGCCACTTGGGCATTGGTCTGAATCACGGCGATCGGGTTGCGCAACTCGTGGGAGGCATCGGCGGTAAACTGCTTGAGCTGCTGATACGAGTCGCGCACCGGGGCCATGGCGATCCCTGACAGCAGCCAGCCGATCGCCGCCACCGCCCCCACCATCAGGCTGGTGCCCAGGGCCAAATCTACAATCAGTCTGCGGCTGGGTTTCGTTACCTCAAACCACGGGTGGCTGACCCGTAAGTAGCCCAGCACCTGGCCATCGACCTGCACCCGCTCGGTAATCTGGCGAAAGAAGGTCTCTTGCCCTACCCGCACCGTTTCCCCCGCTGGGTTGACATGCAGGGGCACGGGCTGTAGGTCTGCAAAGGTTGACCACAGCAGCTGGCCGCTGGGGCCAAACCACTCTAGGTCGATGTGGTCGTCTTCGACGGCCTGGGCGTTGTCGCGAAAGCTGGCTTCTACGTTGACCCGCAGCGGTGGACTATTGGTATCGACGGTGGCAAAGATGTGATCCCCGGTGGCATCGGGTTCTATGACCAGCGATCGCTCCACAATCTCCACTACATGGTTGAGCGTGTCATCCACCCGCTCAACCAGGGTGGTGCGCACGTAGAGATAAAACCCGCTGGCAAACAGCAGCAGCAGCACTGCCGTCACTGCCGTATACCAAAGCGCCAGTCGCCGCCGAGTCGCCTGAAACATAATATTTAGGGCAATATTTGAGTGACGAAAAGGAATGAGGATTCAATAAAACTCAAGTTTTGTGGGTTAGGCATCTTGCCTGACCATGGACAGCCGGGACGGCTATCCTACGTTATTGGATACGTAATTCTGATGGTGAGCGGTGGCATGGGCGCTCTCTTCTGGCGAGGTGGGCAGCGAGTAGAGATCTCTGGGGCGATCGCTGGTTCCATCCTAATCCAGCGGTCTGCAGCGGCAAACCTCCTGCTCTACCATAGGTGAGGATATGGGGGAATTCCCCGATAGAAGCCTGACCTTGTATTGAGGAGACGATACGTGCCCAATTTCTTAACTGCTGCAAAGCGTTCAACGCAGTGGGGCCGAAAGCGATGGGGACTGATGGCTCTCATCGCCACGGTGACCCTCGGCTTTTCCCTCTGGCTGGGCGGGCTGCCCTTGCCGTCCTCGATTGTCCTGGCCCAAGACGAACCCGCTGTCGAGCGGGCCACCCCCACCAATGCCACGGCCTACCGCTTCGCCGTGGGCGACTACAAAGCCATGGTGATGAGCGACGGCATACTGACTTTCCCGGTCGGCTTCTTTGTGCCCAATGCTGACCCAGAGGCCGCCGCCGCCGCCCTAGCCGACAACTTTTTGCCGACTGACAATGTCTTGGCCCACCTCAATGTGCTGTACCTGGAGACCGATGAGCACCGGGTGCTGATCGACACCGGGGCGGGCAATACCTTTGGCCCTACCGTGGGCTATCTGACCAGCAACCTGGAAGCGTCGGGCATTACCCTAGACACCATTGACACCATCATTTTGACACATGCCCACCCCGACCACATCGGCGGCATTCTCGACGTCAGCGGCAACCCGGTATTTGCCAATGCCAGCTACTACATCTCAGAGACCGAGTGGGACTTCTGGACTGCCCCGACAGTGGAAATGCCTAACTCGCTGGTGGATGCAGACACCCAGGCGACTACGGTGGCAGTGGCGCAGGAATGGCTAGGCGCGATCGGCGATCGCACCACTCGCTTTGCTCTGGGCGATGAGATCATTCCCGGCGTTGTGTCGGTGCCTTCGGTGGGCCACACCCCTGGGCAAGCCTCTTACCTGATCACCTCTGGCGACGACAGCTTGCTGGCCACGGGGGATGTGTTCTTTAGCGATCCCCTCAACTTAGAAAACCCCGACTGGGAGGTGGCGTTTGACACCGACCCCAGCCAGGGTGTAGCCACGCGGAAACAGCTGCTAGAGACCGTCGTGGGCGATCGCCGCAAACTGCTGGTGCCCCACATGCCCTTCCCCGGCCTCGGCCATGTGCGCGCCCAGGGCGATGCCTATGGTTGGGAGCCGATTGTCTGGGATTTTGGGTTTGAGTCGTAAGTTCTAGGTTTGAACTTTAGGTCTGGAACTCGACCAGTCATGCAGCCCTAAAAAAGTAGCGAGCGGAACCCAGATGTAGCATCTGGGTTCCGCTGGTTGTGATGGAATGTGTGGCGATAGGGTGCGTGCTGCTCAAAGCGTCGAGCTAGAGGCTACCCTGACAGTGCAAGCCCCATGGGATCGTGCCGTGGTAGATAATCCCCAGACTCAGGTAAACGCGACGCGACCCCGGCAGCGAGACAAGGGCAAACAGGATAAGGCGGATCAAGTGCCTCCCCTCAGCCGCAAAGAAGAGCGGGCGAAGAAGCGCCATGCCCAAAAGGCGCGCAAAGAACTGATTCAGTACTTATCAGCGACGCTGTTTGTGGCCGGACTGATCGGGATTTTACTGGCGCTGCTGGGCGAACCCAAGCTGGCCCTGGCGGCGGTGGTGGCGATCGCCTGTCTCGCCCTCTCCTTCAAATATCCCCGCCAGGCGATCTACGGGCTGATTATCTACGTGCCCTTTAGCGGCACCGTCACCTACGCCTTGGGGGGCAGCGGCATTTTGCAGCTGGCTAAAGATGCCATCTACATTCCAGCGCTGCTTGGGGTAATTCAGTTTTGTCGCCGCACCCGGCAGCCGCTGATTATTCCTCAAATGATCAAACTTCCGCTGCTGACACTGTTGGGGTTAAGCGGGCTGACCTTGCTGGTGGTCAACGGCGGGCAGCAGCTCGATGCGGCTGGGGGCGAGGTGCCGATTTTGATTGGGGTGCTGGGCCTGAAGGTGCTGATCGGCTACGTGCTGATTATTCCGTGCATTTACTATTTGCTGCGCGATCGCGAAGACATCTACTTTCTCCTGCGCCTGCAAGTGGTGCTGATTTTGGTCTGCTGCGGCCTAGGCTTCATTCAATACATGATGCTGCGGCTGGGCATTTGCCAGGGCACCATCGGCGAGGGCGAAGACCTGTTTAAAGCATCGCTGGAAGCCCGCTGTTTCGTGGGTGGGTCGCTGCTGTATACCCCGGCACAGGGGCAAATTCGTCTGCCCGGCACCTTTAACGCCCCGTGGCAGTGGGGCTGGTTTTTGATTTCGAGCGGATTTTTTGCCTTTGGCACGGCGTTTAGCGATCGCAGTCCCCTGTGGCGCATCGTGGGTTTGGGGTCGCTAGCGGCGGTAGGGGTAATGGCGGTGGTCTCTGGTCAGCGCATCGCTCTAGCTCTGGTACCTGTCACCATTGTGGGCCTGCTGGTGCTCACGGGGCAGGTGGCCAACCTGAGGCGATTTTTGCCAATTGGCATTGGTCTGGCGCTGATCTTGAGCGTGTTTGTGGCTCAAAACCCAGCGGTGGTTAATGAACGGTGGGCCAGCTTCGAAAGCCGCTGGAGTGCCTCGCCGCCCCACGAGTTTATTGTGCAACAGTTTCAGTGGGCTCAAAAACAGCAGGAAGGCATCTTAGGCCGAGGAGTAGGTCGCGCCACTAACGCCGCCCGCATCTTTGGCAAAACCGAGCTGGTCGAAACCTACCACCCCAAGCTCATGTACGAAATCGGTCCTTTGGGGCTGCTGGCCACTCTGGCAGTCTACCTCACCCTCACTTTTGCCACCTTCAAAGCCTACCGCTCGATTAAAGACCCTAACCTGCGGGGCTACGGTGCATCTATGTGGGTGTTTGTGCTATTTATCAGCATCTTTCCCTACTACTACCCGCTTGATGTAGATCCGGTAAATGTGTATTACTGGCTGGCAGCGGGTATTGTGCTCAAGCTGCCCGAAATTGACCAAAAAGAGCGGTTGCAGCAGCGTCTAGAAGAGGCCAGCCGCCGTCGCAAGCTTACCCCCCGAGAGAAAAAGCAGCTTCAGAAGCAGGAAACAATTGTGTTTGAGTAAAGGCATGCTGCACTGGGTCAGGTTTTGCCCTTAGAGAACTGTCTGTTCGCGCAACTTAATGTGCTCCAGAAGGGTGAGCGTGGTAAAACTCAAGAAAAGCAGCGAATTGATTTGTAGTACTTTTGAACCACGTTAGACTATACTCTCCCCATTCATGGTTTCTACGGAGACAGCTCAATGGCAAAGGCAAAAGGTAACGGCGCAGTGGCAGAGACAGACACCACCACTCTAGATTTAGACGATACGGCTCCAGTCAATGACGACGGTGAAGACACCGTTGTTGAAGCGGTTGATCATGACCAAATTGACGACCTGTTCAAAGACCTTAAGACTCTACTGAGCACTGTCGAAAAACTGCAAAAAGCCCGGCAGGATGTGGGCGACATCAAGCCGCTAATTGTGCGGCTGCTCGACGGCGAACTGGTATCGGGAGACGATTTGGAGGAACTGCGCGGCGGCATTAGCGGCCTCTCTAAGTTGCTAAAGCTCTACAGCGACTACCAAGGAGCGCTGGAGCGCGCCCAACCGGCCCGAGCGATTCTAGATCAACTGCTCAAGTCATAATTATTCGCAGGATGTTTTTGGCTGTTCTGTGGCCAGGTGGCTAGCTATTCAAATGCTGCTTCACTGTCATGCACCCCATACGCCATCAGGCTTTTAAGGTTGGGACTAGCTATGTCGCCAAAAGATTTTGGGCGTTTAGTTAAAACACCAGACGCCGAAGTCTTCATCGACAACATCCTTGTTCGACGGTTGCTGCAAGACCAGCACCCCGATTTGGTGCACCTAGACATTGTGCTAGTCGATGCGGGTTGGGATAATGCCATGTTTCGCCTGGGCGATTCCGGGACGGATACTCGTTTCGAGTCGGTTCCCGTTTCTGGGATGCCGCAGGCTTTACGCTGCGCGAATCGCCTCTCGGTACGGCTTCCCCGCCGCCAGATCGCCGCTGTCCTGATTGAGCATGAGCAAACCTGGTTGCCGCGCCTTGCCGCTCAACTGCCGATCGCTGTTCCCGTTCCCTGCCGCATAGGCGTCCCGGCCCTCGGCTATCCCTGGCGGTGGAGCATTTTGCCCTGGCTCAACGGCAGCCCCGCCGATCTAGATCCGCCCCATCCAGAGCAGGCAAACCGCTTTGGGGAATTTCTTCGAGCCCTGCATACCCCCGCACCAGCCAATGCGCCCAGGAATCCCTTTCGTGGCGTGCCGTTGAAAGACCGGGCGGCGGCGATCGCAGCGCGCCTAGCGCGCCTAGAAACTAAAACCGCTCTGATCACGCCCACCCTCAAAATCCTGTGGCAATCAGCCTTAAATGTGCCAATCGATACTCCGCCCACTTGGCTTCACGGCGATCTTCACCCTCGCAACATCCTGGTTGAAGATGGTGTGTTGACCGGCATCATTGACTGGGGCGACATCACCTCGGGCGATATCGCTACTGACTTAGCAGCGGTGTGGATGTTGTTTGAGGATGAAACAGCTAGGCGAGCGGCGATCGCTGCCTATGGTCCCATTTCTGAGGCCACCCTACAGCGAGCCCTAGGATGGGCCATTTTCTTTGGCGTGGTGCTGCTGGATACTGGCCTAATGGATCATCCCAGGCATTCTGCGATCGGTGAAAAAACGCTGCGACGAATTGCCGAAGCTGGAGACAGCAAAATTTAGCTGAGCTTTGGCAGAAGCATTCCCGATCAGAGACATCACTACCGAGCGTTCCAGGCTGCTGCCGCATCACTAACTGCCTGGTCTACTGGTTTTTGGCTCAGCATCGCCGCTTGTAAGTTGTCGTAGATGATCGCTTGCAGTTCCTTAATCCCATCCATGGCGGGAATTAGCACCTCAGCCTGGTTCATCTGCTCGGCGCTGACCGATCGCGCTTTCTCAACGCCCTTAGTCCCCTGAGCAGCAAAGTAGCCATCCTCAAGTGCCCCGGTGGTAGAAGGCAGGACGTTGGCGGCTTTGGCAAAGCTGAGCTGGTTGGCGTCGTTGGTGACATACAGCGCAAAATCCAGCGCCGCATCGGGAACGTCAGTACCGGCCGGAATCACCACATTCATCACCGCAACGTTGGTCTTGCCGGTGTCGCCGGTGATCTGGGGGCCGCTGCCGGTGACGGCAGCAACATCGGGGGCGTTAGCCTCAATGGTGGGAAAAAATTCTGCCCCGGTGGACAGCAGCGCCACTTCCCCGGCTTGGAACAGCTCGATCGCCCGGCGATGGCCCTGGGTCAGCACCTCCTGGGGCAGCAGTTCTTCCTGGTAGAGGTCAGTCCAGTATTGGAAGACGGCGCGGCCCGCATCGGTGTCGAAGGCGGCCTGGCCCTGGTCATCCACCAGCTCGACCCCCATCTGCACAAAAGATTGCAGCACGTCGGCAGAATCTTCGGGCACAAAGGTGGTGAAGTAGGCGTATTTGCCGGTTTTTTCTTTCACCTGACGGGCCACTTCGGCCAGCTCAGCGTAGGTGGTGGGCGGGGCTACCCCGGCCTCATCCAAGAGTGCCTGGTTGTGCAGGGTGACGTTGGTGGTCAGATACCAGGGAATGCCGAAGCTCTGGCCGTTAAGGGTGTTAGCTTCCCAGATGTTGGGTAGATAGACCTGCTTAGCCTCGGCAGAAACTTTGTCATCCAATGGCAGCCAGGCGTTGCGGCTGGCTAGCTGGGCGGCAAAGTCGGGGTTGAGGTTGACCACGTCGGGAGCGGTGCCAGCGGTGACAGCAGTGAGAATTTTGCTCTGCATGTCGGCCCAGGGCACATCGACCCAGCGCACGGTGACGTCGGGGTTTTGCGCTTCGTAGTCGGCAATCAGTCCGTTGAAGTAGTCGGTAAAGTCGGGCTGGAGCTGCATCGTCCAAAACTCGACTTCTTGACTGCCGCCCTCGGCGGGGGCAGTAGCGCTGGGCTGTCCGCTACCGCAGGCCACTAGCCAGCTCATCATCAGACCCAATAGGGCAAACAGACCAAAGCGGGCGTAGGGGCGGAGTCTCATGGCGAAAAAAGAAGGAAGAACGAAGTACGAAAGGGGTGCACCCAGTCACGGGTGTTCATTTTCGCTTAATTTGTGCGGTTGTGGCGGGGGTTTATAGAATCACCTGCACCTGCTCGGCGCAGGCGATCGCCCGCTCCTTTGCCTCCTCCACCGTATTCCCTAGGGCCAGGGCTACTCCCATGCGGCGGTTAGGGTGGGCGGTAGGCTTGCCAAACAGCCTCACTTTGCTCATGGGCACTTGTAAGGCTTTGTCCAAGCCAGAGTATTGGGGATGGTCGCTCTGGCCTTCGGCCAAAATCACCGCCGAGGCTCCCGGCTGCACCAAGGTGATTTCGCCAATGGGTAGGCCCATAATGGCTCGCACGTGCAGCTCAAACTCTGACTGGTGCTGGCTCACCATCGTCACCATGCCGGTGTCGTGGGGGCGGGGGCTGACCTCACTGAAGTACACGGTCTGGGGTTGATCTGCCTCTCCAGCAATAAATAGCTCGACCCCAAACAGTCCCCAGCCGCCCAGGGCATCGGTGACCGCTTTGGCCATTTCCTGGCAGGCCGCCAGGGTGTCGGGGTGCAGGGCACAGGGCTGCCACGACTCACGGTAGTCGCCCGCCTCTTGGCGGTGGCCGATGGGGGGGCAAAAGTGGGTGCCGTCGATCGCCCGCACCGTCAGCAGCGTGATCTCGGTGTCGAAAGGCACGAAGCCCTCAACGATGACGCGATCGCTCTTGCCCCGACCCGCTTCCCCGGCATACTTCCACGCCGCCAACACCTCAGATTCTTGGCGCACTGTGCTCTGGCCTTTGCCCGACGAACTCATAATCGGCTTGACCACACAGGGCAGGCCAATGGCTTTGATCGCCTCCAGGTACTCCGCCTCGGTGCCCGCAAAGCGAAAAGGCGAGGTCTTGAGCCCCAATTCTTCGGCGGCCAGCCGCCGAATGCCCTCACGGTTCATGGTCAGCTGGGTGGCGCGGGCGGTGGGAATGACCCGCCAGCCTTCGGCTTCCATCGCCACTAGGGTCTCGGTGGCGATCGCCTCCACCTCTGGCACGATCAGCCATGGCTTCTCCTGCTCGACGACTTGGCGGAGCGCTCCGCCATCCAGCATGTCAATCACGTGGCGGCGGTGAGCCACGGTCATGGCTGGGGCCTGGTCGTAGCGATCGACGGCAATTACCTCCAGCCCCAGGCGCACTGCCTCCAGGGCCACCTCACGACCCAGCTCACCCGACCCTAGCAGCAGCAATCGTTGGGCCTCTTTGCTCAAGGGGGTGCCCAGGGGTGCCAGGGGTGATGGAGGAGTAGTCATAACAAGTTGCTCCAGGCGGGTAAGAAAGACAGTGCGTAAAGAAATACAGCGACAGGGCCATAGTTTCTCAATATTAGGTGCTCACTTTTCAGAATTGTGTGTAACATCGCTGGTGATACCAAGCTTTAGTTGGCTTGGCATTACCTCAGGAGCAACGGCGAGACCATCGGGTGTGCGGGCAGGAGATACAGCATCGGCTATCTCCTAACCCAGAAAAAGTGCTTAAAAAGAAAAGTGGAAAATCTGAATTAAATTGTGTACCATTCGTTAGCACTTTTCCCCCAGGGATAATTGCTGGGCCGCTGAATCTCTTCTCGAGTGCCTGAAAATGGCTGTTTGGGAAGGAAGAAACGGGCTCGTTTGGGTCTGCTTGGTTGTCACTTTGACCGGGCAGGTTTTCTATATACCCACCTGTTTTTCGGATACTACCGTGGATAGCCTCAAAGCCATTTTTAGTCGCAAGCCTCAGGGAGTTGGCATTGAGCTCACCCCTGAAAGAGTTAATTTGGCCCGCCTAAAAAAGCAGGGAACCTCGCTTAAATTAGAAGCTCTAGCCTCGGTAGAACTGGCCGAGGGCATTTACGAAGAAGGCCAAATTCTAGACACCGCCGCCATGGCCGACGCCATTCAAACGGTGCTCACTGAGAGCAAGCTCAAGGTCAGGCAGGCCACCACTGCTATCCCAGGGCGAGCGATTACCCGCGTCATTCCCGTGCCCGCCGAGCTCGACGACAACGAGCTGCGCGAAATGGTGCTCAACCAGGAGGCCAGCCTCTACCTGCCCTTCCCCCGCGAGGAGGCCGATGTTGACTATCAAAAGCTCGGCTACTTTGTTGACGAAGACGGCATTGAGAAGGTGCAGGTGCTGCTGGTGGCGGTGCGCAAAGACCTCACCGACCCCTACATTGAGGTGTTTCAGCAGGCGGGGCTAGCCCTCAACGTGCTCGAAACCTCCAGCTTTGCCCTGATTCGCACCATTCGTGAGCAGCTGCGGCAGTTTACGCCCCAGGAGGCCGCCGCCGTAGTCGACATCGAGTTTGAAAACACCGAGATCTCCATTGTGGTTGACGGGGTGCCCCACTTCTCACGCACCGTACCCATTGGCACCTTTCAAATTCAGAGCGCCCTCAGCCGCGCCATGAATTTGCCTCCCTCTCGCAACACTGAGCTACTCCAGGGCATGACGGTGCCGATTCAGACTATGGATACCGTGGGTGCGCCCCAGATGGGTAACACCAACCCTGGCACCACCGCCATGCTGCGGGTGCTGGGCGAGCTGTCTGACGAGCTGCGTCGCTCCATCGACTTTTACCTCAACCAGGGCGAAGACATGGAAGTGGCACAGCTGCTGCTGGCCGGACCGGGGGCTTCCATTGGGCAGCTCGACGAGTTTCTGGCCCAGCGACTGAGTCTGCCCGCCAGCCAAATCGACCCGATCTCAGCGCTGTCGTTGGAGGTGGCTGAGGATATTCCCGAGAGTCAGCGGGCGGGGTTGGCGACGGTAATTGGTCTTGGCATGCGGGAGGTGTAGCTATGTACGGTCTCGATATTAATTTTCTCAAGGACCGCGAAGTTCGCGTCTTTGAGGCCAGGCCCCGGGCTCGGGGTGGCGGCGGGGTGACCCCGGGCGATCGCAGGCCGCTCTATTTGGGGTTGGCGGCGGCGGTGGTGCCTCTAGCACTGGTGGGCGGCTACTTTTTTGTGACGCAAGGTCAGGTCAGGCAACTTCGGACCCGCAGTGCTGCGCTCGACGCCGAGACGGCTCAGCTGCAAAGTCAGCTCCAGGAGATCAGTGGCCTTCAGGGGCAAATCGACTTAGTTCGGTCTGAAATTAACGCCTTTGTGACGGTCTTCAACGAGATTCTGCCTTGGTCGGCGCTGCTGCAAGATATTCGCACCCGCACTCCAGCGCGCGTTCAAATTGTCAGCCTTGACCAGACGACTGTCACCCCCGAGCAGACCGATCCCAACGTTGCGCCAGAGTCGTCCGAAGGAATCTCCATCAATGGTGTGGCCTGTTCCTACGACGAGATCAATGATTTTGCCCTGGTGCTACAGCGATCGCCCCTGTTGCAGTCCCAGACCGTAGCGATTAGTCAGGCCCAGCAGCAACCTACTCTGCTCGACCCCCAAACCCAGGGCCGCTGCCCAGGCACTCCCGTGGGGGATCCTGACTTTTTAATTGACTACACCATCGGGGCCAATATTACTGATACCCCAGCATCCCAGCTGGTAGATGAGCTTGAACGCCAAGGGACTGTCGGTTTAGTAACCCGTCTTCAGGCCCTGAGAGAAAAAGGAGTGATCGAATGACCGCATCGGGTGATTTCCTTCCCGCCGACGATAATCAGGCCTTAGATGTCGGCCCCCCTTACCCCATAGTCTTTGGTATTGAGCTAACTCCCAAGGTACAGGGTATTGCCCTAGCAGTGCTGGGCCTGATCGGCGCCTTTGCCCTGTACAACTTTGTGGTCAAGCCCGTAGTGGAGCAAAAAACTGCTCTAGAGGGCGAGGTTGCCCAAAAGCAGGCTCAGGTTGACCAGCAGCGGGCCAGTCTTCAAGACCGCGCTGCGCTACAGGCCGAGCTAAACTCGGCCCTAGAGCAGCGGGTGGGCGTTTACAGCCTGTTGGGCGGTTCCCAAACCCTCGATACCCTGCTGCTCGATATCAACCAGCAGATTCAAAACAGCAACGCTGCGATCGCCGATGTGCTGCGGGCCAACCCAGCTACCCTCGACAATGCTCAGCTCGCTGCTTTGGGGCTTACCCGAGAGCAACTTCAGCGAGTCAAGACTCAGTTTGCTGGTACTTCCCAGGTACAAAAACAGCTCTTTTCTTCCGAGTTGCTGCGGTTTAACCCCAGCCCACCGGAGCCGGTCACTGATCGTGCCCCAGAACTCAACGGCAAACTAGAGCGCGTCACCGTTGATGTGTCGATGCAGGCGCTGTTCCCTCAGACGCTCAGCATTATGCGCAACATTGAGCGCTTAGAGCCGCTGATCATCATTAAAGATGTGCAGCAGAGTATTGCGCCGCCCCCAGCTGACGCCACCGAGGAGGAGCTGCTGGGTATTAGCCGACTGCTGCTCACCGACTTCACCCTCGAAGTGCTTGTGCCCATTGGCGACCCCAGCGTGCCGCCTGAGCCGCCCCCGCCGCCCGCCCCCGCCGAGGGTGAAACCCCCGTCGAAGGTGCGCCTCCGCCTGAGGGTGGCTAGTCCAACCCTTCAAGCCCCGTTGCTACTGCCACCCCAGTGGCCTGATCTACCCACCTAGCCCAATCAAACCCCGCGCGGCCCGGCCGCATCTGTGATGGAGGAGTGAACCGTGAACCGTCTAATGAACCTGCAACCATTCTTACTTGGCAGCACCCTCGTTGCCCTGGCGGCCCAGCCTGGCCTAGCCTCAGTAACCAGCATTACTAATGTCCGTCTGAACCCCACCGCCACGGGGTTAGACCTGGTGTTTGACACCCAAGGCGGCGACAACAGCAGCGTTTTTACAGTGAGCCAGGGCAACACCCTACAGGCCGATATTACCCGTGCCCAGCTTAACCTGCCCAACGGCGGCAGCTTTACCCAAGCTAACCCTGCCCCCGGCATCAGTCAGGTGTCTGTGGTGCCCCTCGACGCCAACAGCGTGCGCATCACCGTCAGTGGCACCAGCCAGCCCCCCACCGGGGCAGTAGAATCCAGCGATAATCAGGTAGTGCTGTCGATTCGCAACGATGGCGAAACCGCTCAGGCTCCTACTCCCGTGCCTACTGAAATCGAAACCGTACCCGCTCCGGCTGCTCCCCCCACAGTAGCCCAAGCAGCCCCAGAACCAGCTCCCGCAGCGGCCCCAGAGGTGCCCACCCCGGCTAGCCCCGATGTAATGGTGCCTAACCCTGAAGTCACCATTGATGGCACCCCTGTGCCTCGCCCCCAAGTGCAGCAAGCGCCTCCCTTTTTGCCCCGGGCTGTAGCTCCTCCGATTGGCGACATTGCCGTAGCGGAGGGAGTGCCCTCCTTTAACAACATCAACTTGGGAAGCAACGAGCGAATTCCCAAGCTGCTGCTACGGGACGCCCCGGCCCGTGAGGTTTTATCGCTGCTGGCGCGGGCAGCAGGCCTCAACCTGGTGTTTACTCCCGCTGGGGGAGGGACTGAGGGTGGGGCCGAAGGTGCCAGTGCCGATGGCCCACCCGTCAGTCTAGATATTGAGAATGAATCTGTGCAGGATGTGTTTAACCACGTTTTGCGAGTAACTGGCTTGCAGGCTAACCGGGTAGGTCGCAGTGTCTATGTTGGCCCAACTCTGCCAGTCTCAGCCCAAAACGTCTCTGCTAGAACCCTGCGACTGAATCAAGTTGACGCCGTTGTGGCCACCAACTTCTTAGTAGCACTGGGTGCCGAGAGCGCCGTCAGCCGAGAGCGCCTAGTCACTAACGTCAATGCTGTGACCGTCGCTGAGGGAACCCCTCCGATTACTGAAACCCAGACCTCAACGGTTGAGCAGATTGAGGTAAGCCGGGTTGACTATGAAGACAGCCAAGGTATTCTTCGCGGGTTGCAGGTAGTTGCCGACGAGCGCACTAACTCAGTGACCCTGGTTGGCCGAGCCGATCTGATCGCCATTGCTACCGAGCAGCTCACGCGCATTGACCTGCGGAGACGGCAGGTGGCGGTTAACGTCAGAGTCATTGATATCGATCTCAACTCTCTTGATGCCTTTGGTACCAGCTTCTCATTCCAGAACGGGCTGTTTGGGGTGCTCAGCTCTGGCGGTCTCGGTATTCTCAATATTGGCGATGGTGGTACACCCAGCACTGAAAACCAGGCAACTCCTACGGGCACGCCTATCCTACCGCGTCCGCTAGGTGGCCCTGGTGGCAATGCTACCTCCGGCAATTTCTTGGCTCAGCTGCTGGGAACGGTGCAGAACGGCAACGGCAAGATTATTACTGACCCGACTTTAATTGTGCAAGAGGGGCAGACGGCTACGGTTCAGCTGACTCAAGATGTGGTGACTGAGCTGACGCAAACCATTGAAGTGACTGAGACGGGGACCTTGACCACTCTGGATATTGAAACTGAGCCGGCTGGCTTGATTTTGCAAATTGATGTCGATCGCATCGATGACAATGGCTTTGTGTCACTCTCGGTAGCTCCCAGTATTTCAGCCCCGACCGACAGCTTTACCAGTAACGCTGGCACGTTCTTCCTGCTGTCAGAGCGCCAAATTAGCTCTGGTCAGGTGCGAATTCGCGATGGCCAAACTCTGCTGCTTTCCGGCATCATTCAAGAGTCGGAGCGCAACAGCGTCAACAAAATTCCCATTCTGGGCGATATCCCGATCTTGGGGGCATTGTTCCGCAGTACGGTTACCGATAACCAGCGCCGTGAGCTGATTGTGCTGCTGACGCCGCAGATTTTAGATGACTCAGACCAGTCAACCTTTGGGTACCAGTACACCCCCAGTGAGTCGGTGCAAGAGATTCTAGAAAATCGAGGTCGCCAAGAGGAATAAGCTGATTTCCTGCTGAGAGCTGACTATTTTGGTGGGTAAAGGTTCACGGTTCTTCTGTAGAGAAGATGATTAACTAAAGGGCAGATGCAAAGATTGGGTGCATCTGCCCTATTTTTTGCTCTAATGAATGACTACTCGGCAAAGTAACCGCCATACATGATGTATTCGTCGTTTTGAAGCTGGGCAGCATTAGGATAAAAGGCCACTTCAATTGACTCGGCTGTATTGGCATCGGCTTTAGGAATGAGCTTGATGTAGCGGTTTTGAGTGTCATAAAAGCTGGGGCTGGCCTCTAGCTCCAGCAAATAGCCTCCCTCGGTGCTGATCAGGGTGTAGGGGCTAACCTGGCCGCTGCTCCACTGCACCTGCTCGGGGGTTAGGGTCATGGGGCCAAAGGCGAGCAGCACGTTGCTGAGGGGCTGCCATTCTCTGATTAGGGCATCGGGCAGGGTGGCGGTGGGAGTGTTTGACGGGGCGGCTCGGGTCGGAGTCGGGACTTTAGTGGGCTGTGCGGCTGGGGTCTCAGGGGCAGAGTCGGCGGGAGTTGCTGGGGCAGGGTTTAGAGTTTCACTTTGGGGCGCGGGGCTGGGTCGGCAGCCGGCGATCGCAACCCCAGCGGCGATCGCCATTGCCCACCTTGCCAGGGTAGGCCGACGGCGCTGAAGCGGCGACTGGTCAAGTTTCGCGGGCATAACTGTACTCCCGAGCACTATTTGGTGCCATGGTAACGTTTCGCTAGCTGGTCAATGCCGTCTTTTTGGCGGCTGAGGTGGGCAATATCGGCTTTTTTGGGGCAGGATGCGTCGGCGATCGCCAGGGTGGGTAAAGTAGAGGCAGTGTTGCTCTGGTATCGGTCTGAACCAGGGCGGTAGTTGTGATGGCAGCGACTTGTCTATCTCAGGGGCGATCGCTACAGTTGGGGTGAACCCAGGAGACATGGCTATGGCTCAGACGGTGCGTTCTGCGGCAGTGATGGCAACCTCAGCAACTCAGCCGGACGTCGAACTGCGGCGGGTGGTCAAAGCTTTTGGGGCAGAGATGGCCGTGCGCGATCTCGACCTGACGGTGCAACCGGGCGAATTCTTTAGTATTTTGGGTCCCTCGGGCTGCGGCAAAACCACCACCCTGCGCTTAATTGCGGGTTTTGAAACGCCCACCGCTGGCGATGTGCTGATTCAAGGGGCCAACGTAAGCACCGTGCCCGCCCACCGCCGCCCCGTTAACACTGTCTTTCAGAGCTATGCCCTGTTTGACCACATGACGGTCAGAGACAACATTGCCTTTGGACTCAAAATTCGCCGCGTTGGGTCGGCCCAGGTGCGCGATCGCGTTGCCGAAGCTCTGCGCCTGGTGCGCATGGAATCTATGTCCGCCCGTTACCCCGCCCAGCTCTCTGGCGGGCAGCAGCAGCGGGTGGCGCTGGCCCGTGCCCTGGTTAACCATCCAGCGGTGATGCTGCTCGACGAACCTCTTGGCGCTCTCGATCAAAAGCTGCGCAAGCAGATGCAGGTCGAGCTGACTAACCTGCACCGGCAGCTGGGCATCACCTTCATTATGGTCACCCATGATCAAGAGGAGGCCCTGTCGCTCTCTAACCGCATTGCCGTGATGAACAACGGTCAGATTGAGCAGATCGGCACCCCCAGCGATATCTACGATCGCCCTCGCACCGCCTTTGTCGCTGATTTTATTGGCGATACCAATCTGCTGCCCGGGCGCATTGACCAGGCCTACTCCCGCCAGGTGCAGGTCACTACTGACAGTGGTCTGCGGGTGTTGGCCTGCACGGCCGACAGCAGCAATGCCCAGACCGTGGTCGTGAGTGTGCGGCCCGAAAAAATCAACCTCAGCCTCAGCGCGCCGACTGCCGCCCATAACTGCTACCAGGGGCACATTAGCCATCTGATGTATCTGGGCACCCACCTGCACTGTGTGGTGCGCCTGGGTTCAGGCGAAACCCTCATGGTACGTCAGCCTAACCGGGCCGAATCGCTGGTGGGAGTGGATACCGCCGTGTATGTGCACTGGGCCGCCGACGATTGCCTGGTGCTCGATGCGGCCTAAGCGGTGGCTTTTGGTCTGCGATCGCGGCGATCGAGCGTTACCTCAGGCCGATCGCCATATACTTAGAAACTAAAGACGAGGTCGCTCTCTTTTAGCGCCTACTTTAGCGCCGACCACTGCTATTTCTAGCTCCTTAGCCCCCTGGAGAATGCCTGTGCCTGGAACGCGACTACAAACTCCCTCCGACTCGCGCCGTTTTGCCGTGAGTCGGAGGCGGTTTTTGCAGGGGTCAGCAGCGGTCGTGACAGGCCTGACAGCGGCCAACTGTCGCCAAAACCTGGCGGGGCCACCGGCGGGTGGGGGCGCAAACGACGGCACTCTGCATATTTACACCTGGGCCAACTACACCGATGATGGCCTGGCTCAGGCCTTTACCGAACGCACGGGCATTCCGGTGGTAGTTGATATTTACGATTCCAATGAGGTCATGCTCACCCGCCTACAAGCAGGGGGTGGCGACGCCTACAGCATCATTTACCCCTCCGACTACATGGTGTCGGAGATGCTAGAGCTAGACCTGCTCACCGAACTCGATCAAAGCCGCCTCACCGGGCTAGAAAATCTCAGAGCCCAGTGGAGCAACCCCGCCTACGATCCCAACAACGCCCACAGCGTACCCTTCTGCTGGGGCACCACAGGACTGTTATACAACCGCGAGGCTTCCCCCGGTGAACCCACCGACTGGAACTTTCTTTGGAATAACCAGGCCCAACTCTCCCGCCGCATCACCATGCTGGACGACATGCGCGAAACCTTAGGAGCCACTCTCAAGTCGCTGGGCTACTCCTACAATTCCAACAATCCAGCTGAGATTGAAGCGGCCTACAACCGTCTGCTAGAGCTGAGGCCCCATATCGCGGCCTTTAAGACTACGGGCTTTGAGAATGAGCTGCTCAGTGGCGACCTGAGCGTGTCGATGGCTTACTCCAGCGATGCGATCGCCCTCACCCTCGAAGACGATCGCATGCAGTATGTGATTCCGGAAACCGGGGCGTCGCTGTGGACCGATACCCTAGCCATCCCCGCCACCGCTCCCAACGTTGACGCCGCCTACCAGTGGATTAACTTTCTGCTGGAGCCGGAGGTGGCCAGCGCCGCCGTAGAGCGCCTGTTCTTTGCCACTGCCAACCAGGCCGCTTTTGACCTGCTGCCCGCCGACATTCAAAACAACGCCGACCTTTACCCCCCCGAGGCGGTTTTGGCTAAGTGCGAAGGCATTGTGTCCGTCGATACTGCCAGCACCGATCTGTTTGACCAGTTTTGGACTGAAGTAACCAGCGCATAGAAGAGTGAGGAGATGAGGGGGCCGGAGAAAGCCTGTAAAACCTAGCTTCCACCCTCTTCACCTTCCCCACCCTCCTCACCTTCCCCACCCTCCTCACCTTCTTCTATGTCCCCCGCCCCAATTCCCTCTGCAACCTGGACCGATCGCCTCGCTCCCCGGCGCTGGCTGGGGCCGGTGACGCTGATGGGGCCTGCGGGGGTGTGGCTGCTGGTGCTGCTGGTGTTGCCCACCTTGCTGATTCTTGAGATCAGCCTGGTGCCTGGGCTGCGGCTGGGGCAGCCCAGCGGCGGTTATGGCCTGGGCAACTACCTGCAAATTTTGCAGCCGGTGTACCTGCGGGTGATTGGGCGATCGGTGGCGTTTGCGATCGGCTCTACGGCGCTGTGCCTGGTGCTGGGGTTCCCGGTGGCCTACTGGCTGGCGCTGATGTCGCCCCAGCGGTGGCGCAACCTGCTGCTGGTGGCCTTTATTCTGCCCCTCTGGACATCGTCGCTGCTGCGGGCCTATGCCTGGACAACCATTCTGCGCCCCAGCGGCGTGCTCAACGCGATGCTTACGGCGATCGGGCTGCCCGCCCAAAACTGGCTAAACACACCTACGGCAGTGTTCATTGGCCTCACTTACAGCTTTTTGCCTTATATGGTGCTGATTCTCTACGCATCGCTCGAAAAGCTTGACATCCGGTTGTTGGAGGCAGCCGCTGACCTAGGGGCCACGCCCCGCCAAAGCTTCTGGAAAATTACCGTACCCCAAACCCTGCCTGGCATTGCAGCGGCCAGTCTGCTGGTGTTTATCAGCACTCTCAGCGATTTTGTGGTGCCCACGCTGCTCGGTGGGGCCTCGTCGATGAATATTTCACGGCTAATTTACAACCAGTTTCTTGGCCCTACCCGTGCCTGGGGCTTTGGCTCAGCCCTCAGCATGGTGCTGATTTTGGCGGTGAGTCTGGCGATCGCCCTCCTGATCCGCTACGGCGATCGCAACACCGTCACTGAAACCTGAGCTACACCCCCTTTAGGTGCTTGTCCGCGATCGTTACCACGGCTCAACCCACCCTATCTTCCCCACCTTCCTTATCTCCCTCAGCTCTACCCCCACCCATCCACCTCCCCATGCCCTCCCGCTCCGTCACCTGGCCCAGCCTCTTCACCGCGCTGATGTACGCCTTCATGTACTTCCCGATCATTGTGCTGGGGGCATACAGCTTTAGCGACTCCCGTTACAGCGCGAGCTGGGGCGGCTTTAGCCTGCGGTGGTACCGATCGCTGTTTAGCGATCGCCGCCTGCTGGCCGCCCTGCAAGATAGCCTGGTCATCGCGATCATGGCGGTGGCAATTTCGGCGGTGCTGGGCACCCTGATGGCGATTGGTCTGACCCGCTACCGATTTCCGGGCAAAGGGTTATATCGGGGCATGTCGTATCTGCCGCTGATTATTCCTGACATTGCGATCGCGGTGGCAACTCTGGTGTTTTTGGCGTCGGTCGCGGTGCCCCTCAGCCTGGGCACCATCATTGCGGCGCACATGGTGTTTTGCCTGGCCTATATTGCAGTGGTGGTGTCTAGCCGCCTTCAGCGCCTCGACCCCAACCTCGAAGAAGCCGCTCTAGATCTAGGGGCCACCCACACCCAGGCTATGTTCAAAGTGCTGCTGCCCCAGTTGGCACCCGGTATTCTGGCGGGCTGTCTGCTGGCCTTTGTGCTCAGCATGGATGACCTGCTGATCTCTAGCTTTACCGCTGGAGGCGGTGCTAACCCTTTGCCTATCGAAATCTTTAGCCGGGTACGTACCGGCGTTAAGCCCGACATCAACGCCCTGAGCGTGATGTTGATTTTGGGCTCGGCGCTGCTGGCTGGGATAGCTGAATATGTGCGCTATTGGGGCGATCGCCAGCGCCAGAAACCCTAGAGTCACAATCGACTCCGGTCTGGGGAACACATTGGGAGGTTTGAGCTTCTATAGAGAAAATGCAATAGTCAGAGCCAATTACCTCATTAGGCTGATTAGTTTATGTCGATCGATTTAGCGGTGGCTTAGCCTACTGCATAGAAACTATTTTGTGGTGATTTAAACCACAGCTAGAGCTGCTGTCTGTCACCGTGCGACCAGCTTAAGATCATGTTTGGGAAAAGGTTGTATCACGCTGCAATTGAGAGTTACAGGTGATATTGGGTATAGCCTCAATAGCTCAGGTCGTCACCATGCCTCAAACCACCAGCCAGTCGCTCAAATCTCTCGTCGATCAAATCTTTGCCGAACGCCGCATTAGTCGCCAGGTGCAGCGAGAGCTAATGGAGCTTTTGCTCAGCCAGCCCACCCTGAGCAATCAAGACCATGCGACGGCCCAACGGGTGTTTGAAGCGATTCGCCAGGGACGACTGCGGGTGGTCGATTAAAAATGCCTAGCGATGGCCTGCTGCCAAAGGCAGTCCACGACGAAAAATACCAAAACAAACGCCGCCCAAGCCTATAGCTCAGACGGCAGCGCGATCGCTAGAACGCCATCCCAAATGCCTCTGCCTACGGTGAGGCCAAAGCTGTAGCGGTTTCGGATGGCCTAGACCTCTTTGCCTTCCTCTGCATCAACGGTAGGAACGAAGTCAGGCTTCTCTTTGTTTTCCCAGCCAGCGGGGCGCTTGGAGTTATACCAGGCGACGGAGCCAAGGGTAACTGCGGCGATAAAGCCCACTACATACACCAGCACAAGAGATGAACCTGCACCAGCTTCACCTGCGGTCGCTGCGGTCGCAAAATAGAGTGACATAGCTAACTAAACTCCAAAATCAGTTGTGTATCATCCTACGACGGCAGGTTACTACCAGGGATCACCCCCAGGTCTGACCCTTGAGAGGTCTATAGTTCTTGGTTCAAACGCAGCACTCTACCCCAAGGCCTATTCCCCATCGGCAGGCGGGGGAGGTTCGAGGGGTGGCGGCGGTGCCACAATCGGCGGTGGAGCTGGGGCTGGGGCCGGAGCGGGAGCCACCGGGGCGGGTGCTGGCGGAGCGGTGTTGATGGGCTGCGGGGCTGCGGGTGGAGTCGCTGCTGCCGGGGGATCTGGCGTGACGACAGGTGCCGCCGGTTCGGTTGATGCCGGTGGTCTGCTACTAGAGCTATTGCCAGAGGATCGTGCCGGAGGCGCTGCGGCTTCACTGCCACTGCTGTCATTACCACTGCTACCGCTAGAACTACTCTCTGACCGTCGCGATCGGCGACTCTCTCCGCCACCAGAGCTAGAGGCGGCCTCGGACGATCGCGACGGCCCACTTTCAGCCACCACGCGACCGGGCTTGACCGGGCTGAGGGTAATGCTGCCCTCGCGCCCACCCAGCCGAGGCAGGCTGGGAAACTCCTCGACAGGAATATCGTCGGTGAGCTTAGCCATAAAGCTCTGCCACACCCCAGCGGCCATACTGCTAGCGCCGTTGGTGGGGGTGTTGTCGTCGTTGCCCATCCACACGCCAGCCACCAGCTGGGGAATGTAGCCGACGAACCACAGGTCACGATACTCTTCGGATGTGCCGGTCTTACCCGCAACCGGCCGCCCTATATAGGCATTGCTGCCGGTGCCGCCCTCCACAACACCGCGCAGCATCCAGGTCATAATGGCGGCACTGTCGGCGTCGATCGCCTGTTCCGACTCGTTAGGGCGCTCGTAGATCACCTCACCGCTGCTATTCAGCACCCGACGAATGCCGTGGGCAGGGCGATGAATACCCTTGTTGGCCAGCGTGCCATAGGCACTGGTAAGTTCTAGCAGGTTGACCTCAGAGGTGCCCAGGGCGAGGGAATAGGCGGGCAGCAGCGGCGACTCAATGCCCATGCGCCCTGCTAGCTTCACTACTGGGTCAAAACCCACGTCCACCAGCAGCTTCACGGCCACAATGTTGACCGAGTTGCGCAGGGCCTGGAGCAACTCCATGCTGCCGCTGTAGTTTTTGCCGTAGTTCTTTGGCTCGTAGCCGTCGACTACGTAACGGGCATCCATATAGTTTTTGTAGGGTGATATGCCCCCTGCGATCGCCGCTGCATACACAAACGTCTTAAACGTAGAGCCCGGCTGGCGCTGCGCCTGGGTTACCCGGTTAAACTGGTTTTCACTGGTGAAGTCGGTGCCCCCCACCATGGCCTTGATCTCCCCGTTGCGGGGATCCACAGCGACCAGAGATACCTGCCCGACATCCTGCCAACCGCTATAGCGGGCAACGGCGTCTTCAACGGTTTCTTCGGCGCGGCGTTGCCAGACGACGTTGAGGGTGGTTTCTACCGTCAGCCCTCCCGCTTCTAACTGGTCGGGGGGCAGCAGCGCCTCCAGCTGCTTTTGAATATAAATCGTGAAGTAGGGAAACTCGCTGTAGAGAAACTTGGGCTGGTTAGGGGTGACTGCCACCTCTGTGGTGATTGCCTCTTCGGCTTCGATGCCGCTGATGGCTTCGGTCGCCAGCATGCGGCGAATGACCCGATCACGCTGGCTGCGGGCGGCCTCGGCATTGACCGTTGGAGAATACAGGCTGGGGGCTGGGGCCATACCGGCAATCATCGCCGACTCAGCTACGGTGAGCTGATCGATAGTTTTGCCGAAGTACACCCAGGAGGCATCGGCTACCCCATAGGCTCCCGAGCCCAGGTATACCAAGTTGAGATAGCGCTCAATAATTTGCTCTTTGGTCAAGCTCTCTTCAAGCTTGGTGGCCATCATGGCCTCTTTGATCTTGCGCTGAAAGCTTCGCTCTTGGTCGAGAAAGACGATGCGAGCGAGTTGCTGGGTAATGGTGCTAGCCCCTTCTACCAAATCGCGGTTTTGCACGTTAGCCCAGACAGCGCGGGCGATGCCCCGGTAGTCAACCCCGCCGTGCTCATAGAAGCGCTGGTCTTCGGAGGCAATAAAGGCATCCACCAGGTGCTCGGGCATCGAGTCGTAGGTGATGGTTTCGCGGGAGGCGGGGCCGAGCTTTTGCAAAATCACCCCGTCCGCCGACGTCATGGTGACAGTGCCATCGCGCTGGTAAGTGAGAGCCTGATCAGGGTCGGGCAAGTTGGCATTTGTCGCCTCGATCACGCGGTAGGCGCGGGTGCCGCCTCCGGCTATGCCCGCCCCAGCCAGCAGCACCACCCAAAACAAAGGGCGCAAAAATAGGGGTCGATAGCTGCGTGGCAGCTCCGGCTGGGTGCCCGATGGCCCGGGCTGAGACTCTACTTGCTGGGGAGAGACCCGCGCACCATTGACCACACTGCCCCCAGACCTGCTTCGTCCTGAGGGCCGCGACGATTTCCTTGAAGGAAACGGCAGCCGGGTTAACCAAGATCGAGCCATAGCAGCGTTGCCTTTCACATCCTCTGTGAACTGTATGGGGTTTCGGCCATTTCTTCAAGGGTACAGCGGTGATTACGCGGATCCCTAAAGCGCTGTATGCCCCAGTGCCAGCCCTGTTACCAGCATACCTAACACCAAAAAAGGCTGGGCGCTGGCCTGATATTTAACGTCGTTGCCCAGAGGATCGCGCAGAAAGTACATATCTTGGAAGGTGATTTGAGGAATGATCAGCAGCACCAGCAGCACCGCGTAGAGGTTTTGGTGAATCGCCATCAGGTAGGCGGCGACGCCCCCCTGAAAAATATCGATCGCCAGTACGCAGATCCACGCAGCGGTGGTGACGCCAAACATCACCGGCAGCGACTTGAGGCCCATCTGGCGATCGCCCTCCACGCTCTTAAAGTCGTTGACCACTGCAATGCCCAAACCCGCCAGACTGTAGAACAGGGTGAGCACCACAATCTTCCAGGTCAGGGTGCCAAACAGGGCGTGACCTGCCCACCAGGGTAGCGCGATGTAGCTGGCTCCCAGGGCGTAGTTGCCCAGCCAGCCGTTTTGCTTAAGTTTCAGCGGCGGAGCTGAGTAGATGTACGACACGAATGAGCCACCAATGGCCAGGGCGGTGATGATTGGGAAGCTGTGCCCCGCCCAGCGGTCGAGGCTAAAGGCAATGGCGATGCCGGCCACCAGCAACACCAGAATTTGGGTTGCCACCTGGGGAATAGAAATTGCCCCCGAAGGGATGGGCCGGTAGGGCTCGTTGATAGCGTCGATGTCGCGATCGTAGAAGTCGTTGAGGGTTTGGGTGTAGCCCGTCAGTAGCGGCCCGGCAAACAGCATGCAGGCGGCGGCGATTAGCACGTGCTCCAAACTCCAGCGGTAGTTGCCGGAGGAGGCCGCTCCGCACACCACGCCCCAAATCAGCGGAATCCAGGTGATTGGCTTCATCAGCTGAAGGCGAATCTTCCAGATCGAGGTTTCACCCGACTTGGCACCTTTCATGCCCAAGAGCTGACGGGCGGCGTTGCCCTGGGCCTCGGGGGCAATTTCAGCAGTAGGGGTTTGGTCTGGAGCGTCGTTGACCGGAGTGGAGGACGGTGGTTCAGCCATGGTGAGGGAAAACTGCTACAGGTTGATACAACGTCGATCAAAACTTAGGCGATGGCGCAGCCACCCCTGGAGGAATCGCAATCACTACCTACGGTGCCACATTTCCCGGGTCAGAATCAAACCCTGGCCGAAGCGAGGGTGGTTTTCCTGGGAACCGATGACATTGGAGCAGGCGCGGTTCCCCTCTGGGGAGGCTGCGCCATCGCCCTAGCTAAAGGAAAGCACCAGGTGCTGGTCTTGAAACTTGGCCCCAGCCACCGCTTTGCCCTGGAGTGTGGGGGGCAGCAGCAGGTTGCGCCGCTGATCGCCGGCTTCAATGGTGACTTCGGGGCCATACTGGGTGAGCTTGACCTGGGTTTTGTCGAAGCTGGGTAAGAAGAGCCGTACGGTCTTGGCCGTCGCATCGATGGTTACGGGGCGCGGGGCCGCTGTCGCCCACTGGGCCGGGTCGGGCAGGGCGGCGATCGCGCTTTCCCAACCCTGCTCGACTACCGAGGGCAGGGTCACCTGGGGCAGGGGGGCAAAGGCTGTGGCCTGCTCATCGTCTAGGGAACCCCCATTCACCACCACGCCGCCTACGGTGAGGCCTATCTGCTGAGCGCTGCCCCACAGATAGCGGGCCGTTGCCACCGACCCAGGTGTGGGCGTTGTGACTAAGAAAGCGGCCATGCGACCAGGGTCGGTCACCGCCTGGCGGCCTTCTTCAAGCTGCGATCGCACCTGTCCGGTGGGCTGGTCGAGCACATCCCCTGACCAATCAACAGCGAGCACCGCTGCGGCCATGGGCTGTAGAAAAGGCGAAATCACCCGACCCACATCGGACTGCTGAAACACGCCGCGAAACCGGCGCAGGTACCAGTCCAAGATTTCGGGCATACCCAGCATGCGCAGTGTGGCCAGAGCATCGCTGCCGTCGTAGATGATTACGTCGTAGCGATCGCTAGCATTGAGCTGCCGCAGGGTGTTTAGGGCCAGGGCACTGTCCATGCCCGGCATCACTCCCAGCTCTTGACCATAAACCGCCTTGAGAAAGGGCGTTCGCAGATACTGAGATTCCAGGGCTTTAACCTCATCCCAGCTTTGCTCTAGCAGCGCTGCGCTTTGAAACTGCATGGCCCACAGGTTGGGCTCTATCTCCCCGGGCTCAACGGTCAGGGTCTGATCCAGCAGCAGCGCTGGCGCCGGCGTCACATCTTGAATAGCCAGCAGTACCCGCTGCCCGGCCCGCGCCCGCTGCTTAGCGGCGGCAATGGCCACAGTCGTACTGCCGCTGCCGCCCTTACCTAAATAGGTGAGAATTAATGCCATAGAAAAATGGGGCCTTTGCGTTGGTCAGGTCGTCGCTGCTCCCATGAGTGCCAAGGATGCATTGAAGCGAATTTGCTCTGCATCCCGCACTAAGGGAATCAATACCGATCATCTCGGGGACCTGATAGCGGTGAAATCACTCTAAAAGGGGAGATTGCTCCAGGTTTCCCTCTACTTCGCTTTCAGAACCCCGTGTTTAGAAGCCTCGCGTCTGCCCCTTAATCAAAGGGGCAGACGGAATTATTCCAAGCGCCAGCAGCAGTCAAGATTGCCTCAGCGAGGCCGCCCGCTACTGAACGGCAGACAGCTCATCTTCAAAGAACCAGGTGGTGTAGTTGTCCTCAAATTCGACCACAACACCAACGTCGCTGCCGTCCACCATTTTGAACTGGCTCACGACGCCGCGCTTGCCGAGGTAAGCCGCCACATTCTTAGAAACCCGATCGCGAAGACGGGATACTTTCACCTTCTGGCCAATCTCTAAAGCCATGTCTACTAAGGGCTCCAACTGCGTTTCCAACGATAAAACCAAGAGACAGTGTATCAGCGTCTTGGCCTTTGATGATCGTCATAATCCTCTATTGTGGAACCGGGGAATGGGTTAATTTGCCGTTGGAGGAGAACGCAATGCTGGCCAAACGGATTGTGCCCTGTCTAGATGTCAAAGCTGGCCGAGTGGTGAAAGGGGTCAATTTTGTCGACCTGCGCGATGCGGGCGATCCGGTGGAGCTAGCCCAGGCCTATAACCAGGCAGGAGCTGATGAACTGGTGTTTCTCGACATCACCGCCACCCACGAAGATCGCGACATTATCTATGACGTGGTGTACCGCACTGCAGAGCAGGTGTTTATTCCCCTGACGGTGGGCGGAGGGGTGCAATCCTTAGAGACGATTAAAAAATTGTTACGGGCCGGAGCCGACAAGGTCAGCATTAACTCGGCAGCGGTAAAGCGGCCTGAGCTGATTAAAGCAGCCAGCGATCGCTTCGGCGCTCAGTGCATTGTGGTTGCGATCGACGCCCGCCGTCGCCTTGACCCTGGTAACCCAGGTTGGGATGTCTACGTACGCGGCGGTCGCGAGAATACAGGGCTTGACGCCTTAGCCTGGGCCGAGGAAGTCGTCAATCAAGGGGCAGGCGAGCTGCTAGTCACCAGCATGGATGCTGATGGAACTCAGTCGGGCTACGACCTCGACCTCACCCGCGCTATTGCCGATCGCGTGCCGGTGCCGGTAATAGCCTCCGGCGGGGCCGGTAACTGTGAACATATTCACCAGGCCCTCACCGATGGAAAAGCTGAGGCGGCTCTACTGGCCTCACTGCTGCACTACGGGCAGCTAACGGTGCAACAGGTGAAAGAGCATTTGCGCGATCGCCAGGTGCCCGTGCGCTTGGCCTAGTCTTTGTCCCTGCGCTGAACAAACCTGAAGACATTCTGTGGAAGCCATGCCAGTTTTATGAATGCCTGTTACGATGTGTAACATATAGACTTAGTCATTAATCTGACTATTCATATCGTTACAAAGTTATTGTTTCATGCTGCTGCTTATCCTGACTATTGTTATTGCCCTAGTGGCTTGGGCGCTCCGCCTAATGGAGCAAGCCGTTAAAGGTCAGGAATTTTCCCTGATGTTGGCAGGTTTTTTAGTGGCATCCTCTGCTGCTGCCCTAATGGGTGTTTATTTTCTCATGGGCAACTACATGCTCTATATGGATCACGCTGGCCAGCAGATGTCTACTATGGAAGCCTTAGATATCCCTTACTTCACCTACGCCAGCGCCACTCTGCCTGAGTCGGCCAACACTTTAAACGACTGGTTTGTTCGGCCAGACTAGGATTTCACCTAACACCATTATGTTTGAGCCGCCGAGGACTTTATATCTTCGGCGGCTTTGTTTGAGCCGTTTCCGGCAGGCAGTCATTCCTTCCTTTTAATTAAGCGCTCGCCAGGTGGCTGGGCCAACAATGCCGTCTACAGTCAGGTCATTGGCGGCCTGGGCAGCACGCACAGCGGCCTCGGTTTGGCTGCCAAATACCCCATCGACGGTACCGCTGTAAAATCCCTTGGTGCGCAGGCGCTGCTGGAGCTGCCGCACGGCGTCGCCCTCCATGCCGGGGCGCAATACGGGGAGAGCCGTTGGCGTGCCGCTGCTAGGGTTTGCGGGCGTGGTTGTGGCTGGGGGAGTGGTCGTGGCTGGGGGCTTAGTTGTGGCCGGGGGATTAGTTGCCGGCGGGGTTGTACCGCTAGGTGCCGTAGTCGCCGATGGAGTTGTATTGCCAGAGGTTGTGGCCGTCGGTGGGTTAGCCTCCCCTGGCGGAGTCGGAAACAGGCGACTCCAGGTGGCAGGGCCAACAATGCCATCGGCGGTAATGCCCGCAGCGGTTTGAAACCGACGGGCAGCAGCGGCGGTATCTTCTTGATAAATGCTGGTGACCGGGCCGGGGTAGTAGCCCAACAGCATCAGCATCGACTGTAGTTCGCGTACTGACTCCCCCTGGCTGCCCAACTGAAGAGTAGGCCGCACAATGCGACCGCCGCTCACCGTTGGCGTAGCAGGCTGGCTAGCAGGGGGCGTCTCCTCGGTTGGGGTTTGAGCCCAGCTCACGGACGTGGTTAGGCTCATGCCCAGGGCAATTGCAGCGACTGCCCCCCAGACGCGCTGGTTGCCCCCCCCTGGAGTCATCCGTTGTATGAAAGGGGAGACGCAAAACATAGACTTGGCTCCAGGCAGGGTGACAGAACGCAAGAGAACCCCAAGGGCTTGACAGCAAGCATTATAGGATTGCTGCCAGCAAATAGACTACTACACCCCTTAAAATTCAACAGGGTCTTCATTGGGGTTGATAGATTAAGCGGAATACGCCATGGTTCAAGCCGGTACACAGCACGATCGCCTGGCGGCGGCCCTAGAAGCGATTGTGATTGGCGATCGCAGGGCTTGCTACCCCAAAGTCACCGCAGAGTTAGGGTGGCAAGAGGGTTTGCTGCAAACAGCGGCCGCGATCGCCAGGGGAGAGCGGCTGTCGGTGCCGCACTGGCAAGCCCACTTTCAATCGCTGACTAGCTCGGCGGTGGCGCTGAACGCTTTACCTTATCTGTGGGTAATGGCTGATGCCCACGGCCACCACCGGGTCGCTGTGCACCGCTGGGTAGAAGACCTGGAGCTGTCTCCGGCGGCGGCTGTGGCCTGTGAGCAGTTGTTTGCCATCCTTTGTCAGCAGATGGGAGCGGCCCATAGCCTAAGTGCTTTAGCCCCCCTCCTGCCCAGTAGAGTGAGTTCTTGGAATGACAGTGGCCCGGTGGCGCAGGCGCTCAGCTTAGTGGTTCAGAGTCAGGGGCAGTTTGAGGTGGCCTTTGGTCTGGCTTGTCATCGAGAATGGTCGGCGGCGATTCCCCCCCGAGGAGGCTGCGCCATCGCCCTAGTAAGCCTGCTGACGGGGTTGACAGGCGGTCGTGTCGGGCTAGGTGCCGCGCTTCGCCAGCGCTGGCTGCTTGACTATCGCCCAGCCCAGCCCGACCCATGGCAGGGAGTCGATGTCGATGCCCTGGCGGCGGCGCTGCATCGCCGTTGGGCAGGGGTAGCGCTGCCCAACATAGCGCCTAGTTTTCCCTAGGGCTGAGGGTTTAACGCGGCGGGCGCAGGCGTTGACCATAGCCGCCGCCTATAATAGCTTTTGAGAGGTCTTGGTTGGGCTCAAAGCCCTGGCGGTTCGGGGAAGCGGTGCGCTCAAACCTTTAATCTGGAGTTCTCCGGCCTCTGCCCGCCCCCTTTTAATGTCTCAATTTATGAAGGCAATTCAGGATATTGTGGCTGCGATCGAGCGCTGGTGGGCCTTAGAGCAGCAGGCTATGAAGCCGACTGCACTGCGCTCTACGCTATCACCACGATCGCTGTCTCTGACGGTAGATTCGGTGGATGCCGAGGCGATCGCTACCTCAACCCAGCGCCGCATGGCAGCCTGGCCTCAGCCCTGTCGTCCCCTGCGACGACGCAAAAATATCCGCCATCCCCGCTTTGCCTTTGCGATCGCCACGCTAGGGCTGACAACCATTCTGGGGCAGCGTTTCTACAATCAACCGGGGTTGCAGGTGGGCAGCATTGCCCCCAACACCGTGCTGGCCCCAAGTGCGGTGCGAGTGGAGGATAAAGAAACCACCGAAGAGCGCCGCCGTGATGCCCGCAACGGTGCCCTGCGGGTGCTCCGGGTTGACCCCGCCGTCGATGACTCGGTGCTGCGATCGCTCAACGCTTTGATGGACCAAGTAGGCGATATTCGCCGCCAGGCCGGTGGGGTGCCCTTCGTGGCGACTAACAAATTGTCAACTCAGGTGCAGATTTACCTGCGTCGCTCCGACGATGCTACCTGGCTGAAGCTGCGCAGCCTCATCGACCCACTGGCCGACGACAGCGCTAGGGGGGAGCAGATGCCCTTAGCAACACTGCTGCGCAACCAAACCATTACCCCCGACCAGCAGACGGCCCTAGGCGAGCTGTGGGCCTATGGCCAGCGGTCTAGTAGCCAAGAGCTGGCAAAACTGTTGACGGCAGTAGAAAAGTCTCGCCAGAGCTATCAAGAGGCGATGGCCAATTTAACACTGCTAGCCGCCCAGTCCGAAGGCGTTGCCGAGGCTCCTCCTCTGTTCGATCTGCCTGTGCAAGACTGGGTCAGCGCCCAGGCCGAGATTCGCCAAGCCGCCGAGCGCATGCTGGCCCAGGGCATTCATGCTGGGCTGCCGCGCGAGATGCTCGACCGGGCGGCCCACCTTCAGCTCAAAGACAACCTGCCCCGCCCGATTGAGCCTCTGGCCCGCCAGCTCTTGCTCTCGGCCCTAGAGCCAAACCTGGTCGAAGATAGCGATCGCACCCGGCAGCAGGCCGACATGGCCGCAGAGGCCGTGAAACCCGTGATTGTAGAGGCGCAGCAGGGCGAGCTGATTGTCTCGGCTGGAGAACCTATCAGCCAGGGGCAGTTTGTGCTGCTCGACAGCTTCAATCTCAGCCAGCGCCGCTTTAACCACTGGGGGCTGGCCATGTTTGGTGGGCTGGTGGCGGGTGGGGTGGGTCTGTTTTTGCTGGTTGAGCATTGGATACCTCAGCGGCTGCGCCAAAAAGACTATCTGTTGCTATCGGCGATGGTGGTCAGCACCGGGGTGATGCAAGTTTTTGGGATAGCGGCCTACGGGCTACCGGCCATTGGTCTTTTGGCGGGCAGCTTCTACGGCCCGGTGCTGGGCGGCACGCTGGTGGTGCTGGTGGCGGTGCTGCTGCCGGTGGGTTCGGCAGTGAGCAGCATTTCGTTTATGGCGGGGGCAGCGGGGGCGCTGGTGTGCAGCCTGTTGGCGAGCCGCATGCGATCGCGCGAGGAGCTGGCCCTATTGGGCGGTGGTGTCGGCCTTACCCAGGGGGTGGTTTACCTGCTGCTGACCCTAGTGGTGAGCCCGGTTTCGTTGATTTCTGCCTGGTCGGTTATGCTCACTGGGGCTGCTCTCCAGGGCATCTACGGGGTGATTTCTAGCATTGCTGCCCAGGGCTTGAGCCCGTACCTAGAACACCTGTTTGATCTGGTTACGCCGATTCGCCTGGCCGAGCTGTCGAGCCCCAACCGCCCCATGTTGAAGCGGCTAGCCTCCGAAGCGCCGGGCACCTTTCAACACACGGTGTTTGTATCGAGCCTGGCCGAGGCTGCCGCCCGCGCCCTGGGCTGCAATGTTGAGCTGGTGCGGGCCGGTACGCTCTACCACGACATCGGCAAAATACACGACCCCCAGGGTTTTATCGAAAACCAGATGGGCGGCCCCAACAAGCACGACGAACTCAACGACCCCTGGCTTAGCGCCACCATCATTAAAAAGCACGTCACTGAGGGCATTGTAATGGCCCGCAAATGTCGGCTGCCCAAGGCGGTGCGCTCGTTCATTCCCGAGCACCAGGGCACGATGTTGATCAGCTACTTCTACCACCAGGCCCAAGAGTTGGCTAAGGAAGAACCCACTCTTGTGGTGCAAGAAGCTGACTTTCGCTACGATGGCCCCATTCCCCAATCGCCTGAGACCGGTATTGTCATGCTGGCTGACTCCTGCGAGGCGGCGCTGCGATCGCTCACCAACGCCACCCCCGACGAGGCCCTAGCCATGGTCAACCGTATTCTGCGCGCCCGCTGGAAAGACAACCAGCTGGTAGAATCGGGCCTCACCCGCGATCACATGACTCTGATTGCCGAGATTTTTGTGCAGGTGTGGCAGCAGTATAACCACAAGCGGATTGCCTACCCGAAGGCGGCGTTAGCGCCGAATGCGGGGTAGAGATGGGGATGGTGAGGGAGATGAGGAAGATGGGGTGATGGGGTAACGGAAGGGCGAAGGTGAGGTGCTTTTTTATTTTTGAGACTTTCAACCGTTGAATGTTGTTCTCCTCATCTACCCTACCTCCCTTATCTTCCCTATCTCCACCCTATGCTCGGCTACCTGCTCAAACGCCTGCTGATCGCCATCCCCACGCTGCTGGCCATTAGCGCGGTGATCTTCTTCATTCTGGCGCTGGCGCCCAGCAATCCCCTGGGGGACCTGGCGACCAATCCGGCGATTACGCCGGAGGTGCGGGAAAACATTATGCGATCGCTCGGCTTAGACCAGCCCATTCCCATTCGCTATTTGAAATGGACGGTGGCGCTGTTTAGCGGCAACCTGGGCTATTCGTTTACCAGTCGCCTGCCGGTGGCGGAGCTAATTGCCCAGCGATTGCCGGTCACCCTGTGGGTGATTGGGGTGGCCTACCTGCTGAGCGTGGCCCTGGCGCTGCCCTTAGGGATTGTGGCGGCGCTGCGGCACAACACCTGGATTGATCGGGCGATTACGACGCTGGCATTTATGGGGTTTTCGACACCGCCGTTTTTTTCGGGACTGGTGCTGATCATTGTGCTGAGCGTGCGGCTGGGGTGGCTGCCCTTTATCTACGACAACCAGCTGGTGGTGAGCGATGCCGCAACCCTAGGACGGTGGCTGAAGCAGTCAATTATGCCGATCGCAACTCTGGTGCTGTTTCAAACAGCAGTGCTGCTGCGGTTTGTGCGGGCAGCCATGCTCGAAGAGATTCCACAGAACTACGTGAAGACGGCGCGGGCAAAGGGGCTGGGCCGCTGGCGCATCGTCACCCTACACATGCTGCGCAACGCGCTGATTCCGGTGGTGACGCTGGTGGCGCTGGATATTCCGATGATTTTTACGGGGGCGCTGGTGACAGAGCAGGTGTTTCGGGTGCCGGGGATTGGGGCGCTGTTGATCGAGTCAATTTACCGCAGCGATACGCCAGTGGTGATGGGGATTGCCTTTATCTACGCGGTGCTGGTGGTGGCATTTAACCTGGTGGCCGACTTGCTCTACGGCATCATTGACCCTCGGGTGCGCTATGGCCACTAATACTGACCTTGCGCCAGGAGCCGTGGCTCCTGCGGGGAGCAAAAATCGGGCTTGGGAACGGCTGTGGGGCGATCGCACTGCCCAACTCGCCCTGGTTGTGCTGGGGATGTTGATGCTGGCGATCGCCCTTGGCCCCCTCCTTTACCCCGGTTCACCCAGCACCATCGATTTTGCTCGCGCCTTTTTGCCGCCCGGTGTGGGGCAGCCCCTGGGCACCAACGACCTGGGCCAGGATCAGCTGGCCCGGCTGCTGATTGGCGGCCGCATTTCGCTAGCGGTAGGGCTCGCGGCTACCCTGGTGGGCATTAGTTTGGGGGTGGGCATCG
Source organism: Leptolyngbya sp. FACHB-60 (assembly GCF_014695775.1). Taxonomy (GTDB): domain Bacteria; phylum Cyanobacteriota; class Cyanobacteriia; order Phormidesmidales; family Phormidesmidaceae; genus Nodosilinea. The sequence continues at coordinate 170,659 of NZ_JACJOX010000017.1, read as the reverse complement.
GTGCTCTGGCCGGGTTCTGTGGCGGCTGGGTAGATGTCGTTTTGATGCGCGTCACCGACCTGTTTTTGGCGCTGCCGCAGCTGCCGCTGGTGCTGCTGGTGGTCTACTTGCTGGGCGACTCGGTGCGCCGTGCCCTGGGGCCAGAGCGGGGCATTTTTCTGCTGATTGTGCTGCTGATTGGCGGCTTGAGCTGGATGTCGGTGGCGCGCCTGGTGCGGGCCGGGTTCTTGAGCCTCAAGCAGCGCACCTTTGTGCAGGCGGCTGTGGCCCTGGGGGCGCGGCCTTGGGGCATTGTCAAAACCCATCTGCTGCCCAACATTTTGGGGCCAGTGATTGTGGCGGCAACCATCGGCGTGGGCAATGCCCTGTTGGCCGAGTCTACCCTAAGCTTTCTTGGGGTAGGATTTCCGCCCGATGTGCCCACCTGGGGGCGCATGCTTTACGATGCCCAAAACTACATTGAGAGCGCTCCCTACTTGGTGCTGGCCCCCGGTCTAGCAATTTTTCTCACAGTACTTTGTATCAACACGTTGGGCGATCGCCTCCGCGATAGTCTAGATCCCACTAGCCGCTAATGCTATGGCTCCTCCCCACCACCAACTGCTGACCCAGGTCGCCCGGATGTTTCCGGATGCGCTGTTCTACGCGCCTACCAAAGCTCCCCTGGTGGCGCTGACCATTGATGATGTGCCGACGCCGGGCGATCGCGATGATGCTTCCACCCGGCTGATTCTCAACGCGTTAAATAACTACAACCGCACCGCTGAGCAGCCGGTGCGTGCCACGTTTTTCGTCATTACCGACCACCTCAACCCCGGCAGCACTATCCTGCAAGACATTCTCGCCAGCGGCCACGAAATTGCCAACCACGGCACCACCGACACCACCCCGGCTATCTTGCAACCGGCCCAGTTTGCCCGCCACTTTCAAGAGGCCCACGATCGCATCACCGATCTGATTCAGCAGCCCCTGCGCTGGTATCGCCCCGGGCGCGGCCTCTACAACCGGGCCATGGTTGACCACATTCGGCTTGCTCCCGGCTACGAGTCGCTGGTAGCCCTGGCCTCGATGATTCCCTTCGACACCATGCGAAGCCTTAGCACACCCAACCTCAACACCTGGTACCTGGCGCAGTTTATTTTTCCGGGAGCGATTTTTGTCATGCACGGCGGCTCGATGGAGCGCTGCGTTCAGACCGCCCACGCCCTGCCCACCCTGCTGGCGCTGATCGATCGCCAGGGCCACCGGGTCGTCACCCTCTCGGAGCTGTACGACAGCCTGGTCAAGGAGTCTACAGCAGAAACTCCCGCAGCGCCGCCGCCACCCCATCCGCCTCAACCCCCGGTGCCACCCAGTCAGCCCCCTGCTTAACTGGTTCTGGGGCATCGCCCATGGCCACGCCAATGCCCGCGTAGCGCAGCATTTCGAGGTCATTGTAGTTGTCGCCAACGGTCATCACCTGGTCGGGCTTGAGGCCCAGCAGGTCTTCGGCCAAAAACCGCACCGCTTCACCCTTGTTGGCTTTGGGATGGGTGGCCTCGACAAAATATTCTACCGATCGCGTCAGATACAGGTCGTCGAGGGGGTAGCGCTGCCCCAGATCGCTGAGGATGTCGCTCAGTAAGTCCAGGTTTTCGCTCAGGGTCAGCAGCTTAGTGGTTTCGATGGCGACGTTGCCCGATAGCAAAGCGGCTAGATCGCCCGCTGCGATCGGCTGAACGCCTGATCGCACGGCGTAGGCCTTGGTGTCTTCAATAATGGCCCGCACGTGGAGCTGATCGTCGATGTAGAGATGAATTGACAGGTCGTTTTTGGCCTCCATTGGGGCCAGGTAGGCGAGAATCTCGAGGGCCAGCTGCCGGGGCAGCGGGGTGTGGCGGTGCAATTTCTGCGTGTTGGGGTCTTTGATGAATGCCCCTTGGTAGGCCATCAGCGGCAGGGTTGAACCCACCACCTGGTAGAACCGCAGGGCCGATTGATACATGCGGCCGGTGGCGATCGCCACCGCAATCCCCCGCTGCTGCACCGCTCGTACCGCCTCCAGCACCGGCTCGCTGATTTGGTTAGACACGCCAGCCAGGGTGCCATCAATATCGAGCACGAGTAGACGAATGTCGGCAGTCATGAGATGAGCCTGTAGAAGTTTCCGCGTCTAGAGCCGTCACTAGGGTAGTAAGGACACCGAACCTAGCGTACTGGGAATACGCCAGATACCTCAGGATGGCCAATCAGCCATCGGCTCTGTCCTCAGCTAGCTGGTCAACGTCATATTACCGCCGCTGACCAGCATTTCCACGCCTCAGGGCGCAGGGATAAGTCAGCCTCCTTGAATCCCTTTCCAACCCACTCATACAGACAGGAGGCCCCTCACCAGCAATCCTTCTAGCTAGGGTCAGCTTCATCAAACTGTGACTACCCTATAAAGAGAGATATTTAAGGGGAACGGATTAGGGGTTTTCTAGAGTAGGCTCAGTGCATTGTTGGAGCTTCGTAAGTACTTGCAATGACTGCCCCTGCGACTTTGCCTCGTAAGCCTGATATTTCAAATTCACGCGCTCCTAGCAGACTCCGTATTTTTTCGGGGTCAGCCAACACCCAACTAGCGCAAGAGGTTGCTCAATACCTCAGCTGTGATCTAGGGGCAGTGGTACGCAAGCGCTTCGCCGACGGTGAGATCTACGTTCAATTTCAAGAGTCTATCCGCGGATGTGATGTTTACCTAGTTCAACCAACGTGCCAACCGGTGAACGATCACCTGCTAGAGCTCCTAATCATGACCGACGCCTGTCGTCGTGCATCGGCTCGACAAATCACTGCCGTCATTCCCTACTATGGCTACTCTAGAGCAGATCGTAAAACAGCCGGTCGTGAGTCTATTACCGCTAAGCTAACCGCTAACTTAATTACTCAGGCTGGGGCCAATCGTGTCCTGGCAATGGACTTGCACTCTGCCCAGACTCAAGGATATTTTGACATACCGGTTGACCACATCTTTGCTGCTCCAGTACTCCATCGCTACCTGCAATCAAAAGCCATTTCTGATGTAGTAATTGTGTCTCCTGATATCGGTGGTGTAGCTCGTGCTCGTGCTTTTGCCAAAAATCTTAATGATGCCCCCCTTGCCATTATTGATAAGCGCAGACAGGCCCACAATTGTGCCGAAGTTATGAATGTTATCGGCGATGTTGGAGGCAAGACTGCTGTTGTAATTGATGACATTATAGACACCGCTGGCACCATCACAGAATGCGCTCATGCCCTGCGAAAGGCTGGAGCTACAGCGATTTATGCTTGTGCCACCCACGCCATTTTCTCTCCTCCCGCTATAGATCGAATCTCCAGCGGAATCTTTGAAGAGATAATAGTGACTAACACGATTCCTGTGCCCGAAAAAAACCGATTCGGCCAGCTCAAAATTTTATCTGTGGCCGAACTGATTGGAGAGGCGGTCAGTAGAATTCATGAGGAGTACTCTATAAGCAGCATGTTTCAGGTTTTATAGGTCTAGGGACTTCTCCGATAATTCTTAAAGCTTTCGTCAAGATCATTTTTTAGCACCGACGGATACCAGCAAACGACATAAGCTTGTTGGTGAGCATTGCTTTTAACTAGTAAAATTACCGACTTCAGGAGAGCGTATGCTGGCGTCTAAAGGCAAGAGATCGTTAGTAGCTTATCTATTGGCTTTGCGGCCCAAGCAGTGGACAAAAAACTTAGTTGTCTTTGCGGCTCCCCTCTTCTCACTTCAGTTAGACCCCATCACTCTGCTACAGACGCTACTGTCGTTTGGGCTGTTTTGCGGCATTTCTAGCGCCTTCTACCTGCTCAACGACATTGCCGATGTGGAGTCTGACCGCCGCCACCCCACCAAGTGTAAACGACCTATTGCCGCAGGATTGGTAAGCATTCCTGCGGCCCTCACCATGGCCGCTTTCTTGCTGGTCGGAACCGTTGCCATAGGTTGGATGCATGTCCCGCTCTTGGGCAGCACGCTCATCGCCTACGCGCTGATGCAGGTGGCTTACAACTTGCGGCTTAAGCACACAGTAATTCTCGATGTGATTTGTATCGCGTCAGGCTTTGTGCTCCGGGCCTGTGCCGGGGCTGCCGCTACCGGCATTACCGTGTCGGTTTGGTTTTTGCTCTGTACCGCGATGCTGGCTCTGTTTCTGGGAATTGAAAAGCGCAAGGCGGAGCTTCGGGTGGTGCAGCTCAAGGGTGGGCAAACTCGCCGGGTTCTATATCGCTATTCACAACCCCTCCTGACTCGGATGGAAGGTAGCGTCACCACCGGGGTGATGATGACATACGCCTTGTGGAGCGCCGGCCCAGCGGTTAACGGAGCCCCAACGCCCTGGATGATGCTTTCCTTCCCCTTTGTCATTTACGGCGTATTTCGCTATCAATTCCTCAGCGATCCTGAGGAAATTGGTCGTCGCGCCAATGGTACTGACCACGGCGGCAAAAGCGAACGACCTGAAGAGGTGTTACTTAGCGATCGCCCCATTGCCCTGACTGTCCTAGCCTGGATCGTGACGGTAGTGTTAGTGCTTTCCTTAAACGATAAAGGAATTTTGAATTAGAGCTAAAGCGCCTACAATCTCTCAACTTGTAGGAAAACAAGGCTAAAACCGTTTGAGACTTAATACAGACATAATTATGGCAAGACGGAAGCGATACACCCTCAAAGCGAAACAAATCAGTCAGATCGAAAGATTGGATCTGATGAGAAGAGGTATTCAGGGCATTATTGTGGACTTAGATAACACCATCGTTTCTGAAGATGACGTATATCTTTCTCCCCATTCTGAAGCTTGGATTCGTGATGCTCAAAAAGAAGGTTTTAGGCTATTCATTCTCTCTAATGGTAAACGAAAATACCGAGTGGACTACTGGTCTGCCCGATTAAATGTTCCTGCCCTTAGCCCTGCCCGTAAGCCGTTCCCTGCGAGCTTTCGTAGAGCCATGGCAAGCATGCAGCTCAAGCCTCACCAGGTGATCGTGATAGGCGACAGCTTTCATACAGATGTCCTAGGATCATTGTTAAGCAGCTGTTCTTGCATACAAGTGGCTAGTCTGCCCCACCCACCCCGCTGGTGGGAAAAGATCCTTGGTAAGTGGGTACAGATACCTTACCTGAATGCTGAAGAACTCTGGAGCGCAGATTGCGAGTATTCTTATCCCTAAAGCTTGAACATGCTAGGTACTAATGAATAATCCGTTTATTTTTGGTGTTTTAATAACATCTACTGTTGGGTTAAATACCTTGGCTCAAGTCTTACTCAAAATGGGTTCGGGTAAGGGTATCCCAAATTTTTATCTCCTGGGCGGCATTTTGGTCTACGGCATTAGTACCTTGATGTATATCTTGGTTCTAAGCAAGGTTAATTTATCCGTAGCCTATCCTGTGGTTATTGGCTTGACAGTCATTTCTACCACTATCTTTGGAGCTGCTTTTTTTCAAGAAAAAGTCAGTTCAATTGCCTGGTTGGGCATTGGATTAATGCTCAGTGGAATCTGGGCAATCGCTTTTGCACGAAATTAGCTTGAATGATAGGGGAGTTTATTGTAGCTTCCTAAGGTTCTTTTGATCTGTCTCTGGTAATTGCTTGTCAAATTATTTTGGAGTGCAAAATGATTCCGGCTTCATCATTTCCGGCTTCTGAGAAAGAGCATAAAAGAGGCTCTATTTTGAGGGGAGAGGTTCGCAAAGAAATTGCTTTAATTGCATTTCTTTTTTTGGTTTTTTTGATTGTAGCGACTCTCTTATCCGCACAACTTTTTCCTGTTTGGCTAGATGAAGTCCTGCTGACCGATCCAGCAGCCAATCTATGGCTAGGTAATGGTTTCACATCCTCTGCTTGGTACTATCAGGTTCAGGATGAATTTTGGGCTTGTAATTCTCCTCTATACCCGTTTTTGCTTTTCTTCTGGTTGAAGTTATTTGGCTTTGGGGTAACCTCGGCCCGTTCTTTAAACTACTTGCTTATTGTTGCTTCCATGGGTTTGATCTGGTGGGCAGTTTATCGCCTTGATCTGATCGTAACCATGCGCGATCGCTTGATTGCTGTGTTCCTGTTGCTTTTTAGTGCTGGAATTAGTTTTAGCTATCTTTCTGGCCGATATGATTGTCTGGCTATTCTTTTGTTTTCAGCTTTAATATTGACCTACAGTTTTCAGCCGTCACTCTGGCAAAAGGTTGCCTTCGCAAGTATCGGATTTCTGGTTCCCTTGTCGGGATTTCACTTGCTTCCCTACGCTGTGATAATGGCAGTTTTATTATTTATTTATCTTGGTCGTCCTGTAATTTATCCTGCTGTTGCAACCTTTGGGGGAATGATTATGGGAATTGCTTCCATGCTGTTGCTATATGCTCAGCAAGGAGTTTTAAAAGTCTTTGTGTCATCGCTGGGAGGGCATTCTCTTGTCGGTATAGAAACCCCCGTTGGAGATGCCAGTAATGCACAGAAAGCGATGTACGTCCTCTCTAATCTACTGCCTATCTTGGCAACGCGATTCTCAGGGATTGTTCGCTGGTATACCGGTGATAAAACATTTGTATTTCTCTATCTAGCAGCCCTTGTGCTGGCATGTATCCAGCTTTATTCAAAACGAATGCGGTTACGTTCTCCTCTAACTTTTGCCTTGCTCTCAGGCTTGGTAGTCCCTCTTCTTATGGGATTAGCTCGAGATTATCCTGCTTATTATGCATGGATGGCGCTGCTTCCCCTAACTTTGGGCATTGCGGCAACGCTGATTGAGTGGCGTGGAACATTGTTGCGCAGACCGGCCATGCTAGTAGTTGTGCTTTTGCTGATTGCGGCTATGATTCCCGGCTTGCCCACCCAGTTGGTACCAGCGTTTGCCAATTTAAAAAATCGTGATTATCAACGGGTAGAGCAATTTGTGCAAAACAATATTGCTCCTGATGAAGCCGTTTACAGTGACTTTGGGCCTTATTACGCAATTCGTAGACAAGTGAACTTTGTTTTGTTCCCAACATACCTAGATATGATGACGGAGGCGGATAAAACCAAGCTTTCAACGGCGTTGATCGACACTAAACAGTCTCATCATAACTACAAAGATATCGAGATATTTAACGCGTTGGGCGGTAGCTGGGAAGAAGCCGAGGAAAAATTGGACACAACGCAATTTAACCTGCGCATCTTTCGCCGCTCCTCTTAACAGGCTTGAATGTCTTCCCAGGAAGAATGCTGCTATGGGTTAGTCTGATGCGCTTGCCAAGCGGCTTCAAAAAAGGCGAGTTCGCACTCCATGGCATAGCGGTAGGTGGTCTGGTTGCTAGGGTTATCTGCTGTCTGATCGTCAATCAGCGCTTCGAGCTGCGCGGCCAGGGGTTCAAACTGGTCGCTGCTGTAGGTGTCAATCCAGGGGCTATAACGGTGGGTCGGTGGGTTGAGCTGCGCCAGAGACTGACCCAAAAAGGCGTAGAGCCGCATGCAGGGGGCCATCGCTACCGCCGTTGCTCCGGGCGTTTGCCCCCAAGCCGTGCTGAGCAAAAAATCGGTGTAGTGGCGGGTGGCAGCACCGGGCGCTACTGTAGCCAGATCGACGCCCCATTCTTGGGTGTAGCCGCCGTGCAGATTTAGCTCGGCCAGCACCCCATCGGCCAGCTGGTGGAACACTTGAAAGGCTTCCCAAGTAGTTGCTTTGGCGGCGGCGATGCTGTAGGCGCGGGCAAAGGCTTCGAGAAAAAAGGCGTCTTGCCCCACGTAGTAGGCAAACTTTTCCACTGGCAGGGTGCCGTCGCCAATACCCTGGACGAAGGGGTGGTGAAGGCAGGCGATCGCAAGGTCTTGATTAGCGTGCCAGAGGGTTTGGGAGAGGGCCATTGAGAGTGAATGGGTAGGGGGCAGGGAGATTGTTGAGTGAAAGAAGCAGGGACGCACGGCTTGCGTCCCGAAGGGAGGCTTAATTGCAAGCATGGCTATCGCCAAATCAGTTCTTACCCTGGCGTTGATGCTTGGGGAGGTAAGAGGGTCTGGGCTAAATCTAGAGAGAAGTAATAAGCGTTGTTGGCTTTGCCCCGCAGCACTTTGAAGGGCAGGTTGGGTTCGCCTAAGTGGTTGACCACCAGGCGAGCAGAGTCAAGGACGTGATAGCGGGTGTAGTCGTTGATGGTGACGACGGTGGTTAGCCCGGCGGCGGTGGCAGCCTCTAGCCCCTGCTGGCTGTCTTCGATCACCAGGCAGTTATTGGGGTTGAGAGCCATGGCATTGATGATGAGTTCGTAGATGTCGGGGGCGGGTTTTTTGGTGGGCACCATGTCTCCGGCCGCGATCATCTCAAACCAGCTGGGTGAGTCTGGCCCTAGCAGGTGTTCGAGCAGAGGGATGACGCTGTCTTTGGCGCTGGTGGTAGCGATCGCCAACCGCACCCCCTGCCGCTGGGCCGCCACGATCAGCCGCCGCACCCCCGGCCGCAGCGGTATCACATGGTTTTCGACCAGAGCTTGAAAGTGTTTGGCTTTAGCCTCGTGCAGGGCAACCACCAGTTCGTCAATATCCTCAGCTTCAAATTTAGGCTGGTAGCGCTGAATGTAGTGGCGAATCCGCTCTTTACCCCCCGCTACTCGCAGCAGCTGCCCGTAGAGACCTACAGGCCAATGCCAGAGCAGACCAAACTCCTGAAACGCCTGATTGAAGGCAACTCGGTGGCCGTCGCGCTCGGTTTCGGCCAGGGTGCCATCGACATCAAAAATTAACGCCTCAAGGGTTTTCATCGCGGCACAGAACAGGGGGCAGAGATACAGAGTAAGCGATCGCAACGATAAACCAAATCTATGTTTAGAAGGACCAAGTCCAGAAGGGGAATTTCGTCGGTCAGAAAACTCTACCTATAAGCTGAACTTGTCGATAGAACCCGAGAAAACTGCCCAATTCTAGCCAAGAAGCCAGCCGTTTCACCGTAGGATGAAGAGGCGACCTGCGCTGGGTATATAGCCTTGGGCAGGCTCTAGGGTGGGCGATCGCCTGGCCCCGAACAGGCTGTTGTCAACGGTTACGAAAGGCATGGATATCAAACAAGGTTTTGTCGCGACAGTTGGCAACACCCCCCTCATTCGCCTCAGCAGCGTTAGCGAGGCCACAGGCTGCGACATTCTGGGCAAAGCAGAGTTTCTCAACCCCGGTGGTTCGGTCAAAGATCGGGCTGCACTCTACATTGTTAAAGACGCCGAGAGCAAGGGGTTGCTCAAGCCCGGCGGCACCGTCGTGGAAGGTACCGCTGGCAACACCGGCATTGGCATGGCCCATATCTGCAATGCTAAGGGCTACCGCTGCCTTATCGTCATCCCCGACACCCAGTCCCAGGAAAAAATTGACCTGCTGCGCACCCTGGGTGCTGAAGTACGCACCGTACCCGCTGTGCCCTACCGCGACCCCAACAACTACGTGAAGCTCTCAGGTCGCCTGGCGGCGGAGCTCGACAACGCCGTCTGGGCTAACCAGTTCGACAATCTCGCTAACCGCCTGGCCCACTACGAAACTACCGGCCCCGAAATCTGGGCGCAGACCGAGGGCACCATTGACGGCTGGGTGGCGGCTACGGGCACTGGTGGTACCTACGCCGGCGTAGCTATGTTCCTCAAAGAGAAAAACCCCAGCATTCGCTGCGTGGTGGCTGACCCAATGGGCAGCGGTCTCTATAGCCATATCAAAACCGGCGAAGTTCACATCGAGGGTAGCTCAATCACCGAGGGCATCGGCAACAGCCGCATCACCGCCAACATGGAGGGGGCACCCATCGACGACGCCATCCAAATCGAAGACCCAGAGGCGCTGCGCACCCTCTATCAGCTGCTCTATAAGGACGGCCTGTTCATGGGTGGTTCGGTGGGTATCAACGTAGCGGCGGCGGTAAAACTGGCCCAACAGCTCGGCCCCGGCCACAAAATTGTTACTGTGCTGTGCGATGGCGGCTCCCGCTACCAGTCGCGCATCTACAGCCGCCCCTGGCTAGAAGAAAAAGGGTTGTGGTCTGAGGATCTTGCCCCCGCCATGCCCTAGGGGAGCGCCTTTGAAATAGCTGAATCCGTCGTCTGTTGTCTCTACGACCAACCGTCTACCCAAGGCGGATGGTTGCAAAATAGATCGACTACACTAGGACAGGTCTAGCGGGTACGTTTAGGGCGACTTTGCCCTAGGGGGCAGCGGGGCCTAATCTCTCTGTATTTTCGGGGACACATCTGTGACCGACCAGTCTGACAAATCTTCGCTGCCGCCCGAGTCTTCCCTAAATTCAGGTTTGACTCAAAAGCAGCAGGCCTCCCAGCCCAATCCCTGGGTGGAAGGGCTGCAAACCATTGGGCTGAGCGTGGTGTTGGCCCTGGGCATCCGACATTTTGTGGCAGAGGCGCGCTACATTCCCTCAGGCTCAATGGAGCCTACGCTGCAAATTAACGATCGCCTCGTGATCGAGAAGATTAGCTACTACCTCAATCCCCCCGAACATGGGGACGTTGTGGTGTTTTGGCCGCCCGATAGCCTCACGCCCCCAGGAAAGCGCCGAGACGCGTATATCAAGCGCATCATTGGTCTGCCGGGCGACGTGGTCGAGGTGCGCGATGGCGAGGTGATTCGCAATGACGAGGTGCTGACTGAGCCCTACATTAAATCTGCGCCCGATTACCAGTGGGGGCCTGAAGAAGTGCCAGATGCCTCTTATCTGGTGCTGGGCGACAACCGCAACAGCAGCTACGATAGTCACGCCTGGGGGTTTGTGCCCCAGGAAAATATCATTGGCAAAGCAGTAGTGCGGTTTTGGCCTCCCGATCGCCTGGGCCTGCTCGACGATTGATTGGGCAATCTTTAAGTGCAGGGGCAAACCAGATGCTTAAAACTTCTGGGTCTTACTCAGGGAACCCTAACATAGCAGTCTAGGATGTTAGCTTGGGCTTTTGGGTTTGCAAGGGGCCTTGGTTTAGCTTTTTCCTGGCGCTGCTATCCTTAGTATCTGTCGGGTTTAGTCTACAGCCTTTTATCTAGAGGCTAGCGCGCCGATTGTTGCTGTTATCTCATGGGCCTCTTAGTGGGCTGATGCTTCAGTTTTTGTATGACTTTTACCCCTGTAGACCAACCGCCCTTTGCCATTACTACGCCGCTGTATTACGTCAATGGCTTACCCCACATCGGCAGCGCCTACACTACCATTGCCGCCGACGTAGTGGCCCGATTTTATCGGCTGATGGGACATCCGGTGCTGATGATTACCGGCACCGATGAACACGGCCAAAAAATTCAGCGCACCGCCGAAGAGCGCGGTGTCTCACCCCAAGAGCATTGCGACGAGTTTGTGGCCGGGTTTGAGCGTCTGTGGGGGCTGCTAAACATCGACTGCGATCGCTTCATTCGCACCACTGCCCCCCGCCACAACACCATTGTCAACGAGTTTTTTCAGCGCCTGTGGGATCAGGGGGATATCTATAAGGGCCAGCAGCAGGGCTGGTACTGTGTGTCCTGCGAAGAGTTTAAAGAAGAGCGCGATCTGCTGCCCAACCAGCACTGCGCCATTCACACCAACAAGCCAGTAGAGTGGCGTGACGAGTCAAACTACTTTTTCAAGCTGTCGAGATATCAAGATCAGCTAGAACATCTCTACGCTAGTCAGCCTGACTTTATTCAGCCCGAGGCCCGTCGCAATGAGGTGCTGGGCTTTGTGAAACAGGGGCTGCAAGACTTCTCAATTTCGCGTATCAACCTCGACTGGGGTTTTCCGGTACCGACCGATCCCGATCAAACACTCTACGTCTGGTTTGACGCGTTACTAGGCTACCTAACGGCTTTGCAAGACCCCAGCGAACCACCGAGCCTGGAGCGGGCCGTGGCTAAGTGGTGGCCGATTAATATTCACCTGACAGGAAAAGATATTCTGCGGTTTCACGCCATCTCCTGGCCAGCCATGCTGATGTCGGCGGGGCTGCCGCTGCCAGGGCGGGTGTTTAGCCACGGATTCTTGACTAAAGACGGCCAAAAAATGGGCAAGAGCCAGGGCAACACCTTAGATCCGGTGGCGCTGGTGGAAACCTATGGCCCCGATGCGGTGCGCTACTACTTTCTGCGCGAAATCGAGTTTGGCAAAGATGGCGATTTTAACGAAACCCGCTTCATCAATGTGCTGAATGCTGATCTGGCCAACGATCTGGGTAATTTGCTCAACCGCACCCTCAAAATGGCCGGGCGCTACTGTGATGGCCATGTGCCTGATGTTGATCCCCAAAGCATTGCGGCTGACCATCCCCTGCGGGCGATCGGCACATCGCTGCCTAAAACCGTCTTTGAGGCCTATACTCACCTGGCCTTTAGCCAGGCCTGTACCGCGATTTTGGCGCTAGTGCAGGCCAGCAACAAGTTCCTTGATGAGCAAGCTCCCTGGAGTCTCTACAAACAGGGCAAACAGGCCGAAACCGAAGCCGTTCTCTACGCGGTATTGGAGTCGGTACGACAGGCTGCCTATCTGCTGTCGCCGATGATCCCTGGCATTAGCAACCAAATTTATACTCAGCTAGGCTTTGCTATAGATTTTGACGACAAAGCCATCGGCCAGCAGATTAGCTATGCCGACCATGCTGCCTGGGGCTATTTGCCCCCTGCTCAAATTTTGGGAGAAGCCTCCCCCGTATTTCAGCGCCTGGAGCTGCCCGAACCCGTGAGCAGCCCCTAGCCTAAAACCGCTCCAGCTCGTTTTACGTTTGTTTTTAGCTCGTTTGTTTTCAACTCGATTTAACACCACCCCAATAAAAACCCATGTTAGATAGTCACAGCCATTCCTTAAATAACCACTCTTTACTGGGTGAAGACGGCATATTCACTCCTGAGCAAGTGCTCGACAACCGGGGCAGGGTAGCCATCTTCATCGATGGTTCGAATCTGTTCTATGCGGCCCTGCAATTGGGCATTGAGATCGATTACACCAAGCTGCTGTGCAAGCTCACGGCTGGCTCGCGGCTGTTTCGCTCGTTTTTCTATACCGGGGTAGACCGCACTAACGAAAAGCAGCAGGGCTTTTTGCTGTGGATGCGGCGCAACGGCTACCGAGTGATTGCCAAAGACCTGGTGCAGTTGCCCGATGGCTCGAAGAAAGCCAATCTAGACGTTGAAATAGCTGTGGATTTGGTGGCCTTAGTCAGCTACTATGACACCGCTGTGCTGGTCAGCGGCGACGGCGACTTGGCCTATGCTGCCGATGCCGCTAGCTATCGGGGGGCGCGGATTGAGGTGGTGAGTCTGCGATCGATGACCAGCGACAGCCTGATCAATGTGGCCGATCGCTACATCGATCTCGAAGGGGTCAAAGACGACATTAGAAAAATGCCCCGCAACTCTGCAAATCACAGCTACACCTATCGCCCCCTGTCTAACCTAGCTGCTGCCGACGAGCCGGTAGACGACAGCCTAACAGTCAGCGAGTAGGGTTTAACAGGCGCAGCACCATGGCACGATGGCGGCGGTTCATAATTAGCGGGGCTGCGATCGCAGCTTTAGCCGTGGGGTTGTATAGCCTGATCGGTCCTGGGTTTGGTCCAGAGCCGAATGCTGAAGGCCCAGCCGCTGGAGATCCAGCACCGGGCCTAACCCTGCGGGATGTCACTCTGGAGCAGCCCGATGAACAGGGGCAACTGCTCTGGCGGGTTAGGGGTAAGGAGGTGACCTACAGCCCTGATCAGCAGGTAGCGTTTATTACCCGTCCTGATGGCGACCTGTTTCAGGACGGCGAAGTTATCTACCAAGTGGTGGCCGATACTGGCGAGGTGCGCGAAAACGGCAGCGTAATTTTGCTGCGCGGCAATATTGTGGCCACTGGCGTTAAGAATGGCTCTGTGCTGCGGGGCAACGAGATGGAGTGGCGTCCCGAGAACGATGTGCTGATTATGCGCGATCAAATTACCGGTACTCACCCGCAGCTGAGGGCTGTGGCCGACGAAGCGCGGGTGTTTAACCGCGAAAACCGTATGGAGCTAGCCGGTAACGTGGTGGCCAGTACGGTGGTTGCCGATTCTAAAACCGAGCCCTGGCTGAAGCTTCGGGCCCAGGAACTAGCCTGGTTTTGGGAGGAAGAGCGCATCGACAGTGCCCAGCCCCTGCGGGTAGAGCAGTTTAAGCAAAACGCAATTACCGATGTGGTAGTTGGCCAGCGCGGCACGGTAAACCTAGCTACGCAGCTGGTGAACCTGCGCGGGCAGGTAGCCATGCAGATGCTAGATATTCCGCTCAATATGGCCAGCGAGGCTCTGGATTGGCAGGTGGCCGAAGAGCAGGTGACCGTCAACCAGCCCCTCACCCTAATCCATCCCGAAAATAAAATCAGAGTTACTGCCCGCCAGGGCCGCATGGATTTGGCGGCGCAGCAAATTTTTCTCTCCCAGGATGTGGTGGCCGTGGGCGAAGCTAATCAAGCCCGCATGACCAGCGATCGCCTCAACTGGAACGTAGACACCCAGACTCTGGTTGCCGAGGGTGGCGTTAACTATCGCCAGGTCAACCCCAACGTCAATCTCAATGGCGCGCGCGCCGTGGGGCGCATTGATGATCAGACCATAGTGGTTGACGGGGGCCGCGTTGTGACCGAGATAGTGCCGAATTAGGAAATGGGATGTGGGGTGTCAGGGGGCAGGTGTAGGGTGTAGGGTGTGCGGTACAAGGTGTTAGGCCGAGTTGAAACCCTATATCTAATCCCCAATACCCTTCATCCCTAAGAAAACTTCCATGTCTCTGACCTGTCAATCCCTCTTGCAAGCCCACCCTACCCCCTGGCACAGCGCCACCACCCACCCGTTTTTGACGGGCTGCCAGCGCGGCACGCTGCACCTCACTCAGTTCAACACCTGGCTGGTGCAGGATTTTTTGTTTGTCAAGGACTTTACCCGGATGGTGGGGCGGTTGCTGGGGGCGGCCCCCGATAGCGACATCGATGGGCTGCTGGCGGGGCTCGGTGCCCTGAAAGACGAGCTGTTGTGGTTTGAGGCTAAAGCCGCCGAGCGATCGCTCAACCTATCGACCTCACCCCAGCTTACCTGCCAGCGCTACTGTGAGTTTATGGCCAGCCTGGCCGCGCAGTCCTACGCGGTGCAGGCCACCGCTCTGTGGGCGATCGAGTATGCCTACAATCAGGGCTGGCAGCTGCCCGGCCCCATGCCCGAGCCCTACACCGAGTTCGCCGATCGCTGGGGCAACCCCGGCTTTACTGACTACGTGCATCTGCTGGCCGCCCAAGCTGATGCGGCCCTGGCCACGGCTAGCTCAGAGGTGCAGGCCCAGGCCGAAGCCACCTTTTTGCAGGTGGCTGACCTCGAAGCGGCCTTTTGGCAAATGGCCTTTACCGCTGCCGAGCCTGTTCCCTAAGTTGTTTGGCCCTATGCTCTGGAGTTCATTTGGCGATCGCGCTCCTGGGGGCGATCGCCCTAAACTGTGCCTAACTGGGGTTGTTTTTAAAGTAGGTTGCGGTTAATCCTAGAGGGCAATATTCTCTGGGGAAGGCTGTGACCTACGACTTCGATTTGCTGGTAATTGGTGGAGGCTCTGGCGGTATAGCGGCGGCGCGGCGGGCTGCTAGCCATGGTGCCCGAGTGGGTCTAGCGGAGGCGAGGCAGCTGGGTGGCACCTGCGTCAATCGCGGGTGCTTGCCCAAAAAGTTGATGGTGTATGCCGCTCAGTTTGCAGAACAGTCCGAAGTGGCTACCAGCTATGGCTGGGTCCTTGGCCAGCAGCAGTTTGACTGGCCCACCCTAATCAATGCCGTTGATCAGGAAGTAGATCGCCTCAGGGTTGTCTATCAAGACCTGCTCGACAAATCAGGCGTAGAGATTTTTCACCACCAGGCGCAGTTCGTCGATGAGCACACCCTAGCTATGGGCGAAACTACCGTCACCGCCGCCAAAATTTTGATTGCTGCTGGCGGTCAGCCCACCCGGCCCAACAATATTTCTGGTATTGAGCACGCTATTACCTCCGACGATATCTTTCATCTGCCCCACCAGCCAAAGCGCATAGTGATTATTGGCGGCGGCTATATCGGCTGTGAATTTGCCAGTATTCTCAATGGGTTAGGCACCGAAGTTACCCAGATCATTCACGGCGACAAAATACTGAGCGGCTTTGATGACGACCTGCGCCATGAAATTCACGGGGCGATGCAGCGGCGCGGTATCACCATGGTGACCAACAGCGAGCAGATCGCGATCGCCCCCGGCGAGTCAGGCTTAACCCTGACCGTAACTACCGAGCAGGGGCAAAAGACCGTGCTCAGCGATGCGGTGAGTTTGGCGGCCACCGGGCGCAACCCTAACGTGAAGGGTTTGGGGCTAGAGAATACCGGTGTTACCCTCAATCAGGGGGCGATCGCCGTTGATGCTCACTATCGCACCACCGTCCCCCACATCTTTGCCATTGGGGACATTATCGATCGCGTTACCCTCACCCCGGTAGCGATCAGGGAGGGCCGCCTATTTGCTGACGCCGAATTTGACCACCAACCCGCCACCCTCGACTACGACACCATTCCCACCGCTGTGTTTACCACGCCTGAACTGGGTAGCGTTGGCTTCACTGAAGCAGAAGCCAAGAAGAAGTTTGGCAAAGACGACGTTCAAACCTATTGCTCCCGCTTTCAGCCTCTGTACTACAGACCCTCTGACCGAGAGCCCCAGGGCTTGATTAAGCTAGTGGTGCAAAAATCCACTGACCGAGTGCTAGGAGCGCACATGGTAGGCAACCACGCCGCCGAGCTGATGCAGGGCGTTGCGATCGCCGTGACCATGGGTGCCACCAAAGCCGATTTTGACACCACCCTGGCGATTCACCCCACCACCGCAGAGGAGTTTATCGGCCTGGGATAAGGTTGGGGAGGAAGGTGGAGAGGCAAGTTTTGAATGTTTAGGTTTAAGTTTTGAGTTTTTGCTGCATACCAAGCATTCAACACTCAAAATTCAAAACTTAAAACTTCCCTCACCCCTATCTCCTAATCAGACAGCCGTTTGTACTACCCTTCCCCATCTAATCGCCCTCCACCTGCGCTCCAGCCCGGTGGTGCACCACGGCCTGGCGAAACCCCAGCACCACAAGAATGTTTGACAGCGTCAAAAACGCCTCTGCGCTGCCGTGGAGCCAGTCCACGTTGGCCAGCTCTTCCCCGAGTCCCACCTTGGCATAAATGCCTGCCGGAATGGTCACCGCCACAAACACCAGCAGCGCGTAGAAGCCAGTCAGCGCCAGCCGCGGCGTCTCCTGGGTACGGGTCATAAACCAGAGAAACCCCAGGTAGGGGAATAGAGACATGGCGAAGAGGGTGTTTTTGTCGAGCATGGTGGGGAGTAGATGGTTAGGTGAGGGGATGGGGGATGAGGAGTCGAGGGAGGTAATGAGGTGGGAAGACAAACCTCTGGCCAAAATTTGCCGTCTGAACTCTAAAAATTCACTTGGGGCTGGCAGTCGAAATGCTGCTTTGCCGCCGGATCCACCAGGCGGCGAGGCATAGGGTGCAGTTGCCGACCACGGTCATTGCGGCCTGTAGGGTGACTAACCAGGCTAGCCCAGGGGCATTGTCGAACAGGTGCCAGGTGCAGGCGGCCATGGCGCTCACCAGGGCAGGAAACATGCCGATCGCTAGCCAGCGCCACACTAGCCGCTGAGTCACGGTGGCAAATTGCCAAATAAACCACATTGCCACCATCCACTCCAGCACACTCGAAATATGGATCATCCAGGTGGGCAGCGAGAGAGCGTGCATGGGGTTCAGGGCGTAACAACAGCCTCTATTGTAGAGAGGTCGGCGTATGGCGTATAGCGGTTTAACCCACAGGTTAGCTAGGGGCAGGCGAGTATGCGAGCGGTTTTGTGTGGCTACTATGGCATGGGCAACGGCGGCGACGAGGCCCTGCTAGCTACCCTGCTGCAAATGCTGCCTGCGGGGATAACGCCCGTGGTGCTGTCGGGCAACCCCATCGAAACTGCCCAGCGCTACGGTGTTGAAGCTGTGCCCCGCAAGGCACTGGGGCCGGTCATTCGTGCGTTGCGGGGGGCCGATGTGCTGATTTGGGGCGGCGGCAGTCTGCTGCAAGATGCCACCAGTCTGCAAAACCCTATTTACTACGGCGGGTTGATGGTGCTGGCCCAGTGGTTGGGGCTGAAAACTATTGCCTGGGGTCAGGGCATTGGCCCTCTCAGCCATCCCCTCAGTCAAGGGCTGGGCCGTTATGCCCTGGGCCACTGCACTGCCGTCAGCGTGCGAGACAATGGCTCGGCAGCCTGGCTCGCCCGCTGGCATGTGCCGGGTGTGCAAGCCCCAGACCCGGTGTGGGCCTTGGAGGCCGCGCCAGTAGACGGACTGTGGAACCTGCCCGCCCCTCGGGTGGCCGTTGCCCTGCGCCCCCACCCCTGGCTGACCGAAAGCCGTCTAGACCAGTTCACTCAGGCTTTGGCCTCGTTTCAAAAGGCTACCCAGACCTGCCTGCTGCTGGTGCCCTTTCAGCCGATCAAAGACTTGCCCATTGCCGAATATATTCAGCCACGGCTGCCTGGCCCTAGCCACATCTATGCCTTGGCTGACCCACACCAGCTCAAAGGGCTGTTTCGCGGCGTCGAGATGACTTTGGGCATGCGACTGCACGCGCTGATTATGGCGGCGGCGGAGGGCTGTCGCTGTTTTGGGCTGAGCTACGACCCCAAAGTTAGTAACCTGATGGCCGACCTCGATCTGCCGGGGTTTGATCTCAACCCGCAAGCGGTAAGCCACCGCTGGCCAGACAGCCCTGAGCAAATAACCCAAACCTGGCTAGAGGTCTATGCCAACGGCGATCCGCTGTCGCCTGAACAAATTAGTTCGCGGGTGGATCGCGCCCTTATGCACCAAGACCTGCTGCGGGACGTGCTATCGCCGTAATTTTTGCCTTAGTAAGGTTTGGGCCGATCGCAAAGCCCTGATTTTGCCGTTGGGGTTTACAGGTTGAACTGCTCAAACGGTTCAACCTGTAAACCTGCTTTGAATTGCCCCGGCTAGGAAGGCTCGTTTGAACGCGATCGCACTTTAGCTCAACGCCTGCTCGATCGCAGCTTTGAGAGCCGGGTCATTGGGAGCGGTTTGCGGCTCAAAGCGCTCGATTACTTGGCCATCGCGACCGACCAAAAACTTGCCAAAGTTCCAGCCGATGTCGGGGCCGTCGCCAACGAGAAACTGGTAGAGGGGGCTGCGATCGGGGCCGTTGACATCCTGCTTTTCAAGCAGAGTAAAGTCGACGTCGTACTTGGTTTTGGTGAAGTCTTTAATTTCCTCAGGGCTGCCGGGCTCTTGCTTACCAAACTGGTTGCAGGGCACGCCTACGATCACGAAGTCGCGATCGCCGTAGGCCTTATCCAGCTCTACCAAGCCGCTGTACTGAGGTGTCAAGCCGCACTTGCTGGCCACATTCACAAAAAGAATTACCTTATCAGCCAGCACCTCGGGGGCCAAAGGGGCACCGTCTAGGGTGGCGAGGTTTGAAGGAAGAGACATAGGGGGTTAATGGTCTGCACAACGTTGTTATTATCGGTCATCCCTGCCCGGTTGTTGGGCCAATCGCCCCAACCCTATCCGCAGACTCCCTATTTCTGATGATCTTCAGGGAGGCTACGCCAATGACTTTGCTAGGACAAATCCTTGCTCCCTCATTCCCTTATCCCCTCACCCCCTCACCTCCCCAGCCCCTTCGTCGTTCTCCGCTTGCCAAATCGCCTCTAACGTAAATGGCAGGGCCGCTGCTTCTACCGAAATAGAGTTAATTCCCCAGCCGACCAGATCGGCGATCAGTTCGGGGTGACGTACCGGGGCTTGGCCGCAGATGGAGCAGAGCAGGCCGTTGCGGCGGGCCTCCTGTACCAAGTGGGCCATAGCTAGGCGCACGACCGGGTGGCGCTCGTCGTAGGCGGAAGCCATGATGGGCTGGTCGCGATCGATGGCCAGCAGCAGTTGAGTAAGGTCATTAGAGCCAATGGCGATGCCCTGGATGCCAGCCTGGGCGTAGGCGGGCAGCAAGAACAGCACCGAGGGCACCTCGGCCATAATCCACAGGGCAAAGCCGGTGGCGTCGGTGAGACCAACCCGCTCGACCCGCTGGCGGCAGGTAATGGCTTCTTCGACGCTGCGCACAAAGGGCAAAATTAGCTGTAGGTTGCTATAGCCAGCCCGTTGCAGAGTGGCCAATGCCCCTAGCTCAACCTGAAACAGGCGATCGTCAACGTCGTAGCTCAGGGTGCCGCGTAACCCCAGCATCGGATTGGGCTCTACCGGAGGGCTGCCCCGGAGACCTTGCCATTCATGCGATCGCAGATCGAGGCTGCGGTAGCGCAGCGGTCTAGGCTCCAGGGTCTGCAAAATGGGCTCTAACTGCTGCACCAAGCGATTTTGTAGCTCTGCTTCCTGGCCCTGGTTGACCCAGTCCCAAGGGTGGCGGCCTTCCAGCACCTCCAGCAGAAGCCATTCTGAGCGCAATAAGCCAATGCCCGCTACATGGTTGAGAGAAAGGTTGGCCAGGCCCTGGCGCTGGCTGAGGTTGACCATGACCTGGGTGCGCAGCCGGTGGTAGCGGCCCGGTTGATCAGTGGGTAGCGGTTCAGGTACGGGGGGCACGGGGGGGCGAAACGAGACCGCCGCTTCGTCAGTGAGGCCATAGACCACGCCGCGATCGCCGTCGAGCCAGAGCACCATGCCGCTCTCTAGCAGCTGGGTGGCATGGGGGGCACCCACCACCGCCGGAATGCCTACCTCTCTCGCTAAAATAGCCGCGTGGCAGGTGGCACCGCCGCGCTCGGTGACAATGCCCGCTACCGATGGCAGCTGAAAAAAGACATCGGGCTGTAGGTCGGGCAGCACCACAATGCAGCCTGTAGGAAGCAGTTTTGGCAAGTCTTGGGGGCGTTGGGCGACTACGGCAACTCCTTGAATGCATCCCGCTGCGGCCCCAATACCGCGTACGACCGTGCTGGCTAAGGGCAGTAGGGGGGGCTGAGCCCGAGCCTTGACTGGAGGTGGTCGCACTGGGGCCGCAGTTGTCACCGCTGGGTGGGGCCAAGGACCGGCTTCGGTAATGATCAGGGTTGGCTGGTCGGGGTTAGCGCTAGGATGCAGCAGCCATTCTAGGCGCACCCCAGCTCCACCCAAGGCCGTTTGAGCCCGTTCTGCAACCTGCACTAGCCGGGCAAGCTGATCTTGACTGAGGGGAGCGAGCAACTCGGGGCGATCGCGCTCGATCACCTGAATGGGTTGGGCACTGGCCAGCGGGCGGGGGCGGTACTTAGAGGCGGGCCTCAGCTGGTAAATGCGCTCCTGAAACCCTGGCAGCCAGGTGGCCTCAGCAACTTTGCCAGAGCTTACCCAACAGCAGGCTGGGATGGCTTCTCCCCGGGTGAGGGCCATACCTAACCCCGCTACCGCAGCCACAGTAATTTGCTCTTGGCTCAGAATGAGCGTGCCTGACACCAAGGCTGGATACACCGGCA
Source organism: Leptolyngbya sp. FACHB-60 (assembly GCF_014695775.1). Taxonomy (GTDB): domain Bacteria; phylum Cyanobacteriota; class Cyanobacteriia; order Phormidesmidales; family Phormidesmidaceae; genus Nodosilinea. The sequence continues at coordinate 149,171 of NZ_JACJOX010000017.1, read as the reverse complement.
TAATCAGCGTGGCCAGGCTCAGATCGCGCAGCCGCTGGCAGTGGAGATCCCAAACTGGCAGACAGCGAGCCGTGAGCGCCTGGCTCCAAAACTGTGGCAGCACCCCAGCCAGATCGGCCCAGTCGGCTTCGATCTGAGCCGGCAGCAGGCCTGGGCTTACCAATCTAGCCGCCTTTGCCTCCTCTAAACCCATTGCCTCTACCCAGAGCGATGCGCGCAGCATCCAGGCGGCGGGGGTAAAGCCATCGGGCTCGGGACGATTGAACTCATCGTCTGCGATCGCCTCGATGCTCGGAATCTCTCGCAGGGCCTTTTGCCACTGTTGGCTGCTCTGCTGTAAGGTCTTAAACCCGTCTTGACACACCGGAGCCAGCCAATCGCCATCGCCATCGGGCCAGGCCATCTGCTCTAAACCGCGGTGCCAGGCCGCCGCCGTCAGCACGCAACCCTGAGCCACAGGCAGCCCCTGCTGCTTGAGCAAGCCTAGGTAATAGGCTTTCTGACCAACGGCCCGTAGATCAGCGCTTTCCAGGGTATGCAATTGTCGAAGACAGGTCATGCTGGGATACGGGGCTAGCCCTCAGCTGTCGCCTAAGGGAGGTGGCCAAATTATTCGGTTTTATAATGCTAGACCCATTGGTCCCTGCGGCGGCTGGGCCTGCTTCAACCCTAGAGCGGCGGTGCCCAGGGGCGATCGCAACGAAGCGCTTTATTTGAAGTCAATATCTTATGTCTATGAGTCTACGCGATGGCCATCGTCTTCGCCCTATACCATGCTAGTGGGATAGGGTGCCTTCCCAGCAGAGATCCCTATTTCTACCCTCGTCCCTGCCCGCTGCGGCCCTGACAATAGATCCAGCGCCTCGGCCATTTATCTATTAGGGCAGATCGCATGCACCGCCGCTCCTCTATTCAGACCTGGCTCAGCCAGGGCAAACGCCAGATGCTCAGCCTGTTTTTGGCCGAGCCCTGCCCCCTGTGTCAGCGATCGACGTCTGCGGTGCTCTGCTCCAGCTGCTGCTGCCAGGTGCAGCAGTGTCAGTCTCCAACGCCTTTCGATCGTAGTATTCCAAGTCTTGCGGTACTCAGCTGGGGGCGCTACGAAGACAGCCTGCGCCAGGCCATTGGCACCTTTAAATACAGTGGTCACACCGGGCTAGCGCAGTTTTTGGGCACCGAACTGGGGCAAACCTGGCTTGACCACAATCCTCGATCTAAGGCATCATCTCGTCCGGTGGCGATCGTACCTATTCCCCTTCACCCTACCCGGTTGCAGCAACGGGGCTTTAACCAAGCTGACCTGCTCGGTCAATGGTTTTGTCGGCTGACCGGGCTGCCGCTACATAGCCATGGCCTATTGCGGGTGCAGGCCACCCAGGCTCAGCACAGCCTCAACCGTCTCAGCCGCCAGCAAAATCTGGCCCAGGCCTTTGTCGTCAACCCAACCCACATCGAGACTCTCCGGCCATCTACCGTGTGGCTGCTCGACGATATCTTCACCACCGGAGCCACTGCTCAATCAGCGGCACAGGTTCTGCGCCGCAGCGGCATCGCCGTGGGCGGCATCTGCACCGTCGCCCGCCCTACAGTCTGGGCAACCCCCACCAGCCCAAAAAAACTTCGACCCTAAGGTAGATGGCTATAGTTTCCTTAGGAAATACTAATAATCCATTGACTCTGTTGCGCCAGCGAGTCGATGCCCTAGTATAAATCTAAAGAAATTATTAACAGCTGCTATGAACCCCCAGCTTCTAAGACACCTGTGGTCTTTGGTAGAACGGTCCCAGAGCAGTCATCTTTTAGCCCTAGATGACCACGGTTTAGTGTGCTGGTTGTTAGCTCAATTCGTTGGGCAGCAGCCAATCAATCAGGCCGAAACCGATCAGCTTCATCACTACATTCGCGACAAAATTCCTCTAATTCGCGACCTGGCGCAGGAGCACTAAACCAAGTTCATTAGGCGTAAGGTTGAGGCTCTCTTGGACCGTCAAACAGATGGATCCGGATGGGTTTAGATTCCCCGCCAGTATATTGTTATCCTTGATGCAAAATGAAAACCCAAACCGTTGGAGTGTTAACCCAGTGCAACACTCCAACGGTTTGGGTATAAGTTTTGCAGTGTCTTTTGTGAGTGAGGATTAATTCATGCGCAAGTGGGGTTTTCTCGCAGCTGCCCTCGGGCTAACGCTGGCCGCCTGTGGTGGCGGAACCACTACTAACACCACCGCTGATGGGGAAGCCGCTCCCGCTGGTGGGGGCCGTCTCGACGTCGTTAAAGGGCGTGGACAGCTGATCTGTGGCGTGGATGGTGGCATTCCGGGCTTTAGCTTCGTGGATGAAAGTGGCGCCTACACCGGCCTTGATGTCGATATCTGTAAGGCCGTAGCCGCCGCTGTTTTAGGCGATGCCGAAGCTGTAGAGTACCGTCGCCTAGACTCGACCGAGCGCTTTACGGCCCTCTCAGGTGGTGAAGTTGACATGCTCTCCCGCAATACCACCTGGACTATCAGCCGTGATACCAGCGTGGGTCTTGAGTTTGCGCCCACCACCTTTTTTGATGGTCAGGGGATGTTGGTGCGTGCAGACAGCGGCATCACGGATCTCGAAGGTTTTGCCGGTAAGGCCATCTGTGTGGAAACCGGAACCACCACTGAGTTGAACCTGACCGACCAAATGCGCCAGCTCAATGTCGATTTTGAGCCGGTGGTGTTTCAAGATGCCGATGCTGCTTATGCCGCTTACGATGAAGGCCGTTGCGAGGGCATGACCTCTGACAAGTCGCAGCTGGTGGCTCGCCGCAGCACGCTGCCCAACCCCGACGAGCACACCCTGCTCGAAGTCACCATGTCTAAAGAGCCTCTGGGCCCTGTGACCACCAACAACGATTCCAGCTGGTACGACGTTGTCAAATGGGTGACCTACGGTCTGATTCAGGCCGAAGAGTTTGGCATTACTTCTGAGAATATTGGCACCTTTGAGGCCACTGAAAACCCTGATATTGCTCGCTTCCTGGGCCAAGAGGGCACTCTCGGTACCGATATGGGACTGCCCAACGACTTCATGGTGCAGGTCATTACCCAAGTGGGTAACTATGGCGAAGTCTACGATCGCAATGTCGGCGCTGACTCTGAGTTTGCCTTAGAGCGCGGCCAAAACGCGCTGTGGAGCGAGGGTGGCCTGATGTACTCTCCTCCTTTCCGTTAGGGAACGCCTGCTGATTGGTGGGAGCCTCTAGCCCTCACCGAATTCTTTACTCCGGATTCACCCCGTTAAAGGCGCAGTCTAGCTGCGCCTTTTTCATAAATCCTTGTAACAAATTGAACTTTTCTTGACATCGCTCTTAGATTATTTTGCTTACAGCGCCAGAACTGTTCGCTTTGCACTGATACACCACAGGTAACGTAAATGGCCCACGATCGCGGTAGCAAAACCTTTGACTTTAAGGCAATGCTGCGAGATGAGCGCTTTTGGAAGATTGCCTTCCAGGTAATTACGCTGATCGTTGTCCTGCTCTTGCTGAGCTTTTTCCTGGGCAATTTAAACCGCAACCTGATTCAGCAGGGACGGGCCTTTGGCTTCAGCTTTTTGCGGAACCCAGCTGGCTTTAGCATTGGCGAAAGCTTGATTCAATATCGCCCCAACGACCCCTATTGGCAGGCGCTGATGGTGGGCCTGGGCAACACCCTGACCCTGGTAGTAGGCGGTATTGTTTTGACCACTCTGCTGGGCGTAGTGGCTGGGGTGGCAAGCTTTTCTAAGAATTGGCTGTTGCAGAAGCTCAGTCGTCTCTATGTGGGGCTGGTGCAAAATATTCCGCTACTGCTCCAGCTGTTTTTTTGGTACTTTGCAATTTTTGGCGCGCTGCCCCGCCCCGAAGCACAGATTGGGGTGCTGGGTCTCGCCTTTTTGAATAACCGGGGGGTTTATATTCCCTGGGCCAGTAGTGCGCTGCTGGCAATATTAGGCATTGCGGCTACGGTTGGGGCGGCGATCGCGGCTCTCTATCTCTGGCGCTGGCGCACCAAAATTCGCATTGAAACTGGGGTCGGTGGCCAAGCCCAGTCGATCGCTCTGGCGGTAGTAGGGCTAGCCTGGCTAGCCATCATTACCCTAGGTATGAACTGGACGATTCCCGAGGGCATTGAGGGCGGTGGCGTAACCGGTGGCCTGCGCCTATCGCGGGAGTATGTGGCCGCTCTAACCGCCCTGGTGTTTTATACCTCCGCTTTCGTGGCGGAAATTGTGCGAGCGGGCATTCAGTCGGTGTCAAAGGGACAGTGGGAAGCCGCCCGCACCCTGGGGCTAAATGCCGGTATGGTAATGCGACTGGTGGTGTTTCCCCAGGCGCTGCGGGTGATTATTCCACCGATGAACAGTCAGTACATGAACCTGACTAAAAACTCTAGCTTGGCCTTTGCGATCGCCTTTCCCGAAATTTATTCGATTGCTACCACCACTTACAACCAAACTGGCCGACCGGTTGAAGTCTTTGTGGTCATGATGGCCACCTATCTAATCCTCTGTCTATTTATAACTTTGGTAATGAACCAGTTCAACCAATCTGTGCAGCTTAAGGAGCGCTAAGCTATGACCTCCGTAACGCCTGACTCTTTCTCCTCTGCACCCCCTGAGATATTGGCTCTGGGACCGGTGGCTTGGGCCAAAAAAAATCTGTTCAGTGACTGGTTCAACAGCCTACTGACTATCGTCATTGTCGGTATCTTGGGCTGGGGTATTTTTCGCCTTATCCTTTGGGCTTTCACCGTCGCCCAGTGGCAGGTCATTCCCAACAACTTTGGCCTGTTCATGTCTGGCACCTTTCCCTCCCAGCTGTACCCCCGTATCTGGGCCTTGCTGGCTGTGGTCTGCGGCCTGGCTGGTTTGTCGTGGGGAGTGCTGGGGCGCAATGTCTCTACCCTGTTTAGCCGGAATGTGCTGATTGGTCTAGGGATCGTTTGTGCATTCATTGTGCTGTTTCCGCCGACCCGACCCAACTCGCTACAGCTGTTGCCGATGGTTGCTCTGGTGGCTGGGGGGGCAGCGGCAGGGCGGCAGATCGGGCGCAAGTTTCCTGGGGTGGGCAAGTGGATCTCGCTGTCCTGGTTTTTATCGTATTTTGTCGCTCTCTGGCTGCTGGGCGGAGGCCTAGGGCTGACCAGAGTATCGACCAACGACTGGGGGGGCTTAGTGCTGACCCTGTTTACGGCAGTGAGCGGCATTGTGCTGTGCTTTCCGCTGGGGCTGCTGCTAGCCCTGGGGCGGCGCAGTGCGCTGCCGGTGGTGCGCTTGCTATCTACCGTCTACATCGAGCTGGTGCGGGGTGTGCCCCTGGTGGCTTTTCTATTCATGGGGCAGGTGATGATTCCGCTGTTTTTGCCGATTGGGTCGCGACCCGATCGCATTCTGCGGGCGATCATTGCGCTGGCTCTGTTTAGCGCCGCCTACCTAGCCGAAAATGTGCGCGCCGGTTTGCAGGCAGTACCTCGCGGCCAGCGTGAGGCTGCTATGTCGTTAGGGTTGAACACCCCCACGACCCTGGGCCTGATTATTCTGCCCCAGGCGCTTAAGATCGCGATTCCGGCGATCGTGGGGCAGTTTATTAGCCTATTTCAAGACACTACGCTGTTGTCTATTGTGGGTTTAGCAGAACTGCTGGGCATCGGTAAATCAATCTTGGCCAACCCGTCCTATCTAGGGCGCTACGCCGAGGTATACCTTTTCTTAGCAGTGATCTACTGGTTCTTCTGCTATGCCATGTCCTTGGCTAGCCGCAGAATTGAGGAGAAGCTCAACACCGAAAACTAGATGCTCTCCGGCAAAATATCTCTCCCGTGTAACAGTTGACAGTCTGGAATCCAGAAAACTCCTAGGGTTAAGGCAAAATAGCATTATCTTGCGCTAGCGCCCCGCCTGTCGGGTTTAGCTATATTGAAAACGTCCATTTCATGAGTTGTTAGCAGCCCCGAGGGCGCGATAAAGAGGAAACCTTTCATGACACAGTTTCAGACGGAGCAACCAGCGGCCCACGCTACCAGCCCCGAGCCCGTGATCGTCGCCCGCGATGTAGAAAAGTGGTATGACAACGGCTTTCACGTGCTCAAGGGCGTCAACATGACGGTCTATAAGGGCGAAGTGCTGGTGGTGATGGGGCCGTCTGGGTCAGGTAAGTCGACCTTTATTCGCACCTTTAACGCGCTAGAACCCTATCAGAAGGGCTCTATTGAGGTCGATGGCATCACTATTTCCCACGACCTGAAAAATATTGAGGCCATCCGCCGTGAGGTGGGCATGGTGTTTCAGCAGTTCAACCTATTCCCCCACCTGACGGTGCTGCAAAACGTGACTTTGGCCCCCATCTGGGTGCGCCGCTGGCCCAAAGCTAAGGCCCAAGAAGTCGCCATGCAGCTGCTAGAGCGGGTGGGCATTTTAGAGCAGGCCCACAAGTTCCCCGGTCAGCTGTCGGGTGGTCAGCAGCAGCGAGTGGCGATCGCCCGTTCCCTCGCTATGCAACCCAAAGTCATGCTTTTTGACGAACCTACCTCCGCCCTCGACCCTGAGATGGTGCGGGAAGTGCTGGATGTGATGCGCGGCTTGGCCGATACGGGAATGACCATGGTATGCGTCACCCACGAAGTTGGCTTTGCCCGCGAGGTAGCCGATCGCGTAGTGCTGATGGATGGCGGTTATCTAATTGAAGAAAACACGCCCCAAGAGTTCTTCAGCAACCCCCGCGAAGACCGTACCCAAAAATTCCTTTCCCAGATTCTTTAGGTGGATATTCTCGAACAGATTCGCCTCGACTACGAGCGGTTCCCTGACGATCAGAGCTACTACCTCTACGCTGAGGATGTGTACTTTAAAGACCCGCTAAACCAGTTTCGCGGCGTCGATCGCTACCAGCGTATGATTGGCTTTATCAGCCGCTGGTTTAAGGATGTTGACCTGCAACTGCACAGGATCGAGTACTCTAGCCCTAGCCAAATTGACACCCGCTGGACTCTGAGTTGGGTTGCTCCATTTCCCTGGCAGCCACGGATGAGCATTCCCGGTCGTAGTGAGCTAGGTCTTGCTCAGGGCAAAGTAATTTCCCACATCGATTACTGGGATTGTTCGCGGCTAGCGGTGCTAAAGCAGGCGTTTAGCTTGAAAAGCTAAATCTCGTCGGGGTCAACGCCGAGCTCTCGCAGGCGCTGGGCAAGGCGATCGCCCCGCTGCTGGGCTGTTTCAGTATCTGTCGGTAGCCAGCACCCCTCAGCATTGCACCATCGTAGCCAGTGACCCCAGATACCTTCAAACTCCCCTGCCCAAACGCCCAGACCGATATTTAAATCCTCTAACCAAACGGTTTCAGGGAGGGAGTCTACAGCTTGCTCTTGATACTGACGACCGATTAGCTTGAAGTAGCGCAGTCGTTGAGTATATCGGCTGTAGACAATGTAATGGGGCACCCGCAGGTAGGTTTCGTACACATCCAACTTACGCGGCACTTGATTTGAATCAATCGGCTCTAGATTCTCGTCCTCTGGCTCGACTTGATCTCCCTGTTGATAGAATCGGCCTAAGTCTTCCTGCTCGGTTCTAGGCGACAAAAATTCCACCACCACTGCCGGGGAGACACCCTCCTGCCAGACCACATAGCTGCGGCGCAAATCGTGACCGTCATAAAGGCGCGGCACACCCACGGCTAAGAACCAATCGGGTCGTTTGTGCCAGAGGGGATGGTGAACGTCGTAGTAAAGGTTTAGATCAGACCCCGTAAACCACTGATTTCGGCTGTAGTCGCTTAAGGCCAGAGTACGACTTAGGAGCTGAGGTTGAAGATCATGAAATTCGTCGGGCAAGCCAGGCTCCTCCGGGAACTCGCTGGGGAGATCGTACATAGTAGGCAGAGTTTCGCGCGGCGATCGCGGCGGGTCGGTCTGCGCAATGGAGTAGCCGGTGGGGTAGGTCATGGCTGGCCAGGGCAACTGAGTTGCTTCTTATTATAGAGAGGGTTAGAAGTGGCTAATCTCTGTGGGCTAGCTGGAGAAACAATGGCTACGATAACCGTCAACGTTGAGAGCGACCGGTAGAGGAGACGGCTATGCGGAAGTTACAGAAGGCCTTAGCTGGAGCCTGCTTGCTATTTGGGCTATCAATTACGCTTCTAGCGACAACCCAACTGATTGGCTCCGACGACGATTGGGAAGATCGGGCCGAGACTGGGTTAGCGTTGGTCATGTTTGGCTTCGCCCCTACAGCGCTGGGCACCTGGCTGGCATGGAATTTGCGAACCAACAACCAGCAGTTATCTCAGGCCGTATCGATTCAGCAGGAGCAGCTTTTTTTACAGCTGCTTCAAAGTCAGGCGGGCGACCTCACCATTGTTCAGTTTGCGGCGGCTGCACAGATGCCAGTTGAGCAGGCCAAAGCGTTTCTCGACCAAAAAGCCCAGGTTCTTAATGCGTCCTTTGATGTCAAAGATACCGGGGCGATTGTCTATCGCTTTCCTTTGTAAAAGCCTACAGATACTCGCGGTTGAGGTAAGGTTGCAGCACCTCAGGTACTCGCACTGAACCGTTGGCCTCTTGATAATTCTCCAGAATGGCGGCCATGGTGCGGCCAATAGCCAACCCCGACCCATTGAGGGTGTGTAGGTACTGAGTGCCTTTTTGACCCGCTGATTTAAACCGAATGTTGGCGCGGCGAGCCTGGAAGTCTAGGCAGTTTGAGCAGCTTGAGATCTCGCGATAGCTCTCAGACGAGGGCATCCACACTTCGAGGTCGTAGGTTTTACAGCTAGAGAAGCCCAGGTCGCCAGTACAAAGCGCCAGCACGCGGTAGGGCAGCTTGAGCTGTTGCAGAATGTCTTCGGCATCGCCCACCAGCGCCTCTAGCTCGTCAAAGGAGGTGTCGGGGTGGACAAATTTGTACATCTCCACCTTGTTGAACTGGTGGAGACGGATTAGACCCCGCGTGTCTTTGCCGTAGCTGCCGGCCTCGCGGCGAAAGCAGGGGGTGTAGGCACAGTAGTGAATCGGCAACTGGTCAGCAGCGAGGATTTCGTCGCGGTGCAGGTTGGTGAGGGGCACCTCGGCGGTGGGGGTAAGCCACAGGTCATCGTTGCGGCACTGAAAGCTTTCTTCGGCAAACTTGGGGAGCTGGCCTGAGGCCGTCAGCGCGGCAGAATTCACCAGATAAGGCGGAATGATTTCGTCGTAGCCCGCTTTAATGTGGCGATCGAGCATGAAGGAAATTAGCGATCGCTCCAACGCAGCACCCGCGCCCTTTAGAACGACAAAGCGGCTCTGAGCAATCTTTTCGGCGGCGCGCTTAAAGTCGAGAATGCCCAGGGTCTCGCCAATCTCCCAGTGAGGTTTAGCGGGCTGCTTGGGCAAGTACTCGTCGCCCCAGCGGCGCACCTCTACATTCTCGGTTTCGTCTTTGCCGACGGGGGTAGTGTCGCTGGGCAGGTTGGGCAAGCCCAGCAGAATAGCCTCAATCTGGGCTTTAATGTCACGCTCCTGGGGTTCCAGGGTTTGCAGCTCGGCCTTGACCTGGTTGCCTTCGTCTTTGAGAGCGGTGACTTCCGGGCCGTTGGGGGCGGCCCCGGCTTTGATGGTCTGACCGACCTGCTTGCCGATCTCGTTGCTGCGGGCTTGGAGCTGCGATCGCACCGTCTCTATCTGGCGCTGCTGCTGGTCTAGCTCTAGCAGCGGGATCAAATCGTATTTACCCCGCTTACCCAGAGCAGACTGTACCTGCTCTGGGTTTTCTCGTATTTGCTTTAGATCTAGCACAGCAGCCCTCTACAATCTGAAATCTGATTTTTTGACAAGAAACCCTTTGCCAATAGATCAGAATATCAGCATTCCTAAAATACCTGCTCAATTTCGGCAATTTCGGGAATAAACTCGCGCAGGCGACGCTCGATGCCCATGCGCAGGGTCATGGCAGAGCTAGGGCAAGAGCCGCAAGCCCCTTGCAGGCGGAGTTTGACCACTGGGCCGTCGATTTCAACCAGCTCTACATTGCCGCCATCGGCCAGCAGGTAAGGGCGTAGTTCATCTAAAACCTGTTCCACATTGGGAGGGGTAAGGGCAAGCGTTTCCATGGGCTATAGCTACCAAAAATATTGAGAGGCCATCTCCATTCTAAGGATTTTGGCCCCAAACCAGAGCAATCAGCCTGATCTGATCGACGAATTCTCCCAGGGATAAAAACTATTTCTTCTCTAGAGCAATTTCTATAGGAAATAACATCGGTTCTCATTTCTTTATAGGGCACATGTCTCGTAGTTGCGTAGACTGGGCCTTGAGGGGTCAAGCTTTGATGGAAAAAATGCTCGGAATCATTGGCAAAAACCCCACCTTTCCTCAGGAAACTCAATATGCCTTTTACGATCGATTCAGCTCGTAATATTTTCCCTAATACTTTAACGGCGGATTCTGTACCCGCAACCATTGCCCGCTTTACCCAACTCAGTGCCGAAGACCAGCTGGCTCTAATCTGGTTCGCCTACTTAGAGATGGGGAGCAGCATTACTATTGCGGCTCCCGGTGCGGCCAGCATGCAGTTTGCTGAAGCCACCATGGAGCAAATTCGCAAGATGCCTTTTCAGGAGCAGTCTCAGGCGATGTGCGACCTGGCGAACCGGGCTGATACGCCCGTTTGTCGCACCTACTCGACCTGGTCGCCCAACATCAAGCTCGGCTTTTGGTACCGCCTGGGCCAGTGGATGGAAGAGGGCTCTGTTGCGCCTATCCCTGAAGGGTATAAGCTGTCGGCCAATGCCGCCGCAGTGTTGCAGTCGATTCGCACCCTAGAGTCTGGTCAGCAGATTACGGTGCTCCGCAATGCGGTTGTCGACATGGGGTTTGACGCCAAGCAAATGGGCAGCTATACCCGTGTCTCTGAGCCGGTTGCACCACCCCAAGACATGGCCAAGCGCAGCCAGGTCACCATTGAGGGGGTTACCAGCCCAACAGTGCTGGCCTACATGGACAACCTCAACGCCAATGACTTCGACGCGTTGATCGAACTTTTCACCCCCGACGGTGCGCTACAGCCTCCCTTTCAGCGCCCGATTACCGGCAAAGAGGGGATTCTCCGGTTCTTTCAGGAAGATTGTCAAAACCTCAAGCTGATTCCAGAGCGGGGGGTCACCGAACAGGCTGAAGATGGCTTTACTCAAATCAAAGTGACCGGCAAGGTGCAGACCCCCTGGTTTGGCGCTGGCGTCGGCATGAATATTGCCTGGCGGTTTTTGCTCAACCCCGATGGCAAGATTTTCTTTGTCGCCATTGACCTGTTGGCCTCACCGAAGGAACTGCTCAACCTGGTTCGCTAGGTCGATGGCTGTGGATGGGATTAGCTGGGCGATCGCCGACCTGAGGTCTACTTGGCCGAAATTAACTTAAGGTTGGCTCATCCCTAGCTAAACCCATGTCCCCTTTTCTGGCTGTTGGGCCTCTCCCGAGACGGAAGACCCAGCAGCCAGAATTGTTTTGAGCCTGGCCAAGATAAGTGTATGAAGGTGGCTGAGGCTCGCTAAGCATCCTGAGGACATTGCAAAGTTTTGCAACATGTCTCTAATATAGAGAAACGTTAAACAAAATCATTGACTGGTTAAGGGCTTAGCTGATTGGAGGCTATAGCGTTTTCACCGGTCTGTTCTCAAGATTCCTTCCTTTAAAAGTCGTAATGCATACCAGCGAACTCCAGTGGTCATCTGAGGAAAAAGACCTTGCTAAGGCGGCGATCGCAGCGGCTTATAGCCGCGAGATCAGCGGATTGGTTCAGGTTGTGCGCGATCGGGCCAGCAGTCTCAACAGTATGGATGACCTTTGGCAACTCCACGATTTTCTCAGCGCCCGCCGTCACGAACTCGACGGCAAGTATGACGATCGCGAGTCAGCCTTGCTGTTTGTCTTTTCGAGTTTGGTGAAAGAAGGCTGGCTGAGCTTGAATGAGCTAGAGGGGCTAGACGCCGCCAAACTATCGAAAATTACTGCCCTCACCCGCATGTTCTAGCTAGGCCGGTTCGCAGATTTAGACCTGGGCTGCTTTGTTTTGGCAAATCTAGAAGTACAAAGCGAAAGGGGAGGTGCTAGTTTTAGCACCTCCCCTTTCATTTGTTTATTTTGCTATGTGAGTTTACAGAACTCTACATGATGCCGATTTGGGACAGAATGCCTTGCCCGGTCAGAAACTCGGTAGCTACACCAATGACGAAGCCTAGCATAGCCAGACGGCCGTTCCAGGTTTCTGCGAAATCTACAAAGCCGAACTTGGTTTGGTTGGTTTCCATGGTGGATATCTCCTAAATGATTAGAGGGGCGAAATCAATATCCTGTTACTTAACGTAACACATATTTTTGGGGTGGAGGTGTGGAAACGATGACTTTTCCCATGGCCGCAGTTCAATCGTTCAAGTCGTTATTCCTACCTAAGCCCGGCACCACCCTGGTCTACAGGTTGGTTAGCCAGGTAACAATGCCATGGCCTGTGGCGACTTCAAACAGCACCGCCGATCCAAAGCCGAGCATCGCTAGGCGACCATTGAGCTTTTCGGCGTATTCATTGAAGCCGAACTGCTGGCTGTCATCGACATAAACTTTTGGTTCAACGGCAAAGTTGTTCAAACGACCGCCTTCTTCGGTGATGTAACCGTTAGTGGTCATGGGGTGTTCTCCGTTGCTTCTGTGAACCGATTGTAACGCAATATAAACAAATATTGCAAACTTGTTTACATTTCTGATGAATTAAGCTGCGCTATACATGGCTATGGCTGCCCTGTTCTCGGTTGCGAGGACAGGGCAGCGGCAAAACTCTGGGTGCTAACTACTAACGGCAAGGGTCATGACGTTGATTGATCTGCAGGGCAGCACGGTGTTGGTGACGGGAGCCTCGCGAGGGATTGGGTCTGCGATCGCCAGTACTCTGCACGGGGCGGGAGCGGCGGTTATTCTTCACTACAGCCAGGGTGAGGCCGAGACGAAACAGCTCGCTGCTGACCTGGAGCATGAGCGCATTCATCTGGTTCAGGCCAATTTGGCGGTGCCAGGGGCTGCCCTAGAGCTGTGGAACCAGTCCCTAGCCTGGCGAGGCAGCGTGAATGCAGTGATTAATAATGCTGCGACTATGCCCGCCGCCTCAATTGCAGCTGAGTGGGATCAGTGGGCGATCGCCTGGCAAGAGACGCTTCAGGTCAACCTCGTTGCCATGGCCGATCTATGTCGAGAGGCAATTCGCCACTTTCAGATTCAGGGGGGCGGCACGTTGGTCAACTTGGCGAGTCGAGCGGCATTTCGGGGTGATGGGCCAGAGTTTATGGCCTATGCGGCGTCGAAGGGTGGGGTGATTGGGCTCACTCGCACGATCGCGAAGGGGTTTGCGGCGGATGGGGTGCGGGCCTATGCGATCGCGCCTGGGTTTGTGCGAACCGATCGCATTGAGCAGGTGATGGCAGAGCGAGGGGCGGAGTATGTGACGCGGGATATCCCGATGGGGGCTCCGGCGGAGCCGCAGGATATTGCCAATTTGGTGGCGTTTTTGGTGGCGGGGTTAGCGCCCCATGCCACAGGGGCGACGTTTGATGTGAATGGGGCGTCCTATTTTCATTAAAGGAACGTAATGAATCGCTCCCCTCTCCCAAAGGACGAGGGGCTGGAGTGAGCCGTGGGTAGGGTGGGCACTGCCTACTATCTAGGATAAGGTTTTCTTAGCCAAAGATCTGGGTTTGCGGCGCACGATTGGGTTCAAAGCCAGATCTGCTGCTGGGGCCATTTTGCTGGCCCCAGGCCCCCGTCAACAAGAACGTTCCGTCGTCCTTGACCTCGCGGAAAGGACTGGCCGATCCTCGGTTTAAACCTTCATTTTGCAAATTGGCTTGTGAGCAACATTCACCCCTACTTCCCTACTCCCTCACCTTCCTCATCCTCTCACCTTCCTCATCAACCCATCCGCCCCCTACTCCCTACTCCCTACTCCCTACTCCCTACTCCCTACTCCTTACTCCCACTTCACCTCTGGGGGCTTCGTCTGCACCAGCAGCTTGCCTCGGGAGAAGACGTGGGTGACGGTGGCGCGGTGGCAGATGGCGTCATAGGGGCTATCTGCATCGAGAACGATGAGGTTGGCGGGTTTGCCGACTTCAAGGCCGTAGGAGTCGTTTAGGGCGAGGGTTTTGGCACCATTGGTCGTGATCATGTCGTAGCTGGCGGCGATTTCGTCTTGGCCGGTCATTTGGCAGACGTGGACGGCCATGGAGGCGACATCGAGCATGTTGCCGGTACCCAGGTTATACCAGGGGTCTTGCACGCAGTCGTGGCCGAGGCTGACGTTGATGCCTTGCTGCCAGAGTTCTTTGACGCGGGTGACGCCGCGCCGTTTGGGGTAGGTGTCGGTGCGGCCCTGAAGGGTGATATTGATCAAGGGGTTGGCGATGAAGTTGATCTGCGATCGCGCCAGCAGACCCATGAGTTTGAAGGCGTAAGCGTTGTTGTAGCTGGCAAAGGCGGTGGTGTGGCTGGCGGTGACCTGAGGCCCAAGGCCCGATCGCACGGCGCAGGCGGCGACCACTTCTAAAAAGCGCGATTGGTCATCGTCGATTTCGTCGCAGTGGATATCGATCAAGCGATCGTAGCGCTGGGCCAGCTCAAAAATGCGGTGTACTGACTGCACGCCGTCTTCGCGGGTCATTTCGTAGTGAGGAATGCCGCCGACGGCATCGGCTCCCAGTTTGAGGGATTCTTCCATCAACTCAAGATTGCCGGGGCTGTCGTAGAGGCCGTCTTGAGGAAAGGCAACGACTTGCATGGTGATCCAGTCTTTGACGGTGTCGCGGACTTCTAGTAGGGCCTTAAGGGCGGTGAGGCTGGTTTCGCTGACGTCGGCATGGCTACGGACAAAGAGCACCCCCTGCTGAGCCTGGAGCTTGAGGGTGGCGATCGCCCGCGCTTTGACATCCTCTAGGGTGAGAGACTGTTTGCGATCGCGCCAGATCTCAATGCCTTCAAACAGGGTGCCACTCTGGTTCCAGCGCGGCTGTCCCGCCGTCAGTGCCGAGTCAAGGTGAATGTGCGATTCTACGAAGGGTGGGCTTACCAGCCTGCCGTCGAGGACAAGCTCCTGGGCGGCTGAACTGGCTAAGTGGGGTTCTATTGCCCGTATGCGGCTATCCTCAAAGCCGATATCGACTGACTCACCGCTGGGTAGCTTACCGTTTCGCAAAATCATGTCCATGGCGAGCCCCTTTGGCGCAGTTTGCCCTGTCGTTACGGCCTCGACTATACCAACTTCGCCCCAGCCAAAGACATCCCCAGCGGGCAACCCCTAATTAAAAATCCCCGACGCTGCCGCTGAGGCAGTGCCGGGGATACGAATTTGAAATGACCTAAGGGGGAAGAACCCTAGGTGAATGCCGGTCGATTGGTCAAGCCTAAGCTAGCAAGCCGAAGCGGCGAATATACCCGGTGCGTGGGCCTCAATCACATTGCCGGTGATGGCGCAGGTGATCATGAGGTAGTCGCAAGCGGCGCACTGAGTTTGCACCTGCTGCTCGGGGTAAGTGTGGTGTCTTTCGGCTAAGTGTCCACAGTTGGGGCAGTGTACTTGTTGAGAATGACCAATCATTTTGTAACTCCGGCAGCTTTTTGACAGAACAATTAAGGGATATTATTTGGGTCAGATCTTATTAAAAACAACTCTCGCAATGGAAAAAATATTGCAAGAATTACTTGAGCAATACTCAAAAATCACAGGCCAAAATCTCATCTTCCCTGTTGTTTATTATCGCCTCGTTCTTTAGGGGACGCAACTCTATTTTATAAATCCTTAATCTTGGGATCAAGCCTGGGGCAATGATCCCCGCCTTTAGATAGAGCAAGCAGGTTGAAGATTGATCGGGTTGTTTACAATTCTGAGGCGACGGATAGCGACCGGCTGTTGAGTTTATCTTTAATCTCTAGGCTTGGATCCCTACCTTTTTGTTCTGATTGTGGGGATCGCTAGTTTTCTTGTCACTATTGTAGGTAGGCTCGGGAACACAAAATAAGTTTATCCAGCTTGATGTGGCGTTATCGTCTGTCTGTGCTCCGCTACGGTTTCTGCTCAATTCTTACTTGGCCATGCGCTATCAAATTCGTCACCTAACCCGCTACCGCTATCAGCAGCCCGTCACCCTGCGGCCCCACACCCTGCGCCTGCGCCCCCGTAGTGATGGTGCTCAGCAGCTGCGGCACTTTACCCTTGAGGTCACCCCAACGCCAACCCAGCAGAGCGCGATCGCAGACACCGATGGCAACAGCACCGTGGGCCTGTGGTTTGCGCCTCACCCCGTAGAGCAGTTTGAAATTATCACCACTGCTGAGGTCGAGACCTGCCGCACCAACCCCTTTGATTATCTGGCTGAGCCCTGGGCTACCACCTTGCCCATCGACTATTCCACCAGCCTAAAAGCCGTGCTAGCGCCCTACTTGGTGTCAGCCAGTGCCCCTGCCCTCGGGCCTGGAGTGGTTGACCTGGCCCAGACGCTGGCTCACCAAGTAGAGGGCAACGTTGGCCTTTTTTTGACCGCTCTGGTGGGCCGCATCTACGAAACCTGTGAGTACACCAACCGTCCAACGGGCGCTCCCTGGCCGGGGGGTATTACCTGGGGCAAAAAGCTGGGCAGCTGCCGCGACTTTGCCGTGCTGTTTATGGAGGCCTGCCAGGCAGTGGGGATAGCGGCTCGCTTTGTCAGCGGCTATGAGGAGGGCGATAGCACAAGTCTCGATCGCGACCTGCACGCCTGGGCCGAGGCCTACGTGCCCGGTGGCGGCTGGCGCGCCTTTGACCCCACCCACGGGCTAGCGGTCAGCGATCGCCATATTGCCCTAGTGGCCAGCCCCTTTCCGGCACAAACTCTGCCCGTCAGCGGCACAACTCAAGAGGGGAGCCGAGTGGGGTCTAGTCTAGAGGCTGAGATTCGGGTGGAGGTGCTGAGAGATTAGGCAGTGAGGAGGATGGGGAAGGTAAGCAGGGAAGGCGAAAGTGTAAAACTCTTGCTTAACCCCATTTCCCTCATCTCCCTTATCTTCCTCACCTCCCTCACTTCCCCAAAGTTTGCCGAGCACGCTTACGCAACTCCTTAGCCGGGCCGTAGTCGGGGTTAATTTGCAAGGCTTTTTCGAGGGCGATGATCGACTGGTCGTAGCGCTGGAGTGCCCAGGTAGCTTCGCCGCGCACGGTCCAGGCTTCGGCTGACTCGCGGTTGCGGGCGATCGCCTGGTCGATGGCGGCAATGGCCTCGGCAGAGCGCCCTAACTTATGCAGCACGCGGCCCCGATCGAGCCAGGCTTCAAACATGGCAGGCATGAGGCGATTGGTGCTCTCGTAGAGCGCTAGGGCGGCTAGCAGCTTTCCCTGCTGTTCTTCTGCATTGCCCTTGCTGCGGACGGCCTCAGGGTAGTAAGTGCTGTAGGCCAGGGCATCGTCGCAGGCCACAATGGCCTCCAGTGGGCGTTTGAGCGCAATCAGGGCTCGGCAGCGCCCTAGGTAGGCTGGCGCATAGTCTGACTGGCTGTCGATGGCTTGGTTGTAGGTAACGAGGGCATCGGGGTGGCGGCCCTGGTAGCGCAGGCGATCGCCCTGGCGGGTCAGGTAGACCGCTTTTTCTTCAGGGGGCAGCAGCAGGCCAAAATCGGTGGTCAGGGTAGGAATTGCCGCCGCCTGAAACGGTACGACAGCCCCTGGACTGGGCTCAAAGGCAATGGTGAGGCTGCTGCGCCAGAGCACTAGCAGGCTGAGCGCCCCCATCAGGCTGCCGACCACCAGCGATCGACGGCGGGCATAGGGCCTAAACTCCTCTAGCGCCAAGTTTGAAGACACTGGCGTCACCGCTTCACTGGCACCATAGGCAAAATTGACTGGAAACAGTGACGTGGAGTCTTGGTCGTCGGCAAAGGCTGTGGGCTCTGAGGTTTCGGTAGGGCCGATGGCGGTATCGCTGTCGTCCCCCGGAAAAGTTGGCCCTCGACCGTTAGCTCCCTTCATCCAGGTTTGGTAGATTTGGGTGCCCAGCAGGCCGTGCAGAGGGTTAGGCAGATTTTGCAGGGCTTCAAGGGCTTCTTGGGCCGTGGGGTAGCGATCGCGAAAATCGTAGCGCACCATTTTGTCGAGCACGGCCGCCAGCGACGATGACACCGTCGGGGCATGGTGGCGCCAGGACAGCTCGCTGGTAATGGGGTCTTCTTCAATTTTTTGGGGATGGATGCCGGTCAACGCTCGAATGCCGAGAATGCCCACGGCATACACGTCGCTGCTAAAGCGTGGCTTGCCTGCATACTGCTCATTGGGCATGTAGCCGTGGGTGCCAATAGCCACAGTGATGTTGGTGGCACCAGTTTCGGCATCGAGTAAGGGGGATGAGGTGACCTGCTTGACCGCCCCAAAGTCGATCAGCACCAGCTTGCCGTCGCGGTGGCGGCGGATGAGGTTAGAGGGCTTAATATCGCGGTGAATCACCTGCTGGCGGTGCACAAAGGAGAGAATCTCCAGCACCTCTTGCAGCAGCAGCACTACCCGTGTCTCGGACCAGGGTTTGCCCTCTTCGACCTGACGGTTGAGGCGGCTACCCTCGACATATTCCTGGGCCAGATAAAACTCTTGATCCTCTTCAAAGTGGGCCATCAGCGACGGAATTTGGGGATGGTTGCCCAACTGATAGAGCACCCGAGCTTCGGTGTCAAACAGCCGCCGGGCCATGTCGAGGGTGCCCGTGTCTTTGTCCTGTACCTTGAGCTGCTTGATCACACACCGAGGGTGGTTCGGCAGGTGTATATCGGTCACCAAAAAGGTACGGCTGAACCCCCCTGACCCCAGCCGCCGGACAACTTGGTACCGTCCTCCCAGTAGTGTTTGCTCCATGCTGCCCAGAATGTCTTTGTCAGCCTGGTCATTTAACCACAGACTCAATAGCCCGGTGCCCAGCGGTAGGCCAGCTGGCTGGTTGCCCACAGCTGCAGCAGAGCCACAGGCGATCGGGCTGGCTTAAGAATTTTTTGGCTCCGAGGTCGGTCTGTTGGGTTGAACGGTCGCGGTTTGAACTGTTGCGTCAAATTTCGCCGCCAA
Organism: Leptolyngbya sp. FACHB-60; assembly: GCF_014695775.1. Taxonomy (GTDB): domain Bacteria; phylum Cyanobacteriota; class Cyanobacteriia; order Phormidesmidales; family Phormidesmidaceae; genus Nodosilinea. The sequence goes on along the minus strand of NZ_JACJOX010000017.1, from coordinate 130,079 downwards.
TAACCAGCTTTAGTTTAGGGCTTGACTGGCTTTCTTGAGCTGACCGCCAGGGACAACCCCCAGCGACCTTACACACCCTTTACAGCACTTTATCTTAATCTCAAGCCGAGTTAGGGCATTACGCCTCAGGGAGGGGTCGCCTCAGGCAAACCCCAGCCGCTATTTTGGGCAAGCTAAATCTACCCGCTGCGATCGCCCCTGTCGATAGACCAGCGCTGGATTTCTCCTACCTCCCCTTCGTTCACCTCTAGCCCTATGTCACAGCCCCTTTGCCTCGATGCCGAGATCTACCTGGCCGTGCTGAGCGCCCTGCCTGACGCGGTCGTTGTGGCTGACCTGGGCGGGGCACTGCTGTTTTGCAATGCGGCGGCCGAGACCTTGCTCCCAGGGGGAATCGCCGGATTAGGGGGCAGCGGCGACCGGCCAGATTATCAGGTGCTCGATCAGCAGCAGTGGCCCCTCGTGCCGTCAGAACTACCCCTAGGCCGAGTGCTCGCTGGCCAGCACCTACACAACGAAGAATTTATCTTGGCCGTGGGGCACCCCCACCAGACCCACTGGGTGGCCTGTAGCGGTAGCCTGTCTTCTGGCATGGCGCTGCTTACCCTGCGCGATATCTCCGCCGCCAAACAGCAAGAAGCCAGTCTAGTGCAGCAGGCCTTTTATGACCCGCTCACCGGGCTGCCCAACCGCCATTTGTTTGTCGATCGGCTGGGTCAGGCTCTAGCCTGTGCCCAAGACAACCCCCAACGGGTGATGGCGCTGCTGGTCATCGGTCTAGAGCGGTTTAAGCTGATCAACGACAATCTAGGGCACCAGGTAGGCGACGAAATGCTAGTCGAGCTAGGAACCCGGCTCCAGGCCCAGGTTGGCCCCGACAACGCCGTTGCGCGGCTGGGGGGAGACGAGTTTGCCATACTTTTAGACAACCTGACCAGCTACGCTAGTGCGATCGCTCTGACCGAAACAATTCACGCGATGGTGCAGCAACCCTTTGGGCTTCAGCAGGTTTCCGTCAACGCCAGCATTGGGGTTGCCTTCGGCGCCAAGACCTACCAAAGCGCCTTCGACTGGCTACGCGATGCCGATGCGGCCATGGATCAGGTGAAAGATCATCCTGATCGGGCCTGGCAGGTATTTGACAGTTCTCTCAGGGTGCAGAAAGATCTGCGCCTGCAAACCGAAGTTGACCTCCGCCAGGCCATCGATCGCGGGGAGCTACGGCTGCACTACCAGCCTATCGTCACCATCAGCAACGAAGAAATTCGCGGCTTTGAAGCCCTGGTGCGGTGGCAGCATCCCACCCGAGGGCTGCTGATGCCGGGGGAGTTTATCGACGTTGCCGAGGCCAGTGGGCTGATCATTCCCCTGGGCTGGTGGGTGCTGACCGAAGCCTGTCGGCAGATGCAGGTGTGGACTGAGCAGTACCCTGCTATGGCTGAGTTTACGGTCAGCGTCAACATGTCGAGCAAGCAGTTTTCGCAGCAGCACCTCGTCGAAAAAATTCAGAAAATTTTGCTCAACACCGGCTTTGTGGCCAATCGGCTCAAGATTGAACTGACCGAAGGGGTGCTGATCGACCACTCCGACAGCATTATTGCCACCCTTCAGCAAATTAGGGCTCTAGGCATTAAGCTGCTGGTGGATGACTTTGGCACAGGCTATTCTTCCCTGAGCTATCTGCACCGCTTTCCTTTTGACTGCCTGAAGATCGATCGCTCCTTCATTGAAAACGCCGACCAGGACTTTGAAAAGCTGGAGATTTTGCAGTCGGTGGTGCGCCTTGCCTGGAACTTGGGCCTCGATGTGGTTGCCGAAGGAGTCGAGACATCGCGCCACCACGCTCAGCTCAAGGCGCTGCGGTGTGAGCTGGGCCAGGGTTATCTGTATTCCCGTCCCCTAGCACCCGACGCCGTCGAGGCTATGATGGCGAAGAAAGCTGCCCTTTTGTCTGACCTGCCCACTGTCACCCGCCCCGCTTAAGGAGGCGCAGCTGGCAGCAGGGTTACTGGAACTGCCGCTGCCATGCTGATTCGTAAACTGCTTGACTGCCCTGAATTTGTCGCTGGTGACGGTACCCAGCTGCGAGAGCTGTTGCACCCCGACAAGCAAGACCTCGCTCTGCGCTACAGTTTGGCCCACGCCGTGTTGCCAGCGGGGCAGGTGTCTACCCCCCATGCCCTCATCACCTCTGAGGTGTACTACATTCTGACGGGGCAGGGAGAAATGTCGATCGACGGTGAAACTAGTCCGGTCGAGCCGGGAGATGCGGTGTACATTCCGCCCCATGCCCGCCAGCACATTCGCAACACGGGAGATGGCCCGCTGGTGTTTATCTGTCTGGTCGATCCCGCCTGGCGACAGGAAGACGAGACGGTGTTTGAGGCGGCTGACTAGCTAGCGTGATCGCAGCCCCAAGCGCTTCCAGAGGGCTTGGGGCTGCGTGGTTTTGAGCGACTGTCCGAGATCACGTCGGGAGGATTTGAGGCTACAGCGTTTGAGCTGCTCGAGCATTTGGGCTAGGGCAGCGTCCCCCTCGGCCAGTTGGGCGGCCAAGCAGTGGGGCTTGTTGTGGCAAGAAGTGCATAACATGAAATTTTGAGTCTCGCTGGACTCGAATACAGAACTCGGCGGGACGGTGTCAGCGGTCGCTGGGCCGTCTAACCCTGACTATTTATATTTTGCGTTGCCAAAAACAAAATCTGTTTGCCATGCCCTAAATCCGTCTGAAGGTTGGCGATCGCACCCCGTCTCTTTACCAGGCCAATTGCTGGCCAGTTGAATTTCTGGAAGGGGGAATGTTAAGCCCCGTAGGCTTTAGGGCTAGCCTTGAGTCAGGCTGCGGTAGGATTACCGCAAGCTTTTCTAAACTTTTGGTGGCCGCTATGCCCGTATCCACAACTGCATTGCAAGAGGTGCGACAGCGCGATCGCGCCAGCCTAGAAGCCCTCAACTCCTACGAGCGGCTCCAGGCCCTGCACGAAATTTGGCCCATTGTGGCCGAGAAACACGGCGATACGGTGGCCCTCAACGACCCCCACTACAAGCCCGCTGCCACCCTCAACTATCGCCAACTGGCCGAGGCCATTCGCACCTTTGCCACCGGCTTGCAGGCCCTAGGCGTCGCAAACCGCGCCCATGTGGCTCTGTTTGCCGACAACAGCCACCGCTGGTTTATTGCCGACCAGGGCATTATGACCGCTGGCGGCATGAACGCGGTGCGCAGCGCCACCGCCGAAACCGAAGAGCTAGCCTACATCGCCGAGCACAGCGAGAGCACCGTGCTAGTGGTGGAGACCCTAGCGCTGCTGAATCGGCTGCGCGATCGCATCGAAACCCTGCCCATTCCTCTAGTGATCCTGCTGTCGGACGAAGCGCCGCCCGAGGGCGATCGCCTCAAGATTCTCAATTTTGGTCAGCTGATGGCCCTGGGGCGCGATCGCCCCTACACCCCAGTGCCCATCAAGCCCGAAGATCTGGCCACGCTGATCTACACCTCCGGCACCACTGGCCAGCCTAAGGGGGTCATGCTTAGCCACCGCAATCTGATCCACCAGATCAACACCCTAGAGGCGGTGGTGCAGCCTGAGCCGGGCGATCGCGTGGTGGGCATTTTGCCGTCCTGGCACAGCTTTGAGCGCACTGCCGAGTATTTTCTACTGTCGCGGGGCTGCACTCAGACCTACAGCAGCATTCGCCACCTCAAGGCCGACCTCAAGGCCACCAAACCCCAGTACATGGTGGGGGTGCCCCGCCTGTGGGAGTCGATCTACGAAGGAGCGCAAAAGCAGTTTCGCGAACAAACCCCCGGCAAGCAAAAGCTGATCTTCACCTTTTTTGGCCTTAGCCAGCGTTACGTCGAAAACCTCTGGCGCTACCAGGATATGAAAATTGACGAGCCTGACCTGCCGTCCCTCAAGCGATTGGGGTCGGGGGTGGTGGCCCTAGCCCTGTGGCCCCTGCACCAGCTGGGCAAAAAGCTGGTCTATGGCAAAGTCAGTGAAGCCACTGGGGGACAGGTCAAGCAGCTGATCAGCGGCGGCGGCTCGTTAGCCCGGCACATTGATGTCTTCTTTGAAATCATCGGCGTACAGCTGATCGTGGGCTACGGCCTGACCGAAACGGCCCCGGTGCTCTCGGCCCGCCGTCCTTGGCGGAATTTGCGGGGGGCAGCGGGGCAGCCCATCCCCTTTACTGAAATCAAGGTGGTGGATCCTGAAACCCGCCAGGAGCTGCCCCAGGGCGGACAGGGGTTGGTACTAGCGCGGGGTCCGCAGATTATGGAGGGCTACTACCGCAACTCTGAGGCCACCCAAAAGGCGATCGACTCCGAGGGTTGGTTCGATACGGGTGACCTGGGCTGGATCAGCCGCGACAGCAACGTAGTGCTTACCGGGCGGGCTAAAGACACCATTGTGCTGACCAACGGCGAAAACATTGAGCCGCAGCCCATCGAAGACGCCTGCATTCGCAGCAAGTACATCGACCAGATCATGCTGGTGGGCCAAGATCAGCGATCGCTCGGTGCCCTGATCGTGCCCAATGTCGATGCTCTCCAGGCTTGGGCTGCCACTCACTCTCTGTTTGTGGCGGTGCCGGGAGATGACACCCCCGCCCCCGCCGACTGCATCGCCATCACCCTTGATGACGAGCGGGTGCAGAAGCTGTTTCGCGATGAGCTGGGCCGCGAGGTGAAAGATCGCCCCGGCTATCGTCCCGACGATCGCGTCGGCCCCTTTCGCCTGGTTCTCGAACCCTTCTCCATTGATAACGGCCTGCTCACCCAAACCCTAAAAGTCCGTCGTCCCGTGGTTACGACCCGGTATCGCGATATGATTGACGCGATGTTTGTGTAGCTGCGGTGGTGTAAAGACTTCACTAACCTCAGCCGCACCCGGTGGAATAGTCCGGCCACGGTGCTCGATGGTCGTAGTCGGTATTGGTGATTTCTTTATTGCGTCAAAGATTATGGATGAGAATCAAACGCTGCTGCTCAAGCGGGTGGTCAACATTAAAGCCATTGTGACTCCCCTGTGGAAAGAGGAGGCCCAAAAGCAGCTCCAGACCCAGATTAACCAGGTTGACGGCCGTCTGCAACAGCTTGAAATGCAGGGCCAGCGTATGGTATCCGAACTGCAAAAACAGGCCGAAGGGCAGCCCCCCAGCGGCACCATTCAGCAGCAGATGGGCAACATTCAAAATCAGCTCAACCAAGACAAAAGCAAGCTGCTTCAGCAAAAAAACCAGAGCCTACAACAGCTCCAGGAAGTGCAGACCATCGCGATCGATGCCGAAGTGGATCAGGGCAAGGTCGAGAGTTTTTTCAACGTCTCAGTGGGCGACAATCTGGTACGTAAGCTCCAGGTCGAAATCTTGATCAAGGACGGTGTGATTCAGGAGATTCGCGGCGAACTCTAGTCTAGGCACGTCTCAGCTCGCCTACGTTTGAACGTTTAAACGCTCGAACGGTTCAGCCTTGGGGATAGAATAAATCCTTGGCATCTCTGCTGCTCTGTCGTTTTACCCTGTTTCGGAAGTCACCTCCATGATTCGCGAAGTCTTTATGCCTGCCCTCAGCTCAACCATGACCGAAGGCAAAATTGTGTCTTGGGTCAAAGCCCCCGGCGACAGGGTAGAAAAAGGCGAGACGGTGGTGATTGTCGAGTCTGACAAAGCCGACATGGATGTGGAGTCATTCCACGAAGGGATTTTGGCCGCCATTGTGGTGGAAGCGGGCGGCACGGCTCCGGTGGGTGAGGCGATCGCCCTGTTGGCCGAAACCGAAGCCGAAGTTGAGACCGCCAAACAGCAGGCTGCTGCCAAAGCCGGTGCTGCTGGGGGTGACTCCAGCCCCAATCCCGAAGCCGCTGCCCCGGTGGCCGTGGTCGAAGCTCCGACCCCTGCTACCCAAAATGGGGCCTCCTCTGGCAGCCGTAGCGGTCGAGTGGTTATTTCTCCCCGCGCCCGCAAGCTGGCTAAAGACCTCAAGGTAGACCTCACTAGCCTTCAGGGCAGTGGCCCCCACGGCCGCATTGTGGCTCAAGATGTGGAGCTGGCGGCGGGCAAAAATCCTACTGTTACTGGGCCGGTGGCAACGCCACTGGCAGCGGTGGTGCCACCGGTGTCTGCTGCCCCTGTGGCTCCCGCTCCTTCTGCCGCCCCAGCCGCTCCCGCCCCCAGCGCCGCTCCCCTGGGGCAGGTTGTGCCCTTCAATACCTTGCAGCAGGCTGTTATTCGCAACATGGTGGCTAGCCTGGCGGTACCCACTTACCACGTGGGCTACACCATTACCACCGACAGTTTGGATGCTCTCTACAAACAAATCAAGTCTAAGGGGGTGACTATGACGGCGCTGCTGGCCAAGGCCGTAGCCGTCACCCTGCAAAAGCACCCACTGCTTAACGCCGGCTTTACCGACCAGGGCGTGCAGTACCACTCAGGCATTAATATCGCCGTGGCGGTGGCGATGGAAGGGGGCGGTCTGATTACCCCGGTGCTAAAGAATGCCGACCAGTACGATATCTATTCGCTGTCGCGCACCTGGGCGGATCTGGTGGCGCGATCGCGCTCCAAACAACTCCAACCCGATGAGTACACCTCTGGCACCTTCACTCTGTCGAATCTGGGCATGTTTGGAGTCGATCGCTTTGACGCAATTTTGCCGCCGGGGCAAGGCTCGATTTTGGCGATCGGGGCCTCTCGCCCCACAGTGGTTGCCACCCCTGACGGCCTGATGGGCGTCAAGCGCCAGATGCAGGTTAATATCACCTGCGACCACCGCATCATCTACGGGGCCGATGCTGCCGCTTTCCTCAAGGATCTGGCCAACGTGATTGAAAACAATCCCCAGTCCTTAACCCTGTAGCTATGAATTCAGTCGATCTTGCCTTCTTGCCTGCTCTCGAACAAGCTCGGCTGATTCGCAATAAAGACATTTCCCCCCTAGAGCTAGCAGAAATTTACCTGGAGCGCATTGAGCGGCTCAACCCGTCTCTGGGGGCCTATGTGACGGTGATGGCAGAGCAGGCCCTGGCCGATGCCAGGGCTAAAACCGAGCACTTGGTCGGCAATCCTGGAGATTTGCCGCCGTTGTTTGGGGTCACAGTCTCGGTCAAAGACCTGAACCCGGTAGAGGGGGTGGCCTGCGCCTATGGGCTCAAGGCCGCCTGCAATCTCATTGCTCCCGAAGACGACTACATCGTCGGCAAGCTGCGCCAGGCGGGGCTGATTATTCTAGGCAAAACGGCCACCTCCCAGCTTGGTTCTCTACCCTACACCGAGCCACCGGGCTTTCCGCCCGCCCGCAACCCGTGGAATTTGGCCTATACGCCAGGGGGCTCCAGCGGCGGCGGGGCGGCGGCCTTAGCGGCGGGGCTGTGCGCGATTTCTCAGGGATCTGACGGCGGCGGTTCGCTGCGCGGCCCGGCCTTTTGCTGTGGCCTTGTGGGCATGAAGGCCTCTCGGGGGCGAATTAGCTTTTCACCCGTGGGAGAGCGGCTCAACGGGCTGGCCGTCAATGGACCCCTGGGGCGTACTGTGGCTGATACAGCCGCTCTGTTGGATGTGCTGAGCGGCTACGAAGTGGGCGATCCCTACTGGCTGCCCGATCCAGAGCCGTCGTTTCTAGCCGGGCTGGATACGCCGCCTAAACCGCTGCGAATTGGTTACGCAACCCGTCTTGACCCGATTGGCGAGGTTGACCCAGTCTGCCGCCAGGCTATCTATGAAACCGTGCAGCAGGTCGAAAATCTGGGCCACAGGGTTGAAGAGGTGATCTTCCCCAACTTGAAAGACTTGATCGAACCCTTTGTGGTGGTGTGGCAATCTGTGCTGACAGAGGTCGGCGTGCCCTGGGTCGTCATGGAAAAGATGAATCGTTGGCTCTACTGGCGGGCCTGGCGGATTAACAGTGGTGCCTACCTGAGATCGGTGGCCAAGCTCCAGCAGGTGGCTCGTCAGATCGTGAAATTTTGTCAGCCCTACGACGTGCTGATTTTGCCGGTGTACATGCACCCCACGATCAAAGTCGGCGAGTGGAAGGGGCTGCGATCGCCCCAAGTACTCGACAATGTCATCAACTGGGTAGCCCCCTGTCCACCCTTTAATGCCAGCGGCCAGCCTGCCTTGGCGATTCCCCGAGGCTTTGCCCCCAACGGCTTGCCCATTGGCGTGCAGCTGGTGGGTCGCCCTGCCGACGAAGCCACTTTGCTGGCCCTGGCCACGCAGCTTGAACAAGCTAGCCCTTGGAGTCACCAGCGCCCTGCGTTTGCCACGGAGGTAAGCGGCACCTAACCCAAAGGCGCTGCTCAGATTGCATAGAGGCGAAATTTTGTTGTCGCTGTCGTTTCGGTCGCTGACTGAAGCTAATGCTAATCCGAGTTAATTCGCACTGCTCTCGCTGTTAAGATGAGCGGGATTGAGAGCCTACTTCGCTTCAAAATGAATTTCACAGCAATTGCCTCGTTGACTTAGGTGTCGCCGCTTGGCGACCCCCTTTGAAGCGGTATAGACCCGGTACGTCGATCGGGCAACTAACAGTTGCAGCTATTGAGCTGGCGCGATCGCTTCATTTCCCTGTATTTAGGGCAGTATCCCCAGTTAGCTTTTTATGGAATACGATCCGCTCCAGGATAAGCAACGGTACGATACATTTTCAGTCCGTCAAAAGACGATCCACAGAGGTGTCCTGGTTGCGGCTCTGGTCCTCGGGTTGACAATTGCTGTAGGGGGCGCCCTAGGCCTAGGGCTGGTGACGCTGCCGGAGCAGCTAACCTGGGGGGGCTGGTTGACGATTGGCGTAACGCTGAGCGCTTTTTTGCTCAATGCCCTCACCACCCTGCCCGCCGATGCTATTTTTTTGGCCTCCCTCGCTATTTTGTTGCTGACGGGGGTGCTCGATACGGCTACGGCCCTGGCCGGATTTAGCAACCCTGGCATGATGACGGTAGGCGTACTCTACGTCGTTGTTGCTGGGCTACAGCAAACCGGCGGGTTAGATATGATTTCGCGCGCGGTGTTGGGCCTACCGAAGGGGCAAACCACAGCGCTACTGCGGCTAATTCTGCCAGTACTGGGCATGAGCGCTTTTCTCAACAACACGCCGATTGTGGCGATGTTTATCCCGGTGGTGAGTGACTGGTGCCGCAAGCTGCGCATCAGCCCCTCTAAGCTAATGATTCCGCTCAGCTATGCGGCCATTATGGGGGGCATGTGTACGCTGATTGGTACCAGCACCAACCTGGTGGTCAACGGGCTGCTAGTGTCTGAAACCGACTACCCCGGCCTCAAGCTGTTTGATCTGGTGCCGGTGGGGGTGCCCTGTGCGATCGCCGGTACCCTGATGCTAGTTTTGGCCCAGCGCTGGCTGCTGCCCCAGCGCAAGCCCGCCATTACGGACACCGACGACCCGCGAGAGTACACCGTCGAAATGGTGGTCGAAAACCACAGCCCCCTGGCGGGTAAAACTGTTGAGCAGGCTGGGCTGCGCCACCTGCCGGGGCTGTATCTGACCGAAATTCAGCGAGGGGGGCGGTTACTGACTGCCATTGGCCCCCAAGAGGTGCTGCAAGGGCAGGATCAGCTAGTGTTTGTGGGCATGGTCGACTCGATTGTTGACCTCAACCAAATTCGAGGATTGCAGCCCGCCACCGACCAGGTGTTTAAGCTCGATACCCCTCGCACCGGGCGTACCTTAGTGGAGGCGGTGGTATCGAACACCTGTCCGCTGGTGGGCATTACCATTCGCCAGGGCAAGTTTCGCAGCCGCTATGGGGCAGTAGTGCTGGCGGTGGGCCGCAATGGTGAGCGCTTGTCGGGCAAAATTGGCGACATTCGGCTTCAGACGGGTGACACCTTACTGTTAGAAGCCAATCCCTCGTTTTTGGAGGAGCGTCGGGCTTCTCGTGATTTTTACCTGGTTAGCGAGGTGCCCAACTCCGACCCGCTGCGTCACGATCGCGCCCCCATGGCTTTAGTGATTTTAGTGGTGATGGTGGCCCTGGCCACCTCCGGCTGGATGGATATGCTCAATGCCGCCACCCTAGCTGCCCTGCTGGTTGTGCTCACCGGCTGCTGCTCGTTTCAGCAGGGCTTGCGCGCCATTGACTGGTCGGTGCTGCTGGTGGTGGCCGCCGCCCTGGGGCTGGGCAAGGCGCTGGAGGTCACCGGAGCCGCCGCCGTGCTGGCGGGTGGGGTGCTGGGCCTGGCTGGCGATAACCCGTGGGTGGCCCTGGCCATTGTCTATGGCGTGACCACCGTCCTCACCGAGGTGATTACCAACAACGCAGCGGCGGCGGTGGTGTTTCCCATTGCGCTATCGCTGTCGCAGAGTTTGGGGGTGAGCTTCATTCCCTTTGTGGTGGCTCTGATGATTGCCGCTTCGGCCAGCTTTAGCACCCCGATTGGCTATCAGACCAACCTCATGGTCTATGGCCCCGGGGGCTATAAGTTTACCGATTTTATGCGGGTGGGCATTCCGTTCAATCTAGCTTTTTGGGTGCTGACGGTACTAATCACCCCACGGGTGTACCCGTTTTAACCTTCAAAGACAAACCAGGGCCTAGAGCTACGGTTTAGCGCGATCTAGGCCCTGGTCAAGGAATTGTGGAGTGAGAAAGGCCCTCCGCCCTAGGGTAGATAGCTACGCCTTTGGTGCCGGTTCAAACTTGTGGGCGTGGTCTTGCAGCAGCGAGCTGACTTGGTTGAGCACGTTGTCGCCAGTTTTCTTCTGAATGATTTGGCGCTCGGGGTAAAAGTCGGGCTTGTCGAGGTTGCGAGAAATGGCCTGCTGTACCTGGCTGGCAATTAGGGCAGACAGCTCGCCCCGAGCATTTTCGCGCTGGAAGTTGGCACCTTCTTCGGTGGTGGCATAGAGAGGCGGCAGCCGGTTAAGGGCGTAGGCAGCGATATCGCCCAAATCAAGGGTTTTATCGGAAGTTGACTCAATCTCGGCCACCCGTGAAATCGCCTCGGTCAGCACCAGTTCTTCCATCACGTTGATGAACTGCTTGCGGGGCACAGCCACCACTTCGCCGGTTAGCAGGGCACCCATCAGGCGATCGAGGGCCATATATTCTTCGATCGAAAGCTCGGCAGCGGTGTCGCAAATACGACCCACTTCGGCCTCCATGGCAGGGGTCAGGTAGCCGTCTTGTAGGGCTTGTTCAACAATTTTTTCGATAGTCATTTGGCCAAAAGCTCCATGAAACTGGCGGATTAACGGCTTTACTGGAAAACAGGGGACCGGGATATGAACAGGGGTAGGCATCCACCTGAGTTTAGTTTTCCCCAATCAATTCAGCAGACCACAGGAACGTGTGAAGACTGCTCGGGGGCACAGCGACGAATTAAGAATATTTTAAGAAGCCAATGGCCTGCTTCCAAATTTGGTGCTTGCTCTGGTCTTCGGTCTGTATGCAGATACATTGAGGGTCTTGCCATACGACACGACCAGTAATAACGTCACCGGTGATGAGCTTGACCTCGATGGGGGCGTTATCGCGAATTAGATTTTGAACCTGTCGCACGCTCGGCAACCCGGTGGCAAATTCTTGAGACATGGTGCTAGGCCACTGAACTTATGCTGGTCTTACGGTACCCCGTTTAGTGGGGCTAGGTGACAAGGGGAGGAAATTTATTCAAAGAAGGTGAGGGGGATGGGGAAGGTAGGGGAGATGAGGGGGATGGGGAAGATCGATGCCGCCTCAATCTCAATCCAAGCTGTTCCGAATCCAATTTTTTCTATTTCCCCTACCTCCTCCATCTCCCCTACCTCCCTCATCTTTTCTACCTCCCCCATCTCCCAAATTTGGCCGATAATTAAGTCTCACTCATTCAGCAGCGGCGCGTTATGGAATTTAGCAAGTACCACGGCTTGGGCAACGACTTTATTTTGGTGGACAATCGTCACCAGGTGGAGCCGGTAATTAGCCCGGAGATGGCGGTGCAGTGGTGCGATCGCCATTTTGGCATTGGTGCTGACGGGGTGATCTTTGCGCTGCCGGGGCAGGGGGGCACCGATTACACCATGCGCATTTACAACTCCGACGGTTCTGAGCCGGAGATGTGTGGCAACGGCATTCGCTGTATGGCCAAGTTCTTAGAAACCTTAGAAACTGCCGATGGCAAAGCCCCCCAGTCACCCCATACCTACCGGATTCACACTCTGGCGGGGCTGATTTCGCCCACCCTGCAACCCGATGGCCAGGTGACGGTTGATATGGGGCCACCCTACCTGCTAGCGCAGGAAATTCCGACTACCCTGGCGGCGGCTGAGCAGAAGGTGGTTGCTGTCCCGCTGACGGTAGCCGAGCAAGCTTGGGAGGTGACCTGCGTCAGTATGGGCAATCCCCACTGCATCACGTTTGTGGAGGATGTGGCGGCGATCGCCCTAGAAAGCCTTGGCCCTCAGTTCGAGCACCACACCGTATTTCCCCAGCGGATCAACACTGAGTTCATTCAGGTAGTGCGGCCCGACTACCTCAAAATGCGGGTGTGGGAGCGGGGCGCGGGCGTTACCCTGGCCTGTGGTACCGGGGCCTGCGCCTCGCTAGTGGCAGGGGTGCTGAATGGGGTGTGCGATCGCGCTGCCACTGTAGAACTTCCCGGTGGCCCCCTCTACATTGAGTGGTCAGCCGCCGACAATCGGGTCTATATGACTGGCCCGGCGGAGTTGGCCTTTAAGGGCACCAGAGCTTAGGGCGCTCGGCGGCGGGTCGAGGTGGGTTAGGTGGTGCGGAGGAGCCTACCCATTCATGGGTCGCTTAACTAAGATGCCGTGCAGCCCGGCGGCTTTGGCCCCTTCGAAGTCGTCGGTTTTGCTGTCGCCGACGTGCCAGGCTTGGCTGGCGTCGCAGCGGTGCTTTTGTAGCGCGGTGGCAAAAATTAGCGGGTCGGGCTTGGCAGCCCCGGCCTCAGACGAAAGCGTAACTGAGCTGAAATAGGGGGCCAGGTTGAGTTCTTCGAGCACTTGATATAGCCGGGTGTCGAAGTTTGAGATTACCCCCAGGGTGATGCCGCGTCGCCGCCAGCGATCGAGGGCCGGGGGCACGTCGGGGTAGAGTTCCCAGGGGGCGGCGGTGGCAAAGTGGGCGTAGAGGTCGGCAAAAAAACTGTCGAAGTCTACGAAGCGATCGAGCACCCCGGCGCTGCTAAAGGTCTGCTGGGCAATCACCCGCCACCAGCGATACTCCTGCTCGGGCACTGTAGCTGGGTCGCTACCGGGGAAAGCCATTTCTGGGGCAGCTCTAAAGGCCCGAAAAAACGCTTGATTTAAGGTTGCAGGGTCAGCCTCAATGCCGTGGTGCTGGGCTAGGCCGGCGTAGACTGCGCCAACGCTGCCCGCCACACCAAACAGCGTGCCAACCGCATCTAAAAAAATCACCCGAGGTTGCGGAGAATTAGCCATTACGTTGAATGTCTAGCAACTGAACAGCTTTAGCTTAAAGGCAAAGCCGCGGCTTGCAGCGAATTTGAAGAATTCCTAGACCGAGAAAACCCCTAGGCGTCGCTGTAGGCATCCATGCCGGTGCAGGAGCAAATTAGGTTGCGATCGCCGTAGGCCTGATCAATGCGGTTCACCGCTGGCCAAAACTTAGCGCTGCGGGTAAACGGCGTCGGAAACACCGCCTGCTCTCGGCTGTAGGGACGATTCCAGTCAGACACCAGATCAATCGCCGTATGAGGCGCGTTTTTGAGCAAGTTATTGTCGCGATCGCTCTCCCCATTCTCAATGGCGCGAATTTCGTCGCGAATGGCGATCATCGCGTCGCAGAAGCGATCTAGCTCTGCCTTCGACTCGCTCTCCGTAGGTTCGACCATCAGCGTGCCCGCCACCGGCCACGACATGGTAGGTGGGTGAAAGCCGTAGTCAATCAGCCGTTTAGCCACATCTTCTACCCCAATATCCGCCGACTTTTTGAAGGGTCGCACGTCGAGAATACATTCGTGGGCTACTCGTCCGTTCTGCCCAGTGTAGAGAATGTCGTAGTGCCCCGCCAATCTCTGGGCAATGTAGTTGGCGTTGAGAATGGCGATTTCCGTGGCTCTTGTCAGCCCCGCACCGCCCATCATGGCAATATACATCCACGAAATTGGCAGAATGCTGGCGCTGCCCCAGGGGGCCGACGTCACCGCGCCAATGCCCTGATCGCCGCCTACCCCGCTCATTAGGCTGTGCCCCGGCAGGTAAGGTACCAGGTGTGCCTTCACCCCAATTGGGCCGACACCCGGCCCGCCGCCACCGTGGGGAATGCAGAAGGTTTTGTGCAGGTTGAGGTGGCAAACATCGGCTCCAAAGTCAGCGGGACGGCAGAGACCTACCTGGGCATTCATATTGGCCCCATCCATATAGACCTGGCCGCCGTGGGTGTGGATGATCGCACAAATTTCAGCAATGCCCGCCTCAAACACCCCATGGGTGGAGGGGTAGGTGACCATCAGGGCCGACAGATTCTCGCTGTGCTTTTCGGCCTTGGCCTGTAGGTCGGTCACATCGATATTGCCATCCTCATCACAGGCAACGGGGACAACCTTCATGCCGGCCATGACGGCGCTGGCGGGGTTGGTGCCGTGGGCCGACTGGGGAATCAGGCAGACGTTGCGGTGGTGGTCGCCCCGCTGCTGGTGATACTCACGAATCACCAGCAGGCCAGCGTATTCGCCTTGGGCACCTGCGTTGGGCTGAAGCGAAACGCCATCAAACCCGGTAATTTCGGCCAGCCAGGTCTCTAGATCGGCAAACAACTGCCGGTAGCCTGCGGTCTGCTCGGCAGGTGCGAAGGGATGAATCTGGCCAAATTCGGGCCAGGTGACAGGCACCATCTCGGCGGTGGCGTTGAGTTTCATGGTGCAAGAACCCAGAGGAATCATCGCCGTTGCTAGGGAAAGATCCTTGTTTTGCAGGCGATAGAGGTACCGCAGCATCTCCGTTTCGGAGTGGTAGCGGTTGAAGGTGGGGTGGGTGAGGTAGGGGGAGGTGCGTTGGAGGGAGTGGGGGAGTTTTGAGTTTTGAGTTTTGAGTTTTGAATTGGGATCGCCGGTAAAGACGGTGATGAGGTCGTGGAGATCGGAGTCGGTGACGGTTTCGTCAAGGGCGACAATCAGGGTTTGGGCATCGAGTACGCGCAGGTTGATGCGGTGGTCGGCGACACGGGCAAGGATGGCGGCCTCATCGTCCACTGTAATCCGCAGCGTATCGAATATCGGCTCTTTGCTTAGCTCAAAGCCAGCCTTGATGAGGGCGGCAGAGAGAGTCTGGGCTTGGTGATGGATGCGGGCTGCGATCGCCCGCAGCCCCTCCGGCCCGTGGTATACCGCGTACATGCTGGCCATAATCGCCAGCAGCACCTGGGCGGTGCAAATATTGCTGGTCGCGGCGTCGCGGCGAATGTGCTGTTCGCGGGTTTGCAGAGTGAGGCGCAGGGCCGGGTTGCCGTAGGTGTCTTTAGAAACGCCCACCAAGCGGCCGGGTAGCTTGCGGGCAAAGCTGCTGCGAGTGGCAAAGAAAGCGGCGTGGGGGCCGCCAAAGCCCAATGGCACCCCAAAACGTTGGGTGTTGCCGACCACAATATCAGCGCCAAATTCGCCAGGCGGACGCAGCAGGGTCAGGCTGAGCAGATCGGCGGCGACGGTGACCAGGGCATGGTTGGCATGGGCCTGGGTCACGAAGTCTTCGTAGTTGTAGATGGCTCCATCGGTGGCGGGGTATTGCAGCAGCACCCCAAACACCGGAGTATCAAAGCTAAAGGTTTGGTGGTCGCCCACAACGACCTCAATGCCCAGGGGTAAGGCACGGGTTTTGACCACGTCGATGGTCTGGGGATGGCAGGCGGCGGAAACCCAGAAGGTTTTGGCGTCTTTTTTCTTGCGGGCGTTGAAGGCCAAGGTCATGGCCTCGGCGGCGGCGGTGCCTTCATCTAGCAGAGAGGCGTTGGCGATTTCCATGGCAGTCAGATCGACCACCAGGGTTTGGAAATTGAGCAGGGCCTCTAGCCGCCCCTGAGAAATTTCGGGCTGATAGGGGGTGTATTGGGTGTACCAGCCGGGATTTTCAAGCACATTGCGCTGAACCACCGCTGGAGTGAAGGTGTTGGCGTAGCCCAGGCCGAGGTATGACCGCCACACTTGATTCTGATTGGCGAGAGTTTTGAGCTGGGCTAGCGCTGTGGCCTCATCTCCTCCCTGAGGCAGCTTGAGAGCGTGGGGTAGCCGAATTGCTGCAGGCACAGTGGCATCAATCAGCTCATTCAACGTGGCATAGCCTAGGGCTGCGAGCATTGCCTCGGTGTCGTCGGCGGTAGGCCCCAAATGGCGGGCTGCAAAGGGGCTGAGGGGAGCCGCAGGGGCAGTGCCGTTGCTCCCTGGAATAGCGGTGTCGGCATCAACGGTGCTGGTCTGGGGAAAAAGTTGCGTCATACCCGTTTGCGCATGGCTCCAAAATGGTTAGGTTTGCCTCGATCGCGCCCAGGATCTAAGCGCCTCTTCATTCATATCTTGAAACATTGGCGATAAATTTGCTGCCCACCTGCACCCTCAAGGGACAAATTCAGGCTATCGGGTCAGGATATGGGGGCGAGTTGGGCGACAAAGGGGGCGATCGCCGCTGCTGTCTCTTGAGGCTTCTCCAGGTGAGGCACATGGCCGCAGTTGGGAATCCAGACCAGCTTACTGTTAGGAATCGCGTGCTCAAACCGCCGCGCGTCCTTCGTACCCAAAATCTTGTCCTGCTCTCCCCAGATCACCAGGGTTGGGGAAGTGATTTCAGTAATTTTGGTGGTTAAGAAGTTGTAGCCGCCGCTCTTGGTGAAGGCAATCAGAGCCTCCTGCCAACCGGGGCACTGGAGGTGCAGGGCGGCGCACAGTTCCGCATCGGCGGTGACAAAGGTTTTGTCGAAGTAGGCCTGACGGCTAATGCTGCGCCGCACCCTAGGGCTGCGCAAAAAGGCCGTGGCCCAGCTATCTAACGGCGGCACCATCAAATTGCCCATCGCTGGGCCGGCCGCAAAGCCCGCGGCATCGATCAGCACCAAGCCAGTTACGGCCTCGGGATAGGTTAGAGCAAAGTCGATGGCGGCCGCCCCGCCCATGGAAGCTCCCACCAGCACCACCGGGCGCTGAATCTGCTGCTGCCAAAAGCTGTGCAGGTGCAGCTTGATAGCCCCTGGCGAGAGATTAGGGATCAGAGTGCGATCGCTAAACCCAAACCCCAGCAGATCAACGGCCCAGGCTTGGGGGCTCAGCAGCGGCAGCAGCCGGCGAAACTCAAGCAGCGAGCTGTCAAACCCAGGAATCAGCAGCAGAGGCGGCGTACTGCCGCTAGCTGTTCCTGCCACGTAGGCCGTGGGAATAGCGACGTCAGCGGGCGGTGTGTTGATTGCCGCCACCTGTACTTGAGCCGCCATTGCGATCGAGGTGGGTTCACTTAGCCCCGCAGCGGCGGCGGGCAATACAGAGACAGCCATAGGTGAAGATAGTGCAAAACCTGCTGCCTATTCTCACGCATTCTTAGGCTCTGAGCCAGGCTAACCCCAAAGATTTGTTCTCACTGGTGCAGGTTGATCTGGTGAGACCCAATAGCAATGCCATATTCGCCGTAGACGTCCTGCCCTAGCAGGCCGTAGCTGCCGCCGATGGCGACTATCACCTGTTCGCGACGGAGGCCACCCAATTCCACGGCATCCACATAGCCAACGGGTAGGGTCACCACGCTGCCGTCAGCGATTCTGGCCTGGATTGCGCCCACAATGGTGACTCCCACTGCCTGGGCCATCTCGGCGGTAATTAAGGTGCCGGTAGCCCCGGTGTCAAACAGCATGGGGAAGGTCTGAGCGCCGCTGCTGCCCTGTAGGGTAACGGCCACAATGGGTGTGCCCCCCTGCCGCCCCTGAATCGGGATTTGGGCCGCCAACCCAGCCGGTAAAACCGTCTTGGGGGCCGGGGCAAGGGCCGCCGCTGGCACGATAGAACCCGTGGTCCGGTTCTGAGCCGCCGCCAAATGCTGCTTATACTCCTGGGCCTTGGTTTGGGCCTGAGCGTGGTTGGGGCTGCTGCTGGGCACCTGCTCCATCAGGCCGATCGCCTGCTGCCAGCGACTGGCGGCCAGCTGCCAATCATCCTTAGACTGGGCCGACTGACCAATGGCGACAGCGCTACTGGCCCGATTCACCGCCTCTCGAAAAGAATCTGGGGTCGGGGAAGGTGGCACCGGAGCCGACTCGGCGGCGATAGGTAAAACGAGTGGCTCAGGGGCGATCGCCGCCTCAGAGGCCTCGGTAGACACCTCGGCGGGATTAACCGGCAGCAATGTATTTACAGACAGGCCGCAGCCTACCAAACCCAAGCCCACAGTGGCCAGCATGAACCTACTTGCGATCGCCCCGGCACTTCCCATTGTTGCTCCACTGTTCCAATTGCTCAACCTAAATACCAGGATTCCCATCCTCTCGCTATCGGTGACATGTCCCGCGCAGGAGTAAGGTCAAGACCACGTTGAGCTAGCTACTAATTTGGGGAGAATTACCTGTCAATGAAATAGCGATCAAATGGCTGAAAGCCGTCCTTTAGCCTTAGGATAATAGCGATTCTTAGCGCTGAGCAAATCGCCATGGTTTTTCCTGATGCCCCTCCCGCAGTGCTTGTGTTGGCCGATGGCTCCGTGTTTCGGGGCTGGTCGTTTGGGGCACCGGGCACCGTCATGGGTGAGGTCGTTTTCAACACCGGCATGACGGGATATCAGGAAGTCATGACCGACCCTAGCTACTGTGGCCAGATCGTCACCTTTACCTATCCCGAGCTGGGCAATACCGGCGTCAACCCCGACGATGAGGAGTCGAGTCGGCCTCATATTAAGGGTGCGATCGCCCGCAACATCTGCGAAATTCCCAGCAACTGGCGCTCCACCCAGTCACTGCCCAACTACCTTAAAACCCACAAAATTCCCGGCATTTTTGGCATCGACACCCGTGCCCTCACTCGCAAGCTGCGCACGGCAGGGGCTATGAATGGGGCCATTTCTACTAGCGTGCTCGATCCCGAAGAGCTGCTGCGCCAGCTGCAAGACGCGCCCTCAATGGCTGGACTCAACCTGGTCGATCAGGTCACCACCGATCAAGTCTATGAGTGGACTGAGGTTACCGACGATGCCTGGGCCTTTGGCCCCACCGTTTCAACCCCAGGCGAAGGCGCTCCGCTGACCGTAGTTGCCGTTGACTTTGGCGTAAAGCGCAACATTCTGCGCCGCCTGGCTAGCTATGGCTGTCGGGTAATTGTGGTGCCCGCGAGCGCTACTGCAGAGCAAATTATGAGCTATCAGCCCGACGGCATTTTTCTGTCAAACGGCCCTGGCGACCCGGCGGCGGTAACCAAGGCCCCAGAGCTGGTGCAGGCGCTTTTAAACTACTCGCTCCCTACCTTCGGCATTTGCATGGGCCATCAGATCTTGGGACTCTCGCTGGGGGCCTCTACGTTTAAGCTACGGTTTGGCCATCGAGGGTTAAACCAACCCTGCGGTTTAGAACGCCAGGTGGAGATCACCAGTCAAAATCACGGCTTTGCCCTTGACGCGGCCTCAATTCCTGAAGACACGGTTGCGGTTACCCATCTCAACCTCAACGACCAGACCGTAGCAGGGCTAGCCCACAAGACTCTGCCCCTGTTCTCGGTGCAGTATCACCCTGAGGCCAGCCCTGGTCCCCACGATGCCGACTACCTCTTCGCTAAGTTCGTCGCCTCCATGCGCACCCATCGCCAGCAGCAGTTGCCTGTCTAACGGTGGACTCTGGCCACGCCAGTTGAGGGGTTTCTCGATCAGGTTGGCAAAATTTAGCTAAACCGCTATATGCTATCTGTCTACAGTGGGGCAGTAACCTTGGTTCAATCTGAATCAGGTTATGGGCTTTGCGGCCAATTGGTTGGGGTACGGTTTCACCCCTTGCGGTCAGCAGTATCCTGACTTATATTTAACGTCGAATTGGAGCACGAGGAGGTTTCCCATCGCTGAATCTCTAACCCTGACCGTAAGCTTACGAGGCACCCGCGATGTCAGGGGAACTTATCAACTTTTTCGCCTCACGGGCTTGTTAGACGCTTTCTCAGAACCTGCTTTTCGCAAGGTAATGACCAAGTACGTCGAAGCGGGGCCGAACAATATCATTTTGGATTTGGCAACTATTGACTTTGTCGATAGCTCCGGCCTTGGCGCCCTGGTACAGCTTGTGAAAAAAGCGACTACCGAAGGTGGCACCGTGCAGGTGGTGACCAACCCCCGCGTTACCCAAACGGTGAAGCTGGTGCGGCTAGAGAAGTTTCTGTCGCTTCAGCCCTCGGTGGAAGATGCGATCGCCCATCTCGAAAACCCGCCCAGTGAATAAACCCAGTCCTCTATTGGCCTAGCTAGAGGTAGCTGTGGCTGAACTGCCCTCCGAGATCTCTGTTGGCCTACAAGGGCTGCTCCAGTTCAGCGCCCATGGCTCTGCCATGGCTCTCACCCTAGAGCAGGTCAATGCTCTATCCCCCGTAGCCCTAGCCTATATCGGCGACGCGGTTTACGAGCTGTTTGTGCGGGGTAGTTATTTGCTGCCGCCCAAACGGATTCAGGCCTTTCATCAGCAGGTTGTCCACCAGGTGCGTGCTGAGCAACAGGCCTGGCAGGTGCAGCAGCTGCTACCGTTGCTTACTGCCGCCGAGCAAGACTTGCTGCGCCGGGGGCGCAATGCTTCGTCCCGTGGACCCCGGCGGGTTGATAGCCAAATTTATCAGCAGTCCACTGCGTTTGAGGCCCTGATTGGTTATCTGTATCTAACCGATCAGAGCCGCCTCGCGGAATTGCTCAGTGCCCTAGATCTGTCAGTTACACTCTCCAGCTCCCAGGCTTTCTGCGATAACCCGTCTACTTGAGAACGGCTTGATTTAAGGCTGTTGTTCCATCTGCCAGGCGGCGCGTACCAGGCGAATGTCTTCGTAGCTAAAGGTCGGGCCAAGGCGATCGCGCATTTCCGTCAGCGACCCATGCTCCTTTTCTGTCAGTACATCAATAATGGCCCGCTGGCGATCGGCGCTGACCAACTGATCAACATCCACCGTCTCACCCTGGCGAATCAGCTGTTCTAGATGACTGGCGACGGTGGTGGTTTTAAGACCACGCTGGGCGGCAACCTCCTCGATAGACAGTCCCTGGCGGTGAAGCTCCAACGTTTGGCGGTGGGTGTCGCCCACGGTTTGACGGCGTTCTCGGACCGGCCGCGCGCGCCCGCGCGCGGCTCCGGGGTCAGACTCTAGCCCGTAGTCGGCGCAAAACTGACGAATGGCATCGGTAAACACCTCGCCATATTGGGCCAGTTTGCGGCTGCCCACCCCCGAGACCTGGCCAAAGGCCTCCATAGTCTGGGGCCGAGTCTGGGCCATTTGCCGCAGGGCTGACTCTGGAAAGACGACGTAGGGGGGCACACTCTGCTGATCGGCTAGGCGCTTACGTAGGGCCTTGAGCACGGTTAAGAGCTGGGCTACCTCAGGGGCGTCTTCAAGCGCGGAGGCTTCGGCGGTGCCGGGAAAGAAGTCCTTCGGGACGGCCACCTCCACGGAAATTTGCTTGCGTAAGACCTGCCAACTGGCGGCATTGAGCTTGAGCACTGGGTAGCCGTCGGTGGTTTCATCAACCAAGCGCTGGTGGAGGAGCGATCGCCCCAATAACCGCCACTCGTCTACCGATCGATCCTTGCCAATACCGTGGGTTGAGAGCTGGTCATGGCGCAAATCCACAATTTTTTGCTTTTTTGAGCCGCGTAGCACGTCGATGATGTGGGCCATGCCAAACCGCTCCTGGCAGCGCGCCACACAGGAGAGAAACTTTTGCGCTTCAACAGTCCAGTCCTCTACCGGCGGTGGGTTGGTGCAGTTATCGCACTGGTAGCACAGTCCATCTAGGTGTTCGCCTAGGGTTTCGCCAAAATAGCTGAGCTGCACCCGGCGGCGACATACTGTGGTTTCGGCGTAGTCCACCATTTGTCTAAGCTGCTGGCGGGCGATGCGTTGCTCGGCTTCATCGGGCTTTTGGCTAATTAAATAGTCCGCCGTGGCTACGTCACCGTAGGCCAGATATAGAGTGCAGTGAGCCGGTTCGCCGTCGCGCCCCGCCCGCCCACTCTCTTGGTAATAGCCCTCAATGTTGCGGGGAATGTCGTAGTGGATAACAAACCGCACGTCGGGCTTGTTGATACCCATGCCAAAGGCCACCGTAGCCACCATCAAACGCACATCGTCGCGAATGAACCGAGTCTGGTTCTCCCGCCGCACATCGTCCGCTAGACCGGCATGGTAGGGCAGCACCGACTCCCCATCCTCCCTGAGTCGCTGGGCCAGTTCGTCGACCCGCTTGCGGCTAAGGCAGTAAATAATCCCAGACCCTTGGTGCTGCTTGACCTGCTGCCTTAACTCCTGATAACCGTCGCGGCTTTTGGGGCGCACCTCGTAAAACAGGTTGGGTCGGTTAAAGCTTGACACCTGCACCAGCGGGTCGCGTAGCCGCAGCTGCTGGGCAATATCGACCCGCACCCGCTCGGTGGCAGTGGCCGTCAGCCCCATCACTCCAATCTGGGGAAACTTCTCCCGCAGCACCGACATCTGCCGGTACTCGGGGCGAAAGTCATGCCCCCACTCCGACACGCAGTGGGCTTCATCAATGGCAAAGCCGCTCACCCCTACGGTCTGGAGCAGCTGCCCCAACAGCCCAAAAAAGCCCGGACTCATCAACCGCTCGGGCGACACGTACAGCAGCTTAATTTTGCCCGCCAGCAGGTCGGCTTCTCGCTGGCGAATGGTAGCGAAGTCGAGGGAACTGTTTAGGCAGGTGGCGGCTACACCATTGTCGGTCAGGCTATCGACCTGGTCCTGCATTAGGGCAATCAGCGGTGAGATTACCACCATCACCCCTATCTTGAGCAGGGCAGGCAGCTGGTAGCACAGCGACTTGCCGCCCCCAGTAGGCATGATTACCAGGGCGTCCTGGTTCTTGAGCACCGCCTCAATTACCGGGCGCTGCCCTGGGCGAAATTGGTCGTAGCCAAAATGATGTTTTAGGGCTGTTTCCAACGAAGGAAACGGCGCTGTGGGTGATGCAACCCCAACCATAGCCAACGCTCAGAGAATGATCTTCGTGCGTTCAAGTGTACTCTTTATAGGAGGATGAGATGGCCCTAGTAGGCCCGAATTAATCAGGATGACTTAACTTGGGCATAGCTAGCATAAGCCTCCTTGTAGCGGCCCAGCCGATGTAAGGCGACACCTTGGTATAGCCACCCCTGGGGATGATCGGGGGCGATCGCCAAAATTCGCTCAGCTACTTCTAAAGCCTGCTGAGGCTGCCCCAAATGAATTAAGCACACCGCTTGATAAACCAGAGCCGTCACCTGGTCAGGAGCAAGAATGGCAGCCTCTTCGAAGCACCGCAGGGCGCGATCGTAGGCCCCAGCGTCGGCCAGCCTTTCTCCCTCTCCATACCACTGCTGAAAGACGCCATCCTGGGGTGAAGATGGCGGTACTACTTGGGAGCTTAGGGCAGAAGACATACCCTGGGCGACAGTAGATTTCATAGCTAGTGGAGCCATCGATACAGAACAAACACAGCATTCCCTACTATCGGCGACACAGCTCAATTGTAAGGATTGACGTTCAGCTATAACAGAGAGGGCTGCGAGAACTTTTGTCCGGCAAATCGCTTCAGTCTGGTCGCTTCAACGAGCATATCGACCTGCCTAGGAGAATTCTCTGGCTGTCGTATAAATTTACGTCTCTGTTCAAGGGGCTATTCTCTCGTTAGGGTAGCTGTACTGCCCTTGCCAATACCCGTCTATATCTAACTTCAGGGCCACAGACATGCCCAGCTGGTTAGGCAGCAGCAGTGAAGGAATATTCTCCTATGTAAAGTAATGTTACAAGAATGACGTCATGACAGCATGCTGGCTTGACAGCCTAGGGCGGCCCGCTTAAGGTGACTACATACCCGGGTCACACCTATTTAGAAAAGCGCTATGGAAGAGCAGAAAGCCACTAAGGTCACGTTGTATTTACCTCCCGACCTGCACCGTCAGTTAAAAATTCGCTCTGCTGTCGAGGGCGAGGCGATGTCTTCCATTGCTCAGCGCGCCATTGATTTTTATCTGACTCACAGTGACATAGTTGCTGAGAGCTTGGAGTCTTCCTTTGGACAGACCCACCGTATCTACAGTTGCCCGACTTGTATGTCCCCTGTGGTGCTACGTGAGGGTGAGCTGGTTGAGATTGCCAGCGTAGGCACGTCTCAGGGTAGCAGCTCTCTAGGCAATGCCATTGTGCCTGAGGTGGTTGCCAATCCCGGTTCCCGTGAGGAAGGAGAGCTGGTTGTTTGCTAGGTACAGATTTGGCTGCTCTGGTTGTAGTTAGCTAGACAGCAGTTTCACTGCCCCACACGCCTGAGAAGGGATATGGTCATGCGAGAGGATTTGAATGTACTGGTACAAGCCCAATATCCTCTGATCTATTTGGTCACCTTTGAGGAAGAGCGGGCTGAGCAAACTATCGCCGCGGTAGCGCGTCACCTTGCCAGGGATCCTGAGATAAAGGCTCCCATGCGGGTCTACACCTGGACGATGACCCGAGGTATGGTCGAGGTCGGTGCCCAGGGCACTGGTACCCAGAACAACAATACGGTTTCCCCTGAGGCGGCGGTAGAGTGGGTGATTCGGCAGCGAGAGCCTGGTATCTTCATTTTCAAAGATCTGCACCCCTTTAAAGATTCTCCAGCGGTAACTCGCTGTCTGCGTGACTCCATTGTGGCGCTCAAGGGCACTCGCAAGACTATTGTGCTGATGTCGCCGGTACAAGAAATTCCCATTGAGCTTGAGAAAGAGGTTGTCCTGCTCGACTTCCCACTGCCCGACATGGCGGAACTCGACGAAGTGCTCTCCACGGAGATGAACCGCGCCCGTGGCAACAGCATCTCTACCGAAGAGCGCGAGAAGCTGTTGAAGGCTGCATTGGGCCTTACCCGCGACGAAGCTGAGAAAGTCTACCGCAAGGCTCGGGTGATGGCTAAGCGCCTCACCGCCGAAGAGGTTGATATCGTTCTCTCTGAGAAGAAGCAGCTGATTCGCCGCAACGGCATTCTCGAGTTCATGGATGTGGACGAGACCCTAAACTCTGTAGGTGGCCTCGAAGAACTCAAGCACTGGTTACAGCAGCGCTCCGATGCCTTCACCGAGCGGGCGCGGGAGTATGGCCTACCCCAGCCTAAGGGCATGCTCATTTTGGGGGTGCCGGGTTGTGGCAAGTCGCTGATAGCTAAAACCACCTCTCGGCTGTGGGGCCTACCTCTGCTGCGCCTAGACTTAGGCCGAGTGTATGACGGCTCTACGGTGGGCCGCTCTGAGGCAAACCTGCGCAACGCTCTGCGCACCGCTGAATCAATTTCTCCTGCCATTTTGTTTATCGATGAAATTGATAAAGCCTTTGGTGGAGCAGGCGGCTCCTCCGACTCCGACGGGGGGACCTCAAGCCGAATCTTTGGTACCTTCCTAACCTGGATGCAGGAGAAAACCTCCCCAGTGTTTGTGATGGCCACGGCCAACCGGGTTGAGAAGTTGCCCAGTGAGTTTCTGCGTAAGGGCCGGTTCGATGAAATTTTCTTTGTTGACTTGCCCAACGCCGAAGAACGCAAGGACATTTTTCAAATCCATCTGCAAAAGCGCCGTCGCGACATTGAGCGCTTTGATCTTGACCAGCTGACTAAGGTCTGCGATGGGTTTTCTGGAGCTGAAATCGAGCAGGGGCTGATTTCGGCCATGTACGAAGCATTTGCCCAAGGACGTGAGTTCACTCAGCTCGACATTATTGCGGCCATTCGCGCTACGATGCCGCTGTCGAAGACGATGAGTGAGCAGGTGACTGCCCTGCGGGATTGGGCCCGCCAGCGGGCGCGTCCGGCGGCAGCCTCCGTCGCTGAGTATCAGCGGATGGAGTTCTAAAGGCTTTCCTCCCGGCGGTATCCGGGGGAAGGGCTAGCGTTTGCTAGCAGTTTGGTATCCAGATAGCCTGTGGCTAACTGGTTTTGTCTCTCTCAAACCTCGTTGTCTCTCTCATTTTCCCTACAGGAGGAAACACCATGTCTCACTTCAGCACCCTTCGCACCAAAGTGACCGATGCTGAGATTCTCAAGCAGTCGCTGTCTGACTTGGGTATTGCCACTAAGACCGAAGCTGATGTACGCGGTTACAACGGCCAGCGTGTGCGCGCCGACCTTGTTGCCGTTCTGGATGGTGAGTACGATCTGGGTTGGTCTCGTAATGCCGATGGCTCCTTTGATCTGATCGCTGACCTCTGGGGTGTGGCCAAAAAGCACAACCAGACTGAGTTGATCAACTCCATCAACCAAAAGTACGCGGTCAATAAGACCCTGGCTGAGGTTAAGCGTCCTGGCCTGCAGAACGCCAACGTCAAGCTGGTGCTTCAATAAGTCTGCATCGCGTTCCCGAAGTGGGCTGGTCAGCACAAGCTGACCAGCCCATTTTTTGTATCTAGGGTCGGTAGTGTTCTGCTACCGGGCCAGATTACACTAGCGGAGTGATCAGATCTTTGCACTGGGCGATCGCCCCTGTCTATCTCTAATCTCCCCAGCATTGGGATTCTGTGGTCTAGCCTGGTATGCCGCCCATCCGCCCCGCCGATCTATTGGCCCTGCATCAGCTATTAATTGCCTGTGGTGACTATGCCAGTCAGCAGCCTAAACATTCGTTCCAAGTGTTTGAAAAAGGCGTGGACGACTATGTTACGACGGTAGATCAGCTGTTGGATCAAAAATTGCTGGCGGGGATGCAGGCGATCTTTCCAGACGACAGCATTATTACTGAAGAAAATCGCGCCACGGTGCAGCAGTTTCGTCAGGGCTATGGTCAGGGGCTGTCTTCTAATAGCGATCGCACCCTGTGGTTTGTAGATCCCATCGACGGCACCGACGACTTTATTCAAGGTGGGAATCACTATGCGGTGATGGTAGGGCAAGTTGTGAACGGCACTCCCCAAGCGGGCTGGATTTATGCACCAGTTGCGCGGCATTTGGTGTGGGGTGGTCCAGGGTGGGGTCTGTTTGAGCAGACGGGCAGTGGCGCACCTCAGCCCCTAACGCCCCAAGAGCCTGTTTTTGACCCAACCAATGCTTGGTCTATGGTTATCGGCGACAAGGATGAGCGTCGGTTTGGCGCTGCGATCGCCCGCCGCTTTCCCACCGTTCAGTTTCTCTCTTTGGGCAGCTTTGGTCTGAAGGTGCTGGCGGTAATTACTGGTCGGGCGGGCCTATATATCTACCTCAACGGTCGCGTCAAGCTGTGGGATACTACTGGCCCCCTGGCACTGGCTGAGGCAGCGGGTTTGGTCTGCTGCGACCTGTCCGGGCAGCCAATTCGATTCACAGAGCCCGATGTGGCTCCTCAGACCCTGGCTCACTATCAGCCTATTGTGGTGGGTTGGCCCAGCTATGTAGAGGCACTGCGATCGCCCCTGAGTGACATTGCCAGTGCGATCGGGCTGCCGAGGTAGGGTCGCTATTTCGGTCGATTTAAAATTCTGGGTACCATGAACAGGTAGAGGCCGATTGTGGTCTTGCCTAGCTAGTCCTGAGCCGTCACCCTTTAATCATGCCCTTTATGCAAGCCGATACGCTGAGCGAACAATACCCTCTGTTTCAAGCGGCGAGCCCCGAAACTGTAGAGTGGTTGTTGTCTGTTGCTACTCACCATGACTATCCGGCCAACCGAGCTGTAGTTATGGAAGATGCCTGGGGCAATGCCGTTTACTTTATAGAATCTGGCTGGGTTAAGGTTCGCCGCCATGCTGAAGATAGCTCCATTACGCTGGCGGTGCTGGGCCAAGGCGACTTCTTTGGGGAGATGGCCATCTTAGACGAGTCACCCCGCTCCACCGATGTGGTTGCTCTGACCGCTGTTAAGCTGATGAGCATTTCAGCGCAGCGATTTCTTCAAACCCTGTTTAAAGACCCCCAGCTACACCATCGGCTGCTGCAAATTATGGTGCAGCGGTTACGCCAGACCAACTTGCGCTTCCAGCTACGTCATCAGCCCCCTGCGGTTAAACTGGCCACTACCCTAACGGCGATCCAGGAGGCCTACGGTGAACCGGTAGATGACGGTGTTGACCTGTTCAACGTTCCTCGCAAAGACCTCGCCGACTTGGCCGATATTACCCCTGACGAAGCCGACAAAATTATGGCCAAGCTAGTTGAAAAAGGCTGGATTGTTGAAGATCCTGCTCGCTCGGTGCTGTGCATCAAGAACACTCGCCAGCTAGCCCATTTAGCCCGGCGGCTATGATAAGCCGCCCCTCATCTACCTGAATTTGTAGAGATTGCTAAAGTTAGCCAGCCTCTCTAAATCTCCGTGGTAGGTTGTCATCATCAGCTGCCCGACGTAGTTCACTACCCCGGAGATTGCTTATGCCTATTCAACCTCCCCTGCCTCCATCTATCACCCCTAGCCAGATGACTCTACTACGCATTGCGTCGACCATGGCTTGGAGCGACGGCCACCTAGCCGACGAAGAAGTGGGTGTCATGCTCGATCAGTTCAGCCGTTTGTTTGCCAGCGATGCTAAGCAGCAGGCTGCGCTGCACGACGAGCTGCGCGACTACTTAATGCAAAACCTGCCCCTCGAAGAACTGGTGCCCAAGCTTACTCGCCCTGCTGAGCGAGAACTAGTGCTCAAATTGGGTCGCCAGGTGATTAGCGCTAGCGCCCGTACCCCCGGTGAAGAGCTGATCAACCAACAGGAAGCAGATGCCTACAACCGTCTGGTGTCGTTGCTTGACCTGCCCGAGGAGGTTGTACAGCGCATCGAGCAAGACAGCAGTTCATTGGATATAGACCACGACAGCCTCATTGATCAGCTTGCTGCCGAGTTAAAGAGCTTTGTTCAAGGAGCCTAGGCTAGCTGAACTAAGGTGCACTGAGGTCTAGCATCCGTTGAATTGGCTTCAGTGCTTGGCGCTGTAGCTCTAGGTCTAAAACGATCTCCGGCTGGCGATGCTTCATCGCGAGGTAAAGCTTTTCTAAGGTGTTAAGGCGCATGTGTGGGCATTCGTTGCAGGCGCAGGCCGCTGTGGGCGGTGCCGGAATAAATACCTTGCCTGGGGCCTGTTTCTCCATCTGGTGAATGATGCCTGGTTCTGTCACCACTATGAACTCAGCCTTAGGACTTTGCTGGGCATACTTTAGCAAGGCCGTTGTTGACCCAACAAAATGAGCATGGCGCAGCACCGCCGCTTCGCACTCGGGGTGGGCAATCACCTCAGCCTGGGGGTGATTCATTTGAAGCTGTACTAGCTTTTTTTCGGAAAACGTTTCGTGCACCATGCAGCTACCCTGCCACAGCACCATGTCACGACCAGTCTGCTGCATCACGTAGCGGCCCAGATTTTGGTCGGGGGCAAAAATAATCTTTTGCTCAGGCGGCAACTGCTGGACAATGCTAACCGCATTGGAGCTGGTGCAAATAATGTCGCTCATGGCCTTAATGGCGGCCGTACAGTTGATGTATGAAATCACCAAGTGATCGGGGTGTGCGGCCTTGAATGCTGCGAAGGCGTCGGGGGGGCAGCTGTCAGCCAAAGAGCAGCCGGCGTTGAGGTCGGGCAGCAAGACTTGCTTGTCGGGGTTTAAAATCTTGGCAGTTTCGGCCATGAAGTGCACCCCTGCAAACACAATTACATCGGCACTAGTATCGGCTGCCTGGCGCGATAACCCCAAAGAATCACCAATGTAGTCGGCTACGTCTTGAATATCAGACTCTTGGTAGTAATGGGCCAAAACAACGGCATTTAGCTCTCGTTTGAGATCGTTAATGGCGTTGACCAGATCGTCGGTCGAAGGTGCGGCAACGGGCGAGAGGGTTGTAAACACAGGGTCAGCAGGGCAGCATAAAGGGATTTCTGAATTATAGTCTAATTCACCAAAACTAGCCACGGCTGGTTGGGCCATCCGTTTTAGCTACGGTGCGGTTGACAAAGTTCTATTTGCTCAACATTCAGGGACCTAAGGCGATCGCCATCAAGCTCCCAGCCTCGTTCGAAGCTCCTGCTCGGTTGCCTGTGTCGAATCAGATAGCGAAAGGTTTTTGCACTTAGCTGATCACGATATCGCCCAATCTCGGCGAAGCGGGAATTGGCCAAAATCCTATAGTTCCCCAGGCGTGCTCTGGTTCTGCTCAGCTAATTCAAACCGATCTGAGCTTTCTTAAATCAGGGAGGATGAGGCCAGGGATGCGCTAATCCGAGGGCTATGGCCGTTAGACTCAGCGGAAACACGCTCAACATTGAAGCGATAGCCTACATTGCGCACGGTTTGGATGATGTTGGGCTGCCTTGGGTCAACTTCAATTTTCTTGCGTAGGGAGAGAATGTGGGTGTCAACGGTTCTAGGATTGTCGATCGCATCGGGCCAAGCACGGCGCAGCAAATCGGTACGGCTCAGAGGTGACCCGGCCGCTTGGGTTAGCACGTACAGCAGGCTAAACTCCTGGGGTGTTAGATCGATATAGTCGCCTCGAAAGTTGACGCGCCGCTGCACTAGGTCAATGTTCAAGTCGCCATAGGTGAGCAACGCTGGCGCACTCATCAGCCGCACGCGCCGGGTTAGCGCCTCGACCCGGGCCAAGAACTCCTGCATGCCGAAGGGCTTAGTCATGTAGTCGTCCGCTCCGGCCCGTAGTCCGGCCACAATATCGGTTTCTGTGTTGCAGGCTGAGAGAATCATGATCAGGGGTTGCCCCTGGCTGTGCAGCCACTTACACAGCTCCACACCATCCCCATCGGGAAGCTGCGAGTCTAAGATCACTAAGTCTGGCTGTCGGCTCTGAAAAAGGTCGCGAGTGCGAACAACATCTGCCGACTGAAAAACCCTGTAGCCAGCTTGCTGAAGATGCCAGCCCAAGAGCGATCGCAAATGGGGGTTGCCCTCAATAATCTGTACCGATACAGCGCCCACTGGGTTTCGTTATAAACGGCAAATTTTATTCGCTAAACATAGCAAAGGCCCCAGGGGGTTTTTGTAGCTAGAGTTACCCAACTCTGAGCTGAGGTCTGCAGGTGCGATCGGGGGCTAATCGTACAAAACGTTATCAAGAGCTGAATGACTGGTAAATTTTGGAGCAATTATTTGCATAACTTAATCATAGTTTTGCTTTTGCAAGGTGAAGGCTTTGGCATGCCTTTAGACAGACTAAAAAAAACGGAAGATTGAAATAAGTCAAAGTTTCTAAAATGGCATGAAAACCTTAGTCTATGGTTGAAAAAAGCGACTATAGGTGGGTTAAACACTGTTTTTGCTCTAGGTAATATGGAAGGCAATTGCGTCGTTTTCAGCTATGACCTCAATCCGCGACTATATCCTCGTGCTCGACCCAGAGTGTGATCACCATGACGACGCTCATCCCCTAGAGCCTGACCTGCAATACCCTATATTTGTGGCCAGCTCTCCCGAGCAAGCGGTTACCCGTGTCAGCCAGGGGGCACCCTGCCTGGTGATTTTAGTCGGCAATAATTTTCAAGATTGGTCACCGCCGTTGGTCAATCACCTGCGACAGCAAGGGCGGGCTCCCGATATGACTATCGTGGCTCTAACGGACTCGGCTAGCCCACAATGGGACTACAGCGAAAATACTCCGGGACTAGATGGGTTGCTGGTGCAACCACTCAGTATGGACATTTTGCGATCGCTAGTTGAGTCTGCCTTTGCCCGCACGACCTGCCAGTAAATTGAGTGGCTATACCTCAGTCC
Organism: Leptolyngbya sp. FACHB-60; assembly: GCF_014695775.1. Taxonomy (GTDB): domain Bacteria; phylum Cyanobacteriota; class Cyanobacteriia; order Phormidesmidales; family Phormidesmidaceae; genus Nodosilinea. The sequence goes on along the minus strand of NZ_JACJOX010000017.1, from coordinate 98,271 downwards.
ACGCCTCTACCTTTGCCTATGCATCAGCATTCCCTGGACCAACTGGGTATGCTGAAATTAGGTCAAGAGAGAGCCTCAATGCTGCCAAAGGTTTTGCCCGAAAATCGAGTTCAGGTATTTAAGTTTTGGTTTAATGGCGCCCTTCAGGACGGCACTCATCACTATAACGAACTGTACTACCGGGCCTTAACGGTCGAAGCCGGCAAGCGTACAAGGCTGTATCATTTAGCCTGTAAATTTTCAGAGCAGCGAGCTGGAGCACTGGTGTCTGTAGACGAGGATCAGTGCAGCCTGTGGATTAGCTTACGCAGCCAGAGGATGGCTGCGCAATTGCTTCAGCAGCGAGTGGCAGGTCTGCCTCGCCCTCACCTCTAAGAATTTTGGTTCTCCTACCCCAGGTCTGTTGTAGACCAAGCCAGCATGCCTTGATCGATCACCCCCTTGACGATGAACGTGTCAGCGTCAAACAGAGCAATATTGGCCTGGTAGCCTGGAGACAACATCCCCAGATAGCGATCGGCTCCAATGGCGCGGGCTGGGTATAGGGTTGCCATCCGCAGGGCTTCTGCCAGGGGAATGCCCACGTGGCCCACGCAGTTCTCTATGGCAGCTATTAATGTTAGCGCAGCCCCCCCAAGGGTGCCGTCGGCAGAGACGCACTTGCCGTCTCGATAAAACACTTCCTGGCCGCCGATGATAAAGGATTTTAGCGTGGTGCCTACCGGGGGTGTGGCATCGGTGACGAGCACCAGATGGTCTTGCTTTACCCGATGCGCTAGGCCAACAGAACTGTAGTGAACATGGTGGCCATCCGCAATGACGCCGGCATAGACATCAGCTTCGCTCAACACCGCCCCCACCAGCCCAGGACTACGCCCCTGCCATCCAGACATAGCGTTAAACAGGTGCGTGACCATGCCAACTCCGGCCTCAAAGCCAACTAGTGCTTCCTCAAAGCTAGCCTCGGAGTGCCCGGCAGAGACCAAAATGCCGGCTGCCGCCAGCTGCCGAATGTATTCTGAAGAGACCACTTCGGGGGCTAGGGTGACCAGCTTGACCACCTCTGGCCCAGCCTTGACTATGCGATCGATCATGGCCCTGTCGGCAGAGCGAATAAAGGCTTGACTGTGAATTCCTCCTCGCTTGGCGTTGAGATAGGGGCCTTCTAAATGGAGCCCCAGTACGTGATACGGCTGCTGCTGACGGTACTTGGCTACCAGAGCCATGGCGTCGTCCATATCCTGGTCGGAGGTTGTAATTAATGTGGGCAAAAAACTCGTGGTGCCGCTCTGGAGGTTGGTGCGGTGCATGGTTTCAAGGGTGTCGGCGGTGATGGCGTCATTAAACATCACGCCGCCGCAACCATTTAGCTGTAGATCAATAAAGCCGGGGGCCACTGCCCAACCCTGACCGTCAATACGGGGCAAGTCTGACGGCAGTTGACCCTCAGGAATAAGGTCTAAAATACGGCTGCCGTCTATAACCAGCGCGTGGTTTTGCAGCACTCCACGGCCGGTGTAGAGAGTACAGTGGTTGAGGGCATAGCGAGGGTAAATGGCTTCCGTGGCGGGCCTCAAACTACCGGCGCTAGGCTTAGTCGTAGACCTAGAGGACATGGCAATGCTTCGCCCTTTTCATGTGGCGTTTCCAGTGTACGACTTGAATAGCACGCGTCACTTCTATGAAACCGTGCTGGGCTGCTCGGTGGGGCGCACGTCGTCAACCTGGGTTGACTTTAATCTGTTTGGTCACCAGATTACGGCACATCGGGCTGAGCCTCAATCCATCGTGTCGACTAATGCTGTGGATGGTCACAACGTACCGGTCAGTCATTGGGGAGTCATTCTCACCCCGGCTGAATGGCATGCTTTGGCCGATCGCCTGCGCCAGGCCCAGGTAGAGTTTTTAATTGAGCCCTACCAGCGGTTTGTGGGCGAGGTTGGAGAGCAGTTCACGCTGTTTATTCTTGACCCCAGCGGTAATGCCCTCGAATTTAAGGCCTTTGCCCAGGATGACAGCATTTTTGCCCCAGCGGAGGTGCCGTAAAACGGAGAATATTGCAGCTAGTCGGTGCCAAAATCTAGCGCTCCCAGGGTTGCCCTCGATAGATGCCCTCAACTTTCTCGTCGGGCAGCGGTGGCGGGTTCTCGGACTGGCTAGCGCGATAGCGAATGCCTCGGTAAATAAGTTCCTCGCCTTCAGGCTCTTGGGCTGAGGAACTGTCTGTGTTGCTTACATCGGCTTGCTTGGGCTGGGACAAAGCCGAATTTTTCTGAGTATCAACATCGGTTGGTACTATGGCACTGCCAACCTCAATGACTGACTCACTGGCCCAAATCTGCCGCTGTAATCCATAAAGGGCGGCTAAGAGCCCAAACAGCAGCAGCTGCCAAGGAGCCTCTACTAACCCCACGACCACTAGGGCGATCGCCGAGACAATACCGACTGCGGTTGCCAATAGCATAATGAAGGTCATAGATTTCCCTTCTGCACAAGGTTGAACCCGTTGCGTGATCCTTACAGTACTGGAAGTAATTGAGCTTGTCACCTGACCTAAGTTAAGTCTGTCGTGTAAAAAACAAGACCTCGTAACTTCTGTTACGAGGTCTCAACGCTATTAAAGCTATACCCCCAGGGGATTCGAAACCGCTCACCCTTTGCCCAAAAAGCTTGCTATACAAGGGTTTTAGCTTTTGCTTTTGAGGGCGTGACTAGATCTTAGCCTAAATACTGCTAGTGATACCCTTGCGGATAAGCCAAAATTCAATCAGGTAAACAGAGATGAAAAACAAGCCTAAGCGTAAATTTCCGCCCCTCTACTACCCTTACAAAAGCTGGAAACAGGCCGGCATTGGCTATTGTTTGGGATTTGTGGGGCTCTCTCTGTTTCATTGGATAAGACTGCTGATCAATCGATGATTTTTGGGAGACTTTATGACCGTAGTAAACCTAGGCACCCAGGTGCCCCTGAGCGTAAACAGTTTGGCAAAAACCCTCGCTTGGGCTGGCGGGGCTTATTACAGTCTCTACAGGTTCCTGCCCTATCAGGAGTCAGAGAACTCTGCCAACGTACCCGTTGTCACGATGCAAGACGGGTTGGCAGCTAACAAGACCGAGAGGGTAATCATTAGGGTTTCTCTAGAGATGACCCCTGACTGGCGAACTAGCGACCAACCCTTTTGGGTAAACGTCGTTGAACCATCGGCTGTAGCTCTGCCCCCTGCTTACCTCCGAGTATGACGACTGTGCCTTTGGGCGAGAACCCCTACCTCTATCAAGGCGGGGCCACCGTCCCCTTACGCCAGCAAAAAACAGGGGCGTATGCCGCCAATTCCTTTGGCAACCGGGTCTTCTACACGCCTGAGGACCGTCTACCAAATAGCACCCTAGCGCCGGGTCTAGCCCCAACCCCAGGGGCGATCGCCCGCCAAAACCTAACTGGTGCTGGGTTAGCTGCTGGTGCGATCGGCGGTGCTCTACAAGCCCAAGCAGTCTACAGCCAAGGTGGTGGGCTATTTGAAGGGCTAGGAGTAGGAGTCGGTACGATTGCGGGGGGCATTGGCGGCCAGGTTGCCGGGGCCGCTGCTGGTGCTGCGGTTGGCGGTGCTGTTGGCTCTGCTGTGCCTGTCGTGGGAACCGTGGTAGGGGCAGGTGCCGGGACTGTTATAGGAGCGGTCGGCGGTGGCCTGGCTGGCGGTGCCGTTGGTGGCTCTGTCGGCGGTGGCATTGGTCGCGCCATTGACGATTTCTTTTGGCCAGACCCAGCAAAGCCAGATATCGGCATTCCTACTCAACCAGGGGCTGCTCAACCGATACGAAATTTGGAGGATTACCCAGGGCAGTTTGCTGCTCTAGCTGCCGAAGCTGGAGCGATAGTTATGCCCGGCACCCCGCCACCCTTCAAGGGCGGCCAGTCTCCCGTTGCTTATAGAGTTAGCTGGACGCGAAGTTATGGCACCCCTAATCAAACAGTTGACATAATGGGGCCGTTACGTCTCAGTAGAGCACTGCAAGGCTCTGACTCAAGCACTGGGTGCGGCGAAGGCGTCAGCTTTAACCGCTACACCATGATCGGGTCAAATCGCAGCGAAAATTTAGCCTCTGGTTGTGGCGAAACAGCAACCAATATTAGGGTTGAGAGAGTTGACGGACTAGCGGACACAGGCGGAGATCCTTCGGGCGGTATTGACCCGATCCGAGCCCCTAACGCGGCGCGAGTTCCTAGCCGACCTCTGCGAACGCCCTATTATCCGGCTGGCTCTGGCACTCCATCAGCCCCGCCGGTCGATCTCCCTTGGCCAGAGTTTACGCCTGCCCCCATTGCCGACACGGTTCCCTTTGGGGATAGCTCTCCGTTTAAAGAGCCCGCCGACACGCCAGAGTTTACACCTACCCCCGATCCCCTCAAACCGCTAGAGCCAGAGGCCACCCCAACCCCAACGACGCCCCAGGCCCCGTTAGATCCGCTCAACCCAACCGGCCCCAGCAAACCGCTAGAGCCAGAGAAAAAAGAAAGCGGGCGTGGTTTCCCTGGCTTTATCCCTAGCGTCATTCCCGTTAAGCCGATAAACCCGCCTGATTTCAAAGATCCTGAAATTCCGGTAACAATTCGGGGAGGCTCTAAGCAGCCTGCCATCACCCCAACAGGCAGCCCTAATCAGCTCATCAACCCCACCGACGCCCCTACTACCAACCCCAACACAAAGGCCGAAATAACGCCGGTTGAGCAACCCGCCCGCATTGAAGAGGGCAAATGCTGCATTCCCCCGGCAAATCCCGACATCATTAAGCGCTTAGAGCAAATCAAATCAGGCATAGGCGTCGATGGCCTGCCGGCATCGGTGCCAGACCAGATCGCCAAGCAAAACCCTACCCAATTACAGATTGGCTCGCTCGCAGAGCTTCACCTGTGGCAAGTTCAGCAGCTCGATGGTGTCATGGGCAGGTGGCCGCAACAGATCCCCATCCCCACCCCGGCGGGGCCGGTAAACGTGGGTATGCCCAACATGGCCGAAGCCGTGGCGGAAATGGTCGGCATGATGGTCTCGCAGCAGGTCACCGCCGCTCAAATCCTCAACACCAGCAGCCGCACCCTGGTCCAGGCCGGCAGCGCGACCCAGCAGGCGCACCTAGCTAACATCACCTCCCAGGCTAACGCCGACTTCTTGGGCTATGAAAGCCGCGCCAATGCCGTTGATATGCCCCTGGCCTACACTCCAGGAGCCGATCCCTTTGATGGGTTCCTGAACGAATCTACCGCCAAAGTTCGAGGGTTCCAGAACACAGACAAAACCGACATCAAAGCGATTCTGGCCGAGCTGCTGCAAGCCGCTGCGATCATTCGCGCTGTCTATTGGAGGAAGTTGGACACCAAAGGCGACCTCAAAAAACAAATTGGCGAAAATGTTCGTGGGCAGGGCGATTTCATCGATAAAGCCGCCGCTGGCGACGGCAACGATAGCGACTGGGAAGCCTACCTAAAACAGGTGGCTGAAGGGTTCAGAGGTGCCACTGGCGACGCCACCCCCTACAACCGCCCACCCGGCGAGGGGCCACAGATCAAAGACCGCAGCCCGAAAAAGGACGGCAAATAATGGGTTTTACGCTCACTTCAAACCAGCTATTTAGTCGGGGAATTAGCACTCAGATCGGCAGAGCCACGGGAAAGGCGGGCAACCTACTAGACCGCATTGTGCAGGCGGGCAAAAAGATCGCTAACGTGGTGACCTTTGGCAATTTGAAAGGGTTTTTAATCGGGGCCGCTCTGGCCCAAATCCCTTCGCTGATTTTCTCCCTATCCAACCTCTGGTCAATGTTCACCAGCGCGGCGATCGAGCTGTACTACTTTGATTGGAACATCCCCGATGATCGGTTAGACCAGCAGGCTAAGGCCCGCTGGTCTGCCTACGGCGGCATTCTAGGGGGCACCGCTGGCAACGCTCTAGGGTATTTTGCCTGTGGTATTGTCCCCGCCACATCGCTGTTCGCCTTTGATGAGCGCCTGGCCAGCTATGTGCTACGGGAAGTGAGCACAGAGGCTTTTGAAGAACTAACCGCTCAGCTCTCCAACGTGCTGCGAATGTCATTTCGCAACCTAGGCCGCCAAACCGCTGGGTGGCTCTATAAAGGGGCTCGCCGCTGGCTCAAAGACCCTAAAAACCCCATCGGTGGCCTGTTGTTTGGCGCGAATGCCGATAACGTACGAAAAACCTGGGGCGAAAAAAACGCCCCCAGCTGGTCTTTCGCCTCAGCCGTAGATGAGAAAGTCGAAAAAATCCCCAGCCAATTCTGGCAAAACTTCACCGAAGAGCTGATCGAAGAGGCGATCGACGCCTGCATAGAAGCCGGGTATGTGGTCTCGAACTCGATCGAGGGTTACTACGCCCAGCAAAAGCTGGCTCAGACCCTCACCAATGAGCGCCAGCGGGTAGTAGAGGTGCAACCCAACCGGCAGAATGATGCTGAGAAATTCGTTTTGGCCGGGCCAGAGAGCGAGCTCAGAGGCCAGCTCACCACCATTCTCACTACCCACCAGATGGTGGAGGATCGCGATATTGGGCAGGTAGTCGGCCAGCCCCTAGACGACTATGTGCGGCCTCGCCCATTCAACGGCATTAGGCTTCAGTTTCAGATGAAAAGTCTTAATAGCCCACCCTATCAACGCGTTGGCAATCAGCGCCTGGTGTCGGTGCAGGTGCAGATCAGCGACGTGAGCCGGGCCAAAATAGATTGGGAAAAGCTGATCTTTGCCTGTGGGGGCCGCAATGGTTACCTATGGGGCCGATTTAGGGCTCATGCCATCCTCGACAACGGGCACCCCCTCACGGTCTATGGGGGCACAGCTAAAGAGGCCGAAGACCGCTTAATGGCATTCCTCACCCTAACTACCGCCGAAATTACGACCATTAGCGTTACTGAGGAAAAGAAACAGGCCGAGCGACTGAAAAACCCCAAGCTCTACAAAGAAACCACCCGCATCTATCCGGCCTACGTGACCATCATTAACCGTGAGCGAACCCTAGCTAAAGACTTAGGCCGCCGCAGTCGGGACGGCAACTATATCGACAAACGCAGCCGGATCGACCTGTGGCGACAAACCAAGCCCGCCAACTTTGACGAAGTGGTTAGAGAGCTTCTGCGTCGGAGCGATTCAACAGCTCCTGTCTCAAGTCCATAAGCTCGTCATATACTTTCTCAACCGAGAGCCCTGTCTCTCTAGAAAGTCGTTGCAGGAGGTCTATCCTTGGCCGGTATTGATACGGCTCACCGTTGCGGCGTTTCCGCTTTCTAATAACTCGCTGGCTCTTGTGATGGAGCAAATAATACATACGTAAATTCACTGAATTTTTAACCCCCTAAATCATGGGTAACTTATTCGGAATCCCAAAGCATTTTTACCCCTTGTACAGAGCCTACAACCCAGTAGGCAGGGGGACTTGACGACCTGAATATTGCGGGTACACTTCGATTATCACCTAAGGTTTTTACCTTCTATGGCTACTGTTTTACCTGGCACTGGCGGGACTATCAAATCAACAACCGCTGAGGGACAGGCCCATGAAATTCTAACTTTTATCGGGATAAGGCAGCAGTCTTTAAGCACTAACCCAGGGGAAGTTACAAACGTAAGTGGACAGCACGACCAGCAAGCTCTGATCTTCTCTGGAACCTATGAATTTACGGTAGCCCAGACGATTAGTAACACTGGCGGCCTGACCCTGGAAGCGACCCCCTATCTAGTGGGCACTGGTTTTCAGGTCGGCACTGGCGGCACGTTTAAGGGCAATAGCCCCGAAAAATACGCCTTAGAAGTGCTGATGTATCTACAAAGCCTGGAACTACAACCAGCAAAGAACCCACAAAACCGCAATTTCATCACCGGCACCTTTAACAGCGATACAGGCCGCTACCAGGGCAGTTTTTCTATCCCGGTAATTTTGGGCATTGACGCAGTTTCAGGCGTGGTGAATTACGGTGCCAACCCTTACCTCCTATAGGAGCATCACTAAATGTCAGATTTCACCCGTGGGCAAGTCCGCGACACGCTTACCTTTGTTCGCGTTAACGCCCGCTTTATGTACGGCTGGAAAACCGTTGACTTAGCAGCTCGAACCGGCATCAGCGCTGCTGATATTAAGGGCCAGCTGGGCCACATGACCCCCGCCGAAGCCCTGGCAGGCGCTAACCGCTTAATGGTGACCGGAGCGAACAGCCCCAAACCCGCTCGCGTGGTCAAGCGCGATCGCACCGCACCGATTTCTCAGCCAGGCAGCACCTCCACCTATATTGCCTTCGACAAACTAGCGGCGGCTACCACTGCTGGCTGGACGCTGGCCAAAGGGGCTCGTGGTGTGCGACTGACGGCAAGCGTTGACGGTCGGCGCTCAATGACGGCGGTAGCTGAGCTTAGTAATGGTTTGCTCTACGCCTTCCCTCTTAACCGTGTCGATTTTGAGCGAGCAGGGGCCGCATTGGGGCTACAGGCCGCAGCCCAAATCACCACCCTCATAGAACGGCAATCGCTGGTTACCGGCAGCCGCTCCAAACCGGGCAGAGCCTCGATCGAAGATGGTGGCGGCGTCTTTTCTACCTTCTACAGCACCGATGCCCAAGACGCGGTAGTCGCGGCTGGCTACAACCTTGAGACCGAAGAGTTTATTGAATTCGCGGCGGCTGGTGGCGCGGTCTAATGTCTAAACTGATCCTCCCTGGGACGCTTGAATACAACCTAGCTCTAAGCGAGATCCCCCCGGTTCCCACTTGGCGAGCCCAGGCCGAGCAGACCGGGGGGGACACCTATTTAATTTGCCGTGCGGGCTCACAGGGCCTCATGGAAGCTGTATCCCGTAAGGAGTGGGAAGAATATGTCAACGATGGAGAACTCGACGAGCGACAGCTCGAAATCGACGCCCACGACGCCGCGCTCGAAGGCGTCATCTACTAAGGCTCCCGAGACCGAAGACGCGGCCCCCAAGCCCCCCGCCGCGCCCTCTGATGTAGCGAGCCTTTTCCCGGCTCGCATCACAAAATTAGGTGGCTTTGATCAGGCGATTGAGGCCATGCAGGTGGCGGTAGAGGATCGCAAATTGCCCAGCCTTAACCCCAATGACTACCGCTTTATTCTTAAGCCCCCCGGTGGCCTTCCGTTCGCCTTCCCGGTGCAGGTGGTCTATCTGCCCGATTCACCGGACGAGGTCGATCTAGGTACCTTTCGAGTTAATCGTTAATGCCCTGGCTTTCTTTAGGGGTGCTGGCCCCAGGCTTGAAGGAGTGGCGTACCTTTCGGCCTGCTAAGCCATTAGCGGCTGGGGCGGCTGTGTTTCGGGTTCGGCCCTCTGGGATTGAGCCAGCGCATAGGTTTAAAACCTATGCGCTGGTGAGGTTTAAGGCAGTAATAGATGGCGATCCCATCTATACCCCTACCCGGCGCGTCTACCCTCGCAGTGAGCCGGTAGTAATGGAAGCCCCTATCCCCCGTGAGGTGCGCGGCTCGGGGGTGGAGTGGCGGCCCGAAATTCTAAAGAAGATTTATCGCAACTTTAGGGGCCGTAACCCAGAGCCTAAATGGCGTATTGAGATAGAAGAATTTGTGAGGGTGAATGTAGCTATTTCAGAGCTGCAATTTGACTCTGAGACCACGACGATCGACCGGGAAGATCTCACGATGGACATTACTAATGCCGAGGGAATTGATTAACGTTGGCACCGAAGCCAATGACGGCACCGGCGAGACCCTGCGGGCGGCGGGGCAGAAAATCAACGCCAATTTTCAGGAGGTTTATACCCTCACCGAGGAAAGCGCTACAGCGATTGAGGCCCAGGGCAATGCGATCGCCGCATTCTCCAACGATCTGTCCACCCTAGACACCAGCCAGGCAGCTCAGGGAGAAGCGATCGACCTGCTGACCACAGCCAGTAACAACCAGGGCGATGCGCTTGGGGCGCTCACCACCATCACCGGCAACTTGACCAACGCCATCGCCGCTATTGATACCGACCAAGACAGCCAAGATGCCGCCATTACGAGCCTATCTACGGTCAACTCCGAACAGGCCGCTGCGATCGTCGCCCTCTTAGCCCGCCCCCAGGGGTTCACCTATGACCAGCAATCAGAACCACTAAACCCTACAGCGGGGCAGACCTGGCGCGAGGGTAATGGCGAGTGGGAATGGTCTGGGAGCCTTTGGCTAAGCACGGTTAGATATAAGGCTGGCCCACCCTCGGTTGCATTTACATCTGTTTCTGCGAATGGGAATAACATTGGCTGCACTCTGCCGTCTAGAACTCCTATTTCAGACATCTGGCTGGATGGTGTCGAACTGATTTACAGGAGGTCTACGGGATTAGTAGACTCCCTCAACTTCTGGACGGTAACAATTTACCCAATCCGAGACGATTCAGTTGTTTTTACCGCCGTCCCCTTAACCTCTCTAGTGATAAACAACGAGGGAACCTTTTGGGCTGCTCTACCCCTGGGAATAGTGCATCCGAACCGATTTTCTTTAAGTTCAACCGGCAACGTCAGTGGATTGATAGCAGTTTGGAACACTACCGGAACCCCTGGAGCGTTTAGGGCTGCGTTGTCTGCAAACTATAGGCTTAGAAGAGTTTGATTATTAAAATCACCACTTCAGACGGCATTGAGCACCCCGTGCCTGCCAAGCCCGATGGCTCTCCTGACTTCGAGGGTTACGCCCCCAACAGCATGGCTACTCGAGACGCCCTTCAATCCGCCTACGCTGCGGGGAACTGGGAACACTACACCCCACCGGAGCCAGAGCCAGAGCAGCCCGAGCCTAACTGGCAAGATTTTCGTCTAGCCCTATTAGAGTCAGCCACGTTTAGGGATTGGTCGGAGAGGCTACCGGCGACCTGGCGTGAAGATTTGAAGCTGGCGGCGATCGCCGCGAATAGTGAAGCGCTCCAAAGCATCTATGACCATTGCAAATCTCTCTCTATGCCAGTTCTATCGTCCGTTTCAGGGTGGCAACAGATCGCTAACGAGAACTATATTCCTGTGACGTTCTAGTGCCCAAGCTTAGTCTCTACTTTGATAAGGATTTCCCTGATCAGCGGTGGGCCAATACGGTTTATGCGCTTGAGGTGCCTGGGGGGGCGGCTGGTGAGTTTGTGCTGGGCAGGTCGCCAGCAGCGAATCTAACTTTTGATATTAAGAGCGTGTCTATCCATCACGCGGCGATCGCCTACAGCTACGCCCGCGACAGCTGGAGCATTAGCGACTTGGGAAGCCGCAACGGCACGATCATCCGTAAGAACAGAATCGACCCCAAAACCCCAGCTCCCCTCAATATTGGCGATAGGTTTTGGCTCGGCCCTGATGCAAAAATCCATTGCGTAGAAGACGAACAAGACACGATAAGCCGCGAGGATACAGGCCCAGCGACGATCGCGAGCAATATGCCTCTGGCTACTCTGCCAACGGTGACTGAGCCAGAGCCAGCACCGCCGTCATCGAGCAAAACCCCCTGGGATAGCCTCTACCTGGGGACTCAGTGGGCGCTGTCTGGGCAGACACCAGCGGGCAAGGTTTATCGGCTGGTTGTGGCCGGTGCTGGTGTGGCGGCCTTCATATTAATAGTGGATTGGCTAAGACAATAGTTTTGTACGAAATCCTTTCAGCCGACCGGGAAGACTCTGTTAAGAGCACCGGAAAGGGCGATGGATGTACTGTTAGCGTTTGCTGTGATTGGCTTTGTGGCGTGGTGGATTCGCTATAACCAGCTCTATCGTTCTGGGGCGGTGAAAATTCCTTTTTTCAGTTTTGGCAGTAGTGGCCAGAGCAGGGTTAGAAAGGTGAGGGTAGCCCATCGGCCAGCACCTGCTGGGGCTAGGAGAACAGCTCCGGTGAACCATGCCCAGCAGCAGGAAATCGGCCAGGCGGTGAGCAGCATAACGAAGTACACCCATAACTATGAAGTGTCGGTGCGGCTGCTGCATTCGACCCGTCAGGCCAATATGAGTAAATCGCTCAATTGGTGCGCTGAGAAAGTGATTGATGACATTTTGAGGGATAGGCGATAGACACAAAAAATACCCCGCCAAGCTACTCCTAAATAGCTTGGCGGGGTTTGTGCCAGTTGGGTGTGGGCGCTCAGGTGTGGGCGGGTGTGGGCGGGTGTGGGCGGGTGTGGGCGGGTGTGGGCGGGTGTGCCCACACCCCTATTTTTTCCTCGCCCACGCCCACACCTAGACTGTGCCAGTTACCTGGTAGCGGTCGGTGTTCCCATCCTCCCATCTTGTAATTTGCCCCTCAGAAATCATCAGGGCTAAGAGGTCTCGCACCTCGTCAACTGATGCCCTTGGGCTATCACTTGAGCGGGTGCAAGCGCCCCTAATTTCCCTTGCCGTTTTGGCCTCGCCATGCCCCTTCAGGTAATCCAAAATCTTCACCCCTAGGGGTTTGGGTTCGGTCGTTTCCTGGGGTGATGGCTCTGGGCTGCTAGCGTCCTCGGTCGGGCATTTAACCAGGGGCTTTAACTCCCCTTGGAACTCGGGCAAGACATCGTGGTAGATGTCCTCATCCTCACCTAACCACAATTGTAAGTAGCGGTTAGGGTTGCTAAGAATATCCTCCCGTTGCTCGGTGGTGAGCCGTAGCCCGCCCATCTTTTCGATGACTGAGAGGGCTAACCGCCGCTTACTTTTCAGGGGTAAAACCATCCTGAAATTTTGCTGCAATAGGTCAAGGTCAATACCCAATGGCCCGGCATTTTTAGTCTGAGCCAACAGCACCCCATAGGCGGCGATCGCCGCCCCCTGGGTAGCGATTTCAACCTGTAGCCCAGCTATGGCATCGGCCAGGCCTTTCACCTTTGAGCGCTTGGCGTAGGTCTGAATTTGAATGGCTTCATCAAAGACAAACCACTCCGGCTCAGTATCGGTGCCCTCGGCGTGAGCAGCTAGTTTGGCCCCCCAATGGGCGAGCAACCATTGCAGCTGCTTACCCTTGTCTTCAGGTGTGCCCCCGAGAACATAACCATCCCAATGGGCGGGTATTTTGTCGGTGGCCTTAGTGCTCACATAGTTGACGCGAGCATGGCCATCGAGCAGGCAGCGGAGGGCGTTGGTTTTTCCCTCCCTAGTACCTGCCAGCAACAGGAAGTGGGGGCAGTCTGGGTCTAGTTTGATGGGGGCAAAGGGGACAGGGGCAACATCAGCTGACTTGCTCCCAGGTGCCGGTGGATTCGTTCCACTGCCAGACTCCTGAGTCGCTGGTGCTGCCCCCATTGGCTTTTTTGAGGCTGCGGCCTGAATTTGAACAGCCGCATCATTGAACTCGATCAGTTCCTCAGGGGAGAGGTATTGCCGGGCTTTAGTGGCGTCCCCAGTGGCGATCGCGCTGCTCTCCTGTCGGATGGCAGCCAGCGACCCACCGGCCACAGCGGTGGCTAGGGCAATCATGGCCCATAGCCCGATGGGGCCAGCAATGATCACGCCTATTGGATAGCACAGCGCCACAATGGCGGCGCTAATCTGCCCCGCGAGCCCCAGACGAGTGTGGACGTTGGAGATCGCCCGGTTGGTGACCTTGAGCCGTAGGGCGTCTTTGAGGTCGAGAATCTGTTGGTCAGTCATGGCTACATGGCCCTCCGCACGAAACGCCAGAGCAGAACGTAAACAGCGACTCCAAACATCGTGATCACCACAGTGGCGATGTTGCCCCAGTTAACGAGGCTCCACATGCGAGCAAACCTAAATTGCTCCATCGACACCAGCAGCACCGGCCAGAACCGGCCACAGAAGAAGGCATCTAGGCCATAGCCCACGGTGGCAATGACAGAGGCGACAAACATTTTTTGCTCCCAGCGGTCGGTGCGGCTTTCTTTGGGTGAGCCTCCCAACAGCACCGGCCAGGCCTCGGCACTTTGCACGGCCACTAAAGCCCCAATGCCAATGACCCAGCCCGCCACGGTGGCGATCGCCCGCAATGGAGCCAGCAGGGGTATCCCCTCAGGAATCAGATTTTTGAGCAGCTGCCCAAAGAAGGCAGCGTAGGGAAAGATGTTGAGGGCCAGGTAGTAGAACAGCACTCCCCCGGCCCCGATGAGAATGGCCCAGCCGATGAGGGTATCAACCCGTTCTGGGTCGTTGAACTTAGCATTTGCCATGGGTCACCATCCTAGAAATTGTTGGATCACTTGCCGGTCTTGGGTGGTGGCGAGTTGCCCCACCGCGCCATTGGAGCCAATCAGCCCCGTTCTGCCGTAGCCATCGGCCACGCAGGTGTTATTGGCCAGCTGGTAAACCTGGCCCTCTTTCAGTTCGACCCCGTTGCCGACGTAGACACAGCTCCCAGACTGATAGCGCTGGGTGGCCAGGCCTTGGGTGGCGCTCATCATGTCGCCCTCAAACAGGCTGCGAGCTTCGGCCCGATAGCGGCTTTCGGCCAGCTGCTGGATCTCTTTGCCCTCGGTGTCGAGGGAGGTGCTGACCAGCCCCAGGCCCAGCAGGCTGGCGGCGATGAGAAAGGGTGAAAAGACAATCCACTGGGTTTTCATTTGCCACCCCCGAGCAGGTCGTCTAGGGCATCGGCGGCTTTGGCTTTGGTATCGGTGGGGGCAGCTTTGGGCTTGGCGGTGGCCATCTTGGCGATGACCCCAGCGACCGCCGCCAGCAGCAGAGCACCGGCCCCGACCCCGAGCCAGTTGGCTGATGGGCGATCGTCGCCCTCCACAGTGCCGGTGGGGTTGCTGACTTGCAGGGCCTGTTGCTGTTGAGGCAGCTGGGCGGTGTAGATGATCGGCACCTCTACCCCGCCCCAGGCGCATAGGCCATCGTTGGAGAGGTAGCGCTTTGCCTCGAACCCATCCAGGTCGGCGGGGTAGGTGGCTAGGATGCGGGCCGCACCATCGGGCATGTTGAGCACCCAAGCGGTGGTGCCGTTGGTCTGCCCTACCGGGGCGACCTGCTCGCAGTTGGGGCGAAAGGCGATCGCGTCATGGGTAGCAGGGGGGCGGTTTTGCCCCTCTGGAATGACCTTGCCATCGGGCAGGGTGTAAGAGCCGTAGCGGGCCTCTACCTGCCCAAAGGCAGGCGCAGCCAGCAGCAGGGCCAGTGGTAGAGGAATCAGAATCTGTTTCATGGAGAACCTTTGGGTTAGCGGTTAGACAGGTCGTGTTGGTGGGGCAGTAGCCAGCGAGATTAAGTCGTAGAGTTGGTCTAGAAACGGAGTAGTCCTGGCTGCTTCTTCTTCTGGGATGCAGTTCTCCAGCAGGTCTGTCAGCTCCTCGATTTCTTTAAGAGTCAAATCGAGTGAGTAAAGCGGGGCAGGCAGTTGGTCATTCATATGGATGGAAAACCTTTAAACGACAAAAAGCGCCCCCCAAGGAGAGTTGGGGGCGCGGGCTCAGCGAACGTTATTGAGACTGGCAAGATTGGCGCTTTATAAAGCGGTGCGTCGTTTTGCCTGGGTTCTCGGGTAAAACGCAGCTATAAACGTGTTGCACGCCCTGATCGGCTAGGGCGTGAGCTGTATTTGCACTGCGGTCTGATGTGGTTGTGTAGTGGCCGTTGGTCTCAATCTGATTGAGAATTTTTTGCTGAGCTTGAGTTTTAGGGGAGGCCATGACCTACGCAGCCTCCCCAGTGCGGTGCTCTAGCTCATCGGCGGTGTGCCAATTGCCCGACAGGGCAACGCGATAAAACCACCCGCCTTTGTCTGGGTCGTAGTGGCGCACCTTGATGCTGGTGGGGATCATAGTTCCGCCGTAGCGGAGCCAGACATCGGCTCTTAGCTCAAACTCAGGCGTTGGGATCGATATGGACGTAGTCATAATAAGAAATGCCCTTCGTGGCTAATCCCAGGGGTTTCAGTGCCAACCGGGGCCCCTGGGTTTTGCAAAATTAAACTCCTAGCTTTGACCTGCTGGACGACTCAGATCGTCTGGCAGGTCTTTTAGCGTTATGCCGTACGGTTCCAAGGCCGCCAGCAACGCTTTTATCTGACCAATGCTCAGCAACGCGTTGCCTTTCCCGTTTTCCCACCGACTGATGGTGTGGGGATAGACACCTAATAGCTGGGCGAACTGGAGCTGTGTTAACCCCAGGACTTCTCTGATCTTTTTCACCGGGGGTTCTCCCTCGACATCAAACAGGTTTGGCTCTACCATATGATTAACATATCAGCAGAACAGTTACAACTAACTTGTTAGACTGATATGCTCCGCTAGACGACAAGGCGGGCTGGTCACTCTCACATGTCAGCCCGCCTATTTATTCTCTCAATCCTTTGTATGGAGCGATATAGAGCAAATGCTGATAGAGCTACTGCAACCATTCCGGCCCATCCTGGGGGCCGAATCATTTGATGGAGGGGGCCGCGAAGTCGTGGGGTGGATCGACTGCCCCCGGGGGCGCGCCCTTCTCGCCTGGCTGCCTCTCCTAATCGATCGCAACATGCAGGGCTGCCTGCCCTACAGCACCAACCCCGAGCCGTGGCCAGCTTTCTGGCGGGCCACCGAAAATGCTGAAACATCGCATCTCAACAGCCCCTGGCATTGGAGCGCGATCGCAGAGGAAGGAGTGAGTTGAGATGACCAGATACCGTTGCCCGAGCTGCCTCTCAGCCGAAATTAGACAGTCAACCGCAAATGGCTATTTGGGTGGAGAAACCTTCTTCATGTTCTGCCAGCAGTGCGGTTGGGAAGGCGATTTCGACGACCTGCAACTTTTTGACTCCGATCAAGACGACGAGGTGGAGTGATTTAGATGTTCACCACCATCTGGTTAGAGACCCAAGACGGCCACGTTGTACGCAAAGCCGACCTCCCCAAATTTCCGCAAGGCCAAGAGCCAGAGGTCATTCTCTGGGGCAACCGCGTATTTGTGCAGCAGGAAATGATGGAGGTCTACCGCGAGGTGACCTTCTACCCGCTGATCGACCGACCAGAGCAAGACTTTCCCCTCTGAAAGCAAAGGGGCTGCCACCCTCAACCCTCAACCCTCAACCCTCAACCCTCAACCCTCAACCCTCAACCCTCAACCCTCAACCCTCAACCCTCAACCCTCAACCCAACTATGAAAATCACCCACGTCGAATACAAAGCCCTCTACAACCTGGGCAACTACAACAACGAATCCATTGCGCTCAGAGCAACTGTAGAAGAAGGCGAGACCCCAGACGAAGTGGTAGAGCAGCTGCGGCAGAAGGCGATCGCCCTCAACGCTGGCAGCAACGGTGATGCCGATGAGCTTTATGGCCGCATCTACCGCTATAAGCAATCGCTGGAAAGCCTGGAGAACAAAATCAAGACAGCGGCTGAGCAGTGGAATCAAACCGCCGACTTCCTCAAGGCCCAAGGGCTAAACCCCGATGCCCCTAAACTTTCTCCCTTTAACTCACTACTGCAACCGGCAGAGGAGGAGGTACTAACGCCAGAACTAGACGAATTCTAAAAACAGAAGGGCCGGAACCCCCCTAAGAGTACCGGCCCTTTTCTTTGTCGTGGTTCGCGGGCTGCAACCCGCCTACAAACCCTACCCCAGTCAAGATTTGAACATTATGACATTCGACATCTCTAAATATGTGGAGTTCGACACCAAAGGCCGGGCCACGTGCCCCAGTTGCCTCACAGACGGCAAAACAGCTAAGAATCTATCCGTTCTAGAGAGCGGGGCTTACAAATGCCATCGCGGTTGTCTCCCCCAACAAATAAAAGACGCCCTGGGCTACACCGCCGATCGCACCCTCCCACCACCCAGCTCACCACCGGCAAAACCTGCGAAGAACGTCATGGTGAGCCCCGAAAAGGTGAAGGCCGCCACAGAGCAGCTGCTAAACCACGGCACCCATGCCCTCCGCTGGCTCACCGATAGAGGCATCACCTCAGAGATGATTCAGCGCTACCGGTTGGGAGTGGTGAGGTCCAAAGTAGGCGACAGCAGCAAGGCCACCAAGTCCACCCATTTACCAGCGATCGCAGTCAGCATTCCCAACGCCGATGGCACCGCCTACTACCAAAAGAAGAGAATCAGACCCTGGGTGCCAAAAGAAGAGCAGCCCGATGGTTACCAGGCCTGGAGCCAGTACGGCATTCCCAGGATGGTCTACACCACCCACCAGCCAGAAACCCCTACTCAAACATGGCTCACCGAGGGGGAATGGGATGCCATGCTGCTCGGGCATTTTGTACGTAATTCAGAGCTGAAAAATGACATACAGGTGAGCTGCTTTACCTGTGGCGCTGGAAACGTCCCCCAAATGGAAACTCTAGAGCAGCTGCCCGGCACCGTCACCGTTTGGTACGACCTCGACGAGCCCGGCCAAAAGGGAGCGGCCAAAGTCCAGAATCTACTCAAAGAGCGCTGTAAGGTGGCCACCGTCCCTCACCCAGAAGCCCCGGCAGAGGGGTGGGATGTCAGCGATGCCCTAAATGCTGGCCTCTGGGCCGACTTCACCACCAAGGCCACCGAGGCAAAAGCCTGGGAACCGAAGAAAAAAGACAACCCCCTGCGCGATCGCCTGGTCACCAATGACGAACTGCTGGCCACCGCCCCCGACTACACCGACTGGCTCGTCGATGACATTCTGACCGCCGATGAGTTGTTTTTGCTGGCGGCCTCCCCCCGGGCTGGCAAATCGCTGTTGGCCTTTACCCTGGCCAAGGCCGTCGCCACCGGCGGCAAGTTTATGGGGCGGCCCGCCTCCCAGGGGGCCGTTATTTACGTTCGTTGCGAAGACAGCGACACCAAAACCAAAGAACGTGAGTTGAAACAGGGGTGGACTGAGGGAATGCCCGTCTACTGGCTCGACAAATTTAAGCTCTCAGAGCTGAACCATCTAGATGAGCTGGTCGAAGAGCTCGGGGCCCGGCTGGTGGTGTTCGACACCCTCAGCCGCATCCGAGACAGCGCCATCAGCGAATCGTCAGCCGAGATGAGCCAGCTGTTAGAACCGCTGCAAGAAATGTGTAAACGCCAGCGCTGCACCGGTCTGCTGGTGCACCACACTGGCAAAGTCAACGTCAACAACGCCGGAGACACCGACATCTTCGAGACCATCAGGGGCAGCAGCGCCATTAGGGCCACCTGTCGCGGCACCATGGTGCTCGCCGCCGACGAGCGCAACTATCGCCTATGCGTAGAAAACGGCTGGAACAAGATGGATTTGCAAATTTTGCTCGACGCCAACACCCTCGAATGGCGGCTGCTGGGCAACTGGCACGGCCCCGAGGTCGACTTGAGCCAGCGCGATCGGGTGCTCGCCTATCTCACCCAGGTGGGCAGCGCCAAGCTAGACCAGATAGCCCAAGAGACCAACCTGCCAAAGCGTTCTCTCTATGAAGTGCTGAAGCGGCTTCAGGCTGACGACCTGGTTGAAAAACGCGGCGACCAAAGGGCCGCTGTTTACGTCAAAAAGGCTCTTCAACAAGTTCAACAGTTGAACTCGCTGTTGAAGAGCGGAAACCCAGACGACGAAAGCATTAGAGGGTCAGTTCAACAAAATATTTTTTCCTCCCCTCCTACGGAAAAAGTGATCCTAAATTCGAAAAGTGATCAAAATAATGATCACTTTTCGCCAGAGACCCCACCCCCCACACCTGGGGATTTGTTGAACTCAGAGCCGAAACCCTTACAGGTCAAGGGTTTACAAGTTCAACAGCTCTTCAACACGAGTTCAACACGAGTTCAACAGCCCACCGAAGTTTGGCTGTACTGCACAGAGTTAGAAACTGCTGTAAGGCTTGATAAGAAAGGGGTTCACGCCTCAACGGTGTACGTCCCCGGCATGGGCACACAGCAGTTCAACAACGAATTTCTTAAGCCCATCGAAAACCCCGCTGTTGAACTGGAGGTTGAAGACCATGCCAATGGATAAAAGCCGCTACGCCAAAAACTGGGACGAAATAGCGCTCAAAGTGAAAAGCGAAGCCGATTGGAAATGTCAGGAGTGCGGCAGGCCCTGCCGGATGACGGGAGAAATCTTGTTTGACTTCATCGTGCGCATGCAGGGAGAGGACTGGCCAGAGCTGGACTGGGTAAACCACACCGCCACCAGCACCATTTGCGAACACCCCACTCGATTTGTGCTCACGGTGGCTCATCTCAACCAAGATCCTAGCGACAACGCCCCGTCCAACCTGCGGGCACTCTGCGCCCCCTGCCATCTACGCCACGACGCCCCCTATCGTGTGGCCAACAGCCAGGCCAAACGCGAGAGAGCTGGTCAATTAACCCTGCTGGGAGGTGCGATCGATGGCTAAACCCACCAAACGACCACTAAAAGCCATAACCTTTCACCGTCCATGGGCCTACGCGATCGCGCATCTGGGCAAAGACATTGAAAACCGCTCTTGGGCCTGTCCTCTGGCGACTGGTAGCGTGATCGCCATCCACGCCGGACTGAAATATGACCGGCAGAGCGCTGACTGGCTCCGGCAAAACATCGGTCTAGGGTGTCCGCCAGATGGCTCAGAGCACCCCACCGGCATTGTGGCGATCGCCCGATTCGTCGGTAATGTGACAAGCTCTGATTCCCCCTGGTTTCGCGGCCCAATTGGCTGGCGGCTGGCTGATGTTGTGGCAATTCCTGCGGTGCCATGCAGTGGTAAGCAAAGGCTCTGGTTAGTGCCTGACGAACTTATGCCCTCCATACGCCTGGCTCACTACCGAGCGAAATATAAAAACCAGATAGAGGGGCGCTATGACCGAGAAAACTAAAGCAGGCCGCCCCGCCAAGTGGAGCGGCCCAACCAGGGCGATCAGGGTGCCAGAGCGCCTGGCCGATCATCTGATTGCGATCGCCCGCGAGCTCGACAACCCCGAGCCGAATATCGTACAAAACCCCATCGGCCTGCCCATCTGCAAGCCCAAAGCAGACGCCGAAACCATAGCCCAGGGCCTGGCTGAAGGGTGGATATCTCACAAACTCCCCGACTACCCTCTAAAAATGCTCACCAGCGAAAGCCCCACCGGGATCTATCGCCTATTCCTCGAACCGCCCCGCGAGCTGCCCCCAGATGCTGAGGCATCGATCGAGGAATACTGCGATCGCGTTTTCAATGGCTTGACCGAACGCGAGCGGGTTGCCCTGCTCGCGCGCTTAGTAGAAGCACTGGGGGAGAAAGTCGATGCCTAAAAACGCCCCCCGCGTCTGGCTCACCACCAGCCAGGCCGCCCAAGAGCTGGGCTGTAGTGCCAAATATCTCAGAGAGAACCGGGATACCATTTTCAAACGAGGCACCCACTACCGCGTTCTCAACCCCAGCGCCTGGCGGCCCACCTATCGATGGCACCTCAAGAAAATCCAAAAGCTGATGGAGGCTTAGCCCGTGTACAGATTAGAAATTTGGGTCGATGAAAACGACCGTGGAATGTGTGAGCGTGTTCAAAAAGCCCTTGCCTTAACTCCTCCTGAGCTTGGGGTAGAGCCTCAGGCGATCGCCACAACTGGCGATGACAAATATAGGAATTTTGTCGCTCGCGTCAAAGCTCCTGAGTTTATAGCAATGCTCCGTAAAAAACTGGGCTCTACCGAGGGGATTTGGATTAACGAATATCCCCCCGGCGTTGAAGAACAGCTCCAAGCTGGAACCCTCTGGACTCCGGCGGCTTCGGGCGATCAGACCGTTCCACCAGCAGTCGATACACGCTCTCAATCTGCTGAGAACTGATCCACCGCTGGTAGGTGCGCGTGTGAACGTCAACACTGTGACCCATCTGCCGGGCCGACAGCTCCACAGGCCACCCAAACAACAGCGTGCGAATAGCCCAAGCGTGGCGCAGATCGTAGGGCACAAAGTCCATGCGAGGGCTGAGGTATTTGGTGACTGAATTGCCAATCTTCTGGTTACTCCGGTCGAGGTCGATCGGCGGAAACACCGGATAGTTTAGCCCCCATTCCTCCGCCCATTCTGGATAGCAAGGCCACACCTCCCTAGCCCCGGTTTTGGTGGTCTCCCTCACCTTCACGCGAGGGAAGCACGATAAATCGACGTGGAACACTTCATGATTCCTGAGGCCATAGGTAGCCATCATGCCAAACACCCACCGCCAAGCCGGGTTTTGTACGTTATTCCTCGCCTCCACGATCGCCAAGTCGGTGGGCAGGTCTCGGGGCGTTACCTTTGTGGGGCTGTAGTTGCCCCGATAGGGCTTAGGGTCAAACTCCACCCCAGCAAACTTAGCCAACGCCCCCGCAGCCACACAGACCCGAACCCGCGATCGGCTGTTTGGCGTGGTGCTCTCCACCAGCTGGCGCAGTAGGTCACCGGTGAGCACTGCTGCTGGTGGCAGTTTGCGCAGCGGCTTGAAATAATCTCCCTCCCAAGTGTCTAGGGTGCCACCGGCGGCGAGGTACTGGGCCTTAAACCCCTCTATTGCCGCATCACAGCCCCAAGTGGGCACAGCGGCCCCTACAACTCCCCACCGCTCCCATTCAAATTCGCGGGCCGCCAGCTGGGCACCCAACAGTCGCGCCTCTTTCTCCGCTCGCCTGAGACCGTCAGGGTTCGCTGGTAGCCCCAAGCTGATCCGCTGCTGGGAAGGTTCTGCCTGTGAGCTGCCCGGTTTTGGTGGCAGGGTGGCCCGCAGTCGCAATTTGTCCCCGTGCTGCTCAACGGTGACCCCCACTTTGCTGGCCTTAAGCCTGCCATTGACCTGGCGTAATTTACCGGCTATTTCCACGTGCCTAAAATCTGGCCTAAAAAAACAGGGGCGATTAAGGTTAATTAGGGTTAATTAGGGTTAATACACATTCCGCAATGGTATCTAAAAAGCAAGCCCCGTAGGCGTTTGAGCGCTACAGGGCTGATAACATCGTGGTATTAGAACTATACCCCCAGGGGAATTCGAATCCCCGTCGCCTCCGTGAAAGGGAGGTGTCCTAGGCCTCTAGACGATGGGGGCCTATTTTTCAACAATCCCCAGTATAGATAACAGGTATACCCTTGTCAAACTGGTTTTTGTTGGTTTGGCCAACGGTGATGGCCGACTGAATATTACTATAACTGCCTGTGGCCACTTTTAATCACGTGGTTAACGGTTTTTTTGTTGGCTAGCGTGCTTGTGGCTATACATGGCGCGATCGGCATTGGCCCAGGCCCAACGCAGTCCTTGGCTAGGGTGGCGGCCCGCAATGCCCACCGAGGCATGAATCTGGCTTTCGCTTAGGGCTTTCATTAGGTGGTATTTAATCAATTCTCCCTCGACTAGAGGGCACTCCACACAGAGCATGGCAAACTCATCGCTACCAATGCGGGCAACGGTATCCTGTTTGCGAGTTATTTGCTTAAGCAGGTGCCCAGTGCGCTGTAAAATCTGGTCTCCAGCGGCGTGGCCTTGGCTGTCGTTGACTGTCTCCAAGTCATCGATGTCAATGACGATGATGCTGGCGGGGTAGCCATAGATGGCGCAGCGTTCTTCTTCGCTGTCTAAGAGTTGATCCCAGCCGCGACGGTTGTAGAGCCCAGTCAAGCCATCGGTCAACGCTTCTGTTTGCAGATGTTCGGCTAGTCGCGCCTGCTTTGCGGATTTTATATCGGCGTGGAGAATGCGGCTGAGCAGTTGGGCTAAAAGCTCGATTAAGGGCAGCTCCTGCTGAATGGCGTGGGGCTGAGGCAGCGGGTCGATGGCGCAAAGGGTGCCAAATAGAGTGCCATCCTCTTTTAGAAGGGGGACGCCCACGTAGGCACCAATTTTGACTTGTTGCCCGATGGGAGCTTCGGCGTAGGCCACCACCGCCTCAGACGAGGGGGCAATGCGAGGGCCTTCTCCTTTGATCATGCGAGAGCAGAAGGAGTCAGACCAGCGAAAAACATCTCCGGATTTGACACCATAGCCTGCGTCATTAGCCTGTAAAACAATCCAGTCTTCACCCTCGGTGCGCGTTACCATCCACAGGTCAAAGCCAAGCCGGTCGTGTAGATGGGTTAAAACGGCCAGGGCTGCGGTATTGAAATCAAGCAGCTGACTAGCATCAATAGTAGGTATGAACGTCATTGATAGTGCTTTTAAAGTAACTACCTCAATGCTCTCTTCTTTTATAAGAATATTGGCCATTGGGCCGATAAGCTACGAAAAACAAAACTTCTTGAGTAAGTCTGTTTAAAGATGGGAATGAGTAGCTGAAGCGACAAAATCAAGGATTTTCTGGGCTGAAATGCTTAAACAGGAAGAATTAGAACTAATTGGTCGAGCTAATTTAGTCTTTGGGGAAAAGGGTAAAAGCTATGCTTAAAGACGGTGCGATCGCCAGCAAAACTTTGCTGCTCAGCGACAAAACCAATGGCCTACGCTAAAGATAAGTGAATTAAATTGAAGAACTATTTCTCTTGTGGCGCATATCTTGATGGCGGCGTAATGTTTTGTTGCGATCCCTAAGTTTTAGAGCTGCTATACCTTGAGCCAAGCCTTCCTAATCTAGTTGAGACGAGTGCTGAAGATTTGTTGTGCTGGCAACAAAAAAGCAGGCTCAGTTTTTGAGCCTGCTTTTATATAAGTTTATGCAGTCAAGAGTCCATTAGCGGTTAGCTGCTGATTAACCCTGGTTACTGCTGACCTTTAGACTGATACGGCAACCTTTACAACGATGTCGTTGAAGTCATTGTCGCCACCACCAAACAGATCCTCAAACCCGATCGCGCCATCGCTAACGCGAATGTGCTCAACCCCGTCGGCGTTGGCGCTGCCAAAGGCAAAGTACACCTCGTTAGAGTTAAATCTGTCCAAATTACCGTTGGCGATTAGGAAGGGGGCGTAGAGGCTACCTCCGGCTACCGTCGATTCAAAGAGCGACGTCACTAGGTTGGCGGTGGTCAGCGCCACATCTTGTGCGCGGTTCGCTAAAGCAGCCTCGGTATACCCCGATTGCCCCGGAGTAATGTCAGCTATACCGTCACCGGTAATGTCAATGCCGCCATTGATGTCAGCGACCCGGTAAAAGCCTGCAAAGTTGTCGAAGGCCGCCTCTCGATTGACAGTAAAGGTTGCAGCTACTGCTCCGGTAATATCGCGCAGGTCAAGAAAGAAGTCAGGTGCCTCAGGGCTAGGTTCCCCAGGGCCAGAAGAATCCAACGCGCTGGCATCAAATACAGTCGTGCTACCACTGACCTCGTTGGCTACCACTACTAGAGGGTTGCCATTGGGGCTATTTTTGGCGGAGATAAAAATTAATCCCTCAGCTCCCAAATCGCCCGCAGTACCAGCTTCAGCGTCACCGGCAAAATCGCGGTTGTTGACGAAATCGACAAAGGACGGTGAACTGGGGTCGGTGATGTCGTAGGTCATGACACCCCCAAACCGCTCTAGTCCAATGAAGGCGTAGGTTCGTCCATTGACATCACCAATAGTCACGCCTTCAGGCTCAGGGCCCTTAGCATCGCTGCGGCTATCAAAGGAGCCATTCTCGCTGTTGTCAGAATTAAACTCGGTGGGGAACAGCTCAGCGATAGTCTGCTCAAACTCCGCGCCGCTGTCGTAGACCAGATTGCCTTGGGTATTCCAAATTGAGAAAGAGCGCCCACCAAAGGCGTACAGTTCTTCGTAGAGACCGTCACCGTCGGCATCGCCCAGAGTAGTGGTAACGGTAAGACGGCCTAGGGCTTCGTCAGCCTGAAGTTCAGCAGCGTTGGGGAATGCCACAGGATCTAACGCTAGATCCTTCACCCGCGCTTCTTCAGCAAAGGTGTCGTACTCGCGGGCATCCCCTTCGTTGGCGGTGACGATGTAAGTTGCGCCACCCGCTTCGTAGAGCGAGATCGCGTCGGGCATGTACATGCCAAACAGGTTGGGGTAGGTGGTGATGTTGATGGCGTCGTCGCGATCGCTGGCATCCAGCGGCACCACCGAGTGATCCTTATACCCCAGCGGCAAAATGTCGGTGACGACCCCCGACGCAATGTCCACTACGGCCAAGGCGTTGTTCTCTTGCAAGGCCACGTAGGCGGTGCGAGAGTCGCCGGTCACCGCAATGTACTCTGGCTCAACATCTTGGGCCACGGTGGCATTAGGGCCAAAGATTCGCACCCCATCGGCGATTAGCGCATCGCGCTGGTCATTGAAGGCGGTGAAGCCAGCGGCGGTGACATTGGCCTGGGTAAGGTTTTCTACGCCTCCTGAGAGGTCAATAATGCTGATCGAACCTTCGGGGTCAATGCTGTAGTCAGCGTTGGGTTCCCCTTCGTTGGCCACCAGCACCTTGGTGCCGTCGGGGGTAAAGGTCAGCATGTCGGGCAGAGCGCCCACAGTAACGGCATTCAAAAAGTTGCCGTCAACGTCAAAGAACACGACGCTGCCAGGGTCGGTTTTTTCAGCGCTTTCGATAGCGATCGCAACGATGCCATTGCTAATTGCCATGCTGTTTGCCCCGGCTCCATACGCCGAGGGGTCGATGTCAAATAATTTGGTAGGGTTGCTGGGGTTGCTAATATCTAGCACTTCTACGGTAGGAACGTTGGCATTGACCACAAACAGCCGCTGGGTCGCCGGGTCGTGAACCACAATCTCAGCGGCACTGGCGTCAAAAACTCCCGTGCTGTAGGTGCCGACGGGTACCAGCAAAGAGGTCGGATTGGTGGGATCGGTCGGATCAGTGGGCTCGGTGGGATCAACGCTGTCAATCACCGCATCGCTACGGAAGGCCAGGTTTTGAATGCGGCTGTCCAACTCGCGCCCCGTTTCAGCTGCGGTAAAAGGAGTATCTGCGCCAAAGTTGTCGAACAGATACTCCGCTAAAGCATCTTGCTCACTGAAATCGGGGGCGAAGGTAGCATTGCCCGTTACAGGAGCCGTTTCATCTACCAAGTCAATGCGGTTGGTCGCTTCACCTGTGGGGAAGGGATAGCCATCGCCCCCGTCAGCCAAGAAGCTCAAGGTCACCATGCGGAAGGTGCGGCTAGGGTTGCCCACAATCTCGCCATTTTGCACCACGACGTCAATATCGGTGCCATCTTCAGCCTCGATCGCCAGGGACTGAACGCGGTTGCCGGGTTCACCATTGACGTCAAAGCTAAAGGAAAAACCACCAATTTGAGGAAACTGGCCAGGGGTAGCGCTATCGTCTGCCAGGCTGGCAGAAACACCGTGCTCAATCAGGGCCAGCAGTTCTTCAGCCGTTACCGTGACGAGTGAGAGCGCATTGTTAAACGATAGGGCATTGGCCACATCGTTTTGAGAGATACCGCCCGCTGGTTTTACTCCGGGAATTGCTTCATTGGGCAGCAGCTCAGCTTCACCCGTGCCGCCCGCAGGCACCAGCGTTTGGCCGATGTTGTTGCGAATGCCGCCGCCGTTCTTGAGAGAAATGACTGCCGTCGGGTCAACGCCCTTAGCGATCGCCAGGTTAGCATCGGCGGTGAGATTGCCTAGGTTGGTTTCCTGAGTGCGTACCGCGCCCCGGTTGCCGTTGAGAAATACTTCGCTGACGCCAAACACGTTGCTCTCGGTGGCGATCACAGCCTCGCGCAGGGCAGCGGTAATTGCTGCGATCGCCGGATCCGCCAGTCCTTCACCACCTACGGCCGCAATGCCCTCATCGTCGGTGGCGTAGGCTCCGCTGATCGTTGGGTCGTAGCTCTCAGGCAAGAGCACGCCGTTTTCGTCGAAGTCAATTACCAAGCGACCGACATACTTGTAGTTGCCATCGGTGTTGACCACGGCAATGGGGTTGCCGTCAGCCCCGGTTTGAATAATGGGGTAAATACCTTGGTTGGTGTCGCCGGCGCGGGCGCGATCGTCCGTGTCGAAGAGACGAGTGTTAGAGCCACCGGCAACGATGATATCGACGTTCGATAGCCGCTGGGCCAGCTCTTGCTCAATGGCGATCTGCTGCATGTGGGCCAGCAGCACAACTTTATCGATGTCGGGGTTAGCGGTCAGCAGAGCATCGACATCGGCCTGAATTTCGGCGGCTAGGGCATCCAGCTGGTCTGGGGTGGGGCTGCTGTCAAAGGGCTGAGGCAGCACTGTGACAGTTCCAGGGTTAGAGATGCGCACGTTGACGTTGCTGATGGTGGGAGTCGTGGCCCCTACCACGCCAATTTTCTCGCCATTGACCTCAATGACTGTAGAGGCCGCGATGCCTTTAGGCTGGGGAGCGGCGGCATCGGGTATGACTAAATCGGCTAGGTTGGCATCGGTGCTGAAGTCAAGGTTGCTGCTTAGGTAAGGAAACGCTGTTCCAGCAAATGATTCGTCGATTTCTGTAGTTGGATCGTCTTCGCCACCGCCAATCAGATCGGCCACCAAAGCAGTACCCTGGTCAAATTCGTGGTTGCCAAAGGCGATCGCCTGAAAGCCCAGGGCGTTTTGAATTAGGATATCGCCGCGACCAGCACCGCCAAAAGCATCAGCGCTGGCATTAAAAAATACGCCAGGAATATACGCATCCCCAGAAGACAAAATCAGCGTATTGGCAAAGCCGGCTACGCCATCACCATCAATATCTTGATTTTTTAGGGCATTTAATACGGCTGAAAACCGAGGGGCATCGTCAAGGGCGGTAATATTGCCCTCCTGGTCAGCGGCATGGAAGAGTTGGAGCGTGAAGTCAGCCATGGATAACACTTGGGGGTCACATCTGGTAGCCAATGCTACGGAGTTATCTTCGGTCATTACTCACTGCAGCACTTAATGGCAAGGCTAAGTAGCCAGTAAGCTTTGATTAAAAATTGCTTAACAGGCAGGATTTCCAATGTACTCAGCTGAATTTTCATAAGGAGGCAAACTTTAGAGATGAAAAGTTAATGACCTAGGCTTAGAGCTAATGCCTAGCGCATAGGGCCACGCTTTAGAATGACTTCACCGGGACACCCGACAACGCTAATGCCCTAGCGGCACCCAACACTCTAGAGAAATTTCCTATGACAACTGACCTAAAAACAATTCTGGTTACGGGAGGCGCTGGCTATATTGGCAGCCATGCCGTCATGGCGCTTCAGCAGGCCGGCTACAGAGTGCTGATTTTAGACAACCTGGTCTATGGCCATCGGGACCTAGTGGAAACGGCTCTAAAGGCTGAGCTAATTGTCGGCAGCACCCTAGACAAAGCCCTGCTCAAGGATGTTTTTAGCCGCTACGACATCAGTGCGGTCATGCATTTCTCGGCCTACGCCTATGTTGGGGAGTCAGTAAGCGATCCCAGCAAATACTACGAAAACAATGTGGTCGGTACTCTATCGCTGCTCGATGCCATGGTGGAGGCGGGCGTTAAAACATTCGTGTTCTCGTCCACCTGTGCTACCTACGGTGTACCTCAGGAGATGCCAATCACTGAGACCCATCCCCAAAACCCCATCAACCCCTACGGCATGACTAAGCTGATGGTGGAGCGGATTTTGACCGACTACGACAAAGCTTACGATTTCAAGTCAGTACGGTTTCGCTATTTCAACGCCGCTGGTGCCCACCCTAACGGTCTGCTGGGCGAAGACCACAACCCTGAAACCCACCTAATTCCCCTAGTGCTGCAAACGGCCCTGGGTAAGCGAGAGTCAATCAGCGTTTTTGGTACCGATTACCCCACCCCTGACGGCACATGCGTGCGCGATTATATCCACGTCTGCGATCTAGCCGATGCCCACATTCTGGGGTTGGAGTATCTGCTGAAGGGCGGTGAGAGCGCCGTCTTTAACCTCGGTAACGGCAGCGGTTTCTCGGTGCGAGAGGTGATCGACGCGGCAGTGCGAATCACCGGCAAGTCTATCCCGGTGGTTGAGGTAGAACGTCGCCCCGGCGATCCACCGGCGCTGGTTGGCAGCAGCGATCGCGCCCGCACTACTTTGGGCTGGAACCCGCAGTATGCTGACATTGACACCATTCTTACCCACGCCTGGGCGTGGCACCAAAAGCGCCACGGCTAGGCAGTCTTTGCACCGGTGGTTGTGCGACTCGCAGCTATCGGGTACACAAAAAAGGCCCGTCACAATTGTGACGGGCCTAGAATCGTGAATGTAGGTTTACTGACTTAGTTGAGAGAGTTAGCCCCAGCAACTACTTCCAGAATTTCCTGGGTAATGGCAGCCTGACGGGCTTTGTTGTAGGTCAGGTTCAGAGTCTTAGCCAACTCTTTGGCGTTATCGCTGGCGTTGTTCATGGCGGTCATACGGGCCGCCAGTTCGCTAGCAGCAGACTCTTGGAGCGCTCGCAGAATCTGGTTGTTCAAGTACAGAGGCAGCAGCGCATCCAGAATTTGCACCGGATCCTGCTCAAAGATCATGTCCTGGGGAAACTCTGCTGGAGCTGGCCCTGCCATCCGCTCGCGCTCCACCTGAAAGACACCGCCTTTCGTGGTGAGCCGGAAAATCTCGTCGTCAGGTACCTCTAGCCCTTGGGGGTCAAGGGGTAGCAGGGTTTGAATGACCGGGCGAGAGCTAACCAGCGACACAAAGCGGGTGTAGACCAGCTCAACCCGATCGACTTCATCGGACAGAAATAGCGACAACAGCTCGTCCGCAATGGTCGAGGCTTCGGACGCGATAGGAATCTGCTCCAGCCCAGTGAAGCTAGCTTCAATGGGCTGATCGCGGCGCTTAAAGTACTGGCTAGCCTTGCGTCCCACCAAAATAAAGCGGTAGTTCAAGCCCTCAGCGGCCAGTTCCTTGGCACGGATTTCCGCCTTGCGAATGACGTTGGTGTTGTAGCCACCGCAAAGGCCACGATCGCCAGAAATCACTAGCAGCGCCACGGTCTTTACCTCACGCTGCTTCAGCAGCGGCAGGTCGGTCTCTTCGAACCTGAGGCGGCTTTGCAGACCGTAAAGCACCTGAGCCAGGCGATCGGCGAAGGGGCGGGTAGCAATTACCTGCTCCTGAGCACGGCGTACCTTAGCGGCCGCCACCAGGCGCATAGCTTCGGTAATCTTACGGGTATTTTTTACAGACTTAATGCGGTCTCGAATCGCTTTTAAGTTAGGCATAGTGGATCCCTAAGGGGTCGTCGAGAACCGGGGCATTGGCTCATGCAACACCCCGGCTAGAACAGGAGGTTAGACTGCCGCCAAAAAGGCTTGCTTGGTTTCAGCGATCGCTTCTTTAAGCAGGGTCTCGCTCTCGTCGCCAAGCTTCTTCTCACTGCGAATCAGCTCCGCAAACCTGGGCTTGTTGTTGCGGATGTAGTCACGCAGAGACTTCGAGAAGGCCACCACCTGATCCACAGGCACCTCATCCATAAAGCCGTTAATACCGGCATAGATAATCGCCACTTGCTCTTCCACCGGTAGGGGAGAGTACTGGGGCTGCTTCAGCAGTTCCCGCAGGCGAGTACCACGGGCCAGCTGCTTT
Organism: Leptolyngbya sp. FACHB-60; assembly: GCF_014695775.1. Taxonomy (GTDB): domain Bacteria; phylum Cyanobacteriota; class Cyanobacteriia; order Phormidesmidales; family Phormidesmidaceae; genus Nodosilinea. The sequence continues at coordinate 67,036 of NZ_JACJOX010000017.1, read as the reverse complement.
TGAGTAGCAGCATCCAGGTCAGAGGCAAACTGAGAGAAGGCCTGGAGTTCGTCAAACTGGGCTAGCTCCAGCTTCACCTTACCGGCCACCTGCTTCATGGCCTTGATCTGAGCCGCAGATCCCACCCGAGACACCGAAATACCGGCGTTGATTGCAGGACGCAGACCCGAGTTAAACAAGTCAGAAGATAGGAAGATTTGACCATCGGTGATCGAAATCACGTTGGTGGGAATGTAGGCTGACACGTCACCCGCCTGGGTTTCAATTATGGGCAGGGCAGTCATGCTGCCCTCGCCCAGCTCGGGGCTAAGCTTAGCAGCTCGCTCTAGCAGGCGAGAGTGCAGGTAGAACACGTCGCCAGGGAAGGCTTCACGACCGGGCGGACGACGCAGCAGCAGCGACATCTGGCGGTAGGCTTGGGCTTGCTTGGTGAGGTCATCGTAGATGATCAGGGTAGCTTTGCCCTTGTACATGAAGTACTCGGCTAGGCTAGCGCCAGTGTAGGGAGCTAGATACTGGAGCGGTGCTGGGTCGTTGGCGCTGGCGGTAACCACAATGGTGTAGTCAAGGGCACCGCGATCGCGTAGCACGTCGACAATTTGAGCCACCGAAGAGGCCTTCTGACCAATTGCCACGTAGACGCAGACCACGTCCTCAGACTTCTGGTTAAGGATGGTGTCGATGGCGATCGCGGTTTTGCCGGTCTGACGGTCGCCAATGATCAGCTCGCGCTGGCCCCGCCCGATGGGAATCATGGCGTCGATGGCGGTAATGCCGGTTTGCATCGGCTCGTACACCGACTTCCGGGCAATGATGCCGGGGGCTGGAGACTCAATCAAGCGGGTTTCAGTGGTCTGGACATCGCCCTTGCCGTCAATGGGGCGGCCCAGAGCGTCTACTACGCGGCCTAGCATGGCCTCACCGACGGGCACCGACGCAATTTTGCCGGTAGCGGTGACAGCACTACCCTCGCGGATATTGATACCGTCGCCCATCAGCACCGCGCCCACGTTGTCTTCTTCAAGGTTGAGGGCGATACCTACGGTGCCGTCTTCAAACTCCAGCAGCTCGCCGGACATGGCGTTTTCGAGGCCGTAGATGCGGGCGATACCGTCACCCACCTGCAGCACTGTACCCACATTGGAGACCTTGACCTCCTGGTTGTACTGCTCGATCTGCTGCTTAATAATGCTGCTAATTTCGTCAGGTCTGATACTAACCATAGGACTTGCTCTGGATAAACCTACATAAACACGAGACTTCAGAGAAACTGCCCAACCAGGGGGCAAGCTTAGGTCGCTAGGCGGTTGTTGCTAGCTGCATGCCAATGCGGCGTAGCTGGCCCCGCAGGCTAGCGTCAATCACCTGAGAGCCAACCTTAATGATCAATCCGCCAATCAGGGACGGGTCAACGGTTACGGATAGCTCGACACTGTTGGCACCGGTCATGGCCTTCACGCGATCGCGAATGGCATTCTGCTGATCGTCAGACAGCTCGACTGCCGCTGTAACATCGGCCAAGACCGTGTTGTTCCGCTCCCGCAGCAAGGCTTGGTACTGCTGAAGAATGGGCTTTAAGAACGCCACGCGGCTGCGGTCAACCAGCAGCAGCAGAAAACTCAGCAAAAAACCGCTTACTTTGCCTTCCGCAACCTGGCGCAGTACGCCCTTTTTGGTGTCGGCAGACATCAACGGGCTCATTAAAAAGCCGGTTAGCTCTTTGGAACTGTCCAGCACCTCCAGCAGGTCAGCTACCTCGACACCCACCTGGTCAACGGCGTTGTTGTCGACGGCGACCGACATCAGCGCCTTGGCGTAGGGGCCCGCAATTTCAGAATTTAGCGTTGTGTCATTCATGGCTATTCTCCTTGGAGCAGGGCAATGCTGGAATCGACCAGTCGCCGCTGCAAGTCGTCATTGAGCTGACCCGGTAAAGCGGCCTCACTGCGCTCAATGGCCAGGGCTGCAATCCGCTGCTGTAGCTCTCGCATCACCCGCGCCTCTTGGGAGGTGAGATCCTGGGCGGCGGTGGCCCGCATGCGTTCTACATCGGTTTGAGACTGAGCCAAAATGGCCTCGCGAGTGCGCTCTGCCGAGGTTTGAGCCTCGGTCAAAATTTTCTTGGCTTCTGCCTGAGCCTGAGCCAGCTTTTGCTGCTGCTCTGCCAAAGCGGCGGCGGCTTCCTTCTTACGCTGCTCGGCCTCTGCGATCGCCGTTTTAATGGCCGATTGGCGAGTCGATAGGGTCTTCCCTAAAAACTTGCCGCCAAAGTAATACAGCACGCCAATAATAATGACCAGATTAATCAGGTTGGTTTCTAGGATGTTGAAATCCACACCAAACCCGCCTTCTTCCGCCGCTAATAACCAACCAATAGTCATATCCCTACTTTCCGTCAACGACGCGGGCAACTCCAGGGGCTAAATTACCCCGTCATCACCGATAGCTTAGGCCGCTAAAGAACCCAGCAGCTTGTCTAAAATTTGTTGGCTCAAGCCATCTACCTGTTGCTCCAGGGTAGCCATCGCCTGATTCTTCTGCTCATCTAGCTCTCGCTGCACCTGCTCTCGCTGGGTTTGGGCCTCCTGCTGAGCCACCGCAACGGTTTGAGCCGCAATCTTTTGCGCTTCTTCCTGGGCTTCGGCAATCACCGCTTGGGCTTGGCGGCGGGTTTCGGCCAGCTCTTGCTGATACTGCTTGGCGATTTGCTCGGCTTTGGCCAAACGCTCTGCCGCATCAACCTGGTTGGAGCTAATGTAGCCGTCGCGCTCGTCTAAGACTTTGCCCAGGGGTTTATAAAACAATACGTTGAGTGCCACCGCTAGCAGCACAAACTGCACGGCCATCAGCGGCAGAGTAGCATCTAAGTCAAAAAGACCGCCGCCCTCTTCAACTGCCTCGGCGGTTTCAACCGCCAGTAACCAAACAAAATTCATCATTGTGGGTATGCCCTTTCACTCGGCCCAGGGCCAGCACTACAAGGTGACATCGCGAATGTGAGTTTCGATAGGCAGGGAAAAGTATTGAACCTTACCCTGCCCAGCGATTTCGAATCTACGCGAAGGGGTTGGCGAACAGCAGCACCAGAGCTACCACCAGACCGTAGATGGTCAGTGCTTCCATGAATGCCAAGCTCAGCAGCAGGGTGCCGCGAATCTTGCCTTCAGCCTCGGGTTGGCGAGCAATACCTTCTACCGCTTGACCAGCTGCATTACCTTGACCAATACCAGGGCCGATAGCTGCCAGACCAACGGCTAGAGCAGCTGCAATTACGGAAGCGGCAGCGATAATAGGATCCATGTCTTTACCTCGATTTGGACAATTAACAACTCGTTAAACAGGTCGTAGACAACGCTTAATAGGCGTTTCTTATACTGCGGCCCTAAGACCACGTCGGCTGGCAGCACCTGCCCTACCAGCCAATATCAAACTGAATGCCCTCAAGAGGAAATCACTGAGGGTCATCCATGCTCTTCACCACCATGCCCCTCGATCGCCTCGCCAATATAGGCCGCTGCTAGGGTTGCGAAGATCAGCGCCTGAATGGCACTGGTAAACAAACCCAAGACCATCACTGGTAGCGGTACGAAGAGAGGCACCAGCAAGACCAGCACAGCGACCACCAGCTCATCGGCCAGGATGTTTCCAAACAGACGGAAACTTAGGGAGAGAGGCTTGGTGAAATCTTCCAAAATGTTGATGGGCAGCAGAATGGGAGTGGGTTCGATGTACTTGGCAAAGTACCCCAGCCCGCGATTGCTAAACCCAGCATAAAAGTAAGCTAAGGACGTCAACAGCGCCAGGGCGACGGTGGTATTGATGTCGTTAGTTGGAGCGGCTAACTCACCCGACGGCAGATGAATTAACTTCCAGGGAATCAGCGCCCCTGACCAGTTTGAGACAAAGATAAACAGGAACAGCGTTCCCACAAAGGGAACCCAAGGCCGATACTCTTTTTCGCCAATCTGGTTTTTAGCTAGGTCGCGGATAAACTCTAGTGCGTACTCCATGAAGTTCTGGAGGCCGGAAGGTACCCGCTGAATGTTGCGGGTGGCCAAAAATGAAACTAACAGCAGAGCGCCAATCACAAACCAAGAGGTCAAAAAGACCTGGCCGTGAAGTTTTAAGCTGCCGAGCTGCCAGTACAAATGCTGGCCAACCTCTAGCTTTGCCAGGACTAAGGGATGAATCATTAGCATATTGAGCGCCATCTCTTAAATCGACTTCTCCTTAAGACCTGCCAGGAAAAAGCATGCTATGCTTGGGAACCACCGATCTAGGTTAACCAGACGCCTGGGAAGACCCTGATGGTGATTTTGGCAGCACCGCAGTCCAGAGGGTGTAAGCAATTAACGCCCCCTTGTAGGTCAAGAACCCGAGAAAAACGGGAACGACTTCAAGTTGCTGCCACCGAGTAGCCACTAAAACCAGAGCGACCACAAGGGCCAGTCGGCCGCTGCCTAGCCTTGAGCTTCCGCGCCCAATGTTGGCCACGCTTTTTGCCAACATCCTCAAGTAAACCACACCGCCGCACGCTCCTATTAAATAATTCAGAGCAATTGGTAGAGAGTAGGCTAGCCAGACGCTAAAAAAGATCACGCCAGTAAAGGCCAACGTAGTCAGCAGCAGATTTTGCTGAAGCTGGTAGTACTCTTCCATCGCTGTCGTCGAAGCCGGAGGGAGAATTTGACCTTCGGTTTGACCGGGGTCTACCTCTGCCTCGACCTGATCGACAGGGTCAGTGGTTTCGGGGGGCAATGGGGCCACGAAAGCGCCTAATCCTTAGCCGTTAAAGGGTTTTGCCTGCCTGAGCAGACCGCATATGATCATATCACGGCAATAATACTTAATAGACACTTCTCCAAAGTAAATCCATTGTCCTTGGCCTATCTCGATCAAGTCTGCTGGGATGGCTCTAGTAAAATAAGCTGCCTTTGCTGCATTTGCCGCACCACCTCAGGGCTCGCCTCGCCGTGGGCCACCAGCTCAGCCACACTGGCCTGGGAATGCTCGGAGTTTGGACCGTTGTGAGCATCGCAGGCCTGCAAAAACTCAAACTCTGTCTTGTCTAGAGAAATGATCTGGTAGTTGTGGTCGAAGATACTCTGGCTGGGCCAGCCTTCCATGCAGGGATTGCGGGTGGGAATGGCAGACAGCAAAGCGGCGTCCTCGTCCCAGCTAAATCGTGGGTAGGGGGGACGAGCTAGGAACCACTCGAAGTGAGTGATCTCAGGATCCAGTAGTTCTACTAGGCGATACTGATCTTTCTCCGGCAGCTGCTGGGCGCGATCGAGCAGCGCTGGGTCTGATGCCAGCAGACGATCGAGCTGCCACACCTGAGGGTTGGAAAAGCCGACGAATTCTAGACCCGAGGCGTCGATCAACTCAAATAGGCTATCTAAGGTGTAATCAACTTCCTGCGGGTGGACATACATGTCCGCAAAGCATTCGTCTCGGTGGTTTTCCATGGCCCAGCGATCGCGCTCTCGCTGCTTTAGCCGATTTCCCTCAGGTAGGCTGGCGAAAATCTGTCGCCCCACCTGTACGCCGTCGCGGTAGTCGCCGCGCTGGCTGCCTTGGACCAGAGCGATCGCCCGCTGCATCAGTGAAATTTCTGCTCGACCAATAGCAGCGTATACAAATAGATGAATAAATCCGCCGGGGGCTAGTTTGGTGGCGAGAGCTTGGAGCCCTTTTAGCGGGTCGGGCATGTGGTGGATAACGCCGACGCAATTAATCCACTCGAACTCACCTTCGATTTGGTCGACGTCGTAGATGCTGAGCTGGCGAAACTGGACGTTGGTAGCTCCGGAGGATTGGCAACGCTGGGTGGCCGTGGCGATCGCCCGCTCACTCAGATCAATGCCCAGCACCTCAGCGTCTGGGTTCAGGTGGCTAATATATTCAGTACTTACCCCAGTGCCGCACCCCGCATCTAATACCCGCACCGTGTTGCTAGCTGGGGCTGCCCCCGTGCAAAAGCTATGTACTGTAGGCCAGTACCAGCGCCAGTTGTATCCCGGTGGGGCTTCATCTAAAATGGGCTCTGGAGGAAAAGGGTAGGTGTTGTACAGGCTGGCTACTGCATCGCTGACCGCCTGGGTTTTTGTCGAGTCGTCCATAGCTAATCTGTCAGTTCAATTCACGTAGTTTGGTCAAACTTTAGAAGATCGCTGCCCTGCGGTAGTGGTTTAGAAAAAACTCGCCCTAGGGGCTAGGGCTGCATCATGGGCGATCGTTTTGGCTACAAAAGCAAGTCCTCTCCAGAAGCGGCTTTTGGGCCTCAGCTTTATCACGAAACGTTACAAAACTTATCCGCCTTCTCAGGGGTGTAGTGGCCATCATCTATGATGACCAAAGGTATTTGCCCGGTTGGATGTTACACACTTTTTAATAATCTGTGTTGCTGTACTGAAACGGTTTAATCTGATTCCAGGTTCAGCGAACAGCCCGCCATCCATAGATACCGCATTCGGTGCCCTGCTTGAATGCGTGGCAGGTGAGGTTAACAACGCTTTACCTTCAAGTGGGTTCAGTGATTTTGCGCTGGTTCAGGGAGCGTTCCTGAGCGTTGCCGGGTCCTACGCCCTCCAACCCGATTGATAGATTCTTTTTTGATGCCGTCATTGTCCGCATAGGGAGCCTTTGAAAACGCATGAGTGTTAAAGCAAGTGGTGGAAGTGCACCGGCGCGGCCCCAGCTCTACCAAACTCTGCCGGTGGCCACGATTTCCCAGGCCGAGCAGCAAGACCGCTATATGGGTCGGGGAGAGCTAGATGAGCTATCAGGCTTTTTTAGTTCTGGTCTGAAGCGGGTTAAGATTGCCGAAACCTTGACCCGTTACTCCGAGTTGATTGTCTCCCAGGCGGCCAACCGCATCTTTACCGGAGGGTCTCCTCTGGCCTACCTGGAGCGAGTTGATAGCGAATCACCCGTTGAAAAAACTCGGGCGGGCACTGTTTTAAACGAAACAGAGGCTTCTCGACTGGGCACCTCAACCTTTATCGAGAGCAGCGGCGGTGGGCTGTTCCAAAACCTGTTCAATTCTACCCCCACTGGGCCTGTGCCCGCTGGGTTTCGCCCCATTAGCGTGTCGCGCTATGGCCCCAGCAACATGCAGAAGTCTCTGCGCGACATGAGCTGGTTCCTGCGCTACGTGACCTACGCCATTGTGGCGGGCGACCCCAACATCATCGCGGTCAACGTGCGTGGCCTCCGCGAAATTATTGAAAATGCCTGCTCGTCAGCGGCAACGATTGTCGCCATTCAAACCATGAAGGCGGGGTCTCTGCGCTACCTGAATGGCGATCCTGAGGCTCAAGCGATTGTCGACCAGTACTTTGGGGTGCTGCTGAGCGAGTTTAAGGCACCTACCCCGTCAGACAAGGTGCGACAGCGTCCTTCTAACGATCTGCAAGGCCTACAGCTTCCTCAGATCTATTTCAACGCTGCTGAGCGTCGGCCTAAGTACGCGATGAAGCCGGGCCTGTCGGCGGTAGAGAAAAATGATGTGGTCAAGGCCGCCTACCGTCAGGTCTTTGAGCGCGATATCACCCGAGCCTACTCCCTGTCGGTTTCCGACCTAGAGTCAAAGGTGAAGAACGGCGAAATCTCTATGAAGGAGTTTGTGCGTCGCCTGGCCAAGTCGCCGCTGTACCGCAAGAACTTCTTTACTCCTTACATCAACAGCCGTGCCCTGGAACTGGCTTTCCGCCACATTCTAGGTCGAGCACCTAGCTCCCGTGAAGAAGTGCGTGACTACTTCTCCATTGTGTCTAGCGGTGGTCTGGCAGCTCTAATTGATGCCCTAGTCGATTCTAAAGAGTACTCTGACTACTTTGGGGAAGAGACGGTACCTTACTTGCGTGGTTTGGGTCAAGAAGCCCAGGAGTGCCGCAACTGGGGACCTCAGTTTGATCTGTTTAACTACAGTGCCCCCTTCCGCAAAAAGCCGCAGTTCATTACGCTGTTCGCGGCCTACGAGCAACCTCTGCCTGACCAGCACCCCTACGGCTCGGGCAACGACCCGTTGGAAATTCAGTTTGGGGCCATCTTCCCCAAGGAAACCCGCGACGTCAGCGCTACTCCGGCGTTCTTCAACAAAGACACCCGCCGCATTCTGATTCACCGTGGTGCGGGTATCAACAACCAGTTGAGCAATCCCGCTGCCCGGCCTGAAAATCCTGGTTCTCTCGGGGCCAAGGTGTTCAAGCTGGATCAAATTCCTAGAACCGGCAACACCCAAAACAGCGTACGCTACTCTGAAAGCTCGACTCAGACGATCATCAGCGCTGCTTACCGTCAAGTGTTTGGCCGTGAGGTGTACTCGGGTCAGCGCTCTAAGGTCGCTGAGATCAAGCTGGAGAACGGCGAAATCTCCATGAAGGAGTTCATTCGGGCGATCGCCAAGTCTGAGGCTTTCCGCAAGACCTATTGGTCATCGCTGTATGTGATGAAGGCGGTGGAGTACATTCACCGTCGCCTGCTAGGTCGCCCCACCTATGGCCGTAAGGAAACTAACGCCTACTTCGACATCTGCGCCAAGAAAGGCTTCTATGCCCTGGTTGATTCGATTATCGACAGCCAGGAATATATCGAAGCTTTTGGAGACGACACTGTACCCTATGAGCGCTACCTGACTCCCAAGGGTCTGGCTCTACGCAGCATGCGGGCTGGTTCTCTGGCTGAGAAAGGTATGGTGCCCGTGGCCGATACCAGCATTCCTCGCTTTGTGGAGCTGGGCACAGTCACCGAGGATCGCGCCATACCTGAGGTGCAGCGCCGTCTAAATCAGGGTGTGAACCGCCAGCGTCAGCAGACTAAGGTGTTCAAACTCACTTCTCTGGCTGATAAACCCAACCTCAAACTGGTTACTGCCGCAGCCTACCGACAGATCTTTGAGCGAGACATTGCTCCTTACATTGTTAAGAGCGAGTTCACCGCCCTGGAAAGCAAGCTGGGCAACGGCGAGATCAACATGAAGGAGTTCATTGAGGGGTTAGGCACCTCAACTCTATATATCAAAGAGTTCTACGCGCCCTACCCCAATACCCAAGTGATTGAGTTTGGTACCAAGCACTTCTTGGGTCGTGCCCCGCAGGATCAGGCGGAAATTCGCAAGTACAACCAGGTGTTGGCTAGCGAGGGCATTCGTGGGTTTATTCGCTCAATGCTCAATACCCCTGAGTATGCCGAAAGCTTTGGGGAAGATACCGTGCCCTACCGCCGCTATCCCACTCTGCCGGCGGCCAACTTCCCCAACACGGAGAAGCTCTACAACCGGCTCACTAAGCAAAATCGCGATCTCATCGTGCCTAGCTTTGTTAGTGCCAAAAACACTGTCAATGTTGCCGATATGCCTTTGATGGCTGATGCGGTGGCTTCCCAGGCCGCTAACGCTGCGGAGCTGGCCGCAACGGTAGGTCGCTCCTCCGTAGAGGCTGACGTAGCTGTCGTTGCCCCAACGACGCGGTTCTATCGTCTACAGCCTGGGGCTAGTCCTGAGCAGGTAGACCAGGTGCTCACTGCCGTTTACCGCCAGGTGATGGTGCTGCCCGAGGGAGAGATCCCAGCGGATTGGCGATTGACTAAGGCTGAGGCGTTGGTGAAGGGCGATCGCATTACCCTGCGCGAGTTCATTCGCCAGCTGATTCAGACTCCTGCCTATCAGACCCGTTTCGTCGCCGCATACCCAGCACCCAAGCTCGTAGCCATTATGGGCCGCCAGCTGCTGGGGCGGAACTTAGAGGATGCTGCCGAGTACAGTGCTATTGCAGCCCAACAAGGCGCTATGGCTGTCGCTGAAGCTATGCTCGGCTCGACTGAGTACCTGCGCTACTTTGGCGAGCAGGGTGTACCCTACCGTCGCGTCTAGGCCGTGATCGACAGATGGGGGTAGTCTAAATCATCCCCATCTGTTGATCCAACAACCTGCTAACTAGCAGTTCTATTGGCAAAGACATTGTCTCGCCAATAGCCCTTCTTAACTCTGTTACGAAATATTAAAACCGGATGCTAAATGGCACCCGGTTTATAGTTTTTTGAGTATTTAGGGCTTTCCCTAAGCCTCTACAGGCGCGTTGCTGACTGGCCTTAGAGAAACTGAGGGAAACTATTACAAAATATTTCGCGGCTTTGAAGAAGGCTTACGCGATACCGGACAATTAATCGGGAAGGCCGCCAGAACTGAGGTTCTTAATAGAGTTAGCTCTGGCTCCGCACCCTTAAATGCCAGTTTCATACATCTGGTCATACTTTTCGGAGGAATCCATCAATGAGTATTGTCACGAAGTCAATCGTGAATGCCGATGCTGAGGCCCGTTACCTTAGCCCCGGTGAGCTGGATCGCATCAAGGGCTTTGTCACCTCTGGCGAGCGTCGCCTGCGGATTGCTCAGGTGCTAACCGAATCCCGCGAGCGCATCGTTAAGGAAGCTGGCAACCAGCTGTTCCAAAAGCGCCCTGACATTGTTTCTCCCGGTGGCAATGCCTACGGCGAAGAGATGACCGCTACCTGCCTGCGCGACATGGACTACTACCTGCGTCTCATCACCTACGGTGTGGTCGCTGGTGACGTTACCCCCATCGAAGAAATCGGTCTGGTGGGCGTGCGTGAAATGTACAACTCCCTGGGCACCCCTATCCCCGCTGTGGCTGAGTCTGTACGCTCCATGAAGGGTGTCGCAACTGGGCTTCTATCCAGCGAAGATGCTGCTGAAGCCGCATCCTACTTCGACTATGTTGTCGGCGCTATGCAGTAGTCGCAGCTGCACTACCCCGTCGATTCGTTGTTGAGATTACGTCAGTTCTAAGGAAGCTTCACCAATGCAAGACGCAATTACCTCTGTTATCAACTCCTCCGACGTGCAGGGCAAGTACCTGGACGGTTCCGCCCTCGACAAGCTCAAGGCTTACTTCCAAACCGGTGAGCTGCGCGTTCGTGCCGCTAGCACCATTAGCGCCAACGCTGCTGAAATCGTGAAAGAAGCCGTGGCTAAGTCCCTGCTGTACTCCGATATCACCCGTCCCGGTGGCAACATGTACACCACCCGTCGCTATGCTGCCTGCATCCGCGACCTCGATTACTACCTGCGCTATGCCACCTACGCCATGCTGGCTGGGGATCCCTCCATCCTGGATGAGCGGGTGCTCAATGGCCTCAAGGAAACCTACAACTCCTTGGGTGTACCCATCGGCGCTACCGTCAACTCTATCCAAGCCATGAAAGAAGTGACCGCTAGCCTAGTGGGTGCTGATGCTGGTAAGGAAATGGGTGTTTACTTCGACTACATCTCCTCTGGCTTGAGCTAGTCCAGGCTCATCCATTGCGCTTTGGCCGCGGGCCAGAGCGAACCTAGGCCAGAGTCAGGGGCGAGTGTTGAGGACACTAGGTTGTGCTGTACTGTCTTCCTGATGTCCATAGCATTGGCTCTCGACTCTGGCTTTTCAGTGTTCATACCAAGTCCAGCTTGGGATTTGTGTTTTCCTATTGGTAAACCTTCATTTCTGGACTTGGCTTTGGTTTACATCCGTCCAGTGATTAGCAGGAGAGTTTTCGGCCATGCGCATGTTTAAGATCACCGCTTGTGTTCCTAGCCAAACCAGGATTCGTACCCAGCGGGAGCTGCAAAATACCTTTTTTACCAAGCTGGTGCCCTACGAGAACTGGTTCAAAGAGCAGCAGCGCATTCAAAAAATGGGCGGCAAAATCGTTAAGGTTGAGCTGGCTACTGGTCGGCAGGGTGCCAATACCGGTCTGCTCTAACGCGCCTAATTCAGCAAAGCGTCTGATAAAAATTTTTACTGCTTTTTTTCATGCTGCGATACGTGCAGGGTCGGCCTAGGGGTCAGCCCTGCCGTTGTGTTTTTAGGGATATTTCCACGCCTTTGGAACATGCTCCATAGCCGTGAAAATACACTCAAAATCTTGAGCGGCTTTCGACCCCCTCAGCTATACTAGGCCCTTGAAAGATTTGGCCCTTAGGCACGTGGGGTAATTAGGGTGAACATTGCTCGATTGGTTCCATGGATTGACCCCACGGTGGGCCAGTGGTCAGCGGAAGCGCGCTGGCTGCGCTGGTTGACCTTTGTCTGGTTGGGCAGCGGTCTACTGGTATTGTTTTCAGCTTCCTATGCTGTGTCTGTGGCTGAACATGGCTATGGGCTGCACTATGTGATGGTGCAGCTGCTGTGGGTTGCAATTGGTTTGGTGATTTTCAACCGCATTGTTCATACCTCGCTGGATCGGCTCATTCAGGGGTCGGGTATTGTGCTGCTGGTGTTGGTCGGTTTGGTGAGCCTAACGCTAGTGCCTTCTTTGGGGGTAACCGTGAATGGGGCTACTCGCTGGCTGCCTCTGGGGCCGTTTATGATTCAGCCTTCGGAGCTGCTAAAGCCCTGCTTGGTGTTACAGGGGGCGCGACTGTTTGGGCGGTGGCCGCAGCTCACTTGGCAGACACGGTTGACCTGGCTGGGCATTTTTGTCGCTATTTTGGGGCTGATTTTGTTGCAGCCCAACTTGAGTACAGCGGCTATCTGTGGCTTAACGCTTTGGCTAATTGCGCTGGCGGCGGGGTTGCCCTATCTGCATCTGCTGCTAACGGCGGGAGGGGGGCTGCTGACTGCGACGGTAAGCGTCAGCCTCAAGACTTATCAGCGCCAGCGCATTGTCTCGTTTTTGGACCCCTGGGCTGATCCAGGCAATCAGGGTTATCAGTTAGTGCAGAGCCTACTAGCTATTGGCTCTGGCGGGTTTTGGGGCCAGGGTTTTGGGCTGTCTCAGCAAAAGCTTTACTCGCTGCCCATTCAGTACACCGACTTTATTTTCTCGGTGTTTGCCGAAGAGTTTGGTTTTGTGGGTTGCCTCGTGTTGCTGACGGTTTTGGGGGCTTATGCTTCTTTGGCTCTGTTGGTAGCGCTACGCTTGAAGCAACCTTTGCACCGCCTGGTTGCGGTGGGAGGGATGGTGCTGCTAGTGGGGCAGGCGCTGCTGAATATGGGTGTAGCCACAGGGCTCTTGCCGACGACAGGGCTGCCTTTTCCGCTGCTGAGCTACGGCGGCAGCTCGATGCTGGCTAGTTTGGCAACGGCGGCGCTGCTGGTGCGGGCCGCGCGCGAGATAAATCTAGATGCGCCGGTACCTTTGCGACGACGGTGGTCTAAGGCGGAGCCGCAGGAGCCTTTGCCCCTGCGAGTGTTTGATGGCGGCAACGCGCTTTCTTAATGCAGAAAACTGAGAGCGGGTTGCAGGATTGTTACAATGGTGAGTGCTTTTGCATCTCATCACCTCGCTAATGTTCGAGAGCCTGCAGCTTTATTTATACGAAATTGCCCAGTGGGCTAATCAACTGGTGAGTGATCAACTCACTCAGGTGTCTTGGGTGAGCATATCAGTGGTGGGGCTGGCGGGGCTCTTAACAAGCCTATCTCCCTGTCTGCTGTCGATGCTGCCGATTATGGTGGGCTATATGGGCGGCTATGAAGAAGGTGATCGGGGTGGTGCGATCGCGCGATCGCTCTCTTTTGCCCTTGGCCTCGCCACCACCCTCGCTCTGTTGGGCCTGATTGCTGGGCTCTTTGGCTACGTCTATGGTCAGGTGGCCTGGGGGCTACCGATTGTGGTGAGCCTGGTGGCGATCGTGATGGGGCTAAATCTGTTGGGAGTCATTCCCTTGGCCTTGCCCGCTGGCGTTGGCCCCACCTTTGAAAATCTAAACTTGCCCCCTTGGTTGCGGGCCTACGCTCTGGGTCTCACCTTTGGTATTGTGGCGTCGCCCTGTAGCACACCAGTTCTGGCTACCCTCCTAGCCTGGATTTCAACTACGAAAGATCCGGTGCTGGGCGGTGCCTTGTTGCTGGCCTACGCCGTGGGCTATGTAACGCCGCTGGTGCTGGCGGGTACCTTTACCGCGTCTCTAAAACGACTGCTAGATTTGCGTCAGTGGTCGAGCTGGGTGACACCGGCAAGTGGGGCGCTGCTGCTGGGGTTTGGGGTGTTTTCGCTGCTGTCTCGGCTGCTGCCGACCAGCTTGGTGTAATTTTCTAGAAAATATGTCACCCGTTTCTGAGGGATACTATGGCCCCGTCTGAAGCTCCCCAACCGACTCTCTGGGACGGGGTGCGCGACTATTTTAGACAAGATCTGCTGCCGCTGCTGGCGGATCTGCGGCTGGCAATTGTGCTGCTGCTGGCGATCGCGGCCTTTAGCATCAGCGGCACGGTGATTGAGCAGGGCCAGACTCTGGAGTTTTACCAGACCAACTATCCCCAGGATCCGGCTCTGCTTGGATTCTTGAGCTGGAAGGTAATTCTCACCCTTGGGTTAGATCACGTCTACCGCACCTGGTGGTTTTTGGCGCTGCTGATGGTGTTTGGGGCCAGCCTGACCGCCTGCACCTTTACCCGTCAGTTCCCGGCTCTGGGGGCAGCTCAAAAGTGGAAGTACTACACTCAACCCCGCCAGTTTCAAAAGCTAGCTTTGAGCGCTGAGCTGTCCGAAACTGACCTCGCCTCCCTAGTCAATAGATTGACCCAAAAGCGCTACCGGGTGTTTCAAGACGGCAATCAGCTCTACGGACGCAAGGGCATTGTGGGCCGCATTGGCCCTATTGTGGTGCACGCCAGCATGCTGCTGATTTTGGCGGGGGCCATTCTAGGGGCCATGACGGGCTTTTTTGCCCAAGAGATCGTGCCCAGCGGCGAGACCTTTCAAATTCGCAATATTTTTGATGCTGGTCCCTGGGCCGAGGCCCAAATTCCTAAAGACTGGTCGGTGCGGGTAAACCGATTTTGGATTGACTACAGTCCTGAGGGCAATATTGATCAGTTTTACTCTGACCTGTCAGTGCTAGACCGGGCCGGAGATGAAATCGATCGCAAGACCATCTTTGTAAACCAGCCTCTGCGCCACAAGGGCGTGACCCTCTATCAAGCCGACTGGGGCGTAGCCGCGGTGCAGGTAAAGCTTAACAACAGCCCGGTGCTGCAACTGCCGATGCAGCAGCTCGAGAACGACGGCCCACGCTTTTGGGGTACCTGGCTGCCGACGAAACCCGATATGAGCGAAGGCGTGACTTTGCTGGCCACCGATCTTCAAGGTTCTGTGCTGATCTACGACAATGCCGGACAGCTCATTTCTACGGTTCGTAAAGGCATGGCGGCAGAGGTGAATGGCGTTAGGCTCTCGCTGGTAGATGTAGTAGGCAGTACGGGCCTGCAAATTAAGGCTGACCCAGGCATTCCTTTGGTTTACGGGGGCTTTGGCTTGCTGATGCTGGGGGTGATCATGAGCTACGTGTCGCACTCTCAGGTGTGGGCGCTGGCGCAGGAGGGCACGGTGTATGTGGGCGGCAGAACGAACCGCGCCCAAGTGGCCTTTGAGCGCGAATTACTCGCCCTGCTGGAAGCTGTCTCTGCCGATTCTAACGAGGCCGAATTGACTGAAGCTCCGGTTAGCTGATTTGGGTGAGGTCGGGATAGGCGGCCAGCATTTGGTCATAGCTGAGGCTATCGCTGGCCGCTTGCGGTGCCCAAAGCAGTTCGTAGACCAGCAGATAGTCGGGGAGCCGTCTCAAGGCTGCTTGGAGATCGCTGGCAGAATGGATCGGCTGAGTGAGCAAGGGTTGATCGTCGGCTGTGCCCACGATTAGCGTTACCACGATGTAGGCAGCCGGGTCGGCATCGGCCTTGGGCTGGTAAGTTTGACGGCTGACCTGGCCGCCGACGTTGACTAAGGTTTCGCGGCTGAATTTGCTGCGCTCAGTGACGGAGAGCTGCTCAAAGACCTGGGAGGCATGGGCGCGGGAGCGAACGGTTTGGCCGGTAAGCTTGGCGTGGGACCAGTATTCGGGCGATCGCAGCAAGGCCAGCACCGTCTCTTGCAGCAGCTGATTCAGCCCTGGCTTAGTGTCAATATCGCTACGGGCGGCGATAGTCTCTAGCTCAGTCTGAAGATCGCGGGCTTGGGAGAGCAGCGCCACCTGGAGCTGAGTTATGGTGACGACATCGTTGGTTAGCTCGTTGCCGCTGTCCACAACTTGGATGCCGCGACCAGATCTACTACCCCCAAGCGCATCAAATTTGTGATCAAAGGCAGAACCGTAAAGCCCAGCACCACCAGCAGAAACAATAGACCTGCATCGCTACCGATCGCGATGCCGCCGCCAGGATAGCCGCCCACATAGCCGCCAGGGTAGCCACCCACGTAGCCACCGGGCACCGGCACAATCACTGGACCGCCGCTAGGGTAGGAGGGATAGCCGCCACCATAACCTGGACCGCCATAGCTCGGACCCCCTGGCGGGGGCAACGCACCACCGCCGCCGGAAAAACCTCCCCCAGGTGAGCCGCCGTCGGAGGGACTGTCAAAGCCACCGCCGCGAGCCCGGCCGCCTGATACTCCTTGGGGGGTGGTGTCGGTAGACAACAACCCCTGGGCCTCGGCGAGGCGGGCTGTTTCGTTGCGCCGCTCAACAAAAAATCCCAGGCAGCTCGGGGTTAGCATCAGCACAATCAGGCAATAGACATTGCGGCTGTGGTGATTGGGCGATCGCGGAACAGTGGCCATGATCCTTCTCCTGGGTGGGCTAGGGGAGACGGTACTATGCAAAAAGCGGTGGGATAAGCCGACGCGAAGGTTATCCTAATAGTCGAGCTCTAGCATTCAAAAAGAAGGCTACCACTGTCCTCCAAGGGCTTGCGTCCCCCGTATTGTCTATGTCCCTAGGCGAAGTAAGAGCTTTGGCCTGAGGGTGATGCTCTAGATGCGCCCCTGCCCTGATATTTATCAACCGATAGACCATGACCTACCTAGGCCTAAGATTTGACGCGGCGATCGCCGGTTCCAAGACCTTGGTTGGGTTCATTCCCCTACCTTTGGGGCAGCTGCTGCAAGAACCGCTTACTGACCCGGTAGCCATTTTTCTTACTATCCTGGCCATTATGCTGGTGGCTCCGCTGCTGGTTGAACGGCTGCGCCTACCGGGCATCATTGGTCTGATTTTGGCAGGGGTAGTCGTTGGCCCCCACGGCCTCGGTATTTTGGATCGGGATCCTACCATCGTGCTGTTGGGCACCGTAGGGCTGTTGTTTCTAATGTTTTTGGGCGGGCTAGAAACTAGCCTCGACGACCTCAAAAAAGACGCCGACAAGCCAATTATTTTTGGCCTTGCAACCTTTGTGGTGCCGATGCTGCTGGGCACCGGGGCAATGCTAGCGCTGGGCTATAGCTTTTGGGCCTCGGTGCTGGTAGCCTCCTGCCTGGCCTCCCATACTCTGGTGGCGCTGCCGGTGTTGAGCAAGCTGGGCATTATGCGCCACCCCTCGTCGATTGCTACCCTGGGGGGCACGCTGATTACCAACGTGCTGGCCCTGCTGGTGCTGGCGGTGGTGGTTAAGGCCGATCAGGGCGATCTAACCCTAGGCTTCTGGCTGTTTTTAATTCCGGCCCTGACGATCTACACCTTTGCGGTGCTGTGGGGAGTGCCCAAGCTGGGTCGCTGGTTCTTTAAGCGGTTTGGTCATGACGAAGGGGCTGAGTTTACCTTTGTGCTGGCGACGCTGTTTGTGGCGTCGTACCTAGCTAGCCTGATCGAGATTGAGGCGATTGTGGGGGCGTTCTTGGCGGGGGTGGCAATTACCCAAATTATTCCTCGCCTCAGCCCGCTGATGAACCGGGTGCAGTTTATTGGCAACACGCTGTTTGTGCCGATTTTTTTGATTTCGGTCGGCATGTTGGTAGACCCGCTCATTCTGCTGCGCGAACCCCAGGGATTGCTGATCGCCGCGGCGATTGTGCTAGTAGAACTGGCCAGTAAGCTTCTGGCGGCCTGGGCGTCAGCCCGCTGGTTTAAGTGGACCTTTCCCAGCGCCATGGTGATGTTTGGCCTATCGATGGCCCAGGCCGCCTCTACTCTGGCCGCCATTACCATTGCCTTTGACATTGGCCTGGTAGATGAACTAGTGGTCAACGCCATCATCGCGATGATTTTGGTTAGCTGCGTGCTGTCTCCTTGGGTGGTCGCCCGCTGGGGAACACAGATGCAAGGTGAAACGGCTGCGGAGTCGGCTTTGGCTCCTGTGGCTCAAACATCGATACCAATGCCCATCCTAGGCAAGCGGGTGCTGATTCCGGTGGCTAATCCCAACACCGAAGACAACCTGCTCCAGTTGGCCATCATTCTGACTCAGCGCACGGCTGGCACCCTTTTGCCTCTGCACGTCCTGCCCGATCGCAACCAGCCCATCGTCGAAGCTGAGAAAATTCGCCAAAACCGCCTGCTGGAAAACGCCGAAACCATTGCCCACTCGGCCACCATTCCGGTCGAAACCATTGGCCGCATTGATGACTCGGTAGCCTGGGGCGTGTTGCGTACCATACAAGAACGCGAGGCAGACCTGCTGATCTGCGGCTGGAAGGGGTTTTCGACCTATCAAGAGAATTTCTTTGGCAGCGTGATCGACACCATTGTGCGATCGGCCACCATCCCGGTGCTGATAAGCCGCTTTCCGCAGCCCATTAAAAATACCGAGCAGGTGCTGTTTGCCATTACTGGTGGTCAGGTTCTAGGGCACATTCAAAGTACCCTGGCCATGGCCCAATGCCTGGCGGAGGAACTGAAGGCCCCGCTTCAAGTGATGCAGATGACGATTGGGTCAGTGCGCGATCGCCAGCTCACCGCCCTGCTCCAAGACGCTGACAGCACCGTGCAGCCAGTGCAGGGCAACACCGTCAAGCGCGTGTCGGAGGCCGTGCGGCCGAATACGCTGCTGATTTTGATTGCCAGCACCTACTCCCGGGGCCAGCCTGCCCTGGGCCGTGAGCCCGAAGCCATCACCCGCACCAACTGGGACACCAACATGATCATCGTCAACTTTCCCGCCGCTCTGGCCAAATACGCCTCAAACTAGCGCTAGCCCCTCGACCCATCTGCCCCTTACCTATCCACCCCAACCCTAGGGCTGGCTCCTCAAATAGTTGAGAATCCCCTGGGCAATGGCCTGCCCCATCTGCGCCTGCCAGCGTGGATCACGCAGTTTGGGGGCATCGGTAGCGCCGGTCACAAAGCCAATTTCGATCAGGGCCGCGGGCATAGCGGTGCGGCGCAGCACCAAAAAACGGGCCTGGCGCACGCCGCGATCGTTCATCGCCATGGTGCTCAGCACCTGGCGCTGGAGGGCCGCCGCTAGCACCTGCCCAGTTTCGGAGTAGTAATAGGTTTCGAGCCCATTCACCTCCGGGCGCTGCATGTTCACTGCGTTGGCGTGGATGCTGACAAACACTGTGGCCCGAGCCGCTGTGGCCATATCGGCTCGGGGCTGCAAATCGACGGTTTGATCGCTCTGGCGGGTCATCTGCACGGCAATGCCCTGGGCGCGCAGCACGGCTGCTGTGTGCTGGGCCACCGCCAGCACTACCCCTTTTTCTTGCAGGCCGCCAATGCCCACCGCTCCGGGGTCAACGCCACCGTGACCTGGGTCGAGCATGACTAGCACCTGGCCTTGGGCGGGGCGGGGGGCAGGCGTTGAAGCGATGGCCGGTGCTGGAACTGTTGCTGTGGGCGGGGGAGATTGAGCGATCGGTGGTGGCGTTACTACCGGGTTGAGCACCGGCAGCACGACCGTGGTGGGTGGGGTCGCAATTTGACTGGGGGCGACGCCGATGGGGGTGACCCAAATGCCGCCGCTGGCGAGGGGGGTAATTTGCCAGTCGGGGCTAAACCCGTCGAGGGTGAGGGTGAGGCGAATGGCAGGCGGGGCCGTGGCAAACTGACTGATGCTCCAGTGGTGGATGCCGTAGCGCCCCTGGGGCAGCGCCTCGGGGGTGAGGCCAGGGGCAATGGCCGCGTCTAGCAGGTCAATAACAATCTGCCGCGCCTGATTAGCATCGCGGGTGCGGTACACCCGCACCTGAGGTGTAGCCCCAGCGGTGGGAATGAAGAAGCCCTCGGCGGTGGTTTGAACACCGCGCAGCACGGTGGCCGTTGCCCTGACAGCGACGTTGTTGATCTGGTTGCGGCTGATCAATGGCGGCAGCGGATCGGCTCCAGCCGCTGCTAGGGGGCGCGGTCGGGCTGCTTTGGAAAAATCGGGCATGGTCAAGCCGCCATCGGCAGCGACTGGGGTCGAACCCGGTAGCTGCACCACCCACTGCTGGCTGGTCAGGCCCCACACCTTTACCTGCTTAGGGTCGAGGCTGTAGTTGGGATTCAGCTCTAGCACCATGCGGGTGGTCTGGGCATCGGCCTGGGTGACGCGTACTGCCGCGACCGCTCCACCAACAAACTGATCGCCTAGGGATTCTTCTGTCAAAATGCCTGGTAGATCGATGACCAACCGCTGCGGATTGCTGAGCCAGCTGACCTGAGGCTCTACCCCGCTTTCGGTGGAAAACACCAAACGGTTTTGGCCAGTGTCAAATTCCCAGGCTTGAAGCCGTGCGCTGGCTTTGGCCGGTAGGCTGCCAAATAGGCATACCCCAGCCACCCCAACTACTCCAGTAAAAAGCTGCCTTAGCCGCAATCGGGCCGATCTCCCCACACACCACAGAATTCAGCCGCGCTTTTGGGCGATCGCAACCTGTTGGCCGAGCCATACCACCTAGCCCGCGAGCAGCGACCGTTCAGAAAGAAAAGGCTGAATCGGCTTAGATATTAGCTCACTTTTAATGAAGCAATAGCCCAATTGTTTAGCTGGGGTAAAACTTTGGTACAGCATGGGAACAAGGCTCCACACCTACAGGTGCAGTTTATACTATGGCCCCAGGGCTGAGAGCAGGCAACGGCTCACGATGCCCACCTTGCTGCCTTTGATCAATTGCTCAGGAGAGTTGCTGCAAATGCTGTTTGCTACTGTAGGTCGCCGGCCCCGCCGGACTGCGTTTTTGCTTGGGCTGCTGACATTTCTGATGGCCTGCACAGCCGGTACTAGCTGGTTGCCCAACGCCGAATCGGCGCAGCCCCCGGTGACAGTAGCCGTGGTTAGCCCTGAAGTAATCGTGGTCTCCCTTCGCCAGGGCACCATCACCCACGCTCGCCAGGAGCCCTACCGCGCCCAGCCCCAAGACAAGCTAGAAACTTCGGGTGACAACACTTGGGTGCTGCGGCAAGGGCAGGCTCTGGGAACCTTGGTCAGCCCCGATCAATCTGTGCTCTACGGCTTCGACAGCTACAGCGAGGAGCCGTTTAATGCCAATCGCGCCGGCCAACCGTACGGCTATCACATTCAGTCCCAGGATGATCCTAGCTATCGGCAGCCCGTAACGCCGATAGAGGTGTATCGCAAAAGCAAGCCCATAGACACAGCCCAGGTCAGCCGAGACAATCGCCGCTGGGCTATGGATCATCGGTTCTACTTGCGGTTGCCCACGCCCCTGACTCCAGGGCAGAGCTATCAAGTTCAAATCACAGGGCAGGAGCTACCGCCCCTGACTCTGGACTACCAACCCGATCGCCAGATCAGTGAGGCCGTGCATGTGTCGGCCCTAGGGTTTCGCCCCGACGACTCCCTTAAAGTAGGGTTTTTGTCGACCTGGATGGGTACGGGCGGCGGGCTGAGCTATCCCGAGGGACTGTCGTTTCAGGTGATCGACGAGGCGACAAACCAGGTAGCGTTGAGGGGACAGGCTAGCCGCCGCTATCGCCGTGAAGAGGCAGAGGATGCCCGCGATCGCACCTACACCCTCACCGACGTTGACCAACTCGACTTTAGCGCCCTCACTCAGCCTGGTCAGTACCGACTCTGTGTAGACACTGTCGGCTGCTCTAACTCCTTTGCGGTGGCTGAAAATGCCTGGCAACAGGCCTTTTATGTGGCGGCCCGCGGCTTCTATCACCAGCGCAGCGGCATTGCCCTAGGGCAGCCCTACACCGATATTGAGCGTCCCCGTCCCTTCCACCCCGACGATGGGGTCAAGGTCTACCAATCCACCACTGGGCTGATGGATACGGGCAATGGCCTCAACGCCCAAGGCACCGACGACGGCAACTTCGCCAATCTGGTAAAGGGCAAGACTGATGCGGTGGTAGCCAACGCCTGGGGTGGCTACTTCGATGCGGGCGACTGGGATCGCCGCATTCAGCACCTGGAGGTCGCCCGCTGGCTGCTCGAACTGCTCGAACTATTTCCTGAGCCCCTAAGCGATATGGCGCTCAATATTCCAGAATCTGCTAACGATCACCCTGATCTGTTGGATGAGGCGCTGTGGGGAGTCGATTTCTTTCGCCGTTTGCAAACCTCTGAGGGCGGCGTGCGCGGCGGCATTGAGTCGGCAGAACACCCCAAGCGAGGCGAAACCAGCTGGCAAGAGTCACTGCCGGTGATGGCCTACGCCCCCGACCCCTGGAGCAGCTATGTTTACGCTGGGGTGGCAGCCCGCACGGCCCGACTGATGGAGACCTATGTTCCCGATCAGGCCGGGGGCTACCGCGACAGCGCCCTAGCGGCCATGGCCTGGGCCGAGGCTCAGCATGAAGCCGGCATTCAGGCCCAGGAATGGCCCCGCCATCGCATTGAGGCCGATCGCGCCCTGGCGGCCTTAGAGCTTTATGACCTGACGGGCGATCGCACCTGGCACGATCGCTTTGTCGCCGCGCGCTCGGCCATTCCCGCTGAGGCGCGCGGCGACTACCGGATTGCCGCCCCCCAGCGAGAAATCAACTTTCTCTACAGCCGCCTCCCCGCTGACCAGGTCGACGCAGAACTTCAGGCCGAGCTGCGAACCACGCTGCTGGCCGAGGCTGACGCCGCCGTAGAAACCGGTCAAACCACGGCCTTTGGCTGGACTAAGGTGCACCCGTCGACCCCGGTCGGCTGGGGCGATGGGCTTGGGACTCCCAAAGCGCGGATCCTGCTGCGGGCCCATGCGCTAGCCGGTGGCGATCGCTATCTCAACGCCGCGCTGCTAGCCTGCCAGTTTTCCGCCGGGGCCAACCCCGACAACATGACCTACACCACCGGCCTGGGCCACAAGTCGCCCCAAAATCCTCTCATCGTCGATCAGCGCATTACCGGCGACCTGCTGCCGGGCATCACCCTCTATGGCCCCATCGACACGGGCTTTTACGGCTCAGACTGGTTCTTTGACGTTCTAGAAACGGTAGCGGTCCCCCCGGCTCGGCAGTGGCCTTCGGTCGAGACCTATTTCGACATTTACTACGTGCCCAACGTCAACGAGTTCACGATTATGCAGAGTATGGGTGATGCGGCCTACGCCTGGGGCTACCTGGCGGGACGCTCAACCCCATAGGCGTCAAAAAAACCGGGTTCTGTGCAACCTCCAATCGTTGGAGTTAGCCTACAGAAACCCGGTTTTTAGGGACTATCGCCTCGCTCGATTCGCGAGCCAGAAGCCGTTCAGCCTAGAAGAACGAAGGCTGATGGCGAATCAGGCTGAGGAACTCTTCGCGCGTCTTAGAATCTTCCTGAAACACCCCTAGCATGGCGCTGGTCACTGTCCAAGAGCCGGGCTTTTGCACGCCGCGCATCACCATGCACATGTGGCTGGCCTCCACCACCACGGCCACACCCTTGGGATCTAAAATTTCCTGCACCGCTTCAGCGATCTGGCGGTTGAGGCGCTCCTGCACCTGAAGGCGCCGCGAATACATCTCGACAATGCGGGCCAGCTTGCTCAACCCTACTACCCGCTGGTTAGGAACATAGGCTACATGGGCACGACCCATAAACGGCAGCATGTGGTGCTCACATAGGCTAAACAGGTTGATATCGCGCACTAGCACCATTTCGTTGTGGCCCTCGTCGAAGATGGCACCGTTGACCAGTTCTTCCAACGACTGCTGATAACCGCTGGTGAGAAATCGCATAGCCTCGGCGACGCGCTTAGGAGTTTTGAGCAGTCCCTCTCGCTCCGGGTCTTCACCCACCGACAGCAGCATGGTGCGCACCGCGTCGCTCATGTCTTCTTGGCTAGTTTCAGGGATGGGGTACTGATCGCCCTCTTCCCGGTAGCTGTGGGTGCGATCGGGCCGAATTTCGGGGGTTATGCCCTTGAGGCCAGTGCCAATGGTGCTAGAGCTGTTAGTCGCTTTGTCGTTAAGGCTGCTTGAGGATGCGGTAGTCATAGGGTTCTAAATACTCCAGAGGTTCAACAAAATTGAGGCCACTCGCTGAGTTGGCCAGGGGCGCGACAGGGAAAAAACTAGCTACAGGGCACCGCCTGCGGGCATTAGGGTGAGGTCTTCAATCACCGCCTCAGGGGGTAAGAGAATGGTGTGCAGAACGGTCTGAGCCACGATCTCTGGCGTGAGCATGGACGACCGATCAAAATCGGCCTGCACCGTATCGGTATCCCAAATGGGGGTGTTAACCGCCCCCGGTGACACCGTCACAACCCGGATGCCGTGGGCGCGCTCTTCGGCGGCTAGTACCCGCGATAGAGCCACAATGGCGGCTTTACTCACGGTATACGCTCCCCAATCGGGGAAAGCCGACCGAGCCGCAATCGAGGCGATGTTGACGATGGTGCCGCCACCGCCCTGTCGCAGCATGGGCAGCACCGCCTGAATACATTGCAAGACGCTGGTGACGTTCAAATCCATCACCTGCTGCCAGTCAGCTAAGGGCATGGTGGCTAGCGGCCCGGTGTAGCCCATACCAGCGTTGTTGACTACTACACTGAGCGGTCCGAAGTCGGCTAGCACCGCTGCTAGCCGAGGCTGCAAGCCCTCTTGGGCTAAGTCAACGGCATAGGCTTTAGCCAAAACGCCGTAGGTGCTCAACTCCTCCTGCACCGGTTGCAAGGTCTCTAGGGAGCGACCGAGCAGAGCAACGTCATACCCAGCTAAGGCCAAGGCTTGGGCGATCGCTTTGCCGATGCCACGGCTAGCCCCCGTTACCAGGGCGCGACGCGGCAGGTCAGAAGATACAGGATTCTGCAATGGTAGTTACCAATCAACAAAGAAATCAGGATAGCTGACACCCCAAGATCGCCAGAGAACCAGGGCAGATTGCCCCTTGGGGAAAGGCGTGTGGGCTAAGCACTTTTCCTATGTTAACAAATGTAAACAGTTTATGAGCGCAGGCATCGTTAGTAAGCGGCGTAGTCTTGGTTTACCCTAGCGTTGACCTTGACCGCGAATATGAACAGAGCATTAACTCCTTCTTGGGGAAACAGGGCTTGAGACATGGAGCACTGATTTGGTGAAGCAGAGCGAGCAGCCGTTGGCGTCCTAGCCAACGCGCCCTAGGCGGCCTCGGCAAAGACCCCAATCTGGCGATACTTTTGATAGCGCAACTGCTGTAGGGCCGCAGGCGCTAGCTGAGACAGCTCGGTAATTTGCTCCACCAGTGCCTGCTTAAGAATGTCTGCTGCCTGAATGGGGTTGGCGTGGGCACCTCCTACAGGCTCGGGCAGAAGCTCGTCTAATAGACCCAGCTGCTTAAGATCCCAAGAGGTGATTTTGAGGGCTTCGGC
The DNA here is from genome assembly GCF_014695775.1 of Leptolyngbya sp. FACHB-60. GTDB lineage: Bacteria > Cyanobacteriota > Cyanobacteriia > Phormidesmidales > Phormidesmidaceae > Nodosilinea. Next base: position 41,608 of record NZ_JACJOX010000017.1, on the reverse strand, counting down.
CGCCTCGCCCGAGCGACCCGCGTCTTTCCACAAAATGGCGGCGCAGGCTTCAGGGCTGGCTACCGTGTAAACCGAGTGCTCAAACATCATCAGGCGATCGCCCACGCCAATCCCTAGAGCACCGCCAGAGCCGCCTTCCCCAATGATGGTGCAGACAATTGGCACCGTGAGGCCAAACATTTCTCGCAGGTTGTAGGCGATCGCCTCGCCCTGCCCCATTTCCTCGGCCTCATAGCCGGGATAGGCACCCGGAGTATCAATAAAGGTAATGATTGGCATAGAAAAGCGATCGGCGTGGCGCATCAGCCGCATGGCCTTGCGGTAGCCACCGGGAGAGGCCATACCAAAGTTGCGCACTACATTGTCTTTGGTATCGCGTCCCTTCTGATGGCCCAAGATCACCACAGGCCGACCTTCGAGCCGGGCCACCCCCCCCACTAGGGCAGGATCATCTTTGCCCGAGCCGCGATCGCCGTGCAGCTCAAGCCAGTCGTCAGTAATCGCCTGAATGTAGTCGAGGGTGCTGGGGCGGCGAGGATGGCGGGCCACCTGTAGTCGCTGGGCTGGCGTTAAGTTAGAAAAAATTTCCTGGCGGAGGTGGGTGGCGCGGGCTTCCAGCTGAAGCAGCTGGGCCGACACGTCCACATCGTTTTCTTCCGCCAGTTCTCGAATCTGGGTGATGCGGGCCTCTAGTTCGACCAGGGGCTTTTCAAAGGACAGCAGAATGGACTTGCGCTCAGGTGGGGCCATAGCCAAGGAAGAAACAAACTATTTAAACAGGCCAACATGGGCTAGGAACGCCCTGGTCACCCAGAAAATTCTTGCCCGTCTGCAATCTAGGATACCAAGCCGCAGCCCCTCTGCTCAGCGGATAAAACTGAGGGCATAAAACCTCCGCGATCAGGGTATCGTCCGCTTAGGAGAGCTCAGTGACCAAGAGAGACGTGTTGAGGTCGAGCAAGGGACGAAACCCATGCCGCCGCGACGCCTGGCCGATCAAATCCATTTTCTCAAGGGTGATTTGGTTGCGTCCCCACGAAAAATTGGTGTACCACTTCTCGAACTCCAGCAGCATGGCTTCTGCAAAACAGGCAAACAGCTGGCGTCCGGGCACATCCATGTTCACAATCTGCATGATCCGCCAGTCGATGTCGAGGGAGTGCTCGACAATGCCGCCCTTGAGCACGTGAACGCCATCAAAATTAAAGTGCTGGTCGACATTTTTGGGATAGCCGCCGTCAATCATCAGGCAGGGGCGCTTCAGGCTGTTGGAGTCAACCTCAACTCCCTTGGCCATGCTGGCCACCCACACCACAATGTCGGCCTTGGGCAGAGCAGTATCGAGATCCATAGCCACGCCGCAGCCCAGTTCTTCTTGCAGACGCTGAATCCGCTCTTGGTTACGGGCAATCAAGAGCAGCTCTTTGATGTCGGTACGGGCAGTCAGCCAGCGGCAGACAGCGCTGCCAATATCCCCAGTAGCACCGCACACCGCCACGGTGGCATCAGAGAGGTTAATGCCGAGCTTTTCGGCAGCGGCCACCACCTGTTGGCAAATAATGTAGGCCGTGTGGGTATTGCCTGTGGTAAACCGCTCAAACTCTAGGGTGACGTTGCGCACCTGCTGAATTTGGTTGAGGTTAAAATTCTCAAAAATAATTGAGGAGAAGCCGCCCAAAGCCGTGATGTCAATGCCGTGCTTTTGGGCGTGGGCCATGGCGTTGATGATTTTGCGGGTAGCCGCTTTAATGCGCTTAGCGGCTAGCATCTCCGGTAAAAAGCACGACTCAACGTAGCGGCCTTCGATCTGTTGGCCGGTGGCGCTGGTGACTTTGATCGTGTCGACAATTTGAGGTGGGGCGCTGCACCAAAAATCGAGCCCCTGGTCAGCATATTCTGGATATCCCAAGTCTCGGGCTACAAGCTGGGCGTGGTCAAGGCTGGTTAAATGTCCAATTAGGCCAAACATCGCGTATCTAGGGTATTGGAGAGGGGAAATGCGCCAAAAAGTTATGGTGCAGGTTAACAATTTACCTACGATAAACTGCCCAGTGCTGGATTGAATAGCACACTGGGCAGGTCAGAGAGGTTTGAAATAGCCGGGCCGCTGACGCTCAGACCGTTAGCGGCTGCCGGATGGCGGTCTAAACAGCAGCTAAACCTTGGGCTGAGAGTTTCATCACCTCGCGGCTGGAGAAGCCAATGTTGGCTAACGCCTCACCGTAGGTAATCATGAAATCTTCAACCAAGGCGTCTTTTTCCATGCCGAGAACCTGGGCATCGTCAGCCACCTGGTTAAGCATGGCCCAGATGATGGGTAAGTTTTGGCGATTCGCCACTTCAAGCTCGACCTTGGCCGACTCAAAATTGGCCTTGAGCCATTCTTCTCCAAAGTTGAGGTGGCTGTATTCGTCTTTGACTACGCCCTCGGTGATTTTGCGAGCAAAATCATCGGCTACTGGAATGTAGATGTTGTAAGCCGCGATCGCAAAGGTCTCAATAATCAGTGACTGAATGAGTAGGCAGGTGACAATTTTGCCCTCAGCCCAAGCTTGCTGAAAGTTTTCGTGCAGCTGAGAGAAAAATTTGGCGGCAAACTCCATATCGGGAGTGACGGCCAAATTTTTGCCACAGGCCTGAAAACCTTTCATGTGCCGGCTTTCCATTTTTGCTAGACGCAGCAGGTCATCCTTAGAGTCAGGAATTGACTCTGCCAGCTTGCAGTAGTTGTCGTACGCTTCTTGCTCGCCCTCAATCACAATGGCATTGATGCGGCTATAGGCATCTTTGTAGTGCTCTGACTGGTAGTCAAGGGTCGAAGTTGTCTCAAGCTGTTGCATGGCCATGGGTACCTGCTGGGTAGCGGATAAATATCTTAGGGGTTAATCGCAATAATACTATGCCAAAGTCAACGGGCTTGTGGGGGCACTCAGTGGACAGATATAGGGCGACATTGCCCTAAACCCAATTTAACTCTGCGGGAAATCACGAGCCCTATAGAGAAAATAGAGCCAATTGCAAGGTTTTATAAGTATTGCTAATAGATGGTTTGGCGGGGAACAAAATTTTCAACCAGGCGATCTCCCCCAGCTTAGAAAGGCGTTGTTTTAAAGTTAACCCTAGATCTGGGTGGTTTTGACGCTGAAGAAAATAACTGCGCTGAAAGCCTTAGAAGCTTTTGAAGCGGAATCTGTCGTCACTTTAGCTATCTGCTGCCCTGTGCTTTCCTCAAAAGGAGGGGAGTTGAGGGGACATCCTCAACTATTTGCTGCATAGAGCAGGATTTTTAGAGCAACCTCTGGATTTGGCTTTTGTGCATGCTTTAGGTCAACGGTTTTTAACGGCATGCCCTGAACCTTGAAAACTTTGTCCTACCTTAAAATAAGGCTGAAAATCGCAGCCAAAAATGGCAAGTTGGGCAGGAATGATAGGGGAGCGGGCACCATATCGCCGCGAAAATCGAGGAGTTGTACTAGTACTAAATAGCCAACTGCTAGCAGCAGAGAAATAACGCCGGTAACGATAGCAACGAGCTTGGAGCGATCCATAGCAGCACTTAGGAAGGAGTATGAGAACGAGGACAGGGTCACTCTAGGCTGAACCTAGACTAAGGTCAGTGACAGTCCGGACCAGCGCTAAGTCAGTACCATAGTGCCACGGGGCGGGTACCCTAAACAGAGATACGCTGACGTTGCCTAACGTCTTAATACGGTTCTATCACGGTTTTACGAGCACGGGTATGGGCGCTGTACTGTCACAAAATGGGCTAACCACACCGCTAGATCGGGTGCCAGTGGTGCAAACCGAGGGGCTAGGTAAAGCCTATCGCACTGGGTTTTGGCTTAACCAGCGAGTTACTTCTCTCCAGCAGTGTTCTCTCACAGTTTATCAGGGTGAAACCTTTGGCTTGCTAGGCCCCAACGGGGCGGGTAAGACGACACTACTGAAGATTTTGTTGGGCATTATTCGCCCGACGGCGGGCAAGGCGACTCTACTGGGTCATGCCCTGGGCGACAGTGCGGTAAAACAGCGCATTGGCTACCTGCCTGAGAATGCTTACTTTTACGACTTTTTGACCGGCTGGGAGTTTTTGCAGTATACCGCTGGTCTATTTGGTCTGTCGCGGGCGGCTCAGCAGCGCCGTATTGTGGAGCTGCTCGATCTGGTGGGACTACCTCAAGAAGCGGCGAAGAAAAAGCAGTTACGCCAGTACTCCAAAGGGATGCTCCAGCGAGTGGGTATGGCCCAGGCATTGATGAATGACCCCGATGTAGTGTTTCTCGATGAGCCAATGTCAGGGCTTGACCCCACCGGGCGCTTTCAAGTGCGGGAAATTATTTTGGCCCTAAAGCGAGAGGGCAAGACGATCTTTTTTAATAGCCACATTTTGTCGGATGTGGAGGTGATTTGCGATCGCATCGCCATTCTCGACCAGGGTGAGCTGATTGCCAGCGGCAGCCTAGACCAGCTGCTGGGCACCGCCGACCAATATGTGGCAAAAGGTCGCGGCGGTCGCATCGCCGAGCTAGAGTTCTGGCTCGACCAAATGACGGTGCAGGGCGATCTCTGGCAAGGCCATGTCAAAGGCGACCCTTACGAGTTTGCCAAGCAGATCCCCCTAGTGGGAGGCCACCTAATTGCCCTACAACAGACTCGCCCAACGCTGGAAGAGTTTTTTATTGCCCAAATTCGTCAGCGTCGGGGTGGGTAGAAGCTCGGGTCGGTGGCCTAGTGAAATGGTGCAGCCAACGGGATTCCTTTCGCCTTACTCTGCTGTCACCACCACCGCCGATCGCGAGGGCAGCGTTAGGCTGTCCTGGGTCCAGGTAGCCCCGTGGTAGGTAAAGACCTCGTGGACGGTTTGCCCCTTAGAAATTAAGGTATCGGTCGAGATCGGGGGCACGCTCTCTTCGCCAGCGTTAAGAATGACAATGATGCGATCGCTCCCCAGCGTGCGACTAAACCCATAGACATGGCCCTCGGCGTGCAGCACATCGTAGGTGCCGATGCGCAGGGCCAGGTGCCGGTGGCGCAGCGCAATCAGCTCCCGGTGAATAGTCAATAGATCGAGGTGCCACTCTTTTTCAGGGGGAAAGGTACGGCGGCAGTCGGGGTCTAGCTCGCCCGGTAGCCCCACCTCATCGCCGTAGTAAATGCTTGGCGCTCCTGGAAAGGTCAACAACAGCACCGTAGACAGCACCATGCTAGCGTCATCCCCATCCACCACCGAATGAATGCGAGCGACATCGTGGCTAGAGAGCAAGTTGAGCTGGGTCAGCTGAATCTCCCAGGGGTAAAGCTTGAGCAGCTGCTGAATTTTTTCGGCATAACCCGCCGCATCTAGGGCGGGGTAGGGATAGTAGTGGGGCTTTTCGACTAGATCCATCCGGATGCGATCGCCCGCCGCAAACGCCATGGTTGGCCCCGTGAACATGTAGTTCATCACCCCGTCGAACTGAGTGCCGTCGAGCCACTGGCTGGCATCGGTCCACACCTCGCCAACGATATAGGCTTCGGGGTTGATGGCCTTGATGCGATCGCGAAATTCTTGCCAAAAGCCCTCGGTTTTGATCTCAAAGGGCACATCGAGCCGCCAGCCATCAATGCCCTGACGCACCCAATACTCACCCACCCGCATCAGATATTCGCGCACCGCTGGGTGGTCGTGCTTAAAGGTCGGCAAAGCCCGGTTGTCGACCCAGCTGCGGTAGTTAGCGGGCTGCGACCCGTCATAGGCCGACAGGGGCCAGCCCCCCACCTCAAACCATTCCAGCCAGGGAGAGTTGGGGCCGTTTTCAAGAATGTCGTTAAAGAAGAAAAAGCCGCGGCTACAGTGGTTAAACACCCCATCTAACACCACTTTGATGTCTTTGGCGTGGGCAGCCTCTAGCAGATCCAAAAAAGCCGGATTGCCCCCCAGCAGCGGATCAACCTGGTAATAGTCATGGGTGTGGTAGCGGTGATTGCAGGCCGACTGAAAAATCGGCGTCATATAGATGGCTGTAACCCCTAGATCTGCCAAATAGTCGAGTTTTTCGGCTATGCCCCAGAGGTCACCGCCCTTGTAGCCAAAGGGCGTCGGCGGCGTCTCCCACGGTTCTAAGGTCACAGCCATCGCCGGGTCATCTAGATGCTGCTGGGTACGGGCAAACCGGTCGGGAAAAATTTGGTAGAAGACCGCGTGCTTCACCCAGTCTGGGGTTTGGAAAGCCATAGATACATTGCCTTGATTGCTACCGTTAGGCTACCGTCATCTGACCGGAGTGGCTAGGTCTCGACGACGTGGGTGCAGGCCCCAAGGTAGCAGCCGCTAGAATGCCGCCCTAGTAGATATAACGTCACATTGCCCACACCCACACGAATGCTCTGGAGATCTTCTAGGTGGGTTTCTAGCACATCACGGAGATTGGCAAATTTCTGCGCTAGGTGACCGCCCTGCTCACTGGCCCAGTAGGGGTTGTTGAGCACCGGCCGAAAAAAAGTTTCAGCGGGCCGAATTTCGAGGTTCTCCTCCCCCGCCCCCAGCTTTTGGGCCAAGGCCTCCGTATCGGGCAGGGGGTCGGCGTAGATCACTAGGGAGACCAGGGCATCGCTTTCACTGGGATACCAAAGACCGGCCATTGCGCCTTCTATGGCCGATAGGGCGATCGCTAGTTCATAGTGCTCAGGTTGCAGGTCCATATCAGGCGGGTTGTAGGGTTTTGAGAATGCCCATGGCCTGCTCTACATGGCCCTTGGGGTTGAATTGGGAATTAAAAACATGCCGTACCTTGCCGTCTTTGTCGATGACGTAGGTGACTCGACCGGGCAGTAGCCCCAGGGTGGCGGGCACGCCGTAGGTCTTGCGCACCGCAGAGCCGCGATCGCTGACCAGGGTAAAGGGCAGATTGTGCTTCTGGGCAAAGGCTTTGTGTGAGTCAGGCGAGTCGCTACTGATGCCGATGACCTCGGCCCCCACGGCCACCACGTCTGCGTAGCTGTCGCGAAACGAGCACGATTCTACGGTGCAGCCAGGGGTATCGTCTTTGGGGTAAAAGTACAGCACCACCGCCTTCTGGCCCCGAAAGCTGCTTAGGGCAATGGACTCGCCCGCCTGGTTGGGCAGCGTGAAATCGGGGGCCATGTCCCCTACTTTGATAGCCATAGATGCGAATCTCCTGCACGACAACGGATAGTTCTTTAGAATACTTAATAAAGCAGCTCTGTCGTTAAACAGATCACGGCCCGTTTGGCTAAATCAGCTCTTCTAGGACATTTTGAGAAGGCATTTGCTTTGAGATGGTGCCCTGACAGAGCTGAAATCGGGGAGTTCTATCACTCCTAACTGCCCCTACCATGCGCCAATGACTACCCTCGTCTGGTTTCGCAACGACCTCCGCCTCCACGACCATCAGCCTCTCAATGAGGCGCTGCGAGCCGGTCAGCCGATTATTCCTCTCTATTGTTTTGACCCCCGTCAGTTTGGCCAGACCGCCTTTGGTTTTCCCAAAACGGGAGCCTATCGGGCGCAGTTTTTGCTAAAGAGTGTGGCGGATCTGCGGCGATCGCTTCAAACCCTGGGCAGCGACCTCGTCGTGCGCGTGGGCCATCCCGAAAACATTATTCCAGAGCTGGTGAAAGCCCACAGCGTTGAGGCCGTCTACTGGCACGAGGAAGTCACCGCTGAAGAACTACGGGTGGAGCGGGCGGTAGAGACCAAACTAGCAGCTATAGGCTGCAAAACGGAGGTGTGCTGGGGGGCCACCCTCTACCATCCCGACAACCTACCCTTTGCCATCAGCCGCCTGCCCGAAGTGTTTACCCAGTTTCGCAAACAGGTGGAACAGCACAGCACGGTGGATGTAGCCCTACCCACGCCCACAAAAATGTTGCCCCTGCCCCAGGTTAACCCTGGCACCCTGCCCACCCTGGCAGACTTTGGCTTGGAAGCCCCAAACCCTGACAGCCGTGCCGTGCTCACCTTTGAGGGAGGCGAAACGGCTGGCCTGGCTCGCCTCAACCACTACGTGTGGGAGGCCGACTGCCTCAAGACTTACAAGCAGACCCGCAACGGCATGGTGGGGGCCGACTATTCCTCAAAGCTGTCGGCCTGGTTGGCGATGGGTTGCCTCTCGCCCCGCCGGGTGTACGAGACGGTGCAAGCCTACGAGGCTGAGCGCATTCGCAACGACTCCACCTACTGGCTGGTCTTTGAGTTGCTGTGGCGCGACTACTTTCGCTTTATCTGTGCCAAGCACAGTAACAAAGTATTTTACCCCTCTGGTTTGCGGGGGCTGCTGATCGACTGGAATCAGGACCGGCCTCGCTTTGACGCTTGGCGCAACGGCGAAACAGGCTTTCCATTAGTGGATGCCAACCTGCGTGAGCTGGCTCACTCCGGGTTTATGTCGAACCGAGGGCGACAGAATGTCGCTAGCTTTCTGACCAAAAATCTGGGTATTGACTGGCGCATGGGGGCTGAGTGGTTTGAGTCGCTGCTGGTCGACCACGACCCATGCAGTAACTACGGCAACTGGAATTACACCGCCGGAGTTGGCAACGACGCGCGAGGCTTTCGCTATTTCAACATTCCTAAGCAGTCGAAGGACTATGACCCCGACGGCCTCTACGTGAAGCACTGGTTGCCAGAATTAATAGATGTCCCCCCAGCTAAGGTGCATGAGCCATGGAAACTTCAGCCGGTAGAGCAAAAGCGCTTTGGGGTTACCCTCGGTGTTGACTATCCGCGCCCGATGGTGGATTTGCACAAGTCAGTGCAGGCCAATGAAGCAATTTATAATGCTGCCCGCGAAATCGGTTAGGAGTTTTACTAACTTTGGGCTGTAACAAATTTACTGATGAAAAATTGGCAGGTTGCTACTCACAGCTCCAGGGCACAAAGGAGATAGGCTTGGATTTTCTGCGCTTGGTTGAGATTAGATAGAGCCTGCCGGGCCGCTCTATAGATTTACTTAAACGTAGTCTGTGTAACGGCGGACAATGTTGAGCTAACATAAGCTTTATGCAGTGTTGCCAATGTCATAGTTCACTGACTGGTGTCGGCGGGTTAAGCCCAAAAGACAAGGTTAGCGACTGGGGCAAAAGCACCACTAACGCATTTCATAAATCCAACCGTTAAATCAAAACCTTAAATCAAATCGTCGAATCAGCCATTTAACCTAACAACCCTAGCTTTGGACGGCTGGGGTTTTTTGTGGCACTACAGCGGTGTGGCAGAACGAGCGCAGATGCCACGGCCCCACTGCCCGTCGTAGCTTACTGATACCTGCTCGCTGACCCGAGCGGCACGGGTGGAAAGATGCACTACCGTTACCTGCCAAACCCGACAACGAAGACTATCTTGAGTAGCGCGTGGGACATAAAAAATCCTTCATCAACACTGAATTGATGAAACGCTAATTTGCTATGAATTTTGTAGGGCGGTAGGGGCGATCGCAAACCCCTACCACCCTAGTAGCCCGACAGAACCGCGCAGTTCAGCAGATAAATCTACACCTTGGCAGCCAATCGCTGGGCGATCGCAGCGGAGTACTGTTCGGCGTTAAGCCCAGTCACCAGATGCAGCACGTCATTCTGTAACCGCATGATGCCTTGTACTCCAGCGGCCTGGAGTGCAGCTTCGTCAATGGCTAGGGGGTCGGTTACTTCTACCCGCAAGCGAGTCAGGGCAACGGAGTCAACGGTGCGAATGTTGTTAGCCCCGCCCAGAGCCATAACCATGGCCTCGGCTTTTTCGGTAGCTTGGGGGTCAGGGGAAACTTTGACCACAGCAGGGGTGGTTTCACCCACAAAGCCTGTGGCAGGTACCTCCACTACATCGGCTTCTGGGCCTGCGGTTTTGAGGTAGTCGGCCATATCGGTCTTGAGGTTGTCAGACTGCGGCCCAAAAATAGCCTGGGCATTCTGCCCCATCTGCAAAACCCCAGAAGCTCCCAAGGCCTTTAGACGCGGGACGTTGACCTTAGCCATGTCATCTACGGTGATGCGCAGACGGGTAATGCAGGCATCCAGGTTTTTGATGTTGCTGCGACCCCCAAAGGCCAGTACCAGAGCCTTGGCCATTGCAGCTTTGTCTCCGGTGATGACGGCGGTGGATTCATCTGCATCCACATCCTCTTCGCGGCCTGGGGTCATGAGGTTAAACTGGCGAATGGCAAAGCGGAAGATGAAGTAGTACAGGGCGACGAATACTGGAGCCAGAGCCGGGATCAGCCAAACCCGAGTTCCCAAACTGTTGAACAACACAAAGTCGATCAGCCCGTGGGAGAAGGTGAAGCCCATGCGTCCGCCCAGGGTGACAAACAGCCAATCGGCAAACCCAGCCAGCACGGCGTGGATGGCAAAGAGCTGCGGGGCGACAAATAAGAATGAGAACTCAATCGGTTCGGTAATGCCGGTTAAGAAAGAGGTCAGAGCGGCAGAAATCATCAGGCCGCCGACCTGCTTGCGGTTTTTTGGCTTGGCACTGTGCCAGATGGCGATCGCAGCCGCCGGCAGCCCAAACATCTTGAACCAGTAGGCCCCACCCAAAATCCCTGCTGTAGGATCTCCCGCAAAGAAGCGAGCAATGTCGCCCCGCACGGTCTCCCCAGTAATCGGGTCTTGGAATGAGCCAATCTCAAAGAAGAAGGGCACGTTCCAGACGTGGTGCAGACCAAAGGGAATTAGCAAGCGCTCGATAAAGCCGTAGAGGGCAACGGTCAGGGGCACATTGCCGCCCTCCGCTGCTGCCTGGGCGAAGCTGTTGATGCCAGCCCCGACGGGCGGCCAAATTACGCTCATCACCAAGCCGGTAAGAATGGCGGCAAAGGCGGTGATAATGGGCACAAACCGCTTACCGGCAAAAAAGCCCAGGTAGCGGGGCAGGCTGATGCGAAAGAATTTGTTGAACATATAGGCGGCGATGCAGCCCATAATCAGGCCGCCAAACACCCCCGTATCCAACGTGGGAATGCCTAGCACTGTCTTGGTCTCTAAGCCCATACCGAGGGCAACGGTGCCCAGGGTGGCGAGAAACACCACGAAGCCCACGGTGGCGGCTAAGGCCGAGACGCCATCGTTGCCGGTGTAGCCGATCGCCACGGCGATCGCAAAAATCAGCGGCAGACTGGCAAAAATGGCGTCCCCAGACGTTTTCATAATGGCGGCCAGCCACTCCGGTAGCCACCAAAACTTCGGGTCGGTGAGAACGCCCTGCTCAATCTGCTGCAGCTCAATCAGGCGAGCGCTGCCCAAGCCCAGCAGCAGGCCCGCCACCGGCAGCACCGACACGGGAAGCATGAGCGACTTCCCCATTTTTTGCAACAGCCCGAAGGCGTGGTTCCAGGTTTCTTTGATTTTCATAGAGGGTTAAGGGGTGGGGGGTAGGGGGTAAGGGGGTGGATGGGTGATGGAGTTAAGAAAAGGAGCCGACATAGCAGGGCTTATGTTTCTTACCGATCCATTGGCAGAACAGAGGTTTAAACCGATGATCAGCTAATCCTTTCCGTGGGGTGAAGGGAGGCGGAACGCCCTTCTCGACGGGGGTTTGGGGCCAGCGAAATGGCCCCAGCGGTAGGCTTGGCTTTCGTCCTCAATCGTGCGCCGCGCTTTCCTACAAGCAATTGATCTGAATACTGCGTAGTCCATGGTGGGCGGTGCCCACCCTACGGTGCTTTGAGTTCTCAAAGATGGTGCATTGGCGGGGCAAAGGGGATCGACACTGCGCGCAGCCATTGCCGCCGAATGCACCCTACGCCTCTTCTAAGGGCACCAGATCGCGCACCTGGGCGGCAGAATCCAAATTCAACGCCTGCTGCGCCAGCTCCTGACAGTGGGAATAGCTCAAAGCCCGTACCTGGGCCTTCACCGCTGGAATCACTGGCACGCTGACGCTCAGTTCCTTCACGCCCAGGCCCATCAGAATGGGAACCGCTTGGGGGTCGCCCGCCATGCCGCCGCAGACACCGACCCATTTGCCGTGCTTGTTCGCTCCTCGCACCGTCAGGTCGATCATGCGCAGCACGCTGGGGTTGAGGGCATCCACATAGGGAGCCAGCTTGGGGTGGCCGCGATCCATGGCCAGAGTGTATTGAGTGAGGTCGTTGGTGCCAATGGAAAAGAAGTCCACCTGTTCTGCAAACCGCTCAGCGGACACAGCGGCAGCGGGCACCTCGACCATGATGCCAATCTCAATGGGCGGCACACCCAGCTTCTGGCGCTCCTCTTCCATCACTGCTTTGGCCATATCCAACTCCTCCATGCGGGCGATCATGGGGAACATCACCCGCGCTTTGCCAGCGGTAGAGGCTTTGAGAATGGCGCGAAACTGGGTGCGCATCAACTCGGGGCGATCGAAGCCCAGGCGAATGCCCCGTTCGCCGAGGAAAGGATTCTCTTCGTGGGCCATGGGTAGGTAGGGCAGGGGCTTGTCGCCGCCCACATCCAGGGTGCGAATGATCATGGGGCGATCGCCCAGCACCCGCAAAATGCCTGCGTAGATCACCTCCTGCTCATCCTCGGTGGGGGCCGAGCTGGCCTCCATAAACACAAATTCTGTTCTGAGCAGACCGACCCCTTCGCCGCCCACCTTGAGCGATGCTTCAGCATCTTTTTGGCTGCCGATGTTAGCGACTACCTCAATCTGCTGCCCATCCTGGGTGATGGCGGGCGTGAAGGCATGCTCCAGATCCGTCGCCTGCTTGGCCTTTTGGCGAGCAATGCGGCCTTGGGTTTGCTCTAACTCGTCTACAGATGCGTTGAGCCTTACCTGGCCCTTGGTGCCGTCGAGAATCACCGGGGTGCTGTCAGCTAGCTCGAGAATGCGGGGTTCGATGCCGGCGATCGCCGGTATGCCCATCGACCTGGCCAAAATTGCCACGTGGGAGGTGGCCCCGCCCGCCACCGTGGCAAAGCCCACTACTCGGGCTGGGTCAAGGTTGGCCATATCCGATGGGGTGAGGTCTTCGGCCAGCAAAATAGTGTTGGCGGGCAAAACTAGAGCCTCTGCTTGAACCCCAGTCAGAATGCGCAGCACGCGATCGCCCACATCGCGCAAGTCGTTGGCCCGCTGAGCCAGCAGCTCGCTCTTGAGCCGGGCTAGCTGGTCGGCCTGGCTGGTGTAGATCTGCTGCCAGGCAAAGGCGGCGCTCTTGCCTTGGTCAATGGCGCTGGTGGCGCTATCCATCAGCTCTGGGTCGGCAAGCAGTTCTTGGTGGGCAGCGAAGATAGCGGCTTTGCTGGGGTCGCCCTGTCCCTGCACCTTGGCGCGCAGACTCTCGATTTCGAGCGCAGCTTGGTCGATCGCTCTGTCGAGTTTGCGGTGCTCGTCCTGAGGACTGTCAGCGGTTTCGTCAACGCGTAGGGCTTGCCGCTGCTGACGGTAGGTGTTGCCCACTGCTACCCCAGGCGAGGCCGCTACGCCCAGAATAATGTTGGGGTTGTCGCTCTTGGGTCGAGGGGCCGGAGCGGAGATTTCGGCTTGGGTCATACTGGCGGCAGCGGTGGTTACGGGCACGGCACCCTCTTCGCCCAGGCCATCCCCCAGAGCTGCGGAGAGTTCGGCGATCGCCGCCTCCGCATCGGCCCCGGTCGCTTCCAGTGTTACCGTATCGCCCCGGCCAATCTCCAGCCCCATTAGCGTGGTCACGCTGCGCACGTTAGCGCTATCGCTGCCCCGATGCAGGCGAATGGCCGATTGATACTTTTTCGCCAGCTGAGCCAGCACCGCCGCTGGCCGGGCATGCAGCCCCACCGGATTAGGAATGACAATGGCCTCGGAGGTCACCGTTGGTCCGGTCTCGGCCTCGCTAGCGGTCGTTTCTCCAACTAGCACCAGCTCCAGCACCGCATCGCGGGCGGCGTTGACTATACCGCTAGCGGGTCTGAACTCGGCCACGCGATCGCTGTTGGTCACCACAATCTGGGTCAGCAGGCTGCGGGCGTGGAGCGCCACATAGTCGGCATCAAACTCAATCAGGATATCGCCAGATCTAACGCGATCGCCGACCTTTACCCTGGCCGTAAACCCCTCACTTTTTAGGGCTACGGTATCGAGACCAATATGCATCAAAATTTCAATGCCCTCGGCGGTCTTCACCGTGACCGCATGGCTAGCGCTGTGGATTTGCACAATATCCCCATCGCAGGGGGCTAGCAGCACCTGACTGGTTGGGTCGATAGACACACCATCGCCCACCATTTTTTGCGCAAATACTGGGTCAGGCACGGTTTCTATCGGCACCACCAGCCCCGACAGCGGGGCCGTTAAAACCAGACGGTTGGTTTTGGTCGGGGGGGCTTCAAGGGCTGTCATAGGTAAATCCTGAAGAAAAATTTGGTTTCGATCGGGGTGTAAATTAGGGACTGCCAAATGACCTTGGGGCGTAGCAAAATTCAATCTGAGCCAGACAAAGGCGTTGTGTTGAGCGTTGCCTTTGCAGGGGGAATATAAACATCAAAGATGATGGCTACCCTAGTGGGTTCAATTCAGCAATCTAACGTTGCAAATAGTCGGGTTAAGTATCTGTTTTGTTAGCTGCGATCGCGCCTTAGCGCCGTCAGCATCGATTGGCTGGGCGCGATGGTTTAGAATCACCACAGATAGCCCTTTAATCTCTGTGCATTTGGGAATGGCCCAGTCCTCTACTCCTCGCCGCCCTTCAATCAGCCCTTGGGAACGTCTGGTGGTCTTGGCCAACAGCGAAACTGTCCTCTACGTGCTGAAGCGTATTTTGCAGGCTGCACTAACGCTGCTGCTGGCCTCGGCCTTAAGCTTCTTTGTGATTCAGCTAGCGCCAGGCAATTTTCTCGATCAGTATCGTCAGAGCCCGCAGTTTTCGCCCGAGACTCTGGCGCAGCTGGAGGCCCAGTTCGGCCTCGATCAGCCGGCCTGGCGGCAGTACTTCAACTGGCTCTACCAGGTAATCTTCCATGGCAACTTTGGCCTCAGCTTTGCCTACCAGCGCCCAGTGGTTGACCTGCTGTGGGAGCGAGTGCCCAACACCCTGTTGCTTGCCTTAGCGGCTTTTCTGGTTACCTGGCTCATCGCCATTCCCATGGGCATCGTCAGCGCTGTCAACCAAAACCGTCCTACCGATCGCGTGTTGCGAGTGCTGAGTTATCTGGGGCAGGGCATGCCGAGTATTGTGACCGGCCTGCTGCTGCTGTTCTTTGCTCAAAGCGTGGCACCGCTGTTCCCTATTGGCGGGCGCACCAGCATCATCCATGACGACCTCAACTGGTTTGGCAAGCTTGTGGATGTGGGCTGGCACCTGATCTTGCCAACTCTGGCCCTCAGCATCACCAGCTTTGCCGGGCTCCAACGGGTTACCCGAGGGCAACTGCTTGACGTGCTGCGCCAAAACTACATTCAAACCGCCCGCGCCAAAGGGCTGTCAGAAAATCGCGTGGTCTACGTTCACGCTCTACGCAATGCGGTAAACCCGCTGATCACGCTGCTGGGCTTTGAGTTTGCTGGCCTACTGGGCGGCGCGTTCATCACCGAAACCTATTTCAACTGGCCTGGCCTGGGGAAACTGACCCTCGAAGCGGTGCAGGCCCAGGATTTGTATCTGGTGATGGCGAGTCTGATTATGGGGGCAGTGTTGCTGATTGTTGGCAACCTGCTGGCCGATCTAGCGCTAAGCTTTGCCGACCCTCGCATCCGCCTATCAGATATTAACTGAGGCAGCGAGAAATTATGGTGTCTCAGCTCTACTATTTGCTGCGATCGCGCGCCGACGGCAGCTACCTAGTGGCCCGCCCCCACGGTCGTGGTAACCCTGATCAGCCTCTTCCTACGGGGTTTCTGCTGGTGTTTACCGCAGACTACGATGCCCTCAGCTATCTCAACGCCCATGCCCCCGAGCTGAGCGACAAATTTGCGATCGAAACCATTACCGCCTCTAGCCTCAAGCCCTTGATCAACCGCTGGGATTTTCAGGGTTTGGGCATGGTTAACGACCCTCGCCTGCCCCAAGTTGAGTTCTTTAACCGTAGCTAAACAGATTCCCGGGCAGGCTGAATAGCTCAATATCTAATCGTCAAGCCATGGCCGATAGAACCCAATATCTGTTGACATTAGTACAGCGCAGCGTCAGACCCTATATCGCGAATCCAAAAACAAAAGCGGTTATGGTTACAGGCTCAGTGGCAGAAGGGCGATGCGATGAGTATTCAGACTGCGACGTGATGCTGTACTACGATGAGCTCCCTACTGAGGATGAGCTGACTCTGGCGCGGCAGCAAAATCGAGGCGCAGAATTAGTCGAGTTGTTGGGCGATCGCCAATCGGGTGCGTTTGGTGAAACCTTTCGGGTGCAGGGGATTGAATGCCAGTTTGCCCATACTGCGATCGCCCAGTGGGAAGCAGAAATGGCCACTGCACTGGAAAAGTTTGAGATTCAACCCGGCATCATGAAAATGCTGCACGGCACCTTGATCGGCATGCCGCTCTACGGAGAAGCCCTCATTCGGCAGTGGCAAGTTGACATCGCTAAGTATCCTGACCAACTCGCCCAGGCTATGGTAGAGCACTATCTCAAGTTCTTTGCCCTTTGGGGCATGCAGCCAAAGCTGGCTCGGCGCGATGCCACCCTCTGGTACTACCAAATCTGGTTGAGTCTGCCCAAAATATTCTTGGTGTGCTGTCGGGCTTGAATCGTCTGTACTTCTCAACGTTTCAATTCAAGTGCATGGGTACTTTGATCGAGCAAATGAAGATTGCCCCTCAAAATCTTGCGCTACGGCTGGAAGATTTGTTTCACCAAGAGGCATCGATCGCAGCTCTTCACCTGGAGGCCTTGGTACAAGAAACCGTAGCGCTAGTTGAAACCCACATGCCCCAAGTCAATACCGCTTTTGCCAAGCGGCAGCTAGGGTGGAGACAGCAGCCGTGGCAAATTGTGTCAGCCGATCAGTAACTTAGGGATGGCAGCTCCTCTAATCGTCAGCTCTTGCTGGAGCGAGTAAAAAGCCTGAAATAGATTCCCTGACTCAACTCTTTGATCGGAAATAATAGGTAGGTCAGTGGGTTGATGGTGACGATGATGTTGCGTACGTTGCGTTTGGCCAACGCTACCACCGCCCAAGCTACCCAGTCGGCAGACATCACCCCAATTGGGTTGAGGTTGCTCTTGAACGGCCCCAGAATCACCTTGCGCACTACGCAGGGGGCATCGAGCCGTCGCAGACTCACCAAATCGCCCATCAGCCGCTTAGACAATTCGTACAGCGGGCTAAAGGCTGGGTTTACCTCGGCTTCGGAGGTGTTGACCCAGACTTCCTTAGTAGCCCGCTGGGGCGAAGTCTCCACCGTGCTGAAGAAGACCTCCATCAGACGCCAGCCAGAGAGGGCGTTGGCCTCCAGGGAGGTTTGAATGGCCTCTGGGGTGCGATCGCCATGCACATTCAGCCCGTGGTTCAAAATTAGAATATCCACCTTCTTGAGCGCATCGCGCAGGTCGGCTTCAGCCCCAGATTGCCACTGCCAGCAGGGAATGCCCTCCTCAAAGGTGGCGTCGGCAGAGGTCGTGAGGGCAATGGGCCGGGCTTTCTGGCGAACGAGTTCGTTGAGCAGAGCGCGGCCCATCGTACCCGACGCGCCGGTAACCGCCACAGTTTTGCCCTTGAGAGAAACAGCGGTGCCCATCAGCTTGTCCAGTCCGGTAAAGTAGCCGGCGAAGTAGGCGTTGGTGTCGTCAAAATGGTGCCGCCAGTGATAGGTGCGGTTGACTCGCCAGTTGCCGGGAATCGTAGTGAGTTCGCCGGGTTCGTGGGTGATGTCGGTGGTGAGCAGCCAGCCCTGGGAGCGGGCGATCGCTGCTGTCAAAAACCCTAGCCCGTACACTGACCCCAGCCACAGCCCAGCGATGCCAGTAGAAATCGCTAGACCCGCCAGCGCGCCAACCATGACAATGGCTTCGGGAGTGTCGTTATAGAGCTGAGCTTGGCGATAGAGGTCGGGGCTAACAGGGCTAAAATCTTTTTTATAGGCCCGATGGTGCCAGTTGTGGAGGCGCATTAGGGGCGGCCAGTAGTGGCTGACCACATGATAAATATCGCGCACCGCCTCTGCTATTAGGATCGCGATCGCGCCCCACAATCCCTGCCAAACAACCGTTTCAAGCGGCATATAAAATTCCACACCACATCGAGCAATTCACATTCTGACACGACTTGCTGCGGGGTGCAGGTCTCGCAACAATAGCAAAGCCCAGAGGCGACCCTCCAGGCTTTGCTATGGCTCAAGATTTAATCAAACAGCTAAGCCGCCGGTTCTGCGGCTGTAGAAGGAGCACCCACTGGGCGCGACACCTCAATACCGTTCTCTTCTAGCACCACCACCGGATCGCTACCGCGCATGTCAATGCGCTTAACCAGCACCTGACCATTAGAAACTCGCTGACCTGCTTTGACATACTGGCTACCAGCTGAGGTTTGTACCACAGCAAAATTTTCGTTGCCGATGGTCATCACACCAGTCACCAGCACGGCTTCCGCTAGGGCAGGCTTCGGGAGTTGGGGTAGAGGTGCCAATGGCGGCGGGGTTGTGGGTCGTCCAGCACCAGCGTTGCCCGCTGCGGCCCCTGCCCCACCCGACGTCCTGCCAGCAGCGCCAGCAGTGCCAGTGCCACCAGCCCTAGCCGCACCAGCACCACCAGCTCCAGCAGCGCCACCAGCCCTAGCCACAGCGGACCCAGCGGCACCACCACCAGCACCTGCCCCGCCACCACCCGCAGTGGTACCAGCCGTAGCTGTGCCAGGGGCCGTGCCGCCTCCTGGAGGCGGCGGTGGGGCAATTACCCGGGGCGGCGGTGGTGGAATGGGCACTATGGCGAAGGGATCGGTACGGCTGTTGTTAATTTGCTGAAGGCGCTCGTTGGGGTCTGTAGACTGAATCAAATCGGCCCGAGCAATGGGAGAGAACTGAGGTGCAATGGGCACCAAAGGCTCAGCAAATTCTTCGGTGGCCACCTGCTCCTCAGGTACTGGTATCGACTCCACCGGCACTTCTTCAGCGGGAATGCCCTCTTCGGCGGGGACCCCGGCCTGCTGGGCTCGCTGGGCAAGAAAACTGCCCAAGAAGGGAATGGACGCCAACATCGACAGCAGCCCACCTAGGAATATCAAGAGGCTGTTTCGAGCCCACTTGCGACCGCGAAACTTAGCCCAAAAGACTAACAGGGGGATGATAAGAATCGACAGTAAACCCCAGACAGGGCTGACCTTAAACGCGTCTACAATACCAATAATGCTGCCTACAAAAGCCAGCAAAACGCCGAGAAAAAATAAGACTAAAAACGCGATCGCCCCCATGGCTGAGCCTCCTTGCTTCCTGAGCCGATGTTCCTAAACGATAGCTCAATTCCGAGGATGCAGAGCGTTTTAGGCGGTTTCATCTTCGTTAGACACCATTAGCACCTGCAAGTGCTTCAGCCCTTGCTTCACCCGGCGCGACACGGTAACGGCGCTAATCCCCATGCGTTCGGCCGTTTCTTTTTGGGTGAGGTCGTAGAGAAAGACAAATTCCAGCACTTCGCGGGTGCGATGCTCAAGCTGGTGCAGGGCCTGCTGGAGGCGAAGCTGATCTTCCTGGGCCAGCTGAAAGCTTTTGTATTTGAGGTCGGGCAGCAGGTCGCCTAGACAGCCTGATTCTTCATCTTGCACTGGGGCGTCGAGGCTCAGCAGCGATCGGTTGCGATTGGCCAGCTTGACCTCTTGCCACTCGGCTGTAGAGATATCGAGGGCCGCAGAAATTTCGGCATCGTTGGGTAGCCGGCCCAGATCTGTTTGCAGCTGGCGAATGACACGGGCCGACTGGCTTTGCAACGCCTGCCACCGTCGCGGAATGCGCATGGAGGTGCTTTTGTCGCGCAGGTAGTGCTGAATTTCGCCGCGAATGTAAGGAATCGCAAAGGAACTAAAGGCATAGCCCTTGCCCATGTCGAAGCGCTCGATGGCGCGGATCAGCCCCAGGCTACCCACCTGCATGAGATCGTCAAAGGTTTCGTTAGATTGTTGCAGCCAGCGGTAGGCCTCACGCCGTACTAACCCAATGTTGAGCTGCACCAGCTGATTGCGCAAATTGAGATCGGGATTGCTTTGATAGAGCCGCAGCAGTTCTAGAGTGCTGCCTTTAGCTTGAAATCGGGAAGTAGCGACCATGGCGATCTCAGGAAGTGGTGAATCCAGTTGGGTAAACCGAGAACTATGCCGCCTGACGGTGGGCCTTAAACGGTAACAAAGGTAGCTGGGGGATCGGCGGCAAAGAAAACCTTGCTACCCTCGCCCATCTGCTCTCTGTCAACGACAAGGCAGTGCATCACAGGATCGTGTGCTCGTGATATAAGCCTAAGGGCCGACGGAAGCAACCACAATGGCGTAACTACGGATACCTATGGACTCGCCTCATCAGTATAAGAGCTGGCGATTCTGTTCTAAAGTCTTCCTGCTCAGCCCCTTCTTGCCGAGGCCTGAGAGGGTTGATTCGGGGGCTCAATCTCAAAATTTGTGAATCGCTAAGCCTCGCACCCCAATGGGTTTGGCCTTGTTTACATAATTTCTACGGCTCTGTAAACTTTTGGCGAAGTCTGCCAATTCTTACGGAGGCGGTTGGGCAAGCCAGGATCTTGATCGAAATTAAGTCTTTGAATTGTGCTTGGGTGACTAGAAAAAAGACCCGTATTTTCCCTGGGGTGGGTTTAGAACTGTTACATCAGTTCGCAGGTAATGCCTAGGGTCGGTTCGGTGCAAGGATGCTTTTCTCACCCCACATTCATCCAGGTCGAAGAGGCGATGCCAGAATGGGGTTTAGGCTGGCGATCGCCAGTTTGTAATCCTAGGGCTCACTACGATGGTTTTCTTTCAGTCTCGCCCCGGCTGGCAGCTGCCAGCGTCTCGTGTGACTGCCGAGGGGGTGTTTTGGCAGCGGCGACGGTTTATGAAGTCACTGATTGGGGCCGGAGTAGGGTTAGCGGCTGCTTCAGTGGGGGCCTGCCAGCGATCGCCGGAGATGGATGCAGACCTGGCGAATACCCTAGGAGATCCCCTCAGCGGGGCAATGCTCAACGATGCTTTTGCCAATGCTGGACGAGAGCCGACGCCACAAATGTACGCCAGCCGCTACAACAATTTCTACGAGTTTGGCGGCAGCAAAGATATCTGGGCGAGCGCTCAAGCCTTGCCGACTGACCCCTGGAGCCTAGAGGTGACAGGGTTAGTCAAAAACCCTCAGACCTTTAGCTTAGATGACTTAACCCAACGCTTTGCCCTAGAGGAGCGCATCTACCGGTTTCGCTGTGTAGAGGCCTGGGCGATGGTGGTGCCCTGGATTGGTTTCCCCATGCGAGCGCTAATGGCGGCGGTGGAGCCCACCCCAGCGGCTAAGTACGTCCGGTTTACCTCCTTCTATGACTCGGCGGTGTGCCCAGGCCCTAGCCTGGGCTTTGCCCGCGACCTGCCCTGGCCCTACACCGAGGGGCTAACTGTAGAGGAAATGGCCAATGACCTGGCCTTTTTGGCGGTGGGCGTGTACGGGCGCACCCTGCCTAAGCAGCACGGTGCCCCAATTCGCATGGTGGTGCCCTGGAAGTATGGATTTAAGGGGGCCAAATCGATTGTCAAAGTCGAGTTTGTGGCCGAACAGCCCGCCACTTACTGGAATACGCTAGCCCCCAATGAGTATAAGTTTGAGGCCAATGTAGAGCCCGATGTGCCCCATCCCCGCTGGTCGCAGGCTAAAGAACGATTAATCGGAAAATCTACGGCAATGTTTACCTGGGAACAGCAGCCCACGGTGATTTACAACGGCTATGGGGAGTATGTGGCAGAGCTGTATGGATAAGGGGGTTAGGCGGCGATCGCCGCCCGAATCACCTCTTGATCCAGATCCTTACCAATCACTACCAGTCGGGTTTGGCGAGGCTCACTGGGTTGCCAGGCCCGGTCAAAGAAGGAGTCAAACCGCTGACCAACGCCATGGACTACCAGGCGCATGGCTTTGTTGGGAACATCAACGAAGCCTTTGATGCGGTAGATTTCGTGGGTGGCAGCCAGGGTTTCTAACCGCTTGACCAGAGCCTTTGGTTCAAAACTTTGATCGAGCACGATGGGAATAGCGACGATGTCGTCGTCGTGGTCGTGATCATGCTCGTGGTCGTGGTGGCTAGGGCGGCTGTCGAGGTTGTCTTCGACGGCGGCGTTAAAGCCCAGCAGTAGGTCGGTGCTGATGGGGCTGCTACCCTCTCCGCCGGCCAGGCCCAGCACTTT
Organism: Leptolyngbya sp. FACHB-60; assembly: GCF_014695775.1. Taxonomy (GTDB): domain Bacteria; phylum Cyanobacteriota; class Cyanobacteriia; order Phormidesmidales; family Phormidesmidaceae; genus Nodosilinea. The sequence continues at coordinate 19,360 of NZ_JACJOX010000017.1, read as the reverse complement.
GACGGAGTGGGGCAGCTGCTGGGTAAGCCAGGTCTCGATGCGGGTGCGATCGCCCTCACTCACCTTATCCACCTTAGTGAGCAGCACCAAATCGGCGCAGTTGAGCTGGTCTTCAAACAGTTCTTCGAGGGGCGTTTCGTGGTCAAGGCTATCGTCGGCTTGGCGTTGGGCCTCTAAAGCAGGCAGGTCACCTACCAGGTCACCTGCCGCGAGGGCTTCGCAGTCCACCAAGGTAATCACGCTGTCAACCGTGGCGGCGGTGCGAATTTCGGGCCAGCGAAAGGCTTGCACCAGGGGCTTGGGCAGGGCGAGGCCAGAGGTTTCGATTACAATGCAGTCGATCTGGTCGCGGCGGGTCATGAGCTGCTGCATTGTCGGCAAAAACTCTTCCTGCACGGTGCAGCAGAGGCAGCCGTTAGTGAGTTCGAGAATGTTGGTTTCTGGGGCGATCACCTCCCCATCTTCGTCACACACCTGGCAACTGCGCAGCAGATCGCCGTCAATGCCGACTTCGCCAAACTCGTTGACTAGCACGGCAATGCGCCGACCCTCAGGGTTTTGCAGTAGCTGGCGAATCAGTGTAGTTTTGCCTGCTCCGAGAAAGCCGGTAATGATGGTAACTGGAATTTTATGCATAGCCACGCCAGAGATTCGCCGACCATCAACCTATCACGGCGACAGCCGCAGAGAGGACACAACTTCTATCGTGGCTCAGCGCTGGAGTCGATTATTCGGTATCCCCCACCTGCGCCTGGTCAACCTCCCCAAAGATGGCGCTGGGGTGGCAGTAATACTTAAACTCTAGCAAGTTAAAGAATGGGTCCTGCAAAAAGAAGGTGCGATGCTCCAGCGTTGTGCCCGGAAAGCGGTGCTTTTCGTCCTGGTAGAACGTGAGCTGATGATCTTTGGCGCGATGTAGCAATGTTTCCCAGTCGGGCTCAGCCATGAAGACCAGGCCAAAGTGGCGCGGATAAATGCCTTTTTGCGGGGCTAGCTCGGTTGTGGTGTGAGCCACTAACTGATGGCCATACAGGTTGAGAATGAGCGAGTTAGGCGTTTCTCTCCCTGGTTTGCAGCCAAGGCCATCCACGTAAAATTTTTTTGTGGTAGGAATATCGACCACGGGAAAGGCCAGGTGAAACAAGACAACAGAATCCATACCGGGAAGGGCGAAGGGGGCGAAGATGAAGCGGCGATTCGCGAAGCGTATAGCCTGCGGCATTCTAGAAACGGGCACCGACTCGGAACGAGTATCCGTCCCGGAATCGTGATCGGCAAACCTAGGCCACTAACTTGTGATCAACGGCGTTGAGCAGGGTCTTGAGGGCGGTGTCTTCGGCCTGGCTGATCTGCTGGTCGAGCAGGGCAATGTGGATGGCTTTAGACAGCACAAAGGCCGCTACATCGGGCTCTAGTTGCTCGGCCAAAAGCTCTACGGGCATGGGCACCTTGAGAGCGCTTTGAATGCCCGCCAACATCGATTCCTCCATGCCTAAAGCCACTAGCCTTGGCCGCAGGCTAGCCCATTCTTCAAGGGGGTCTTGGCCGCTGGCGTGGAGAATGGAGGCTAGCAGCCGCTGCACCTTGCTCTGCTGGGCAGAGGACATGTCCGTGTAGGTAAGGGTGTCTTCTTCAGATGTAACGGTTTGGTCTTGGTTCAGGTTATCGAGAATTTGCTGCCACTCGGCCTCGGTACACTGTTCGGGTTTGCCTACGCAGAGCGACACTTGAATGCGATCGCCAGTCGTGTGCAACTGAGTCACCTCCGCGTGAATGCCCAGGTAGCCCAACCACTGCGACACCATGCCCACCAGTTTGTTGCTGACCGACTGAGCCTGGGTGAGCATTTGCACCTGGGTACGCACCAGGGGGCGAACAAGCTGTACAAGCATGGGCGCTGCCTCAAAACTGGGTGATCACAAGTCGCCTTGATCTTACACAACCCGTCAAGTCAGGGTGGTAGTGCAGTATGCCGTTGGGCTGCCGCTGGGTTAGGGAAATTGGGGGTTAACCGTTAACTGACGGGGCCAAGGCGATCGAGGGGCCAAAACCTGAACCGGGCGCGGCCAATGATGTTTTGCTGCGGGAGCCCGCCCCACACGTGGGAGTCATTGCTGTCGTTGCGGTTGTCGCCCATAACAAACACCTGCCCTGGTGGGACGGTGACGGGCTCTAGGGTGTAGGCCGGGGCTTCGAGGGGATAGCTCTCTTGCAGCGGTTCGCCGTCAACGATCACCTGTCCTTGGCGAACGGCGATGGTTTGGCCAGGTTCGCCAATCACTCGTTTGATGAAGGCCTGACGAGTCTCGTACCCCAGGCGAGCTAGCTGCGGCGGTGGCGCAAACACCACGATATCGCCTCGGTGAGGAGCCTGCCAGCGGTAGCTAATTTTGTCGACCAGTAGGCGATCGCCGATGTGCAGCGTCGGATCCATGGAGTTGGAGGGAATATAGCGAGGTTCAGCAATCAGCACTCGCACGGTGAGGGCGATCGCTAGGGCGATCGCCAGCACTCGAATGTTGCTCCACTGCCCTGCCCACAGCGATCGCCAACGAGCCCAAGCTGAAACCTCCGCTGGCGGTGTCTCCTCAGCGGGGGGATTGGGTGGAGCAGGTTGCGGCAGCTTAGGGTCCATCAGCTTATCGTTGTCGAGGTATGGGCAGCGATTCTCTTCCACCTTACAGGCCTAGGGGCGTTGCCCCTGAGCTCAAGGCTGAAATCGAAATTCTACAACTGCGCCAGTGTTTTCATTGAATTGCTCATAGCTGGTGATACCCCGTATGGTGATCTGGTCGGTGATGCGATAGCGCACGCTAAACACGGCGGGAGTAACATTCGTAAATACCTTTTGCACCGACACCGAGATACTGGGAGAAAAGTTATAGCCAATCTCGCCGCCAATGTCGAGGGCACCTGCCTGCTGCCCCGGTGGCGAGGCCGAAAACAGGCGTAGCTCGGTGCGATCTAGCCCTGACCCCAGCAGATTTTGCAGGTTGTTGAGCAGGGCCGACCCCGCAAAAGCTAGCAGACCTTGGAACCCATCGCCGCCGCCTGACACGCTGCCCAAGGTGGATTCAAGCGCCGCCAGGAGGCCACCGCTGAGCAAGGCTACAATCTCACCCTCGGAGCGAGGTGGGGTACTAGATAGCTCTACCCCCTGCAAATTCACTACGCGGCTAACACGGCCGTTGACGCTGGCGCGAATGCGCACGGTCTGCACCCCGGCCTGGGTGATACCCAGCTGGTCGATGCGAGATACGCTAATTTCGTTACGGGGGAAGGGGGTGGCTACAGCCAGGGCATTGCCAGCCGCAGCGCTATCGGGCACTGCCGCCGATAGGTTGGCCACCAAGTAGGGGTCGATGGTTTCGTCGAGATCGCTGAACTCAGCATAGTTTTGATCGCCTGTGAGACGAAACTCGGTGGTCAGTAGGTTAATGCGGCCCGAAGGTAGATTAATGCGACCATCGGGTCTGATGTTGGGGACAGTACCCATCAGGTCTAGCGTACCTTCGGCCCTCACATCCACAATGCCAGGGACAGCCAACCGCACATTCTCAGCCAGCACCAGCTTAAAGTCTTCTAGCACTGGCGGAATCGGGTCAAAGATTCTGGGCTCTGAGGTCGAGGCAAAGCCAGTTGCGGTGCCCTCCCCTAAGCTGGTATCGGGCAAGGTAAGCAGCCCGTTGGATAGCTTCACTTCGCCATAGACCAGGGGCGGCAGCAAAAAGACGCTGCCGTCGACAACAACGTTGCCATCGACGCGACCCCGATAGGTGCCGGCTGGGTTACGCAGGTCAAGGGCAATGTTGTCGAGGGTAACGCGGAAAGGGTTGTCACCTTGTGGGGAAGTGCCACCATCCTCTAGGGGCGTGCGGGTGTCAAATAACCCAGGGGCTAAGTCTTGCACTGAGGGCAGCAGCTTGAGGTTGCCACCGGCCGTTACCTTGCCGTTGCTAAAGTCGCCCTCTAAGTTTTGGAAGGCGAGCACTAAACCGTTGGTGTAGACAGAGTTGCCGCGGATGGTGTCAGGGCCTTCGAGCACGTCGATACGGCCCTGAATATTGGTGAGGGGCTCGGTTAGACTGCGGGAGCTGATGGTGACACCCTCAAGGTTGGCATTGCCGGTCACATTGAGGGTGGTCAGGGCCTCCTGAATGGGCTGGTTGACGGGCCAGCGCCCTTGAACGGCTAGGTCGAGGCTGGCTGGGCCTGACTCCCAGGTGATGGCGCGGGTGAACAGATTGACCAGGGCAAAGCCCTCATCGCGCACTCTAAGGGAAACGTCAACCGTATCGGTTTCGGGCTGTTGCTGTAGGCCGGGCAGAGGCAGAGGCACACTGGCCACCAGCCGCAGCGGGTCGACTTGTTCGTCAATGGCGACCCGGCTGATCAGGTTGAGGCGGGCGTTTTCGTACCGAAAGTTGGCGGTGGCCAAATCGATGGCGTTGCGGTTGATGGTGGCTTCGTTGACCGCCAGCTGGCCGCGTACCTGGGGGGCAGCCAGGGTGCCGGTGAGGGTGGCCCCCAGGTTGACCAACCCGTCGAGGTTGTCGGGGAGGCGCAAGGGCTGGCGCAGCGCGTTGATGGGCACATTACTCACCTCCAGACGCAGCGTGCGGGCTACGGGGTCGTCGGGGCGCAGGCTAAAGTCGCCGTTGAGAGTGGCCAGCGCTACACCCTGCTGGGTGGTGTCGGAAAAATCGGTGAAGTTAGAGCGCAGGCTGACCGGCTCGAGACGAATGACGCTGTCCTGGTAGCTGCCCTTGGCAATAACTTCGTCGATGCGGTAGGTGGCACCGTTGCTGCCGTCGGCGTTGCCCCAGACCCAGTCCGCTCCGGCCAGGTCGAAAGTGATGTTGAGGCTGTCGGGCACGGTGCCGTTGGCGGTCACTTTGCCTGAGAAGTTGCCAACAAATTCATCGAGGGGAGGCAGGGTAGCGGTTTCGCCCTGGTCTGCCAGCATATCTTCGAGCTCTTGCACTTCGGCTAGACGGCGGAGCTGATCGAGCAGGCTGGCGTTGCGATCGCCCACGGGCTGCACCTCCTCCAGCGAAGCCAAATCGGCTGGAGTGGCGGGGCGAAACCACTCGGGGGGTCGAAGCGGGTTAAAGCGAAAATCGGCCTGCTCAAAAATCAGCAGGGTTTGGAGAACGTCTTGAATTTGGCCATTGTGAACCACAAGTTCACCGTTGATCTGGGGCTGGTCGCCCAGGGTATAGGTGCCGCTAGCCAGGTAGCGGCTAAGCCCAGAGGCTGACTCCAGCACGACCCCAGCTAGACTGATGACGTTGTTGGTGTAGGTAACGCTGCCCCGCAGCCGACCATAGCGAGTCGACTCGGTCGGGCGCTCGGGGGCAGTGGGGTCAATGGCGACGGTGGTGATTTCGTTGGGCAGTCTGAGGTAGCCAATGCTGGGGTCTTGCACGTCGAAGGTGGCCCGCAGGGTGGGCTGCCGCAGGTTGGCGACAATTTCGGCCCGGCTGATTAGACCACTCACAGTGCCAATGCCGTTGATGCCAGCCTGGGGCAAGCGGAGGTCGCCCAGGGGCAAATTTTCGACGGTGGCGTAGAGCTCGTCACCCCGGGTGTAGCCCTCGGCCAGGGCCTCGCCGCTGCGGATCTCAAAGGCTAGGTCGCGGTCGCCTCCAGCGCTGGCTACATAGACGCGATCGCCACCGCCTGTTAGATCAACCGCCAGTGCGCCGCCCTGGTTGTAGGTGACAGGGCCGCTGAGGGGAGAGGCAAAGGCCAGATCGCCCGCCTGTAGCCCCACCAGAGAGGCGTCGCCGCTAAAGGCCAGCGCGCCGGGACGACCGCGCAACCGTCCGTTAAAGAAGGCGTTGCCTGTCAGGGGAATCACCTGGCGCACGGGCAGTGCCGCCAGGCTGAAGTTATCTGCGTTGAGGTTGAGATCGAGGTTGGCGATCGCAGGTGCTCCAGGGCCACTAAGCTGCGGGGTGATAAACCCGTTGGCCTGGATCCCTCTGGTGCTGGCCTGCTGCACAAGCACCGTCTGGCCGTTCCAGACCAGGTCGGCGGTAAGGGGGCCGCGCATCTGGGCGAGCTGAGGTGATCGGGAGGCAGCGGTAGCCAGTCCATCCGAAAGCACGAGCTGCCCCTGCCCCCGCGCTCCGGCCAAGGTGAGGTTGTCAGTCCTGCCCGTAAAGCGAAAGTTGCCCCCAGCGGTGCCCTGGAGATCGGGAGCAAAGGCCGCCATTTGCAGCTCGCGCCCTTGGACATTGGCGCTCCACTGGCCACCCGCCAGGCTCACGTCGGTGAGCACGGTGCCGCCGCCAGCCAGAGCGATCGCGCCATTGCCCTGGCCCCGAATACCCGCCAGGCCAGGATTGTCTAGGGTGCCTGAAAGCTGAGCAGTGCCGCTAGCCACCCCGTCAACCCCGACCCCCAAGCGACCGAGCTGTACCCCCTGGCCCCGGAGGTCAGCGTTCCACTGACCATTGGCGAGCAGGCCATCGCCCGCTATAGTGCCCCCAGCCACCTGCACAAAGGTATCGGTAAAGCGCACCTGGTTGCCCACCAGGCGGAGATTGCCCTGGGCTGGGTAGTCGCCCACGGGGGCGCGCCAGCTGGCCGTGCCGACGAGCTGGTTGACGGGACCAGCGATATCAGCGTCAAAAAATACTGGCCCTAAGGCTACCCGGTCAGACAGCCCGTAGGCCTGGCCGATGGTGTCGGCGGGAATGCGATCGCCCGTTAGTGCCAGCACCAGCCGCCCCGGTTCGCCAAAGGTAAAAACGCCGCTGCCGGTCAGAGCACCGCCCCCGACTGGCACTGCCAGGAGTTGATCAATCGCTAGGTTGGGCGATCGCAGGGTGCCTGTGACCCTGACTTCACTGAAAGCTATTCGATCAACGATGATTTGATCTTGGGAGATCAGCTCGGTAGTTAGCACCGGCTTGCCTAAGGGCCCAGTCATGGTAACGTCGGCCCCAAAGACGCCACTGGCCTCTACCGGCAAACTTCTGTCCAGCAGTTCAGAGGCCTGGGCTACGGTAAATGGGTTGACCTGGCCTCTGAGGTTGTAGCCCTCATCTAAGTTGAGGCTGCCCCCAGCGCGGGCGGTTAGGTCGCCCATGCTGGTGGTGACATTCTCAAATTTAAAGGTGCGGCCCCGAAAGCGTACGTCGCCCTGAACATTTTGTAGGGGCTCGGGCAGAATGGGGTGAACTACGCTGCCCTCCTCTACCCGGGCTGTACCGACGATGTTGGTGGGGATGCCAACACCGCTTTCAATATCGACCTGCCCACTGACCACGCCAGTGGGAAATTGCACCGGCAGAGGCTCCTCCAAAAAGGAGTCGACCAAGGGCATGACGTCGGTGGTTCGGGCCTTTTGGGTGCGTAAATTAATATTGGCTTGCAGGCCAGGGCCAGGTACCTCGGTCGGATCAACCGGAGAATCGGCGCTTTCGCTGGGGGTTTCTTTGGGCGGCGGCAGTAGCACCGACCCGGTGAGATCCAAGTCGCCTCCCTGGGTGGATTCGCCGCTGAGGTTTAGGTCGAGCTGCCGAGTTTCAAGGGGTGAATTAGGATCCCCTGGTACCTCAATGAACGTTTCGTTGAAGTCTAGCTGGCCCTGCAAGTTTTCGATCGCCACCCGCACCGGCTCAACATCACCCTGTACGTAGGGCACCATAGTCAGCTGAGAATCTTTGACGTAGAGCTGGTCGAGATTCACATTGATGAAGGGATCGCGCTCCGGATCGCGATCGGATAGTTCTAGATCCAGATCAAACCATTCGCGTTCGGCATTCTGCTCTAGGTACAGCTCTCCCTTCTCAAAAGTCACAGTGAGGGGCAGTTCCCGCCGCCACAAATCCCATATCTTGAACTGCACCTCTACCGCTGCCAGCGATAGGCTATCTGGATCTGTCGGTGTTGGTGGAATTTTAGATGGCCCCAGCCGCACCCCCGATAAACCCACCCGTTCTACCGGCCCTAGCTCTACCGGGCGTTCCAGGGCTTCCGACAGCTCCCTGGCCAGCAAGGGCACAAGGTTATTGCGGCTCCATAGCCAGCCCCCCAGCGCTGCTGCACCTCCCAACACCAGCAGCGTGCCCAGCAACAGGCCCGCTGTCAGCCAACGGCCGCTGCCGCTCGACTCCGGCTCTTGAGAAGATTCCGGTTCCTGAGAAGACTCCGGCTCTTGAGATTCCGGTTCCTGAGAAGGCTCTGGTTCTTGAGAAGGGGTCATACCCGTTTACGCCACCGCAGAACACCCAACAATAGTAATGAACTCCCCGCTTTCTGCCTACCACTTCCAACGAACTTAATGGTCGGCGCTGTCTGTAGCGAAATTGCTGGGTCCGATCGCGAGGAAACTTGAATCGTTCAGCTTCAGTCACTCAACTGAGAGCCTCAAACCGTAGACGACCACTGAGGCTGCTTTGTTCGCGAGGCAACGGCCCGGTACAGTAAACAAGTAATGCTGTTAGCGAGATAGGGCCATGGTGGTGTACGTGCTGTTGTTTAATGCCCGCACCGACAACGAGGGCATTCATGCCGAAACCATGAACGGGGAGAACATCATCTTGATGTTTGAGCATGAGGACGACGCCATCCGCTATGCCTTGATGCTGGAGGCCCAAGATTTTCCAGAGGCCACCGTGGAGGGGTTTGACCAGGCTGAAATTGAAGAGTTTTGCGAATCGGCTGGGTACGGCTATCGCCTGGTACCTGAAGGCACTTTGGCGGTTCCCCCTGATCAAACCCTCGAGCAAACTACCTGGGACCCCGACAATCCTGACGCCGTTGCTCCGCTTGCCGACAGTGTTCCGTCTACCGACGACAACGGGCTTTCTCAAGCTGAGCTAGACCGGATGCGCCAGCAGCTTGAGAAACTGCTCTAGGGTCACGGGCCATGTCAACTCCGATCTCAACCCTGATTGCCCAGGCCCGCCAGGGCGATGCCCGCGCGATCGCCCACTTGCTGACTCCCTCTTTGGCCACCGGTGTGGTCGCTCGTGGCCAGTGGCGGGGCACCACGCTCCACCTCGATCTGGAGGCCGATACCGATATCCATCAAAATCTGGTGGTGCCTCACATTCGCCGGGGGATGATGCGCCTGGGGTTAACTTGCCCGATTGATAGCGTGCGGGTTTCTGGGCGACGCATCGGTGCTGACACCGCCGACTGGCAAGAATCCTTTAGTCTCAAGGGCGCGTCTGGCCAAACGGATGCTCAAGTTCAGGCTGGAGCAGCTGAGGGCGCTGGCGGCGCGACATTGCCTCCACCTGCTACCGCAGAGAACGCTGGGCCAGCGGTACTGTCTCACGATTCCTCGGCTGGGGCAGCGGTTCCCTCGTCTACGGACAGCTTGCCGCGATCGCCCTCTGATTTCGGCAAGAACAAGGCGGGTTTGTCAGACGCAACCCTGGTCGTGCTGACTCACCTGGTGCCGCTGGTGAGCTATCTGGCGATCGGGAGTCAGTGGCTAGGGGGATGGCCGCTGTTTTGGGGCAGTTCGTTTTTGCTGCCCTGGCGGGTGGTGGCACCGCTAGCGCTGCTTTTAGTGAAAGGAACGGGGCCTTCATCTAACCCCGACGCTGCCCCCAATGCTGCCTTTGTGCAGAGCCAGGCCAAAGCGGCCCTGAACTTTCAGCTGACGATGCTGATTGCTTGGATCGTGACCATTGCGCTGATGTTTATTTTGGTGGGCTTTTTGCTGGTGGTGCCCCTGGCCCTGATCGAAATCGTCAGCTGCATTGTATCGGCGACTCAGGCTGCCGAGGGCAAGCCCGTCCGCTATGGGGTAGCGATTCGGTTTGTGCGCTAGGCCCACCATCCCTTACATTGGCGGCAATGTATATGCTTTCTGGATGCTGCCTGTGACCGCCAATTCTTCCCTTGTCAACCCTGCCGATCGCGGCCACTTGTTAACCGAGCAAGCCAACCCCCGTAGCGCTCAGCTCGATCGGCTCAGCGTTTTGGAACTGGTCGATCTGTTTAACCGCGAAGACCAGCACACGCTAGCCGCGATCGCCGGAGCTAGGGAGGCGATCGCGGCGGCGATCGATGCCGCTACCGAGTCGCTGCGGCAGGGGGGGCGACTGTTTTATGTGGGCGCGGGCACCAGCGGTCGTCTGGGAGTGCTCGATGCCGCAGAGTGCCCGCCCACCTTTTGCACCCCGCCCGATCTCGTGCAGGGCATTATCGCGGGGGGAGCCGGGGCGCTGGTAAAAAGCTCTGAGGGACTGGAGGATATTGCCGAAGACGGGGCCGCGGCAATCACCGAGCGCAACGTGCAATCCCACGATGTAGTGGTGGGCATTACTGCTGGGGGCACGACGCCCTACGTGCAGGGGGCGATCGCCGCGGCCAATCGGCGCGGTGCTACCACAGCGTTTATGGCCTGCGTGCCCGCTGACCAGGTGCCCACCGAGGCCGACATTGACATTCGCCTGCTGGTCGGCCCAGAGCTGCTCGCGGGCTCGACCCGGCTGAAGGCAGGCACCGCCACAAAAATGGCCCTCAACATTCTTTCGACGGGGGTGATGGTGCGCCTGGGGAAAGTCTATGGCAATCGCATGGTCGATGTGGCGGTGACCAATACCAAACTGCGCGATCGCGCCCTGCGCATTCTCTGCGACCTGACTGACCTCGATCGTGAGGCCGCCGCTGACCTGCTCGATCGCAGCAACCAGCAGGTCAAACTGGCCCTGACAATGCACCTAGGCAACCTCGATGCCCAGGCGGCGGCTGAGCGCCTAGCCCAGCACCAGGGGCAGCTGCGGCAAGCTTTGGCCGCTGGTGCTGAGGGGTGAGGCGAGGCCTAAACCTTGGAGAACAGTTCGGGGTGAGGCGGTTCGGCTTCGTCTAACCAAGCGCGATCGAAGCAAGTGCCTTCAATCTGAGCGAGCCCCAGGGTCGTACCCCGCAGGTTAGCGCCGGTGAGGTCGGCACCACGCAGGTCAGCCTTGGTAAAGTCGGCACCGCGCAAATCGGCGTAGCTGAGGTTGGCGTTGCGTAGGTCAGCGCCGATCAGTGTGCTGTAGTGCAGAGTGGCCAGGCGTAAGTCGCTACAGCGCAGGTTGGCCCTCGTCAGGTTGACCCGGCTGAGCTCAGCCCGAATCAAAACCGCCCGAGCTAGGTCAGCATCCTCCAGATCGGCATCTTCCAAATTGGCACGCCACAGATTACAGCCGCCCAGTTTAGCCCCGGCCAGCATGGCCCGGTGTAGATTGATCGAGACTAGGTTGGCCTGGCTCAGATCGATGCCGGGCAGCTCTAATCCAGGCATCCATGCCTCATGGAAGTCGAGATGGCTAAAATCGCGGCGACCAGTGGCATACAGATCCAATACCTGGGCCATGGTGATGGATTGAGAATCCATAGGACTGTTTTTACCCATCAGACAACACTCCAACCGTTTTTGCCGCTCAAGGGCAGCTGATTTCTCACACGCTTGCGGCTCAAGACTCAATACGTTGCTAATTGTTACGCTATTGTAAATTAATGTAACAATTACTCATTTCAATTGCAAGCACAGCGAAAGACGCTGACCCCTGCCACAGACGCTGTCAGTATCTTGAAATCGGCAAAGAGCTTTGGTTGTCTTGGGTTTGAGAGAAAGCTTTAGGAGGCGTTGCTCGGCAGGGCGCTTTGGCCTGGATTGGTGAACCTGCGTTAGCGGATAAAAGACTCGTTTTGAGCCAGTTCACACGGTTTTTGCCTCTACCTCTGCCTACCTTTCCTATAGCCTATTCGGCGCTGGATCTACTCAGCACCGGGCGTCTCAGCGACAACCTCTATCCTGTCAGGCTGGCTAAACAGACCAAACAGGGGGCCGACCAGTGCCCCAATGGCAAAGCCGCCAGCGTGGGCCCAGTAGGCAATGCCGCCGCTTTCCATGCCGATCATGGCCGGGGCTCCGAGGCTGGCGACGCCGTAGAAGGCTTGCTGCACAAACCAAATGCCCAGGTAAAACAAAGCCGGAATTCTCAGCGGTAGAGGGAACGGCCCTAGGGGTACCAAAGTGAGAATGCGCACCTCTGGGAAGCGAAAGATGTAAGCTCCCATGACACCGGCGATCGCGCCACTCGCCCCCAAAGACGGAATCTCTGAACCCATAGCAAAGAACCATTGAGCCAGGTTGGCCAGCACGCCGCACAGCAGGTAAAACACCAAAAACCGCCCGTGCCCCATCTGGTCTTCGACGTTGTTGCCAAAAATCCACAGGTAGAGCATGTTGCCAGCCACGTGCAAAAAGCCACCGTGGAGAAACTGGCTGGTCACTATCGTCAGCCATTCTTCGGCGTTGGGGGCCGATACTCCCGTGGTTAGGCTAGTAGAAAGCTCGTCGGGCACCAAGGCCCAGCTGTGAAAAAAATCAGTCAATCCGTAGGCGGGCAGGCTGAGCTCATAGACAAAAATGACTAGGTTGAGCGCAATTAGTCCGTAGGTGACGTAGGGAGTACGCTGACCTGGGTTGTAGTCTTTTAGGGGTACCACCAGTTACCTCGCAAATAGTGCTGGAGACAAAGACACTATTACAGAGTGTTTAGGAAATGAAAATCTGTCTCTGGTTGGCCTTTGCGTCAGATCTAGCGACCTGCCGGTAACAGAATTAGCCCGGTATGTGGTGATCGTGGGCCGTAGTTGCCGTGCCTGAAAGCTACTTAGATTTTGAATGGGAGGCTTGAGAATGCGATCGCTGGCCACCGACATAGATAGCTAAACTCAGGAAGGGCACAAAACCTGCTCTCACTGTCCGTTTTGGGCAAAGGTATAGAGCCGACGATCCAGAGGGACTGCTGTCTGCTCGGCAACACAATTTTCTACACTGGGATTAGGGGCTGGGGCACAGCACTATTTCCTGGTCCTACCCTTCGTCATCATGCCCTCAAACAGCTATGACTAAACTCTTCACTTCTCGCGCTGGGCTAGTGGTGTCGCTGTCATTGGGCACGCTGCTCTCCTGCTGCATTGGCGCTCCTGGCCCGCAAGGCATGCCCAAGGCTGGCAACGGCGAAGCGGCGGCAGCGGTGCCCGCTGACCCTTGGCATGGGGCTATCAGTGAGGCCAACCGAGCCAGCCAGCTAGCGGCAACTGCTGCGACTGCGACTCAGTGGCAGCAGGTGGCCGGGGCTTGGGGGCGATCGCTGACTCTGCTGCAAACTCTCCCTGCCGATGATCCCCGCCATGTCTTTAGCCAGCGCAAGGCTCGCGAATATCGGCAAAATTTGCTGCTGGCTTACCAAAAAGCCGAGCAGCAGGGGTTACCCCGTGCTTTCCCGGCCTTGGGCAGCGATGTGCTAGACGAGCAGGTCAGCCTGTATCGAGCCTATGTTGCAGCCCAGGGACCGCCGGACGTGCTGATTGTGGGCAGTTCGCGATCGCTACAAGGCATTGACCCCCAGGTGCTACAACAGGCGCTAGCGGTGGAAGGCTACCCCGGTCTGCGGGTGTACAACTTTAGCGTTAACGGTGCCACGGCCCAGGTGGTGAGCTTTGTCACCCGGCAACTGTTGGGTACCGACCTGCACCCTCGACTCATTGTCTGGGCTGAAGGCTCCCGCGCCTTCAACAGCGGCCGATTTGACCGCACCTTTGCCGAAATTTTGGCATCTCCAGGTTACGCCGCTGTGCAGGAGGGAGCAAAGTTGACCCTGCAAGCACAGGCCCCTCTGGCTTCTGCCCCCGAAGATCTCGCCGAGGCGTCTACTGAAACCGCCGCATCTCCTGAAACCGCGGAGGATTCTGAAGGAGCTGAAGCGTCTGAACCAGTCGTTGAAGATGGGACTGAGTCTGCTGAAGAGTCTGAGGAAGCCGCTGAAGAATCTACTAAAACTCCCGACGACGCTTTAGAAATTGCCTCTGAAACAGCCGTCGCAAGCTATGGAACGGTACCGCTGACCCCAATCAACTCCCAAGGTTTTTTAGCCGTTAACGATCAGTTCAACCCGACGACTTATTACCGCCGCTTTCCTCGGGTGCGCGGCCAGTACGACGATTCCTACCGCGCCTTTCGCCTTGAGGGGGTACAGACCCTGTCTTTGGCGGCGATGACTCAGTTTTTGCAGAGCCAAGGCATTCCATTAGTGTTTGTGAATTTGCCCCTGAGTAACGACTACCTAGACGGGGCACGTACGCCTTACGAGCGGCAGTTTCAACGGTTTTTGCAGACCTGGGCTAACCAAGGTGCCTTTACCCTGGTAGATCGGTTAGAGGAGTGGCGCTGGCAGTCTCACCTGTTTGCTGACCCCAGCCATGTCAACCTCTATGGGGCGCGGGAGATGGCCCGGCTGATAGCTGCCGATCGCCGCATTCCCTGGCCCCAGGCCGAGTCGCCCGACGAGGCCGACACCCCAACTGAAGCTGAGACGGAAAGCTCTGACGATTCACCTTCAGTCGGAGAGTGATCACCGTGGGACAGCGCTAGAAGTCCTTGGTTTTCTGCCACTCGGCTAGATCGCTGGGCGTGTTGACGTTGGCGAACATGGCTTCATCGATGTCCGGGATAGGGGCGATCGCCTGCTGATTCAGCCAGGCTTGCAGCGATCGCCCGCCGGTACTCGCATACTGCTTCAAAGACTCTAACGCCGTAACTCGATAAAACCCGCACAGCGGTTCCCATCGCTGCTGGCGTTTGGGTAAGTAAGCTAAGTGTTGCGGTTCCAGATGGTCTAATTCGTCGCGCCAGGTGGCTAGCACCGCTGCCGAAAGGTTGGGCATATCGCAGGCTAAGGTCAGCACCCAGGCCGGTGGATCCTCCTGTTTGGTTCGCAGAACGCTTAGGGCTGTAATGAGCGCCATCAGCGGCCCCTGAAAAGTACCGGCTTGTCCTGGACTTGTGGCCTCTGCGATAAAACCGACCGTATTGGGCAAAGCAGGCTGATAGCGATCGGGCCAGGGGGTAACGATATACACGCGATCGCTACATTGCAGGGCGACCCGACAGGTGCGCTGAATCAGCGTTTCTTCACCAACTGCGATCAGAGCTTTGTCGTGCCCCATCCGCGAGCTGCGGCCCCCCGCCAAAATCACGGTAGCCAGGGAGGTCATCTCATCTCGGCCCTAAGCATCAATTTCGACTCGCTTAATGCGGGCGGTGTGCCCCGATTTAATGTGTACCTGAGTTTTGGGAATCCCCAATGCCTGGGCTAGCAGGACAATCAGCTCTAGGCTGGCCTTGCCATCCTGAGGTGGGGCTTTGAGGTGGAGTAGCCAGCTGCCGTCGTCGAGACAGATAGCTTTTTGCTGCTTGGCGTTGGGCTTCACCCGCACTGTCAGCACCGTCATGCTTTGCTCTGAGTTATGGCACCCTGGGCAACCTTGCGCAGCCGGGCGGCATCGGCCCAAACCAGGCCCTTAGAGAAGTAGATGACCCCAGTGAGAAAGGCTAAGACCATATAAAACAGACGAATACCCCATCCGGCCCCGTCAAAAATCATTGAAAATACGCCTGGCTCAATACCGCTGAAGCGGGTGAGCTCAGAACGAAACCACTTTTGGTCTTCAACCATGCGCTGTAGCTCGGACACAGTGGCAGGCAGGATGGGCATGCGAGTCGTGGTGGTGTAGTAGCCCCAAAATCCCTGACTGCCGCCTTCGCTGGCGAGCGCTTGGTTGGCCAGCGCCGTAATTTCTTGGCGAGACAGGTTTGACTCAGCGGTAAGCTGGCTCAGCCACAGGTGATGCCGCAGCCAGTAGCTGCTAAAAAACACCAGCGGTAGCACTACAACCAACGCAATCGACTTAATGGCTAGGGAGGTTTTGGCGACCAAGTGACGAGAGGCTGCTCCCAGCCCCCAGCCCAAAAAAGCAAATAATATGACGACGCTCAGCTCAACAATTTCAAGGCTTTTGAGCCAGCCACCCAAAATCGGAATGGGGTGCAAAAACGCCTCCGCCGCCCAAGTAATGAAAAACCGTGCTGCGAGAATGGCAGTGGTAATGGCAATAACCGTCAGCAAATACCGAGACACATTGGCTGAGGGGCGCGGGATGGGCATGGTTAGGAATGACGAAAACAGGGCAGGGGGCAATAATGCCCTTAATCATAATGGTGATTCAATGTTTGGCTTTTAATCGAGAAGAAAAGATTGGTTGTCTAGACAATGCTAAAGCTAGCTGGCTCTCTCCAGCTGATGGGAGGCAAAGGCTCCTTTTTCAGTCACGATCGCCGTAATTAAACGAGCTGGGGTAATGTCTGAGGCGGGGTTATAAAATTCTGCGCCATTGGGAGACGTGACGCGATCGCCCATTTGGTAAATCTCCTCAGGGGGGTGTTCTGCGATCGCCATGCCCTCTCCACTGGCAACCGTGAGGTCGATGGTCGATACCGGGGCCGCCACCACAAAGGGAATGTCATGGGCTTTGGCCATCACGGCCAAGCTGTAGGTGCCAATTTTGCTCAGGGTGTCACCGTTAGCAGCAATGCGATCGGCCCCGGCCAGCACTCCGTGGATTAGCCCCCGCTGCATGCAGTGGGCCGCCATGCTGTCGGTCACTACCGTCACGGGGATGCCTTCCTGTATGCACTCCCAGGCGGTGAGGCGCGAGCCTTGAAAGGTTGGTCGGGTTTCGGCGGCATAGATGCGCTCTAGTCGGCCCGCTTGCCAGAGCGATCGCATGATACCCAACGACGTGCCATAGCCCGAAGTCGCCAGCGCCCCATGGTTGCAGTGGGTCAGTAGGGTCAGCTTCGCCGGGCTTTCCGGCAGCACCGCAATGCCGTGGTCGCCAATAGCGTGGCACAGACTAAAATCCTCTGCCTGCATTGCCTGAGCCTGGGCTAAGAGCTGACCCCTGACCACCTCAATAGCATCGCTGGAGTGGTGAGCCACCGCCAGCATCCTTTCCATCGCCCACTGGAGGTGGGCCTTGTCGGGCCGGGTCTGCTTAAACTGGTCGCCGATCGCCTCCAGCCGCTCCCAAAAAGCAATGGGGTCGTCGGTGTGAATTTCGGTCGCCCCTAAGTACAAGCCGTAGGCGGCCGCGAGCCCCATGGCCGAACCGCCCTGGACAATGCCCGATCGCAGCGATCGCACCACATCGTCGCAGCGGCGAATCGACACAATGTTGTAGCGCTCCGGCAGCTGTCGCTGGTCAATGAGCACCAGGTGATCGTCTTGCCACACCACCGGATAAACGTGGGTATCGCTAGGAGCCATCATCACAGTTTCGACGCAATAAAGGGCAGCCGCTCAGCCAATGACATTCAGTATGGGAGTTTCTGAGCCCCTGTCAATGCAGTCACCATCTGTGAACCAGCGGATGGGTGGCTAATTGGTCGGCTCTGTCTGTAGATCACCGCTGTTGGGGCACGGCGCACAGCCCGCGAAGCCTAGGTGAGGATAAGCCAAAGTGGCAAGATCCAAGCTTATTGGGATCTTTTTCATTCTTCGCTTTTCTATTTTCGGTCTTTTGCCATACCTCAGTTCCTTTACCTTGGGAGAGCACAAGCCTCCCTGGCCTGCTTCACGATCAAACTGTGCCTCTAGTTTTTGGGGAGAAGAGCGTATGGTAAGGCGATTGCTACTGGCGACAATTTGGATTGGATTTGTAGGCTATACCCTCTGGCTGGCCCCGCTCGATCAACCGTTCACTTGGTTCTTTGCCCACAACCTAGTGACGTTGCAGTGGGGCGAAATCAATGCCTATCTCATGGCCATCTTCTGGATGATGGGAGTCTGGCCGATGATCTATGCCTGCTTGATGTTTGCCGATGGTCGCATGCAGAATTTTCCAGCATGGCCCTTTTTTATTGCCTCAAATTTAAGTGGAGTGATTGGTTTGCTCCCTTACCTGCTGATGCGGCAGCGCAACCAGTCTTTTCGCGACAAAAAAGACTACTGGCTTGACCTCTTGGATCGGCGCTCTACAGGTGTTGTGCTGTTGTTGACTACCCTGGCGCTGATTGCTTTTTCGATTATTGTTGGAGACTGGAACGACTATGTGGCACAGTTTCACAGCTACGCCTTTGTGCACTTGATCTCCCTAGACTTTTGCCTGATGGGTCTGATCTTTCCGCTGACGTCGCTGCTTGACGATGACATGCAGCGACGAGGGGTTTATCGGCCCGAGAGATTTTGGGTGATTGCCTTGATTCCATTGTTTGGCCCATTGCTCTATCTGTGTTGGCGGCCGGCGCTGCCCACCCTAGCGTCAACCCAAGAGACGGTCAGCAGCAGCAGTTTTTTCGAGGCTCTATGATGCGTTTTTGATCCAGTTGATGTAGCTTTGGCCGTTTTGGCCTACCAACGCTCAGTCGTCCTCAAGATATCCTATGGCTACCTATGTGATTACCGGTGCCAATCGCGGCATTGGCTACGAATATTGTCGGCAGCTCCAGCAGCGGGGCGATCGCGTCATTGCCGTCTGCCGTCAGCCCTCGGATGAGCTAACAGCCCTGGGGGTGCCGCTAGAAACGGGCATTGACCTCACCGATGAGGCTGCCGTCGCTGATTTGGCCCAGCGGCTCAAGGGCACCGCGATCGATGTGCTGATCAACAATGCCGGTATTGTGGAGCGCGTCACCCTAGACAATCTGGATTTTGACAGCATTCGGCGGCAGTTTGAGGTGAATGCGATCGCCCCGCTACGGCTGACAGCGGCACTGCTGCCTCAGCTGAGCGATGGGTCAAAGGTGGCAATTATGACCAGCCGCATGGGGTCAATCGCCGACAATACCTCCGGTGGCTCCTACGGCTATCGCATGTCGAAGGTGGCGCTGTCGATGGCGGGCAAGTCGTTAGCCCACGACCTCCATCCCAAAGGCATTGCCGTGGCAATTTTGCACCCAGGACTGGTGCAGACCCGCATGACGGGCTTTACCAATAGCGGCATCACTCCAGAAGAATCGGTCAAAGGTCTGCTAGCCCGCATCGACGAGCTAACTCTGGAAAACTCCGGCACCTTCTGGCACTCGAATGGAGAAGTATTGCCCTGGTAGATAAAAATCCTTCTTATCTAGGTCAGGAGTTATCGCTCTTCAATGACTCTAGACGGAGGAAAGTAGTTGTGAGGTCGGTAGAGACGCGCCTGGAAACAGATTCATAAGCCCAATGAGCGCCTGAAAACCTTTTTCCAACTGAGGAACGGGGAACACCTCCAGCCAAGGTTGGAGCAGATTCGAACTCACTCAGGGCAACAGAATGAGGCGAAGGTTATTGAGCCAGTTCTTCCATCCATTCCCTGCATCCCAGGCTGAATGTTGGGTAAACGACGAGACCACACCGGAGTCATCTCGTCCTGGGGGACTAATCCCGTCAGGACGCATCGGTGGCGTGTGCAAGGTGACCATCCAATAGGCGCTCATGACAATCTCCCACCACTTTTCAATCGCAGCATAGTCAGTCACGCGAAAGTCAGCCCATCCGAGTTCATTTTTGCT
>NZ_JACJOX010000016.1 GCF_014695775.1 Leptolyngbya sp. FACHB-60 | reverse complement strand
CCGTCTCCCGCTTTTAGTCGCTCCTTTGGCTTGTAGATTTCAAAGGTCAAGGGAAAGGTGATGTTGTCAATCACACCATAAGCATCGACTGAGACAATGCCGTTCTCGACTTTGCCCAAGTTCCCAATGTACTGCCGCTTAACATAGTCCGTTGCATGGCCTTTCTTCCGGTCTCCGGTTTCATCAATCACCAGCACCAATTTTCGATGGCCCAAGAGTGAAAGAAGTAGCTCTATTCGTTGGTGTCTCAACTCTCCTGCACGCCACGGAGAGTTGACCAAAAACTGTTGCAACGATTGGGCATTGGGTAATCCCGTGACCTTCGCAATGGCAGGCAATGATTTTCGCTTCACCTCAGAGATCATCCCTACGTGCAGATGCTTGAAAGCTTCAAAGCTTCTCACCTCAGCAAATAAATTGCGGTAGCTCTCGCAGTAGTCATCTACAAACCTTACGGTCGGTTTGGCCATGCGGGGCACTGTCATCTTCTCTACCTAGCTCTCAGCCCTTATACCCTAAATTATCTCCCGCCAGAGCCATTGAAGAGCGATATCACGGTGTTTCAGAGGCCAACGTAGCTTTTTTACAAAAGCCCTTTACCCTGTCGGCGCTGGCCCAGAAAGTGCGGTAGGTGTTGGCCGGGGAGACGGGGGCAGGGTTTAAGGTCTAGGGAACAGCCTTTCACCCTCGACGTTAAACCCTAAGAATCTCCTGTTACAGATCGGCAGAACTAGGCACAAAACTTTAACAGGTGAACTTTCTAGAACCTGATCAAGCAGGGAGTTAAGGTCGCGTTAATCTGGGGTTAGACACAGCTGAGTCACTTCACATCAAGCTCGTCACGCCTTCAAGCTATAGGCTTTTCTCTACATGCCATCGCACCATGGCAAGGAGTTTATTATGGCTCAAAACGTCTTTTCAGGCCGACGCAATGTAGCGTTGGTCGGCACCTATTCCAGCGGCAAAACAACTCTTTTAGAGAGCATTCTGTCTGTTACTGGGGTCACAACTCGCAAGGGCAGCGTCGATGAGGGCAACACCCTCGGCGATAGCTGCCCGGAGGCCCGCACCCGCCATATGACCGTAGAACTCAATGCCGCCAGTACTCAGTACGGCGGCATTTGTTTTACGTTTGTCGATTGCCCTGGCTCGGTGGAGCTTCAGCAGGAGACTAACCATGCCCTGATGGGGGTCGATGCGGCGATCGTGGTCTGCGAAGCCGACCCCAACAAAGTGCTCACCCTTTCGCCCCTGCTGCAATTTTTAGATACTTGGGAAATTCCCCATCTAATCTGGATTAACAAGCTTGATCGCGCCAACGGCACTTTTGCTAAAGTGCTGGCGGCCCTGCGTCAGATCTCCTCCCGACCTGTGATCCCTCAGCAGTACCCAATTCGCCAAAATCACGAGTTAGTAGGCTTTATTGATCTCGTTACAGAACAAGCCTTCCACTACCATCCTGGCGCTGCCGCTGACCCCGTGCCGCTGCCCGCCGCGCTACAGGCCGAGGAAGAGGCTGCCCGCGCTGAGATGCTAGAAGCCCTAGCTGACTATGACGACCATCTATTAGAAGAACTGCTGGAGGACATTGCGCCCCCTGAAGAGGAAATTGTCCACGACCTGCGAATGGAGCTGGGGGCCGACCTCATCGTTCCGGTGTTTATCGGCGTGGCCCTAAGCGACTACGGCGTGCGACCCCTGCTCGATGCCTTGGTGAAAGAAGCCCCGGCCCCAGAGGTCACCTGCGAGAAGCGAGGCATCACGTGCGAGACCGACACCCTAGCTCAGGTGCTCAAAACCTATTACACGCCCCAGGGCGGCAAGCTTTCCCTGGTGCGGGTCTGGTGTGGCGAACTCAAGGATGGAGATAGCCTGAACGGCGATTCCGGAACGGATCGCTGCGCGAATCGCATGGGGGGGCTCTACGACCTGACAGGTACCCAGCAAACCAGCCTGACCCGAGCAGAGGCTGGTCGCATTGTTGCCGTCGCCCGCCTAGAGGGGGCTCAAACCGGCGATACCCTGACAACTGGCACCCTCAATACCCTGCTGCCCAAGGCTCCAGTCATTGAGCCGGTCTACGCCCTGGCCATTACCTCCGCCAAGCGCAGCGATGAGGTCAAGCTCAGCGCTGCCCTGACCAAACTGCTCGAAGAAGACCCCTCGCTCTTTTGGGAGCAGCACGGCGACACCCACGAGGTGATTCTCTGGGGCCAGGGGGATGTGCATTTAAATTTGGCGATCGATCGCCTCAGCCGTAAATACAACCTACCCATGGCCACCCACCTGCCCCAGGTGCCCTACAAAGAAACTATCCGTCAGGCCAAAGAGGCCGTCCACGGACGCTATAAACACCAGAGCGGCGGCCACGGTCAGTTTGGCGACGTATACCTATCCATTCAGCCGCTGCCGCGCGGCGACGGCTTTGCCTTTAGCGAGACCATTGTGGGCGGCGTAGTGCCCAAGCAGTACATCCCAGTGTCGAAACCGGCGTGCGTGAATACCTCGACCACGGCCCCTTGGGCTTTCCGGTGGTGGATGTGGGGGTGACGTTAACGAATGGCTCGTATCACAACGTTGACAGCTCCGACAATGCCTTTAAGCAGGCCGCCCGCATTGCCATGCAGGAGGGCTTGGCGGCTTGCACCCCCACACTACTCGAACCCATTGACCTGGTCGAAATTTCGGTGCCTAGTAGCTATACCTCTAACGTGCTGAAGCTGATTACCGGCAGGCGAGGGCAAATTCTTGGCTACGAGGCCAAGTCCGACTGGCCTGGCTGGGATGTGGTCACCGGCCACCTGCCCCAGGCCGAAATGCAGACCATGATCTTAGAGCTGAGGTCGCTGACCATGGGCGTAGGTTTCTTTAAGTGGACCTACGACCACCTTGACCCGGTGCCGGAGAAACTCACCGAGCGGATTCTGGCGAGTGTGGGGAGCGATCGCTAAACCCTGACTCCACCCCAAAAAATCCCCTGGGTAAATGCCTTTGTGGAGGTGACCCAGGGGATCTCAATAGAACAGCTAGCTTCCCAGCAGTTGGCGGAGTCAACACTGGCGCGATCGCAGCCTCAAGCAGTTGGCCTAATTGAGGCAATAGGGGCTTCAGCGATCGGTTCAGCAAATACCCTTAGTTGCTACGCTGACGCTTTTGCAGCGCCTCTAGCATCTGCTGCTTGACGGCTTCAGCCCAGAGGCTAAAGTCTTCTCGGTTTTCTAAAGCGTTGCGAGCTGAAGAAGAGGCGGCAGAGACCGAGGACGATGTTTTTACGGGGGGCATGGCGCTATACAGAATGGCTAATATTCTTGATATAGCAAATTTGCCAAGGTGCCAGCCCTGCCATTATGCGCCCCTTGCATTGGCCTGCTTGAGACCTGCATAGCGCCCGGCAATTGCTCAGGTTTGTGTTGATTCCCTTAGAATTTTTCGGCTTCAGCCAGAGCCTTGACCTTATTGGCGGTGTAGGTCTGCACCCGATCTTGGGCAACGGGGTAGCGCTCGTCCTCGGGCGGCACCTCAGACATTAGATCGGCCGCTCGCTGCCAGCGCACCGCCAGATCTAGCCATGCGGCTGCGGTGGCTGCTGATTTACCGTCTTCCACCGACTGCTGAGCAATGCGCACCGCCAGCACAAAGGGATCTTGCCCGACGGGCACCTGGGGAGCCGGGGTAGAGGGTGGTTCGCTGGTTGGGTTGACCTGCGATTGGGGTTGTAGGTCAACGCCCAGCCAGTCTTTAGTCGCCCATCCTACCAGCAGCAGCAGCAGCGCCAGACTGGCACCGCCCACTAACCCGCGCCAAAAGGAGCTGCGGCTCGAAGCCGGCTTTTTTTTATACACATCATCCAAAAACGGGTTGCGCTGGCGCGGGGCACGCAGGTCTCGCCACATCCGGGCCACCGGGTTCGGCTGTTTGAGGACAATCGGCTCTGACCAGAGCAGGCTGTTTTTGGGGTCACGCTTAATTTCATCTAGCCACAGCAGCTGCTGCTCTTGCACAATGCGGCTGTTAATATTCACCCGATTGATACCGCGGGGGCTAATCGACTCCAGCACGTTGCGCACCTGGTCAACCACCGTCTCCCGAGGCAGGGCATCGGCGCTGGGGGCCTCAACCAGCAGCTGCAAAATACCGCTGTCTTGAATGGCGCGAGTGCGGATGCCCTCGTCAGCAAAGTGATCATTCAAAATTTGAATGATGGCGGCTACACTCCCCTGGCGGGCTTGAAAGTCGATGTCGTCAATGGTTGGATGCATGGTTCCAAGCTGCCGCATGCCACAGAGTTCCGCAGCATGGCGCAGGTATAAACGGCTGATCCCGAAATTATATCAACCGCTGTCCAACCTGGAACGTTCTCCATATAAGGCACGGGATCCCTGGGCAACTTCCCCTACGCTGCATCCAGTTTAGAGAAGTCCGGCGGCCAGCAGATAGGGTTATAGTAGGTGCTGAAAGCGGTCCTCTGCACCGATCTGCTTCACCGCCGCCTTGATGTCTTGGGTGCGGTCTTTTCGCACGATTAAGGTGGCGTTGCCGTCGCGCACAATCACCACATCCTCTAGGCCAATGGTGACAATGACCTCGTCGGGGTCAGCGGAGTAAACAATGCTGCCCTCGGTGTCAAGAGCGACGTGGGTGGCTAAGTCGACATTTTTCTCACCGGGCTGCTTTAGCAGGCGCTCTACCGCATTCCAGTCGCCCAGGTCATCCCAGCCAAAGGTGACGGGCATCACCTGAGCGCGATCGGTGTGCTCCATGACGGCGTAGTCAATGCTGAGCTTATCTAGGCTGGGGTAGGCGTCAACCCCTTCAGCGATCAGGGCCTGCATCAGAGCGGGGGCGTGGGTTTTCAGCTCGTTGACCATAACCCCGGCGGGGAAGATAAACATGCCGCTGTTCCAGCTGAAGCGGCCGCTGTCGATAAAGGTTTGGGCGGTGGGGGCGTCGGGCTTTTCGGTGAAGCGGCTGACGGTATAGGCGCTGAGGCTGCCGTAGGTGCCGGTTGCCTCCCCCTGCTCGATGTAGCCATAACCAGTGGCGGGGTAGGTGGGGGTAATGCCCAAGGTGGCGATCGCCCCTTGGCTAGTGGCCAGCTCAGCTGCCGCCGTTAGGGTCTGGCAAAATGCCTCTTGGTCGGCAATCCAGTGGTCGGCGGGGAAAAACCCCACCAGGGCGTCGTCGCCGTAGCGCTGGGCGACTTCTAGGGTGCCCCAGGCCACTGCCGGAGCCGTATCGCGACCCACCGGCTCGACCAGCAGGTTGGCTTCGGGCAGTTCAGGCAGCTGTTCACGAACCCGATCGGCCAGGTGAGCGGCGGTAATCACCCACATATTTTCCCAGCCGTTGGCCAGGGGCAGCAGGCGATCGGCGGTGGCTTGCAGCAGGCTGCGATCGCTGCCGTCTAGGCACAAAAACTGCTTGGGCCGAGCCAAACGGCTCACGGGCCAAAACCGCTCGCCCTTTCCCCCCGCCAAAATAATAGGAATTAGCGCCGCCATAGAAGTTTCCCTTGGGTTTTAAGTCATAACGGTGGCCTCACGGTCACCTATAAAAGTGGCTCAATCCTACCCTTTAGAAAGGGACTTCAGGGCGAAATTCGCTTAATATTGATTAACACATTAACCTGGTGCGAAGTTTTAATGGGTTGTTGGGGGGTGTCCCCGATCCTGCCTATGAGCGGTGAAATTTGAGTCTAAAACCCATGCTGAGGCTACATTAGACAGTCGTGGCAGGGGCTATGGTGGTAGGGCGTCGCAGCAAGTTAAGCAGGTATCCATGACAACCCCTTTGCAGAACGTCGACTCTACAGAAAGCCGATCTTCCGACGCTGAACAGGCCGATGAGGCCACCTCAGACAATCAGCCGACTGAACCTGCCTCCTCGGCTGATGAATTAGCCCCTGCCTCGGGAGTGGCCCGCCGCCTGGTCAAGTCGCTGCTGTGGGGTAGCCTGTTTGTGGGAACGGCGGCGGCTTCGGCTGTGGTGGGGGCTGCGATCGCCCTCACGGTGCCCTTGCCCGACTTCATGGGTGGCAACACCAATCGTGCCGCCAACTTTGGCGATCTGTGGCAGGCGGGGTTTCGTTACCAGGTGACGCGCCCGGTCAATATTTTGGTGATGGGCATTGATGAGGTGCCCAATGCTCAACCCAACTCCGAAGACACTTTTGCGGGGCGAACCGATACGCTGCTGCTGGTGCGGGTCGATGCCGAAGCCGGCACCCTCAACGTCATGTCCATTCCTCGCGATACCCGAGTGCAAATTCCGGGCTTTGGGATGGACAAAATCAACCAGGCCAACGTGTTAGGTGGCCCAGAACTGGTTGCTCAAACCGTGGGCTACAACCTGGCCAACATTCAGATCGATCGCTACGTGCGCATCAACACCACCGCCTTTCGTGAAATGGTTGATCTAGTGGGGGGCATTGAGGTCAACGTGCCTACCCGCATGGAGTACACCGATCGCACCCAGGGCCTCTACATCGATCTGTATCCCGGTTGGCAGACCCTCAACGGCGACCAAGCTGAGCAGTTTGCGCGCTACCGCAAAGACAGCGGTGACATTGGCCGAGTGCAGCGTCAGCAAATGCTGCTGAAAGCGCTGCGGGAGCGGTTGACCAACCCCACCGTGCTGACCAAGCTGCCCCAAGCGCTGCGGGTGATAGAGCGCTACGTCGACACCAACCTCACCCTGGAGGAAATGCTGGCGATCGCCAACTTTGGCCTCGAAATGGAGTCTAACCAGCTGCAAATGGTGATGCTGCCCGGCCGGTTTAGCACCGCAGCCGAGTTTAACGCCAGCTACTGGCTCCCTAACTGGGAAGCCTCGGCCACCGTCATGCAAAACTTTTTTCAGGCTGAAGGGGTGAGCATCTACGCCGACAATTCCCAGAGCAACTACGTGGCCGATCTGTCTATTGCGGTGCAGAATGCCTCTGGTCAGCCCGATCAGGCCGCCTCGGTAGCCAACTACCTGCGCGAGAACGGCTTTAGCAATGTCTACATTATCGACGACTTGTCAACCACCATGGCCCGCACCGAAGTTGTGGCTCAGCGCGGCGATGTCGACAGTGCCCGTACAGTCGAGTCTCTGCTGGGGGTAGGACTGGCCCTGTCTGAGTCAACGGGTGACCTTGGCTCCGACATTACAATTCGGGTGGGGCAAGACTGGGTTGAGCAGGAAACCCAAATGTCAGAGACCCAGCCGCAGTAATCGCTTGGACATTGCCTTGCATCTTCAGTAGCTTTGGCCTGCCATGTCGAGCCTTTATCCACCTCAGGCCCAGGACGATCTCGCCCGCGATCGCAACCGCCTAGCCGCCGATCGCTCCCTACTGTCCTTTGTGCGCAACAGTCTCACGCTGATTGGCCTCGGTCTGGGGCTTGAGCAAATCTTGGCGGCGCTCGGTGCCTACTATGGCGCCCGCGATATCAATGGGTGGGCCTATGGTCTTAGCTTGGTGTATATCGGTCTGGGAGTGCTGAGCCTGGGGTTTGCGATCGCCGACTATCAGGCCGAAAGGGCACGCCTGCGATCGCCCCACTATCGATACCGACCCCGCCGCTCTTTGGCAGCAGCTATGGGGCTAGCAATTTTTGCGACCGGTGCTCTGGCTTTGGGCTGGTTGGGCTTTGACCTGCTGGGGTAAGAAAGGCTTAGGGCAGCAATAGCCTTATTCCTAACCCCGCGATTCCCACCAGCACAATAGCAACCACTGCCCAACGATTCAGCGTCTTAATCGACAGCAGCACGTCGCTTTGTTGCTCAAGGGCACTGAGAGTTAGCCAGTGCTGAACCAGCGCCAACCCCAGCAGCAACAGACCCAGGCCTACGAACCCCAGGCCCACCAAGGCAGGGTTTGGGCTGGCTATGATAGCTACCGATGCCGCCTGCCGCCGCAGGCCACGGGCAATCTGCTCAAACGCCACTCCAAACCCAATTAAGCCCAGGCAAATTCCAGTCCAAGCGTTGAGAGTACGTTCGGCTGCGGCGCGGTTGCGCTCCCGAGCTAGCTCGTTGGTGGTGTTCATCAGGGGAGATGGGGCATCACTCATAGCTGAAATTGCCGTTGGCGCGATCGGTTGTGGGTTGAAAGGTTGGCGGTTTGAAATGGGCAAGGCAAACGTCAGAACCATGCTTGCCGCTGATTTGACCCCTAGGTTAGAGTAACCACGCAGCGCCAGAAATGGATTCGTGCTCAAGAGTGAGCCAACCTGAGCGTAGGATAGTTCCGCTGAGCCGCTTGCTTGTCTACCCTGGTTGGTGCTGCCATGAGTGTGTCTACCCCAGAGCCTAACCCAGCAATAGAACTGGCCAAAGAGCGCAATCGCGCCGCCGAAGAGCGCACTCTAATGGCCTGGATTCGCACGGCACTGGCCCTAATTGGCTTCGGCTTCGGAATTGAGCGCATTGTGGCGGCCATTCACCAAACGTTGGGAGACGCAGTGAACCCCCTGCGGTTAACCCGTGTTTTAGGCCTATCTTTCGTGGCCTTGGGTACTTTTGCACTGTTGGGCGCAGCCCTCGACCATAACTACCAGCTCCAGCGTATTCAACGCAACGACCTAGTTTACCGATCGCGGCGGTCTCCAGCTCTGGTGGTGGCCTACATTCTGGCTGGGCTAGGGGCGATCGCCTTCATCGGCATTTTAATCAGTCCTTGGGTGACCTAAAGGTAACGCCGACCACTGGACGCACACCGTAAACCCAGCGGGCTGCCGACGATAGATCGCCGCCAAGCAGCGTGAGACAGTTAAAAAGGCATTTTTTTCCTAAATAGAAACCCTCTACGGTGCTAAATCATTGAAGGGCAAGGTGTAACAATCTCGGCAAATATGTTTACAAAGCCAGACGTTTCTTAGCTACTTTTGAGTTTAGTTAAGCTGCCTTATAGCAGCTGTAAATATCACAGCAGTCCTAGCGAATAAAGGTTAAATGATTCAGGAGACCCCATGTGATTTATTAGCTTGAGTCTAGGATGAGGAGAGAAATTTAAAAAAGCAGGCGTCACATGGATTCTATGCAAACCCAGGTCACTCTTCTGACAAATAAAATTGACGCCCTGCATCAGATGATTGATCAGGTCAACGATCAGGTTGCAGCCCTAATTTCGACCCAGTCCTGCTCGGTTACCCCTGGTGAGCCGACTATCAGTCGCTTTGCCTACGGCAACGCCCCTCGCCACAGCCCCAGTATGTTGGACAGCGTGTGCGAGCACAAAGATATTTTGCTCGACAGCAGCTATCTCGATCTAGACCGCCAGAGCACCGAAACGAATTTTTCTCAAGACGTACAAATTCAGCGATTAACGGCCCAGCTCACAGCTGCGTACAACCGCATCGCAGCGCTAGAAGAGCAGCTATTAGCCTCTAGAGTTCATTAGCTAAATTCTGAGAATGGCAAGGGCAATCCAGGCATAGAACTAGTGCCTTTCAATAGATGACCTCGCCCCATAGACTCAATCTTGAATATAGGATTCGCCAGCGCTGAGAGCTGCCTCGGCCCGCATAAATTCGCGCCCTAAATAAGCCGCATGATCGAGATAGGTGATGGGGCAGAGACGAGCTGGATCCTCAAAAATAGCAATACAGAGTTCTTTGGCTGTGCGACCGCTATAGGTGCAAGTGGGTATACGCTCTACAGGGCCGCGCACGGGTAGGGGTTTGCCGGTAGCGGGGTCACAGGCTAACCCTTTGTCATTAATGATGTTGGCAAAGTGCTTGGCGCAAATTAGCCCCTGCTCCAGGTCTAAATAAATTAAAAAATAGCCCGCTGGGTCTAGCTCAATGTAGCGCTTCGAGAGTTGGTCATCGAGAGCCTGGCGCTGGGCTTTGTCGATGGGTTGGGTGCTGGGGGGTAGAGTCATCGTGGGTGAGGCCATCGCGATCGCGGCCTGGCATTACAACGTTAGGACTCTCTATGGTAGCGTGCCGAGCTGCCGCCTCAGTTCTCTAGTAGGCAAGTCAGCCTTCGAGGCTATAGCTCGGCTGCGTTGTGGCCGCATGAGTTTAGCTCTGCGCTTCAGGGCCAGGGCTGCCTCCCGGCAGCAGTTTGAGCGGTAGCTCGGCGTTGATGGCGTCAATTTCCTGCTGCTCTAGCTCGTTGACCTCAGCGATGTAGCGGGTCAGCAGCGTTTTCATGCGCGGCGCATAGAACCGGTGCAGGCTGTAGTTGCCCAGGGCCGGAAAGCCTCGCCGTTTTTTGTGGCGGCCCCCAGCTCCGGGGTCGAACAGGGTAATGTCTTGGGCGATCGCCCACTCGATCGGCGCGTAGTAACAAGCGTTGAAGTGCAGGTTATTCATCTCCATGGTTGAGCCCCAGTAGCGGCCGTAGAGGCGAGCGCCTTTGGTCAGGCAAAACGACATGCCTACCGGGTTGCTGTCGTCTTCCCCATAGGCGGCAAAAAACACCATGCGGTGGCGGTAGTCGTGGTGCAGCAGGTGAAAGAATTTGCGGCTCAGGTACTTGCTGCCCCACCAGCCAAACTTGTCGCAGGTGTCAGCATAAAAGTCGTACATCTGGTCGCACAGAGAATTGCTGATGGCATCGTCGGCGATCGCCTCCAGACGCAGGCCCGCCGTTGCCATCGACTTGCGCTCGCGCTTAATGTTGCGCCGCTGGTTGGCGTTGAACATGCCCAGGTAGTCGTCAAAGTCTTTGAACCCATGGTTTTGCCACACGTAGCTGTGGTGTAGCCACTCCGAATAGCCCAGCTGGGTCATGGTGGCCCGCCACTCGGGGTCAACGTAGAGAAAGTGGCAGCCGGAGATTTGGTTGCGATCGCAAAACCCATCAATCACCTCTACCATGGCCCGAGTAACGATTGCTTCGTCGGCGTCGGGAGCAATCAAAAACCGATAGCCCTCCGTTGGGGTAAAAGGCGACATGCCCAGCAGCTTGGGATAATACTCTACCCCCAGACGCTCAGCCAGATCGGCCCACTGATGGTCAAAGACAAATTCACCTCGGCTGTGGCCTTTTAGATACATGGGAGCGGCTCCTACCAGGGTTGTGCCCTGCCAGAGAGCTAGATGACAGGGCAGCCAGCCCGCATTGGCCCCCACGCTGCCCGATCGCTCCATGTTGTGCAGCCAGCTCCACTCCAGAAACGGTGTAACGAGGGGCTGGGCCAGTTCATCCCACACGGCCTCGGGAACCTCATCAATGGAGCGCAGCCAGGTAGCGGTCAGCGACGGCACAGAGGGATAGCCCATGGATGATTCGTCAGTAAGAGAGGATTGGTTATTCTCCAGGGTAAAGGAATTTATCGTGTGGTGCAGAAGCAGGCTGGGTTGGGTTTGGGAGTTTCGACTGTCCAGTACAAGGATGCCTTAGACCATAGAGCGATCGCTTGGCTACGAGTTACCTTCTTCTGAAGGCGAATCCCCGACCCGATAGTGCAAAAACACCTCCCCTGCTACCACCCAATGGGAGAGCAACTGCAATCGGGGAGCCAACGCCACCAAAAAACCTGCGCCATCCACCGGGGTCGGGGCCGTGGCCCCACCCAAGATCAGCGGGCACACCGTTATAAATATCTCGTGGACGCAGTAGTGACTCAGCAACTCTGCCGTCAGCCTGCCCCCGCCCAATAGGGCTAGGTGGTGAATACCCGCCGCTTTCAACTGGGCTAAGATCCAGGGCCAATCCCAGGGCTGGGTTTTGGCTTCGGGCACTGTCCAAATGTGCTCGAACAGCCCCGTTTCTGCCCAGCGCTGAGCCCCAGCGGCAGTCGTGACTAGCCCTCTAGGGACCGGCTGCTGAAAGTACCGAAACTTGAGGTCGAGGTTGCCCGAGGGCGACCAGACAATTTGCACGGGTTGACCAGACTGGTGCCGCTGTCGCCGCTGGGCCAGCAGGTCTGGGTTGCGCACGCTCAGGGTAGTGCCGTAGGCCCGCAGGGTTCCCCCCCCAAACAGCACCCCGTCCGCTGCTGCCACTTTTTCCTCCAGGTGAGCCAGGTCGGCCGCCGAGGAAAATCGGGCGGCACTGCGCTGGGCATCGGCAATCTTGCCGTCCAAGCTCATGGCCAGCACCAGGGTGATGTGGGGCAGGGTTGGGTCGGGGGCGATCGCCAAGGGTCAGGGCTGTGCAGCGTACCTCTAGTTTACCGAGGCTTCCAGAACCGCAGGCTGGCTTTCACCTAGATCCCAGCTACTGTGGCACTTCCAGCTTTGATTGGTTAACTGCTGGTAAAACCGCATTTCCCACTGAGTGGGAGTTTTCCAGTCAATAGCTGCTTTCGCCTGGGTGACTATGGCCTTATTGTCTTTGCGGTTAGAGCCATAGGCCAAGGGCAGACCCAGCTCATCTTGAATGCGGAGAGGCATTTTGCGAGTGGGCGACTTCACGGTGCAGGCAAAATTCACCATCACCTGCTTCAGCCAGGGAGAAGTAATCGCCAGACCGCTCCAGTCGGGTTTGACCACTAGACCCTGTAGGGTCACCACCGGAGTCGGGCGCGCTTTTAGGCCCCGGTTGTAGGCGCGATCGAGGCTGCGGGTATAGATTGGGGCCGCACCAGATTGCTCTTCAAAGCCTTCAATTAGCAAGCAGCAAGCATCTGGGCCTTGCTGAAGGGGTGCTGCTGTCTCTCTATGCTCGGCTAAGAACCGCTTGATCTGCTCGGCTAGGCTTCCGGTCGGGCAGACATAAATTGCAAACTTGGTCATAGGGCATTCCCAGAGAAACAGCGAACTGGGAAGTACGGTAGGCAGCCTGCTCTAGCCCACTGGCTGGATGCAGACGCTAGGGATAGAGGCAGGACAACGACTATACCTCTATATAGCAGCTTAGACTATGAATGCCCGAATGCTGCTAATAGGGCGTTATTATTTAATTAAGAATTGCCTTTGTTGAGGCCGCAGTTGTTTGACCTCGAGGTTCTCAGCGATCAGGCCCATCAAACGCATATTCGATATAGTCTTGCAGCACCAGATAGCGGGCATTATCCACAGACAGGTGTTTAGCGGGGTTGGCTGGTGGTTGCTGACCGCTCCGGCAAGCTACTAGGGCTACGTCAAATCGGCATGTGGCCTCGTCCCACTGGGGATGTTTGAGCAAGTAGAGCTGGGCGGCTTTCCATAGCTTGGTCTGCTTGCTACGGGTAATCGCCATCAGGCCGTAGGCATCCCAGTTGCCCTGACTGCGAGTTTTGACTTCGACAAAGGCAAGCTGGCCGCTGGCGTTAGCGGCTCCCTGGGCCATCACCAGATCGAGCTCGCCCCAGCGGCAGTGCCACTGGCGATCGCACTGTCGCCAGCCTTGGGTTGTTAGCCAGTTGGCCACCAGGGTTTCGCCCAGGGTCCCCAGTTCGGTCTTGGTAAGTTCGGCGGTCATGGCAGAAGGTTCCCAAGGCAGCATTCTCTAGAGTGCCCTGGCAGGAAGGGGCGATCGCCCTACCAATGGTTCCTACCGATAGTTGGTAAACTGCACCGCCACGGGCCAGTCTTCCTGCTTCACCAGCTGCATAGCCTGTTGTAGGTCATCCTTAGACTTGCCAGTTACCCGCACCGCGTCCCCTTGAATCGCGGCGGTCACCTTTTTGAGGTTGTCGCGGATCAGCTTGGTAATTTGCTTACCCATCTCCTGCTCGATGCCCTTTTTGAGGGTGATGGTCTGGCGTACGCGGGTGCCGCTGGCCGCTTCCACATCACCGAACTCAAAGATCTTGAGGGAAAGATTACGCTTGGCTGCTTTCTGATACAACAAATCTTTGACCGCATCCAGGGTCATGTCGCTGGCGGTTTCGATGGTAATGGTGCTGTCCGCCAGGTCAATGGTGGTTTTGGTGTCTTTCAGGTCGTAACGGCTAATTACATCCCGCCGGGTCTGGTCGAGGGCGTTGACCAGTTCCTGGCGGTCGAAATCGCTGACGATATCAAAGGAAAAGCTAGAAGCCATGGGTACCGTTGAGTATCTGCGCACCAACAGACTACATCAAGGCCGACCGACAGCTCAAGACATAGAGGGTGAAGGTGCTCAGGTTGGCGACGCCAAACATCAGCGATCGCCCAATCGGCACATTCAAAATATACGCCACCGGATACAGGGTGCGGGCGATCAGATAGGCGATCGCAGCTCCCAACGCCAGCCCTGACTGCTGTTGGGTAACATAGGCCATTAGCGCCGCTGGGGCAAATAAAATCATCGACTCAAAGGCATTTTCATGGGCCCAGGTAGCCCGCTGCGCGTAGGGTGGCAGTTGGGACAACATGGCCCGAGGGGCGGCCTGGTCATAGCCCACCGCAAATCGCCCATAGCCTACGACAAAAAAGGGCAGATAAACCAGCAGCGCCGCCAGCCCAATGCTAACCAGCAAAAACCCTGGCATAGCTATCAAAGATGCCATGAATTACTATCCTCGCTAAGTTTTTGCTGTGGGGTCAACAGATGGGACATTAGCAGGTTGGCAAGTTAGAACGCTGGGATGCTCTAAACCTGTCAATTCTAACTTCCCGAGAATCGCTAGTCGAAGTAAAACAGCGTCACAATCTTGCGCTGGTCTTCCGCATCCTGGCAGGTTTTCAGCAGGGTATGGCTGTCATGAAAGGCAAAGCAGACCAGCTGTTGACAGCGAGAAATGATCTCCTGATTGCACAGCGCGCTCGCCTCGGCCAAAGCCATGGCGTCGTTGGCCGGGTTCTCGACCAAGTGCATGACCTGCTCTAGCTGCTCGCGCGACTCGCGCGGCTGACGGGCGAGGCTCTGGGGCAAAATTACGGTGAGCAGGTTGGGATCGGCCTGCATCGCCCCCTTAATGGCGGCAGAGTTGGTGCCAGTTGCCCCCGAGGTAATGATGCGATTTCCCCCGAGGGCCAGCGCATAAGTCATTAGCTCAATGAGTTGCTGGTGGGTAATCGGCACGTGGCGCGACCCCAAAATAGCCACCCGCTTGGAACCCGACTGTTGAATGGCCGCAAGTTCCTGTAAAAACGTGTCGACTTTAGCGGATTCGAGCGACGCTTCCATGGACTGACTCAAAGGCTGCACCGAATGCGAGAATAACGCGCTTCATTGTATCAGACCAAACGGGCTAGGCTACACCCTGTCTCTAGGTCAGCGAATCTCAGGTAGCCGAAACTGGCAGTTTGAGATCGAGCAAGTGCAGCAGACGGTCTAGGTCAAAGTGGGTAGCTACCAACTCCTGAATGCACCGTACCTTAATGGGCTCATGCAGGCGCACTTGGCCGAACAGCTCGTCGATGCGCTCCACGGTAGACAGGGTGTCAGAGTCAACGGAGACAATCGGCACTTCTAGATCCGAAGCACGCTCTAAAATCTCTTGGGAAGGAGGAATTTGGCCAGTTAGCACTAAACACTGGGTAGAGGTTTCCAACGCCGCAAACTGGATGTCGGTGCGATCGCCCCCCGTCACCACCGCCATGTTGGTGGCTTTGCGAAAGTACCGCAGGGCTGAGTTCACGTTCATGGCCCCAATAGTGAGGGTTTCTACCATCAGGTCAAGGCGGTTGGAGCAGCACAGCACCTCAGCATTAAGCCGAGCGACAATTTCGCGCACAGTAATGCTGCGCATGATGGGCGATCGCGGCAGCACCGCCAGCACTGGAATTTCCTGATTCTCCAAAAAAGGACGAATTAGTTCAGCGCAGGCCTCGGCCGCATCCGTAGGCACATCGTTGATAATTACTCCGATCAGGCGCGAGCCCAGCTGGGCCTTGGCAGCCAGTAGGCGATCGACCAGCAGCAGCGAATCGTAGCGCGTCACCAGCAGCACCGCTGCGTCAATATCGCCAGCGATATGGGCCACAGACAGGTTTAGTAGCGTGCCCTCAGTTAGATTGCCAGGCCCTTCAAGCAGCAATAAATCTTCGCCCCGCTGTTCGGCGTACTTCAGCAAGCTGTAGCTAGCTGGAGGCTGACCGTCAAGCACTAGGCGATCGGCCACAGTAGCTTCGGTCAATGAGATCGCCGGTGGGTAAAATCGCGCCGCTGGCAGCTTTAACGTATCGACAATGAAGTCTAGATCCGGGTCTTTCCCATCTCCGTTGATCGAGTTGCCCATGGGTTTACCAAACCCAATGTCCATACCCAACACCTGAAGCTGGAGTCCCACACCCAGTAAAATTGCCGATTTGCCGCTGTACGACTCGGTTGAACCAATCACCAAACGCTTCGCTGAACTGGGCACGCCACAAGTCCTCCATGGGGGTAATGCACTGCTCCCTGACCTCGACGCTACAAAGCAATCTGGTCAAACAGGTCAGTGGGCACAGCACCTCCCCCATTCTGCCACCTTATACGGATGTCAGCGTCAGGTATCTCATAACCACTCCGCTCAACCGACTCTTAGAGCCGCGCTAGCCTTGCGGTTGTCCTACTCATCCAAGCGCAACAGCTTGCGATAAAACCCTTGGGAAAAATCTGCCGGGCGCTTCTGGCGCAGCGCTACGATCACGTCAAATAAAAAATCCACAAACTCAAAGGTCGCCATTGTAATCTCGTAGCTGAGATCGTTGTCACC
Source organism: Leptolyngbya sp. FACHB-60 (assembly GCF_014695775.1). Taxonomy (GTDB): domain Bacteria; phylum Cyanobacteriota; class Cyanobacteriia; order Phormidesmidales; family Phormidesmidaceae; genus Nodosilinea. The sequence continues at coordinate 129,784 of NZ_JACJOX010000016.1, read as the reverse complement.
CTCAAACTGCATGCGACAGCGGGTCAAGTCTGCCGGTAGCACAGACACATTCCAGGTGGCTACAAAGGCAATGCTATTGCTGCCCTCAATTTGCCGCTCTCCCTCCAGATTGCCCTGCTTATAAAGAGAAATGGCGTAAGGCAGCGCGTTTCGCTTATTGCCCTGATAGTAGGGCATGTAAACGCTGATATCCTGCTTGCCTGCGGGCTGAATTGCCTCAAACGTCAAACTCATGGGTCTGGCCTTAGGTCAAGTTTCAACAAACGAATTTTCGGACGGTCATCGAGGTTAGATGCTTAGGATACTGGATACCTGCCTCGCCGGGTTGCCGATGATGACGCGACCTAGAGCTAGCATTCCCCAGGATGGTATTAGGGGTATCACTAAAATTTTCCACAAAATCGAGGATGATAGACCTAGGCCGAAGCCATGCTGGCATGAGGTGCTGATCTGTGTCATGGTCTGGCCATCGTCGTTTTTGTTGTGATCCCCAACTGAGTTCATGGTTGATTTTCCCGGACGCTTTTCCCCTAGGCGCTTCTACACTCCGCTCAAAGAGTTGGAGATCGAAGATTTTCCGGGATTTGCCGGTCGTCGTTCTAAGGCGGCCCTAACCTTAAGTGTGCTGTGGAGTCTTACCGTTGTGCTGCACCTAGTTTCTTGGGGCAGTTGGGTTGTGCTGGGGTTAACGGCCATTCTCACCACCCACGCTCTGCGAATTTTGTTGGGTCGGCCGTTGCTGTCGCCACCACCGCTATCTTCTGTAACCCAAGAGGCTCTTAATGAAGCGATGGTTGAAGGTCGAACTTTGGCGATCGCAGGCTCTCCTTGGGACACTTGGCCCTACGTCTCGCTCCTGGTGGCCGCTAAAAACGAAGAAACAGTAATAGAACCCTTGGTTGCAGCCCTCTGTCAGCTAGACTATCCCGCCTGCCGATACGAGGTCTGGATCATCGACGACAACAGCACCGATGGCACCCATCAGCGGTTGCAAAAACTCACCACCCGTTATCCCCAACTGCGGGTAATGCGTCGGCCCGCCGGATCCAGCGGGGGGAAGTCAGGGGCGCTTAACCAGGTATGGCCTCATACCAAAGGCGACATCATTGGCGTATTCGATGCCGATGCCCGTGTGCCCAAAGATCTACTGCGCCACCTCGTGCCCTTGTTTGACCAAGCTGAGGTTGGTGCTGTGCAGCTGCAAAAAGCTGTGGTCAACCGAGCCAAAAATCTTTGGACCCGTGGTCAGCAGGCCGAAATGGCCCTTGATAGCTACTTTCAGCAGCAGCGCATTAGCCTCGGCGGCATTGGCGAACTGCGAGGCAACGGCCAGTTTGTGCGGCGGGCTGCCCTAGCCCGGTGCGGCGGCTGGAACGAAGAAACCATCACCGACGACCTCGATCTCACCCTGCGCCTGCACTTTAGTGGTTGGGAGATTCAGTTTTTGCTACACCCCGCCGTGGGCGAAGAGGGAGTTGAGCGCCCCTTAGCCTTGTGGCACCAGCGCAACCGCTGGGCTGAAGGAGGCTACCAGCGCTACCTAGACTACTGGCGGCTGATTGCTCAGCACCGCTTACCTCCGGCAAAAACCTTTGACATGGCTGCCTTTTGGATGATTCAGTATGGCCTGCCGACAGTGGCTCTGCCTGACTTTGCCATGGCCATGTTGCGCCACCGCCTGCCGCTGTTTTTGCCTGTATCCAGCCTGGCGCTGACGCTGTCTATGGTAGGTATGTTTTGCGGTTTGCGGCGTATTCGGCAACAGCCCATTTGGGTGAGTGGTTTACAGACCCTGTGGGGTAATCTGTACATGCTGCACTGGCTGCTGGTTATCGGTACCATGGCAATGCGCCTGTCGGTGCGGCCCAAGCGACTGCGCTGGGTGAAAACCATCCACCTGGGTAGCGAAGACGATCTTCAGGTCGATCTACCCTAGGTCAGCTGTAAGACAAACTTTCTGCGCTGTCCCGCTATGCCCTGGTTCGTTAAAATCGAAAAAGGTGTCGTTAACAAAGCCATTTTTGACCAACATGTACCGGCTCATGTGGCCTACGTCAAAGATCTCATTGCCCAAGGTCATGCTGCTAAGAGTGGCTACTGGGCTGAATATGGGGGTGGTATGCTGTTATTCCGGGCTAATTCTATCGATGAAGCCCGCGTCATTGTGGCCGCCGACCCGTTGATTCAGCATCACTGTGTCGAGTATGAACTGCATGAATGGCGGGTGGTGGTGGAATAGGAGGACACACGGTGGCCGATTCAAGTGATGGATACAAAATTGTCAGTGACAACCGCCAAGCTCGACATGAGTACGAAATTCTCGAAACCTACGAGGCCGGGCTAGAACTGATGGGTTCAGAGGTGAAGTCGATTCGCCAGGGTAAGGTCAACTTGCGCGATGGCTATGCCCTCATCAAAGATGGGGAATTGTGGTTGCACAATGTACACATTTCACCCCATACCATGACGAATAAGGCCTACAACCACGAGGCCAAGCGCACCCGCAAGCTGCTGCTGCACCGTGATGAAATTCGCAAGCTGATCGGCAAAGTTGAGCAGAAGGGGCTTACTCTGGTGCCGCTTAAGCTCTATCTTCAGCGGGGCTGGGTGAAAGCCACTATTGCCTTAGCCAAGGGCAAAAAACTCCACGACAAGCGTGAAAGCCTCAAGCGCAAGCAAGAATCTCGTGAAACTGCCCGCGCCCTCAGCGGCCGGGATTAATTCAATCAGCCACCTCAGCGTTTGCTTAGCGCCTAGCTTGCCGACTGATGTTACTCAATACTCACACCGCTAAAGGTTTCGGCCTTTTTACCAGTGCTAGCAGGAGCAGCTTTTTCTAGCTGGCGGGCCTGCTGACGGTGACCTTGAAAGTGGCTGAGCCAAGCTTCCGGGGCATTCATAGTTTCTCCGCCGTGCTTGGTCAATCGCTTACGTACCTGGCAGAGTACGGGAGTATTGACGCAGGCACCCGAGACGATCACCTGACCTTTGGTGAGCGAGGGCAGTTCTTTGAGTAAGTCGCGCCCAGCAGCTTCGACTCCATACTTGAGGCTGTCCTGATCCACCGGGTTGACGATGCGCATGAGGAACTGGCTCATGCATTGGCTCAGCACGTCGGAGTCGAGCTTGCCAGGACGCTGGGTAATCAGCCCCACCCCCATGCCAAACTTGCGGCCCTCACTGAGGATAGTCCGCAGCACCTGCTTGCAGCGGGCCGGCTCATTGGCCGGGGCAAAGCGGTGGGCCTCTTCGATCAAAATGAACACTGGGTAGGGTAGGTAGTTTTCGTCATCGGCAGCGATTTTGTCTTTGGCGGTGTTGATGCGGGCCTGGTAGCTCTGACGCAGTACGGCGGCGCAGATCACCTGCTGCTCTTCCTGGCTGATCTCGTTCATTTGCAGCACGGTAACTTGGCCGGGGGCGAACAGATCCTTCGGGGCCAGGTGCTCCATGCGGTGAAAGTAGTCCGATCGCTCCAATTTACCCAGCTTCCACTCTAGGGCCGGGGCCGAGGAGCCGGTTTTCTCGTTGCCTTCGTCGTCGGTCGTGCGATCGGACTCGTAGCAGGCCGAGATCAGATCCTGCACATCCCAGCGGTGTTCGCCAAATTTGTGCTTGCCGATCAGGCTAAAGGCCTTGTTGAGAATTGCCTGCTGGCGATCGCTCATATCGGGCAGTAGGGTGAGAATGTCGTAGTAGTCAAGGGACGACATGCGAATACGAATGTCGTCGGGAGTGAGCAGTTTGACCTCTGGGCTGTAGCCATCGTCGCTGGCAAAGCTGGGATGGCCGCGCATGTCAGCTAGGGTGCCGTACTCGCCGTGGGGGTCAAAGATCAGCACCGCTGCCCGGTTATAGGGGCTGAGCAATTCTTCGATCAGTACGCCCGCCGTGTAGCTTTTGCCGGAGCCAGTGCCTGCCAAGATTGCCATGTGGGTGCTCACCAGCTCTTTCACGTCTAGCGCCACAGGTACCCGCCCGCCGGGGCGCAGCAGCAGGGAGCCGATATGGGCAGACCCCACATCCTGGGGCTGCTTTTTGTTGATAATCTGGCGCAGGCTTTCGTCGTCAGCTAGGCAGACCTTAGCGCCGGGGTCGGGGGCGATGCGAGGGTTCATAAACCCCAATGCGGGGTGAAAGTGGCCCACCACGTCAACAGTGACTTCGTAGATTTCAGGGTTGGGATGGGTGAAGCCGACCAATGCCGCGATCGCCTCAGGATTAATATCTGGATCGGCAAAGATGCGATCGGGCAGGTGGTCAATGAGGCGGCGATCGGAGATTTTGCCTAGAATTTGGGCGCTGGGAATATCCGTTAGATCGACGGTGTAGTAGACAAACTCGCCGATTTTGACCTGACGGTTGTCGGCGGTAATGAACACGTACTGGTTGCCGTTTTCGCCAGGCCCCTTAACCGTGCCAATTACTGGAGAAGCCGAAGGTTGCTTTGACCGTGCCATAGGAACCCGCTAGGAAAGGAATTTTTGCCAGGGTAGCGAAAGTTTAGCCATCCCCAGTGCTGACTTCATTAATACTAATGTCCTGCTGACAATTAGTGTAGAGGCAGCGTCATCGGCCTAGGAAAAAGCCGTAAAGCTGAACCCTGCGATGGTCAAACACCAGGCTTCGGCCGTCGCGGCGGAGATTGCGGATTTTACGGAGCGAAGGCGATCAAAAAATTGGCGTATTCACGGATACTGCCTTGCAGGTTAGTAGATAGGCTAGAGGTAGTCGAAGGTGAGGTTGGGCTAGCCCAGACCCACCCCCGGCTCAGGAGGTCAGGAATACTTCGCTGGATGGTTGCCCATGGCTTCGGAAAATCCGACGGTTTTGTTCCAAGCTCGCCCTCCTGAAGGGCTAGCCTCTACCTCCGCCAATCTTTGTGAAGGGCGCGAAACCTGGCCTCTGGTTCACGCTCTGGCTGCTACACTCAACGAGCCTGACATTTTGCCGTCTTTGGCGGAGGTGCTGGGCACCCACTTGGGAGCAGGGGCTTGCTTGCTGCTCTGCCGCTATCCTGACCACGGGTTGAGCTATACCTGTTGGCGACAAGGGGAAGCTACTGCTAGCTACCAACTTGGTGACGTCAAAAGCGGCTCGACTCTAGATCGGCAGCGCCACGTAGCCTTAGAACTCATTCAGCAAACCATTGACCAAGCGGCAGGCAAGGCTCGGTTGTCTTGGCAGAAGGGGCTAGCAGGGCTGTTGCGGAATGAAGCAGAGACACCTGCCTGGTTACGCACTATTGTGCACTGCACCGCTATTGCTGTAGACGGGGCAGGGTTTCAGGGAGCGATGCTACTGCTGGGAGTTGGGGGGCTAAGCGTGGAGCCTTCCGCCCAGGCTAATTTGGCTAGCTTAGGCGCGATCGCCTTTCACCAGCACTACCTCCAGGGGCAAGCCCAGCGCAACACCGAACAGCTGCGCTACCTCAACTACCTTAAAGAAGACTTTCTCAGCACCCTCAACCACGAGCTACGCACCCCCCTTACCAGCATGATGCTGGCCATTCGCATGCTGCGCCGCCCCGATCTTACCCCCGAGCGATCGGCTATGTATTTGGATATTTTGGAACAGCAGTGCACCCGCGAAATTAACCTGGTGAACGACCTGCTGATGCTGCAAACTCTGGAGTCTAAGGCTCCAGCAGAAGTTCGCCAATCCACAGATTTAGGCCAGCTGCTCACTGACATGGCCAAACAATCTCAGGAACAATTTGACCAGGCTCAGCTAACACTGGCCCTACAGCTACCGTCTAAGCCAGTATTGCTAGCCACCGATCCAGAGCGGCTAACCAAAGTGCTAAAAGAGCTGATAGGCAACGCCCGCAAGTACTCAACCCCCCAAACGGTTGTGACCTTTGCCCTAGCAGACAATCAGGCCCAGAATGGGCGGGTCACCCTGCAAGTCAGTAATCTGGGGACAGCCATTGAGGCCGGCGACTTGCCCCACATTTTTGACAAGTTCCGACGGGGCTCCAATGCTACCAAAGACGGCATTGCTGGCACCGGTACCGGCCTCGCCTTGGCCCGTGGGCTAGTGGAGCAGTTGGGGGGCACTATAAAGGTGTCGAGCCAGCCGATCGATTCTCAACTCTGGCAGACCTGTTTTACCCTTGAGTTTGAATGCCATGACAAATTGCTACACAGTTCATAGGGCCACAATTCATCGGGGCAACACCATGCCAGCAAAATTTGCTGGTATTCTGGGCACAGGCGTGGTGGCTTGGCCAAACTACACCGTTAACGGCTGGTTTTAACCCATGACTGCACTAACCCCTGACACTAACTTTGAATCGGCGCTTCTAGACGCTGAGGTTTCTGCTCAAGTAGCCGGTGTCAGCATCCACACCGAAAAGCTAGAGGGGCAGCAGCGCCGTATTTTGGCCTCAACCCAGATTCCAGCCACAGCCGAGCAGGTTTGGCAGGTGCTGACGGACTACAACAACCTGTCGAGCTTTATCCCCAATCTTTCCCATAGTCAGCGGCTGAGTCATCCCAACGGCGGCATTCGATTGGAGCAAATTGGCTCTCAGTGCTTTCTCAACATCAAGTTTTGCGCCCGCGTGGTGCTAGATATGGTTGAGGCTTTCCCTAAAGAACTACGCTTCTCGATGGTAGAGGGTGACTTCCGCCAGTTTGAGGGGAAGTGGACCCTAGAGCCGGTGAAGAATGCCGCTAGCGAGGTGGTTTGCCTGGGCTATGACCTGGTGATTCGGCCTCCTCGAGCGATGCCAGTGGCGCTGATTGAGCGGCACATTCGCAATGACTTGAGCCGCAATCTGAAGGCGATTAGCGATCGCACCCTCATGCTGTCTGGCGGTTAGTTCATGTTCTAGCAGGGGCAAAGGGTTTGACGTTATTGGCAATGAGCGATCGCAGTCTCTGATTAGCGATTTGTGACTGCTACGATGCCAGCGAATGGCTACCGAAAACCTCCTAAAAGCCAATTTCTTAAGTGAAGCCCATTCACATATCGTTGATTTTAACGTGGCGAGGCGTTGTCACACAGCGATCCACCGCCTCGCGGGTTTTACAGCCGCCCCCCAAGTGGGCCAGGGAATTAACAGCGGCTGCACATTGTCATGCCAATCAGCACGAGCGAAAAGAGCGCGTTTAGTCAGCCAGCTACACGACGTTAACCCCTGTCACCTGGTTCATCCGGCGGTGGAGCACCTCCATCATTGCATGAGCTTATAGAACGCAATGCTTCGTTCTACGTCAGCAACGGGCAAGGCAATGTGAGTTAACCCAAGATCCGCCATGACGACTTACTTCACCAAGGATGGGGAATGTTCAGGGTTTACTCTTCCTGGGCAGCGGCTTCGGTGGATACCTCAGTAGCCTCCTCGATCGCTTCCACAATCGCTTCTACCGTGTCTTCGAAGGGTTCTTCCTGTAATGCAGGGGGCACAACGGCCACTGCAGCGATCGCATCCTCCGCATCAAGCCGCTGTAGCCGCACTCCGGTCGCCGGGCGCGACTGAATCGAAATATCGTTCACCCGTTGGCGAATGATGATGCCCCGGTTAGTCACCAGCATTAGCTCATCGCCCTCACCCACTACCAGCAGCGAGGCCAGGGTATCGTCGCGCTTGCGGAACTTGATTGCCATGAGGCCCAGACCCGCCCGGTTTTGCAGACGGAACTTGGCCACCGGCACCCGTTTGCCTAGGCCCGACGCAGTAATAACCAGCACCCAGGGGCCACCCTCACTGCCGTTAGTCACGATATCGTCGTCATCGTCGCTGTTGCTGCCTGCCTCCGTGGCCTGCACCACTGCTTCCACCACCTGGCTGGGCAAAATATCCATGCTGATTAGCTCGTCACCGTCGCGCAGAGACATCGCCCGCACGCCGCGAGTGGGGCGACCCAAGGGCCGCAGCTGGTCGTCATTAGCTTTAAAGTGAATGGTCATGCCCCGGCGCGAGCCAATCAAAATGCTGTCGGTGTTGCGGGCCAGACGCACCCACCGAAGGTGGTCGCCCTCTTCGAGGGAGATGGCAATCAGCCCGTTGGTGCGAATGTTGCTAAAGGCCGACAGGGCGGTTTTCTTCACAAAGCCGCCCTGGGTGAGCATGACCAGGTAGTCTTCGTCGGTAAACTCGCGCACCGCCAGCACTGAGGTAATCGCCTCTTCTTTGGGGATGGGCAGCATTTGTACGATGGGCATACCCCGTGCAGCCCGCGAACCTTCGGCAATCTGGTAGGCCCGCAGGGCGTAGGTGACACCGCGATCGCTAAAGAACAGCAGGTAGTCGTGGGTGTAGCAGGTGATGAAGTGCTGCACACCATCATCTTCCTTCATTTTGGCCCCGGCCTTGCCTCGGGTGGCGCGGCTCTGGGCCTCAAAGGTGGCCACGGGCATGCGCTTGATGTAGCCCTGGTCAGTGACGAGAATCACCACCTGTTCGTTGGCGATCAGGGAGATGTCGGTGAGTTCCGCATCATCCATTTCGATCACGGTGCGGCGGGGGCTGTCGTGCTTGGCCTTGAGCTCACCCAGCTCAGTAGTGATGATTTCGAGAATGCGCTCGCGCCGGGCCAAAATGTCTTGCAGATCGGTGATCTTGGCGACCAGCTCTTCGTGTTCCTGCTGAATTTTGTCGGCTTCCAGGGCGGTGAGGCGGCGCAGCTGCATTTGCAGAATGGCGTCGGCCTGCAACTCTGACAGGCTATAGGTGTCCATCAGCTCTTGCTTGGCGGCGGGGGTGTCGGCGGCCCTACGAATCAGTGCAATGATGGCATCCAAATTCGTCAGGGCAATTAGGTAACCCTGGAGAATGTGGTCTTTTTCTTCAGCTCGACGCAGCTCGTACCGGGTGCGACGAACGATGGTTTCTTCGCGAAACTCAAGGAAGACTTCCAGCATCCGCTTGATGCCGAGCAACTGGGGTTCCCCGTTGACTAGGGCCAGCATGTTGACGCCAAAGTTATTTTGCAGGGGCGTCTGCTTGTAGAGGTTGTTGAGCACTACCCGGGGGTAGGCGTCGCGCTTTAGCTCAATGACGATGCGCATGCCGTCGCGATCGCTCTCATCCCTGATATCCGAAATGCCCTCTAGGCGACGCTCGTTCACCATTTCGGCGATGCGCTCGATCATGCCCGCCTTGTTGGTCTGGTAGGGCAGCTCGGTGATGATAATGGCTTCGCGATCGGGCCGTCCCCGGTGCTCAATGGTTTCCATACTGGCCACACCGCGCATGGTGACCGAGCCGCGCCCGGTCATATAAGCGTCGCGAATGCCGCTGCGGCCGAGAATCTGCCCGCCCGTGGGAAAGTCGGGGCCGGGGATGATCTCCATCAGCTCGCCGGTGGAGATCTCAGGGTTATTGATCAGCGCAATTACACCGTCAATTAGCTCGCCGGGGTTGTGGGGGGGAATGTTGGTCGCCATGCCCACGGCAATGCCCGAAGAGCCGTTAAGCAACAGCTGGGGCAGCCGCGAGGGCATCACCACCGGCTCCTGCTGGGAACCGTCGAAGTTGTCGGCAAAATCGACTGTGTCAGACTCAATATCTTGCAGCAGCGAGTCGCTAGTCAGCGATTGCAAGCGACACTCGGTATATCGCATCGCCGCCGGGGGGTCGTTGTCGATAGAGCCAAAGTTGCCGTGGCCGTTGATCAGCGGCACGCGCATAGAGAAGTCTTGGGCCATGCGCACCAGGGCGTCGTAAACCGCCGTGTCGCCGTGGGGGTGATACTTACCCAACACTTCACCCACCACACGAGCGCACTTGCGGAAAGGGCGATCGGCGGCTAAACCCAGCTCGTGCATGGCGTAGAGAATGCGGCGATGCACTGGCTTGAGCCCGTCCCTGGCGTCTGGCAGCGCTCGACCCACAATCACGCTCATGGCGTATTCCAGGTAGGAGCTTTGCATTTCAACGCGCAGATCGGTAGGGACGATGCGCTCTTCTGGGGTCGCCATAGGCTCAAAAACTCCGAATTTGCGAACAACAAAGCGCTAGTCAGACCCTCGCACCGAGCGGTGCTGAATAGCGCTTATCAGTATGTTTTTTGGGGACTCATGTAGGTTATATTTTAGCACGAATTCCCCGGTTCAAATCAGCGGGCGCTATGGTATAGACAAGGGCACGGAAACCTTGATATAGCGTTGTTTCACTGCGCTACTTGAATCCCTAATTCCGAATAGTTCACCCTCTCTAAATTCACAGTGCACCACGCTCTCACCCTCGCCGATTTTGCCGTCATCTATTCGTCCGCATTTTTGACCCACGATACGGGTAGTTTTCACCCCGAAAATGCGGGACGGTTGACGGCGATTGTGGCCGCTTTGGAGAAAGCCTCCTGGGCCGACCATCTTGACTGGCGCGAACCAACTCCAGTAGCTCAGCGGGCTGATGTGGATACCTTAATCGCCCAACTCCACAACCCCCGCTATGTCACAGCCCTGCGGGAGATCGCTCACAGTGGCGGCGGCCACATCGACGGCGATACGGTGGTGTCTGAAACCAGCTATGCTGTGGCGCAGCTAGCGGTGAGCGCTTGGCTCGATGGGGTCGATTATGTGCTCGAGACGGGGCAGTCGGCCTTTGTCCTGGCACGGCCACCAGGGCATCATGCAGTTCGCGATCGTGGCATGGGCTTTTGTCTGTTTTCCAATGCGGCGATCGCAGCCCACTACGCTCTAAATCAATCCGCGATTAATCGCGTTGCTATCCTCGATTGGGATGTACACCACGGCAATGGAACACAAGCTTTGGTGGAGGGAAATGCTGCGATCGCCTACTGCTCTCTCCATCAACTTCCCGCATACCCCGGCACTGGCCACAGCAATGAAACTGGCTTTCACCAAAATGTCCTGAACATACCTATGCTCCCTGGCGGCGCTAGCGACGTTTACTATATGCAGTTCGAGCAAAAGGTAATTCCCTTTCTTAAAAAATTTCATCCCGATCTGCTTATTATTAGCGCTGGGTACGACGCCACCGCCGCCGACCCATTGGCCAATATCAACCTACAGCCTCAGGATTACGGCATATTCACCCAGCAATGCCTGAGCGTCACCGACCAAATTCTGTTTGGTCTCGAAGGTGGCTATGACTACCACTCGCTTAGTCAGTCGGTGCTGGCTACTATTAGCGCCCGACTAGGATTGTAGGAGCTTTGAATTCAAGCATAAGCAGTTAACGCTCTTCGTTGACTCTGGACAGAAAATAGCTGAAACAACGCAGATACGCAAATGGCCATGCTCGGTTCCAACCAATTCTCGAAGTTTCAGCGCCTTAGGACGAGTGCATTGCCCTAGTCACCCACGAATACCTATTCCTAACAAGTCTTGGTCGTAGGGACTTAGGCCGTTGCGGTGACTTTGAATGAGCTAAGCGACTCGCAATCAGAGTATTGAAAAAAATGACTAGCAGACCTGATAGTGAAATGCTAACTTTGCTAGCAGATTTTGCACTTGAACTGCTTTTCCTTTTCCTTTTCCTTTACCAATTAACGGAGGAACGCCACACCTGCTCTTTGAAGACAAAGAGCTTGTTCTCCTTCATAGAAATGCTTTACAGCGGATTAGGTATTTGCCAATATTTTGGGAAAGACGAAGATTTGTATTGTGTCAAAGTTAAAGGCTGCTGGTAGGTTGCCGACAAAAGTGTATGACACCCGTAGGCTGTCAGATGTAAAGGGTTTACAGGACGAAATAAAGGGGATATGGTTTTTATACCGACCGTCCAACATAAAATTTGTGGTTATGGGGTAGGTTTTTGAAGCTGCTTAGAGGTTAGGCCGCAGCGCCTGAGTGTGTATGCCCAAGATCGTGGATCATGACCAATACCGCAGGGAGCTATTAGACCAATGCTTTGACCTATTTGCTGAAAAGGGCTACGCTGCGCTGACCATGCGCCAAATTGCCCAGTGCTTAGGGGTGTCGACGGGTACGCTCTACCACTATTTTCTCAGTAAAGAAGGGCTGTTTGAGCAACTGGTACGCAAGACTATGCTGCGAGATATCCAAAGCGCGATCGCCGTTGCGAACCAAGAAAAGTGTGTGTTGGGCCGAGTAGAGGCCGCCCTAGAGTATGTCGCCCAAAACGAAGATTTTTTAAGGAAGCAAACGCTGATTTGGCTTGAGTTTTATCAGCATCAGCACCGAGAGAGCGGTGTTCCAACCGAGGTGTTTCATGAGGTTTGGCAAGAGAGCGAGCAGCAGATAGCTGCCCTGCTAGGGCTAGATGATCCAAAACTGGTCAGTTTGCTCAGCTGTGTAGTAGACGGCATTTTGCTGCACCGCATCTATGAACCGCAGAGCTGCTCGTTTCGCGACCACGCCCGTCTGCTGCTCGACATGTTAAAGCTCTATCTCACCGATGGAGGTTCGCTACGTTCGCTGAATTGAGTAATACCGATTTTTCAACGGATTTGAGATGACGGGCGTTGTTGGTTAGCCCAGACGGCGACGACGCTATGACTCTAGCTTCTCTGAATTACCATTAAGCAATGGCATCCGATGTCTAACCAGCACTCAAAGTTTAGTTATCCTATGCTGCCAGTGAATACTCGTCGATCGCGACAGGTTTTGGGGGCCGCCCTCACCCTGTCGCTCGCTGTAGCGGCCTGTAGTCGACCGGCCCCAGACGCCATGACAGGCCCCCCAGCGGTGCAGGTGCAGGTGCAAGAGCTTCAGCCCGGTACCTTTGAGGAAAGCTCTGATTTTGTCGGAGCTTTAGAGGCTGAGCAGCGCATTGAGCTCAAACCAGAGGTTGAGGGCCGGGTCACTCAGGTGCTAGCCGATTCTGGTAGTGCCGTTGCCAGGGGGCAGCCTGTAGTGCAGCTCAGCACCAACCAGGTGCAGTCTGCGGTAGCGGCAAACCAGGCGGCGGCTCAGGCAGCCGGATTTGGGCGCAATGCGGCCCAGGCCCAAGTTGATGCGGCTCAGGCAGAGCTGGCCCGCGCTCAAGCCGATGTCGAGCTAGCTGTAGTTGACTTTGGCCGCACCGAACGACTAGTAGGGGCGGGGGCGCTGAGCCGTCAAGAGTTGGACAATGCCCAAAACCAGTTAAACGTTGCCCAGGCTGCCCAACGTCAGGCCTCAGAAAACGTACGAGCTGCCCAGGCTCAGCTACAGCAAGCGCTCTCAACCTTTCAACAAGCCCAGGCCCAGGTGGATGTCAGCCAGGCAGATGTTGGCTTTAAGCAGGTGGTGGCTCCGGTGGCAGGCTTTTTGGGTGATGTATCACTTAAAGTCGGCGACTATGTGCAGGCCGGGGATACCCTGGCCACCATTACTCAAAACAGCGCGCTACTTTTGCGGATTCAGGTGCCGACCACCCGAGCCAGCCAGTTGCGAACGGGCATTCCGGTAGAGTTGCTTAGCCCCGACACGGGTGAACCCCTGGCTACCGGAAGCGTCAATTTTATCTCGCCCGAGGTGGATGGTGAGGGGCAATCGATTTTGGTCAAGGCTCGCTTTCCTAATGAGGCGGGCAATTTGCGTGATGGTCAGTTTGTGCGGGCGCGGCTGATTTGGAGCACAACCGCTACGCTGCTGGTGCCCACGGTGGCAGTTACTCGCATTGCCGGGCAGAGCTTTGTGTTTGTGGCCACCGATCAGCCCCAGGAAGACGGCCAAACCCTGCGGGTGGCCACCCAGCGACCGGTGCAGCTGGGGCCAATCCAGGGAGGCAACTACCAGGTGATTGACGGTCTAAAAGCCGGAGATGAGGTCATTGTGACCAACATTCTACAGTTGCAAGACGGCAGGCCTATTGACCCTGAAGCCCAGGCTTCAGCTACGCCCTCGCCTGACTGACGAAAATATTTGCTGCTTAACGACTGTTCGGTGTCTGCATGGCGCCATTTATGAGGCGATTCCCTAGGAATCACAGCTCTTCTAACCTCCCTTAAGCCCCCCGGTATTTCACCTATGGCGCTGTTCTCTATTGCCGACAACTTTATTCGTCGCCCGGTGCTGACCACCGTGTGCACCATGCTGATTGTGTTGGTGGGGGCGGTGGCTATCCCTCTGCTGCCCATTGAGCAACTGCCCGAGATCGCGCCCCTACAAATTTCGGTGGCAGCCAACTACACCGGAGCCGACGCTGAGACTGTAGAAAATAACGTCACCACGGTGCTGGAGCGTGAGATTAACGGCGTAGAGGGGATGGAGTTCATCACCTCCAGCAGTACCAACACCGGCCAGAGCAGCATCAACGTTGTGTTTCAGCCCGGACAGGATAAAGATTTTGCTCAGGTGAATGTGCAAAACCGGGTGTCTCGAGCTGAGCCCCAGCTGCCGCCGGAGGTGAGCCAGCTGGGGGTAACGGTAAACGCGCAGTCGCCGAGCATTTTGCTGGTGTATCGCTTCTTTACCGATGACGATCGCTACGACGCACTGTTCCTGAGCAATTATGCCGATCTGTTCATTCTCGATGAGATGAAGCAGATCAACGGTGTGGGTAACGCTGAGGTGTTTGGGGCGGGGCGTTACGCGATGCGCCTGTGGCTTGACCCTACCGCCCTGGCGAGCCAGTCGTTGACCCCCGGTGATGTGGTAACTGCTCTGCAAGAGCAAAACGTGCAGGTGGGCGGCGGTTCAGTGGGGGCACCGCCTGTGGACAGCGGCCAAGCTTACCAGTACACGGTGCGGCTGCCCGGCCGCCTGGAGGAGGTGAGCGAGTTTGAGGATTTAGTGGTGAAGGTGGGCGCGAACGGTAACCTGGTGCGCCTGCGGGATGTTGGCCGGGCTGAGCTAGGTGCCCAGGACTACAGCTTTGATGCTAAAACGGGCGGTAAGCTGGCAGCCGGTCTGCTGGTGTATCAGCTGCCGGGCAGTAACGCTCTGCAGGTAGCTCAGGCCGTGCGCGATCGCATCACTGAGCTTCAGGCGAGCTTCCCACCGGGGTTTAGGGCTGAGCTGGTGTTTGACACTACCGACTTTGTGCGGGTATCTCTTGAGGAGGTGCTGATTACGCTGGTTACGGCGATCGTCCTGGTGTTGCTGATTTTGTTTATCTTCCTGCAGGACTGGCGGTCGACCATCATACCGGCGATCGCAATTCCTGTGTCGCTGATCGGCACGATGGCCTTTCTGCTGGTGTTTGGCTTTTCTATCAACACCTTGACCCTGTTTGGTTGCATTTTGGCCTCGGGGGTGGTGGTAGACGATGCGATCGTGATTGTGGAGGCGATCGCCGCCAAGATCGACCAGGGCATGCGCCCTCGCTTAGCCGCCCTAGATGCCATGCAGGAGCTGTCGGGGGCGGTGGTAGCGACGTCACTCGTGCTGATGGCGGTGTTTATTCCGGTGGCGTTCTTTCCGGGCAGCACCGGCAAAATCTATCAGCAGTTTGCCCTCACCATTGCCTTTGCGATCGTGGTGTCAACGTTTAACGCCCTCAGCTTTTCGCCCGCCATGTCGGCCCTGCTGCTGCGGCCAACCCCCCCAGGTCCGCGCAGCGGTCTTTTAGGGCGGTTCTTTGACCGCTTTAACGACTTCCTGGGGTGGACAATTGAGCGCTACCGACGCTTGGTGCGAGTGCTGATTCGGCTGCGTTATGGGGTGTTGGCGCTGTTTGCCGTGGGCCTAGTGCTGATGTTCTTCATGTTGCGCTTAGTGCCCACGGGCTTTGTGCCCGAAGAAGACCAGGGTTACTTTCTGGGCATTGTGCAGGCTCCTGACGGGGTCTCGCTGGAATACACCAAGCAGGTTATGGGGCGGGCCGACGAGTTGATTTCTCAGTTTCCGGAGGTGACCAGCACCTTTATGCTGTCGGGATTTGGCTTTGACGGGCCATCGCCTAATCGAGGGGTATTTTTTGCCACCCTGGCCCCGTGGGAGGAGCGGCGTGCGGCTGAGTCGACCGTCGCGGGGCTGTTGCCTAAGGTGAATGGCGCGCTGTCTGGCATTCAGGAGGCGCTGGTGATTGCCTTCAACGCGCCGCCGGTGCCGGGCTTTAGCCCTACGGGGGCGCTGGAGATGCAGCTGCAAGACCGCAGCGGCAACCAGATGACCATCGACCAGTTTTTGGGCAACGCCTACGAAATTATGGGACTGGCTAACCAGTCGCCCGCCTCCATGGGGGTGTTTACTCAGTTCACCGCCAGCTCGCCCCAGGTGCAGGCAGATATTAACCGCGATCGCCTCAAGGCGCTTGATGTCGATATCAGCGAGGCGCTGTCTACGGTAGGTACCTACCTGGGATCGCGCTACGTCAATGACTTTACCAGCGGCGGGCGTAACTACCGGGTCTATGTGCAGGCCGAGCAAGAGGCTCGCAACGAACCCTCTGATATCAACAATATTTATGTGCGATCGCGCCAGGGCACCATGGTGCCCCTAGGCGAGGTGGTCACCCTGAGCGAAGTGGTCGGCCCCTCTACTATTAACCACTTCAACCTGCTGCGAGCGATCAAACTGGAGGGCATGCCCGCACCGGGGGCTAGCTCTGGCCAGCTGATTGCCGCCATGAGTGAGGCCCATGCCCAGGCGGCCCTGCCGGTGGTGGCCCAAGACTGGCAGGGCACCGCCCGCGAAGAAATCGCCTCGGGCGGCCTGGCCACTATTATCTTTGGGCTCGGGGTGCTGGTCGTGTTTTTGGTGCTGGCGGCCCAGTACGAAAACTACGTTGACCCGATTATTATTCTGCTGACGGTGCCGCTGGCGGTGCTGGGGGCGCTGGTGTTTCTGTTTTTGCGCGGGCTAGACCTCAATATCTACGCCCAGGTGGGCCTGGTTATGCTGATTGGCTTGGCTAGCAAAAACGCCATTCTGATTGTGGAGTTTGCTAACCAGGCCCGCAGTCAGGGGCTGGGGCTGGTGCCCTCTGCGATCGCCGCTGCCGAACAGCGCTTTCGACCGATTATTATGACGGCAATTTCGTCGCTGGTGGGGTTCTTTCCGCTGCTGATTGCCACCGGAGCCGGTAGCGCCAGTCGCTGGTCGGTGGGCTACACCGTATTTGGTGGGCTACTGGTGGCTACGGTGCTGAGCCTGCTGGTGGTACCTGTTCTCTACGTGGTTCTTAAGGGCTTGGCCGAGCGGCTGCTGCCGGGTGGCCCTGGGGCACCGCCGATGACCACCTCATCTAGCTTGGGTAGCGGCGATCGCTCCAGTTCCCGAGAAGCCGACGAGGCTCTGGCTCCCCTTCGTTCCCAGGGGGAGAACCCCGCATAGAGCGGCGATCGCGACGATTGCGACCGGGCAATACTAGAATTTATAGCGTTGACCAGGTTCGTCTGGCACCCGGTGACCAAGGTGCGCAACCGTTTCAGGGCATGGTTCTGGCTCACAATACCTGTAAGGAGTCGATATGGATGAAGGGTCGCAGGCTGAACTGGCTGCTCGCCTAGAGGCATTAGAGGCCAGGGTAGAAGGCTTTATTCAGCAGGGGATAACAGAGCGCATCGCTCGCCTAGAAGACGCGCTAACTCTTGTAACCGATGTGGAACGCTATCAACCCCTTCAGCGGCTGCTTAAAACTGGCAAGCTGAGAGAGGCTGACGAAGAAACCGTGCGAGTAATTTTGCAGGAGGCAGGCACCCCCGATCGCGAAGATTTAACCCCTGATGCCATTCGCCTGTTTCCTTGCAGTGTGCTGCGGGTGGTAGATCGCCTGTGGACGACCTACACAGGCGGTCGATTTGGCTTTAGCGTGCAGCTTCAGATTTACCAGGCCGTGGGCGGTACCCTTGAATCAGCGCTGGTTCAAGACGCCGCTACCCTCAACCGCCTCGGTGAGCAGGTGGGCTGGCGTCAAAACGACCAGTGGAAGACCATTGACCAGGCTCGCCATGACCTCGATGACCCCGTAGGCTGCTACCCCGTTGTGTGGTGGGATTCTCCCTACGGAGCCAAAATGGTCAACTATTTTCTTAGCCGCCTGTTTACCTGTTCCCTGTAGGGTGCGGACAGAGATGAAGCTTAGAAAACGTCGGGAGGCAAAGCCTTCACTCCGTTCTTTCATGCAGCTACTCAAAGCAGCCGTTAAAAAAATCGCCGCTGAACTCTCAGCGGCGATTTTTCGTTGTTTTGGAGTGTGTCCTTTTTCCAAAGCAGACGACTTACTGTCTTTTACCCTAAAAACAGTGGCTTACTCTTCGCCAGTTTCGGGAGTGATGACCTCAGTCGCCTCAGTCTGGGTAGGCTGGGGCTGCTGACGGCGCATGGCATCCTGCTGTAAGGTGCGGAAATTCAATGCTTCGTCGCTGATACGGCCGCGGTGCTGACGGCTAAAGTCGCTGGGGGTGCGATCGTTCATCAAAACCGCCCGGTGAATTAGATCGAAGGGGCTGCTGCTCTCGCCAAAGATGCCGCCGTTGGCATCGCTGTCCCCAAACCCTTCATTGGTATCGGCACGCGGGGTGCGGCTTGGGTCGGTGGCCGTAGACTGAGCCAAAGCTGCCGGAGCCAGAACTAATAGGCTAGCGGCGGCGATTGCGGCAGCTACCGGTCTAGAGAAAAAAATTGGGTAAGCCATAGGAGCACTCCTTGACACCATAACAACTAAGACTTTGATGCACAGGGAACCGTGCTGTCTACGCTTGCCATTGTAGCGGCTAACTCGCTAGCTGCCGACCCCTGCATGCCAGCTCTGCGATTGGCTCAACAGAGTGGCCACTAAGCAATACGGCGGCGCAGCAGAGGCTGAATGAGCCCTAACGCCAGACCACAGAAAACCACCAAAACCGCTAGACAAGCCCCCAGCGAAACAGCCGCAAAAGGCGTTTGCAGCACTGTGTCACCCAAACCCCAGACTGGGTGCAGATAGACGTAACGAATGGGCTCAATGGCGTAGGTCAGTGGGTTTAAGCTAGCCACTACCTGGAGCCACCGGGGCATAAAGTCTAGCGGAACCAAAGCCGTACTCGAAAAGAGCAGGGGCAGGTTTGTCACAAAGATCACACCGATCAGCTCAATGTGGCCAGGCAGCGCAAAGGTCAATCCTAAGCTGAGGGCCGTCACACCTAGCACCAGCGCCATGACGATAAACAGCACTAGCAGTAACCCCGGCAGGCTAGGCAACCCTGCACCAAGCACAGCGCTAAGGGCCAAAATTGCCGCCGTTTGCACCAGGCTCAGGGCAGCAATAAACAGCGCCGACGCCACCACAATGGAGTAGCGCGAGGCCAAGGGTGCCACTAAGAACCGGTTCAAAAAGCCAAACTCGCGGTCAAACATCACCGGTAGGCCAGCGTTGAGCGCACCCCCAAAGGCGGTAAACACAATGATACCTGCCCCCAAGAACTGGCCATAGTTGCGGCTTTCGCCAAACAACCCTGCCGGCACGTTCTGAAACAGCGCCCCAAACAGCACTAGCCAAATTAACGGCTGAATTACTCCGGCCACCAGGGTAGTCGGGCGGCGCTGAAGCTGAATAAATAGTCGCCGGGTCATGGCGAGGGTCTCTTGCAAAAAGGCTCCCGAGACCAGCCCTTGGGATTTGATCAGGTCAGCCTTCCAAGCTTTAAGGTCTGAATTCTCAAGGCTGGGGGCAGCCTCGCGCCGGGGGGATGGAGTGGGAATAGTGGTGCTCATGGTGTTATCCTAGCGTCCCTTCATGGCCTGTTTCTTTTCTTTCTTAAGGTCGCGCTGGCCTACGGCAGCCAGCTCCGCATCCATCAAGGTGCGGCCTGTGGCGGCCAGATACACATCGTCAAGGCTAGGGCGCGATTGGGCAATGCCAAATACTGGCAGGTCAGCGGCTTTGAGCGCCTGCTGTACCGTCAACAGCACATCGGGCTGACGGTCAACCACTAAGTTGAGAGAATTCCCCTGAGCCGAGTTGACGATCACCTCGCGCACAAAGGGCAGCTCAGCTAGCATGGTGCGGGCATCGGCGGCTTCGGCATCAGAGGTGAATTCGCGAATGCGCAGGGTGATGCGATCGCCCCCAATCTTATCTTTCAAATCGCTGGGGGTGCCGGCCGAAATCACTCGACCTCGGTCGATGATGGCGACGCGATCGGCCAGGGCATCGACTTCTTCGAGGTAGTGGCTGGTAACTAAAATTGTGGTGCCCGCCGCCCGTAGCTGCCGCAAGAAGCCCCACACTGCCGATCGCGTCTCAATGTCGAGGCCAACCGTGGGCTCGTCGAGCACCAGCAGATCAGGCTGATGGAGCAACCCAAGGGCCAGATCAAGACGCTTTCGCAACCCCCCAGAGTAGGTGCCAGTCTTTTTGTCGGCCCAGTCACCCAGCTCTAGCAGGTCGATCATCTGGTTGATGCGAGGGCCAGAGACACCCCTAGGCATGTGGTAGATATCGGCCTGAAGTCGCAATAGCTCGCGCCCGGTCAGCACCTTGTCGAGGGCAACTTCCTGGGCGATATAGCCCAGGTACTGGCGCACCAGCCGAGGCTGCTCGACTACCGAAACACCCATCACCTCAAGGGTGCCGCTGTCGGGGGTGGCCAGGGTGCAGAGGCAGCGGATGGTGGTGGTTTTGCCCGCTCCGTTCGGCCCTAACAGGCCAAAAATTTCGCCGGGCTCAATGGTGAGAGACACATCCCGCACCGCTTCCACCGCCCCGTAGGACTTCTTCAGGTTTTGAATTGTTACCGCCGCGGCCATCTGTAGAGCTAACCCCAAACGTATTGGTTCCTACATTGGTTATTCTACAGAACTCCACAGAGCGGCGGGGGCAATTGGGTTTGTAAGCAAAATCTAAATGTTTATCAGGAACTCGGTCTAGAAGCGGTTTACTTAGGGGGGGACGCTTTTCACCTCAGAAAAATCCGGTCTCTTTGGAGAAAACAGGGTTGAAAAATTAGAATTCCAAACCTCCTTACATTCCTCTAGTCGCTCTATGCCGGCCTTTGAAGACGCCTTTATTTGCTACGGACGGTCTGACAGTAAAGCGTTTGTGATCGCCCTTAAAGAGCAGCTCAAGGCCAAAGGCTTGGGGAATATCTGGCTCGACCTCTATGAATTCCTGCCGCTACCGAAACAGTGCCAAAAGTGTAGCCAGGCGATCGACGACAAGAAACCGCTTCTGTGAGCTGGTGGGATTTTAGCTGTAGACCCAATACCTTTCTCAGCGCTGTTGAGCAGGCTTTAGGAAGCAGCACTGCTTTTGGGAGCAAGCGTAGAATCGAGCGGCTTTGGAGCCAAAGAGTTCATGGCAAGACTCAGAAGCTGGTGGAGCTGAAGTACTGCTGCAGGCGATCGCGCATCTGATCGACCGGCAAGGATAAATCTACGATCTCTAACTTACCGTTGGGCTGGTAGTGCTGAATCAGTTCAAGAATCGCTGGATCAGTCTCAGGTAGTGGTGTGGCGATCGAATCCGCTAGACGCCCACTACCTGACAACACAATCGCCGGTCTGCCCGTCGCCAAATTTTCTTTCAAGTCGACTAAGGCTATCTGGCCGCCGTTGACCAAAATGGTCAGCGCCGGGCAGCCAACAGAAATTTGGGAGGCAAACTCGGCCAGCCAAGGCGACTCACTGCCCCACTCATCACCAGGGATGAGAAAAAAGTGGGTGTGGTTAGGCTCTAGGTCATGGAGGGAATCGTCGTCGTGGCGATCGCTCGGCAACCGAGCCTTACCCTGGGGCACCACCCCAATAGGGGAAATTTGCCACCCATGGTGCGGCGTGCTTGACCCATAAGGTGAATTGGTCCGGAATCGGTGCCGCCATCAAGCACCGTTAGGCCCAAAGATTGGGCTAGACGTGCAAACACCTGGTCAAAGACCGTTTGCAATCGCTCGATGCTCTCGGCAGACATCAAGCTAGTCCCTCCGATAATCACCAGAGTAGGCTGAGCTATGGGCAACTCCATGCAGTCTAGGGCCTGTAGACTCGTGGTTTGATCCGATAGCGACAACACCTGAGCACTATTGCCATTGGGGAATTGAACGTCGCTAATTTCAGGAACAAAGGGGCGCAGCATACGGCGGCAACACAATTTAAGACACTATCTCAAAGGAAACGTATTTATACGCTTCATCGTGGAGCAACCCACCACCCGTTTGCCCAACGGCTATGCTCGGCGCTATGTAAAGCACCGCAAACGATAAATTCATAACAGGGATTATAGTCAGCTTCGGCTTTCTGGAGACACACTCGTCCTCAGAAAGCTTGTAGGCTGTTCCCTCAGCCTCCTTGTGTTGATGTGCTCATTCTGTTTGCTCGGAAATTGACTTAGAAGGGCAGCATGCTGATTAAGGGCTCTAGATGGCTTGAAAGGCTTGCCACCAGGGCACGGGTCACGGGCCAGCTATCGACTACCATGCCGGCCGACAGCAGCATCATGTAGAGAATGGAGAACTTGAACAGTCCTTTGGCCAAGTCGCGATCGCTCGGCGCTTGCAGCAATGCCCAGGCCCGCTGAATGAACATAACTCCTAGCACTAGGGCGATCGCCGCATACACCGCACCAGTCGCTCCTAGGGGAAACGTCATCATCAGCGTCAGGGGCACCAACACCAGGGTGTAGTACCAGATCTGCTGCGCCGTGGCCTCGTCGCCTGCGATCACCGGCATCATCGGCACGTTGACCTTGGCGTAGTCATCTTGAATTAGCATGGCCAGTCCCCAAAAGTGGGGCGGCGTCCAGATAAACACGATCGCAAAAAATAGCCATGCCGCCAGGGGCAGATCGCCCGTCACTGCTGCCCAGCCCACCAGGGGTGGAATCGCTCCGGCAGCGCCGCCGATAACGATGTTTTGAGGCGAAGATCGCTTCAGCCAGAGGGTATAGACCCCCACGTAAATGGCAATGCCCAGCATGGCCAGCCCGGCGCTCAGCAGGTTGGCCACCCAGGCTTGCAGGCCAAAAGACAGCACCGCCAGCACCCCAGCAAACACCAGCGCGTCGCGCACCTGAATGCGTCCGGCGGGAATGGGACGGTGGCGAGTGCGCTCCATGTCAAAGTCAATGTCGCGATCGTAGACGCAGTTGATGGTCTGAGCCGAAGCCGCTGCCAGGGTGCCGCTCAGCAGGGTCACCATCAACAGCACCGGGTCGATTTCGCCCTGGCTCGCCACCCACATCGCCGCTGCTGTCTCAATCAGCAGCAGGGGGATGATGCGGGGCTTGGTGAGCTGCACATAGCTCTGCACAACGGCCTTAAAGGTCTCGTGGTGCCGAGTGGGGGCAGTCCATGTGGTGGTCTGATTCATGCAAAAAATCCTAAATGGTTTTAAAGCCGTAGCTGTCAGCTCAACGGGTTCGAAAAAGGTGGTAACAACCTCATTACGACGGCGAACGTCTTTAGACCTCGGCGGTAGAAACTGTGGGAGTAGAGGGGGTTTCGGCGGTGCCCAGACGACCATCCTCAGGGGGCGACTCTAGGCGACTCTGGGACAGATCGCTGCGCGCATCGCGCCAGGCCAGCACCGTAAAACACACTAGGGTGCCCACCAGCGCTGCCCCCAAGGTGTGGTGAGCTACCGTCAGCGGCTCAATTTGTAGCCGGAGCCGAAAGGTCGCAATGCCCATCACTAGCTGAAGCACCAGCAGCACGCTGACCAGGCTGCCTAGCCGCCTTAAGGGATAAGTTAGGGCTGGAGTGCGCCACACTGTCCAGGTCAGCGCCAGCACCATGGCTGTGGTGGGCACAATGCCCAGCAGATGGCTATTCATCACCTGGCACAGCTCCTTGAGCCCTAGGCACTGGTGCGCCGCCCAGCGTGACCCTACCAGGCCCCCCAGCAGGCATTGGGTGTAGACCACGGCCAGTGCTGCTAAGCCAATCCAGGGCAAACGACCCACGGTGCCGGTGCTGCGGTAGGGCAGTAGGCAGCAGGCAATGACTAACATGGCGCTAAAGAACAGTAGTGCCGTACCTAGGTGGGCTGTGACAATGTCAAAGCGCAGCAGCTGGGTTACCGTCAGGCCCCCGAGCGCTCCCTGCACACCAATGAGCGCCAGCGCCCCTACCGCTGCCCAGGGCAGCCAATCGGGCACCTGCCGTCGATACCACAGGCTGAGAGCGACCAGCCACAGGGTGCTGAGACCAATTAGGGCGGCATCGAGCCGGTGGAACCACTCTAAGAACACCTGGAGGTTCATCTGCTGCTGAGGCACCAGTTGGCCGTAGCACAAGGGCCAGTCAGGGCAGGCCAGACCCGCATTCATTACCCGGGTAGCGCTGCCTACAGCCATGAGGGCGAGGGTAGCCACGGCAATCTTCCAAACCAGTCGACGAATGCGATCGACCGGGGTAGGAGCAGCGTTATTGTTGGGCCACAGCGCTTCACGGGCTGTAGCCGGGGATAAAAGCGAGGGAAAGTTTGCGGCCATGCCATCTCCAGCGGTAGCAATGCGATCGGGGAACGGGCTTCGGATGGCGTTTTGGGGCGTTGTCCCCAAGCTGCTGAGCCGAGCGAAGCTCCGTAGGAGTAAACACTCAAGCGTATGATTACAGAACTAAATACATACCTTAGTCCTCATACCTGGGTTGTTACTTACTACTTTAGAGAGGTAAACCCTTGATTTGGCAAAGCTTTAGGGTTTTCTTTGGGATTTGAATGGTGTGCCGGGTGGCTATATATAAACTGGCTTTGTGCCGTAGCAAGACACACAACGTAACCTATCGTTACTTTTGACGAAGGTTCGGGGCGAGGCTGGGGCGACAGGGGTGAATGGGTGAATGGGTGAATGGGTGAATGGGTGAGGGCGATCGCCAGTCTAGGCACCCACCCTAATCGCCCAGTGACACCCAGGTGACACAATGGGGTGGCCCAATTGTTTGGCTGGATTAGCTCCAATGAGTGAAACGTTTTGGCTTCAGTGGCCAGCCAAACCGACGACTCTGTTTAACCGATCGCAACGAGATACTGCATCTATGAGCACCCCCCTCACCTTCAACCTGCCCCAGGGATCTGTTCGCTTTACCTTTTCGGTAGAAGCGGCCCAGTCTCTTAAGGCCTCTCTAGACGAGCTGATGACTGCGCTGAAAAGCGCTGCTGCCCAGGGGGGAGACACCAGTCGTCGGATTCCCCAATCGCTGATGGAATATCGCCACAGCGGAGAGGTGTTTCTGGAGGTGTTTTGCAATCCCAACATTTGGCCCAGCCCCTTTGCGGCCAAGGTGCTGCTGACCTTGCGGGACGATCGCATTCGCGTCACCACCGAGGCCGAGCTGTCGCAGATCTATGACGACGTCATCACGTATCTGGGCTAGAGGGTACTAAGTTGCCTCTCTATACCCCAGGTGGGATAGTAGCCTGAGATGCCACATCCAATCGGAGAGGCGCGATAGAATATGAGCGCCAAAGACCGCCGGAGCGGCATTGGTTGCGTTTAGAGCGGTCTGCTTTGACCATCAAGCGCTTGATTTGGAGTTTTTAAGGCAGCAAGCTATGTACCCTGATGACCTGTCTCAAACCTTGCAGAAGGGAATTCGCGTTACCCTCGGGGCCACCGCATCGTTGATTGAAGCCATACAGGACCCCGAAACCTCAAGCCAAAAGTTTTCTGAACTGGGCGGCGACGTCAACCGCCTCACCGAAGAGTTAGAGGTCAAAGGCGAGGTCACCGAGCGTGAGGCCCGGCAGTTTGTGGATGGATTGCTCAGCCAAGTGCCTAACCCTTTTGGCGGCTCTAACTCGGCAGCCGGTGAGACCACAATCACCACCGTGGCCAGCACTGTAGTCGACACCGCTGTGCAGAGCGATCTAGAGGCCCTTACCCTTGAGCTGGCGACAATTCGCCGTGAGATTGAGGCGCTCAAGGGCTAAGGCAAGCATGGTTGGCACCGCCACATCATCTCCAAAGGGCAAAGCTGAAGCTCCGGCGATCGCAGAAGACACTGATCTGGCGATCGCCGAGCGAGAGATCTACTTTATCAGCGGTCTCGGTGCCGACTGGCGGGTGTTTCAACGCTTGCAGCTAGAGGGCTATCGGCCCGTGCACATTCTTTGGCAGCGCCCTCAACGCCATGAATCCATCGAGCAGTATGCTCAGCGATTGCTGACTCAGGTGACGGTAGAAAACCCGATTCTGGTGGGGCTTTCCTTTGGCGGGCTAATGGCGATCGAGATGGCGAAGCTCTGTTGCCCGGAGCAGGTGATTGTGATTTCTAGCGCGACTACTGGGGCGGAAATCCCGGCCTACTTTAAGGTGTTTCGCTGGCTGCCGGTGCAACTGGTGGTGCCCTTTAAGCAGCTGCTGTGGGCAGTGCATTGGCTTTTGACCTGGCTGTTTGGCCTCAACAACCGCGATGACTGCTCACTGTTTAAGCAGGTGTTGGTCGATACCGATCCCTGGTTTCTCAAGTGGGCCATCAATCAGGTGGTGAGCTGGCAAAATCAGGTGGTGCCTGAGGGTTTGGTTCACATTCACGGCAGTAGCGATCGCGTCTTTCCCTTTGGCTACCGCAATGCCGATGTGGTCGTGCCCGATGGCGGCCATCTGATGGTGCTCACCCGGGCCGAAGAACTGTCTCAACTGCTGATGAAGACGCTGACAACTAGCCCTGTGGAGAGCTAAGGCACCGTTGAGCTGGGTTGAGTGGGTGCCGCAGGTGTCTTGCGCACCTGAAAGGGCAGCTCGGGGAGCTTGAGCTGATCGAGGGCGGTTGCAATCTCCTGCTCATCCACTCCTAAGGATGTATGGGCGGCGGTGAGTTCGCGGTATTGGGGATCGGGCAGGAGGCGCAGCCAGGTCTGGGTGAGCTGGTGAGTCACGGAGTCAGCGGCGGCAGCCTCTAGCACCAGGGTCGGCAACCAGAGTTGGCCTAGCCCCTGGTGTAGCAGTTCGCCGTTGATGGCGGCGGTGCGGCGCTGAAAAAGCGTTTTGCAGGCAGCAGGGGACTGACGCAGGCAGCGGCGGCGATCGCGCAGCGCTCTGACCCAGGCGGCTTTACCCAGCCAGGGCAGCATCAGGGGCAGGGGTGACCAGGGGGCCACCAGCCAGCGATCGCGCTGCCAGCGGCCTCGTAACGTGCGATCGTTCACTCCCTCGGGAGCTATCACCGTCAGGCTCTGCACCTGGTCGGGGTAGGTGAGGGCATACTGGCCTGCTACCCAGGCTCCTAGAGAATGGCCCACCAGTCGAAAGCGATGAATGCGTAGGGCGCTCAGCAAGCTGTGCAATGCTTCTACCTGGAGGGCCACCGAGTAGGCTTTTCCCTCTCGCCACGACTCGCCAAAACCCAGCAAGTCGGGGGCCAAGCAGTGGTATTGAGGAGCCAGGCACTGCATGGCCGGTAGCCACTGGGTGCTGTCTTGCCAAGACCCATGTAAGAAAATCACCGTTTCTGCCTGGGTTTTGCCGCCCTCATGCCAAAACAGGTTGCCGCTGGGGAGCTTCATGCGGCCAGTGCGAATGGGAATCTCAGCGGGTAACGGCATAGGGACGCGGTGGGTAGATGGCACTAGGGTAACCGGAGGGTAGTGCCCAGTCCGTCAGACCCAGCAAACTTACCCAAAGCTTAGGCTAAAACCGTTTCTCCCTTAAAGAAATCTTGCAAATGCTGACGGTGGTCGTGGGAGAGGCGATCCCACGGCAGCTCTTCGCGGCTAAAGGCGGAGGCCTCCAGAATTTCACGGGGATCAGCCGGATAGGGCTTGCCCGTCACCCGCACCGCCACCGTCACGCACACCGAATGAAATCGGGGATCGCGTCCTGGTTGGGAGTATACCCCCACCAAACGCTCTAACCCCACGGTCTGGAGCCCGGCCTCTTCTTTCAGCTCGCGGGCGGCGGCGGTGATCACGTCTTCGCCCCAGTCAACAATGCCGCCGGGCAGACTCCACAGGCCGTTGTCGCGGCGGCGTACCAGCACAACGGTGCCATTGGCCATTAACGGAATGACGCAGGTACCGAGGATAGGGCGGCGCAGCAGCAGCCCCAGCAGGGTACGTAAAATATGGGCGAAGTAGGCCATGGGCTAGAGGGTTTCCAGGTCGGAGAGCACTTCGTCGGCGTGGGTTTCGGCTTTGACTTGGAGGTAAATTTTCTCCAGGTTGCCGTCGGAGCCGATGATAAAGGTGCTGCGGGTAATACCCATATATTCTTTACCCATGAACTTTTTCAGGCCATAAACGCCGTAGCGGCTGGCCACTTCGCCGCCCTCGTCCACCAGCAGCGGAAAGGGCAGGCTGAACTTGTCAATAAACTTGCTGTGGGTCTTGGCGTCGTCAGTGCTCACCCCCAGCACGATGGCATCCTTACCCTGGTAGTCGGCGTAGCGATCGCGGAACCCACAGGCTTCTTTGGTGCAGCCGGGAGTGTTGTCGCGGGGGTAAAAGTACAGCACCACTCGCTGTCCCTTAAGGTCGGTCAAGCTATAGGTCTTGCCGGTAGCATCGGGCAGGCTAAAGTCGGGAGCGGGGTCGCCAGCGGAAAGGGTCATAATCGATATTGCGAATGAAGGGACGATTGTGCCATCGCTCATTGTATAGCGGTGGTCGGTTGCTCAGGTGTTTGCAGCTGACTCAAGCGAACGACTTGCGGAAATTACTCAGCTTGCCGATGGGTGTGGAATACGGAGGCTTGAGCGGTCGGCATCAGCATTACGTCGCTGACGTTCACATGGGCTGGGCGAGTGACGGCAAACACAATGACGTCGGCCACATCGTCGCCAGTTAGAGGGGTCATGCCCTGGTAAACGCCCTGAGCGCGATCGCGATCGCCGTCAAAGCGCACCAGGCTAAACTCGGTTTCGACCAGGCCGGGGTCAATATTGGTGACCCGCACCGGAGTGCCCAGCAGGTCAAGCTTGAGACCCTCCGACAGAGATCTAACGGCGGCCTTGGTGGCGCAGTAGACGCTGCCACCCGGGTAGGTCTGCCGCCCGGCGATCGAGCCCACATTTACCACGTAGCCGCGCCCGCGCGCTACCATGCCCGGCACCACTGCCCGCGTCACGTAGAGCAATCCTTTGATGTTGGTGTCGATCATCGCTTCCCAGTCGTCTAGGGGCGCTTCGTACTGTTTGTCGAGCCCCCGGCTGAGCCCAGCGTTGTTGATCAAGATGTCGATCGCCTGCCAAGCCTCTGGTAATTGTGCGATCGCCTCACTGACGGCCTCTCGCTGGCGCACGTCTAGCACCACTGTCAGCACTTCCGCAGCATGCTGTTGCTGAAGTTCGGCGGCTAGAGTTTGCAGCGGTTCCCACCGGCGGGCGGCCAAAATCAGCCGCGCTCCGATAGCCGCAAACCGGCGGGCACAGGCGGCCCCAATGCCACTGCTAGCGCCGGTAATTAGAACGGTTTGGTTTCCGATTGAGGTGGCCATAGCAGAGAAAAATTAAATGCTGATTGTTCAGATCGTTGCAGCGACAACCCTAGACAGAAATAAAGTACTTTTCCCGAAACAAGGCCTAGGGTGGCATGGGAATGCGCTATCGCGCCAGCGTAACGCATCAGGCTGTCGCGGTGCAGTGACTCTCTGTGCGATCGCCTCAAAGACATTCCGTAGACGAAGATATCCCTACTGTCTGCTGCTTCTCAATGGGTGAGGCCCCGCATTCCCGCGTAGGTGGTAGCTTCTGCTCGGAACAATTTGCTAAGAGGCTGTCTCCGGCTCTGGATTCTTCACGCTGGCATCGATCTCATCGAGGGTTTGCAGCACCAGTCGCTTGGCCTGCAACTCCCAGCCCAGCTTTTGCACCTGAAAGGCCACGTAAAACCCAATGCCCGTGGCAATGAAATCCAGGGGTTGCTGGCCTGAAATACCCAGCAGCAGCCCCAGCCCGCCGATGCCCCAAAAGGGCAGGGCCACCGTCTGACGGTTTTCTTGGATGAGCTTGGCAACAAAATTGTTGGGAATGCTTGCCGCCACTTCATCCCGCACGGTCTGCTGCTGGGGATAGGGGACAGCAAAGCTAAACTTGCGGCGCAGTTTCTCAATCTTGCGGGCGTCGGTGCTGTACTCTGTCAGCTCGTCTTCTGCCATACGAATGAGCTGCTCAGCTTGGGTCATGGGTGATATCTCAGGCTAGTTACAAGGGCGGCCAGGGTTCGAAGACGCACGCATCAGGGTTGCGCCGGCTTTCATTATCCCACTGCAATGTTCCTGCGAATAATTCTCTCTGCGGATGGGGAGGCAGGTCGCTAATCGCTTTGGCCTAAGGCCCCCGGAGCACCAGTTAGGGTGCGTTTGGGTGAGCAGGTGACAATCATGATCAGCAGGGTCAGAATGTATGGGGCGGCGTTGAACAAGTAATAGTACGAATCAATACCCACCGACTGAAATGCTGGCCCTAGCGCCTGGGCCCCGCCAAATAGCAGGGAGGCCCACAGACATTGCCACGGCTGCCAGCGGGCAAAAATAACCAGGGCCACCGCCATCAACCCCTGCCCACTGGAGATGCGCTCGGTCCACACGCCAGGGTAAAACAGCGACAGACTCGCCCCGCCAATGCCTGCTAAAAAGCTGCCCGCCACAATGCTGGCCATGCGCACCCAAAAAATCGAAATGCCCATAGCTAGGGCGGCGTCGGGGCTGTCGCCCACGGCTCGTACGTAGAGGCCCCAGCGGGTGGATTTGAAGAACCAGCTCATCAACGGCACGATCGCCACCCCCAACAAAAACAGCGGGCTGATTTGCAGCGCCGACTGCACCTGGGATAGGCTGCTCCAGCCGCCTGCTGCCAGGGTGGGCAACTGAGGCGCCTGGGGTTGAATGAAGGGCTTGCCAAAAAAGTTGGCTAGCCCGCCGCCAAAGATAATCATGGCGATGCCCACCGCCACATCGTTGACCCTTGGCTGCTGCGCCAGCCAACCGTGGATTGCTCCTAACCCCATGCCCGCCACTCCCGCCGTCAGCACTCCCAGCCAAGGGGCCAGGGTGGGGCCAACTATGCCCGAACTCAAGTAGGAGACGGCATAAGCGCTCATCGCTCCCATCAGCAGGGTGCCCTCTAAGCCCAGGTTAATTTTGCCGCTTTTCTCCGTCAGGCATTCGCCCAAACTGACTAGCAGAAAGGGCACGCTACCCCGCAGGGTACCGGCCAAAATGCCCAGGGGGACGCCCCACCAGCCCAGTGCCTCCGTTGCCATTGCTGCCCCTCACGTATTGATAATTCAAGCCATGCTCGGTAAGCTTCCCGTCGCTCATCCTGCGGGTGATGAGTGCCTAACCCATCCACCCATCCACCCATCCACCCATTTACCCAGCCATAACCGCGCCTTCAGCCTGTACCTCCCGCTCCTGAAACACTTTGAAGCGCCCGTAGAGCGATTCGCTGTAGAGCACACAGAGAAAGACGATGCCCTGAAAGACCATCACAGTGGCGTCGGGCAGGTTGTGCGATCGCTGCAAAATGCCACCGCTGGCCAAAATACCCCCCAGCAGCACCGACACTAGCACCGTGGCCAAAGGGTTGTGGCGGGCCACAAAGGCTACCAAAATCCCGGCGTAGCCATAGTTCGACACAATCGATTCGTTCAGCCGCTTTTGCACAGCGGCCACTTCTACCATGCCCGCTAGCCCGGCGCAGGAGCCAGCTAGGAAGCACACCGCCAGGGTGAGCTTGCCCACCGGCAGCCCGGCAATGCGGGCGGCGCGCACATTGCCCCCAGCGGTGCGGGCAGCAAAGCCAAAGGTGGTGCGCTGCATCAAAATGTAGGCTAGGGCCGAGGCCACCAGGCCGTAGATTAACCCCCAGTGCACCCGGGTGTCGGGCAGATTGCCCAGCCAGGCGGCTGGAGCAATCTCAAAGCTGGAGGGCTTGCTGACAAAGGCGGGGTCGCGCAGGGGACCTTGCACAAGGTGATTGATCAGGGCGATCGCAACGTAGTTCAGCAGCAGGCTGCTGATGGTTTCATTTACCCCCCGATAGTGGCGCAGTGCCCCTGCCACCATAATCCAAAGGCCCCCAGCCACGAGGCTGCCCAGGGCCATAGCCAACAGCACCAGGCTGCCCGGCAGGCTCGGCCCTAGGGCCAAACCCACTAACACCGCCGCCAGGCCCCCAATTACCAGAGCCCCTTCGTTGCCGATAATCACCAGCCCTAGCCGGGCCGGTAGGGCTGTGCACAGGGCCGTCAGCATCAGCGGTGAAGCGCGCAGCAGGGTGTTTTGCCAGGCGCTCCAGCTGCCAAAGGCGGCTCGATAAATGGAGCTATACACCGCTAGAGGGTTGGCCCCGGCCAGGGCACAAAACACCCCAAAGATCACCAGGGCAGACAGCACTGCCCCCACGGGCAGAGCCACCGGTTCTAAGGATCGCCGCCAGGTTGTTGTAGACGCCATGGTGATGTCCTAGCTAATGGACCCAATTACACCCTCGACAAAGTAGTCCATTTTCTCAAGCTCAATATTGTCGATTTTGAGCTGCTGGTCGGCGGGCAAAATTTCGCTGCCGGTGTTGCTCATCAGCGGCCCATCGTAGATCACCACCTCCCCAGACTTGATGCCAGCCAGGGCGGCATCGCCAGCGGCCTTCGCCTCGTCGCTGACAGCAGGGCCGTAGGCCGAGAGCTTACAGAAGTTGTCGGCTAGCCCACCCCGCAAAATGTGAGGGATGTTTCCCGCCATCAGGGTTTTGCCTGCCATCAGGTCTTTGCCCAAGGTGGTGTAAATGCTAGACCAATCCCACTCGGCCCCGGTTAGATAACCCTTGGGAGCCAGGGGGCTCTGGTCGGCGTGGTAGCCCGAGGTCATCACCCCGCGCCGTTCGGCGGTTTCCATCACCACTTTGGGGCTATCGACGTGGCAGGTGATCACTTCAATACCCTGGTCGGCCATGCTGTTGGTGGCTTCGGCCTCTTTCACCGGCACTGACCAGTCGCCGGTAAAGATCACCTGGGTGGTGGCATCTGGGTTGACTGACCTGGCCCCAAGGGTAAAGCTGTTGACGTTGCGCAGCAGCTGCGGAATGGGCTTAGCCCCCACAAACCCCAACTTGCCCGCCGGGCTCATGTGGGCTGCCACTACTCCAGCTACGTACTGAGCTTCGTCGATGTAGCCAAAGTAGCTACACACGTTTTTGGGGTGCACGCCCTCCTGGTATAGCCCTCCGGCGTGGAAAAACTGCACGTCGGGAAATTCTTCCGCCAGGGCGAGAATGTGGGGGTCGAAGTAGCCAAAAGAGGTGGGGAACAACGCTTTGGCCCCGTCGATTTCGATCATACTGCGCATGGCTTCGGCAACCGCCGTGGTTTCGGGCACGCTAGCCTCTTCCACCAGGCGAATGCCGGGCACATTGGCAGCCATGGCCGCAGCCCCCTGGGCATGGGCCTGGTTGTAGCCAAAGTCATCCTTAGGCCCGACGTAGATAAAGCCCACAACCAGTTCTTCTGGGGCAGACCCATCGGTGGCCGCGCTGCCCTCGGTGCTGGGCGACTGGGCGCAGCCGGTGCTAAATTTGGCCGTCAGCCCAAAGGCGGAGGAGGCTAACAGCCCCCGCACCACCTGCCGTCGCGATAGGCGAAAAGAACGGTTGCGATCGCTCATTGTGGTTACGACTCTCTCCAATACAGGGGTAGAACATACTAGCGTTAGACTCACAGCTCTACCTACGAATCGGGACGCTCTTGACGCTGGCTCGATTCGCCTGGGGCTGTCCTAAGCTTTTACACTATCTCTCTAAGAATTGATAAAAGGTTCCAAAGTAGTTGTATCAGAAACAACACTTCGTCGGCTCCGCCACTATCCTAGGATAGAGATTAGCTAAAATAAAGCCCCAGAGTATGTCGCTCTGGGGCTTTATTTTGGGCTGATTAAGGGTTGACGACAGTGGCGCTAAATGTGCTGCTCTAGCAGCTCGGCGATCGCCCGATGCTCTACCGGCGGCACTAGCGGGAACTCCTGACGGGTGTCGGTAATCAGCCAGTCGAGGGCAGCGGCTTTCATGTCGATAGAAGCGCCGGTTTTGTCCACGCAGTAGCGGCCAAACACCAGCTTGTCCACTAGGCGCACGCCGGGGCCAATGCGCGAATATTCAAAGATCACGCTCTTGTCGACGATCGCCCCACTGCAGATCGAGCAGTTGTTGCCGATGGCGCTGGGGCCAATGATGGTGGCCCCGTCTTCGATGTGGGTCATGCCGCCGATGTAGACCGGCCCTTCGATGTTGACCTTATCCCAATTGGCCTTCACATTCAGCCCTACGTAGACGCCGGGGCGAATCTCGTGACCGGGGATATCCACTAGGTTGACCACGCCAGTGAGCACGTCTTGAATGGCGCGCCAGTAATCAGGCACCTTGCCGATGTCGACCCACTCAAACTCCATGGGAATGCCGTAGAAGGGGGCATTGTTGGCCACTAGCTTAGGCAGCAGGTCGCCGCCAATGTCAAACGATGTGCCCGAGGGAATGTAGTCAAATACCTCGGGCTCAAAAATGTAGATGCCAGTGTTGATCTCGGTGCTGAGGGCTTCTTCGACGGAGGGCTTTTCTTGGAATGACTTGACCCGCCCTTCAGAATCGGTGACCACGACGCCATAGCTGGGTACCTGCTTGAGGGGCACAGTCTTGGTGATGATCGTGGCAATCGAGCCCTTTTCGCGGTGGCGGCGCACGGCCTCAGACAGGTCGAGGTTGATTAGCGCGTCGCCGCAAAGCACCACAAAGGTGTCGTCAAAAAAAGGCGAAAAATCTTGGATCTTGCGCATTCCCCCAGCGGAACCAATGGCGTCGCCCACCAGTTCGCCATTTTCTTCGATGCGACCCTCAAATGAGTAGGCCAGCTCAACCCCAAAGCGTTGCCCGTCGCGGAAGTAGCCCTCAATTTCGTTGGCCAGGTGGCTGACGTTCACCATAATTTGGTCGAAGCCGTGCTGGCGCAGCAGTTCGAGCAAGAACTCCATCACCGGTTTCTGCATGATCGGAATCATGGGTTTGGGAATGGTGTAGGTGATGGGCCGGACACGGGTGCCTTTACCGGCAGCCAAGATCATGGCTTTCATACGAATAAGATCCTTAAAATTTATGGGGTTATGATCTGTAGAGCAGTTTGGCTAGTTAAGGCCATAGCCGACTACTCAGAAAAAGCTGGAAATAACGTTAATCTAGGGCAATTGCACTTGGTCATGCTAACAGCGCTTAAAACCAGAGCACCGGTAACCCATCGACCTTCAACGAGTCATTACACTTTCTTTAAAGTAGCCTGGCATCCCTAGAAACGGTAACCTTCGTGCGTGCCTCTCCGTCTTAGTCAGGCAGAATAAAGGCTGGCAGTTCGGCCTCTGCGGCGGTGAGAGGGGCACGGTTAAGATTTCTGACTCGTAAATCGCTGTAGAACTGATCTTGGCCGAGCTCTACCTTCGACTGGGCTGAGAGAAACAGCAGGCCCCAAAACACCCCAACCTTCTCATGCACCGCAGCGGCGTGGGGGGTGTCAAAGTCGTGGGCGTCTTCGAGATCGGCGGGCTTGAACTGGGGCCAGTGCTGGAGCAGCAGCTCAAAGTCGATCCAGAGAGTGTCTTCGCCGAGCTCGTCCCAGTACTGGTCGAGGAAGGCTTCGAGGGCGGCAGCAATTTCAGAAAGGTTTTCCTGGTGGGCCAGCTGGGCGATCGCCCGCACTGCCTGTCGCTGGGGCTGGGGCCGCGCCCGCCGGGCACGAATGCGCGGCTGGTGGTCGGCCATCACCGTGGCCATAGTTTCGAGCTGCTGAATCAACTCGTGGAGCGTGACCTGCCGCCGCTGGGGAATGGGGGCCACGGCGCGACGGTGTAGGTGCCGCTCCAGGTTACGAGGCAGGGGCACTAGGTCAGGAATTTCTTCTTCCCAAACCTCTTCGGGGTTGGCTTCGGCTTCGGCCTCGGCTTCGGCCCTTACCATGGTGTCGGCCTTGAGTAGCACCAGCATAGAGGCGTAGAGAAACCCCTGGCCCGACTCCGAGAGGTTGGCTTCGTAGGGGGTGCGGCCTTGGCTGGCCAGGGTTTCAGACTGGGCTTTGAGCAGTGACAAAAAGCGATCGATCACGTCGATCACTTTGACATCCCACGGGTCGATTTCACCCTGGTCAGCCAGGTCGATAAGAAATGCGATCGCGGTTTGAGCCAGGGATGATGACATAGGTCAGGCGGTGCAGAAAAGCTTGGATGTCACTAGACAGCCCCCGCTGTCTGAGTCGCCATGACGCGGCTATCGGCTCATGATAGCTCAAAGGCCCGTTTTACCTAACGACTCCATCACCGCATCGATTAGCGCTTGTCCCCAAATCATCGCCATTACCCCGCACCCAAGGACGACGAAACCGACCCTGGCAATCTGCATCGAATCGAGACTCAATGGAGAGCCGTAGGAGAGGGGCAGCGCAACTAGCACAGCGCCCAATGCAGCACCCCCGGCAAACCGCGAGGCCCACCTGAGGGGCGAGAGCTGAGTATCCTTAGTAGGGTCATTATTGTCTGGCATCATGTCGCTTTCTCTAGCTCAACATCGAGTCCATCAGCCAGATCATAACAACTGAGGTCGATGGCAATCTGTCCCATACCTCCAGCCCCGCTGGTTGCAACTAAGCGATTGCTTCTCCATCTTCGACCTGAGCGGCGGGCAGCAACAGGCTCTGTTCTTCGAGCTTGACCTGGTAGCGCTGCACGTCCTGCTCCAATTCCTGAATGCGAACTTCTCGCTGCTGCACCTGCTTACCAAAGGACATGTAGCCCTGCACCTGTGCCCAGACGCTAAACACCCAGGCAAACACCGCCCCAATGCCCATTGCCATAATTAGCTCGACGCACAGCGGTGCTTCCACATCCAGCCCGGGGGCGATGTGAATCAGCACTCGCTCAGTGTTCTCAATGCCAAATAGCACCAGGGCTAGGGCAATTACAAAGATAACGACGAAATTTATCTGCCTCATGGCTCCGGGCCTCCCACCGCTAGTCAAATTCGCTAGGTCTATTTAACCAGGCAGACTTTGTTTTTGGGTAAAGGTTTTTAGGAAATGAGAGGTGAGTAAAGTCAAGAGATGAGGAAGATGGGGAAGGTGAGGGAGTTTGGGTTCTGCTGGCGTAGCGCTCTACAAGTCGAAGGAAAGGGTGGGGGAGTGCTTAGGGGGTAGGGAACTTGGGTTTGAAGATGCGGTAGCGGAGGCCATAGCCAGCGAGCACTAGAGCGGCTATACCGAGGGTGCCGAGGGCGATCGCGTTGGGCAGCCAGAACGCGGCATCAATGAAGGTGATCTGGCCTGGCTCAAGCTGCCAGGTGGCTCCGGTAGCGTCTTGCTGAATAGGGGGGGTGGCGGTGGGTGCAAGTTGGGCCAGGCCCCAGGGCACTTGCAGTCGAAAGCGCAGGTCTGCCCAGGGGGCGGGGTCGGCTGAGCTATCGCCGTTGGGAGGCAGCTGGCGCAGGTCGAGGGTGTAGGTAAGGTGGGTGCGGCTGGCCAGCAGCCAGTTGGTTTGGTCGATGTCTAGGGCAAAGGGGACGGGCTCCCAGCCGGGCACTTGTAGGTAGGTGGGGCGGTCTGACGGGGGTATTTCTCCGGCTGCGGCTGATTCGATCGCTAAGTCGCTGGCACTAGCAAAGAGCTGCTGAAAGCGATCGCCCAAGTCGTTAGCGGTACCAAAAGGCACAGTGAGGGTAACGGTCTGCGAGTTTTGGCTGAGCTGGCCGCCGAGGGGGCGGGATCGCACCTTCAGCTCCTCTAGCCAGGGGGCCAGGGTGGGCTGGGCCAGGGCGGCTCCGCGATCGCTCAAATCAATCGTTTGCGAAATCTGGCCGTGGCTCTGGTGGTCAAAGCGTAGGGTGAGGTCGTAGCGCAGGCAGCCGCTGAGCAGCAGGGGCAGCAGCAGCAGCAGCGTTTCCCGGAGGGGTAACTGCGCGAACCGCCTCAAAATTTGGTGAACAAACTGCATTGGCCTTCGGTCAACCCCCAGCGTCATGTGCCAAAATCACTTTCAAAATCAATTTTTGTGCCCGGTTCCGTAGCTCTTGGCCAAGGCTATACCATTAGATTCAACGGTAGCCGGTAGCGTTGCATGAATGACCTCTCTCCAAATTCTACGACCGCCTGGCATTCGGTTGGCATTGACGAGGCCATCAGTCAGTTAGACAGCAATGACGACACCGGCCTCACGGCTCAAGCGGTGCTCAATCGCCGCAGCCAGTATGGCTCCAACGAGCTAGAAGAAGTCGGGGGCCGCCCCGCTTGGAGCATTTTGCTCGACCAGTTCACCAACATCATGCTGCTGATGCTGATTGCGGTGGCGGTGGTGTCGGGGGTGCTGTCCTTTAGAAATCAAGAATTTCCCAAGGATGCGATCGCGATTTTTGCGATCGTCATTCTTAATGGTGTGCTGGGCTACCTGCAAGAAAGCCGGGCCGAGAAAGCCCTCGCCGCCCTCAAACAGATGGCGTCGCCCAGTGTGCGGGTGCAGCGCGACGGTCGCCTGCAAGAGGTGCCCTCCCAAGACCTGGTGCCCGGCGACATTATGCTGCTGGAGGCGGGAGATCAGGTGGCGGCTGATGGTCGCCTGCTAGAAGCCAGCAACTTGCAGCTGCGCGAGTCGGCCCTGACCGGCGAGGCCCAAGGGGTCAACAAACAAGCCACTCGCACCCTGGCGGCTGACACAGGCCTGGCCGATCGCAAGAACCTGGTGTTTCAGGGCACGGAGGTAGCGCAGGGCCGGGGTCGTGTGCTGATCACCGGCACCGGCATGAAAACTGAGCTGGGCCGCATTGCCGCCATGCTGCAAGGGGTCGAAACCGAGCCCACTCCGCTACAGCAGCGCATGACCCAGCTGGGCAATGTGCTGGTCACCGGGTCGCTGACTCTGGTGGCTATTGTGGTGGGCGCTGGCGTGTTTTTTGGCGGCTGGGGAGCCTTTGAGCGCCTGCTAGAGGTGGCCCTGAGTATGGCCGTGGCGGTGGTGCCCGAGGGCTTGCCGGCGGTGATTACCGTCACCCTGGCGATTGGCACCCAGCGCATGGTGCGCCGCCAGGCCCTGATTCGCCGCCTGCCTGCTGTCGAAACCCTGGGTTCTGTGACCACGATTTGCTCTGACAAAACCGGCACCCTGACCCAGAACAAAATGGTGGTGCAGCAAATGCGCACCCTCTCCCAATCGCTGCAAGTTACCGGGGAGGGCTACGCCCCCGAGGGGGAATTTATTAGCCAAGGGCAGCCCGTAGACCCTCGCCGGGTGCCCGATGTCGGTCTGCTGCTGGTGGATGGCCTGCTGTGCAATGACTCTGTGCTGCAAAAGGAGGCCGGCGACTGGGCCATCATGGGCGACCCCACCGAGGGAGCCCTGGTGGTGATGGCGGCCAAAAGCGGCCTCGATCGCCATCGCCTGGGCCATGAATTGCAGCGGGTTGTAGAGTTTCCCTTTTCCTCAGAGCGCAAGCGCATGAGCGTGGTGTTTAGTGGCGTAGATACCCTGGCCGCCGATCTGGCGCTGCCCAAAGCTCTGGCTAACGTTCCCTATCTCATGCTGGCCAAGGGGTCGCCCGAGATGCTGCTCGACTGCTGCACCAGCGGTTTGAAGGAGACAGAGCAGTTTGAGCTAGATCAGGAGATGCGATCGCGCATTCTAGACAACAGTGCTGAAATGGCTGCTCAGGGGCTGCGGGTGCTGGGCTTTGCCTACCGCCCCATCACCACGGTGCCCGATGAGGGTGACCCCGATCTGGCCGAGCGCGACCTGGTGTGGCTGGGCCTAGTGGGCATGATCGACGCCCTGCGGCCCGAGGTGCGGGTGGCGGTGCAGCGCTGCCGGGCCGCTGGCATTCGCCCGATGATGATTACCGGCGACCACCAGCTGACCGCGATGGCGATCGCCCAAGACCTGGGCATTGCCGATGCCGAGGCCAAATCCCTCAGCGGCGCTGAGCTAGAGGCCATGAGCCAGGCCGAGCTAGAGGCCGTGGTCAAAGAGGTCAACATCTATGCCCGAGTGTCGCCTGAGCACAAGCTCCGCATTGTCAAAGCCCTGCAAAAAGACCACCAGATCGTCGCCATGACCGGCGACGGCGTCAACGATGCCCCAGCCCTCAAACAGGCCGAGATCGGCATTGCTATGGGCATTACCGGCACCGACGTGAGCAAAGAGGCCAGCGACATGGTGCTGCTTGACGACAACTTTGCCACGATCGTTGCCGCCACCGAAGAGGGCCGGGTGGTCTACACCAACATTCGTCGCTTTGTGAAATACATTCTTGGCTCCAACATTGGCGAACTGCTCACCATTGCCCTGTCGCCGCTGCTGCTGCCGATTTTAGATGTGCCCCTGAGCCCGCTGCAAATTTTGTGGATGAACCTGGTCACCGACGGTTTTCCAGCTCTGGCTCTGGCGGTAGAACCGGCCGAACCCGATGTCATGGAGCAGCCTCCCCACGACCCCCAAGAGGGCATTTTTGCCCGTGGATTGGGGGCCTATATGCTTCGCATCGGCGTAGTGTTTGCCGTTATCTCGGTGTCAATGATGGTGTGGGCCTACCATTGGTCTCAGCAGGGCGGCGACCCCGATCGCTGGAAGACGATGGTGTTTACTACCCTCTGTTTGGCTCAGATGGGCCATGCGATCGCCGTGCGCTCTGGCAGTCGCCTCACAGTAGAAATGTCGCCCTGGTCAAACCCCTTTGTGCTGGGCGCGGTAATTCTAACCTGCGTGCTCCAACTTATGCTGATCTACGTAGAGCCACTGCGAAATTTCTTTGGCACCCACCTGCTCAGCCCCTTCGAACTGCTGATCTGCTTTGGCTTTAGCACCCTGCTATTTGTCTGGGTCGAGGCCGAAAAAATCTACCGCCGCATCCGAGGTAAAGTCGTGAGGGACTAGCATTATTCATTCAATCACCCCTCTACATCATGAGCCTTACGCAGGCCCTTGCCTCTCCCGCTGGCTCACTAAAGCTCCACTAAGTGAATCTGACCGTCGTAGGTGGCTCAGTTGCTCTCAGATAAAAGTCTTTGAGCTGGCGCTTAGACTTTAAAATTATTCATTGCTACAGGGCGACAAAATCTGGGCTACAGCGCCCCTTCGACCTGGGCATTAAACCCGTAGACCCGTCGCTCCCCAGCCAACGGCACCAGAGTCACATCGCGCTCATCGCCCGGCTCAAAGCGCACCGCAGTTCCGGCGGGGATATCGAGCCGCATCCCCCGCGCCCGATCGCGCTCAAAGCTCAGCGCCGCATTCACCTCAAAAAAGTGAAAGTGAGAGCCGACCTGAATGGGGCGATCGCCCGTATTGGCCACCGCCAGCGTCACGGTAGCTTTACCCGCGTTGAGCTCGATCTCACCCTCAGCGGGCAGCAGTTCTCCAGGAATCATGTCGGGCCTCCTAGGTTGGCAATTAAGTCTTGGCGCTTTTGCTGAAGCGATCGCTCAACTCTGGGCAGGGTTTCCTCTAGCTCGCGGCGGGCAACGCCCTTAGGATCTGCCTCTAGCAGGTGGTTGAGGGCCATCAGGTGAGCCGTATCGAGAGCCGTTTCTGCCGGTACCTTAACGGTGGGGATCACCCCTGTACCATCCCAATTTTTGCCGGTGGTGGGGTTGATCGCCTGACCCGTGGGCATAAACACCCAAAAGTGGTCGTGCAGGCGAAAGCCACGCCCCGGATTGGCCCCGCCGCGCGTGGTTTCACCCACCACGGCCCCGCGCTTCAGCACTTGCAGGTTGTAGGCAAACTCCTCCGCCGCTGAGAAGGTCTCAGGGCTGGTGAGAGCAAAGACTGGCTTGTCGAGGTAGCGCTGCCCTGGCACGTAGGGCACCGTCCACCACTGGTGGGTTTCGTCAGTCTCACTCCAGTACAGGTCGTTGAGGTGAACGGGTGGGTGGGCAGGGAGTAGGTAGCTGCACAGCAGCGCCACTGTAGCTGGGGAGCCCCCCTGGTTGTGGCGCAGGTCAAAGATCAGGGCATCGGTGTGGGCCACCAGAGTCATGGCGGCGGCCAGGGTGTCGCCGGCAAACTCCGGCGGCTCAAAGCTAAACAGCTGAATGTAGCCCACGTTGCCCGGCAGGCGCTCAACTTTGTTCAAGTCAAAATTGCGGCGGCGGCTGGCCTGATACTGGCGCTCAATCTCGGCGGCGTCGGGTGCGGTGTCAGGCTCCAGGTGAGGCAAAGGAACAGGGCTGAAATGCAGGCGCAGGTTGCGATCGCCGCTCATCTCCTGCAGCTGAGCCGTTAGCGTATCGGCCAGCTGCTGCCCGCCGGTAATCTCGCCGTAACCCCCAGCCTCTAAGCGCTGCTCAATGTCAGCCTGAATTTTTTCCGCCACCTCCGGAAACACATAGGCATCGAGCTGGGTCACCAATGCTCCCAGCACAGCCTCGATCGCATTAGCGTCCAGTACAATCTCCCCTGGGTTAGAGCCAGAAACAGCCATAGATCGCCCTACCGAATGGGTTCGTGAACAGTAACTAGCTTGGTGCCGTCGGGGAAGGTAGCCTCCACCTGCACATCGTGAATCATCTCCGCTACCCCATCCATCACATCGGCCCGGCTCAGCAGGGTGGTGCCATAGCTCATCAGGTCGGCCACCGTGCGCCCATCGCGCGCCCCCTCTAAAATGGCCGCAGAAATGTAGGCAACGGCCTCGGGGTGGTTGAGCTTTAGCCCTCGGTCTTTACGGCGTTCGGCCACCAGGGCCGCAGTAAAAATCAGCAGCTTGTCTTTTTCCTGAGGGGTCAGTTGCATGGGGCGAGATGCGATCGCAGGGTACAGAGCTAACCGTAAGCTTTCAAGGTTTTGGGCGGCTTGTCAACCAACGCCTTCACCCAACTGAGTTCTGGCTTCAAAATTAAAGCTTAAGCCATCGGCGGTGGGGTAATAACTACGTTAGTCTGCTGGTGAGAAACAATCAGAATGTTTTGAGTGTCTAGCCCCGAGACCCGCTAGAGCCCTATTTGGTAACCCCTGCCTATGACCGCGCCGCAGCTTGAGATCTTGCCTGACAAGCCTGCCCTGGTGCAGCGGGCTCTGGCCCTGGTGGTCGAGGCCATCCACAGCGCCGTAGCCGACCACGATTACTGCACCCTGGCCCTAGCAGGTGGCAGCACCCCCAAGCCCCTCTACAGCGGCCTGGCCGAGCAAGACCTGCCCTGGGAAAAACTCTACATTTTTTGGGGCGACGAGCGCTACGTGCCCCTCGACCATCCCGATAGCAACGGAGGCATGGCCAAGGCCGCCTGGCTCGACCAGGTGCCCATTCCGCCCGACCACATTTTGTATGTTCCTACCCTGGAGGGGGATCCAGCAGCGTCGGCCCGCCAGTACGAGGCGATGGTCAGGTCGACTTTTGGCGGGCTCCAGGGCCTCGGCCCTAATCAGGTACCCCGCTTTGACCTAATTTTGCTGGGCATGGGCGACGATGGCCACACCGCATCCCTCTTTCCTCACACAGAGGCGTTGGGGGTAGACGATCACCTGATTACCGTGGGCCAAAAGGGCAATGACCCTCGCCTCACCTTTACCGCCC
This sequence comes from Leptolyngbya sp. FACHB-60, assembly GCF_014695775.1. GTDB lineage: Bacteria > Cyanobacteriota > Cyanobacteriia > Phormidesmidales > Phormidesmidaceae > Nodosilinea. The sequence goes on along the minus strand of NZ_JACJOX010000016.1, from coordinate 86,549 downwards.
CGCTGATTAACCACAGCCATCGGGTCATGTTTTTGGTAGCCGGGGCTGACAAACAGGCTGCCCTGGCCCAGGTGTTTGCCACCGATGGTGACGACCAGGCCTATCCCTCTCGACTGGTGCGTCCCCAAGGAGAACTGCGTTGGCTGCTCGATCGCTCAGCGGTAGGCGACCTCGACCTGGCAGCGATTGCTACGAGCTAAAGCTACTGACCAGGGGTTTCACTCCTCTCTGAATTGCTGCGGTACTGAACTATTATCTAAGCAGGCTGCTCAACAGTCCTGGAGATAGATGGCGCCTACCAACCGTCAGCGGCTGAGAATCCTAAAATGGGGGTTGGCTTCGTCAGACTCTTCTATGATTAGACACTACAGGGATCGTTTTTGATTGAGTAATGTGATTACCCTCTCGCTGCTCCATCCTCTGCACAAAACTCCAGTGCAGAGCTGGTCTTTTGACCAAGAATCGGTGATTCGCATTGGTCGATCGACCGATAACAACGTGGTTCTATACAGCGCTGTGGTCTCTCGCCACCACGTCGAAATCCACCGCACCGAGGCCGGCTGGGCGGTGAAAAGCATCGGCACCAACGGTACCTACCTCGACGGTCGTCGCATTACCGAAGTCGCTGTAGAAGACGGCCTTGTCATTCGCCTGGCGCGATCGGGGCCAAACATTCAAATTCACATGTCTGAAGAAAAGCGCGACCCCCTAAAGGAATTGCTGAGCCGTCGCCGCACTGAAGACGCTAAAGACCACGACCACGGCACCCAGAGCGAGCCCAACGACGAATCCGCTCTGCCCCACCAGATCACCGTCATCAATCAGTAGAAGGTTTTATCAATTTATAAACTCAATTACAAAGGGGGGTGACGGTCAGCTGACCGCCCCCCCTTTGTGTCGTGCTTGCTTAAGTCACGCCCTAAAGAGCGGTCTTGAGCAAGTCGGCTTTGTCGGTTTTTTCCCAGGTGAAGTCGGGCAGTTCGCGGCCAAAGTGGCCGTAGGCCGCTGTCTGCTGGTAAATGGGACGGCGTAGATCGAGCATGTCGATCAGGCCCTGGGGGCGCAGGTCAAAGTGTTTGCGCACTAGCTCTGCGATCGCCCCGTCAGCAATCTTGCCTGTGCCAAAGGTGTTAATTGAGATCGAGGTGGGCTGAGCCACCCCAATGGCGTAGGAGACCTGAATTTCGCAGCGATCGGCTAGGCCCGCCGCCACAATATTTTTGGCTACGTAGCGCCCAGCATAGGCCGCCGAGCGATCGACCTTAGTAGGGTCTTTGCCCGAGAATGCGCCGCCGCCGTGGCGAGCCATGCCGCCGTAGGTATCGACAATGATTTTGCGCCCGGTGAGGCCGCAGTCGCCCACGGGGCCGCCGATGATGAACTGTCCGGTGGGGTTGATGTGATACTGGGTATCGGCGTGAAGCCAATTGTTGGGCAGCACCGGCTTAACGATCTCTTCCATCACCGCTTCGCGGATGTCGGCTTGAGAAATATCGGGGTCGTGCTGGGTCGAGAGCACCACCGCCTCGACTGCCACCGGCTTGAGATTGTCGTAGCGCAGGGTTACCTGGCTCTTGGCATCGGGGCGTAGCCAAGGCAGTACGCCGCGCTTACGCAGGGAGGCCTGCCGCTCTACCAGCCGGTGGGCGTAGTAAATCGGGGCGGGCATCAGGGTATCGGTTTCGTTGGTGGCGTAGCCAAACATCAGCCCCTGGTCGCCTGCGCCCAAATCTTTGTCGGTGGCTACATCGACGCCCATGGCAATGTCTGACGACTGCTTGCCAATGGCGTTGAGCACCGCGCAGGAGGCCCCATCAAAGCCCACATCGGAGCTGTCATAACCAATGGCCAAAATCACGTTGCGCACAATGTCTTCTAAATCGACATAGGTGTTGGTGCGCACCTCCCCAGCAATCACGGCCATGCCGGTTTTAACCAGGGTTTCGACCGCTACTCGGGCATGCAGGTCTTCTTTAAGAATGGCGTCTAAAACGGCGTCGGAGATCTGGTCAGCCATTTTGTCGGGATGGCCTTCAGACACCGACTCAGAGGTGAAAATACTGTACTCGCTCATGGAATTAGGCCCAACCAGTGGCAGAAGGAATGCAGACGAAATTCAACCAAGGCTGAATCGCATTCCAAAGTTTACCAAAGTTTGAGGAAGTGCCAGAGCCGTGGCCTGTCTACCCTTATGGATGGCGGGGCTGAAGTTAGCTCAGCAGCGCCCCCGGGGCCGCCCCATCGTGCAGTCCCCGAGCCCTTTGCTGCATGGTCTTAAAAATGTTGTAGAAGCCGTTGGCCCGCGACGGTGTGAGGCTGACATCGAGCTGAGTGTCTTTGATGAAATCGGGAGTGAGAGTGACGATTTCGTCGGGGGTAAGGCCGTTCAGGGCTTTGATCAGCAGTGCCACCAGCCCTTTGGTGATCTGAGCATCAGAGTCAGCCTGATAAACCACTTTGCCATCAATTAAATCAGCTACCACGAACACCTGGGAGACGCAGCCTGGCACCTTATTTTCGGGGGTTTTGTACTCTTCGGGCAGGGGGTCGAGTTTCTTGGCAAACCACAGCAGCTGCTCGTAGCGACGCTTGGGGTCAGCGGCCTTTTGAAAGCGGGCCACAATTTTCTCAATAGATTCAGGGCGATCGGCGGGCATGGCGCGGGTAGGGTAACGACCTCCTAGTAGTCTACCAAGCGGTGTCGGAGGATGAGGGGATGAGGAAGATAGAGGAATGAGGAGATGGATGAGTTCAAAATTGAGAATTCAAAATTTTGAACTTTTCACTTTACACTCCTCTCCTACCGCCTCACCTTCCTCAACTCCTCATCGTTCTACCCCTTCCCGTCGCCATCTTTGCCGCTGACAAAACGGTGGGCGACGGTCTCGGGCTGAATGGCGGACAGAATGGTGTGGCCTGAGTCGGTGATGATGACGGCACGGGTGCGGCGACCGTAGGTAGCGTCGACGAGCTGCCCCCGCTCGCGAGCGTCGGAGATAATGCGCTTAATGGGGGCAGACTCGGGGCTAACGATGGCAATCACCCGATTGGCCGATACGATATTGCCAAAGCCGATATTGATAAGCTTGATGTCCATAATATATAGAAGGGCGATAACGGGAGGTGCTAGTGCTAACGCCAGGGTTATCCCCGACTGGCCAGAAAACCCGAGGCTTTTTGGCACTATGCTCTACATTTGAGCCCAGATCAGACTTATTGCCATACTAACGAATCCATCTAGTGCTGAGGGCTAATATCGGGCGAAATTTCAGATTTTTGGCGATTTCGTTCCCTAGGCTACATCTTTCGGCCTAGGGGCAGCTCAATCGGGTCTTCTTAGCCCTTTATCGGGTTTCTCTAGCTAATCTAGCTTTAGGAGTGCCCTGCTTACCCTGTCTCAGCTTGGAGGATTGTGTTGTGCAGCCGGTTGACTTTACTACTCTGATGGCCCTTTGCCAAAGCCTTGAGGCTGACTGGGTGCCCGCCCGCTGCGAGACGGTGGTGCAGATCGACACGACCACCCTGGCGCTGGCGCTTAGAACTCTCGATCGCCGCAGCTGGCTGACGATTTCTTGGCACCCCCAGGCAGCGCGGCTGCACATAGGTGATGCGCCACCCAAGGGTCAGGATACGTTTACCTTTAGCCAGCAGTTGAAGCACCAGATCAGCCAGCTGGCGCTGGTGGCGATCGCCCCTGTTGCCCCTTGGGAGCGCGCAATCGATTTGCAGTTTGGCCCTCGCCCTGGCGACCCGCCCCAGTGGCACCTGTACGTTGAAATCATGGGCAAGTACAGCAATGTCATTCTGGCCAATGCTCAGAACCAGATTGTGACGGCTGCCCACCAGGTGAGCGATCAGCAGTCGCGGGTGCGGCCCATTCAAACCGGCGACGCTTACGTGCTGCCCCCGGCGATCATGAATACGCTGCCCAGCCTGAAGGAATCCCAAGCCTCTTGGCAGGAGCGGGTGACGCTGGTGCCCACTACGCTCAAGAAAATGCTGATGCAGAGCTATGGGGGGCTGAGTTCGTCACTGGTGCGATCGCTCCTCTCCGCCGCCCATCTAGCCCCTGACCAAGCCGCCGATACCCTAACCCAGGCCGACTGGGATCGTCTATTTGACGCGTGGCAGCGGTGGCTGACCTGTTTGGAGAAGAGGGATTTTTATCCCGGCTGGGCCGAGGGGGGCTACACGGTGCTCGACTGGGAGGGGGTGGCCCCGGTGGCAGATATCAATACTCTGCTCAACCAGTACTATGCCCGCGAGATCGCCCTGCAACAGTTCGATCGCCTCAAAAATCAGATTCAGCAGCGGCTCAAGGGTGTGCTCGACAAGCTGCGGCTCAAGGGCAACACCTTTGGGCAGCGCCTCGACCAGTCGGCCCAGGCCGACCAATATCGCCAGCAGGCCGATCTGCTAATGACCTACAGCCACCAGTGGCAACCTGGGCTGACCCAGCTCACTGTGGAGGATTTTGATACTGGAGCGCCCGTTACCCTCGCCATTGACCCCGACAAAACGGCAATTCAGCAGGCCCAGCGCCTCTACAAACAGCATCAAAAACTGAAGCGAGCCAAGGATGCGGTGGCTCCGCTGCTGGCCGAGGTGCAGGGCGAATTGGCCTATCTAGAGCAGGTAGAGGCGGCCCTGACCCAGCTCCCCACCTACGACGAACCGGCGGATTTGGAGGCGTTGATCGACATCCGCAACGAGCTGATTCAGCAGGGCTATATGGCCTCGCCCGACTACCGACCCACTGACCGCAAGGCCAACGAAGAAGGCTTCCGTCGTCTACAGACTCCCGATGGCCTGCCGGTGCTAGTGGGCCGCAACAACCGCCAAAACGATCTGCTGATCTCAACTGTGGCCACCGACTACGACCTCTGGTTTCACACCCAAGAAATTCCTGGCAGCCACGTGCTGCTGCGGTTGGGGGCGGGGGATGTGCCCAGCGATCGCGACCTGGCCTACGTCGCCGACTTAGCCGCCTACTTTAGCCGTGCCCGCCAGGCCGATCAGGTGCCGGTGATCTACACTCAGCCCCGCCATGTCTACAAGCCCAAGGGCGTGCGCCCCGGCATGGTGATCTACAAACACGAAACGGTGATTTGGGGCCAGCCCCGCCGGATCGAGCAGCAGCAAACTAAACTGCTGGAGCCTGTAGAGGCTTAGCGAATTTTGTTCATCATCACCTGAGGAAAAAGGGCTAGAAAGGGATGTTTGAAGATTTACGGCACCTACATCAACGGCGGCACCGTCAGCCCTTTCAGTGTCTTGGCGGCGGGGAGTAGCCCCTTGCCCTGCACCAGCACCACAAAATTTCCCAGGCCCATGGGGTTGATCAGCTGGTGAAGTTTCTCGCGGCGTTGGATGGCGAGGTTGACGGTGGTGGGGTCGCTGGCCTGAATTTGACCTAGAGCAGCGAGGCGATCGCCCAAGCCCAGCGCCATTAAAAACATGCCCTGCTGCGTCGCCTCCAGGGTTTCTAGGCCGCAGTGCTCACCCTGGCGTTCCAGCGCGGTGAAGTTGACATGGGCGGTAATGTCTTGGTGGCCGAGGTGACTGTAGGGATTGTCGTGGTGGGCGTGCTGGTAATAGCACTGGAGCGTTCCTAGGGCACGTGCCCGGCTATAGTAGCGGCTGGCGGGGTAGCCGTAGTCAACGGTGAGCACATAGCCCTGTTGGAGTTTGGTGGCAACCGTTTTCATCCAGTCTAGGGCGGCGAGATGAACTTCGGTGCGATAGCCGGGGGTGTATTGGGGATCGGCTAGGTCGATGCCGACAAAGGCAAAGTAGTCGGCTAGACGCGGGGTTGATGGAGCATCTAAGACTTCTACTACAGGGGCGTCTGGGCCGTCGGCTAGGGTGATATAGACTTCTTGCAATCCCGATTCTGTCATCACGACCTGGTGCACGGGCAGGGCATCGACCAGTTCGTTAGTAAAAAAACAGCCAGTGATGCTGTTGTCAGGAATGTCTTCTAGATTCAGCCAAGTGACTCGTCCAGCCCAGGGTGACAGGCGCTGCTCTTGGGCGGCTCGCAGCCGGTCAGACTTTTCGACAATTTGATAACTCAGAGCAGCAAAGCAATCAGGAAAATGGTTTTGCAGAGCACCCAGCGCATCGGCGGCGATCAATCCCTGGCCAGCCCCCATTTCCACCAGCGAGAAGGGATTGGGGCAACCCAAGTTCTCCCACATTTCGGCGAACTGGATGGCCAGCAACTCACCAAAGTCGTGGCCTAAGTGGGCGGAGGTAACGAAGTCTCCTTCGAACCCCAGGATGGTTTCTTTGCTTGTGTAGTAGCCGCCTTGGGGATGGTAGAGGGCTAGCTCCATAAACTCAGCGAAGGAGATGCGCTGGTGGGGCGACTGGCGAATGCGATCGCACAGCGCCTGGTACAAATCTGGGTTGTGAGGCATAGATTAGCGGGGCCGGAGGGTTTGCAACTGCTGCCGTAGTTTATCCACAGAATCTGCTACAGCTAAACAGGTAGTGCCTCGGCACACCATACCCACAGCCTCAGCGGACAGATCATTGGAAACCGTGAAAACAGTCGTTGGCCAGTATTCTGCCGCTAGTTCAGGAATGATTTCTGCTACAGCTTTGACCACGGTGCTGTTGCGAAACCAGTTGAGTCCCGCCAGCAAACTGGGGCAAGCGCGAGGAATCTTTTCTATGACGGTGCCAAAGGCTTGCAGGGTGCGATCGGCGCGGTCTAAATAGTCCAAGTTGTCGGTGAGCAGAGATAGACGCACGAGGTTGGCAACGGCTACTCCATTCGCCGCTGGTGCCGCGCTGTCTTGATAGGGGCGCTCCTGTACCAACAAATCTTTGCCAGCGGCGGTGCTGACATAGCCCCCCTGGTCAGCGCTCCACAGTAAATGGTCGAATTCCTGCTGGGTTGAAATCGCTAGTGTCAGCCAGTCGGTGTCGGTAGCGGAGCCTGGAATGGCCAAGGTAGCCTGGTGCAGGTCGAGAAATGCTTTGATCAGCAGGGCGTAGTCTTCAGATTGGGCCTGCACTTGGGGAACGCCGTCGTAGCCCAAACGGTGCAACCGACTACCGATCCACTGGTGCTGGCGAATGTGCTCGGCGGCGGTTACAGCGGTGGCCAGATAGTCGGGGCTTTGCAACACCGTTGCCGCCCGTGCCAAGCCAGAAATCATCAGGCCGTTCCAGGCCACAATCAGCTTGGTGTCGGTCACGGGCGGAATGCGGCCCGGCCAAGTCTGGGTTTTAGCCGCCTGATTATTGATTGCTGGGGGAAAGGTCTTTAGCTCGGCTGCCGGGGTGCCGTAGCGCAGGGTAAAGAGCTGACCGAGAGCCGATTCGACCTCGCTGGAGAGGGGGCCAAGGTCAAATCTTTGCAGCACGATTTGCCCCTCAAAGTTGCCCTCAGGGGTCACCGCAAAGGCATTGGCCAACGCCCGCAGCTGGTCAGGGGTTAGCGTCGATTCCAACGTCTTGTAGGGCCAGGCGTAGAAGGCACCTTCTTCTGGCTCGATGTCGTTGGGGGTGACAAAGCTGTCGGCATCCTGGGCAGCATAAAAATAACCGACTGAGGCGGTCATTTCACGCAAGAGCCAGGTGTGGGTAAGGGCGATCGCCCGCTCAAAGGCCGGTTCTCGCTGCCCGCTGGCCCACAGGTCAGCCAGATACTCCACAATCATGCCGTTGTCGTAGAGCATCTTCTCAAAGTGGGGCACCGTCCAGCTTGGGTCTACGGTGTAGCGGTGAAAGCCGCCGCCCACGTGGTCATAAATGCCGCCTAGGGCCATGTCTTGTCCCCGCTGGCCGCAGAGGTGGGCGACATCTAGCTCCAGATCAAATCGCCGCCCGCCCAACACTGCTGCCGCGTAGGGAATCATTGGAAAGCAGGTGCCCTGACCTGAAGGCACCAGAATTTTGGCGTTGGCGGTTAGCCCTGCATAGAGCACATCCGCCGATGGAATCGTCGGAGTCTCCGGCAACTGCGCTCCCTGGTGCAGATTGCCCATCACCGCCTCGGTGATCTCGGCCAGACGGGCTTTCTCGGTGTCGTAGAACTGACGCAGAGTTGTGAGCACCTGTAAAAAACCAGGTCGCCCATACTTCTGCTCTAACGGAAAATAAGTGCCCCCATAAAACGGCACCCGTGTTTCAGGATGCAGCATTACGTTCAGCGGCCAGCCCCCTTGCCCAATGAGCATTTGCAGCGCCTGCATATAGATGCTGTCGATATCGGGCCGCTCTTCGCGATCGACTTTGATAGGGATGAAGTTGGCGTTCATGTAGGATGCGATCGCCTCATCCGAAAAGGCTTCCCCTTCCATCACCGTGCACCAGTGGCAGCTAGAGTAACCAATCGACAGAAAAATTGGCTTGTCATCGACCTTGGCTCGCTCCAGCGCCTCGTCGCACCAGGGCCACCAGTCGATTGGGTTTTCGGCGTGCTTTCGCAGATACAGACTGGGCGAATCTGCTAGACGATTAGCCATAAAGGTGAGGCGGTGAAGGGCATGATCACCCTAGCATGGCGGCAGTTGGAGGGTTTACGGTCTAGGGTTTGAGATTGGGGTAAGGGTACAAAGCATTTACAAGCACTCATTTAGGATCGGCAAAGCACAATACTATGCAAATTCAGTTTCCAGAGAACTGGCCGACGACGCCTGCTGAGGCGATCGCCCTTCAGCAGACCCTCGCACCCCAGATTGTCCTCGAAGATCGCATCCCCAACCCCATTCGCTACGTTGCCGGGGTGGATGCCGGGTTTGAGGATGAGGGCGAAACCACCCGCGCCGCTGTGGTGGTGCTGTCGTTCCCCGATCTGACTCCGGTGGATGAGGTGCTGGTGCGGCAACCTACCGTATTTCCCTACGTGCCGGGGCTGCTGTCGTTTCGGGAGGTGCCTGCGGTGCTGGCGGCGCTGGCCCAGCTCAAAACCGAGCCAGATGTGATTCTCTGCGATGGCCAGGGGATCGCTCATCCTCGGCGGTTGGGGATCGCGTCGCATTTGGGGTTGTTGTGCGATCGCCCTACCGTTGGCGTCGCCAAGTCGCGCCTGGTGGGCACCCACATTGAGGTACCGCCCGACAAAGGTATCTGGGTACCGCTGATGGATCGGGGCGATCGCATTGGAGCCGTGCTGCGCAACCGTGCCAACACCAAACCGCTGTACATTTCTCCCGGTCACTACACAACGCTAGAAACTGCCATCGATTTGGTACTTCGATGCAGCACGAAATACCGCCTGCCCGAAACCACCCGCTACGCCGATCGCCTCGCCTCTTCCGGCACAGGGCAATCGGCGTTAGGAGAAGTTCAGCAGGGCCGATTGTTTTAGGTCGAATGGGATAAAGCGATATCTAGATGGCAAGCGTTATGCCTGAGCGATATCCGTTTGAGAAAAGTCGTTCCCCTTAAACAGCAGAGGTTCATTTCTAGACTTGGCCAGAGCGTAGGCAAAGCAATCGCCAAAGTTGAGGCCTGCCAGATGTCGTCCTTTGCCGTAGTTGCGCCAGGCCGTTGCAGCCAAATCAGCTTGCAGCCGATCGAAGGCCACTACGGTTATTTCTGCTTCGTAGACAAACAGTTCTAGCTCGGCGCGGCCTAAGGCCTGCTTGCGAGATTCAATTACCAGACTGCATTCCACCAAAGTAGGGGCTGAGATAAGGCGAGTTGTGGCGGCAGCAATCTTTTCGTTAAAGGTTTCCCGTTCAGCTTCGGCAAAAAGAATAGCCACGATCGCTGAAGTATCGATCACCATTAGCTAGGTAGCCCGTGCTCGTCGTAGCCCAAAATTTCGTCTGCGCTACGGTTGTCATAATCAGGCAGGGCAGCACAGCGCAGCGCAATCTCATTGAGGCGATCGGCCAAGGGGCGGGGCTGTGGAGCAGTTTTGCCGGCCTTAAATTTAGCCAAAGCCTGTTGAAGCGCCATTTTGACAGCATCGGTTAGACTTTGGCCGGTCAGTTCTGCCAGTTCTTGTGCCATACGGTGAGCTTGAGGATCTTGGATGTTCATGCCCACTAGAAGACCCAATGAATTGTTGGTGCTATTTTACTCTTTATCAATAGCGCGCCATTCGTTCGGCCATGGCTAGCGTCCCAAACGACTTAGTAGCCTTCCTGCCTTGCGGCTCAAGGTGGTTATTGGGGAAGGTGCGATGGTGGGCACTTCTACCGGGCGGATGCCGGGGTCGCGCAGGTAGCGGTAGTGAGCCCAAATATCCCAGTAGGGACAGCCCGGTTGAATGCGATAGCCAGCCCAATGTAGATAGTCGAGAGGCTTGTTTACGTTGGGATCACTCAGCGTCATGCCCTCTTGGACAAAGTGAGGGCTGCCCGCCCAGTTGCCAGGGCCGCCGCCGGGCTGGCGCACCAGGTTAAACCGTCGCGCCATGCGCTTCAAAATCAGGTAGTTGATAATCGGCTGGTCAGAGGTTTTTTCGGAGAAGTCGAAGTAGTCGGGATGGGCGGCGCATTCAGCAAAGGTGTCGTAGAGGTCTTGCTCACTGACCAGTCCTTTTTTAGAACCCCAAAAGCCACAGTTGAACATATCCTCTAGCTCAGCAGCGGTGAAGACCCCTTGCTCAACAATGGCGGGGGCAAACACGTTGCGAATGCCGCCCCGATGCTGGTAGTCGTAGCTGATGAAGTCGTGGTCGTCGAGGGCGTCGAGGACTTTGGCGATCGCACTAAACACGACCACATCGGTATCGATGTAGAGAAAGCGATCGAAGGGGCCAAACCAGCAGGCCTGCTTGCGAAACTGGTTGGGCCGGGCAAAGAACCCCTCGCCAAAAATGCCGTGCAAATTTTCTGACAACCGCTGAATGAACTCTAAGTCGGGGTAAACCTCAACCCCGTAGTCGCGGCCCAGCACCTCGGCCACTTGGTGATAGTCGTCGTTGTAGGGAATCAGCATGACCGGGATGCTGGGGTCATGGGCGCGAATGCTATTAAGGCAGGCGATCGCGTGGTCTAGCACTTTGTCGTTGGCTGTAATGTAAATGCCGCGCGAAGTCATAGCAATCCTCAGGGGAGCAACTGGGCCAGGGGTTTAAAGTACCGTCGCCAGCCTTGGGGCTTGGCTGTCACTAGTTTGCCCGCCAGTGTTGGGCGATTCTCAGAATTGTGCAGATAGCGGTAGTGCAAGAACACATTGCGGTAGGGAAGGTCAACGTTCTCGCCGTTGCAGAGACGGGCAAACAGCTGTGACGACAGGCCGATGTAGTGCAGATACAGCAGCGGCACGCCCTTGTCATAGACGCGGTGATTCTCAGTGGTGAAGTGTTTGGAGGTGACAGAATTGCCGCTGCGTTCCTCCGCTGGCAGGGTCAGCGCCAGGTTGCAGGAGTTGACCCGCTGCCGCATGACTAGGTAGTTGAGAATGGTTTGGTCAGGGGCCATGGGGTACAGCACTGCTGCTTCCCCAGCCTTCAGCCTATTCAAAATGTCTTGGCCCTGATTAGGATCAAATAACCCTCGGCGACTGCCATAGAACCCTGAGCAAAACGCCTGCCGCTGCAACTGCTCCTCAGAAAACAGCTGCTCCATCCAGCCAGAATCTACGTCGTACACGTGGCTGAGGTCTTTGTGCTGAAAGTCGTAGGTGACCCAATCGTACTCATTCAGCGCGTTAAACACCGGGATTGGATCGCTGAGCAGTAGCGTATCGGCATCCATATAGAGGAAGCGATCGAAGGGGCCATCGAAGGCGCAGAATCGGCGGTGGGTGCCCATGCGGTGAATGCCTGCGCTGTCGATCGCATCCCACCGTTGCCGAGCAGTGGGATGGGTGGCCCAGATTTGCTCTACCCAAGCATCCCACCGCTGGATGGAGGTTTTGTTGCCGTACAGGGTGACCTGAGGGCGTGACTCGGCTAACTCCCGCAGCCGATCCACTTGATCGTCGTAGGGATAGATGCACACCGACATCCCCGGAGCAAAGACTTCGATGCTGTTGATTAGGGCGACGATTTGGTCATAGACGCGATCGTTGCCGAGGGTACAAATGCCGTCCATGTTATTCACCTACCCAGTCTGACAGCCAGTTCATCAGGTTTAGCTTGTGGAGAATTATTTGGCGGGCTTCGGCGATCGCATCCCTCGCCTCTAGCCACGCATCGGGGCTGGCCGTCACCTCACGAATGTACTCAATGCCCTTCTCATCTAGACTGGGCAGGCGCAAAAAGCTGCCGGGGGGCAACAGTTTATCCGCTGCGCCGCCGCCGTAGTAGATGGGTAAACACCAGGCAAGCAGGGCATCCCAGAGTTTTTCGCTGGCATACCAGTCGTTGTCGGCAAAATTCTCAATCGCCAAGTTGTAGGTGTAGGGGGCCATGCCCGACCACTTATTGCTCAGTTCTCCGGCGGTGCGCGTACCTGGCGGCAGGTCGCGTCCGTAAACCTCGACGGGCACGCCACTCTCCTGAAGCGCCTGCAAAAAGGCCAGCCGCTGGCGATGGCTCTCGGTGCGGTTAATGCCGGAGGTAATCCAGCTACAGGGGCTAGGCTTCTCGGGTGGTGGGGCCTCATTCAGCTCGCGGAAGGAGACATTGACGTACCAAATCGCAGGCATGTAGGTCGGGGTAGGGGCCGAGTCGTCTGGGCCAGAGACGTAGCCGCAGTAGTCGCGGGCGTAGGCGTAGTTGAGCAGATTCTGCGATCGCACCTCCGGCAAAGGCGGCTCGCGCAGCAAAAAGGCCGTGCGCTCCTTCGGCACCTGGCTAAACTGCGGCGGCAGTTGATTAGCATTTACCGGAGCGGCAAGCTTGGCAAAGGGCAACGCGTTGAGCAACCGCTGTGACTTTGACTGGGGTTTGGGGGCTAACCGCTCGTGAAAGTTGAACTGATACAGCAGTAGGTAGTCGGGCTTTGGGTTCTGCGATTGCAGCTGCATGTTGCCCCACACCCCAAAGGGCTCTGGCGTTTGCTTCCACAGCCAGTCGCACTGAGTGAGGCTGCCGTAGCTTGACAGCATGCCGACAATGGGGCGGGTCATGGGTTTTCTCCCAGCAGTTGGGGATGGTATTGAGCTTCTACGTGAGACAAAATTTTCTCAATGCGGGCTTCCCATGAATAGGGTTGAAGGGCAGCTATATTCGGAGCAAACCCCTTAACCGGGCGGGGGTAGTGGGCCAGCACCTGCCTCAGACTGTTTGCAAATGCCAGGGGTTGATTGGGGTCGCACCAGTGGGCAATCTGTGCGGCCAGGGGCCAGTTTTCGAGCGATGGAATGCGGGTGGCTACCACCGGAGCGCCTGAGGCGAGGTAGTCGAATAGTTTGAGGGGCGAGGTAAAAGTAGCGGCCTTGCCTAGCAGGTGGGGATGGGCTAGGGCATCAGCGGCTTGCAGCAGATGGGCTAGGTCCTGCTGTGCTAAAAATCCAAGCACATCTACATTTTCTAAGCCTAGGTTCGTGATGCGATCGCGGTAGTGCTGCTGCTGGTCAACGGGGCCACCAGCCAACGCAAATTTTACCTGGGGAAACTGGGGTGCAATTTGCAGCAGTAAATCGACACCCTTGAACTCGTGTAGCGCTCCGGCGTAGACGACGAGCTGGGTGAATTTTGGGTTGAGGAGGCGATCGCGCCACTCCTGCGCCGCCCCTGGATGCCGCGTCAAAAACTGCGTGTTAAACCCGTTGGGCACCGTAACTACCTTTTTCTCGGGCACCCCGTTGCGCACAATGCTTTCTTTCACCGTGTCGATGACGGTGACTACCACCTGCAACAGGGGATGGGTTGCCATCTCGGGCTCGAAGGGTTTTTCGGTGTGGTGGTGGCACTCAAATACCACCGGCACCCCCTGCTTCAGGGCGGCTTTGGCGAAGTTCCAGTCGCGGGTGTGGACGAGGGCGGTGCGGGCGGCCAAGTGCAGCGGCCAATAGTATTTGCAGGCTACGGTGCTGGCGTTGGTGAGCTTGTGCTTGACCCGGTCGATGGGCCAGGGCATCGCTAGAGGAAGCAGTTCTAGCGAATTTAACGCCCTAGTTTGAATGTTGAAAAAACGAGCAAACTCTTCATCCACGGGCTGGGGCTGCGGGTTCACCCAGCGCCAGGGTTGCCAGGCCGTTGCGCTGCGATCGACAAAGGCGAGCTGGGTAGGGTAGCCCAGGTTAGCGGCGGCGTTGGCGCACTGCACGGTTTGAATCAGGTGGGCCGCTGGCTGGGGTAGGGTGTCGCGGATGAAGAAGAGGTAGGGGCGGGGCATGGGGTGGGGAGTGAGGAAGGTGGGGAGGGTGAAGAAGATGATGAGGGAAACGTATTAGCTTTGTTCGCGGAGCGTCTCCGGAGACATTTTGAGTTTTGAATTCAGCAGAGTTTCAGAGATGGGAGACGGGGATGGCGGAAGGGAGGATGGGGAAATGGGAAGATCGTCGTCGGTGGACTGTTTTTCGATGGTTTCGAGGGTGGGGAGTAGGTTGAGGGCGGCGCGGTAGGCTTCTTGGATGAGTTCTGCGGCTTCGGGGCCGTCTTCAACTAGACCGTCAGCTAACAGCTGGAGGGAGCCGAGTACGACGTTGAGGCCCGATCGCAGGTCGTAGGAGGTGGCGTTGGTAATGGATGGGGGACTAGGGTAGGAGCCGGTTTCGTGAGCGAACTGCACGGTGTAGAGGTAGGTGTAGCGGCCCTGGCGTTGCAGCAGTTGCTCGTGGGTGCCGAGTTCGACCACGCGGCCCTGGTCAAGCACGGCGATTTGGTCGGCTTTGCGAATGGTGGAGAAGCGGTGGGCAATCACTAGGGTGGTGCGATCGCGGCTCAGATCTTCCAGGGCTTCTTGCACTAGCTGCTCTGACACCGTATCGAGGGCGCTGGTGGCTTCATCGAGGATCAAAATCGGCGGGTTTTGCAGCAGGGCGCGGGCAATGGCGATGCGCTGGCGCTGGCCACCTGAGAGCATGACGCCGCGATCGCCCACCACCGTGTCAAAGCCCTGGGGCAGCTGGCTAATAAATTCGTAGGCGTTGGCCCGTCGCGCCGCTTGCGCTACCTCAGCGTCGGTGGCCGCAGGCTGGGCGTAGGCAATGTTGTCGCGCACGGTGGCGTTAAACAAAAATGTGTCTTGGCTAACGATGCCCATGGCCCGCCGCAAGCTGCCCAGGTCAAACTCGCGCAGGTCTACGCCGTCAATGGCGATGCGGCCTGCTACCGGGTCGTAAAAGCGGGGCAGCAGATCGGCTAGGGTAGACTTGCCTGCTCCCGAGGCCCCCACCAGAGCCAGGGTGGTGCCCTTGGGTAGCGAGAGGGTGATCTCGTGCAGCGACCAGTCTTTCGCAGTGGGATATTTAAAGGCAATGCCTTCAAAGGTAATGCCCTGGCTAAGGGTGGTGAGGCCGCGATCGCCCTGGGCCATGAAGGGTTTATTGTCGCGGCGCAAAAAGTCGTGGACCAGGTCAACACTGGCGGCGCTGTTGGCCAGCTGGCTGCGGGCCGAGTTGAGCTGCCCCACAAACTGAACCACTCGCGACAGCACAAACAAAAAGGTCAGCAGTAGGGTGGCCGTCGCTGCCGAGCCGCTACCGAGCCAAAACTGGCTGATCAAAATAATCGCCACCAGGGCCAAAATGCTGAGAATTTCATTCAGCGGACCGATGATGGCAGTGTTCATCTGCGATCGCAGGGCAGCCTGTTCTCGTCGCTCGATTAAGGCTTCTACCTGGGCAAATTCTGCGGTTTCGTTGGCGGTGGCTTTCACTAACCGCATTCCGTTGAGCATTTCTAGGGTGCGCACCGAATAGTCTTTAGAGGCATCGGCCAGGGCTTTGCCGTACTCGCGGGCGCGGGCGATTACGTAGCGGTTCAGCACCAACACCCCAGCCATGAGCACCACGGCCGCTAGGGTCAGCGACCCCGAGATCGACAGCAGCACCACCCCAAAAAACAAAATATTCAGCGACGCCCGCAGCAGGTTGATCACCGCATTGATCGAGGTCACCGCCCGACCAATCTGATCATTCAGCCGCTGAATGATATCTCCCGTGCGCATGGTGTTGTGGTAGTCGATATCGACGCCCAGCAGCAGGTCGAGCCCGGCCCGGCGCAGGTCGCAGGTGAGGCGGCGGCTGAGCCCTTCGCTGGTGACGCTGCTCAGGTAGTTGGCCAGATTTTTGAGCAGAATGGTGAGCACGATAAAGCTCAGCATGGCCACCGCCCGCCCTGGGCCAGGCAGGCCTAAAAATGGTTCGGTCACTTGCTCTAGCAGGGGGGGAAGGGCGATCGCCCCGGTGCTTTCCTGAGTGCCCAGTAGCTCAAACACCGCTGGCACAATCAACGTGGTGCCCACCCCGTTAAACACCGCCCCCGAAAAGCCCAGCCCAATGGCGGCCAAAATGCGCCAGGGGTAGCGTTTCGCGTAGTTGAAAAGGAGCTTTTGGGCGGTCATGGAGTGTTAGGGAGTAGAGGGGGGAGGGAGTGGATGAGTAGGGGAACGGATGACTTCAGTCTGCGGTCAGGGTGGGCTGGGACATTCTGGAATATGGCTTTGCCGATGCATTTTGGCGACGATGCTTTGCTGAATGGCCTGGTGCAGGCCTGCGCCCATGGCGGCCATGCTGTAGTGGGTGAGGGTGCGATCGCGCGCCCGTTTCCCTAGCTCAAGCGCCTGGTCATAATTGGCAAAAATTGCCGTAATCTGCGCTGCCAGCTGCGTGGGGGCATCGGCATCAACTAAATAGCCGCAGCCGTTGAGAATGGTGGGAATATCGCCCACCCGCGTCGCCAAAATCGGCTTTGCCATCGCCATGCCGTCCGTCAGCTTGAGCGGAAACTGGGCTTGGGCGGCGGGGGTTTGGCGCTGGGGCACCACTACCACATGGGCGGCGGCGATCACCCTGGGCATGTCGGCGTAGGGCTGCTTGCCCAGGTGAATAATGTGCTGGGGCCAGCGATCGATCAGGGTGCGATCGTAGTCGTCGTAGGGGCTGCCGCCGACGATCACCAGCTTCAGATCGGGTTCGTTGAGCCGATCCATCGCGGCCAAAATATCCTCCACGCCTTTGTAGGGGCGGGGCGCGCCAGGAAACATCAGCACCCGATAGTCGCTGAGACCATAAGCGGCCCGGCTGGCCGCCGCGTCGTAGCGATCGGGGTTAAACAGCTCAACATCTTTGCCGTTGGGAATGATCACCCCGCCGAAGCGCCGCCGCAAAAAATCGTTGT
Organism: Leptolyngbya sp. FACHB-60; assembly: GCF_014695775.1. Taxonomy (GTDB): domain Bacteria; phylum Cyanobacteriota; class Cyanobacteriia; order Phormidesmidales; family Phormidesmidaceae; genus Nodosilinea. The sequence goes on along the minus strand of NZ_JACJOX010000016.1, from coordinate 69,403 downwards.
GGGTGGTGACCAGATCAGCCTTAGCCACCAGTCGTTCTATCCACTGCAAGTAGAGCGGATGATCTGGGTTGCGAAGCGCCCCCTCAGATTTCAGCAGATCTCGCGCTAGCTGCCGAGGCTGGGGATGGTAGCGGTAGGCGTCGCCCCCGTGCCAGCTCAGCTCCCAGTCGTCAATGTCGATGAGAACTGGGCGGCGGTGCTGCGATCGAGAGAACTGGCGGTGCAGTAGGGCCAGGCCAAAGCTACTGGGCTTGGGCTTGTAGGCATAGATAATGTCACCGTTGAGGTGGCGAAAAAGCCTGCCCACGGCCCCTAGACCAGGAGAAGGCGTCGTCAGAAAAATGGTGTGGACGGGAATGTCGCAGGCTCCAGGCAGCACCCGATTTGCCCTGCTTATAGCCTGCGACATTCCAGAAGCAGGAGCCGACTCGGAACGCGTACCCGTCTCAGCATCGCTCTCTGCCGAAAACCCCACAATCTCCACCGGGTAGCCCATGCCTTGCAGCGCCTGCCCCAGCAAAAACGGACGCACTGCGCCGCCCCAGCGCCCAGCGCCTCGACTCGATAAATCGCTAACTAAAATCGAAATCTTGGGTCGCGTCCCCAATCCATGAAGAGGGGACTCAGCAGCGCTGAACTGGGGGCGGTGGTCGAGCATGGTCTAAGGAGCCAAACGGGGCCAGCGGCTAGGGGATATCTACCTAGAATGGAAACGCACCCCTATAGCTTGCCCACCTTCGGCACTGGCCTTGAGGTGGGCGCTGCACCCGCCACGTTTTCCGACTACGACACTACCTCTCGCCGCTGCGCTTCCCGATCACGCTATTGACCACGCTGCAACAAACGAAGATGACGGCTCGCGCTCGGCACCGTTACCCAGGCTGCTTGTGGCTCAACCAATATCCTCATTGACCGGGAAACGGTTCATCAGGTCTTTGGCCTCGCGGGCGTTGCTGCGCAGGGTTTCGCTGATGTAGGGCACGTGGGGTATTTGCGACAGCACATCTAGAGTGCGGCGCAGAATGCGAACGATGTCGCCCTCGTCGAGGCTGGTGTTGTCGCATAGTGTTACCCAGTCAACTCCGTTGGCCCACTGCTCGACTAAGCCCACCAGATCGTACTCCAGCCAAATGGGAGCGGTAATGCGGCGGCGGTGCTGCTGCTGATAGAGCTGTCGGCGCAGATTGTGCAGCCCGCCCAGAGCCTCTTCTACCGTGCCGGAGAGTTTATAGCGGCACCAGCTGTCAGGCCGCGAATTTTCGGTGACCAGGGCGGCAAAGGCGGCGGCGAGTTGAGCGGTATTGAGGTGGTCAAACTCGCCTGACTCCAGGGCTAGGGCCAACCACAGCTCGTTGTCGCCGCGAATCGCGGCGGCCATTTCGCCCAGCTCGGTGGGGCGATTGTCCTCGAGTCCACCAAAGTGCTTGAGCACCTCCATGATGTAGAGAAATTCTTGCCAATAGTGGCCGGTGTGTTGGGAGAATTTTTGCTGGCGATCGCGCCATTCATCCTCCAACTCGCGCAGCCGCTTCTGGCGCTTGAGCAGCCCTTTGGCGTTCTCCCACTCGCTGGCGGGGTGGTTGGCCAGGGTGTGCTCGACCTCGCGCATGCGATCGAGTTGCTCTTGCACTTCGGGGGCCAGCATTTCGAGCGAGGGGGGTGTGGCCATGGTGGCGGCGATCGCAGCGGTGTAGTCGTCACCCCGGCGGCGCTGGCCCGGCGTGGGGGGGAGATCGGTCGGCGGGGCCAAGGTATCGACCGACTGCAAGCGAGGAATATCGGCGTGCAGGCCGACCACATCGGCGGCGGTGACCACATACCACTGGTTGGCTTTGGTGAGACACACTAGGTAAGGGAACTGCCCCGACCCCTGCACCTTAGTAACTAACACGGCGGGCACCGGCTCGCCCACAAGAACGTGCTTGCCCTTAAGGGAGAGGAGCGTACCGGCGATCGCAAAGGGCACCATCTTGCCCACGTCGTCAGCCAGCACCTGGGCCGCCTGCTGTTGGAGGGTCTTGAGCAGTCGGCGTTCTTCTTTGAGGCGCTCTTTGAGTTTGGCGTACTCGGCCAGCAAGCCTTCGTCAAAGGCGGCGAGCTGGGCCCGCTGGTGGGCGATCTCTCTCTCCAGCTGATCGATCGCCTGTTGCTGGGGCACTAGATGCAGGGTAGCCAGATATTGGCCAAAGCTGCGCTCGATTAAGTCCTTCGCCTCATCCAGCGAGTGGGTTTGCAGCAAGTTGAGCACCATGCCGTAGCCGGGGGTAAACTGGCTGACCAGCGGATCGGCCCCCGAGGTGGCCAGGTGGACCGCCTCCCGCGACCCTTCAAAGGGGCTTTCGACGGTGACCACGTGCCCCTGGAGATCCATGCCCCGCCGCCCGGCGCGCCCCGCCATCTGCAAAAATTCTGAGGAGGTGAGCAGGCGGTGGCCGCTGTCGGTGCGCTTAGAGAGGCTGGCGATCACCGTGGTGCGGGCGGGCATGTTGATGCCTGCGGCCAGGGTTTCGGTGGCAAATACCACTTTGATCAGCCCCGCCTGAAACAGTTCTTCGACCAACCCTTTCCACAGGGGCAAAATGCCCGCGTGGTGGGCGGCAATACCCCGATACAGCGGCCCCACCTGGCCTGCCCGCCCAGCGTCGGGGTTGTGGGCGAGAAAAGTGTCAATGCGGATCTTGAGTTCCTGCGCTTCCTCGTCCGTTACCAGCGACAGGTGGCTGACCTCATCCACCGATTTGTCGCAGCCTCGGCGGCTAAAAATAAAGTAGATGGCGGGCAGCATATCCCGCTCTTGTAGCTGACCCATGACAAAGGGCAGACTCACCCGCCCGCCGCCGCGCCGACCTGCCTGACGCTGGGGAGCCCGCTGTTTTTTGAGCTGGGGGTTAATCGCCTTTTGGGAAGCATCCAGCAGCGGTACCAGTCGCTTGCCGGTGCAGTAGTGAAATTGCAGCGGCACTGGGCGAAAGTCGGAATAGATTAGCTCGGTAGGGCCGTGGACTTTTTGCAGCCAGTCGGTGAGCTGGCCAGAGTTTTCGACCGTGGCGGAGAGGGCCAAGAGCTGAATTTCGGGCGGGCAGTAGATGATCGACTCTTCCCAGACGGTACCGCGCTGGCGATCGTTCATATAGTGGCATTCGTCGAGCACCACGGCTTCGACCTGTTGCAGCGTCGTACCCGTTTCGCCAATGCGGGTGCCATAGAGCATGTTGCGAAAAATTTCAGTGGTCATCACCACGATGGGGGCGTCGCGATTGATGGAGAGATCGCCCGTCAGTAAACCAACCTTTTCGTAGCCAAACTGGTCGCGAAAATCGCGCAGCTTTTGGTTAGAGAGTGCTTTAAGGGGAGTGGTGTAAAACACCCGCTTGCCGTGGTCTAAAGCACGGTAGATGGCATATTCGCCAATCAGGGTTTTGCCCGAGCCAGTGGGGGCGCACACCACCACAGACTTATCGGCATCGAGGGCCACCGCCGCTTGGTGTTGAAAATCGTCGAGGGGAAAGGGAAATAATTTGGCGAGGTCTAGCACGCGGTTGGCACGATAGTAAGGGAATCACTATTCTAGTGTGCCAAGAGATTGACAAAACGGATTGCCATGGTGGCTTAAACTTAGCGGCTTTCTAGGCAAAAAATGGGGCAATTTTTATAGCTATTCCCAATACATTAAAGCCAGATTGGTCAATGTTTAAGCTGCAGTCTAGGGGATCATGAAAGCGCTTTTACATGTCCTAGGACTCATCGTTACGGGTCTAGGCCTGCACCGGTTAGCCTAAGTTTTCTGGGGGCGATCGCCCCAAACCCCTACTTTTGGCAAGATTCATCGCTGATTTCTCAGTGCTGTTGCCCTTTGCCTGGCAAGTTCCATAAGGATTACTGCGTGCATCACATCAGTCGCCATTAGTTGCCGACTGATGGCGATCGCCTGCCGGGTCAGTCTTCAACTATCGCTCGCCTAGCCTCTAGCGGTCAGCGAAATCTCACAAAACCTTTACCCAAGTTCCCGGCTCTACCCCAAAATTTGGCAGGTTTTTGCGCCAAAAGGCTGAAAATCGAACTAGTCAGGCAAGCTTGTTTGACTCAACCCGTTACCGAGGAGTGATGATGAAACTGAATGTAGCCCTGTTGTCTGCGGCGGTGGTGGGTGCTGTGGCATCCCAAGCCCAAGCTCAGCAAGTCCCCAACTACTATGTGGGTGCTGGTGTGCGCGCTGGTTTTAATGACGACACATCTTTTGTAATCGACTCTAAAGCCAAAGTCACCGAGCTGGGCGATCGCACTACCCTCTCGGTGCGTCCCTCCCTCGTCTTTGACAACAGCACCGAACTGCGGCTGCCCATCTCCGTAGACTACGCCCTTGATCAGGCTCTTTACCCCTACGCCGGGGCTGGAGTTGCCTACAACGCCGACGGTCGCTCAGGCATTGACCCGATGATTACCGCCGGGCTTGACTGGGGCATTACCCGCAGTGTGGTAATCGATTTCAACGCCAGCATGTTGTTTAAACCTGGCGACACCGACGCTGAGATCACGGCCACGGTTAACTACGCTTTTTAAGGCTCGCTAGGAGGGGTGCAAGGTTTCAGGTTTCGGGTGTAGGGCCGAACCTTGAACCCTAAACCTGAAACCTTAAACCCTGCCTATCTCTCCTAACCAACCGCCATCTCCGGCTCTACCGCTTTGCGGTGCCCTTCGGAGGTGCCCAGCTGAATCAGCTCGACCTTGTAGCCATCAGGGTCTTGCACAAAGGCGATTACCGTCGAGCCGTGCTTCATCGGGCCGGGCTCGCGTACCACCTCGCCACCCTGGGCTTTGATGCGATCGCACGTCCCATAAATGTCGTCTACGCCCAGGGCAATGTGGCCATAGGCGGTGCCCAAATCGTACGACTCTACGCCCCAGTTGTAGGTCAGCTCTAGCACGGTGTTGTCAGCCTCCTCGCCGTAGCCCACAAAAGCCAGGGTAAACTCGCCGCCGGGGTAGTCTTTTTTGCGCAGCAGCCGCATACCCAGCACATCGCAGTAAAACTTGAGAGACCGATCCAAGTCGCCGACCCGCAGCATGGTGTGTAGTAGTCGCATGGTGAGTTTGCTGTCGTAATTGATCTTTATCATTATGACCATGACACTCACCGGCGTGGTAGCTACTCCTCGGGTGCCGGTTTAGCCCGCAGGTTGCCCAAGGCTTGGGATAGCTCTAGCGGAAACAAAATCACCGTATTCGACGGACTAGCCCCCAATCCATCAATGCTTTGCAGGGTGCGCAGCTCCAGGGCGATGGGGTTGGCCTCCATGATTTGGGCGGCAGCGGCTAGGCTTTGGGCGGCTAGGCGATCGCCATCCGCCTTCGTTATCGTCGCCCGCTTTTCTCGCTCTGCTGAAGCTTGGCGCGACATCATCCGTTTCAGATCCTCCGGCAGCTCAATGTCTTGCAGACGAATGGAGTCGATATGCATGCCCCATTCCTGCACCTGGGCCTCCACGATCGCCCCAATCTGGGTTTGAATCTGCTCTCGCTCCGACAGCAGATCATCGAGCGAAAGGCCGCCCACCACATCCCGCAGCGCCGCCTGGGCATATTGCGACACCGCGAAGCGAAAGTCTTGAATCGAAATCACCGCTTTTTGGGCATCGCTCACCTGAAAAAACAGGGCACTGTCGATTTCGGCGGGCACGTTGTCGCGGGTAATCACCTTCTGACGCGGAATGTTGATCACCAAAGTGCGGGTGTCGATAAACTGCACCGACTCCAGCACCGGCACCACATACAGCAGCCCCGGCCCCCGCACATCCTGAATTTTGCCCAGCTGCAAGATCACCCCTCGCTCCCACTCGGCGGCCACCCGCACTCCGCTCACCACCACACTCCACAGCACGGCGACAACGGCTCCGGCAGTCAGCCCCACCGTGCGCTGGCGCAGGGGTAGCCCAAAGAAGATCAGGGCAAACAAGACCGCCACGGGCACCAAAAATAGCACCTGGCGCACCCCTCGCCCCAGGGAAACGTGGCCTTCAGTCGGTTTGGCGTAGACCCGACTGGGGCCGTCAATAGAAGAGTCACTCATGGTGTTGCCGCTGGATGATGATGACCAGACTAGCCAAACGGCAGGGGAACGTAATCGTTGCGTCACGATTTTGGTAGCAACCGTAATATTTGGTTATGGCGCTTCTCTCTAGACTTGGCCTACTAAGCGCCCCAGCTCTACGTGGTATTTGGCATTGCTGAATCGAGGAATGAACCGGCAAAACCTTTAAACTCTGCATGGCCCCCTCAGCCTCTCCAATTGGGGGAGACAGAGTCTCAAAGTCCCCCATTCTTGGAGGGCTGGGGGCAAATATACTTGCGTTAAGCAACGCTTAGTATTTCATTGGGCAGGCTGCCGCTGGCCGATGCATTAGCTTCCAACCTGACCAGCCTAGGTCAACGCCGCCTATCAGAAATCACAAGCTGGCTGGCGGTATAGTCTAGCTCCCCAGCGCAAACCGGCTCGGGGAACGAAAAGTGCTCCAGCACCTGTGGATGAATTTCGCCGAACTCTCCCACTGGCTGTCGCTGAATCAACACTGTAGCCGCCCGTCCAGGGATGTAGTATGGAGCCTCGCAGACGGTCAATTCATAATTCAACCCCAAGGCGTTAAGCATGGTCTGCATATAGGCTTTGGCAGTGGTAAACGAGGCGCGGGCATCTAGGCTGGCAAACCCCCAGTGCTGGCTTTCGTCAGGAATATCCGCCGCATTAAATCGCAGCACTTCCCCAGTTTCATAAATATTGATCGGTTTAGGTGCATTAATGTTGCGGGCTAGAATGTCCAGTAGCCCCGCTTGCAGGGTGGTGCGGGTAGCGCTAAACGTGCGGCTTTTGGCATTGCCGGTTTGCACATAGGTAGCCCCAAATAGATCGAGAATTGCTGGATCGGTGAGCACAAAACTCTTTACTTCCATCAATCCCATGCGTTGAGCCAGATCGCCCACCTTAAACATGGCCTGGCGTAGGGCATCGGCTTCCCCCAAATGAAATTTGACGGCTAGGGGTTCGGCCTGGAGCGTGCCAATGCCGATCGCCACCAGTAAATCTCCCGCTAGATCAACCTGGCTAAAGACATCGGTGCGATAGGTGGGTACATGCACCACATCGGTACCACTCACCTCTAAATCCATGCGGGAGAGCACTTGACCCAAGCCGCTCTTAGCAATAGCGGTGCCCATAATTTCGTTGAGATACTTGGCCGAAAACTGCACGGAGCGGCGAGCCAGGCTTGGGGTGGTGAAAGTGCCCTGGGGAGTGGCGATCTCTACGGTTTGTACCTCAGCCCCAGTGTCTAAAAAGTTGTGGGCCAGAATGTTGGCCGTCTCTAGCACCGTTTGGGCCAGAATGCCGGTGACGTCAATGAACAAATTGCAGGTGTTGGCATCTACTTCTCCTACCCCCGCTGCGTTGATGATGGGCGGCATGGAGAGTACGGTGCCGCTGGCATCGCGCAGCACGAGGGCATAGTCATTGCCCGGCAGAGTATGACCATAGGACTTACCCGCTGGGTGCTCGTGCAGAATCTGTCGGGCAGTTATGGGTTGAGTGCTGTGCAGGGGCACAAATGACAACTCATCTAGCGATGCTGCTGCGTAGGTTAAGTCGCCGCTGATTTTGTCGAGGTCGTAGACGCCGATCGCAATTTTCTTGCGCTGGCGGCCAAAGGTTTGGGTCACCTTCTCCTGAAACTGCACCAGCACCTCTAGCCCACCGCCTTGCAGATCGGCCCCTCGCACAACCAGGGCAGCAATGTGGGGCCGTAGAGGCAATACCTCAGGGTGGATGGTGACCCGGCGACCCGAGGCGAGCAGCTGTTCGGGGACAGTTCGGGGTAGGCCGTTATAGATATTAATGGCGCGGGTGAACCCTTCTGCCGCTAGCAGATCGGGCCGCTCGGCGGTGACTTCGACCTCTAGAGTTTGGTCGCCCAGGGTGGCATCTAGGCCGTAGTCAAAGGCTTGCTGGGCCAGCTGCTTAGGGGCAGTGGGGGTGAGCCGTTGTAGGTAGGTGAGGGGAAAGGTGACAGTGGGCATGGAGAAGGCGGGTGAGATGGGTGAGCTGATCCTCCCATAGGTTGAAGGGGCTTAGGTTACAAGCGGGCAATAAAAGCACCCCGCCCGTAGGCTTCTTTAAGAAGCCTACGGGCGGGGTGCTTAACAAGGCTAAGTTGGACTCGCCGCTAGAATTACCAGAGCAAGCTTAAGCATTCACGGCTGAAGTACTCGAAGCAGTTAGTGCTGTGATAAAGCCGCCTATGCCAGGTTGCTAGTAGCTAGCTCTTGGTCGCGGGTGCCGCTCGATTCGAAGGCTTCGCCATCCAGGAAGGAGCGCAGCATCCAGGCCATTTCTTCATGCGCTTCCATCAGGCCGGTCAGAAAGTCTGAGGTGCCCTCGTCATGGAATTCTTCGGAGGTTTGGTCAACAAACCCACGCAGGTTGCGAATGATCTGCTCGTGATCGGAGACGAGACGCTTAACCATTTCTTGGGCAGAGGGCAGATCTCCAGGATGCTCTTTCAAAGAAGCATTCTTGAGAAATCCTTCGGCGGTGCCCAGGGGGTAGCCGTTGAGCTGGCGCACCCGCTCAGCTACGGAGTCAATGCTAATGGTGAGGGCTTCGTAGTGCTCTTTCCACAGTTCGTGGAGGGTGCGGAATTGAGGGCCAACTACATCCCAGTGGTACTTCTTAGTTTTAATCAGTAACAGGTAGGCGTCGGCCAAAACCTTGTTGAGGATTTCGGTTACACCCTGGCGCTCTTGTTCGGAAAGGCCAATGTTGATGCTCATAGTTATGTCTCTTCGGAGTCCGTTCTCCTTTATCTAACCGCAGCGGCTTAATAGTCTCATCTGCCTAATGCGGGACATTGGGGTTCAAAAGCCCCTAACTTGAGGATGTTTTGCGATGGTATGTCCTTCGTAGGTTAGATGTGTGAGGTTAGTGACGATCCTAGTTTGGAGATTGATTGAACGATCGCCGTTTAGAAATATTTTTGCTATGGCTAGCTCATCTCCGCTGACGGGAGTAATTTTAGTAGATTGCGCCAAGGCGAATGCCAGTGAAGGGCTGGCGATCGCTACTGAGCGCTGTGGTTACGGCGACGACACCGCCCAATTTCAGGCGGCGCTGAGGTCAGCCTGTGGCGACATGAATATTGCGATCGATGGCCTCTCAGATTTAGTGGATAACAAGCCGACGGTGCTGATACCAGAGCCTGGTGAAGTCGTTGCGCCAGATAGCCCCAGCGAACTGTAGCGGTTTCACGGTGCGGACTTAGGCTAACGCTAGGCTTTTTTAGATTTGGTTCGCTGCGATAACCCTTTTTGATCAGACTTGGGCGATCGCGCCGCCTTTGTCTTGGGCAGTTTCAGACCCGGATGGTGCAGGGCCAGGCTTTGGTGCAGCCCTTCGACCGTCAGCAATGGGGGGTCAGCTTGCTGGGCCAGGGCAACGGCAGTCTGGGCTAGGATAACGATTTCACCACCGGTTAACGGCAGCTGCTGAGCAATCTGAGGCCACCGCAGGGTGCGCTCTTTTTTGACGCCCGTGGGGATAGACCGCTTCCACAGTAGCTCACGGGCGGCGGCATCGGGTCTGGGGAACTCGATTACTCCGGTCATGGCCTGTCGCCACGATGGTTTGATGCTTTGCAGGTAGGGGCTAGCTAGGAGCGTTAACCCCGGCTGGCGGCGACGCTGAATGCCCCACGACTGCACCAGAGCCGCTTCGATGGTGGGGTTGCGACCAAACCAGTGGGGCGCATTTTTGAGCAGCAGCACGCAGGGCGGCAGGTTGACCAAATCGTCGAGTTCGGGGACGTTGCCCTCTTCGTCGGGGGCGATCGCCGCCAGGTCAACCATCACTAGCAGCAGCTCTAGCTCGGCGGCGAGCACCTTCGCAGCGAGGGTCTTGCCGGTGCCGTTGGGGCCGGCCAGTAGCACCATAGTGCCGTCAGTGGCGCGGGCGGCGGCCGCTACGGTTCTGAGCTGGGCTAGCTGAGGCTCGGGTAGCACCAGGCTATTCCAGCTTTCGGCCGGAACTTCTGAGGCTTCCTCCGCTTCTATCGCAGGAGCCATGGCCCAGGCATCGAGGGTGGCGGGGTCAGGTTCCTCAGAGAGCAAATAGGTGGTGAGATCTTCGGTGAGGCGCAGGTGGCGGCTGAGTAGGGTTGTGTCTTCGGCGTTGAGCCACTCCACCAAACCCAGGTTTGACAGGCGACTGTTGGGGGCAATCAAGGGGCGCGATCGCCGCCACTCCTGGTCATTTCTACACAGCAGCCGCAGGCACAGATCGACCGTGGGCAAATCCCAGTCAGACTCGTCGTGTTGGTAGTGTAGGTAGCTGTAGAGCCGCCCAAACCGCTGGTTGACCTCGGGGGCCAGGGCCAGCAGCAGCACGTTTTTTTCAAACATCGTCAGCTGGAGGCGATCGCGCAGCTGGGGCAGAGCTAGCACCACTCCCTGCCGCTGGCTGGCCAAAATGCGGGCCTCTAACTGCTGGGCATAGCTGCCGCTGGGGCGCTGGGTCTTGGGTGGGCGGGCGTTGTCGTAGTTGGGCTGGCCGTTGAGGCTAATAATGCCCTTCCACCAGTGGCGGGTGACCCGGTCTTCGCCAGAGAGGGCAAAGTCGTCCAGCTCTTGCAGCTCGCGCTTTTGCCGCGATACGGCCACCATCAGCAGGCGATCGAGCCAAGCCAGCTCGGTTTTTAGGTAGGCCCAGTTGTCGGTAAACGGAGTCATTTTCTCAAAAGTCGACCCCTCAGGGTTGGACATAGCCCAGCACTCGAATAAATTCCAAAGGCAGCCCGTCGGCATCGGCGAGAAAGGCCACCTCATAGACGCGATCGCCGATGATTTGCTGCTGGGGTTCCAGCAGCACCTTGGGCATCGCCGCCGCCGATTGCTCAAACCGCTGGCGCAGCTCCTCTAGCCACAAAGGCAGGCTGGAGGTCGCCTCGGTGAGATCAAAGGATAGATGATAATAGCCACTGTAGTGCTCATCGCCAAAGGCATCAGCAGCGGGGCGCGGCTCCGGCACCTGAATTAGCTCAATGCGGCCCCCCAGACCCTCCATCCAGCAGGCCAGGGTAATGCCAGCGGTAAAGCGTTCGTGGACGGTAAATCCCAGGGCTTCGTAGAAGGCGATCGCGCGGTGAATATCCTGAGTGCGAATTGACGCGTGGTGGAGCATCGGGCGGGCGGCTCAGAGAGCTACTCAAAAAGACGGAAATAGGGATAGCGCACCGGCACGCCGGGCTCTTTTTCAAGGCTGAAGTTGATCACCGCCCAGCGGGAATCAGCCTCGGCGGGGGGGCTAAACTCTACCGGCAGACCGTAGAGCTTGGGCGCAGTAGAGGTTTCCATCTGCCCGCGCCAGGGGTTGTTGCGCTCTAGGTAGGAATTGACCAGCTCTTGGTAGCGCTCGGCGATAATCACCCGCGTGGCCCGATAGCCCTGGGTGTAGAGGCGATCGAGCGCCTCGTGAATCTCAAAGCGAATGCCGTCAGGATGGGTGTGTTGGCGATACCATTCACCCTCCCACCGACGCCAGTGCCGACCCGACTGGAGATGCACTAGCTCCTTGGAGTCGGGGTTAGCCTCAAAGGCACCGTGGCGGGTGCACAGGTACGTGTCGGTCAGCGTCAAGGCCGGAATCGCTTGACGGCAGTGAGGGCACTGGATTTCTGGCCCATAGATGGGGTACTGCAAGGCGGAGTTGACCATTGGGCTGAAACCAGACGTGTCCTCTGTAGGACAAATATAAAGGGCGGCAAACAAATGCGGCAACGGACGTTAGACGTATTATACCTGTGGGAACTCGGCTCTCTCCGTAGTCGGGGCATCCCATTCGCTGAAACCGCCAACTTTTTTTAGAACACCTTTGGAGGTTTCTCTGGTTATGGCCTCGTCCTCTAGCTCGCTCTGGCCTCGACCCGACCTGTCTCAGGCGGCGTTTGTGGCCCCCAACGCCACGGTGATGGGCCAAATTACGCTCCATGAAGGCTGCAACATTTGGTATGGTGCCGTGCTGCGCGGTGATGTCGAACGCATTGAAGTCGGTGCCTATAGCAATGTGCAGGACGGCGCAATTCTCCACGGCGACCCCGGTCAGCCGACGGTGCTCGAAGATTACGTCACCGTCGGCCACCGGGCCGTCATTCACAGCGCCCACATTGAGCGGGGCTGCCTGATTGGCATTGGGGCGATCGTGCTGGACGGGGTGCGGGTGGGCACCGGTAGCATTATTGGGGCCGGTGCGGTGGTGACCAAGGATGTGCCGAAGCGATCGCTCGTTATAGGCGTTCCCGGTAAAGTGGTGCGCCAGGTCTCCGATCAGCAGGCCCTAGAACTGCTAGAGCACGCCCAAAAGTATCACCAACTCGCCCTCGCCCACGCCGGGCGCAGCAACGACCTGGGGTTTGTTTGAACCATTGCATATCCAAACTGCCAGGCCGGCAGTAAACTTCGCAATTTGCTAAGATTCAGAGTGACTTACCCAAGCTCATGCACATTATTACTCGTGCTCGTCTGGTAGCGTTTTGGGAGAACCACCCTGACTCAAAACCCAGCTTACTGCTTTGGTATAAGCTGACGTTTATAGCCAGATGGCAAAACCTGGCTGAAGTGCGCAGAGTATTTCCGACTGCCGACTCAGTTGGCAACCTGACAGTTTTCAATATAGGCGGCAATAAATATCGCCTGATCACGTTGATTGACTATACCTACCAAAAAGTGTTTATCCGCAACGTTCTTACCCATGCCGAGTATGACAAGAACAACTGGAAAAAAGACAACTGGTATGAGTGATCTAACAGGCCAGTTTCAGAGCACGACGTGGGCAAAGAACAATTTACTAGAAAACTAGCGATCGCAAGCAGTAGAGGAATCCACCATGTTTGCCACTGGGCCAGAAAGCTACCTTCAGCTCTTGCAAAAATTTCCGCCTCGACCGATCAGAACGGAGGAGCAGTTTCTAGCCGTACAAAACGTGATTGACAGCCTGGTAGATGCTGAAGACATAACGTCAGAAAAGCAAGACTATCTCAATGTTCTAGGCATGCTTGTCTATGAATATGAAGAGCAGCATGTGTCAATGCCAGACCTAAGCGGCATCGACTTACTTCGTGCACTGATGGATGAGTTTAGGCTCAAACAGAAGGATTTGGTTCCCGTCTTTAAGACCGAGTCTATTGTTTCGGCCATTCTCAATGGCCAACGCAATTTCACCGTTGAGCACATTGAAAAGCTGGCTGATTTTTTTCATATTTCACCCGCCGCATTCTTTCCTCGCCCACTGTGATGAATTTAGTTTTTCGGCCTCTAGTAATAGCTTTGCTCTGCCTGCTATGTGTCACGGGTTGGGGTCTCCCTGCCCAAGCACAATCCACCCTGGCAGACCTTTCCCCCCAGGTGGTGCAGGAGATTTCTGACCTGCGTCAAAAAGCCTTTACCGCCTCCCAAAAGGGGCAGTTTGTCGAGGCTGAAACCTACTGGAGCCAGCTGATCGACTACTTGCCCAACGAAGCTGCCCTGTGGAGCAACCGGGGCAACGTGCGAGTGAGCCAAAACAAGCTGGCTGAAGCGCTGGAAGACTACAACCAGGCGGTGACTCTGGCCCCGGCCCAGCCCGATCCTTACCTCAATCGGGGAGCGGCTTTAGAAGGCTTGGGGCGGTGGGAGGATGCGATCGCCGACTACAGCCAAGTGCTTGCCTTGAACCCCGATGATGCAGCTGCCTACAACAATCGGGGCAACGCCCAGGCCGGTCTAGGCAACTGGGAAATAGCCCTGGCCGACTACCAAAAAGCCGCCGATCTCGACCCCAAATTTGCCTTTGCCCGGGTCAACGCCGCCCTGGCCGAATACCAACTGGGCCACGCCGAAGAAGCCATTCGCCAGTTTCGCAGCCTCACCCGCCGCTACCCCAACTTCGCCGATGCTCGCGCTGCCCTCACCGCCGCCCTCTGGGGCCAGGGCCAAAGTGGCGAAGCCGAAAGCAACTGGGTCGCCGTCATGGGCCTCGATCACCGCTACAAAGATTTAGACTGGGTTGGCACCGTGCGCCGCTGGCCCCCGGCCATGGTTGCCGCCTTGGAGAAATTTCTGCATCTGTAGCCCGCAAAGCAATACAGTTTGCCGCTGGTTTTTTGCTATGTCCCTGCCCGCAGAATTGCAGACGGCTGGGCAAATTTTTAAGGTCTGTTGGCTGGGCGATCGCGGTTCCAATCTCTAACCAGACTGGACAACCAGCTCACTAATTGGGCAAAGTTGACGATCAAAAAACCTGTGCTACTCTTAAAAATAACGAGCGCTCAGTTAAAAAAGAATGCCGAAGGTTGTTGACCACGACGAGTATCGTAAAGAGCTTTTAGGTCAGTGCTTTAACTTATTTGCCGACCACGGCTACGCCAGCCTGACTACTCGACAGATTGCTAAAGCGCTGGGCGTTTCCACCGGCACGCTGTACTACTACTTCCCCAGTAAGGAAGATCTGTTTATGCAGCTGATCGAAGAGCTGACCACCCAAGACTTGCTACGGGCCACCGCTCAGATTCAAGGGCTGAGCAGTTTGAGGGAGCGCATTTTGGCCTTAGGCGATTTTCTAGAAGCCAACGAAGACTACTTCATTAAGCAGACCTTGCTGATGATGGATTTTTATCAGCAGGCGGGGGTGGGGCAGTCGCGGGTGAATGAGGCGGTGCAGCGGGTCGCGATGCGATCGCGCGACGAAATCATGACTGCCCTCCAGCTCGACAATCCCCTGATAGCCACCCACATCCTCTGTCTAATTGACGGGCTGATTTCCGAGCGCATGGTCGACCCAGCAATGGTGTCCTACCGTCAGCAGGCCGAGCTTTTGGCCGACCTACTCACCGCCTACCTGGAAAAATTCCCTGGAGGAAAGCGATGATGCTGCGTTCGCTTTGGGTGTGGCTGCGCTATGGCCGCCGCCAGCTCTATCCCTGGCTGGTGCTGGCGTGGGCGGGGTGGCAGTGGCTGCTGCTCTGCGGGGTCGATCGCGATCGCGCCGCCATTCGCTGGATGTCCACCCTGGTAAAAATTGACGGCGTTAAATTGACCGCGCTTCTCAACGACTTAATCTGGTGAACCCTATGGAAACCTTAGCCCTAACCACCCTGCAACCCACCCAGTTCGATGGAGCCACGGAGCTGTTGACCGCAGCCTTCGCCGATGATCCGCTGTTGCACTACCTGGTACCTACCGATGTGTGCGATCGCCCGACAGTAATGGCCTACCTATTTCGCATGCTGCTGATCTGCGGCGCTGGGGGTGGGCACAGCTATTGCCTGAGCGATGGCCAAACCCTCAAAGGCGTGGTGATTTGGATGCCGCCAGAACAGTCAGTCGATCTCATAGACCTGTTGCGGGCAGGGTTATACGAGCTGCCCTTTCGCCTGCCCCTACAGTATTTGCCACGCTGGCAGGCGGCCTTGGCCCTCGACCACTATCGCCACCAGGCCATGCCCCATCCTCACTGGTACCTGATGTTGCTGGCGGTTAGCCCCAGCTCTCAGCGCCAGGGCGTTGGCCACCAGCTCATGCAGCCAGGCCTAGATGAAAGTACCCATACCCATCACCCTTGCTACGTCGAAACCTCCACCGAGGGCGCAGTGCGCTTTTACCAGCGCCACGGCTTTGAAGTCGTTAAAACCGGCCCTTTCGCCGAGCAAGCGCCAACGTTTTGGACGCTACAGCGGCGGAGCGGGTGAGAGGGAGGAGATAGGGAAGATGGAGGAGAGGGAGGGGATAGGGAAGATGGAGGAGATGGGGGGATCAAGAAAAGCAGTGTCAGACTACCACCTTCTCATCCTCCTCACGCAAAAGCGCCACCCAGGGGCAGCGCTCAGGAGAAGTCATGACCAACGCTGAACGGTTCGCCTAAAAACCCTATTGCGGCGAGTTCAGAAAGCGTTCGGCAAACTTCACCACGGTGCCTAGGTCGGTGGAGTTGGGAGCGCCAGAATTGAGGAACGTTTTGAGCAACGGGTTGCCGCTGCTGACTGTGCCGGGCTTAGCGGCCCCCATGCCCAGCAGCCCAATGACCACGGGCAACAGCTTGGGCAGCATAGTTTGAATCATGCCGGTATTTAGACCACTCTTTTGGGCCACAGCCTCGATCAGCTGCTGCTGCATCTGAGGTGGAATGGCCGCGGCGAGTGCCGCTGCGCCACCTGCTCCGGACAATTTGCTGAGCATACCTTCGAGCTGACCGATACCCATGGTGGCGGCATGCTCTTTGAGAGTGGGCTGTAGAGCCTCCCCAAGGGCGTTGAGAATGCCCCCCATTTGGTCGGTATTTATGCCCTGACTTCCGGCGAGCTGCTGCACGGAAGCCATCACCGAGCTGAGCTGGTCGATGCTGCCCTGCTGGTTGGGGTTGTTGATGGAGCTCAGAACATCAAAAAATAGAGACATAGTCGTTCCTTTCGCTGAAGTGCGGTCGTGGAGTAATTGCGATCACGGGGAGATAATATCGGGAGCGCAGCCTAGGCGGGCACGCGCACATGGAGCGATCGCACCAGCTGGAGCCACTGACCGTCGTCGGTGAGGTAGCCCAGTTCGGCTACATAGTCGCGATCGGCGGTCCAAATTGACACGTGTTGGTCGTGGTCGCCATCCGCCAAAATGTATTCTTGGGTGGCGTGGGGAGGTTGGCTGTCCAGTTCTACGTTGGTGGCATCGTGAATGCGCAGGGCCATAATTCGGCCCCCTTCTTGCCGTAGGGCCTCTTTGTGGGCTGGGGCAACTTCCCAGTAGGCGTAGGCGGCATCAGCCCCGCGGGGCACCAAAATGATTTTGCTCTCGACCCCCATGTCGGCGCGTCGACCGACGCCAACGGCAGTCTCTTGCCCTGGGGCGGCGGCATCAGCAGTGCGGCTCCCCACGCTGGCACCTAGCCCGGCGGTGGTGACTCCACCGGCCAGGCCAAGGAGAGCCGTCTCTTCGATCGCACCTTCTCTGTGTTCAGTCTGTAGGTCGCCGCTCAGGCCAGTGGCCCCTCCGAGGGGAGCGTCGAGGGTGGTGCCAGGGAAGGCTGCGGCTCCATTTGATGGGCAGGCGGGTACGCGCACCGGCTCAGACTTAGCCAGAGCTTGCCACTGGTAGTTGCTGTCGACATAGCCTACCTCTACCAGGTAGTCGCGATCGTCAATGGCAATGGGCAATTGCAAATCGCCCATTGCCACCAGCTCAGCGTTAAACTCTTGCAGGCTGTTGAGGCGGTTGCTGTGGCCGGGCAGCTCGGTGACATCGTACAGCCGAGCCTTGAGGCTGCGAGAGCCAGCCTTGAGATCGTCCACAATTGAGGCGGGCAGTTCCCAGTAGGCGTCAGCTGTTCTGCAATCGCGAGGGGTGAGAATGACCCGCGCCAGGGCAGCGGTTTCGGACGGGCGGGCGATCGCAGCCGCGCCCACCCCCAGGGCACCCAAACCAGCGGCAGCAGTAGCAGCGCTTACCCCAGCCGTACCGGGAGTGCTGCTGGGGCAAGCGGGCACGCGCACGTGGGCCGATCGCGCCAGGGCATGCCAGGTGTTGTCGGTGCCTAGGTAGCCCAGTTCGACGAGATAGTCGCGGTCGTCGACGGCCACGGGCAGGTGGCGATCGCCTACGGCTACGGTGTCGCAGTCAAACGGGTAGGTGTTGTGGGGCGACTGTCGGTCAACATCAGCAATGTCGGTGACATCGTGAAGTTTGAGCGCCAGGGAGCAATTTTGCTGGCGGAGGGCCTCGACTTCGCCCTCGGGCAGTTCCCAGTAGGCGTAGGCATCACGGCAGGTGCGCGGGGTGAGAATGATGCGGCGATCGGTGGTGACTGCTAGGGGAGCCGCCAGAGGCACTGCTACCGGCGCACTATCCTTGAGCAGCCACCAGAGCAGACTACCCAGAACGGGCAGCGCCAGCAGCCAGGGCCACCAGGGCAAACCCCGCGCTGGGGCTGAAGCGGGGGGGACAGGGTCGGTTTCTTCGAGGGTGTTTTCTGGGGTGGCTTCGGCGGCGGGGTCGGTTTCTGCTTCAGTGGTGCCACGATCGGCGATCGCTGCGTCTTGAGCCCCCTCAATTAGCGCCTCGCTGCTGGGGCTGACGGCAAAGCCAAGAAAGGCGAGGGCCGCGGGGCTGGCCGTCTGGGGATTGTAAACGTAGGCGAGAGGCTGGGAGAAAGGATAGCGATCGTCGTCGGGCAGGGTGTCGTGCATGGGCACAATTTTCACCGCCGGGTTGTTGAGCGCCTGCTCGGCCACAACATAGCTAATGCTGTTCTCGTCGAGATTTTCGACGATGCTGGCAGCGTCGGCCTCTAATAACACGGTTGCCCCAGGAGCCGACTCAAAGACCCCCGAGGCAAACACCGGATAGTTGAGAAAGGCCTGGCGGGTATCGCTGTTGCCGGGTTGGTCGATTAGCACGATGGGGGCATCTTGGCCGCCCACCTCAGACCAGTTGGTAATTTCGCCGCGAAAGATTTGGGCAAATTGCTCAATGGTGAGGCTACCAGCAAAGGGGTTATTGGGGCTGACCAGAATGGCGATTTTTTGACGCGAAACCGGCACTTCCCGCAGCCCGGTGCTGGCCTCTTCCTGGGTTAGGCTGCGGCCAATGGCGGCAAGATCAGCGTCGCCATCGGCTAGGGCTTGCAGGGCGTTGCTGGCGCTGTCGTAGTCAACGGCTACATCGGCATCGCCGTACTGGCTAGAGAAGCGCGATCGCAGCGCCTCATTTACCAAACGCATGGCCTCTGAACTCTCAATGGTTAACTCGCTACCCGGCGCTAACGAGGTGGGTATTTCAACGCCCTCTAGAGGTTTAGAGGTCTGTGCCCAGACCCCGTCGCGCTCCAGCACAACGGTGGCGGCAATCACTAGAGGTGCTGCGGTCATCCAAAGCAGCGATCGCCCCAAAAGTGTCTTGGCGCTTTGGGCATGAGCACTGTGGCGTTTAAACATAAGCAGGTACCAGAATATTTCGAATGTAAACAGAGAGGATTGCTAAATTTCTAGACTGTAAATCTAGGTTACTAAAGACATTACAGCCCAGCCGTTTGAGCTGAATTTGAACCCGAGTTAAGCCGCTTTGAAGCGCTTCTAAAAGCTAGAAAATCTACATTGCCTGCTAGTCTCGGTCATTCTTGGCATCGGGAGCTTAAATCACAAACGTAAGAACGTCATAAACGCTCCTGTACCCAGCAACTGCGCTAGGGTTAACGGCTGTGACAGATAAATTTATCAAGGTGGCAACGCGGGCTAAATGCGGTCTACATCAAAGGTGTTGCACTGGTTGATGTCACCCGTTTCAATGCCGCGATAAAACCATTCGGCCCGCTGCTGCGATGACCCATGGGTAAATGAGTCGGGGGTAACGTAGCCTTGGGATTCCATTTGCAGGCGATCGTCGCCGATTTGGCTGGCGGCGTTGAGGGCTTCTTCGATGTCACCTTCCTCTAAAATTTCCCGCGACCTCTGCGCCCGGTTGGCCCACACCCCGGCAAAACAGTCGGCTTGCAACTCTAGCCGTACTGACAGCTCGTTGGCCTCGGTCTGGCTCACTCGCTGCTGGGCACGCTGCACCTGGCTAGATACTCCCAGCAGGTTTTGGACGTGGTGCCCCACCTCATGGGCAATCACGTAGGCCTGGGCAAAATCGCCCGGCGCTCCCAAACTCACCTGCAAGTCGCGGAAAAAACTGGTGTCAAGATACACCTTTTGGTCGGCCGGGCAGTAAAACGGCCCCATGGCCGCTTGCCCCCTACCACAGGCTGACTGAGTGGCCCCAGAATAAAGCACTAGGCCGGGCTCCTGGTAGGCGGCACCAAACTCAGACTGAAAGATGCTGTGCCAGGTGTCTTCAGTTTCGCCCAGCACGGCAGCCACGAAATCGGCTGCGCGATCGCTCTCCTCTGATGAGGCCTGGGGTGCCCCTTCGTAGGGGTTGCCCTCTACCCCACGCTCAAGCACCACCGATGGATCGCCCCCCAGCAACGCCACCACCAGCGCCAGCAAGACTGACCCCAGCCCCCCAATGGCAGCACCGCCACCAGGCATGCCCCGGCGATCGTCAATATTGAGGCTGCGCCGACTCGATTGCCACTTCATCAATTCACCTCGTTTTGCTAGGCATTGGTAGTTATGCCTTAGAGTACCGAATTACAACGTCTGTTTCATCGTCGTTTCGTTGCTAATGCTACGGGTGTGGTCTGCTGTCGGCACTGGACAGAAACCCTTGGTCAGGTTCTGCTGACTGAACCTTCAGGTCTGCCTTTGGGAAGAAGTGGGAGCGCTGGCGCTGTAAATAAAGTGATGTTTCAGCCAGCGATGGCTGAACCCTGTCGATGACTCAGTTCCACAAGCAAACCCCAGCCCTCTAGAGAGGACTGGGGCGAATTGGTCGTTCCATTTATGGTCGTTGATAGCAACAGTAAGACTTAAAGATAAGAAAGTTATAAGACTAGGGGTCTAAAAGTCCAGCCGGAGGACTAATTTCCAGGTATTTTTCGCCTAAATTTACCACCGGTACAATGGCGGCGACGAAGGGCACCAGCACCTTACGGGGCTTGGCGGGCTGCGAGTTCTTGTCGGCAGCAGGATAATAAGTAACTTCTAAGAGGTCGTTGCCGGCGGCAAATATATCGGTTACAGTGCCAATTTCCTCGCCTGTGACCTGCACAATGACCCGTAACCCCACCAGGTCAGCCACATAAAACTCGTCATCATCAAGCTGCGGGCGATCGCCCGCAGGCACCAGCAGCACCGCATCCCGCAGCGCTTCGGCATCCTCACGGCTGTTGATCCCGGCAATCTGCACTACATACAGTCCCTTGCCGTCGATATGCCGCCCGCGCACTAGCTCTACAGTCTCTGGTGTGAGGCTGCGCGGGCGTTTGAGCCAGCGCTCTCCCGGCTCTAAAAACCGCTCTGGAAAATCGCTGCTGGGGTAAACGCGCACTTCGCCCTTCACGCCCTGAGGGGCAACAATGCGGCCAATCTCAACCCAGTCTTCGGGAGTCATTGCACTAGATGATGTAGGAGGAACCATTAGGCGGGCACCGCCATCGAGCTGGGTTGGGCTTGATAGACCTCGCTTACTAGGGCACCCAGACGGATCGCAGCCTCCGCCAAATCTTCGCGGCTGGCGGTCAGGCTGAGGCGCAGGCACTGGCGGGTGTGGGGCCAGTCTTCGCGCAAGCCCGGAAAGAAGGGATTGCCCGGCACCACAATTACCCCCCGCTGCTTGAGCTGCTCATACAGGTTTTGGTCGGTGATCGGCAGCCCATCAAACCACAGCCAGGCAAAAATCGCCCCCTCGCCGTTGTGCAGATACCAGGGCAGCTCATTGGGCATGGCCTGGTCTAGGGCCGCTGCGAGCACCGCAAATTTGTCTTGGTAGTAGGGGCGAATCACCTGCTCGGCCAGGCGGGCCAGCTCGCCGGAGGCAATGGCGCGAGCCGCGATCGCCTGTCCGTAGCGCGACGAGTGAATGCAAAAATTGGTTTGAAAACATTCCAGCACATTAATAATCGCCGGATCGCCGATCGCTACCCCCAGCCTCTCGCCCGGCAGCCCTGCTTTCGACAGACTCATGCAGTGAAGAATGTTGTCGCCAAACACCGGCTCCATATCAGTAAAGTTGAGCGCTGGGTAGGGGGGCGCGTAGGCCGAATCGACCAACATCGGCACGTTGTGGGTCGCGGCCAAGCTGGCGATCTGCCGCACATCCTCACCACTCAAGACGTTGCCCGTAGGATTGCAGGGGCGCGAAAACAGCACAAACCCCGTGTCGGCAGTAATACTGAGCTGGCTAAAGTCGGGCCGATAGCGGAAGCGGTGAGCTGCTTCATCCACATCGATCGTAGGTCGGTAGGCTCGCACCGCCTCGGGTACCAACGAAATGCCGCCGTAGCCGGTGTAGTCGGGGCTGAGGGGCAGCACAATGTCTTTCATGCGCCCGGTGGCCTGGTAGCCGCCCAAGGCATTGGCCGCTAAGAAATAGAGCGCCTGGCTACCGGGAGTGATGAGAATGTGGCGATCGCTCAACTCCAGCCCGTACCGCTGGTTAAAGTCGTTTTTAATCGCCGCAATTAGTGGCTCGTAGCCCTGACTGGCGCCATAGCGACACACCACATTGCCGTACTCGGGGCTGGCCAACAGCTCCTGGGTGCAGTCGCGCCAGAGCTGCTCAATCTCAGGCAAAATCACCGGGTTACCGGCGCTGAGGTTGATGAAATGCTGTCCCTGACCCGCGCGCAGCGTCTCAATGATGTCTTTCATAATGGCGCGCACGCCGGTGAGGTGAGACATTTCCTCGCCAAAGCGGGTGAGTTCAGGGGTCATAGGAAGTGAGGGGTGAGGGGTGGATGGGGGTGTCCTGCAGGCCGAGTGGATGGGTGCCGACTTGAAAGACATTATCGAGACGCTACAGCTCCTACCTAAACGCCCTAGATAGGGTCACGATAACTATAGTCACTAGGGTCAGACTAGTATAGTAGCCTCGCCAGGCCATCCACCCATCCACCCTCTACTCATCCATCTATCCCATGAATCCCCTAGCCGCTGGATTTTTTGCGAGTCTCTTTGCTGGCCTGAGTACAAGCATTGGTGCCCTGCCGGTGCTGCTGCCCTTCGACCCATCCGAGCGCACTCAGGGTATTTTGCTGGGCATCGGCGGCGGCATGATGCTGGCAGCCACGTCCTTTTCGCTGATTTTGCCCGGCACCGACGCTGCGATCGCCCTGGGCTACCCCGGCCCGCTTGCAGCCGCGGTCATGGTCACCGGAGTTCTGCTCGGCGGCGCGTTTTTGTGGGGAGCCCACCATGTCTTTCCCCACGAGCATTTTTTTAAGGGAACCGAGGGGCCAGAGGCCCAAAACATTAAGCGCATCTGGCTATTTGTGATCGCGATCGCCCTGCACAACTTCCCCGAAGGCTTGGCGGTGGGTGTAGGCTTTGGCGGCGGTGAACAGGCTGGGGCGATCGCCCTAGCCCTGGGCATTGCGCTGCAGAATATTCCAGAGGGACTGGTGGTGGCGATCGCCCTGCGCGACATCGGCTATGCCCCCCGCAAGGCCTTTGCGGTTTCGTCGTTGACGGGCTTAATTGAGCCGATTGGGGGCCTGTTTGGGTCGGCGGTCGTAACCATGGCCCAGGCCGCCCTGCCCTGGGCCATGGGCTTTGCCGCTGGGGCTATGCTGTTTGTCATTGTGGATGAAATCATCCCCGACATTGATCAGAAGGCTTTAGGCCAGCGAGGCACCCTCGGCCTCATGGGTGGCTTTGTAATCATGATGTTCTTGGATATTGCGCTGTGATGGATTTGTCTCTGAGCTAGTGCAGTCGTCACCTTTTGCCGCAAAAAAGCCTTCCGCCACCAGCGAGGGCTAGTCACCAGCGGAAACCTCATGCGGGCGCGAGCGGTTATAGGGCGGAGAGTATTGTAGACATTGCGCCCTAGCAATCCCTGTAATCACTATTCCACAAAGCGGTAATTGTTGTTGACATCCTAATTCCAAATGCAAAATGGGTTTGAGGTTGCCAACTTTCGCACAAAATCTTTTGCCGAAGTTCAACCGCCTTGTAATTGTGACTCCAACAAAGTCTGGCGATTACTTTTCAGCATTTGCCGCTCGTGAAAAATGTCGATAGCCCGCCGCAATTAGGGCATCCATATCGAGCACATTTACATCCGTGATCGAGAAGGTTTTGTCTAGGGCAAAAATTCTTGACTGCTCGCCTCCTGGCCATTCATAGCCCTCCACACATCGCAAAATAAAAAAGCTCTCTTCTTTAGCTTGAGGTCATAGCAAACAGGCGACCTGCCATGGTGTTTTTGCTTAAAAAATCTTTGAATTTCAATTTAGATTAGGGCCAATAATGGCTAAGGTTTAGCCTACGAGATGGGGTAATTAAGTATTCTTATCTCGATAGGGAGAGTAACGAACGGTTATGCTTCTTCAAGCAAAGACTTGATTATTTTCTTTTCAATAAAGAATTGAATGCGGCATCGAGATAGTGGAGTAAATTCCCGATCAAAATCCCTAGCCAAAATCTACCGGCGCGAGGCCAGCTCGTTGATGCTGCGTCAGGTCGGGCGGCGGTTAGGAGCAGTGCTTTGGCCCTGTCAAACGATGCCTACACATACCCCCTCATCTATTAGTGCCAATAGATGAGGGGGTATCATTTGAGCTATAGGTGTTGCCTAGATAGGTGACGGACTCAGCCCCTTACCAGCCAAAGGCCGATACAGGCGCTAGCGCTTGTTCTGCTTTACCCTCGGCCTCATCAGTTGGTGCAGCCAGCCGCGATTCGGCACAGAATGAGGCAGTGCTAAAGCCGCCAAACCGCTTCACCACGCTGGTGCGCAGGCGCAGGTTGGGGTTGGCAAACCAAAAGCGCTCCACTGAGCTCATAGTTTCGTACTCAGTAATCAGCAGCAGCCCTTCGTCACCGTCGATTTCGTAGCGGCCAATAACGGGCACAATCTCGGCATAGCCCCGCTCGCGCAAGAGCTGGCCGCGGCTGGGGTCGTCAGCATCGGGCACCAGGGCAAACACAGTGCTGCCTTCGTGGTTCTCATCCTCTTTATCCCAGGCCATAACCCCTTGCCAAGTAACAAGCGCGCCGCCAACGGCGAGGGTGGGGTCGACCTCATGCAGGTTACAAATTTCTACTACGCTGGGGTGTCCAGCATCCAATGCCTCCACGGCAATGGTAGACCCACCCAACTCAGCCCGGCGAAAGGGCAGGTGGTGAGTAGTGCGCTGGGAGTTCCACTGGCCCGCACTCATGCGGAAAAAGTCCATTACGTCCATGGGGCAGGTCTCTACTGTCTCAATGTTGCTTACTGGCGTTCTCAGAATTACAAATTCAATTCATCCGAACCCAGGTTGGCCTAGCTGGATCTTACCGCTGTCTGCGGGCTATTGCAGCGGCTAAGTCAGAGGTGGCCTGGGCTGGCTACCGCAAGCAGGATGTTTACTAAGCATTGAAATCTAAGTAGAGACTAGCGATCGCGCTCCCAAAGAAAGTCTCTGACCCCTGCGATCGGGGCCTTTCCCTGGCCATGACATTGCGGAATATTACGTTATCTGAGAAGACTTGAAGTCAATTCAAAGTCCCCGAAGTGCCTGAAATAGCAGAATTCTTTTGCTTTACCTCCACGGTATGGGTCACTTTTCCTTAATAACTTGTAAAAGACAAAGACCCACCAGCGGTGTATAAACATCTTTGGAGGGTTAATTGAATTAGCGAAAGCCAATTCAGGCAACGGTTTCGAGAAATATTGCGGATCTCTTACAGAGTCGCTTTTTCTCATCTCATCTGCCTTCCCTTTGAGGTTGCCGAGCCGAATGTATAGAAGCTTGAACAACCTTGAAGAAATGTAAACTAGATGAGAAAACCGAGCACGCTGATCTTTAAGATCCTTCCTAATAGATTGGTTAGACAGCTCCGGCTGAACTAATGATTAACTTGGTCTATCCTGACCATTTTCAAGCAACTCAGCGACAAAAATTAGGAGATTTGAGTCGATGTTTGACGCATACACTAAGGTTGTTTCTCAAGCTGATGCACGAGGAGATTTCCTGTCTGGCGATCAGCTAGACGCTCTGTCCCGTGTTACTGGCGACGGTCTCAAGCGGATCGATGCTGTTAACCGCATGACCGGTAGTGCTTCCAAGATCGTGTCTGATGCCGCTCGCGCTCTGTTTGCCGAGCAGCCCCAGCTCATCGCTCCCGGCGGCAATGCTTACACCAACCGTCGTATGGCTGCTTGCCTGCGCGACATGGAAATCATCCTGCGCTACGTGACCTACGCTACCTTCACTGGCGATGCTAGCGTCCTCAACGATCGCTGCCTGAACGGCCTGCGCGAGACCTATGTTGCCCTGGGTACTCCCGGTGCTTCCGTAGCTGCTGGCGTTGAGAAAATGAAGGCTGCTGCTATCGGTATCGTCTCTGACACCCAAGGCATCACCCAAGGCGATTGCAGCTCTCTCTACTCTGAGATCGGTAGCTACTTCGACCTAGCTGCTGCAGCTGTTGCCTAGGCTCAGCCTAAATTGAACCTCACTTGAGTTGAGCCAACTTGGTTTAATTCTCACTGCCTGTTCGTTTGCTGTGAAGACAATTTAAGGAGAATCTTTAGACTATGAAAACCCCATTAACCGAAGCTGTTGCAGCAGCCGATTCTCAAGGTCGCTTTCTAAGCGCTTCTGAACTACAAGTTGCTTTTGGCCGTCTACGTCAAGCCAACGCTGGTCTAGAAGCTGCTAAAGCTCTGACCAACAAAGCTGATTCTCTGGTCAGCGGTGCTGCTCAAGCTGTGTACAACAAGTTCCCCTACACCACCCAAATGCAGGGGGCTAACTACGCTTCTGACGAGCGTGGCAAAGGCAAGTGCGCCCGCGACATCGGCTACTACATCCGCATGGTCACCTACTGCTGCGTAGCTGGCGGCACTGGCCCTATGGATGAGTACTTGGTTGCTGGTCTTGACGAAATCAACAGCACCTTCGAACTGTCCCCCAGCTGGTATGTGGAAGCTCTGAAGTACGTCAAAGCTAACCACGGTCTGTCTGGCGACGCAGCCACCGAAGCTAACTCCTACATCGACTACGCCATCAACGCTCTAAGCTAGGTTGGCCATTTGCCCGGAGGGGCAGACAGTTGTTAGCGCATTGTTAGCGATTGTTTGCTGCTCCGGGCATTGTTGTATCTATATACGCCCAAGGAGGCAACCATGGCAGTAACCACTGCGGCGGGACGCCTTGGCGTTTCGCCCTACGACGAGTCGATGCGGATTGAGCTGCGGCCCAACTGGATCGAAGGCGATGTGGAGGCAGTAATTCGTGCTGCTTACCGTCAGGTCTTTGGCAACCAGTACATTATGGCCAGCGAGCGCAATACCAGCGCCGAATCTTTGCTACAGCAGGGAGCTATTTCAGTTCGGGATTTTGTGCGGGCTTTGGCCCTGTCTGACCTCTATCGGGATAAGTTTTTCCTGAGCGGGCCACAAAATCGCTTTATCGAGCTGAACTACAAGCACTTGCTAGGTCGGGCGCCCTACGGCCAGGACGAAATCGCCTTTCACACCGACCTTTATAACACCGATGGCTACGCAGCGGAAATCAATTCCTATATTGATTCCCAAGAGTACCGCGATAACTTTGGGGACAATGTAGTTCCCTACTATCGCGGCCACCTAACCCAGCGGAGCCAAAAGACGGTCGGGTTTACCCGCTTCTTTCAGCTTTATCGGGGCTACGGCACCAGCGATCGCGCCCAGGGGAGCGTTCGCTCGCGGCTCGTGTCTGAAATCGCCAAAAACTCTTCGTCGCCCGTGGGCAGCGGAGCTACTGGAGCCGCCATTGTAGGCGGATCTGGGGGCGATCGCGAGAAGCTATATCGGGTGCGAGTTACCCAGGCCACTGTGCCGGGTCGCCCCCAGGTGCGTCGCATCTGCACCGAATTTTTGGTGCCCTACGAGCAGCTGTCTCGCAAACTCCAACAAGTTAACCGCTCCGGCGGTCGGGTAACTAAAGTCGACCTGGCCTAGGCTGCGGCTTTAATACCTCATATGGCGGAGTGCTTGGTCTTGCTTTTGCAGGCCGCGTTAGTTATCTCCTCTGGACGGGGGCAGCTAGGTTTAGGCCTTAGCTCGCTCACTTTCAGGAGACCTAACCTGAGTACTGCGCCATCTTTGTATTCTGCCTGTGTAGATTGAGCTCACGCTCACTGTGTTGATAAGGAGGATAATCCTGTGCCTATTACAACGGCAGCATCCCGTTTGGGAACCGCTGCATTTGATGAAACCCTGCCCGTAGAGCTGCGTGCCAACTGGACTTCCGACGACGCCGATGTAGTCATCCGAGCCGTGTATCGCCAGCTGTTGGGTAACGATTACCTGATGAAATCTGAGCGCCTAGTGGGTGCCGAGTCGCTGCTCAAAAATGGCTATATCAGCGTGCGCGATTTTGTGCGGGCTGTGGCCAAGTCTGAGCTGTACAAAGACAAATTCTTTTACGGCAATTTCCAAACCCGTGTGATTGAGCTGCACACCAAGCACCTGCTCGGTCGCGCCGTTTACGATGAGTCTGAGGTGGTTGATCACCTCGATCGCTACGAGACCCAGGGCTACGATGCCGATGTTGACTCGTTCATCGACAGTGAAGAGTACCAGGCTAACTTTGGCGACAACGTAGTGCCCTACTACCGCAGCTTTGTCTATCAAGCTGGCCAGCGTTCGGTAGGCTTTACCCGCATGTTCCAAATGTATCGGGGCTACGCCACCAGCGATACTTCCCAGGCGGGAGGCAAAAAGTCTCGCTTAGCTGGGGAGCTGGGTCGCAATACCTCGTCTTCAATCATTAGCCCCACCAGCGCTGCTGCTGGCTGGTCGGCTAAGGCTAACAAGCTGACTACCCCCAGCAAGGCTCTAGGTGGGTCTACCCCCTACGGTGTCGGTGCTGGTAAGGTCTATCGGATTGAGGTAGTTGGGGCCAACCTGCCTCGCTATCCCAAGGTACGGCGCATCAATACCGCCTACCTGGTGCCCTACGAGCAGCTGTCTGCCAAGCTTCAGCAGATTCACAAGCAGGGTGGTAAGGTGACCAGCGTTACCGCCGCTAGCCTCTAAGCTAAATGCCATCAGTGGCGCAATTCCTCAAGAATGCGCCACTGATGGGTGAAACGCCTCATTCGACGAGATCTCGCAACGACCAGGAGAGTTTTCTATGCTCGCTCAAAACGCCTTTGGTAGTCAGACTACTAACCGCATGTTTCTCTACGAGGTTGAGGGGCTGCGCCAAAATGACGCCACTGACCAAAACAACTACCCCATTCGCCAAAGTGGCAGCACCTTTATTAAGGTGCCTTACAGCCGCATGAACGAGGAAATGCAGCGCATTACTCGCATGGGTGGCAAAATCGTCAGTATTCAGTCTTTGTCGGCCGACTAAGCCAAAGACAGGTCTGAACGTGCTGGAGACGTACTGAGGTATGGGACAGGATCCGCAACAGTTGGTCAACGCCGAGGGAGAATCCCTGACGGTGGATCAGGCCATTGAGAACCTGCGCCAAACCGCTGATACCGGGCTGCGCTATTACGCTGCCTGGTGGCTGGGGCGCTTTCGCGTGGCCCAGCCCGAGGCGATTGCCGCTCTGGTGTCAGCCCTGGAGGATGTGGGCGATCGCGCCCCCGACGGGGGGTATCCACTGCGTCGCAATGCCGCTCGAGCACTGGGTAAACTGGGCGATCGCACCGTTGTTCCGGCGCTGATTCAATGCTTAGATTGCGATGACTACTACGTGCGCGAGTCTGCCGCCCAAGCGCTAGAGTCCCTGGGCGATGCTCAGGCAATTCCAGCGCTGCGATTGCTGCTGGCGGGCGGGGTTGCCGCTGCGGTGGCGGTGCCCGATAAGCCCCACCTGGTGCAGCCCTATAACGCGGTGCTAGAGGCCCTCGGCACCCTGGGCGCTACCGACGCAGTAGACGAAATTATCCCGTTTCTAGAGCATGAGGTGGCCCAAGTGCAAAATGCCGCTACCCGCGCCCTCTATCAGCTGACGGGGCAGGCAACCTACTGCGATCGCCTGGTACAGCGCCTGCAAGAGCCCAACCTACAGCTGCGGCGATCGGCCATGATGGATTTAGGGGCGATCGGCTATTTGCCCGCCGCCCAACCTATTGCCGCCACCCTAGCCGAAAACAGCCTCAAGCTGATTGCCCTCCAGGGCGTTTTAGAAACTCACCTGCGGCAGACCGGGTTTCCTCAACGCGGCCTGACGGATGAAGCTCGCCAGGTATTGTTATTAATGGACGAGCTGCTGTAAGTGCTGAGGGCTTGCAGCACAAATGAATTAATTGGATCAATAGGGCTGGAGAACGGTTAGTTGTGGGCGCAACAGTAGCAGAGCTAGTTCAGGCGGTCGAAACCGCTGATTCTAAGGGCGCAATGGTTGTTGCGGTCCATCATCTAGCAGCTGCTCGAGATGTCGCCGCCATCCCCACTCTAATCACCGTGCTGGGGTACAACAATCCTGGTGCTGCGGTGGCCGCAGTGGATGGGTTGGTGGCCTTGGGCCAAGACGCTGTGCCTGCGCTATTGGAACAAATTGATGGCTACAACTATGGCGCGAGGGCTTGGGCCATTCGGGCCGTGGCTCTGATCGGCGACCCCCGCGCTCTGCCCGTGCTGCTAGAAACGGCCAAAGGGGATTTTGCCCTGAGCGTGCGTCGCGCTGCGGCACGGGGGTTAGGCACCATCGATTGGGCTAAGCTGCCTGCCGACCAAGCGCCCTCATCTCAACAAGAGGTGCTTAGCGTATTAATTGGAGCGGCCCAGGATCCAGAATGGGTAGTGCGCTACGCAGCAATGGCTGCTCTCGAGGGCCTCGCAAAAGCCCTGGCGGAGCCTGAAACTCAAAAGCCACCGATCCTTACCTGTCTTCAGCAAGCCTTTCATCACGATGAAACTCTTGCTGTGCAGGCCCGGGCCTGTAAGGCCTTAGAGACCCTGGGCGAACTGGCCAACGCTACAAATTAAAGCCTCTGCCTCGACGTTGAGAAATGCAACACATTGATTCAGTTTCGAGGTATGGTCTTCTATGGTTAATGCGCACAGGGGCCAAGCCCGAGCGCTGAAGGCAAACGCTCAGCGGTTTAGCGCCCACAATTGAGTTGGGGAAGGTGTTCATGGTGTTGGCACGGTCAAATGCACCAGAAGTCTTGCAGGTGATGGGGCTGCCTGTTCACTGGCGAACCGACTATGCAGACTGGCTCGTCGATCAGTATCGCCGAGGGTATGGGGCCCATGTGGTCACTCTGAATGCCGAAATGGCGATGCAGGCCGACCAAAACCCCGACCTGCGCCAGGTCATTGTCAATGCCGAACTTGTGATTCCTGATGGGGCGGGGGTCGTGCTGTACTTTCGCGCCAAAGGGCAGCGTATAGAGCGAGCTCCAGGTATTGAGCTGGCCGCCACAGTACTCAAGCGCATCTCCCCCCAAGAAACAGTCTTTATGTATGGCGGTGTACCCGGCGTGGCCGATCGAGCTGCTATGTATTGGCAGCGCCAGGTAGCCGGGCTTAAGGTGGTGGGCACTCAACACGGCTACCTAGGTCCAACCGATCAGCCCGAGTTTTTGCGTCATTTAGAGCAGCTCCAGCCCAGCGTGATTTTGGTTGGCATGGGCGTGCCCCGACAAGAACTGTGGATTCGTGACCACCGCTACCTCTGCCCCAACAGCGTGTGGATTGGCGTGGGCGGCAGCTTTGATATCTGGGCTGGGGTCAAGTCTCGCGCCCCTGAATGGATGTGCAACAACCACCTAGAATGGCTCTACCGCCTCTACAAAGAGCCCTGGCGCTGGCGGCGGATGTTGGCACTGCCTCACTTTGCGTGGCGATCGCTCACCTACTCGGCCCGCTAAAGATGAAGGGTGTAGGGTATGGGGTATAGGCCAAAACCTTGAACCCTATACCCTGCACCCTACATCTTCCTCAATCCAGCCTCAAATTTGCCAGTCCTAGATATCGCAGCCCGGCCGGAGTCACCTCAAACCGGCAGGGCAGAACTTTAACGCCCTTAGCCATGGCTTCGCGCAGCAACAGGCCATAGGTGGGGTCGGCCTCGTCTCCAGGGGCAAAGTCCGTACAATCGCCTCGGTTGATGAAGTACAGCATCGCCGCCTGGGTTTCAGGAACCAGCGCCGCCAGTTCCCTTAGATGCTTTTGGCCACGGGTGGTCACCGTATCGGGAAACAGGGCTAGGGTGCCCTTGGCCCAGGTAGTATTTTTGACCTCAACGTAGGTTGTTAAGGCTGCATCCTCCCCAGAAATGACAAAGTCGATTCGGCTTTTGCCGTCGCCGCCGTAGCGAACCTCTGGGCGAATGGTGGTGTAGTTGCCCAATTCTGGAATTTGCCTTGCCTCCAGCAGCGACTTCACCACGCGGTTGGGCAGTGCCGTGTTGACCCCGGCCCAGGTAGGCACAGTGTCGCGCACCTCTGTCAGTTCCCAGGTGTAGGCCAGCTTGCGTTTGGGGTTGGGGTTGTAAGAGACCAGGGCGCGGCCACCAATGTGGTAGACCCCGGTCATGGGGCCGGTATTGGGGCAGTGGGCAACGATCACCTCGCCGGTTTCTAGCTCAATATCGACAAAGAATCGCTTGTAGCGCTTGAGTACTGTGCCCTCAATCAGGGGCGGAAAAGGATAGAACCAGTCGGCTGACATGAGGGCGGGAAATGTTGGGCAGTGCCCACCCTATCAGGAAAGGGCAGTAACCGGCACCTGAGCAAAATAGCGACGACGAAATTGCTCCTCTTGCAGCACATCGAGAAACGGCTGCATCGCTGCGGGGGCTGGTGTCATGGGGCCGGGATCAAACTGAATTGTGAGGATGTCTTGCTCTGGGATAGCAGCATCCAAGGAGTGCAAATCTGGAGTGATCTCAAAGCCAGCGGTTTCTAAGGCGGCTAAGCCCAAGGCCAGGCTAGTGGGCGAAAGGCGCAGGCGATCGCCGAGCTGCGATCGCGTTACCGGGGTTTGGGTGCGAGCCAGGTACTTGGCTAAGCCCACCAGCTCTTGCCAGACCTCCCCTGGCGACAGGTGATCGATCGCTGGAGAAAAGGCTAGGGCCAAAGGCAACTTTGTCTGGGCGGCCTGCTGCCGCCAGTCGAGAACGGAGTTAGACAGCCCTGGTTCTGACTCCGGCTTGCCTACGGCAAGGGGCCGCACGTCTATGAGCTTGACGTGGTAGCCGGTATTGCTGTTGAAGTCGAGTTCGACCACGACATCGCAGCGGCCGGGGGGAAGTTCATCGCGGTAGTGGCCCCACCACTCGCCGGGAAAGCCTGACTCGGCCGCGTCATCCCACAGTTCAAACTCGGTTTTGATGAAGCTCACCGCTTTGTTTTGGCGATCGCGCAATTTCTTATGAAAGACATTTTGAAACCAGACATTGCTAAGCAGCAGCTTCGGCACCGGGTTGCCCATGCCGCACGGCTCTAGCCACTTGAGTTCGCGAAACAGGGGCTGACCCAGATCCGCCACCGTCACCGTCAGATCGACTTGAAGCAGGGGCTGAGGCGCACCCTCGCCTCCCAACTGCTCGCGCACCATGCGGTTGAGCGCCGCCGCCAACACCTCAATATGTTCCGCTGGCAACGTTAGCCCTGCCGCTAAAGGATGTCCGCCAAAGCCGGTCAGTAACGCCGATTGCGCCTGAAATAGCTGGTAGAGATCGAGTCCTGCCACCGAGCGGGCCGACCCCCGTGCCAGCCGGGGGCTGCCGTTCTCCGATGGCGGGTCGATGCATAGCAGAATGGTCGGGCGTCCGAGGGCCTGAGTCACTTGTCCTGCCACCAATCCCAAAATGCCGGTGGGCCAAGCCTCGTCGGCCAGCACCAGGCAGCGGGTGGTGGCTAAATCGACCTGGGCCAGTCGTGCCATCACCTGGGTGTAGAGATCGCGCTGGAGGGCTTTGCGGCGGGTATTGGCCAGCTCGGCCTCGTAGGCTAGGGTTTTAGTGCGATCGCGGTCGCGACTAGTCAGCAGCTCCACACAAAAGCTGGCATCGCCGTGGATGCGGCTAACGGCATTGATGCGCGGCCCTAGCCCAAAAGAAATATCAGTGGGGCGATCGCCCGTGCGCTTACATAACGCCAGCAGCTCGGCCAGCCCCGGTCTCAGATAAGGCGGGTTGGGCTGAGTTTGGGTTTGCAGGCGCGCCAGCCCAATCTGAGCTAAGTAGCGGCAGTCGCCCCGCAACTCCACGAGGTCGGCAATCAGGCCAATGGCCACTAGATCGAGCACGTGCTCTAGCGGTAGCGGTGGAGAAGAATCCAGCGCTGCGTAAAGCCCCTCTAGCAGCTTGTAGGCCACTGCCACTCCCGACAGCGTGGCCAAGGGATGCTCAGAGGGCAGGCTGCGGGGGTTGATCAGCGCAATTGCGCCAATATCAATTTCTGGCAGAGTGTGGTGGTCGGTGACAATCACCTCCAGGCCTAGGGCCTTGGCATAGGCAATTTCAGTGCCGCTGGTGCTGCCGGTGTCGCAGGTCACCACCAGGGTCGCACCCCACTCAGCCAAATGGTCGATACCCCGCTGCGACAGCCCGTGGGATTCACTCAGGCGGTTGGGGATGAAATAGGTGAGGCGATCGCCCTTAGGTATCAGCTGCCCCAGCCCATCCCACAGCACGGCGGTGGCGGTCACGCCATCGGCGTCAAAGTCTCCCCAGATTGCTACCTTCTCCTTGTTGGCGATCGCCTGTTTGAGGCGGCTGACGGCGATCGCCATCGCTGGCCCTAGATTGCTGGCGGGGGCGGGCTGGTAGAGAGCAGGGTTTAGCCAGCCCTCTAGCGGCTCGACAAAACCGAGCTGTCGCTGCCACAGCACTTGGGCCAACCAGCGGGGAGGCGTTGTTCCTGGAGTTGCCCGAGCGACTGTCTTTACCCAGCTTTCAGGAGCGGCATCCGCCTTGGGCAGGTTCCAACGCAGCGGCAGGGCATCCATGGGGCATCAAAAAATAGTG
Organism: Leptolyngbya sp. FACHB-60; assembly: GCF_014695775.1. Lineage (GTDB taxonomy): Bacteria > Cyanobacteriota > Cyanobacteriia > Phormidesmidales > Phormidesmidaceae > Nodosilinea. Next base: position 34,835 of record NZ_JACJOX010000016.1, on the reverse strand, counting down.
AGGTGGTGGTGGGAGTTCGACCCAGACGGGCAATTTAAAGAAGCTTCCGTAAACTAAAGAAAGCCTAAAATCATAGTTCAGTTTTGTGAGATAGCTTGGCGAAGGCTAAAGGTTCCTCCATTTGGCCGAATACACCCATTAACTAATTGTGCTCTCTCCAACGTTATCCTGGGGATTTATCCTCCTATTGTCTTGCATATCTCTTTAGGTTTTGATGCTCAACGGAAGCGCCAGACAAGCTCTGCTGTGGCCCTTGGCCCCCAGGCTGATGCTGGGGTTGTTCACTCCTCCTTATACCTATGACTAAACGTAGCCATCCTGAGCTAGACGGGCAAAATCCTCAAACCCTTTACAGTTTTGTACTCAAGCGACCGGGGCAAACCCTGAGAGAACGGTTGACATGGAGCGCGGTTGGGCTATCGGTGGGCCTCGGAGTCGCCGCTGGTTTTATATTTCTTAATCCTCAAGAGCGCCCCTGGTCGTGGCTGCCCGCTCGTGCGGCTGTGTCCGTCAACGGCGACGCCTTTCGCCAGGGGTCTGAGCGGGCGATGAAAGCGGCAGAACTCACCCAAAGCGCAGAATTTCGCGAAGAGTGGGCTGAGGTGGTCATTCTCTGGCAGCAGGCGATCGCCCACATGCGAGCGGTGCCCAACGGCAGCGCCAATGCGGCCCTAGCCAAACAAAAGGTTGTCGAGTACGTGCGTAATTTGCAGTACGCCCAAAGCAATGTGGGTAGCCGGGTCAGTCGCGCCCCCGATCGCAAAACCTACTGGACCCTAGGCTCCGATCGCGATCTGGTAACAACCGTTCAGGGAGCGCCCTCTCAAACCGTGCAGTCCCAGGATGCCTGCCAGCAAACCCTGCGCTACGGCAACAGCATTGTTGAGCTGCACAACGGCTACGTAAAGCAGTACAACAACCCCGACGGCAACCTCCAGGTCTTGGCCGACGGCGACGTGGTGGTTTCGGTCAGCGCCCCTGAAAACCGCTGGACCCTAGGGGCAACCGAAACCGATGTCCTACAGCTCCAGGGCACACCCACCCGCCAAGAGCAATACACCTCGAACGGGTTTACCACGCTGTACTACGGCAAAAGCTCAGTGCTGTTTGAAAACGGCCAGGTGATTGGCTACCTCAACGCTGACCAAAACCTTAAGGTGTCGGCGCAGCCCCCGGCCCTACTGTCTGGCCAAACTGCCCCCGAGTTTTGGACCATGGGCTCCAGCCGGACCGAGGTGTTGCGGGCCGAGGGGCAAACCCCAGTGGCCATCAGCCGCAACGACAACAGCTGTGAAGAAGTCTTTCACTTCGAAGACGGCGAAGTCACCTTTCGCCAAGGGTTAGTGACGGGCTACCGCAACCGCAGTGGTGCACTTAAGGTGCGTTAACCAGCCAGCCATTACATCTGTTTCAGCACACCCTGTGGCCGGATGGCGTTACCCTAGAGCCCAGGGTGTAGATCGGTGTAGATCCAGTGCATCGTTTCGGCTTAATATCCGTATGCTTAGACCAATCCCCTAGTCTGCCCTGTCCCCGCGCTGTGGATGATGCTCCCATCGCCATTGATTTAGTCATCGTCGATGACGATGCTGAGACATCGTGCCTGCTGCAGCGGCTATTGAGCCAGCAGGGGTACCGCATTCAAGTGGCTGAGAGTGGTCAGCAGGCGATCGCGCTGATTTTGGCAAGCCGCCCAGAGCTAGTGCTGCTCGACATTCTGCTGCCTGACATGGATGGTTACTCGCTGTGTCAGCAGCTCAAGCACAATCCCCTCACCGCTGAGATACCGGTGATTGTCCTGAGTTCTCTAATAGATTCGGTAGACAAGGTCAAAGCCTTCCAGGTTGGAGCTACTGACTACATCACAAAACCCTTTGCGGTGCAGGAAGTGCTAGTGCGGGTGCAAAACCAGCTGCGGTTGGCCCAGCAGCGACAGCAGCTCAGTCAGCAAAATGCGCTTCTCATCCAAGAGGTAGAAGAGCGCACCCAGATGGAGCAGGCGCTAACTGCGGCCGAGATAAACTACCGCAGCATTTTTGAGAATGCGACAGTGGGTATTTTTAAGGCTTCAGCTACGGGGCAGCTGCTTAGCGTCAACCCTTCCATGGCTCGCCTCTACGGCTATGGGTCAGCCGAGGAAATGGTGTCCACTGTCGAAGACATTAGTCGCCAAATCTACCTTCAGCCCAAGCGTCGCGACGAACTGACGGTCTACCTCGATCGCTTTGACAAAATTGCCGACGCCGAGTCGGAGGTGTTGCGCAAAGACGGCACCACCTTTTGGGTAAGCGAAGACATTTGGAAAGTGTGGGACAAAGCAGGTACCTTTCTGCACTACGAAGGCATTGTCCACGACATCAGCGAACGCCGCCAGATGGAGACTGAGCTGCGCCAGCAGCGGCAGCAGGCCGATCGCCTGCTGGTAAACATTCTGCCCTACCGCATTGCCCAGCGTCTCAAGGGCGGGGCGCGCACCATTGCCGAGAGCCTCGACCAAGTCAGCGTGCTGTTCGCCGACCTGGTTGACTTTACCGCCGCCTCTAGCGAGATGACGCCGCGTGAGCTGGTCAAGCTGCTCAACGAGGTCTTTTCTATGTTCGATCAGCTAGCCGAGTTTCATCGCCTAGAAAAAATTAAAACCATCGGCGACGCCTACATGGTAGCTGGGGGGTTGCCCTCTGCCAACGACGACCATGCGGCGGCGATCGCTCAGTTCGCCCTCGACATCTGCGATGCCATCAAGCAGTTTCCCCGCCCCGACGGCAAGACCTTTCAACTTCGGGTGGGCATCAACACCGGCTCGGTAGTCGCCGGGGTGATTGGGCGGCGCAAATTTGCCTATGACCTGTGGGGCGACACTGTCAACATCGCCAGCCGGATGGAAACCACTGGAGAGGCCCAGCGCATTCAGGTCACTCCCAACTTATACGAACGGCTGAAGGACACGTTTCAGTTTGAGCAGCGCGGCTACGTGGCAGTTAAGGGTCGCGGCCAAATGCTCACCTATTGGCTGGTGGGCAAGCTCTAGTCGGGTATCAGCATAGCTATGGTTCCTCTCTCCTCCACACTCTTGCAGCGGCTGCGATCGCCCTTAGTTATCGGCTCGGTCACTATCCAGAGCCGGGTGCTCCAAGCCCCCCTCTCGGGCGTGACCGATCGCGCCTTTCGCCAGCTGGTGCGCCGCTATGCGCCGGTCTCAATGCTTTACACCGAGATGGTGCAGGCCACTGGCGTCTGCCACGCCCAGCAGCTTGAGAAGATTATGGATATTGGCGATCGCGAGCAGCCGATATCCATCCAGCTGTTTGACTGTTGCCCTGACTTTATGGCTGCCGCCGCTCGCAAGGCCGTCGCCGAGGGAGCTAAAACCATCGATATCAACATGGGCTGCCCGGTGAATAAAATCACTAAAAAGGGTGGTGGGTCGTCGCTGCTGCGCCAGCCCGAGATAGCTGAAGCGATTGTGCGCACTGTGGCTGAGGCGGTGCCCGTGCCCGTCACCGTTAAAACTCGCCTTGGCTGGGATGATGACCACATCAATGCGGTCGAGTTTGCCCGCCGCATGGAGGCCGCTGGAGCTCAAATGCTCACCCTCCACGGTCGTACCCGCAGCCAGGGCTATCACGGCCCCGCCCGCTGGGATTGGATTGCCCGGGTCAAAGCCGCCCTCTCGATTCCGGTGATTGCCAACGGCGACATTGTCTCGGTGGAGTCAGCGGTGCGCTGCCTGCAAGAAACCGGGGCCGATGGGGTGATGTGCTCGCGGGGCACCCTGGGCTACCCGTTTTTGGTGGGTGAAATCGACAGGTTCTTAAAAACCGGCAATGACCCTTCAGCACCTACGCCAGTGGATCGGCTGTGCTACGCCCGTGAGCATTTGGGGCTGCTGTGGCAGTACAAGGGGCAGAAAGGCATTCACCAGGCCCGCAAGCACATGGCCTGGTATGTCAAAGGCTTTGAGGGAGCCGCCCCTCTGCGCCAGCAGCTCTGTCAAATTGACACGGTAGAGGCCGGTTATGCTCTGCTGGATGGGGCGATCGCACAGCTTGAGAATGCCGCTGACCCCGAGGACGCGATCGCCCCCTACGCCTTGATCTGACTGTAGCGATATTCTGATGTTAGCCCCGCTTCCACCCCGACTAGCTCAAGAGCGGATAACCGCCCATTGACTAAAAGGGTTTAAGGTAGGATTTATGAATAAATTTGATTTGCAGTTGTCACCCCCGTAATCTCCATGACCTCGTACGCCACCGCCACTGCCCGCGCCGATATGGGTGAGCTTCGCCGTCTGAGAAGCCTGCTGCCCCCAGAACTTCAGAGCTGGGTGACGGTGGAGTCGGCCATTGATGTCACCCCACCGCTCGTCACCTGCGAGGAACTGGGCAAAGACCAGGTCGAAATCCAGATTGACCTGATCAAGTGGGAGCAGCTGGCTTTAGACCAGCGCAATCTGCTGTTTTGGCACGAGGTCGGTCGCATTCAAAACGACACCATCCCTCGCGACGGCTGGGAAATGGCGGCTCTGGCCATTGGCCTCGGCGGTGCTGTGGGTGAGCTGTGGGTGCAAGATGGGCTGCTGCTCACGCTGGCTCTAGGGCTTTGCGGCTTTTCGAGCTGGCGGCTCTATAAGCGCAACAATAACCAGAAGACCCTGCAAGAAAGCATCAGCGCCGACGAGCGGGCGATCGCCATTGCCACTCGCTTTGGCTACACCCTGCCCAACGCCTACAAGAGCTTGGGCAGCGCCCTCAAAACCTTGATCGAGCAAACCCCTAAGAAGCGCCAGCGCGATCGCTACATTAAGCGCCTCGAAGCTCTCAAAAAGAGCGCTGCTAAAGCCAAAGAGAGCGCCCGTGCTGAACGCGGCGACATACGATCGGCTTACTAACCTTTTTCGTGCTTCGTACCCTTTTCATACAGTTCGGGAGCCTGTGGCTTAATGGAAGTCTCTGTTAAGCCACGGGCTCTTGGGTTTTTAACCGAAAACCTCAAAAATGGCCTCGATCACGGCTGGCTTAACCTCTGGAAGCAATTTGTCATTGGCTCCAACCACTGCAAAGCCCTCTCCCTGACGGATTACTCCCGTCAGCCCTGCTGCGGCTAGCAGTTGCCCGAAGTCAGCCGCATTTTCTCCTGGCAGCACGACTATCGGCTTTGGCCCCTGTCGATAAACCCCGAGACTCTGCACCGTTAACCCAAAGGCACCGGCTTGAAACGCTGGGTTTAATTCACCGTCGTACTCAAACTTGCTCAGCATAAGTTGCATAGAGTACAGCTGAGCTGGGTTGAGGGGGCTGGCATCCGGCACCGTGCGGGCGCGACGAGTAGCAACCATTTCTAAAAACGGTGTCCTTACCGTGATAAGTCGATCTGCCTCAGTATCGAAAGAGCGGCAATAGGCTAGGCTATCCCAGCCGGGGCGATCGCGCAAAATCCACTTATAGCGCTGGCCGTCGCCTTGGGCAGAGAGCACTGTACCCTGCCACTGGCCAAGATTCAGCGGTGGCTCAAGGTTGCGGGTGCGTATCGAGGCAAACCCGCCGCTATTGGCCGTAGACACCTCACCCCCAAACCGCAGCCCCTCCCGCCACTGCACCTGGCTAGCGCTGACGCCACCCATGACACCGTCGTCTAAACTGCCCCACAGAGCTGCCATCGCCGGGTCAGGCTGGCGAAAATCGATTAGGGTAGCTTCTTGGTAGGTAGCCCGTTGCCCCAGATCTTCGAGCATGGGGCCAAACTCTAAACCAGCCGCCGCTCCTGGCCAAACTACCACGGGTATATTCACCAGCGAGTGCTCCGGCTGCTCGGTAGTAACCGAGTAGTCTAGAGATGCTACGGATTTAGCTAGAGCCTCAGTGACTCCCCTGGCGGCCCCCGGCAGCCACAGCAACTGTTTTGCCGGTGCTGGAACTAAACTGTTGGCGTCTAAAGCCTGTGTCATAGCAATACCTGAGTTCGTCATGCCGGGTAAGTTGCGCAGTCCTTTACTGAAAGGCCCAGCGACCTCAAAGTGAATCAGGGTTTTTAACAGCCTGAGGGGGTTCCAAACCATCGGAAAACCTAGCAGAACAATAGTTGCAAAATGCTTAATCTGGTCTGGCTTGTCACACTGAGAGCCAGCTTTTCTGTGAATTTACCCATTAACTCGCTACTCTCCGCTGGGTATGCTGAACCTATTGATTACTAGGCGCTCAAATTAGCGATCGGCCAGCCATTCTGGCCATCGGTGACCAAATGTGGATCTAGATTTACAGGCTAAAGTTTCTATAGGGCAAAGTTAGGCGAGGCATCAATATTTGATGAACAAGGCCTTAATGCTTCCGGATAGTAGCGCTTGCCCTCAGTCTAGTAGAAGCAAGCCACCCTAGGTTAGGCGCAGACCAGCTCTCACTCAGACTTACCCTAGTCGTCTTTTGCCCCAACACAGCTGTTGTGTACGTGGTTTTCTGGAGCAGGCGTTGTCGATGCGAATTCTAATTTATTCCTATAATTACTATCCTGAGCCCATCGGCATTGCGCCCTTGATGACTGAGTTGGCAGAGGGGCTGGTTGCTAGAGGGCATCAGGTGCGGGTAGTAACCGCCATGCCCAACTACCCCGAACGCAGTATCTATCCTCAGTATCGTGGGCGGCTTTACGCCACCGAAGAGCGCAATGGCGTCATGATTCAGCGCTGCTTTGTGCTAGCCAATGCTAGGCGGGGGCTAGTGGGGCGGCTGCTGCTGGAATCGAGCTTTATTACCCTCAGCCTCTGGCCAGCCCTGCGAGGCTGGCGACCCGACATCATTCTCAACGCCAGCCCTTCTTTGCCGGCTTGCCTGCCGGTAGCTGCCCTCAAGCTGCTGTTTCAGTGCCCCAGTGTGCTGAATCTACAAGACATTTTGCCGGAAGCCGCTGTCCAAACCGGGCTGCTAACCAATTCCTGGGCAATTTGTCTGTTTGAGGTGCTAGAGAAGTTTGCTTATCAAAATGCCACTCGCATCACCGTCATTGCCCAGGGTTTTCGTGACAATCTGTTGGCTAAGGGGGTGCCCGACGCCAAAATGGTGTCTGTTTCTAACTGGGTGGATGTTGACTTCATTGCCCCTCGATCCCAGGCTAGTAGTGAGTTTCGCCGTCGCCACGGGCTGCAAGACAAGTTTGTGGTGCTCTATACCGGCAACATCGCTGAAACCCAGGGAATCCGAACGGCGATTCGAGCGGCCCAGGCGCTGAGAGCTTACCCAGACATTCAAATGGTGATTGTGGGTGAAAGCAAGCAACTAGAGGCGTTAGAGCGCTTTTGCCGGGAGCTGGGGCTGACAAATGTGTCGTTGTTGCCCTTTGTGCCCCGTGCCGAACTGCCCGATATGCTAGCGGCCGCCGATGTGGGGCTGATCTTGCAGAAGCACGGCGTGGTGGGCTTCAATATGCCCTCTAAAACTCAGGTGCTGTTGGCCAGTGGCCGACCGATTCTGGCTTCTGTACCTGCCCATGGCACGGCGGCCCAGGCGGTGCTGGCCAGCGGCGGTGGTCTGGTGGTCGAACCCGAAAACCCTACCGCCCTAGCCAAGGGAATTCTCATGCTGTACCATCAGCCCGAAACGGCAGAGCTACTAGCTCGTCGCGGGCGACAATATGCTTTGGAGCATTATTCGGCTAAACGGGCGATCGATCGCTACGAGGCGTTGTTCTATGCCCTGGTGGCACCCCAGAGATGGCCTTTGGAGGGCGATGTGGTGCTGGCGCTACAGTCGGCGCAAGAGTAAGCGCGTGGGTTGACAACAATCTCTGCCCCAGTTTAATTGGGCGGCACTTGCCCCGTCGGGAGCGCGGCGCTATGAGGATCGACTGGGCTGCTCAGCGGGGCTGTACGGCAAGCAGCGTTGCCTAGGTCGTAAAGCACCTAAGGGATTAAAGGCGATCGCCGCTGCCGATAAACTCTCCCCGGTGGGCGGGGTCGTTGGCCAGGGCGGTGGGCTCGTACCAATACTGACGGTAGATGAGTTCTAGCTCATTGCCAGCATCGGAAAAGTAGTCAACCTGCTGAGCCTGGAGGGTCACCAAGACGCGAAAGATTAGCAGTGCCAGGATGGCGACAACCATGCCCGCCGCGGTCGTAATCAGCGCTTCGCCGATACCAGAGGCGGCGGCGGTCGCCTGATCTCCTGAGCCGCCGCCGCCAATGTTGAGGTTGCTGAAGGTGGCAATGAGGCCGGTTACCGTCCCTAACAGACCCAGCAGCGGCGCGATTGCCACGACGGTTTCTAGAAGCTTGTCGCCCTTGCGCATTTTGACCAATTCGCGATCGCCCACTGTTTCCATTGCCAGACGAAAGGTTTCGGGGGAGGGCTGCTTGAGCCGCAGGGGAGCCAGCAAAAACCGGCCGATGGGCAAATCTTGGGACTGGGCTGCGATCGCAGCAGCCTGGCTCAGATCGCGCCGGGAGGCATCGAGCACCTCAGCCACGACCTGGTCTTCTCGGCGCAGCAGCTTTGTCCAAAACAGGGCGCGCTCTAGGGCCGTGGCAATGGTGAGCACCGAGCAGCCCAAAATGGGCACCATTACGGGTCCACCCTTGACCAAAACGTCGAGAACAGTTGTCATAGCCCAGCTCTAGCCTTGAATTGGTTTGCTCGTCAGTGTTTCTATCACGATAAGCCTACCGAAAGCAGTTATCCCAGAAATTAAAGAATAGGCATTGACGACTTAAGAAAAGGTTAAGTGACCTGTCTAATCGTCGTCGCCCTGAACGTAGGGGCGATTGACGGTGCGCCCCGTAGGCCCTGTCACCGCAGTTGATTTAGGCCCGGCCGTAGGAGCGGCTGCCGCTGGAGCTTTAGCCTGAGGGGCGGCGGTACCGGCGGGTGATGGGTTGCCAGGGGCCGCGATCGCCTGGAGGGAAGTCCCTGGGGCCGCCGTCTGCTCCTGCCAGCTGAGATCGCCGTCGGGGTCAATGCTGACTACAACGGCGGTAATAGTTCTGGTGTCGGTAGTTACGCCCCCCACGACCTGGCACTCAAAGCGATCGCCTGGCTGATTCACCCGGTAGGTGGCGCTGCCGCAGTCAATCAGGGCGCGCTTGCCGTGGGCCTGGGAGAGCCCTTGTTGAATGCTGTCTTCGACCTTAGGCAAATTGAGCAACGCTTTAGAGTTGGGCACCTCCCAGGTGATATTGCCCTGGTTGTCTTGCTGAATCACGTTGATCGTAAAGGTGCCGCCACCATCCACCTCGCCCACACAGCGGAAATAGGCCTCTGCTTGGCGTGAGACATCCCCTGGGCAGAGTACGGCCTTGAGCGAGAGCCGGCGGCCCTGGCGCTCAATGTCGGCCTGAATGGCACTCTCGACCTCAGCTGTGTCGAGCCGATTGCCACAGGCCACCAGACCTAGGGTCAGAGGCCAGACCAAATACTTAGACAATCTCAGCGTGCGCCTTTGCATCGATCTCGAGAATCCTTTGAGCAGCTGTCATTGCCGATGGCAATAACCCCGATTGTGCCAGGAAGTGGGCGCGATCGCATGCTGCCTCCACTACTTCACCACGTCAAAGAATTGGGCAGGGTTCTCCAGACTGGCCCCCCGCTCCACCATAATGAAAGTGGCCTTAACACTCGTTCACAAATCCTCTCCCTATGGCAAACGATCTACAGCAGTTTCTCACTCTTCTGGAACAGCGAGGTCAGCTGCGCCGCATCACGGCCCCCGTCAGCCCAGAGTTAGAGATTGCCGAGATCGCCAACCGTCTGCTGCTAGGGGGTGGCCCGGCCCTGCTATTTGAGAATGTGCAGGGCGCGACCATGCCTCTGGCCATCAACGTGCTGGGCACCGTCGAGCGGGTGTGCTGGGCCATGGGCATGGAGCACCCCGCCGAACTCGAAACCCTGGGTGAGAAGCTAGCGCTGCTCTACCAACCCCGCCCGCCTAAGCAGTTTTCCCAGGCTATCGACCTCGGCAAAGCGCTGTTTGACGTAGTAAAAGCCAAGCCCATGCGCGACCTGCTGCCCCCCTGTCAGCAGGTGGTGCTCAAAGATGACGCGGTGGATCTCAACCAAATTCCCCTGCTGCGGGTCTACCCCGGCGACGCCGACAAGGTGATAACCCTGGGGTTAATGATTACCAAAGACCCCGAAACCAATATTCCTAACGTAGGGGTCTATCGCCTCCAGCTTCAGTCAAAAAATACCGCTACGGTGCAGTGGCTCTCGGTAAGGGGCTGTAGCCGCCATCTGCGCAAGGCCGCTGAGATGGGTAAGAATTTGGAGGTGGCGATCGCGATCGGCGTTCATCCTCTGGTGATTCTTGCCGCTGCTACGCCGCTGCCCATCGACCTCTCGGAGTGGCTGTTCGCCGGACTCTACGCTGGCAAAGGTCTCAGCTTAGCCAAGTGCAAAACCGTCGGTTTAGAAGTTCCGGCCCAGTCTGAAATCGTGCTAGAGGGCACCATTACCCCCGGTGACACCGCCGTCGATGGCCCCGCTGGTGACCACATCGGCTACTACGGCGGTATCAACGAAGCCGCGCCTTTGTTGCGCTTTCACTGCCTCACCCACCGCAAAAATCCGATTTACATGACCACCTTTAGCGGTCGCCCACCGAAGGAAGACGCCATGATGGCGATCGCCCTTAACCGCATCTACAACCCAATTCTGCGTCAGCAGGTGCCCGAAATTCAAGACTTCTTTCTACCGATGGAAGGGCTGAGCTACAAAGCTGCTGTACTCTCCATTGAAAAGTCGTACCCTGGGCAAGCTAAGCGCGCCGCCCTAGCCTTTTGGTCGGCCCTGCCCCAGTTTAGCTACACCAAGTTTGTCATCGTCGTCGATAAATCCATCAACATCCGCGATCCGCGTCAGGTGATGTGGGCCGTGACCTCAAAGGTCGACCCCGTCCGAGACGTATTCATTCTGCCTGACAACCCCTTTGATAGCCTTGACTTCGCCACCGAAAAGCCTGGTCTTGGCAGCCGCATGGGCATTGACGCCACCACCAAGGTCTATCCCGAAACCGATCGTCCTTGGAGTGAAGAACTCACCCCCGACTCAAACACCGCTGCCCTAGTCGATCGCCGCTGGATAGAGTACGGCCTAAGCGATCTAAATCTGGGCGATGTCGATCCTAATTTGTTTGGCTATGACCTGCGCTAATGAACGAAAGAGTAAAGATACGGTGCGCGCTTTGATTGTGGTGCTGATGGGGCTTGGGCTCTGGGGAGTCCTGTTGGTTTGGAGCTCTGAGTCCTCGGCCAGCGTTCTCTGTCGCGACTTAGAGGGGCAGCAAGTCTGTATTGAAACGATCAAGCGCAGTGCCAAATATGCCTGGGAGTATCGGGTGGTTGTTGGCATTGATGGCAAAAGCCGACCTGTTAAACGCTACGATTGCCGACAGAATACCGGCACTGATCGAGAGTTGGCTATGCCCTATTCTGAAGCTGCTTTACGACAATTTATTTGCCATCGCGTCACTCACTGAGTCAAGACCTATAGGCAAACGATAGGGGTTGACCAGTAAGAATTTCATCATAGGACTGGCTCAGGTTTTGCGCGATCGCGGGCCAGCTGTATTTTGTTTTGGCGAGCCGCTGACCATTTTGGCCTAGCTGAGTTCTTAAACTAGAGGAACAGAGCAGTGTGTCTAGGGCCTCAGTCCAATCTTCTAGGCGATCGGGAACCACTAGTCCTGCCTGAACCGCCGCGACGTCAGGTGCGATTTGAACATCAGGAGTGATAATAACCGGAAGACTAGCTGCTAAAGCCTCTGCTACAGCGATGCCAAAGTTTTCTGAGTAAGATGGCAGCGCAAATAGGTCAGCCCCTTGCAACAGCAGATTCTTATCTGAGCCAGAGACAAAGCCAGTAAATGTAACGCTGTCGGCGATACCTAGCGTGTGGGTGAGAGCGTGTAGGCAATCGCAGTAGCCTGCCTCCCCAGAGCCTGCCAGCAACAAATGATGACCCTGAGACTTAGGAGCAAGTTGGGCAAAAGCACGCAGTAGAAAATCGGGGCGCTTCTTCTCGTGCAGTCGAGATAGAAACAGGGTGATTGTGCTGTTGGTTGGTATGGCGTAGCGATCGCGCAGTCGTGCTGCTGCACTAAGGTCAACAGCTATAGGATTAACCCCTAGAGGCAAGACCAGGGTAGGAGCTGTAACCCCAAACCGGCGAACATCCTCGGCTTCAGCTACGGTCGTGCAGTGAACAGCGGCAGCCCGGTTAAGCGTTGGGCGTTCGATTAAACGACTGTAAATTTGTTTTCTGTGTTGGCTTTGTTGAAGCGCCCACGGCGTTAGCTGACCAATCGTGCGAGTAATATAGGGAACGCCACGATACTGTGCCAATCTCGCGGCTACAGTTGGTGCGTAGCAGAATAAATAGTGATTATGAATTAGGTCATATTCTTCTAAATGGTTAACCATCCACTGAGTTAGCCCAATAGATGGAATAAAGGCTTTGAGCCGAGCTAAGCGCGAAAAGAACCACACCGGTACGCCGTCATAGTCAAAACGACGGCCTGTAGGAACGTCTAGAAAACTAGATTCATCATCATTGGTAGTTGCTATTTCAGCATCAACGTCCAAATCTCGTAGGGTTCGAACAATGTTAAGGGCAGCCTGAGTAGGTCCACCCAGCCTATAACTGAGTGAGGGCAGCACATGAAGGACTCTCATACTACGATGACATCAAGTTAGATTTTTCGATTAAATTCAACCAATTAGCCTGAAACTTCTCAAATCCATAAATTGCTTCAACTCTCTGCCGCAGAACCTTTGGCCGATAAAGAATGGGGTGAGGCGATTTTCCTTGAAGAATTTCTACTAAAGTAGAAGCAATTTCAGCCAAATCGTCAGGATCAACTAAAACGCCGAGTTCACCGTTACACAGAGCATCAACAGCACCATCCTGGTTACCTCCTACGGTAGGCTTACCACAAGCTAAAGATTCAAGGTAAACGATGCCAAATCCCTCACCTTTACTGGGCATGGCAAAAACATCGCAGAGGTTGTAGTAATCACAAATCTCTTTATCGGGCACAAACCCAGCTAAAGTCACACAATCATCTAGCTGCAAAGCGTGGATCAAATTTTCTATTCGCGATTTATCGCAACCTTTACCCACTAAAACATAATGGACATCAGGAATTTTGCGACGTATCTCAGGTAAAGTTCTGAGAATTTGATCGTACCCTTTATGTCTCGCCTGGCCAGCAAGACGAGCAACCGTAAGAATGACTGGTTGACCTGCGCCAAGACAATGCCTGTCAAGGAGATAAGAAGGCTTCGGCTGAATTTGGAAACGATTTACATTGAATGTGACCGGCAAAAGTGAAATCTTGCTGAGTGATAAACCTTGCTCCTGCACCAAGCGATCGCGGGTACATCCACTAATCGAAATAACTTTCTCAGCAGCATGTAAAGCTCGGCATTGAAGGGAATTTTTAATATTCCAGGCATCAACACCGTATACCCACACCCAGTAGGGAATGCCTAGTAAGCGATAAAGGAAATAGGCAACAGGTGCAAAATTTAAATGGCCACACAATATTAAATTTGGTCGGTGCGTAAAAGCGATCGCTAGAGCTTTCAGGCTAAACACCAAAGTTTGCAAACTCTTAGGAAATTTCCCAGTAAAAATAAATGAAAAACAGCTAACATCAAATATGCTTACGGGTTTGCCAACGTCAAGCTTATCAATTATGACGATATCCAAAAAGAAATTATTTTGATTATAAAGTTGCTCTATTGAAAGTAGAATGTCGCATAAATAAACCTGAATTCCACCCTTGAATTCAAAAAGGTTGGGCACCCAAAAGTGTATTAAATGCTTCTCACCAGAGCCTGCAGCCATAATATTTTTGAACTCTCAAACAATTGGGAGTAGTTCTCGAATTTTGCTTGCCAATTTGTGTCGATAGGTAAGCCAAGTTGATTGTTCGGCTTTTTGTCGTGCAGCGAGCCCCATTGCCATCGTTTCTTCAGGGTGGTCATAGCACCACTCTAGCTTTTCTTGAATTGCTGCAGAATCACGGATGGGAATTATAAATCCTTCAACCCCATCGGTAATAATATCAGGGCCAGCTGCATTAGGGGTAGTTATAACGGGTATTCCACAGGCCATAGCTTCAAGAATAACAAGGCCAAAACCCTCAACCAAAGACGGAAAGACAAGAAGACTGGCATCACAATAATGTTGAGCTAAGCTGCTATGTGGCACACTAGGTAAATAGTGAATATAGTTCTGATAGGCCTCTAACCAACCTTTTGGAAACTCGTTAATGCCTATTAGCTTCAGTTCAGCATTGCTAAGCCCGAGGTTCTTCCACGCTTCTAGCAAGTAGTGAACACCTTTACGAGGGCCAACTCGACCTACAAATAAAGCTCGAAATTGTTTATCGATCTTAGGCTGAGGTCGAAAGTAGTCAACTGGTGCACCATAAGGAATTACTGAAATGCGCTCGGAATTTATACCTGCATCTAGAAGCGACTGCCGTGTCATAGAAGAAGCCACAAAAATGTGATCAGCAAGGGCAACTTCTTGTTCCTTTCGCTCTAGCTTCCAAAGGGGCTCATGAACACCTTGCAAGGAAGAAGCAAGTTCTGGAAATCGATTAGCTTCTTCTTGCTGAATCTGTCGACTAGTACGGTGAAAGGCGATCGGCAATTCATAAAAGCAGCGTATACCTTTTTGCTTAGCTGCTTGAAAGGTATACGCTGCACCATCCTCATAAGCATAGATTGCGTCAAGATGATCAAGATGATAGGTTGCAACGTGGCGATCAAGGGAAGCATATACCCAATCGATTGGCCCCTGACGTCCTAAGCCCAGTTTAACGCTCAGCCCTGACTTAACTAAGCAGATCCTCAACAACTCTTTCCACAAATGGGGCATCATAACCGCATTGCTAGGTATAACCCAGAGGCGACGCTCTAATTCTTGATTAAGCAGCAATTTAACAGGGCTAGGTAAGTACTGAATAAGCTGAGATAACTTGTAATTAGGGTTGTAAGCAACAGTCGTGATAACCTCATAGAGCAGGTTAGCTTCAGCTAGGGCGATCGCAGCATTTCGAGAATTTGGATTACCAGTTGGGTGTACTAGAGAGATGCGGTTGATAGCCATACATAGAGTTGGTTTGCTGAGCCTGCTGCCATTGCTCCACACGTTCTAAGTGAGGAAGTAAAAGGATAAAACCATAGAAAAACCAATGATAAACATTAGCTGTGTGGTTATAGACCATTTGGGAAATGAAGGTCACACCTTGATAGACAAAAATACTAATTGCTAACTGACGCAAAAATGGATGTCTAAGCTTGAGACAAACTTGAAACAGAGTAGCCAGTAACAATAATCGTAGACCATACCATAAAAAGAATCCAATCGGGCCAACCTCTAAAGCTATACGCCCCATCTCATTTTCGTAGTAAACCGGTATGACTTCACCAGGAGGCAACTGAAAAGCTCTGCGAATGATTCCGTTAGCTTGAAAAGTAGCGCCTAAACCGTATCCATCAAGCCCTTTAAGATGAAAAATCTTGAAGGGTTGAAGAAATGGATTGATAATTCGATCAACAACATTGTCATTGGCCGTCTCCACTCGTTTCCAAAAAGAGTTAAATGCTAGTTGGGTACCTTGGGAAACTACTAAAAAACTGATAATTGCTGGCAGAAAGAGTTTTCGAGTACTACTAAAAAAGCTGGAAAAGCTGGTTAATGCCAACAACAATCCATAGCCTGTAATTAGCAACACTGAACCAAGCACAAGGCCTCGAGAACCGGTCATAAACGAGGTAGCTGCAATCAAGGCTCCCTCAGTTAAAGTTAACACTTGCCACAAACGTGACTGAGGGCGAGAGATTACTGGCAACAGTAAACAAAGGCAAGCTAACAGGTAAGTTGAATACCCTGTTAAATACGAGAAAGTTCCTGTTACCCTAACCGTATTTAAACCAGAACTAACTACAGCCGGCCCTTCCTCACCCCAAGCATAAACATTAAGCGGGCTAGTCGGTGGACTAAAGAACTGCACAATGGCCAGGAGGCCTACCGGAATCAAAAGCAATAAATAGCTGCGAATAAATCGATATAGAGCCTCCTCAGTTTCAAACATCTGAGGCACCAACCAAATAAGAGGTACGTAAAGGAAGTAGCTTTTAATCCCGAAAAGTCCAATGATTGGCGAACCCAAGCTAGGATTGAGTGCTTGTACCCCTGCCCAAAAAGCAGTACAACCAACAAGTAGTAAAATTGAAGACTTCTTGGTAAATAGCTGAATCTGAGTCGAAGACAGCAAAAAATACCGTATATAAGCACCAATTAGAACGAAATCTTTTAGAAAGTAGATGACCTGACTTGCTTGAGGAAGCACCCATTTTCGTAAAGCTCCTTCAAGCACGACTAAAACTAGAACAGCCTGAATAGACCGACGCCAGTCTTGAGCAGAAAATAACAAAACCAAACCAATGACGACAAATAGCGGTATAAGATTGCTCATCGTCGAGCTTTCTCTAAAACTTGGAGATAGGCTTTAGCTACAGCAGTTTTCTGATGTCTCAATAGGTGAGACGATGCGTTAGCACGATAATGTGCCAGTAGTTCAGGCTGAGTAAGTAGTTCGAGCAGTGCTTCAGTTAAGGCATCCTCATCACCATTGGGGAAAGTGCTTCCACAGTCTCCAATGGCATCCTTTAGTCCACCACCTGATGAACCAACCACCACACAGCCACAAGCTATACCTTCCAAGGCTACAACTCCAAAAGGTTCTTTCCAGCGAGACGGAACAACTAAAATTTGATGCTCGTTAAGTAGATGAACTAGGTCATAGCCGATTTTTGACCCAACGAAAGTAACCTGGTTCTCAAGCTGTAGATTTTTGGTCTGCTGCCGCAAGCCAACATCTGACTCACCCGACCCAATAACTGTAAGCTTGGGATATAGTCCATATGCCCTTAGGCTCGTCATAGCATTTAGAAGTAAGTCTAAGCCCTTATCAGAAACCAAACGCCCCAAAAAAACTAATTCTTTGTTCCGAGGTATGTTTGGCAAACAGCGAAATAAATTGTCCCTATAGGGATTAGGAATTATTACAGATGGATGACGAAGATGCTCTGCAATGGACTGACTTATAGCGATGGAGGTGGCAAACCGAACTACATATAGCTTGAGTCGAGTCAACTGGGTAGCTGGTACACCTGGGTGTTGTATCCAAGTTTGGTGGCGAATAACTAAAGGTGTGCGAGTGGTCAGTATCGCTAAAAATTGTTTGAGGATAATACCGTTTTGAAGGCATACATCACACCAGCGCATTAGTGCTATGAACCGCAGAGGGTTAGGACGTCGAATAACTTGAAACGGAAATGCTCCCTCTCCGGAAACAGAGGTTGTATCAAGCGTGTGAGTAACAAGTTTAATCTGATGACCTAGCTTTACAAACTCATGGGCAAGAATCTCAGCATTTGTTTCGCTACCTCCTAAGCTAGGGTAAAAAAAACGAGATGATATCAATATTCTCATGCTTTACCGGACGCTGACTTTCGTTGAATCCAAAGACACAAGATATCTCCCTGAAGCTCATCTTTGATAAATAATTTAGCGATCAATGAAAGCAACTTCAGGCTAGGGCGTGAGGTAACAGAATGAGTTTTTGGAAACGTCCATTTTTCAGTGATTTCCAGCCCATGTAATGCTAGCAAGCGCTCAAGAGGGGCTAGAAAGACCGGATAAATATGAGTTGGTTCACCTTTAGCGTCAAATTGCCGTAGATTCCCAGTTAAAAGAAGCCGCATTCGACATAGTACGGAATGCAAATTAGGAGTAGTCAGCAAAAAATAGCCGCTTGGAGCGAGAAGTGTTGATACATGCTGGAAAAGGCGCCCCGGATTTTCCAGGTGCTCAATTACCTCAATGGATGTGATCAAATCAAACACTTCATTATCAAGATTTAAGCTGCCATAATCAAGATCGGCAACGATAAATTTTCCTTTTGAAGCTTGAAAGTACTCTGCACTTTTATCAACGCCGTATAAGTTCTGAAAGCCAGAATTACCTAACCTTTCTATCCAAGCGCCAGCGCCAGCACCTAGGTCAAGAATTTTTGAAGCCTTGCTAAACCGAGATTCGACCTCTAAAGCTAGGGACTTATGAAATCCCTTGACCATAGTGAATTCAGTCAATGTAGTCATTATTTGTGTCCATAGATTGTAACAATCAATCACATTTTAGGTTTGCGGGCCACTGCGAGGAGGTTGTCACTAAAACGTAAACCACGGAAAGAGGTGAGCGGGACATCTTGCCAGTAATACTTTGGAAGCTTGGGAATAACGCCAAAGTTAGTAAATAAAAGCTGAGTATCGATAAACCCTGCCTCACATAATATTCGTGAAATATCTTTGCGAACAAGCGCTGTTATATGAGCAGGATAGGACGAGTCACCAAAACTTACAAAATGACCGCGAAATATCAGGGCTAATATCGAACGCCAACTTTCATTGTTAGGTGTACTAAAAATGAGTAAGCCTCCAGGCTTAAGAAGTCTAAGCCACTCCCGCACTAAAGCTCGGGGGTTTTCGAGATGTTCAATAACCTCTGCTGATAGGATCAAGTCAAACGTTTCATTTTCAATGTTTACTGGCTCATTCAAGTCTGCTTGCATCCAAATCACTGAAGGATCAAGACTTTCTGGACGGCTTTGAATATCTATAGCTGTAACTGACTTAAAGAGCCTCAATTGCAGTACCCGCTGAGTTAGTAACCCCTTTCCTGCACCCCAATCGAGCACAGTCCCTGTTATTGAATGACTTTTAAGAACAGATTCAAAGCAGTCATAGATTACTGTACTGCTAATGCCAGCAGTAAACTCAGCTGAAGATTTTCTATGCTGGTACAAGTTTGGAGGCATTTCGGTTAAAGTCTCTAATTATGAAGTTTTTCATTCAGTAAGCAGGTGACAATAAGCTTTTGCCTGAGTCGACAAATTATGAGATTGATACCAGATATGAGCATTAGTAGCTATCTTTTGTGCAGTAGAAATGTCGATGTCATGGGGAGCCGATGGAAGAAACCAGTAATGAAACTGCTTCCTCAATCCATCATCCTCCAATCCTTGGTCTCGCCCAATAATTGGCAACATGCCATGAGCACAATAACTTGCAAAAATGCTTGACTTACCCAAGTAATTAATAGAGTAATCAAGAAAGCCAGCAAATGATGAAGATAGGATCTGGCTAATTTCCGATGAAGATCTGATTCCCAAAACATCAACCGGAACGTGCTCAACACTACATATACTCAAACCCTTAGTAGGTCCGATATCAATAATTTTTTCAATGCTTAGCTTTTCACATATTTGAATTAGACCCATCTGACAGTGCTGGTATACACGCAAGCGCCTGTTAAGGCCTCCAAATACAACTAATGTACGTGGTCTGTCGGCAAGAGGTAAAATGTTTTCTAGCTCTCCAACACTTGAGAAAACAGGTAAAACCGTAGTCAATTTTTCCGCTTTGTGATGTTCCCTAATACTGCCGAGAATATCTTGCAATGTCTCAGCATAAAGTTGCTTGCTTGTGACAAAGTGATTGCTTATATTTAGTAGTTGTTTTACCAAGCTTCTTTGCAATGCCGAAAGCCAAAAAGCACTTGTCCATACGGGACCAGAGGCAGCTATTTCATGAAACATTGTCACTAGATTTGCTTGCAGATATTGTTCCCTCCAAGCTTTTAATCCGTCAATCAGCCACAGCGGGCATCCACGATCAGCATAGCCATAACCTACGTAGTGAAGCAGAACAGAACTTTCTCGGTAAATTTGAGCTAAATGAGAAAACAGAATTTTTGCTGACCTTCTGGAAATCTTAGATACATGAAACCCTTCCACCTGCCCACTTCCAAGCCAAGTCGGATCACAGACCAAAAAATGAGTTTCAATACCAAAATCCAAACGAATTTGGCACGCTAAGCTAAGGGCATAATCACCAACTCCATCTACAGAAGGTGGTAATCGTGGAACTATAGAAATAATCATTTTGGAGATATTCACATCATGCAGAGCTTCAATCTAACCATATTAGTTATCACAGCTAATTTTCCTAAAACCTAAGATGGCTTGCTAGGCTAAACTAAGTAATTATGAAATTTTAATTCATCATACGCCACTTGCTCTGCCGACTTCACTTCTAATGGATCACGAGTCTTGTATTTACCAATTGATTTAGGCGATGCTTTTTGAAGGTTTTTGATGAAGCGATCGCTTGTTTGGACACCTAGATGTTTTGAAATCTTTTCCCCAACGGTTATTGGCTCCCTAGCTAAATCTTCGTAGCTAATTTGCAAAACCCTTCCATTGGAAATCACCTCATCTTGACAGAAAAAGCGATCGCAACATTTCACCATTTCTTTCCACATCCAAATTGCTCGCACGTAAGGAGAAGCTTCCAGAAAATCACTTGCCTGATCGCCTTCAACCCACCAAGGTATACACATACCTTGATACATATACCCGAAAGGGGATTCTGAAGTGCGAAAACCTTTTAATTTTTCATCAGTTAATACGTCATAGCTTTTAACTAAGGAGTTAGCGCAATCACGACCATCACGAACTAAGTATATAATTTTAGATTTGGGTAGCGCCTGCTGAATAAACTTAGGAGCAAAGCTAAAAAACGGCTCTTTGTAAATCAAATTTTGCAGTTGACGCTTCCGCCGAAATAATTCTATTGCTTCGTTAGAAGACATAGAACCAGTTAAAAGACGATGAAATGCTCTAAATCGGGAATTGGGTACGGCATCAAGATAGACATTTAGGGATGATTCTAAAGAGTACTCTAAACAGTGGTTTATCTGCTCAGGCAACTTTTGAGCAGCCAAATGAGCCATGGGAACTGGAAAAGAGATTCCCGACAAGCACTCTGTATAGGGAAGAGCTTGTAAACAATCCATCAAGAAAGTTGTACCTGATCTGGGACAACCTAGAACAAAAATTACATTCATGAAAATATGTTTTTCGTCGGCTTATCTGCTTGTCAAATATTTCTTCTGAAAACAAGTTAATTTATGATAAATGTAAGGACTCCCAATTAAAAAGGGGCGTGCGATTGCTTCTCTTATTAGCCTTGTTTTACTAATCTTTTTTGGTTGAGATCTATACTCAGTATTGAAAAGCTTTTTCCATTCTCTAGAAGATTCTTCTTGTTTTATATGAGGTATAGCTGAGCTTTTGTTCTGTCTATAACACCGAAAGTAACCTAAATAATCATTGATTTTTAGAAATTTTCCGTAGAAGTATAGTCGGCCAAAAAATTCTAAATCCATTGCAAATTGAAGTTCTTCTTTCAGATATCCGGCTTGTTCCATCACTCTCTTTCTCCAAAAGGTGGTTTCCGAACAAATGACATACTGAGTTATTTCAGGCACAAAGGATGGCGGAATGGATAATCCTGTAACCTCACCTCTTTCATTAAGTAAAATACGGTTGCCGTGAAAAACCGAATAAGATTTATTATGGTAGGAAGCCCTTGCAATTTTTTGAAGGGTGTTTTTCACATACAGATCATCGCTGTTGATCCAACCCAAAATAGAGCCTGTCGCTATCCTCAAACCCTTGTTAATTGCATGAGTTTGTCCGTTATCTATTTCGCTAACCCAATAATTAATACAGGGAGAATACTTTTGAAGTATTTCAACCGAATTGTCTGTGCTGCCTCCGTCAATAATTATATATTCTAGGTTTGGATATCCCTGGAGCAAGACCGATCGAATCGTCTCTTCAATAAACTTACCCTGGTTATAGCTGGGCGTCACAATGCTGATGCGCGGATATTTAGAACCATCGGATATTCGATCACCCACAGGTTTACTTTGCTCAGTCCAAGGCCATCCTGTTTTGCCGGGGGGAGGAGCAGGCAAATCATGAAGAGTAAGGGCTTTCGTTATTGGTGTCATAGGTGTGATCCGCAATATCGTTTTTCCTTTCTGGAGCTTACCCAGATGTTTGGGAAATTTCCAGAAAAGCCTCACCAAATATTTTGATTTCCTTTAAACTATTCGCTTTTGCCATTGCTTCATTTTCCGGATTGGGTCCGGGCATTAAATGCTCCCAATGCTCTGCTAGAAAAGTCGTCAAGTGTTCCGCAGAATCTCGCTTAAAGAAAATACTGTGAGGTGGATTTTGTTCTTTATTTACTGGTAAATCTGATAGAATCAAGTGCTTTCCAAGACATCTTGCGTCCTCAACTAGAGTGCTCCATCCCTCAAATAGCGAGGGTTGAATTACTGCTAGCGCACGTCGCATAAGTTGCACCTGATCGATTTTTGGGATTAACCCTAGCAAAAACACTTGCTGAGCTAATCCCCATTTGTGAATTGTTTGCAGAATAGTGTCTGAATAAGCAGGCTGACGATAATCGTAAATATGGCCTGTACAAACGACAATTGGATAAATAGATTTTTCCCTTAGCAGCTTCAATGCTTCAAAGATAACTAGGTGATTTTTATGTTGCCAGAACTGGTTACTAATAATAAAAAAACGGTCGGGTAAGTGGTATTTTCTCTGCGTCTGCAAAGGATCACCTGCATAGAATGCGGAACGAAGAGAAGTCTTAAAAGGGAGGATAATGGTTTTATCGATTGTTTCGGGAAAAAACTTATGTAGGTCAGATTCAGCAGTTTTGCTACTCAAAACTATAGTAGATGAATATTTAGCGATGTTGGCGAATTTTCTATCCCTACTATTAATTATATCGCTTGTAAAGAAGTGCGGTAGATGCTTATGTTGAAGGTCAAAGATCCATGCAGCCGAACGATAAGATCTCTTTCTGGTAGTTCGACTAAAATAAGGATAAACAAAATCAATTTGCTTGCTATTAAGAAATGATTCGAGCCGTAGATTGTCGATCTTGAAGAGGCTGCGAGAAAGTTTCCAACAAATTCGATTTAATAATGTTATGGGCTGAAGATCTTGCTGAGTATAAATTTTGTTTAGGTATGGATGGATCTGGTGTTTAGTTTCTTCTTCTAACTTGTTATTGCACAATAGATTCAGCTCAAAGGTTGCTCGAGTTTCGGCTGGTAAGCTTCCCAATGCTAAGATAATGTTTTTGATATATTCGCTACCACCAATCCAATCGCGTCCGCCCTGCATTATGAGACAGATCTTTAGAGGCTTACTCATACACCAACTAACTCCGCACGACACCAGTTTGTGAAGGTTTGCACACCCCTTTCTAATGCAACAGAGGGAATAAACCCCAGGGTTTGCAATTTTGAGATGTTTGCTTTCCAATGCAAGGGGTTCCCGGTCGGAACTTTACCGTCAAACTCTAATCTTCCCTCATATTCCAGGGTTTCCAGCACCAATCCGGCAATTTCGGCAATGGTTACTTCTCTCCCTGTTGCCAGATTATAAGTTTCCCCCTCCATAGTGGGGGCTTTGGCGATTGTAAACAACGCTTTGGCGATATCTAAAGCGTGAATAAAGTCCCGGCTCTCCTGCCCGGTGCCCTGGAGTTGAACGGAATGATGGACAATGGCTTTCTGGCAAATGTCCCAGAGTACCTGACGGCGCAACCCAGGTCCATAGGCCGAGAAAATGCGAACAGCAGCAGTAGGCACTTGATAAAGCTTGGTAAATTCCAAACAGATTTGCTCACATTGCAGCTTGTGGAACCCATAGGGGGAAATGGGAGCTGTTAACTGGTCTTCACTGATGGGAATGGAATCGGGGTTGCCATAGACTGCAGCACTTGATAACAGAATGAAACGACATTGAGGAGCATGGAGACGTAATGCGTTTAGTAATTCAAAGGTCAGAACAGTGTTGCCATAAAAATCTGCTTCTGGGTCTTTAACCGAGAGCCCGACCGACGCCCGACCTGCACAGTGTATAAGAACTTGAGGAGATGTTTCTTGAAAAATAGTCTTTAAATTACTGTCCGGTAATTGCAGACGATGATAGACAGTTAGATTGGATAAGGGCGCATTTTCCGGAAGAGAGTTATCAATCCCTACTACGGCCCACCCCTGTTCCATAAAATACCGAACAACATAGCGGCCAATAAAGCCTGCTGCTCCCGTTACTAAAACAACTTTTGATGGAGTAATCACGATTTAATTGCTAGAAATGAGTAGTGACAACCGGGAGTTTGTGATCGATAAGAGAGGTAACGACCGCATAGACTCTGCACTATCTCACTAGATGCCAACCTCTGTGCAAGCCCCTGTTCAATCCAGCGACCCAACATTGAGACAATCACTGAACGGAATTCTGATTTCGTCATGGGTGCATAATTGATGACGCTTTCCCACGGGCCAATTACTTGCTTAAGTCTCAACCCTGCCTCGTTGATTGCCTGAGTATATTCCTGAAGCAGGTAAGCGTTTTCACCTCCATAGAGAAAGTGCAGGGTATGGGTGTTAAGAAATACCTGTAAATCTTCTTTTTTAGAAAGGACATGCTCACGGGTTGCAAGTAGAATGCCACCTGGTTTCAGAACTCTTGCTGCTTCACGGCACAATTGCTCTAGTTGATGGGCATGGTGAAGCACCGCTCTACCATAAACAATGTCGAAGCTGTTGTCGGCAAAGGGCAATTCCTCACCATATTCCTGCACCACTTCGATCGGTAATTGAGTGCGACTAACCAGAGATTGAATGGCCTGAGCACCAACAATTGCACTGGGATCGGGTTCTAATGCAACGACAGAACATCCCGATTTTGCAAAAGCATAGCTAGAAATGCCCCGACCTGCACCAATATCCAGTACCTTTCCCCGCATGAATGCTCCTAACAATTGCTCAATTGCAGCCCACTCCTCACTACGATAAAATCGCTCAACGGCAGACTCCAAAGGATCATCGTAATAGCAATGTTGAACTAATAGCTGCCGATCGGGTTGTTGCCGCAGCCAATCAACGGCTTGTTCCCAGGTAAGAAGCTTATCGCTCATATTCGGGAATCTCTTGAATAATACGAGCCGGATTGCCCGCCACAATCGTCCACGGAGGCACATCTTTAGTCACAACCGAGCCTGCCCCGACTATCGCCCCCTCGCCGATCGTGACTCCCTTCAAAATAATTGCGTGAGTTCCGATCCATGCTCCATTACTTACAGTGATTGGGCTGCTTTTAGTAGTTGTCCAATCATGCTTTCCCTGTCTCCAATCGGCTAAATCCTTTCTTCGAATACTGTATCGAGTACTATGGTTATCACTATCTGCAAAAACACATCCATAAGAGACTAAGACGTCATCTCCTATTGAAATTGATACAACACAGTCTAATATAGTACTGCCTCCAATATATGTATTATTACCTATAGTTATTGAGCTACCATCAGTCTCAGTTACCAAAAAGCCTTCTATTAAAGAGTCATCTCCTATTTTGATCAGGCTATTTTTTGATCGCTTATCTATAGAACCTCGTATTTCACTATTGCTCCCTAGGAAGTCCACTGAAGTAGGCTTATTTCTGCTCAAAATCTTACGAAAAACATTTGCAATCATGTAATTTTTCATCCACTTTGGAGAAAGTATCTCGCTTAAGTGCATCCTACTTCTCAAGAAAGACTGCTTTTTGTTTCGTCATAGAAAGAGCTTCACTTAGCTTCTAGCAAAACTGAGATACATTTAGTTTAAAACTTGCAGATGTGACTGAACGAGAAAAAACTGCTAAAAATTATTATCTACCTCCCTTTAGGCAAATAAACCATTTACCTATAGAAATGTCATCATTCCATTGAGAATCCAGAACATATACGGTTGGATAAACTTGCTTAAACTTGTCAAGCCACCATTCAATGGAGTTGTTGTGAAAGCTCTGAAGCGTCTTCATCCAACCTTCATTTTGATTGCTT
Organism: Leptolyngbya sp. FACHB-60; assembly: GCF_014695775.1. Classification (GTDB taxonomy): domain Bacteria; phylum Cyanobacteriota; class Cyanobacteriia; order Phormidesmidales; family Phormidesmidaceae; genus Nodosilinea. The sequence goes on along the minus strand of NZ_JACJOX010000016.1, from coordinate 9,013 downwards.
CTTGATACAGGAAGCATATGAAAAGAAGAAGCTTTTGTAATTCGATAACTTTCAGTGATAAACTTCAAAATGCCATCTTCAGTGAAGTGTTCTAGAGAGCCTATAGAGTATGAATAATCAAAAGAACTATCTATGTAATTTGTTTTAGTTGCATCAGAAATCTTAAGTTTCTTATCTGAGAAACCACGTTGCTTTGCCTTCCCAATCAGTAAATCCGAGATGTCAACGCCATATAAGTCTAAATTGGGAAATTTAGACAGAATCTCCATAGTCCGACCAGTGCCGCAAGCAATGTCAAGAACCTTACCTTCAAGGGGGGCCATCAAAAACTGAACTTCGTTCCAAACATTTCCTTCCCCCCAAGTTTCCAATAAATTTGCTATCTTAGAGTCCCAGTATAAATCTAGATCTTGAACATTCGGATTTGCATCTTGTTTCAGTTTCTTCGATTTTTGGGCAGTTTTATTTTTGAGATTGGCTAATTTAGCTTTGAGTTTGGATGAGCCCGACCACAGCAATGGAGGACACAATTGATTAGCAATATTCTTCACTGAATTTACTCCCTTATTAAAAAACTTAGCGAGATTAAATGAATCTGAATTTCATTTTAAGAAAATACAAAAGAGAATTTATAGTAAAATGCTCATTTTTTCAGTTAATTTAATTTCCTTTCAAGTTCAAAGCTCTTAATTTCCGAGACATAGGCTCCCGCTGCTAAATCAGAAGATAGATAAGATAACTGATTCATTGTAAAGATAGGCACACCAGAGGAGTTATAGACTCACCACGAAATTTCTAAATTGTAATTGCTCGGCTTAATTCATGTTCTAGGCCGATAGCGATTGTCGTTCGTACATCCAAAACAGAAGTAATTTAATATTGCAAATCTAACAATAAAAATCTGATTTCCTATTGTGCTTAAGCACTGGAGATAAATCTTTTAAGGATTAAGTTAAAAAATAAGAAGCGAACCTCCTCAAAAGGCGTTTACTTTTTGAAAAAGCATATTGTTTAGGTTTTATGCCACTATAGTAATGACTAGAAGTATGGGCATCAGCTGTACAGTTTCTCAAAATAGAGGAGGGATGATTTATTTCACCTATATCTAAAGCCGGGATATTTGATAGCATACTCTTTTGAGTTGTGTGTGTTGCATCAGAGCCAAAGCCTATATTTGAAACTAAATTTATATTTGGTAAGATTGTCAAGCCACCATTGCTCATGCAGGTAAAGGTCCACTGGTAATCCCAAGTATCAGGTTTGTTTTGGGTATAAAGGGTATCCCAAATTCGGCCCCAGTATTGTTGTTCAAGAGGATTTTCAAAGATTATGCTTAATAAGCCTGATGCTTTAAAGCTAGGCCATTTCTTTAATTCACCATCATAGTGTTTCCAAGCGCGACGCCAGGTAGCCCATCCCCAGCAATGGTTATATCTTGAGAAATAATAACTATAGGGCGTCTGTTGCTGCCCGTCTTGCACGTTATTGCCGCTGACTACCATGATGCGCTCGTCATGGCGATAGTATTCAAGCAGGATTTCGCAGTAGGGAAAAAATGATGGATGAGGGAGACAGTCATCCTCAAGGATAATCGCTTCTTCTACCTGTTCAAAGGCCCAGGTTATACCGGAAGATATCCGCTTCCGACAGCCCAAGTTCACATCTGAGTAATTGCGTAAGACTTCGCAATTCCAATCAATATTTTCAGTAACAGCTCTGGCTTGCTGGCATAGAACAGATTCTCCTTCACTACGAGGGCCATCGGCTACTACCAGTAGCTTTGTAGGTTGGGCTTGACGGATTGCTTCAAAAACCTGGGCTGTCAAATTAGGACGGCGAAAAATAAGGAATACGACTGGGGTGGAGCAAACCATAAGTTAAAAAGAATAGTTAAAAAGAGATATATCAGGTTCAAATGCAGCCTCAACCATATCTCGCGTCTTTTGAGTATAAAATTTTTGGTACGGGACAGTGTTTGAAACGTTTAGCTTAGGTAAGCGGGCAGGTATACCTATACGTTTGCAAACCACTTTAAAGTCTTCATCAAGTGTTTCGAATCTACCGACAAAGTCTACTAAGAGTTCTCCATTTTGAGAATAAATAAAATCCTTCTGAAATCTAACCTCTTTAGTACATCGCCAATCTAAGTAGTTTTCAAAGCTCTTAAATTCTTTGGCGAGTTTATGCTGAGGATGGTTAGGAGTTTTTAACATGTATTGGTAGAGGGAGACTTGCCAATCCCACGGATTCCGCACAAAACAAAAGGAAAAGTATGACTTAAATTTTTCTTCTCCAATAACTGAGCTTATTGTGGCAGCTGTGGCATGAGTTGAGCATGGCTGAGCGAGGTAAGAAATGCCAATTTTTTTAAGTTGGCGACTTGTAAAGCGCTGCAATTTAGTAGCCATAAAAGGCAACAAGGCAGTTGATACGCTTGTGCCAGCATTTTTATATATATGAACAAAAATAAATTTATGTCTGTGCGAGATCAGCATGATTTTTTATTTAAAAAATTTTCAATTACTGAATGTCTTATGTCTCTAGAATATAAAAAATCGTATTCATGGTTTTCGCAAATAACCTATAACCCTGGCTTTTCAGGAACACGTAAGACTCAGATGTTTCAAGTGGCTTATCTAGATTAAATTCCAGCTCTTCGATTAAAATTATTTTAGGGCGATACTTGCTCCAGTTGTTTGACAACAAAACTTGATAATCCAAGCCTTCCACGTCAATAGACATAAAATCGATTGATGTAGTGCTGGATATATATTCGTCTAAAATGCTGCTAAGCCTTTGGGTTTTTATAGTCTTTTGATTAATCAGCTTAACTACACCTCTTAAGCCATCTCGCTTTTCGGAAAGTTCTTCAGAAAAGCTATTGTAGGCTGGATTGTTAAACATGTAATACGTTAAGTCCTCTTCTTTTTGAGCAATGGCTCGCTCTAGATTAATATCATCTGGCCTTGTAACTTTAAAGGCATCCATACTTCCAGGCATTGCATCAATATTTATGCCCCGCCACCCTCGTAAGTAAAAAAGGTAAGTATTTGAGAATAGTTGAGGATGATGAGCGCCTACGTCAACATAGTAGCCTTTCTCTTTCCTTTCAAATAGTCGAGCCAGTATCCGATCCTCGCCTTCTTGAGAGAAAGAGATAGTGTGATGATTGTAAATGGGAAAAGGATAAATAAATGTTTTTTGAAAGGCCGCCTTTGCAGTTTTCTTGAGCCTTAAACTAAATTTTTTAAATACATTCTCGATCATAGAGTTTACGAATACCCAAATTGGGCTTGGTCAAGAGTACTGTTGAAGTTGTCGTACTTCGATACCTGCTGAATTCCCGCTTTAGAGAAGGATGGTTGCTTTTTCTCCTTCGAAAGAAAGCGAAATTCGCGATGAAAATATAAAGATGTAGTCCAAGAATAATCGTTGACTGGCCCGAAACCATGCATGTCAACTTCGATTAAATTACAGTCATTTCTTAAAAAAGCTGATGTATTAGGATGCCAATCTGAGTTATCCAGCACTATTAATCCTCCATCATTAAGATGCTTTACAGATTTTTGTGCACATTCGCCTCTACGCAGAGAATCTATAATTATCAAATCGAACTTTGATGATGATTCATCGATAGCTTCAGCAAATTCTGATTCTTCTCGGAAACGGATGTCTTGATTTGGCAGTGACTGCTGAGAGCAATATCCATACCATTCTTTACTACTTTCGATACTTGTAATCCTTTTGCATCGCTTCGCGAAAAAAAGCGAGGAGTTGCCTGCTCCCCACTCAAAAACTGACTTGTCGCTCAGATCCAATTGAGCTAGGTATTCAATAGCAGGGTAGGTAAACCAAGGCAAAGGGTCGTGGTTAGTATCGACTGGCTTCTGTAGTGATCTTGTATAGTGATACCCATACTTTTCTGCAAGGTTGTAAGTTAAACCTTCTAAACTTTTGTCACATGGAAAGACGCTATAGTAGCTCATAAGCTTATGAACTACTCTATTGAGCAGAGGCTTACTACGCATATTCATAAGAATTTTTAGCTATCGAGAAATCTACAAGGACACTTTTTCCTTGATAACCAAAAGGGCAGGGCTTGCCCGTACCATAAAAATCTCCTCCTTCAACAGAGAACTGAATTCCTTCGGTTATCCAATCTTGAATAATGCCGTTGGATTCAGCAAAAAGTGATAGCGAGTAATTGCCATCGGTGAGAGGCAGTTTTTTGATGCAAAAATCTATAAAATCACAATCTCTAATGTGAACTTCCTCTTGACATGTCATTTCAGTCGAAAGCACAATATTGACTCCGGATACACTTGCTATAGCAACGCCTATACGACAGTTTTTGAATATGGGTTTTGCCAAAGAGGTTGAAAAAAACAGTCTGATACCCAGCGGCTCTCCCGATAAAGCAGCATTGATTGAATTTTTCTGGTCGTCTAATAATTCTAGTTTTGAGAATCTCAAGCCACCTTCTCCTCGGCGTTGAGCAATTTTGTGCAAATCACTCCAATCTTGGGAGGTGGCGCCTGTATTTAAATAGAGCTGAATCATAGAGTTAGGTTCACCTTTAGCTTGAACCTGGCCACGATTTAGAAAAATGATGTAGTTACATAAATTCTGTATCATTGCCATATTGTGGCTTACGAATAAAACTGTGCGTCCATCTTTCTCTGCCACGTCTTCCATTTTTCCTAAGCATTTTTTCTGGAATGCGGCATCGCCCACTGCTAATACTTCATCTACCACTAAGATTTCGGGTTCTAAGTGAGCCGCTACGGCAAATGCTAATCGTACGTACATACCGCTGCTGTAGCGCTTGACAGGTGTATCTAAAAACTTTTCTACCTCTGCAAAAGCTACGATCTCGTCAAAATTGCGGCGAATTTCTACCTTGCTCATCCCCAAGATGGCCCCGTTGAGGTAAATATTTTCTCGTCCTGTTAGCTCTGGGTGAAACCCTGTGCCTACTTCTAGTAGACTGGCTACTCGCCCCTTGATGCTAATGCGACCTTCGGTTGGTTCAGTAATGCGGCTGAGGATCTTGAGCAGAGTAGATTTGCCTGCGCCATTGCGACCGATGATGCCAATGCGATCGCCCCGTTTAACCTCAAAGGAGACATCTTTTAATGCCCAAAACTCTTCAAGATTGGAACTTGGTTTTTTAGAGAACTTTGGGTTGAAAAGCTGGGTAATACCTTTAGCTCTATTGGCTAAAACATCTCGCAGAGCCGTGTAGCGCTCTTGCTGCTGATGGCCAATGATGTATTTTTTGCCCAAATTTTCAACGCGAATTACGGTATCAGACATGGTAGCCGTCGGTGAAGGTCGTCGTAGGAAGGTATCAGAGGCTAAATCACGTCTGCAAAGGTTCGCTCCATTTTCCGGAAGTACCAGATGCCAGATACCAGCAGCAGCATGACTAGACTTACCGATAGAGCAAACCCTGGCCAGTAGATGCTGGCCTCATTCCCTAAGATGGCCCAGCGAAAGCCGTCAATTACTCCGACCATAGGGTTTAACGAGTACAACAACCGCCAGCGATCGGGCACAATGCTACTGCTAAACCCCACTGGAGAAATGTAGAGGCCAAATTGAACTAAAAACGGCACAATATATCGAAAATCGCGATACTGAACATTCAGCGATGCCATCCATAGCCCTACGCCTAGAGAGGCTGCTAGGGCTATCAATGTGAACAGGGGTAGGGTAACGATCCGCCAATTGGGCACGTAGGCAAACCACACCATTAGCGCCACCAAAATGATGCCAGAAATGGCAAAGTCCACAAAGCTAACTACTACAGCGCTAGTGGGTACTACCAAGCGAGGAAAGTACACTTTTGATAGTAGATTGGCATTAGCGATCAGGCTGTTGCTGCACTCTGCTAGGGCGGTGGAAAACAGCTGCCAGGGTAGCATGGCAGAAAACACTAAAATGGGGTACGGCACGCCGTCCGATGGCAAGTTCGCTAGACGACCAAATACTACTGTAAACACCACCATCGTCAGAAATGGCCGAATGAGTGCCCACCCCACTCCAATGGCAGTCTGTTTGTAGCGCACTAAAATATCGCGCCAGGCTAAAAAATAAAATAGCTCTCGATAGCGCCAGATATCTTGCCAGTAATTTTTCTCTGTGCGACCTGCTTCAATAATCAGCTCGGCCTCTCCAGGAGCACTCGATGCCCGGCGTCGCTTAATTTTCAGCTTGGTCATCGAGGGTTACCTGAATCGGAGTCAAGTGCTAGCTTAGCCAATGTGGCGAAAGTCTTTGATGCCCTGGTACTGGGTTTGGCGAGCCTGCCGGCGGGTAAACTCGCCCACGCTAGGGTTGCCGGTAGGAAGAATTACGCCGCTGGCCTGCATCCAGAGGTGTTCTGGCGCGGCTACAACTATGTATCGGTTAGCGACGGTTCTGTGGACATGGTACCAGCGGGTTGCTTGGCAGTGATTGCACCAAAAGGCCTCTATCCATTCTCCGGTCAAGGGGACGGTGCCATAACCAGCAATCACGGTGAGTGATCGCAGTCGGCTTAACCCCCGCTGTTGGAGATGCTCTGGCTCAGTGGTGTAGAGCGGATACTTTTGGCTAACGCTGTCGAGGTAGGTGCCGTGGTCAGAGCAGTAAATGGCGCGTCGTTTAGATCGGCTGCGATTGCGGCGGGGCTGAGTCATGGTGGGAGAATGGCAAAGAGCACAGGGTTAACTAACAGGCATTGGCTAAAGATAGCCACACCCGTCCTGGGCTACGGCCTCGGCAATGGCTGCTGAGGTTGCGGGGGAGAGACTGAGATCACAGTGACCATCAAAGCCCACTCCATGCCAGAAGGGTACAGGATTTATTGAATTAAGCAAGGTCTAAAGCCGAGTTTTTTTAAGATTCTTTCGCCCATGTTGGTCAAATTACAAGTGAGAGACGGTAGCCTTAGGCACCTCAGCCTGCGGAGCTGCTGCTTTTGGGGTCTGTAGGCAAGCTTTTACAACCTCAAAATAACGATGGGTGCCCTGCTCAGGGGTAAACTTTTGCTGCATGTAGCGGCGACCTCGGCTGCCCATTTGCTGAACTAGGGCGGGGTTGGCCACCAATGTGCGAATAAAATTGGCCAGCCCTGCGCCATCGCCATTGCTAAAGGCCCGGCCAAAGCCCCCCTCTGCTAACAGCGATCGCAGGTAAGAATGGGGCTCACAAATAGCGGCCACAGGTCGGCCCGCCGCTAGGCTGCCGTACAGTTTGCTGGGAGCTACCAGCCCTTCTACCCCTTCTACCAGGCTAACTAAGCTGAGGTCACAGGCAGTGAGAGAAAAGGGCAGGGTTTCTTTTGCTTGGTAGGGTAAAAACAAGCAATTGGTCAACGCTGCGCGGGCAGTACGGTCAACACAGAGCTGGCGCTTGGCCCCAGCCCCAATAAACACAAACCTGACGGGCTCGTGGCGCAGAGCCATGGCTGCTGCCAGGATAGTGTCCATGTCGTGGCAGCGCCCCATATTGCCGGAATAGAGCACCGTAAAGACTTGATCGAGCTGATGGTGTAAAGCAAACCAGTTATTGGCTTTTGGTAAGGGAACAATCAGGCTAGGGTCAGCCCAGTTGTGAATTACCGATATTTTGTCGGCGGCTTCGGGGCAGTGATCGACAATGCGCTGTTTCATGGTTTGGCTCAGCACTACAATGGCCTCGGCTTGTTGCCAGGTGCGGCAGTTGAGCCAGCGCCAGAGGAGCACCAGCCAGTGATGCTTCGAGACCACTCCCAGGGCCAAGGCCACTTCGGGATAAAGGTCATACACCACGCACAGATAGGGTTGACCGAACAGGCAATGCATCAGGTAGGCCAGCACCGGTAGATAGGGGGGTTCGGTGGTGACTAGCAGCAGCTGGCCGCGACGGTCTGGGTGCAATAGCTTAATCAGCGATCGCAAACAGTAAAGCAGCCCACCCACTGCGCGCCCCCGAATGCGTTTGGGCCAGAGCCGTGAGGTGCGTGTGCGGCGAATCGTCACCCCTTGCACCTCCTCTTGCTTAGGGGCAAGTCTGCGATCGTAGGCATAGCCTGGCTGTCCGGCAAACACCTGCACCCCCACCCCTTGCCGACTAAAGCTCTGAGCCAGTTCTTCCACAAGCTGCCCAGTAGCGGCATAGTCGGGTGGGAAAAACTGAGTCAGAATTGAGACCTGCAAGGGAAGGCTAAGCCGGTTTTGGTTTGCTCTCATAGGATCTACTCATTGTGCGATGCAACACGGATGACAGCTAAATACTCTAATTCTGAGCTTTAGTTTTTAGAGAAGTGTAGAGTCTATCGGTTAAGAAACCCCTAGCGATTAGATGTGATATTGCCCTTAACTAGCGGTTGGAGTATGTATTGGAGGCCACATTTCTTAGGGCTGCCACTGAATTTCAAAATTTATTCTTTAGTGTTCAGAGTATTGCCTAAAGTTCGATGAGAGAGGGGCTAGAGATATTATTTTTTACAATTTACCTCATGACTGCACATTTGGGCTTTCTAACTTCAAATTTGACCCTGAGTTTTCGGAGAGACTGAGGGCGAATTGGTCGTGAGTTAGTTAACTCCAGCACCAGCTCCGCTCGGCCAATCCTATGATAACCTCTTCCAAAACAACTAACTATTCGTGCGGTGCTGGTGTGAGGATAACGCCTGAATCTTTGCCGACCTTATGTAAGTCTAGGAACAAAGATTCTTGAATCTATCTTAGGTATGAACCTTGAATGATTTCTGGAAGTAGATTGGCTCTCTGATTGATAAGCCCAGCAGAATATCCCAGCGGCATTAGCTCAGATTGCTGCTGTTCAAGTCTTCGTGATATTGACAGTCTCTAAACTCATGCTGCTGTTAAAAGCGCAAGGCAGATGAAAACTACGTTTTGGCAAAAAGAGATGGGTAGTGTTCTAGACCTGTGTATGGGTTGTTATATAGGTCGCCCAAATTCATAGCGGTTGATGAACAGTCCAATCACGGTGTCATGCATCAAGACAGATTTAGAGAAGCAAA
>NZ_JACJOX010000015.1 GCF_014695775.1 Leptolyngbya sp. FACHB-60 | reverse complement strand
GCTCGTCACCGCTCCTGTCTTCAGCCACCACAACACCTGGACTTTGCTGCGGTTCACGGCATCTTGTTGCTTATCAAGCAAGATTTTAAGCGTCTCTGCTGATTCCTCAATCGTTATCTTCAGCACTCCTGCCATAGCCTTATTCCTCCTTTCCTTTCTTTCCCTATTTGTAGCTCCTTATTCGAGAATTGGTATAAGGAGCCTGGTCAGCCATATAGGGAAGTTTGCCCAGTATTGACCTGGCCCAGTCGTGGAAACGCATGACCTCAATGCGGTCTTTGCACTAGGGGTTGAGTGTGTCGCCATGAAAGAGCGATCGCAAGTGGGCAGCCAACGTGATGTTGAAGCACAGAATCAGGATGCGCTGGTCGAGCAGGCGGTTGGCGAGGACTTTGGCTCGGGCTAACAGGAGCAGGGTTTTCCAGAGTCAGCCACCCCAGAGATCAGGCGGTGGCCATCCTTCATGTTGCGGGCAAGGCATTCCTGGTCAATGTCGAGGGGCACCACCACACTGCTGCCGACCGGAAGTTCAATGCCCTCAGGCACACTGCTGGAGGTGACGGGTTTCTCTCTAATCACTGTCTCGGGATGCAGACAACCCTTGATAGTGTTTACCTAGTCTGCCGTCAGCGCCGGAAAGTCAAAGTTGACCTTGAACATATCCCGCAGCCGCTGAATCAGCATCTCTGGGCTGTAGTTCTCCCGCTCCAGCAGTTCATCCCGGTACGCTACCTGGGGTTACTGAAGGAAGTTGTAGATGTTTTCCTCATGGGCCTGGGGTTCGTTGATGTTGCTCATTACAACGCTGGTGCCCACAGGAAAGACTAGCTTGCCCTCATAGTTGCCACTGGGCTGGCGGAGGACGGGATAGCCTTTGAAGCGCTCAGCAGCAGTGCAGAAGTAGCCGTGGGTCTGTCTGAGGGGGACTGGTGGCTCTCGTTGCATCAGCTCTCCCAGCAATGGGCGGGTTGAACTATCTTCATGGGATCCGAAATGCGCTTGATTTCGGTAATTGCATCAGTTGGAGGGTTGAAAGGAGCACTCGATTCGTAACTTTAGATACAAAAACAGCTCTCAGAAGGTTTGCGACACTTCATCTCCAAATAGCAAAGGAGCTCCTTGCAAACCGTGATTTTAGCCAGAACGACACTGATTTCCGAAAAACGATACTAATCTGCGAATCGCGACATTTAGCGTGCGAACGTACAAGGAAGCCGATGGCGGGATTTGAACCCGCGACCGCTCGATTACGAATCGAGTGCTCTACCACTGAGCCACATCGGCAATAGATATTTACAGTTAGCTAGTATAACAGTGTCGTGCGATCGCACGATCGAGTCATTTCCCAAGGCGGCGAGGCCAAGCAGCGCAGCGTGGCCCTGGGGCTGGTCTGACGTCCTAGTCTTTCTCGATGTGCTTACGAACGCTGTTGAGGTCAATGTAGCGATCGGTGGCGTTGCGCAGTTCGCGGGCAATCATTCCTTCCGTCGAGACAACGGTGATATGGGTATTTTTGGAGCGCAGCAGCTCAATGGCCCGCTCAAAGTCGCCGTCGCCGCTAAAGAGAACGACCTCGTCGTACTGATCGACGGTATTGAACATGTCGATGGCAATCTCAATATCCAGATTGGCCTTTTGGGAATATCGCCCGGAGGTGTCGTCGTAATATTCCTTCAAAATTTTGGTGCGCACGGTGTAGCCGAGGCTGATCAGCGCATCGCGAAAACCGCGCTGATCTTGGGGATCTTTCAACCCGGTATACCAAAAGGCGTTTACTAGGGTAGCTCCACCGTCAAGGCTAAGAAAATATTCGAGCACCCGTTTCGGGTCAAAGAACCAGCCATTTTTTTGCTGGGCGTAGAACATATTATTGCCGTCTACGAAAATCGACAGACGCTTCAAGCCGTATCTATTTGCCATAAATATTAATAGTAATCAACTTAACAAGTCATCTATTCTATAAACCGTGTAGATGCTAATTCTAGTTAATTCAGTAGACGAAACACACAATAATGGTGTGGTCTGACTTAATAAAACCAGCTCTAGCCAAAGCGTTTACTTAGGGCACTAAGGCTATAGAGTGTAGCTGCTTCTATCAAAAAAATCTAGAGATTAGTTAGACTTAAAGACAGAAAAGTCTACTGATGAGGAAGTGAATGAGCTAATTCATGCTACCAGATCTTACAAAACCCTAGAGATTAATCTTGCAATGACTCAAAGCAAAGTTGAGCAAATTCAACAGCTTGGACTACAACTTGCCCTAGTGGTAAAGCGTTGGATATGAGTAGCTTTACTATTTGCACCTGAAGTAAATGTACTATGCCAAATTAGTGATATGAATTCATGAAGAAGTAAAGTCAAGATTACCTTTTTTTAGCGGTTGCCTCAAAGAATAACTGATTTGCTGAACTTGCTATGTCCGCAAAATCACTGTGACGTAGTCTTAATAACTACACTCAATATCATATTGAACTAGCCTAAAATTAACTTTATCTTTATCAATTATAGTATAGTGCCAACCCCCGAGGCTGGAATTAGGTGGCTCACTCACAAGGGTGCATCGCTGGTGCGGACCTTGAGAATTTCCTGAAGCTCAGTCGGTAAATTTTCAAAGAAGCTATGGCCAGTGGCTATTTCAATGCGCTGGACTGAGGTTTGATAGCGGCGCCAGTCAGGGCCGACTTGGTTGCTGTTGGGCATATCAACGGCAATTATTCGGCTGTCGCTGCCAATGCCTAACCCGCCATCGGGGAGGCGATCGTACACCACGATGACTTTCCACAGGCGGGAGGGTATGGCAATAGCGCGGTTGCCGATGCTGCCCTGGCTGCCGTAGGCCCCAGCAAAGACGTGCAGGCTGTGGTCATATTGGTAGACCAGCGAGCGCCCGTATTCTTCCAGTTCACGCCAGGGGCCACGGTTGTTGTCGGGGGCTTGGGGAATGATGTTGGTCATCAAAAAGGTGGCGGCGTTGTCGCCCACGCTGGCGGTGCGATCGCCCGAGGGCACCACATGGCCGCGATCGTAGCCGCTGCCTCGATAGTCGTTGGGAGTGACCTGGTAAAATCCAGCGGGCAGTGCCCCGTCAGGGCGAAAATTGTCCTGGCGATCGGTGGAGCCCAACCAGGCGGCATCGACCTCCCAACTGGCCCAGTTGAGCCCGTTGCGATCGCGGCTGTAGCTGAGCACATACTGATCGCGCTGAATCAAATAATTGTTGGGGTTAGTGGTCGCCGCCTGGCTGGGGTTACCCAGCGCCAGGTGGGGGTTGCTAGAGGGCGGGGCCGGTGGATCGGCAGCCGGTATGGCGGTGGGCAGCAGTTCACAGGCTCGACCGTTACCATCCCCGTCCAAGCTGTAGGGGTCGCCCCCAAAGGCATCGAGCACCGTCTGGGCCTGAGACTGGCTAGCGAAATCGCCACAGTTGCAGTTGTCATCAACACAGGGCGGCAGGGTTGCTACATCCCCAGGGGTAACCCAATCGCTCACCAACAGCAGCAGATCGCCACAGCCCGCTAGCCCCAGCGCCAAGGCCACTAGCGACAGTCGACCCCAGAGACGCCGCCGAGAAAATATCATTGCCAATCGCCCCATGGTTGAACGACCATCCCCTTGAAGACATCCAGACAAATGTACTGAAATCGCGCGCGATCGCAACCCTCTGCCTCACCATTTCTGGTTGAATTTATGGTCGACGGCAGGGGCGGAGGTTGCGGAAGGGCTCAATAGCGTTAACAATGTGAAACGTGGCCTGGCTTATCCCCCTGCCTGGCATAGGGATGTTTCACCCCACCGGGTGCGGGGCTACCGCCTGGTCTAGGCGCAAGAAAATTCTCTTTTTGCCCGTCTTTCTATTCATTACCAGGATGATTATGCTCAACCAAGCAATCGCTAAGCTACAGGCATGGTTCCCCGCCGCCGCTGTCCACGCGCACTGCGATGGCCCCTGCGGCGTTTACGACCCCTCCTCGGCTCGCATTGCCGCCGAAGCTGTGCTGTCGATGACCAAAAAACTGGTCGACCTTGAGGCGCCCGTTGGTGGCGATAAGGCCGCTTCTATTGCTTACCACAACACCTTCGCCCGCTATACTGCCATCAAAGAAGAGCAAGCCCAAATCACCAAAGATGAGCTACTGGTGCTTTGGACCGATTACTTTAAGCCTGTGCACCTAGAGCAGTTCCCTGACCTGCATGACACTTTTTGGAAAGCCGCCAAACTCTGCTCTGCTTGCAAAGTCGAAGTCAGCGTGCAGCATGCCAACGAGTTGATGGAAGCTGCGCAGAAAATCCACAGCATTTTCTGGGCAACCAAAAACCGTGATGTGTCTTGGTACACCGCCAGCTAGAGGGAAATGAGGGAGGTGAGGAAGATAAGGGAAATGAGCAGGGTGGAGGCTCTCCATCGTCCTCATTTCCCCATCTCCTTATCCTCTCACCTTTGAATTTGATTTTGGTGGAAAACAACCTCGGCATTTCCTCACAGCCGCCGTCGCAGTTGCGCCATAGTCAGTTCACCGACCTGGTGCTCTGGCTGTTGCGCCAGCGACGGCGGTTTCGCGTTGTGGGGGCTTCGATGCTGCCTTTGTTAGAGCCGGGTACGGAGGTGTTGATCGACCCCTCCGCCTACCGTCAGCAGCGACCCCGGCCAGGGGATTTGGTGGTGGCCGACCATCCTCGTCAGCCAGGGCTGCTGCTGATTAAGTGGGTGGTTTATGTCGATGCCAACGGCAGCTTTTTGCAGGGGCTAAACGCGGCGGAAAGCACCGACAGCCGCGAGTTTGGCCTGGTGCCCTGGGCGGGGCTGGTGGGTCAGGTTGTCTGCCGGCTGCCCTGATGGGGGTCAAGCTAGGAGAAGCTGTTCACCACAGCCATGACTTCTGCGGGTGAGTCGACTCGGTAGGCCTGAATACCAAAGGCGCAGGCCGCTTCGACATTGCGAGCCCCATCGTCAAAGAACGCTACGCTGTTGGCCGGGGCATCGAGCGCCATCAGCAAGTGCTCAAAGATGGCTGCACTGGGCTTTATTAGACCAATTTTGTACGACAGAAATAGCTGGTCAAAGTAGTCAAAGAAATTGTAGCGATCGCGCAGTCGCTCGTAGTGGGCGGGGTTGGTGTTCGACAGCAGCGACAGATGGTAGCGGGGTTTAAGGGCAGCGAGCATGTCGTCGCACTGGGGCAGCGGTGCCCGCACGATCTCTAAGAACTCATGTTGAACGACTGCGGGGGCGATCGCCAAACCAAAATCTTGCACAAAGGCGGCGGCAAAGGTATCGAAGTTGGTGCGGCCGCTCTCAAAATCGACGACGCAGGGGGCGCTGACCCAAAGGCGGTGGATTTCCTCAATGGTGATAGGGCGACCCAGCAGGTCTTTGACCCGATCGAGCCACTGTAGCTCGATCAGCACCCCACCCATATCCAACACAATATGCGTAATCGCCATCGTCATTGCTCCACTGAAAATTGACCAGCCTTACCTTACCGGGCTTTGTTCTTACTTTGGCTGTGGGGCAGTGCTTGGAGTCAGCAGTAGAGAGCATCTCGACTGAATAGTCGTGGGGCGATCAGGGGTGATTGAGACATTACCGCCTGTGACAAGAGGTTACGTTTTTCCTTGCCTGTAGCCGTTGCTAGACCCCTGCGATCGCCCTAAAGCCACGACTGTAGAGCCTTTTATCTTTGTGTCACAACGTAACGGCGAGGCGATAACAGCATTGCCGAAAGAATAATTCACACTGGCAGCCAACAAAGTCCGCTAGGCTGAAATCATTGATAAACAAGGGACTCAGCTCGAAACTCCGAGTCTCTGCCCAACGCTTCACTCATCATTTTTCCCCAGGCCTATATCCATGAATTCTCTATCTCACCCCATCGCCAAGCCTACCCTCTGGGTCGGGGCGGTTGTGTTTGCGCTCATGTTTTGGTTCAGCAGCAGCCTGCTGATGGATTTTGTCATCATGCCGGGGCTGTTTGTCGGCGGCATGATGAGCCAACCCGATTTTGGCGCGGCGGGCTACGCCATGTTTTGGGTGTTTAACCGTCTAGAGCTGCTGTGCGCTGGCGTCATTTTGACCGGGCTGCTGGCCGCCCGGCAGTCGCGCCCCCAGCGGCCTGTGGTCGCCAGCGGCCTGCGCAGCCGCTGGGCAGTGGAGCTAGGGCTAGGCCTGCTGGCCCTCACCCTGGTACTGACCTATGCGATCGCCCCCGCCATGGCCGCCCTAGGTGCCTCCCTCGACCCCTTTGCCGCCACCGTTGAAGTGCCCGGTGCGATGAACCAGATGCACGGGCTGTACTTTGGCTTAGAGGCCATCAAGCTGCTGGGCTGTGGTGCGCTGCTCAGCCTGCTCTACGGCGACCTCCGCCGAGCTGAGGAACTGTAGCTCTGTCTTAATCTCTAGCTGAAAAGCCCCCAATTCTTCTCTAAAAGAGAATCGGGGGCTTTTGATTGCGCTCGTTTTCAGCGATTTACAGGCGCGTATTGGTTAGGCTCTGGCGTGGGTTAGTGGTGCGACCGTCGCGAATTTTTTCGTATAGCTGACGCTCGGTGTCGCTGAGGCTCGCCGGGGGCGTAATTACCACTTTGATCAGCAGATCGCCGCGATCGCCTTTGTGTCGAGGCCAGCCCTTACCCCGCAGCCGCAGGGTCTGACCCGAGCGGGTCCCCCCAGGGAGGTTCATAGTCACGCTGCCGTCGGGGGTCGGCACATCAATCTTGCCCCCCAGCACCGCCTCATCGGGTGTGATGGGCACCTCGGCCGTGAGGCTGTCGCCCTCCAAGGTAAAGAAGCTGTGCCCCTCTAACTGCACCACTAGATAAATATCGGCAGGCTGCTTGGTGTAGGGGTTAATCGGCCCCTTGCCCTTGAGGCGAATCTTGCTGCCCTGCTTGGCCCCAGGCGGAATGCGCACCTCCACGCTGTCGTTACCAATGCGCAGGCGCTTTTGGGCACCGTGGAAAGCTTCGCTAAAGGTGAGGCGAATGTTGGCCTCCTGATCGAAGGATTGGTTCGGAGCGGTTTCGTAGCCGCCAAACCCAGGCCCGCCTGGCCCACCCCCCGGAGCACCGTAGGGATACGATCGGGCACCACCGCCGCTAGGGGTGGCAAAACGACCCAACAGCTCGTTGATGAACTCGTCAAAGCTGCCGTAGTTGCTAAAGTCAAAGCCGCCCATGTCGCCGGGGCTCCCGTAGGCGGTGCCAGCCCCCGCTCGGCTGGCCTGCTGCCAGTATTGACCAAACTGGTCGTACTTCTTACGCTTGTCGGCGTCGGAAAGCACCTCGTAGGCTTCGCTCACCTCTTTGAACTTGGCCTCGGCGGTTTTGTCATTGGGGTTCACGTCGGGGTGGTACTTGCGGGCCAGCTTGCGAAAAGACTGCTTGATCTCGTCGGCACTTGCCGTGCGACTGACCCCCAGCACCGCGTAGTAGTCTTTAAAGCCCGTAGCAGCCATTCCAATCCTCCTAAAAACCCGCGCTCAAGTGGTGACTATTGTCCATAGTCAGCTTTGGGCTGGGAAGGGCCACCGCCACTTCCGCTAGACCCATATCTACCTCTAGGTTTAGCGTAGCAAACCCCACGCCCCAGGAAAGTTCGGTTTTCCAGGGCGGGGCGGGGCCAATTACGCAATCCCTACCACCGCATCGAGTTCGGCATAGTCAGGCAGGGTGGTGTCGATGGGGCGACCCTGGCGCAAAACGATGCGATCGCCCTGGGGTCGCGCCAGCAGCTCGCTAAAGCTGCGGGCCTTAAACACCACTAGATCCGCTGGGCGGCCTGTGCCAATCAGCCCTACCTCTAAGCCCATAATCTGCGCTGGGGTACGGGTTACCGCCTGGGGCCAGTCACCCACGGGGCGATCGAGCTGGCCGATGCGTACCGCCTGGGTAAACACCTCCACCATGTCGTGGTCACCGTAGGCAAAGAATGCGTCGCGGCAATTATCGCTGGCCAGGGCAACGGCCACCTCAAACTGGCGCAGCTCGGGCAGCAGGGTGACACCGCGATAACGGGGCATGCGGCCTGGTTGGCGATCTTGCAGGTAGAGGTTGCACATCGGCAGACTGACAACGCTGATGCTGGCCTGCTTGAGCAGCGCCAAGGTGTCTTGGACGCGATCGCCCGCCTGCACCGACAAACTACAGCAGTGGCCGCAGTTGACCCGCCCGCCAAAGCCGCGCCGCAGTTTGGTCTCAGCCACCACCCGCAGGCCTTCGGCTTTGGGGTCAAGGCTCTCATCGGCGTGAAAATCGAGGTCTAGGCCTCGGGCCTCGGCCAGGGCAAAGGCGCGGTCGATCTGGGCTTCCAGCCCGGGCTGGGGATAGATTACCCCGCCTAAAATGCCGCCGTACCGGGCAACGGTATCCGCTAGGTGTTCAGCCTCGGGGCGATCGTAGTAGTCCATCGACACCAGGCACACAGCCTGGAGCGCGATCTTGCCCGCCCACTCCTGCCGCAGCCGATCGAAGACTGCAAAGCTGATCTCCTCTTGCCCATTCAAGCAGTCCAGATGGGTTCTGACGGCTTGGGTGCCGTGGGCATAGCTGCACCGCAGGCCAAAGCTCATGCGGGGGTAGAGGTCGGCGGCGCTCCAGTGGCTGTGGTCGGCTTCGGCGGCCTTGAGAGCCGAGGCAAAGGTGCCATCGGGGTTGGGGTTGCGAAACCAGGTCTGGCCTTTGTCTAGATGGGTGTGGCAGTCGGCAAAGCAGGGCCACACCATGCCCTGGCGCAGATCCCAGCAGGGCTGGTCGGTATCCGGGGGCTGGCTGGCTGGCATCATGGCCGTAATCTGTCCGTCCCGGATTTCTAAGTGGGCAGCGACTAGTTCTTCTGAGATCGGCGGGGCGGAGAGGGCTGCGATCGCATTCCAAGACCCCGGCCCATCGACGCAAGCTAGGGGCAGTCGGACGTTTTGTAACCAGTAGTGAGCGGCAGAGCGTTGCAAAAACTCGGTTAGGGCGGTTGAATTCATAGCATTTGACGAAACAGCTGATCGAGGTCACTGCTGCTGAGATTTAGAATTACCGGATAGAGTTTTGGCACATCCATCACAGCAGTTCTAGGCCCAGAGACCTACAGTGAAAGTAGAGCCTAGTACTTAATCAAGCTAATTGTGACAGGCTCAAATAGCTAGGGTTCAGGGTATACGGTTTAAGGCCGGTCGTGAACCTAAAACCTTGAACCCTGAACCTCTACGAACCTGTCATCTTTAGCTTGACAGACGACTAACAGCCTAAGCCCCAAGCTTCTAAAGTTCAATTCGGGAATGCTTAGAGCACACAGTGTTTCTATCCTTAACGTGTAAGGTAAATGTCATGGTTGACAACACAGCGTCTAAAATTTTCTGGCAGTCTGGTGCTTCCGTCTTTGGCTTTCTGCTATTGGTGATTTTACTTGCCTGAAAGGGCAGCGCTAAATGAGTCAGGTCGAGCTAATACCAGAGCCAAATTTAGCGGTCCTCACGCACAGCCCAACTCCACAGGGGCGTAGCCCGCTACCTTCTTATAATCGGGAAATTCAACAGCACAGGATTTTCCAGAGAAATCACGAATTCAACAAAGCCAGGGCCAACGGTATCTGCTCTTTCACTGAGGCCGCCGATCGCTCTAAGGCTGACTGCTCTTTTGGGGTAAGCGATAGCTCCAGGATCTCTTCAATTCCCCCTTGGCCTAGGCGGCAGGGCACTCCCAAATAGAGATCGCTCAGGCCATACTGCCCCGTCAGGTGGGCGGCAAGGGGTAAAATGCGGCGCTGGTTGAGCAGCATCGACTCCACCATGACACAGGCCGAAGAAGCGGGCGCGTAGTAAGCCCCACCCTGCTTGAGCAACTGCACAATTTCGGCACCGCCGTTGCGGGTGCGATCGATCAGCGCCTGTAGACGGGGCGCAGGCATCAGCTCCGCCACCGGAATGCCGTTGACAGTGGTGTAGCTGGGCAGGGGCACCATCAGATCGCCGTGCCCGCCCAGCACCATGGCCGAGACATCGCGCGGGGGCACTCCCAGCTCCCAAGCAATGAAAGTTTGAAACCGGGCCGAGTCGAGCACTCCGGCCATGCCCATCACCCGCTGGGGGGGCAGGTCGCTGGCTTTCCAGGCCAGATAAGTCATCACATCGAGTGGATTGGTAACCACCACCACGCTGGCCTGGGGCGATACGGCCAGGGCCTGGCGCAGGGTGTCGATCACAATTTTGCCGTTGACCTGGGTGAGGTCGTCGCGGGTCATGCCGGGGCGGCGGGGCAGCCCGGCGGTAATCACCACAATGTCTGAGTTGGCGGTGTCATGGTAATCGTTAGTGCCAACAATGGTGCGGTTGTGGCCCTCACAGCCCGCCGCTTGAGACAGGTCGAGGGCGACCCCCTGGGGGCGACCCTCTACAATATCGACCAGCACCACGTTGGCCAGGTTGCGCTCTAGCAGGCGTTGGGCCAGGGTGCTGCCCACGTTGCCCGCCCCCACTACGGTAACCTGGCTAACTGAGCCGTGAGCAGAAGTGGCAGAAAAGGCAGTCATGACGTCACGCAGCGAAGGATCGGGATGGGGCTGGCCCCTGGCGGTGTCCTCAGCGTGAGGATGCCTCAATAGACTTAAGACACCGTCCATATTCTGGCGGATGCTAGTTAATTTATCCGGCAATTGTTGTGATTTAGATCATAGTGGCGGGTGACAGCTACATGATGTTGCTGTGATTGGCTAGCTTTTTTAGAAATGCTCACCGACACTTCACACTGGGATTATGAACACCCTTCTAAAAATAGGAGATGCTAGAGCAATCCCCCCTGAAAAATCGTTCTTGCCATGAAAATCTTTCCTGCTCTATCTTGCCCTATACCTCTCGGTCCATTGCTCCCTATGGCCCCCGTCCTCGGAGACAGTGATAGTACTGGCCTAGTGGCCGATATGGCGATCGAACCTGACTGCAACATTCGACTATTTGCAGCTAGCGAAACCATTTTTACCGAGGGCAGCGCTGCCGATAAAGCCTACATTATTGAGTCAGGCTACGTCGAGATTTTTGTGGGTTCTGGCTACGATTCAATTCAGCTCAATGTGCTGGGGCCAGGGGATATTTTTGGAGAAATGGGTATTATTGACGCCTCCCCCCGCTCGGCCTCGGCTAAAGCCCTTAGCTCCTGTCGCTGCATTGTGGTGTCGGCGGCCCAGGTGGCTGAGCGCATCGAGTCGTCGTCGCCGATGGTGCGGCTGTTTATCTCAATGTCGCTGCACCGCAACCGAGCCTACAACACCTACATCAAGACCCTAGCAAACCCTCACATTGGTCTGCCCCGCCCCGCCATAACCGAAAAGGCCTACGCTAGAAGTCAGCAACACCAGCAAATTTTAGACGATATCAAGCTAGAGTCCGACCTACAAAATGCCGTCCGCAACGATGAGCTATCGCTGGTATATCAGCCCCTTTTAAACCTAACCACGGGCACAATTTTAGGCTTTGAGTCACTGCTACGGTGGCAGTGCCCCCAGCGCGGCGCTGTGGCTCCCCAGCGCTTTATTGCCTTGGCCGAAGAAACTTCGCTAATTTTGCGGATGGGCGACTGGATTCTCGATCGCTCCTGTGCCGATCTACGCCATTTTCAAAAGCACTTAGAAAGCCTTGGCCAGAGCAGCACTGACTTTTTTATGAGCATCAACATTTCGGTGCGGCAGTTTCAGCAGGCCAATTTTTTTGAGCGATTAATTGCCTGCACCCAGCGCCACGGCGTGGATGCGCAGCAGATTAAGCTAGAGGTGACGGAGCGGATCTTCTTGAATGAGGCTGAGGCGATTGACTCTATCAGCAAGTGCCGCGCCGCCGGGTTTAAGATTTCCCTCGACGACTTCGGCACCGGCTACTCTAGTCTCAACTACCTGGAGCGCTGCGAAATTGACTGTTTGAAAATTGACCAGTCGTTTATTCAAAAGTTGTGCAGCAGCGATCGCGCCAAAATCCTTGTTGGTTCGATTATCGACATTGCCCGCCAGCTAGGCCTGCCCACCGTAGCCGAGGGCATTGAAACCCCCGCTCAAATGGCGGCCCTAAAATCGATGGGCTGCGACATTGGCCAGGGCTTTTTGTTCAGCCGTCCTCTGCCGCTAATTGAGGCTCTGACTCTGCTAAATCGGCAAACCTGAGCTAGGCGCTAGCTATTGCTGTAGCGCGATCGCCCCGTTGCCAGCGCCACCTGCCGAGTCGGTAGCACCCCCTTTTGGGCCAGATAGTCTTGCAGCTGCTGGGGCTTCATTTTGCACAAGTCCTTGGCCAATTCTTGCACCTGCAATCGACCGCTCACCCCTGCTAAACAGGTGCGCAGTGTGCCTAAAATTTGTGGCTCGGCCACTAGCACCAGCGTGTTGAGATCGTAGGCATTGATCAACGCTTCCATCTGTGCTCCAATGGCCTGGGCAAAGCGACGCTCAAATTCAACTAGGTAGTTGCCTCGGCGATCGTCATAGCTGTGACCACGGCTGCCGCTGCCCCGGTTGCGGCTGGCTTTAGCGTTGGCCCCTGAGTCTTGACTGGGTATTTCTACTACCGGATTCAGCAGTTGGCAGCGTTCAATCAAATCGGGACCAGATTCTAGCTCTGGCACGGCTACGGGTTCTAAAGTCAAAAACTTAGCTTTGGCACCATCCACTACGGCCACAAGGAAGCGAGTCATGAAGAATCTCCCGTTGCTAGATTTGGTGGCAATCCTAACAAGTTAAGAAGAAGCCATGGGGCGCAAAAGTAAAGGTTAACTTCTTTTCAAGAATGGTTAGGAAACGCCGATAATTCGAAGGCATTTCTGTTGTCGTCAATGCCGTTTAGCATTGACTTAAGTAGTGTTTAATGAATGAATATGAAGGCTATTCATAAAGATCGTCTACCACTCACCGGTAAAGTTCGATCGCAAAGCTAACTTGCCTGATGGTTCAGACCCGATAGGCAGAGCAGAAAAATAGACTGTTTAAGCTAACTCAAACCAGGCGATCGCCTACGAGCGACCTTGGGTTGGCACCAGCAAATCGGCAAACTCTACAGCAGCATCGCCGCCCGCTCAGCCAAGCCCGATCGCTCCCCTTTATTGAGCGTTATGTGCCCAGCGAGGGCTTCGTCCTTAAAGCGTTCAACGACGTAGGTGAGGCCATTGCTAGAGGCATCGACGTAGGGGTTGTCGATCTGGTCGGGGTCGCCAGTCAAAACGATTTTGGTGCCTTCTCCAGCTCGGGTGAGAATGGTTTTGACCTCGTGGGGGGTGAGGTTTTGGGCTTCGTCTACAATCAGGAACTGCTTGGGAATCGATCGCCCTCGAATGTAGGTCAGCGGCTCGATCTGCAATAGCCCTTGATCGATCATTTCTTCGTGGCCGCGCCGCCAGTGTTCGGGCCGACCGCGCATCTCCTGGGTGCCAAAGATCAGGTCAAAATTGTCATAGAGCGGCTGCATCCAGGGGTTTAGTTTTTCGCGCATGTCGCCGGGCAGATAGCCAATATCACGGCCCAAAGGCACGATAGGGCGGGCGATCAGCAGGCGCGAGTAGAGACGCTCGTCGGCGACTTTTTGCACTCCGGCGGCGATCGCTAGCAGCGTTTTCCCAGTGCCCGCCTTGCCCACCAGGGTCACCATCGAGATCGAGTCTTGCAGCAGCAGCTCAAAAGCAAACCGCTGCTCACGGTTGCGGGGCTGCACCCGCGATACTCCAGCGTGGGGCAGTTTGCTGAGGGGCACTAGTTTGCCGCTGCTGCCCTGCACCATGGCCAGCGCCGTGTGGTTTGGGTTCGTCTCATCGACCAGGGTAACGACCTGGTTGGGGTGGAGAGGCACATCAAGCTTCAGGTAGCCGTCGCCAAACAGCTGGCTCATGGCCTCGGCAGAGGTCATCACCTCTAGGGTGCCGGTGTAGAGGTCGTCGTAGTCAATCTTGTCGGTTTCGTAGTCTTCAGCCACCAGCCCGACGGCATCGGCTTTAATGCGCAGGTTGGTGTCTTTGCTGACCAGCACCACGGGCATGTCGCGGTGGTGCTTATACTCCATAGCCACAGCGAGAATAGCGTTGTCGCCCTGGTCGCCCTCTAGCTCAGCGGGCAGCTGCCGCAGGGTGTCGCGGTGGCACAGAGCCACCTTGAGGGTACCGCCCTTTTCTAGGGGAATGCCCTGCACCAGCGACCCCTGCTGCCGCAGTTCATCTAGGGTGCGCGATACATAGCGGGCGTTGCGGCCAGTATCGGCGGTACCTTTTTTGAAGCGATCGAGTTCTTCGATGATGGTGATGGGTAACACCACATCATTGTCCTCAAACCTGAACATTGCCATCGGATCGTGAAGCAACACGTTGGTATCGAGGACGAAAACTTTTTTCATAGAGGAGCAATAGTGGAGACGGTACGCCCAGCCCAGAAACCCTTGAGGATGCTGGATAGTGCAGCGTCAGTCTCTTGGTAAGGCTATATTCAGAAACGGTGGGCAGATGCCGTTTCCCTTGGGGTACAACAGTTCTGGATGAGCTAAGGGCAATAGTCGAAGACCGACAGAGTCCAACGCCCTTAGCCAATTCATAGAAAGGCTGTTTAGACACTGTAGCGGATTTCTCTACCATTCCTGATAGGCGCCAATAGCCAATCGAGCGGTAAACAGTTTGGGCGGCAGCTGCCGGGTTATGGAAGGGCTGCCCGTCCTCGTTTACTATGGCCTATGAGTCTTGCCTACGAAGTCTTGCCGTCACCCCTGGAGCCCCCATGCGTCTATCCCAAATGCTGTTTGTCACCCTGCGGGAGGATCCGGCAGAGGCCGAGATTCCTAGCCACAAGCTGCTGCTGCGGGCGGGGTACATGCGGCGCATTTCCAGTGGAGTCTATGCCTACCTGCCCCTGCTGTGGCGGGTGCTCAACAAAATTTCAGATATTGTGCGCGACGAGATGAATATCACGGGGGCGCAGGAGTGTCTGCTGCCCCAGCTGCAACCGGCTGAACTCTGGCGCGAGTCGGGCCGGTGGGATACCTACACCAAGGCTGAGGGCATCATGTTCTCGCTGATCGATCGCCGCCAGCAGGAGGTCGGCCTTGGCCCCACCCACGAGGAGGTGATCACCGCCGTCGCCCGCGACATGGTTCGCTCGTACCGGCAGCTGCCCCTGCACCTATACCAGATTCAAACCAAGTTTCGCGATGAGATTCGGCCTCGTTTTGGCCTCATGCGCGGGCGCGAATTCATCATGAAAGACGGTTACTCGTTTCACACTAGCGAGAGCAGTCTGAGGGAAACCTATCAAGAGATGCACCAGGCTTACAGCAACATTCTGCGCCGCTGCGGGCTGGAGTTTCGGGCGGTGGATGCGGACTCAGGGGCAATCGGGGGGTCGGGCTCCACTGAGTTCATGGTGCTGGCTGAGGCGGGCGAAGACGAGGTGCTCTATACCGAAGACGGCAAGTATGCCGCCAACGTCGAGAAGGCTGTGTCGCGACCCGTAGATGCGGTGCCCTCCACCTTCACCAAATTTGAGAAGCTAGAAACTCCAAACACGCCCACAATTGAATCGCTGGCAAAGTTTCTCAAGTGTTCGCCCACCCAGATCGTTAAGAACGTGCTGTATCAGGCGGCGTTTGACAACGGTCAGGTGGTGCTGGTGCTAGTCAGCATTCGCGGCGATCAGGATGTCAACGACGTGAAGCTCACCAACGAGCTGACCAAGCTGGCCGCCCACTATGGCGGGGCTGCGGTGATCGCCCTGGGGGTGCCCGACGAAGACGCCCAGCGCCAATGGGCCGCCAAACCTCTGCCCCTAGGCTATATGGCCCCCGACCTGGGCGATGACTATATTAACGGCGGCAAAGAGGTGGAGCCTAAGTTTCTGCGCCTGGTCGATCGCACCGCCACTGACCTCAAAAACTTCGTCACCGGCTCAAACGAGGCGGGCTACCACGTGGTGGGCGGCAACTGGGGCAAGGAATTCACCCTGCCTAAAAAAGTGGTGGATGTGCGCAAGGCGGCAGCAGGCGATCGCGCCCTGCACGACCCCAGCCAAACCCTAAAAACCGCGCGGGGCATCGAAATTGGCCACATCTTTCAGTTGGGCACTAAATACTCCCAGGCGCTCGGGGCCACCTTCACTGACGAAAACGGGGCTGAGCTGCCCCTGGTGATGGGCTGCTACGGGGTGGGCGTGTCGCGCTTAGCCCAGGCGGCGGTGGAGCAGTCCTACGATAAAAACGGCATTATCTGGCCGGTGGCGATCGCGCCCTACCAGGCGATCGTGGTGATTCCCAACATGGGTGACGATTTGCAGGTCGAAGCCGCCAAGGCGATTTATAAAGAGCTACTGTCAGTGGGGGTCGAGGCCCTGCTCGACGATCGCGACGAGCGGGCCGGGGTCAAGTTCAAAGACGCCGACCTGATTGGCATTCCCTACCGCATTGTCACCGGGCGGGCCCTGGGGGATGGCAAAGTCGAAGTGGTCGATCGGGCCACGGGCATTGTGCAAGAAGTAGCCCTAGCCGAGGTCGTTGCCCTAATCAAGGGCTGGATTGTCGATGAACTGCTGGCCAGCCGCTAGGGCTAGTCTCCCACCCACACCCCAGGAGGAACCATGGAACTGATCACCATTATGCTCTCGGCCCTGCTGGGGGTAGCGGGTAGCGGCGGCGTGGTGGTCGACACCCTGACCGAGGCCGCCCTGCGCAACCAGCTCGCCGAGGTCGAGACATTGCAGGTGCGCATTGACAATGTGCCCAACTATCAGCTGGCCAGCGGCCGCATTGAGCACACTCTCATCGCTGCTCGGGGGGTCGAAACCCGTCAAATACCCGGCCTCCGCATAGACTCTATAGATATCGAAACCGACGCCGTCGATGTCGATCGCGGCCGTTTGCAGCAGGGTGCGTTGGTGCTCAACCAACCGGCCCAGACCGCCCTACGCCTACGTCTTAACGACGACGATCTAAATGCGTTTTTGCAGTCGCCCTTGGCGCAGGGCTGGCTCGACACCCTAGAATTTACCCTGCCGGGGGCAGCGGGCCAGCGCGAGCAAAATCGCTACGGCTTGGCCAACCCGTCGCTGGAGTTTCTAGAGGGCGATCGCTTTCGTGTTGTGGTCGACCTGCAAGACCGTGTGACTCAGGAGAATATTGCGATCGTAGTCGAGTTAGGACTAACCATCCTCAATGGCCATCGCTTTGCCTTGGTTGACCCCAGTATCACCGTCGATGGCGAAGACACTCCACCCCAGCTGCTCGAAGCCTTCGTGCAGGGCGCTCAAGAGCGCCTTACCCTACGGCGGCTAGAGGCGCTGGGCGTAGTGGCCCGCGTGATCAACTTTAAAGTCCGAGACAATGAGCTAGATGTTGCCATCTTTGCCAAAATAGAGCCAACATCCCCACTCTTGACTCGGCAGCCAGCTCAAGAAGCTGTCCCCCCCGCCCCCTAGGGTAGGTTGGACTACTCTAGGCTAAGGTTGTGACCCCATTTGGACCCCCACCATGGATCTCAAAAGCAAGCTAAGGCGTATTCCCCTCGGCGTTTTGGCCGGATTAACCACTCTAGTAGTGGCCTCGGGTGGGTCTGTGGCGTGGTTCACCTGGCGGGCCATCAACCCCACGCCCCCGGTGGCGGAGTTTCCCAATCTCGACATTGACCCCGACCCCATCATGACCGTGCCGGAGGTCATCACCCCCGCCGAGCCAGCTAAGGTCGAAGACGCCCCCCCCAAAGACCCAGTCAGCCAGCCGGTTCCAGCCGAAGTTACTGGCCAAGTCTACTGGCTAAAGGACGAGGGTACAGGCTTTGCGCTGGTGCCCCAGCCCATTACCGTCGCAGCCGATGCCTCCCCTTCAGAGAAAGTCACCGCCGCATTTAGCGACCTACTCTCTAAGTCAGGCGACCCGAGTCAGCAGGCGTTCACCACAATTCCCGAACAGACTCAGCTAATCACGGCTTCAGTGGAGGCAGACGGGGTCCATGTCGATCTGTCGAGCAACTTTGAGGCCGGCGGCGGCAGCGCGGCCATGACAGGTCGCCTAGGCCAGGTGATCTACACCGCCACTGCCTTTGACCCAGCTGCCCCGGTATGGATTTCAGTGGATGGCAAGCCCTTGACCCTGTTGGGGGGTGAGGGCTTGGAAGTGAGTCAGCCTATGACCCGCAGCGATTTTGACGAAGGGTTTGGACTATAGAGAACTTTTGGAGGTTTCGACCTCGCTTAACCTCTAGAATTATGGCGGTGGCTGAGCGCAGCCGAAGCTAGGGTGCTCACCCAGGGCGGAACGGTCTACAATAAGTACCCATGTTCCACCCTAGAGTGCCCTATGGATTTGTTCTCTACGGCCCTGCCTCCCTGCCGTCTCGGCAAAGTGGTGAAGTCTAACTCTCACTGCGATTACGTGGTGCAGGTCGACGACGCCCAGGACGTCTGTTCGCCACCAACACCTGAAGACTGCGGCTTTGGTCAGTTTGTCAGCTTTGACAACGACAGCCGCCACTGGGCCGTGGGGCTGGTATACAACTCGCAGCTGTTCAACCCGCTATTTTTTAACAGCGGGCCACGGCTTTCTAGTGAGCCTGACCCTTTATTTACCCCTGATCTGGTGCAAGAGACTCGCACCCTGCTGGGGGTGGTACTAGTGGGCACCTTAGAGAGCGAGGGCAATCAGCGCTACGGAAAACACGGTATTCCTCGGGTGGTAGTGCCTGCCAATACGCCGGTCTATGGCCTGACGCCAGAGCAGGTGCACTGCTTCCACTGCAACGAAGATGGACAGACGCAGTTTAGCTACTACAGCCATTTGCTCAGGTCGGGGGGCATATTCGCCGCTCAGCTCGCCCAGCAGGTGCTGGCTGAATTAGTGGATAGCGGCTTGTTCACCGGGGCTGACCAAAAAGCGCTGATGGTGTTGGGCAAAGAGCTGAGCTGGAAGAATACTCTGGGGGCGATTCGATAGCCAGGGCCTGCCGAATAATTATGCGGCTGAGGTCAGCCACACCCATATTGCAACAGCTAATTTATTTGGAACATTCTGACAAACGGAGTTCTTTGGTATGGGCTGCCGATGTGTCACGCGCTGTGAGGTTGTCTTCTTAAGGCGACAGAATGTTAGGCCTCTAGGGCGAACCTGCCCTAACCCAATGAGTGTTTGCAATATCTAGCCTCTTCAAGGAGACATAGCAGGCTCTATGCCAGGGTAGCTAAGCACAGTAGCAGGGTTTCGGTCCATTCCACCGTGGCTCCGTAGGTGTCGCCAGTGTGGCCCCCCAGACGACGATTTAGCCAGGCTCCTATGAGAAGGGAGAAAACCAGCCCCCCTGCCAGGCTGATACCAATGGGCACAATTTGATCGGGTTGATTCCAGAACCAGAAACCATGTATCCCTAGGGCCAGCGCTAGCCCTAACAGCCAATCTTGGGGCGATCGCAAATGCTCCCGATGCAGTGCCCCCTTGCCCTCGGCTCGCAGGTAGGGGTAGCGGGCGATCGCCACCACCTGACCCCAGCGACCCCACACCAGCGACCCCACCAGCACCCAGCCGCGACCGCTGGCTAGCTCAGCTAGAGCCAGGGTTTTGAGGCCGAGAATGGCGATCGCCGCCATCACCCCAAAGGCTCCGCTGTGGCTGTCAGCCATCACCGTCAGCCGTCGCTGAGGGTCCATCACCGCTAGACCATCGGCGGTATCCATCGCACCATCGAGGTGCAACCCGCCAGTTATCCACACCCCCAGCCCAATCACCAGGGCGCTGCGGGTTAGCGTTGGCATACCCAGCTGAGCCAGCCCGAAATCTACCGCCACTAAACCCAGGCCCAAACCCAGGCCCACCACTGGTGCCAGCGGGGCAATGCCCTCAAAGCGCGGCTGCCAGCTTGGCGGCAAAGGCAGCTTTGTGTAAAACAAGATGGATCCTCCCAGCCGAGCAAACCAGCCGGGGCGAGGGGTGGTTTCACCGGGTCGCGCGGGGGGCAATGGGGTCACGGATCCACCTCTGCGCTGTAGAAAAACATTTCGGCAAAATTACGGAGACTTCAGCATTCTGGCGGAATGCTTAGCGGTTGGGCCTTTGGCAGAATTATCTCAGGGTTTTCCACAGAGCCAAGCGATCGCAGGGCAGATCATTCCCAGCGATATCGAGTATCGTGGATATAGACCCAAAGGAGCGATCGCCACGAGCTTTGCTCCACCCGCAAACGTAGCGTGGTTAAAAACCCATGAATCACGAGCGTGCCAGCAATTTAAGTATCCCCGCTCCTTGTTTAATCGATAGCGGGGTCGTTGTCAACAAAAACGACATGGTCAGACTACTGCAAGACCTGGGGCAGGTGCAATACCGCCACTTCCAAGACGGCATCACACTCTCCGAAGGCCAGGGGCTGGTCATGGAAGTGTTCGCCGATGGGCAGCAGGCCACGCTCGTGGCTAATCATACACTCTATATCAACGTTTACAGTTTTGATTGTCTAGAAATTGGCAAAACCGACGCCGACGGCAATCATTTCGACCTAGTGCAAGACAACCGACGACTGCGCCTGATTCCGCTGTCAGACCCGATGCATGAGCACATTACGCGATCGGTCAACACCGCCGCCTTTGAAGCCATGGTCGCCGACGCCCTCTCTGCCAGTTGGGATGCCTGCCTCGACGACGATCGCAATTTTTTAGATTAGGCTTAGCCTAGTTTTTCATGTTGCAGTAGTCTGGTTGCCGAGTGATAGTCCTTTGTCAATTGCACTGTTGATGCGGGGTAACTCGTGAGCTAGGAACTGCTGCCAAAACTTGTCGATATCTTCAGATATTTCGCTAAGAGAAGAATCTGGGCCAAGTTTTTCAGACGCGATCATAGAAATCAGACATAGCCAGCGGTTCTCTGAGCTTGGCTGACTTTCTACGAAACCAGAAATCTTATGATCAACAAGGCTGTCATAAATTGCCTGACGGTTATTATGATCGCCAGGCCCCAAAGTCAACACAAGCTTGACTTCAGGAGGTCTAAGAGCAAACTCAAACAACAAGATTCGATTCGTTGAACTCCAGCCCTTGCAGGTTTTTTGGAAAGGATATTTATCCCAGTTAGGCACAGCAAAGCCCACGACCTTATGCTTTAGCCAAGCATGATTCAGCACTATCTTCTCAGAAGTCGTATGTTTAACTAGAGACTTAAGATACTCAAAGACTTCGGACTCTAAATTCGGTCTATGCTCGTAAATCAGGTCCAGGGCTTCTTGATGCTGTGAGTAGATCTTGCGGCAAAGTTTAGCAATTTCCGACTCTTCCATAAAGTGCCTTCTGATAAGACTGCTGTAATGTGTCATGAGGATATTAACCTCAGAACCAATAGTAGACTGGTACCGTTTTGCTAAATCATCAATGAGTTGGGCAACGTCGGCATAACTGTAGGCTAGCCAATGCTGCTGATCATTTTTCCCATAAGGCGAAATCCCTTCTAAGGTTAGGTACACAAAAATGTGACGATAATTTTGAAATTCCTTTTGGACAATTTGGCGATATCGCTGAAGTTGATTGGAGTGCTCACCGGAATCGACTTTATTTTCGATAGCGCAGACAATTTGGTTGGCAGGAGAAATGAGGAGAACATCAATATTCCTCCACTCTCGCCGCACTTCAGCGTCTGCTAGGTCAGAAATATCTATATCGACAGGGCTGACTGGGGCATTGTCGGCGGCAATTAAGAGTCGTTTGAGAAAGGCTTTGAGAAAAATATCGCCCAGTCGGTGAGAGGCTGAAGGATTGAGTAGGAATGCAAAAAAGTGGGAATGGCGAATTTCTTGGCGCACCATGCCCACAGCTTCAAAGATGTTGAACTGATCTAGAAGGCTTTCCAACCGTTCAAGATCCTCGTTATCAACTACGAACTGCTCTAGGAGGAATTTTTGGCTAAGGGGCATAGTTAGGATAGTTCCGCTTGGGCTAAGCATAAGCTGCTTGTAGTATTTAAGGGTGTGGCAAGGCTTCACCCTCAGCCTGATAACTTTCAACCAATACTCTGGTATTTCTTGAGCATTGCGGAGAGCTTCTTCGTAGGTATAGCTGTAGCCATGTGAGCTAGGACATAGACTAGAGACAGAGACATTGCCACCTGAGTGCCATGGCCAAACCCTACAGCCTCGATTTGCGCCAAAAGGTCATCGACGCCAT
>NZ_JACJOX010000014.1 GCF_014695775.1 Leptolyngbya sp. FACHB-60 | reverse complement strand
CCGACTTTTCCAGACATCACGGAATGACCCTGAGTACGTTAAAGTCCCTCGCACTATCTTTGACACCTGGACGGAGTTACTCTGTCATGCCGCTTGATTGGATAAAGTCGAGCTGAGAGGGTGTTTGAAAAGTCCTCTGGGGTAGCTTGAACTACCTGGACTACCGAGGAGCTGCCACGAAGGAATGAGGGTTTCAAGGAACGGGGTGAGCCGTACAGGTAGCTTTTGATCCTCAAACCGACCCTTTTAAAACATCCTCTGAAACGATTGCAAGAAATGGATTTCAGGCCATCGCCTGCTTTACTGACTGCACCGCTTGCGTCAGAATCTCTGCGGCTTGGTGAATGTCATTGTCGGTAGAGAACTTGCCTAGACCAATTCTGAGGGCACCTTCGACGACGGGCTCGGCTAGCCCCATCGCCCTGAGCACATGGGATGGGGTTTCCACGCCTGAAGAACAGGCGGAGCCAGTTGAAATAGCCAGGCTGTGGCGCACTCTGGCTATGATGGCGCTATTAGGAATACCGGGAATGGAGATGTGCAGGTTTCCAGCCAAGTGGTTTTGTGGATCGCCGTTGATGACCAGATCGGGGATTTGAGCTTGGAGGCGGGCTTGGAGATGATCGCGCTTTTTCCCAATCTCAACCTCATCCACCGCCATCTCTTCTGCCCGCAGCCGACAGGCTTCGCCCAAACCAACGATGCCTGGCAAATTCAGGGTACCCGGTCGCAATCCCTTTTGCTGTCCACCCCCATAGAGTAAAGGCTCTAACTGATGGTCTCGACGCACTACGAGTGCCCCAACACCTTGGGGGCCATAGAACTTATGGGCCGATAGAGCCAGCATAGCTATGCCCCACTCATTGAACTTGATGGGGACTTTGCCGACCGATTGGGAGGCATCGCAGAGAAAGGGGACTTGGTGGCTTTGGGTGATCGCAGCAATTTTCTCCATGGGGTAAATGGTGCCGACTTCGTTGTTAGCCGCCATGACGCAGAGCAGGTGAATACCGCTGGCACAGGCCTTCTCTAGCTGGTCAAGGTCGAGGCGGGCTTGGGTATCGACCGGAATATGGATCAGCTCAATGCGCCCTTGTTTATGGAGAGCGTCGCAGGTGTCGAGGACGGCTTTATGCTCAGCAGTAGAAATGGCGATGCGAGGCTTAGTGCTAGATCGCTCTAGATACTGAATAGTGCCTTGGATGGCGAGATTGATGCTTTCGGTGGCACCAGAGGTGAAGAGGATGTCTCGGGGTGTAGCGCCTACTAAGTCAGCGACGTGGCGGGTAGCTTCTTTGACGGCGGCTTCGGCGCGATCACCGACTTCATTATCAATGCTACTGGCATTACCAAATTCCTCCGTCATGTAATGCAATACAAACTTAGCTACTCGTGGGTCTGTGGGAGTAGTCGCATGATAGTCCAGGTAAATTATCTTTGAATTGGAGGAGCCAACCATCGCTGAAATTGAAAATCATTTACAAACTAACTGAATTTTACTTCTTCTAACCTTTGAAGAAATTCTGCAGTAGAGATAGGTCTACGTAGTGGATTATGTTGAAGGGTATCTAAGAGAAGCTGCCCAAGGGACGGCGGCCCTGACCAGTCTTCCATTGTTAGAATGCCAATTGGTGGGCGCTGTGTAACAACAAACCAGAATACTGAGGCAAGCTGAAATAGATCAGAACAACAACTAATAATATCTCCAAGTCCCATTGCTTTTGAAACAGCTTCGGGTGACATCCAGTATCTTGGCCCTACAGCTTCTTCAGCTCTGGTAAGTTGCTCTTCAGCTTCCTCTATTAATGCACACAATCCAAAATCAGAAATCTGCCAAACATCAGTACTAATCAAGATATTATCTGGCTTGATGTCACGATGCATGGCAACAGCATGAAGCTCTTTAAGTGCTTTGGCGAGACCAATGAATTGCCCATAATAGTCTTCAAACCGTAGTGGGGAAGAGCTTTGCGTAAGAAATTCCCTCAAGTTAGAGTCAGCCTTTCGCATAATTATGAAAGAGACATTCAATTGCCTTGAATAACTCTTATTCTTGGGATTTGATCTGCGTCTAAGGGAATGAGAAACTGACATCCTACCGTGAGTTATGTAGGTAACAATATGCTCATGACTCAAACAGCTAATCACTTGAATTTCTCTTTCAAACCTCTCAGCTCTAGGAGGTTTTAGATTAAGGAGAACCTTTAGCGCAAATGTTTCCCCAGTGGCAACATTTTCACATTCAAATACAGATCCATTACCTCCTCTACCTAGCATTTCTAAAACTCTATACTTAGACTTGTCAACGCCTATTATTTCATCAGGCAAAACATAAGTTTGTCCGTTGAAGGGAATGCCAGTCATAGATTAATCTCCAACTGGGCTTCCCCGTCGTCTAGTCGTTGAGATAGTGGATCTACAATTAACCAGTTACTATGCTCTACTTGTCCTAAAACCTCTCTTTTAATAAACCCAGAATTTTCCATTTGGAAAACAGGGCTTTCTATATTCCATGCCAAGACAGAATTCTCTTCTGTTGGCTCAAAACTTTCATTAGATAATATGCAAGTCTCAGTTCCTGGTGGACATAACCCATCGCCATAGATAGTATCATAGAGAATTTGAGAGAAAAAACGAGCAGTGTTTCCTGATATTTCTCTCAAATAAGTACCCTGAAGAATAGATTCTAGAAAATTTATTCTCCAACGACGGCTTGATGAGGAATTAGCATCTGAAACGCAACGAATTGCATACTCTTGTAAGACGCCGATATATGATGAAGGTTCAATGTGATAGTTGAGAAGCGATAGATCAATACGAAGAGGTCTTAAGTCCCGATCATTTATGTCTCCCCCCCTGCGACGAAGATTATAAATAGCTCCAAATAATGCATAGAAATCAGCTTTTTTACGAAATCTAGTAGATCCAACGCCAGCTAATCCGTCTTCACTAAAAATATGTTGAAAGTCGCTTAGTATTTGATTAAAGTATTCTATTATTTCACCACGCTGAGGCTCAGGCCATTCCATATATTCTTCATAAACCGAATCCAATTGTTCCTTTTTTTCTAGTGGGGTTTCTCGGATCATTAGAGCAAGAAGTTCAGATATAAATTCAACGTCAGCCATTCGGCGTCGGTTTGCAGGAGTGAAAATCTTGAAATCCTCAAAAATATCCAATAATGCTAAATCTTCCGCGGTATCAAGAAAAATTCCAGGGAAATCAGCTCGTCTTAATTCTTGTTTATTTAGCGCCTTGACATACTTATTGACACGAGAGTACATTTGTCGAACTTCGACATCTGTGACGTCTGTGACTTCGTACATATCAATTTGATAATTGATAAATTTATCTCGATCTAGTTGTTCCAAATCTTGAAAATACTTGTTATGAAG
Organism: Leptolyngbya sp. FACHB-60; assembly: GCF_014695775.1. Classification (GTDB taxonomy): domain Bacteria; phylum Cyanobacteriota; class Cyanobacteriia; order Phormidesmidales; family Phormidesmidaceae; genus Nodosilinea. The sequence continues at coordinate 81,438 of NZ_JACJOX010000014.1, read as the reverse complement.
ATGTTCTTCACAAGGCGGGAATTTGAGTGCAAACTCATTATTCATAAAGCCAAGAATTGCTCTAAGCCTTTGCTGCCCATCAATGACTGCGCGGAACGTAGCTTCTCCTCGGATATCCCTAAGCAGATAGAACTTAGGCATTGGAATGTTTTTGAGAATTGAATCGATGAGCATTATCTTTGCTGCTACAGCCCATACTTCCTGCCGCTGAAAGTCAGGTCGCAACTCAAGACGATGAGAGTTAGTTAAATCACGGATATCTCCGATAGACATTTGTGTGCTAACCCAAAGAACCATAATCTCTCCTTGTCATATAAGCAGCATTATCAGAATTTTGTTCACGTTTCATCTAGAGTTTGATTTGATTGACTCTACTAGCAACGGAAGGTCTTCATCATGTAAAAATGGAACTTGCGCATAAATAATTCCTAGCTCATTGGTTAGTCTTGCTGCTAAATGGCCCTTGCCTAACAAATTCTCTGCTCCTTTCTGTCCAAGCGAAATTTCCGAAGTGCCAACACTCTCAACTCTTAGGATTAAACGATTTCCTAAGTTATCTCGAAGCTGAACCGGCAGAACATTTGCATCAGGTCTTTGGGCAGCAAAGATGAGATAAATCCCTGCGGCTCTTGCCTTCACCCCCAGTCGCTGCACCGCAGCAGACACAGCCGCTTTATATTCATCGATTAGCATCCATTCCGCAAACTCATCATGAACTAGCCACAACACGGGAAGTCTGTCTTGCTCGGCCACCTTGCAGTTATAGTCCTGTAAAGATTTCGCTTTCTGAGAAACAAACTTTCGGTATCGGTTGTCCATCTCTTCAACCAGAAGATCCAAAACCTCAATTGCACGATCTTGCTCAATAATGATTCCTTCCTTGAGATGAGGTAGGTCGCTAATGTTGGCGTAATCAACACCCATCTTGGGGTCGATCAAATATATACTTGCCAATTTTGGAGAGTTCGTCGCACAAATATCCAGAAGGAGGTTTTGCAGCAGAACCGATTTACCGCTGCCTGTAGCTCCGGCAATAAGCGTATGTGGGGCATGCTGCTCTAAGTTCTCAAAACTACTGCCTAGATTGAGATAAAGCAATTCGCCGTCAAGTTCCTTAACCCCTACAACAAAGCTGAGGTTGACTCCAGAAAGCGATCGATTGATTTTTCGCTTTGCCCACACTTCCCGTAGAGAAATCGTTTGACGTTGAGGACGGGCAACGGTGACAACGATTTCACCAGGCTGACCATAAACACTAATAATGTTTAGAGCGTGAGTGGTCAGAAGTTGCGATCGTTTCTTCTCGATGTCATCTAGCTTCAGGTTATCTGAGCCTTTGAATTTAACGATTGCTGCATTTGGAGTAAGGCGTTTACCTTCGATTTTGGCTTGCAGATTGTATCCCAGTAGAGCCGTCCGCAGTTTTCCAGCTGCTTCTTCCAGCCACTTTTCTGCCTCTGCATCGCCTTGACTGCTCTGGGCTTGCCCCTGCTGCCACCAAGAAACCAGTGCTGGACTCGCCCAACTATCTACATCCTCAGTAGGTGATGTAACTAGAGAGATAGTAGCTTCAGGTTCAAGGGGCTGATCAGGCAAAGTTAGCTGAAGTGGACTGTCAGGATTTTCAGGCGGACTAACTTTTACAGGTACTGGCGGAGTTGTTGTTGCCGCGACTTCTTCAATTTCTAAAACCCATGTAACTCGATCCGCAGGCCGTAATGCTTCTGCTACGGTCCAGGGCTTGTCATCGCCAATCTGTTCCCTTACGCAGAAGAGTGTTTGTCCTGATTCATAAGCCAGAACCAGTTTACGGACAGACTCTCGATCAAACACTTCTTGGAAGCATCGTTTGACTTTAGGAATAGGCGATCGCTCTCCTTCAGCACTGCTGTCGTTTGTACCCGATACAAAAACCTGGGAGTAACCGGATAGGTCGATACGAAGCGTACCTGAGCGAATTTGTTCACGCCACTGCTCAATGTTCAGTTTGTTATCGGAACTAAACTCAATGCCGTCGAGCAGAAGATCGCTGAGGCGAGATAGCCACAGGTCACGGTCAAGGCGACCTGGACTAATAAAGAGAGCATCGGCAATGCGGTCAACTGTTTGCCGGAGTTGGTTCTGTGAAGTCTTGCGAGCGTCAGCCAAGCCCGCTACGTCGATATATTTTGCCTCAGCGATGATGACTTTTAGGACAGGTTCGTCGTCGACATACTGTGGTGAAATTGCCATGGTGTCAGCAATTTGACCTTCTTTTTGCCCTAACCAGGAAGCGTAGTCATCTAGAAAGTACCAGCCAATCGGGTTTTGTGCTCCCATTTCGGCGGTGATTAAAGCCTTACTTAGAACAACCCCCATTAGTTCGCTGGCATATCTGCCGCACTTTGCAGCTCGCAACACGATGTCACCGGAAACAGCGTTGGCTTCATTGATTAGGCGCTCTACCAATCTATCGATGCGGTTACTTTCCAAGCCTAAATTCAAGGCTTCCAAGCGTTTCCTGACCAGCACCTTGAGGACATTCAGAGAGGCGTCTGAAGAGACGAGGAAGTTCCGCTCATCAGTACGGTTCTGCTGATAGCGAATAACCTTCACTCCCTGGTTGACGAGTTGTCGCCGCTCTAGCAAGTCATCGTAATTGACTACCCACTCGCCTAAACGATGGCTCTCATCAAAGGTTGTCCTTGTCGTCTCATCCTGGAAGGAAATTTGACGGGCAGGTAAGAAGTGTTGGTCAGAAGAGCAGTCTTCACCTTGAGCAATGCTATACACCATGTCGAGGTAGGCTTGCCCAACCCCAGTCTGCTTCGGACAGGTGAGATAAACAGTAGATTTAAGCTCATCTTTAGCAGACGGACGCTTACGTGCCCAACGAGCAGGAGAATGGATCAACATCTTGGCTGTGCTACTGTCAAACGGTGATGGTTGCCAAACCACTTTCGCCTGCCGTGAGATTGCATCTTGTAGAAACACAATGTCGGCAAATTTGCCTTCTGCAGGGGTTGTGGAAGGAACATCGTTAGACATGACTGAGATTCTCAATCTTGCCATAAAGTCCTGGGAAACCTCGCTGGCAATGAAAGCATCGGGATCACCAGCAGAGCTTTCTAACATTTGCCCGTAGAGTTGAGCAAGTTTTTGCCTATTCCGATGGCGCAGAATAACCTGACAGCGAACTTCTTCCCGACCATCTTGTAGTTCCTCACTCAGTTTGTTAACGATTGCTTGAGGCAGTTTGATTGAATCGGTTTGATACAGAACTACGCTCAGATTCGTTTTCTCATGGGGCAGAAGTTCCACGTAGCGACGGATAATCCCTAGCAGACGATCAGCTGCTTCAGCCGGGTTTTCGTTGGTAGTGCGATCGCTCTCGTCCTGTGTGGGGCGCTCCATTAGGCTGTAATCGTTGACCGTGTCAGATACAGACAGCAATTCGGGCTGCTGCCCCTGGTAACCGACACAAACTTCAGGATAGTAAGGATGCTCAATTTCATTACGTAAATCGGCAAAAAATAGACGGGAATCACCAAAGTTAACCTCTGGTGTAGAGATGATATACCGAAGTAGTCCTGACAATTGGCGGGCTTTGACTGCTAGGGAAGCTAATCGCATTGGATGCCAGGGGGCGATGATAGCAGCAGGGTTACCGCGTTCAACTCGGATGCAGCCCAAGCGCAAGATGGGTTGATAGATGTCAATACGATTGAGGTCGCCTTTGGCATGATTTAGAACAATCTGGAGCAAATTCCCATAGGCTTCACACTGGTGCAACAGGTCTGGACTAGCAATACCTTGCCCTTCATCGTTGAAACTAGCGATCGCTGTTCTATATCGCTCCGCAAAAGTCTTCCAGGCGACAGTGATTGTTTCAGCTGCATCTTTGGAGAGGCGACCATCTGCGACGGCTTGTTCAAGTTTTTCAGGAAGGGTTTTATCAAGGTCGCTCTTGCGAGAGTACTTACTGACTAAAGAAACTCGATCTCGGCGATATACTGCCGCTAGGGTACCAACATCGGATAGGGCAATACCCTGCAACCGCCCCTTCTTGCTTACGACTTCTCTTGCAACACTTGAAATTTGAAAAGAGGAAGTCTCTATTAGTCTATTAAGATCGTTATTTAATTCTATCCCGATTGAATTGGGGTTGCACTTCCAAATTAATTGAATTGGTGTACCCACTGACTTTTGTTCGCCATCTAGCATCTCCACATAAAACTTTATTTCGGTGGCAGTTCTGGAAGCAGATGTGTTCTCGCGATACTTTTTTTTATTTCTATTCTCTTTGAGTATCGAGTCATATTCAAAAAGCTTTTCGGTTTCCCAGATAATGTGAGGACTTGTTAGTTGTTCAATGCCTCGATAACGTGTACAGAAATATAGCCCTATAGAAGAATTAAGCTCTTCAATCCACTTTCTTGGACGAATTCCTCTGCGAGTACTAATTTTTAAACGTTTGGTTTCGAGTCTCGAATCTACCTGAGCAAATAAGCGTTCAAAAGCTAAGAGCAAACCAACCAAAAAATCTGTACATTCAATGGGTTGTCCGTAAACAAATTTATCCCATTTTGCTTTGAGTTTTTGATCGTCATCAAATTCGTGACGATGGGAATCATAAAATTCTCGATCTTCGTCTAATGCCTCCTTTTTGCGGCTCACTAAAGCTTTAATATATTGATTTTCTTCCTCGGTCAAAACATCGGGATACTCATCTCGAAAAAAATCTAGAGTGAGGGAGCCAATGTTTGTTGTTTGCGTTTTTAGCCCAGAAAAAAGTGTGTTTACATTTTCTGATTCCCACTCAAATTCAGCAAGTGCCTGAGCTTCGGAAGTCCACCCTGTGGAACTGGCAATAAATGCTTGAATAGCTGGGTAGGCAATCGCAGGAATATCATCTTTTACCTTGTCGAAGGCAGTCTGAAGGTCGTGCTCGTCAATGGGTTTCCTATTGGGCGTTTGCTTCAGCAGTAAACACTCGCGTTTAGCAAAAGCTTGCTGGAACAGCTTTTCCCAGCGTTGGGTTTGTCCTAACTGAGTCTCAGGGATGGCACAAAAGTAACCAGAATCGCGGGGGAGACGCAAAGCGGGAAGTGCCCACCCAAGTGCATTTACGACTGGAAGGCTTTCTTGAAGGATGCGCGATCTCGTTTGAATAATGTAGTCCGCAAAATGCTCTAGGCTAAGTGTTCCAACCTTCTGAAGTCCATTGAGGGCTTTGCGCCAGTATTCGATCTGTTCGACAGGAATTGCTAGCTCTTTTGCAGCTAGACTAATCCAGCTCTCAATCTGTCCCTTAAGTTCTTGAGCACCAACTGAGGTAATGTCATTCAGAGATTGGGCTTGGTCGTCGCTTATGTTCGCAAGCAGTAGTGCAGGGCGATCGCAATCTGAGTGACGCAGGTGGACTGTACGCTCATCGGTCAACACTTCAGCAGGTAAGCTGAAGCTTCCTACTAGATCGCGTGGAACTTGAATCTTGATGAGTGGGGCGAGTTCGGAGTCATGGAGAATGGTTTGGCATACGGCGGCAACTTGCTGGGCGGTGAGACGATTGAGTAGAAATCGTGCAACCCCCTCGTTGGTCTCGTCGGTTTGAATTGAGCGTTTTAGGAAGTCAGCCGCAACTTGACCAATCAGTTCAATAGTCTTCATCGTCTCACCTCTGAGGCAAAGGGATTTTGAACGTAGGCACAAGCATCGGAAAGGCGTTTGAGCAGGCCAATACTGGCAAGGCGACGTTCAAGCCGTTCGGCATTGGCTACAAAGTCTTCGCGGTCAGCATCACCGGAGTTAATCAAGTCAGTGGCTTGGCGATCACCAATAACAAAGCCATATTTTTGGTGCAGTTGCGACAAAAACTCCTGAAACTCCATACGAGTCGGCACAGAGGCGAATACTAACGTCCTCAGCAAGGAATCCGTAGGTGCATAGCGAGTGCGACGGCTACCCCGACTGGACGACAAACCGATTTCGCGTGACCAGGTTCCATGAAACTTGCCAAGGTGTTGCTGATGCCGTTTGACTGCCCTTTCTCGTAAAGAGTTTAGAAGAGCTTCTGGCGAACCTGAACCGTCTGATTCCTCTTTGGCAGACCAGGCAAAACGCTCTTCTAGCAAATCGATTGCGTCCTCACCTGGAGTATAGGAGTTAAGGCACGTCTGCCATTCCGGTGAATTCGCGATACTGCGCACGGTGTACTCGACCGCCCGTTGGGGCAGATTATTGTTCTTCTGAAATTCATCTGATGCCAAATCACGCACTGTTGTCTTTTTGGGCGCGACAATTTCTAAAACAAACTGTGGCGGGGTGGCCTCGCCTAATGTTGCCTTGGCACGGCTTAACAAGTAGATAATCAGGTGCAGCCCGGTAATGGTAACGATGTGAGGTAGGGAATCATAGTCAGGTAGATCACAAGATAAAATATTGAGCCAGTCGTTGGCTAGTTGTTCATACTCAGGCAGCTTTTCATAGGGAAGATAGGGTGGGTTACCGCTTCGTCTGGGTGCGCTTCGATCTGCAGGAGATTGGAGGGCAAGGACTAGCTGATTCCACTTGGAGCCTCGATACTCAATCGAATGATTCTGGGTAATTATTCCGATGCTCTCTAAACGGGAGAGAATTTCCTTACCCCTACCACTCCGGCAGAGCATGAGATATAAAAGTTCGCCTGTTCTCCCGAAGAAGCGACGATCGTTTGTCGCTTTCTCACCAGTTACTCTTAGGTCTTCATAGAGACAGTCAGGGCCGTATGGAAAAACGAACTTGGAACTCCATCGTTTGTTACTGTCGCCCTCAATGGCGCTTGATTGTAGGAATTTGACAATTTCTGCAAAGTCTCTAAAAGATTCAAATCGGGATTTTAGATAGCTAAAGTCAGGTGAAACCAACCCACCTACGTTACTCGCGATCGTATCCATCCAAGTCTGCCATCGCTCGTTGTCATCTAATCCTTCTGTAGCGACTGCCTCAATATGGGGGTTGTTGAACAAGATATTACGAAGATAAAGGCGCGGGTAAATTTCGTACCTTAGGTTGTTCAGCTTGCTCTCTACAAAAGCCCGTCCGTTGCTTACTTCTGATTGTGTAATGCAAAGCATTTCCAAAATGCAAAGCCACGGGGTTTGCTCATCGTACAGTCGATGACCCCAGATAGATTCGTCAACCCACATATTGAGTTGATACTGCTCGATATGTTGAGGCCGTGGGAGGATTTCAAGCATTAGAAGTAAACCTCAAGCGTTCGTTCACTTGCAATACCAGCACTATTTACTTCTAGCAACCGAATATTCATTGCCTCTTCTCCATCTTCGTCTTCTCTCTCCGAAGTTTGTCGGACGGAAAGCTGCTTGAATACTTGAGTTTTGAAAGCGAGTACATCTTCATAGCACTCCTGTGAAAAGCTACTTGGAAGAGCACCTTCGGCAACTCTGCTCAGATACTCATACCGGGTTAGGGTTAGGTTGAAACGAATTGGCTTAATAGCTGAAGCAAGATTAACAACTAAGATTGGTTTCTTGCGGCTTTTATCTAACTCCACTGACACACTTTCACCCCGTTTTCGAGCGACGGAGATAGACTCTTCATAAACCCTGCTAATTCGTGCTTGGGAGTAGCTGCCAGAAGTTGCTAAGAGCAGTTCATCTTGATTGTTGACCAACAGCCCTGTGAAGATACGATTTAATCCCCTGATAAGACGCGAAGTAATCGACTTAGGAATTTTTTCGTCTTCTTGCAAAACTTTACAAAGACCGTTCAAATATTCTCCAGCATACTGAAAGATCGTGAGATCCCAAAGCTTCATGTTTGTGGTTTGATCGTTTGGAATAGTAAAAAATAACCGCTGCCGTTGGGTTTGAAGAACACTAAGAAACTCTTCACGTCTCTTAGCAGCATCACCTTCTAAGTAGGAACGCTGCTGAGCCTGATACTTTAAGTCGGCTCCGTAAAATGGGTCAGACAAAAGTAAATCAGTGTAAAGCGGTTGCAACTCTGGATCGTCTGCTCCACAAATCAGAATATTGTCAATTTGATTACTAGTTTCTGCACCAATACCGAAGCCACGCAGAACTTTGAAGACCTCGGTTGACTCGCGTCGCCGTTCAGGCAAGTTCTCGCCGAAGATATTACGATAGAGGCTGGCAAGCGATGTAGTTTCAGCAGCAATAATCTCAGGAACCTTCCGACAAGTGAGTAACTTATCTCCTGCGTCTGGATGACCTAGTAAGGTATTGGCAATCAATAGAAGTAATTGGCGCACTGGAAGATGCATCTGATTTAGTTCACACAGTTCGAGGAGATTAATCAAGCGTTCTCGTGTGGTTCGATCCGCATTAGTTCCTTCTAGACGCTGTTTGTTCTGCCAGATTGGGCAGCCTTGGTTCTGATAAGCACATTGATTGCAATTGCTCCAGCCCGGGTGCTCTAGAACGGCTTTCAGAATTCGAGGAAACAAAACAGCAGCACTTTGGCGACTTAAGTTGTAGAGCTTGATTTGGAAGCCATCTAACTCACGCAAGTCTCCTACTAGAAGATCTTCGATCGCCTTTCGTACTGGCTCAAGTTCTTTAATTCGCGCTGCTTCTGTCCATGCTTCCACTAGCTGTCCATCATTCGCTGCAATCAGGTAAACCTTGGAAGTATCCTTACCTAGGATGGCAGTTGCAACTTGTGGCAAGAGCGATTGCTTCTCCTCTAGCGTTAGTTCGCTCAAATCCTTAATGACAACTAGCTGACGATCATTCAACACCAACCGTTGAATCTTACTATCCTTCTGCCAATCATCAATAGAGCCGCCAAACTCTTCCCAAATTTGCCGACAATAGTAGGTTTTACCATCTCCAGCCGTACCAGTTAGAATGACCGATTTGGGTAAAGCTGAACGGAAGTTATCAAGTAACTCACCTAGATACTCAGTTTCAAAAGTGATCGGTTGAAGCTTTTTTCGCTGTAAGGTTCGCTGAATCACCTCGTCATACATGTTGCCGTTACGAGAGATTGGACCGTACTGGCGTAAGAAATCAACCCACTTTGATGTTTCACATAAAATTTGAGAGTTTATTGACATTGTAGTAAAATCTGATCCTAACCTAATATCTTTCTCAAAACTTTCACGTTTAGACCCAAGGGGGTGAACAGGAGAGGCATAATTAACTCTCTTTCAACAAGTTTTCTAATTCTGTTTTAATAGCTTGACTAATGGTATTGAACCTCTCACGAAGTACATTTCTATAAAAATTTTCATCATAAGAATTAGAAGATTGCTGTAAAGCGTTAACCATGGTTCGTGAAATATTTCGCGAGTCTTCTCCTAGGTCTCCCTAAAAGATCATAGATGGCACATTAGGCAAGGAAGCGTATCATCTTCCTCATCAAGCACTCCTGACAACACTTCTGACAGAGGTTTATTAGGAGCCTTTCTAGTTTCTCTTTGAATTGACCTCTCGTGACTTTCAAGGATTTCTTGTTTTCGCTCTAATAGCTCTAGCAAGGTTTCCCCATCAGTCCAAGTATATTTTCTGCCATCTTTATGTTCTTGCTCGTATCGAACAGCTTCAGCAAAAAGGTCAGGATGCTTCTCATGAAGCATAATCCATTCATATTTACGCTGAAAGAAGCAGAAAAAACAGCCAGAGCGACTTCTCCACTGATAGTAGTCAGGTAGTCCTAGGCCATGCTCCTCTAGCAACCGAATGATGTCGGCTTTGACCATGCCTCGTTCTTTGAAAGGGTAGACTGGTCTAAGTGTTGGCTTTGTTGAAATATAGCCATCCCTATTCTCATCAGCCCTAATACCAATGTAGCTAAAGGCTTCATCATCACCTATGAATTTCTCTAAAGGGATGATCTTTAGCTGCTTAGTACACCAACGACTTCTAGGTGATGGAAGATATCCGTCGTAAACTTCTAGCCAATGGTCAAAACCTTTTTCAGGGCTAAGATACTTGATTTTAATTCCTAAGCGGGCTTTGACTTTATCCAAATAATCATAGGTTTCTTGAAGTTCTTTTCCAGTATCACAGAAAAAATACTCCATTTCTGGAATCTCTTTGTGCAGCAGCACTGCTAGCGCTGTGCTGTCTTTGCCACCGGAGAGGCCCATGATATGGCGAACGTGTTTAGTCATTTATCTGTTGTGAGTTAGCTTTTGCTGGTACGAGTTAGCTTCTGCTAGTTGGCAGAAAAAGCGTCCGTGCAGTCAATGTCTTTAAGTGTTTGGCAACTAGACTGCTTGCCATTGTAGCGGTGGCAGCAAAAATGAGATTGGCTTTATCGCTCCTTGATGAATTTTTATTTCAGAGACTTCTCTGTAGAGGTCAACCTCATAGGCCATCACCGATTGGGATTGATGCTTATGGTCTATAGAAGACCAGCCTGCGCTTTCCAACAGGGCAACCGATGGCGTTGGAGTTAGTGTTCCCTTTGCTTTGCCATAGAGCGCGGGGGCTTGAGCTTTGCCCAATAGAATATTGAACCCTAGCGCGTGATACGGCTATTAAGTACTCCTTTCGCCTAAATAGTGCTGCTGTAGATAGGATGTTCTGAATTGTGCTGAGCTACTGCATAGCCCAATCATGACTCGACAAGACTCATTCCAACGCTCTCCTATCACACCTCATTAGGGTCGATCCCTGATTCCCGCAGACGTTCGGCGAAACGGTTTGCCCGCTCCTCAGCCTGGCTAGCTTGTCCTTCAGCCTGCTCAGCCCGTTCCTCAGCTTGCTCAGCTCGCTCTTCGGCAGAAAGAATTAACCGTTCCTCGGCATCAAACCAACGCAGCCACAGCCGCTCAATACCTTCATAGACCCCTTGCCAAACCCCAAGGCTAATTTGCCACTCAGGAATTCGGATGCGCTGATTAGCTAAGTCGAGCGGTTGGTAATGCCCGCCAACCAAATGGAACGCCCTTAAATTGTTGGTGTATCGGTCAAAGAGAATGTAGTAGGGAACGCGCAGAATCTGCTCATAAACCTCCCACTTCGTCGGTGGTGTTCCCGGAGCCCGTTCTGTTTGGCCTAAATCTTCCTTTTCGGTGCCAGGAGAGAGTAGCTCTACCACCACAAAGGGATTCACCCGCTCTTGCCACACCACATAGCTCAGCCGCATATCTCTCCCCTCGTAGAGACGGGGCACCCCTACCACCGCAAACCAATCGGGCCGCTTGTGCAACAGGGGATGATCTACATCGTAGTAAAGGTTCATATCGCCGACGCTAAACAGCTCGTCTGCGGCGTAAGTGGTGAGTTGCAGCGTGGCGCTCAGTAAATGGGGCCATAGGTAGTGATATTCGTCAGGCAAGCCCGGCTCTGGGTCATCGCTCGGTAGGTCATACATAGTGGGCAGCGTTTCTCGGGCCGACCGGGGTGGGTCAGTCTGCTCTACGGGGCGCTTGAGTTGCTGCATGTCTATCCCCTGGAACTTCTCGGTCTTGTCCTACGGCGGCTGCCATCGACTTCAGAAGGCTTTTGCGTAGAAGCCTCCTGATGTGATTTTGACTCATCAAACATGCGTTCGGTTAACCGGGTTAGTAACGCTTCTCGCAGTTGCTGGTCAGGGAACTGCGAGAAAATGTCGTCGATAGAGGGGTCTACCTTAGCCTGGTGCTCGTCATTGGCCCAGACCATTTTGTTGACCTCGGTGCCATCGGAGCGAGTCACCGTGATCCGCCGGGCTTCAAACCCGCCCTTACTGGTGGCTTTCACCGAAGCCTGCAACGCCTCTAGGTTCTTAAATCGGCGGGAGAGGTCGCTGAGGTTGAGTTCAAAACGGGTCACATCTTCATCTTTCCAAGATTCTGCCGGTTTATCGGCAATCACCATAACGATCGCTTCTAACCACTGGCGCTCACCCACCGCTTCATCTGCCGCTGCCCTGGCGAACCTGTCGAGGCTGGCCTCCACACAGTTGCCCAGTATCCGGCTAGCGCGAAACTGAAGGTCTCGGCGCAGCTGGGTGTGATCGCTGTGGACTCCAAAGGCGCTGTAGAGCAGGTCTTGGCACTCGGTCAGCAGGGCATCGTAAGCGCCATTGATCTCGCGCAGGGCTTCCACCAGGTGCTCTCGGTAGATGCGGGCGGTGGTGCCATCATCGGCCTCGGAGATCACGATGGGGGCCAACCCACAGGCCTCAGGCAGCGCTTTAAACAACAGCTCGTCGGGCTCTTGGGTATAGAGCAAGGTTTGCAGAACGGCGCGTGATCGCTCACTGATGCGGCGAGTTTTGAGGGTGTAGTTCGGCAGCTTGCGCACAAACTGAATCAGTGGCTTCACCACCGACAGCACCGTCAGGTTACGGGCACCGGCAGCGCCACGGGGCTTGGTAATTCCCCCCCGCAGGATGGCCTCTAGCTCACGAAACACCTGGCTGCGCACCCCGGTGACTTCGATGTGCTTGACCGAGAACCGGGCCGGGTCTTTGACCAGTAGCTCAAAATGCTCTGGCCCCAGCACCGGGATAAAGGTGCCTTCTTTGTAGACGCTGACCTCGTCGCTGTAGTGGAGCAACACCGCCGCCAGCAGCACCGGAATCGTGCCCGATTTCATGCCGTAGGGCGGCGCGTTGAGCCTCTGGTACAGATTGCCGAGAGACTGGGGCGTGTCAGTTGCGCCCAGGCAAAACTCAGCCATAGCTGCCCAGATCGGGCCAAGGTTTGACTGGCCGAGGGTGGCCCTTACCCCTAGCCCCTCACTCCCAGCCCCTCTCCCAGAGGGAGAAGAGAGTGAGGACGACGGCCGATAAAAGCTCCATTCGCCTTGCTCTTGGCGGTGAATGCCGGTCTGCTGGAGCACGGAATAGTACATGGCCACCTCTGGGCCATAGCCCTCCAGCCCCAGGCGTTCGACCTCGGGTTGTTCTAGCATGGCTTCGAGCAGCAGTCGGCGGGCTTTGGCCCCCTGGGAGGTAAGGGTGCGGCGGTTGATCAGCTCATTCCAGAGGATGGGGGTTTGGGGGTAAGTGCGATCACACACCACCGACAGCAGGGCATTAAAATCCGTGACGCTGCCGATTTCGTGGGGCTTGCCCTCGACCCAGCAGGCGTTGTGGTGGGTGCCAAAATTAAAGGCTTGGGTAAGGGTGTCGTCTAACAATTGCTTGAGTTGTAGGCGACGATGGCGCACTTCTCGCAGGGCTACTTTGTCGCTTTGCAGGGCGCTTTCTCGGCTGTAGATTTGGCAGAGGGCGCGATATTCTTGGGCACGAATAGCCAGCAGCGGCAGGTTAGCCGCCGCAATTACCACCAGGGGCTTGCCATCTACGGTTTGGGCAGGCACCGAGCTAGGGGCCGTTTCGCTCAGCCAGTAGGCCACAACGCCATCACAGCCAGCTTGGGTGCAGGCTAGAGTTTCTAAATCGCTGCTGGTGGCTAAGTAGTGGCGCTCAAAGTAGCGCAGGGTGCCGGTGCGGTAGCTATGACGCTGGGCCACCATGGGCTTGAGCGGGTAGGTCTCAGTGAGCAGGTCAGCCAGGGGTAGGGTGTCTTTGGCAATGTATTGGGCGATTGCCCCTTCCACGTCAAAGTCAGACCCCTCCCACAGGCGCAGCTCATCCACCGCCCGCCGATAGGTAACCAGGCCCTGCTGGTGGGTGACCACATTAATCTGTTCTTCCCAATACTCCAGCACGGCGGGGTCAGGCTGATCGACCAGGGCCAATTTCACCAGGGGGCGGGTGGCGCGAAACAGGCCGGTACTGGTCACCAGGTTGAGCAGGCCAATGGTTTTCAGCAGGGCCACGGTGTCTGCCCCCCGGTGCTGTGCATCGGCCACCAGGGTCTGGATCTCTAGCCATCGCTGTAGTCCTGGTCGAGAACCCATACCCGCCCCCAGGGATTCTACAAAGTAGTCGTAGAGGTGGTGCAGCTTTAGGGTTGGCAGAGCCTTCACCCCCGGCCCATCGATGCCTGAGATGGGGATTTCTTCAATCTCCGCCGCCTCTAAAAAGCTCTGGAATGCATGGGGTTCGGCACTGGTGAGGAAGGTAAACAGAGAGCGATCATTCTGGGCGTAGCGAATGCACAGCTCCGGCAACACCATGGCCGCTAGGGGATGGAGCGGGTAAGTCGCCTCAAGCAGCTTGGGGGAAAGTTCGGTGAGGTTGGCTTTCTCGCTGAGGACAGCGCACCAATCTTTGGTGAGCTGTCGTACCGGGAAAGTTAGCGTCTCTGCCTGGGATCGATTGATGGCTTGCCCCATCAGCCGCAGCATCTGCTGAGACGACTCGGTGAAGGGGATATCCTCAAACCGTCCCTGAATTTTGGCCCACTCGTTCTTTTCCACCGCTGCGAGCCGCTGGCCATAGTCAGCAAAGGATTGGTGCAGCAGACCAAAGATATAGAGCCGGGTGCCCTTTTTACGTGACAGCTCCGCCAGCTGCTGAAGCAGATAGAGATCAGCAGTGCCCTGGTTCTGGGTGGCGTGTTCTAGGGATTTGCCCAGCTCATCAATGACCAGAATGATGTCGGTATCGACGGCCTCAGCCAGCTGTTTGATGACGTTGAGAATGTCACGATCGCTAAATGAAGTCTTGCCAAACGCCAGTTCACGTTCCCACTCATTAAGCTGCCTAACAACTTCTGGTGCCCGCCTTTTCGCCCAAAAGTCATCCGCAGCCTTGTATAAAGCACGAACTAATGTATGACGCAGAGGCTCTCGCTGGGCGGTAGCTACCGCTCGAAACAGACCCTGCTCGGGGAATTTCTTTTGAAGAACCTCATATTCTGGGCTATCAATCTGAAGACTATTCCTGGCAATATCCAAAGCGAGCTGCCGAAATGGACTCTCCACCGGCCCAAACAGGCTGGTCAAAAAGTGGGCAAAGGCCGATTTACCCGTGCCATAGACCCCCGTCAGCGTCCAGGCCGTGGTGCGCTTGCGCCCAAACATCGACGCCAAAATTCGCCGCAGGGCATCGACCGCGCGATCGGTGAGAATGTAGCCCTCCACCGCGTCAGGGACGTCAAAGTCTCGCTCTAGGTTGATGGAGCGGGCATAGCGGCGGTTAACAGCCAGAAAATCGACTAGACGTTGAGAACTCACTAACCTATCAACCCGCAACTACACAGCAACCCGCAGCCAATCGCAACTAGGCGGCAAAATACTCGTCCAGAATAGCCCCAGACATCTCCAGCGGATCGCCTTCGTACTGAAGCTGTAGCAATCCAGCGCTGTCTGAAATAAACAGATCCTTTGGGTCATTGCGTCGCCGGGCGACTTGCTCAATGGCTTCGGCTATGGCTGCCTCCGAGAGCTTAAACGCCCTTCCCGGACTGCCTTCTAAATGAGCCAAGCGAGAAACACCCATGGCCGAGCTTTCATTTTCAGCAATCCCGGCAAATTCAAGACAGGCCGCCACCACCAGCTCGGCGGGCAGCGTTTCCTTGGGGCCAACCTGAAACTCATAGCGTCGCCCATCCCCTACGCTGTAGAGCAATCTCAGGGCCGTGAAAGGGCAATCGATAGAATCTTCAGTCGGCCCCTTTTTGCTCTCCTGGTCGGCATACATGCGTAGAATGCAGCTCACATCTTTTCGTAGGGAGGAGTCGGCAATCTTGGAGCTAAAGCCGTTGGCATGCTCCCGCAGGTCATCCACCAGGTGCTCCGGGGTAAACTCCACCGCCGAAAACTCCCCAAAGGCATAGGCCCAGGCCGTAGCGGTGCAGGGGGCCTTAAGCAAATTCCAATGGAGCAGCCAGAGGCTAGCCGGATTCTCTAAAAATGGATCCCAGCCCTCGTCACTCAGCAGTTGTTGGCCCAGCGGAGTGGGCACGATTTTACTCTCATTCTCCGTCAGCACCTTAAACGCGCTGCACCAGTAGCGAATCGAGCGAACCATGTTTTTCCCTACCCCCAGCAGTACCGGGGAATCTTCTCTCAAGAAGATATTGGGATCCGCTAATGCCAGGTCATAGCCCTTTTTCAGCCAGCCAAAGCGAGGATGAAAGGTCTCATGGCGAGCGAAGACCGCCGTAGCCTTAGGCTTTTCTTTGACTGCTGCTTTTCCCATGTTAAATAGATCAAATGTATTGCCTAATTATGGCTAGGCTAAGCCATTTTCTCCAGCTTTTCCTGAATAGGTTTTAGCTGAAGTGCCCAATTTAGACACAGCTTTCTAACGAATCCTAATCCAACTCTACAGGTAGTGGTGATATCCGTACACAGACGCTACATACTGGGGTATTGCCTGCGAAGTCTTGAAAATCTCTAGGTTCGATAGGATAAGAGCCATCAGCGCGACATCGGTGGAGTTGCCCGAATCCATGGCCAAGGTATCGACAGAACTGCCAACCTTCTCGGAGCTGTGCCAGCGCAGCCCCATCGGTAAGCGGCTGCCCGATGCCCTCTATGTCCATGCTTCTGCTCTGGAGCAACTTGACCCCACCCTAAAAGCTACTGAGAAGAGGGCAAGAACCATTGCTGCTCTGGCTGAAAAAGCCACCCTGGTCAAGTTCAGTATCGACAAGCCGCAAATTGCCTACCTGTTTTACCCAGACTTTGACACCGAGGCTCACCCCGCCCTTCAAAGCAGTATTCAGGTCAATCTAGAATCTCTTCAAGCTACAGACCGCGACTACAGCACCACCGACAATCCCCCCGTCCTCCACCGCAAAGAAACCTTTGTTGCTCCCGACCACCCGCTCTACGCCACCTTCACCTGGCTGACCAAGCAGGAAGAAGCTCTAGGGCTGCTAGATGATCCGCGTGGCATCGGCTTTCGCCATGCCTGGGACCAACGTCTGCAAGAGCGCAAGCTCGTAATTCATGGCCACGCCTTAGCCTGTCCCATGACCTCAGAGGCTAAGCAAACCCAGCCCAAGCCCAAGATTCAGCGGCATAAGGCGGCGATCTCCCGCGTCACCGCATCAAAACCCGTTCGCCTCGCCGTCGAAGCCGGACTCTTCCCACCCGACACCACCTACTTTGACTACGGCTGCGGCCACGGGGCCGACATCGAATACATCCACCGCCTGGGCCTCGCTAGCTCCGGCTGGGATCCTCACTTTAAGCCCGATATTCCCCACACCCCAGCCGATGTGGTCAACCTGGGCTATATCATCAACGTTATTGAAGACACCGCCGAGCGACGAGAAGCCCTGATTAAAGCCTGGGGTTTAGCCCAGAAGGTGCTGATTGTCGCCGCCCAGGTGCTGATCGACGACCGCACCCGAGGCGTCATCGCCTACGGCGACGGCATCATCACCAGCCGCAACACCTTCCAGAAATACTACGAGCAAGAAGAACTCAAAGCCTACATCGACCAGGTGCTCGGCGTAGACGCCATCCCCATCGCTCTAGGCATCTACTTTGTCTTTCGCGACGAGGCTCAGGCGGAAGGCTTCCGCGCTTCCCGGTTCCGCTCCCGCGCCACAGCCCCCCGCATTCGCCTCAAGGTCAGTAAGTTTGAGGAATACCGTGAGCGGCTGCAACCCCTGATGGATTTCTACACCGATCGCGGGCGGCTGCCTTCGGTGGAAGAACTAGGAGCGCAGGAGCTGACATGTCTGCAAGAGACCTTTGGCAGCATCAAACGAGCCTTTACGGTCGTTCTACAAGCGACCGATGTGGGGGAATGGGATGCGATCTCAGACAAGCGCCGCAAAGACCTGCTGGTCTACCTAGCCCTCAGCCACTTCGGCAAGCGCCCCAAATTTAAGGACCTCTCTCCCGAGCTTCAGCAAGATATCAAAGCCCTCTTCGGCAGCTACCAACAGGCCTGCACCGCTGCCGACCTGATGCTGATGAGCCTGGGCCGCACAGATCTGATTGAAGAACGCTGTCGTCAGAGCCCCATTGGTCAGCAGCGCCCTAACTCCCTCTGGGTGAATGTCTCCGCCCTAGACCAGCTCGACCCGCTACTGCGCCTCTACGAGGGCTGTGCTTCCCGCACCATTGGGCGACCTGAGGAGGCGACGGTGGTGAAGTTCCACGTCCAGAAACCTCAGATCACCTATTTGGTCTTCCCTGGGTTCGATAAAGAGCCGCACCCGGCGCTTAAGACTAGTATGGCGATCTCCCTGCGCGATCTCCATGTCCGCTACCGCGACTATGACCCCGATAACCCGCCGCTACTGCACCAAAAAGAACAGGTGGTCGCACCCGACTATCCGGGCTATGCCAAGTTTGCCAAGCTCAGCCAGCAAGAGCAAAAGTGGGGACTACTCGACGATGTAAAAACAATTTTTGATCGCCGGGGCTGGGAGCGGTGTTTGCTGGACCATGGAGCCGAGTTGCGAGGGCATCGGGTGGTGCGACGCAAAGATTGAGTCTACTCAGGTATCCCGATCCCTCATAGGAGTGGGCGTTCCCTTTGCTGTAAATGCCCAAATATCGCGCTTGTGTTCGGGGCCGTAGCTAATATGGATGGGGCGATTGTTTCCATAAAAGTAGAGCGAATCAAACGGCAGTCCCTGAGCCACAATCCAATCCACCAAGGCATCGCTGGGCAGGTCAAGGATACGAAAATCACAGGCAGCCCCGAGGCGAACGCAAAAATACCGCCCGTTCCGGTTCACCTCGTGGGCCATGTGCTGATCCAGACTTGGGCTAGCGATGCCGTGCTTCTTCCCTGTTACTGGATCTTTCTTTGCCAGCCACCGCTTCAGATCCACCGAGCAAAAGCCATAAGTGAGTTGAAAGTGATCACGTCCAAACTCATCAATCACAGGATCAATGATGTGCTGACACATTGCATCCAAAGCAGGCAATGTGTCAGCCAGATTTTTGGGAAACGGGTCAATCTGGTCTGCATGCCGCTTGTAGGTCTGCGTACAGGTACAGAACTCCTCCAGCGTCAAATATCTCCCCAGAGTTGGTTTTGGCATGTCAAAACGGCGGTGCTGAATAGCAGGATGAATTTGTGGAATTCTAAATGAGTCCTCAATGCGTCTAGCCCTTGCTTCATACCCCGAATCAGCAACGCCCGAAGATTAGCTTTTACAGGCCACCTGAAGTAGGGCTTTGGTAGCGAGGATGCCGCCGTTCAGGAACGAAGAATCGCTGTTTCAGAATTAGTACTCATGCCCTCTCCCATCGGCTGGATGCGCCCGGTTTAATCCGCATCCTCAATTCCATAATCAACAAACAGCCTTGAGACCGTGATGTTCAAGGCTCTGGCAAAGTGGTCAATCGATTCAAGGGTCGGATTGCGCTTACCCCGCTCGACGCTCGAAACGTAAGTTCGATTCGTACCGGCTCTTTCGGCCAGCTCTTCTTGAGAAATATCCAACTCTCTTCGGCGACGACGAACGGCTTTGCCGAAAAGGACTTTAATATCGGCTCGACTGCTGTTTTCCACAACTCAATATTCATGAGTTGTATCTCATAAGTCTACACCTAACCAGGTACATAATGTATTCTATGGAGTACATTCGATTTTGCAGTGTTGCCTATGCGAGGATTTTTAGCCCATCAGGATGCACTGGATGCGCTGCTGGAGCCATTTCCAGAGTCCTGGCGCGACACGTATCCCCAGGAATGGCCCCAGCAGCAGTTTGATCAAGATGACCAGGTTTGCTGGAAAGCGCGGGCCTCTGATGGAAGAGAAGTCATTGACCACGGTGGTGTCAGGGGATACGGCATTCGTCCGGTGAAGCATTCTGGGCAATGGCGTTGGAACTACCTGGTTGAGCTGGATGAAGCCAGTCCTTCACTAGAACGAATGCGGTATGCGCTGCTATGGCAGGACGACATTCTTGGGCCGTGGAGCGTCCCTGCCTGTGTGGAAAAGAGGAACTGTCTTCCCTGACTGTCCCCCTGAGCCCATGCCAGTTACCTGAGTTATGACGATGAACCCTAGAAAATTACTCAAATCCAACCTATGACTGTATTTCGTGATTATGAAGCCGCAATTATTGCCTTCAGGAATCCTACTGACTACCTGCCGCAAAGTGGAAAGACACCTACTTGCGATCAGAGGAAATTTGATGTGGGTGATCAGCTGTGCTGGTATATGACTCGGGCACAGGCTAGAAAGGGTAGACAGTGGGGACGGGTCATCCACTGGGGTTATATCCCTAGAAGCGAGGGTGGGCCAGGGGATTGGTGTTATATCGCTGTGCTATCGGGGACTAAATCCCTTCAGAGCCAGGAACAGTATGCTGTCGTTTGGCAGGCTGATTTAATCGATACTCGGTTGATACGGCTCTCTAATCGGCGTGTTCGTCTCCTGAAGGCAGCCGAGTCATGAGGCATCCACGGAGCCTTGGAGAGCAAGAGCGCGCTCTACTGAAGTTCTACTCGAGATGCACGCTAAGAATGTCTCCTCAGGAGTTTTATAGCCGATGGGCTGTCACTCATGCCCAAATGGCTCAGATTTGCGGATGTTCACTTCCGACTGTAGATCGATGGTTTGCTCAAGGAGAAGGACGTAGGGAGGCAGAACCGTTATATCAGCGTCGGTTAGCGGAAATGCATTTCTTATGGAAGCACTACGACAAACTGCCTCCTGGGTTCAGACGGTACAAAGAATTCATATGTTCACCAGTGGCTCAGGATGATGACCTATCACGGTGATAGTTAAACGGACTCAAATGCTGTAGACCTCAGTAACTTGAGGCTAGGTCTATAGGGTTGCTCCTGGTGATTAGCCTCTCAATTTCACGGCGACAGATTTCGTTATCTCCCACACTGCAAGCCATTGCTAAAGCCTCTGCTAGTCGTCGGGGACTACAGCTACGGTTCCAGCAACAACTTAGTCAATGTCTGGTGGACTACAGATCCTTGGAGGCCCTAGAACTTCACGAGGATGTGTTGCGATGGTGTGTTTGGCAGTACTCCGAACAGGTTGTATTTGACCCTTTGGAGGAACTCAACATCTGGTTTACCTATCGCGGCGGGCATTTTTTGGCACCGGGTTACCCGCCTCTTTTCTACAGTCGTAGTGAAAATCATTCTGTATCCCCAAGCAAGACAGCCGTGGCGAGCATTGGGGAAGGGGTTTCTGGATTTCTGGCTCAGCAGCTGTATCGCTGCCGTAAGCTAGCCCGGCCCATCCAAGACTATCCAGACATCGTAATGAACGCGACCGATAGCGGCGCGATCTACCTGGTGGAGTCCAAAGCCTCGACAGGCTCTCCAGAAGCCCTCCAGCGAACCATAGACGAAGAGGTAATCCGCTTAGCTTCGTATGCCTCTGCCTGCTCAGAGCTAAATACGCGGCCTATCAGGGGGCTTTTGGTGGCGACAGCCTGTCTGGGCACTAACGAGTATCAAGCCTACCTGACGGAGATTTTGTTATGAAATTTCTGTACTCCCCCAATGGGGCTTACTTGTTTGACAACCTGATTGACCTACTCCGTAACCAGGAGCGGCATAACAACTTGGTTGTCGATGCAACCTTCAATGAGTTGGTCAAAGAGACCATGCTGGAAAAGGCTCAATTTGAGAGGCTGACAGACGTAGCGCTGCTCAGTGCTTCCTTAGATCTGGTGACTCAGAACCTCGACTCAGAGCTGAAGGCCAGGGGGGTTGAGGTTGATTTCAGCTCTTACAGTAAGGACGCTCAGAACCGGCTAAAGTTCGCGGCTAAGGAGATAGCAAGCCTTGCCGCTGCCGCACACGGAGACGAGAATCACCGGCAGGTGCCTGAGCCCCTAGTGTCGGCCCAGGGTATTCCGTTTCAGCTTCAGTCCCTGAGAATGGGGAGCCAGTTCAATGGGCTGCATGCCTTTGCTGTAGAGACAGCGACATTTGACCTGGAAGCTCTTCAGAAGAAGTACCCAGTCGAAGGAGACTGGTTCCCAGCAACAATTTTCAAGAATGACTTCCTGTTTATCGTGGACTACAGCTCAATTCTGGTGAACCTAAGCAATCTATCGAATGACCACTGGCCTAAAGCGAAAGACCAGTTGATCGAAATAATGGACTACTTGAGGCCTGCTTGATTGATGGCTAAGAGTGCTCTTCCAGGCTTGTGGCATAAGACTACACACAGGAAACGCTTTCCTTCTGTCCAAGGGGCTAGAACATTGCCATGCCTTACTATAAGTTTTGTTTATCAGCGCGTATCTATGAGAGTTTTCAAGCCGTGTTAGGCCCCTGGCATAGCGAATCCCTTCAATATCGTTCAAAAAGCTTCTGATCTAAGGCTTAGGCCATAGGATCTTCAATATCCATCATCCAATTTCACCTAACAGTTAATGATTTTAGAGCGGCAGTTATCTCAGGCCAGAGTATATATTAGTAAGCTAAAAATGAAACGATGACTGGCCCTTTTGGGCAGCCAAAAAGTCTTCTAATCTTGTATACCTATCTATTAATTTTGTGCACCTATCTATAGAGAATATTCTTTATTTACAGGCTTTTCAGGCTTGTTGATCCAAAATAATCAAGGTCAGTTGGCTTAAGCCACTTACCCTGGAACCTGCTCTCTTTAGCATACCTGATGATTCCTGAAATCGTTGAGAATCAATTGTTCAGCTAGTGTAGAATCCAGCAAAACTGCTGATTTAGGTTCTGTCATGAGTGATCTGTCGTCCCAACCAACTCCAGATAAACTTGGTGATAAAACTCTAAATGTACTCTGCGTGCACACCAACGATGTTTTCCAAGCTGCTCACACGTGCCTGGACTTGCTTCTGGTGGATAAGGATGGCAATGAAATTGGACATCCTTTCCTAGTACTGATTATTGAATGTACATCGAGTTGTATCGCTGGCTTCCATCTTGGGCTTCGCCACCCCAAATCACATGAATTTGCTCTAGCATTGCGCCACGCAATTTTGCCTAAGCAGTACGGACCAGATTACAATTTGAAGCACAATTGGAATTGCAGAGGTATCCCAAAATACTTAATAATAGATCAAGCCAAAGATTTCGATTCTCTACACTTAAGACGGATTGCCACTGAACTTGACTTCCAGATACTTCATAGAGCGTATCCATCTCAAGGAGGTTTAGTCGAATCGATATTCGACAAGTTTAACAAGGAATTTTTATCTCATATTCCTGGATATGAATGTTCAAATGTTCAGAAACCCTCTAAAGATGCTCAAAAATACGCCTGCTTTACTGTTGAAGAGTTTAAAAAGGAGATTGTCAAATACATTGTCAACCACTATAACTGGCAAATTCATCCAAGGCGAAAGGATCAGACTCGCTTACAACGATGGGAAGCTAACCAGATTTTGCCACCCAACGTACCTGAATAGCAAGAGTAATGGCTGACCCCAATTCTCTACATAGACTTTTGGAGTTATATAAAAAATCAACATCTTCGGTTTTGCCGTGGTCGATTAATTGTCTATATGCAAGGTTCTTGACGACATCCAAGAGTATTTTGCCTCGAAATATCTATTCTCCAAATTTCAGCGAAGAGTTG
The DNA here is from genome assembly GCF_014695775.1 of Leptolyngbya sp. FACHB-60. GTDB lineage: Bacteria > Cyanobacteriota > Cyanobacteriia > Phormidesmidales > Phormidesmidaceae > Nodosilinea. The sequence goes on along the minus strand of NZ_JACJOX010000014.1, from coordinate 58,131 downwards.
AGCTTTCTGAGTTTCAAAGAGAAAAGCATCTGCTCAACTACAAAGCGCTATTGAGGCAACCCTTCTTTGCGATAAGGCTTCATGGGTATTATTACAATCCAGGGTCGGTTGACGGCTTCAGAGGCCACTCGGCAACATTTTTGGAATTTGATGGCTTGTTCCAACACACCATTGGTTTCAGAATTAATGCAGGTTATCCCTCTCCAGCCCGACTTCGAGAATTGGAGACAAGCTGGCAAGATTCCTGGTAGGGCAATTTGTAATCTCTGTGCATCCCTCAAAGAAGATGAACGATTTATCGGTCAGCCAGGCCGTTTCTATAGCTCAGCCAGCACTATAGTGGCTAATACCTACGATGCATGGTTTGCCTTACAAGCTTCCCGCCAGCGCCGGTTAGACGGAATGAGACGCTGGCTAAGCATTCTCCAAAGTGACACCGAAATGTTGGAGCTGTGTGGTGTCTCTTGGGAATCGTTTCAAGAAAGGGCTAAGGCCATTTTACAGACAGCAACAAATCAAATTCAGGCTGAACAGCCTACTCCACAACCAGTTAGACGAGGTAGTGGACAACAGCGGGAGCAAAGCGACAACGTCGTATCTCGGCGGCTACTAGTCAACCGACTTTTTCATCTGTATGACGAATTACCCGAACCCCTAAATCGCTGCGCTATTGCACTTCTACTCAAAAATGGCTGTACAGTGCCAGAGCGAGCAGAGCAGCCCGAACGCTATCAGCGTATGCTGCTGGCCAAACAGATTGCAGTCAGGCGTATGGAAGAAGAACTCCTAAGCCGTCTACCCAAAGGGCGCGATCTAACAAATGAGAACTTTTTGAATGCCCTAGAACTGCTAACTCATCAAATACCTACCAGCACAGAAGAGTTTGCCCAATGGAAGTCTCAACTCCTGAGAGAACCCAATCCCCTGCCTTACCCTATTTTATATAGCAGCAATCTTGACCTAACTTGGTTTGTGGAGGAGGTGCCTAGGGGAAAGTCTCAGAAACCCAAACAGCAGATCTGCGTCAAGTTCAATGGATCGAGTAGGCATGTGTTTAAAGTACAGTGCGATGCTAGGCAGCATCACTATTTCCAACGCTTTGTACAGGACTGGGTTATTTACGACCGGGGCAAAGGCCCTATTTCCGGCAGCCTGTTCTTGCTGCGTACTGCCAGCATCTTATGGAAGCCCGTACAGCAATCTGGGCGTAGAGCTACAGGAGAACCTTGGAACGATCATTACCTTTACCTGCACTGTCAGATTAATACCCAGCTTTTAACTCAAGAGGGCGTTGAAGAGAAACGGCAGAAGAAACTCACTAGCGCTCAAGCATCTGAGCAGACTCGCCATGCCACGCCTACGCAGGCTACTAGACGACAGGGGAACCTTGCCCGTCTCCAGTGCCCTGACCAGCATCCTATTCCTTTGCCCAGTCGCCCCCCTTACGAAGGCCAACCTCAAATGATTCTGGGGGTTAGTTTCGACCTCAAGCATCCTGTCACCGTAGCGGTAGTCGATGTGCAGTCTCAAGAGGTTGTCAAATACCACTCTTCACGCCAGCTTCTGTCAACGTCTGATCCCAAAACTGATCAGTCTCATCTTCTCCGGCGGCAAAAAGCCCAGCAGCAACACCATGACTATGAGCGCCACAAAGCCCTTAAAAAGGGTAACTATGCCCCTTACAAGGAGGACGACCTAGGAACCTACCTTAATCAAGTTCTGGCAAAGCGGGTCGTTGATATCGCCCTCCAATTTCGAGTATCAAGCATTGTGCTACCAGACACCAAGGGGCTAAGGGATAAGCTTGAGGCTCAACTGCGAGCGAAAGCGGCCAGCAAAATTGTTGGTTCCGTCGCCGCTCAAAAACGTTATGCCCGAACTGCAAGCCTACGCCTGCACCACTGGAGCTACAACCAGCTCGCGGAGTCGATAAAAAACCGGGCTGCCAAACTCGGTATTCCAGTAGAGATTGTACCAGGGCTGGTTTCGGATAGTCCCCAGGCTACAGCTCGTGATATAGCCTTTTCAGCTTATTATCGTCGCCAGTCTGCGTCAAAATAGGTTGTTAAACCCTTGTACCTTGAAAAGAGAATATAATTAGTCTCTAGCGCCGCAGTTCATGCTTTTGAGCCGCTGAACTGTGAAAAATGAGGGTCAGTTTGGCTGTTGTACGACAGCTTTTCTTTCCGGCCCTGGTAGCTGTCTGCTTCCAATGAATTTGTTCTTTGAACAAGCTCTGAAGTCGCCGCCTGAGTTCAGCAAGCTGACAAAAGGTGGTTCGCTATTTTTACTTGAGTTCTCTCTTTGTAATATAGCGTAGGTGCGCACCCGGCAAAGGAAGTCAAGCCTTCACATTGTGAGGGTACAGGGACCTTTACAGCCTTTGTGTTGTAGAGCGAGACTGGATAGGTGGCTACCGAATCGCCTCCGAGCAAGGAGGAACCCTCCCCCAATATTCTTTGGCAAACCCAAGCAAGGGTTAAATCCCTAGGGGGTTTGCCAAAATCCTGAAACGCTTGCCTGAAAGCTATTTTCGAGATTCTTGGTTGTTCTTCGGGAATCTCTAAGCACTCAGAGTAAAGTCATAGGGAGTAGGTTTGCCAAACCAAGGCCTAGAACCTTTTCCCTGCAAGGATTACGCGCTGCGGAGTTGCATCAGCCCTCCCAGCTATGGGTGGGTTGAAAGTATTGCCTGCCCTCGTAGGCTCGGCGCACTCCCTGTTGCATCAGCCCTCCCAGCTATGGGTGGGTTGAAAGATGATCCTTGACGGGTTCAACGCTCAGGGCACGCCCCGCAGTTGCATCAGCCCTCCCAGCTATGGGTGGGTTGAAAGCCTTACCGCAGCCGGGCGGTGCTGACCATTGCATCAGTTCCCCAGCTATGGGTGGATGAGAGAAGTTTTTCGGTTAGGTGGATCCTGCATTCAAGAGCCTTTGGGAGGGTTGAAAGGAGCGCTGCGATTGCACCAGCGGAGGAAACTCAGAATTGAGTGTTTACGACATCTAACTTGCGAACAGCATATTCACCTGTGTAAATCTCTTATTTAAGCAAAAGCGACACTAATCTGCGAAAAACGACACTAATCTGCGAACCGCGACATTTAGCGTGCGAACGTACAGCGTTTGAGAGAATGGAGAATAGGAGATTCGAACTCCTGACCTCTGCGGTGCGATCGCAGCGCTCTACCAACTGAGCTAATTCCCCTAAACTTGTCAGTATTCTACCAAAACCCCTGTCTACTTCTTACTTCGGCCCTTGGCAGATCGCCTCTTATTCCCCGGCTGCGTCTGATGCGCGCCAAAATATTTCTCGCTGCGGTAGCGCAGCCACACCCGCAGGGTCTGGGGAATCTGGTCTTTTTGCTCCTTGGCGAGAGTGTTGTAGAGGGCTAGCGCCTTTTCTCGCTCGCCCCGGCAAGCGGCATTGTTGTGGGCATCCCAGTAGCTGCGAGCCAGCCGAATGCGACGACACACTTCCTTGACCAGAGCTTTGCCCTCTGGTTGTGAATTTGAGGGGGGTTCTGGTGACACGGTTGCGATCCTTTGGGCGCGATCTTTTTGGGCGGTCAACCCCTTAAGCTAGAACGTTGTGACCCTACCCGTTTAGCTTAACCCCCGCTATGAAAGTTGCCACCTGGAACGTCAACTCCATTCGATCGCGCCTCGACCATGCGACCCAGTGGCTGCAAACCAATCCAGTGGATGTGCTGTGCCTGCAAGAAACCAAGGTGGTTAACGAGACGTTTCCCACCGCAGCCTTTTCAGAGCTGGGCTATACCGCCTATATCCACGGCCAAAAGTCTTATAACGGAGTAGCCTTGCTCAGTCGTCAGCCCCTAGAGAAGGTGCAATACGGCTTCGCCCCAGTGCTGGGGGAAGACCGCGTTGGCGACTTAGATGACCAAAAGCGGGTGGTCGCCGGGCTATGGGACGACATCTATATAGTGAACCTCTACGTGCCCAACGGCAGTTCTATTGGCAGCGAAAAGTACGCGTACAAGCTGCGTTGGCTAGCCTGCCTAAAAGACTATTTAGCTGCCCTGCTCGCCGAATATCCCAACCTGAATGTCTGCGGTGATTTCAATATCGCCCTCGAGGACAAAGATATCTATAACCCTGAAGGCAAAGAGAAACACATTATGTCCTCGCCCACCGAACGAGAGGCACTCAAGGAGGTGATAGCGGTAGGGCTTAAGGATGGCTTTCGCCTATTCAACGATGAGGGGGGGCACTTTAGCTGGTGGGACTACCGAACCGCCGCGTTTCAGCGAAACATGGGCTGGCGCATTGACCACCATTATCTGTCGGCAGGGTTGAGCGATCGCGCCCTCAGCTGCACCATTGACCTCGAACCTCGTCGCTGGGAAAAACCCAGCGACCACACCCCAGTCACTATGGAATATGCCTAAAGGTTATCGAGGATGCCCCGTCAGGGCCAGCCGAAGAGAGTAAGATAGGCAAATTAAGCAGGTTTTCTGCACACCCGGTGTAACCGAGGACGGGGCTTTAGGGATGGGCTTACCCGCCGGGGTACTCACTGGCGTTTTACCCGCAACTGGGGGGCAACTGGCCCTATCTACCTGCTCCCAACCCATGCCAAACTTTTGAGCGAGTCGTAGATACAGGGCTAATGGCAATACTACACGTCAGTTGGGTTCCTCAGGCGCAGCAGTTCTTTCTCTGGGCCGAGGCCTGGCAGCCCTTGCCGCCAGAGGGGCTCGCCCCCTGGGACGGCCTGCACCCCCATCCCTATTCCCTTGCCCAAACCGACCTGGCCCAAGTGCTCACCGCCATGCAAAAGCAGCTGGTGGGCCGTTCTGCGACCGGAGAGCTATTTCCACCGGCGTTGACCCAAGCGGCAGGCACTGGCAAAGGTGCTAAAAAAGCACCGGAGAGCAGCGGTCGACGAGGGGCGTCGCGTGGGCCAAAAGCAGCGACGCGCGCCATCGGCCCGGTCTGGGGAGAATTGGCCCTGCCGCTGCCCGCCCAGATTACGCCATCAGCTCTTATACCAGTCCATTCAGCCCGAGTCGATGCTCAGACCGACGATTCGGTCCAGGCCAACACAGTGCTTCACCCCTGGCAAATTCAGGGCTGGCACCTAGGCATAGCCGACTTTTTGCCTATGCTGCTTGCCCTACCTCTGGGGCAGCAAACTCTCACTGGTCCCGGCGAGATCGGGGCCGACCTGCGCTACTGGGGTCACATTGCTCGCTGGGGCCTCAACCTCCTAGCTCGGGGCAAGTTTCTGCCGGGCTTAGAACTCACTAGCCAAACCCTGGCAGCAGGCTGGCATCCCCTACTCGACAGCGCGCCCGACCAAGAGCGCCTGCGCAATTTTTCGCGGGCTATGCCCGTGATCTGCCGCACCCATCTGCCAACCGTTGCCAAAGGTGAAGCCCCCTTGGGCTGTGGGGTGCCCCTACTCGACCCTCAGCCGCTGCTACTCACTTTTTTAGCCGCTGTAGTCGACCACCAAGTGCGACAGGCGGCCCAGGCCCAGTCCTTCAACGGCCTGGGCAATCTCAGCAAAGAGCTGCCGATTCAGCCCTGGCTCCAGGCTCTAAGCCAGCCAGGGGGAACCCTAGAGGCCAGCGCCGCCGCCAGCGCCCGTCTGCAAGAGGCTCTCACTACCTGGACCACGCCGCTGCAGACCCTGGCAGAAGACCCTGCCACCCAGTTTCGCCTGCGGCTAGTGTTACAGCCACCCGCCGAACTCGAACAGCCCTGGCAACTTCTGTACCAGCTTCAGTCAGCCGCTAATCCCGACTGGCAGATGGGAGCAGATCAGATCTGGCAGCATCCCGTAGACGAGCTGCACCACCAGGGGGCGACCCTCAAGTCACCTCAAGAGACCCTGCTCGGAGCCTTGGGTCGCGCCGCTCGGCTGTACGACCCAATTCGCGAGAGTCTGCGTCAGCAGCATCCGGCCCACTGCGATCTCGATCCGATCCAGGCCTACCAGTTTATTAAGGCATCGGCCTGGCAACTGCAAGACAACGGCGTCGAGGTACAACTTCCCCCTGGTCTAGCCCAAACTACCGAAGACGGAGCCGGACGCTTGGGCCTCAAGGTGCAGGCGGAGGTGCCGCCCCAAAACCAGCGGCAGCGGCTCGGCCTCAAAAGCCTGCTCAACTTTCGCTGGGAGCTATCGATCGCAGGGGAAACCCTCTCCACCGCCGAGTTTGAGCAGTTGATTAACCAGGGCTCACCGCTGGTCGAAATCAACGGACGCTGGGTTGAGCTGAAGCCCCAAGATGTGAAAGCGGCTCGGCAGTTTTTGGCGGGGCAAAAGACCGCCACGCCCCTCTCGGTGGAAGATGCCCTGCGAATTAGCACCGGCGACACTCAGCTGATCGATCGGCTTCCGGTGGTCAGCTTTGAGGCCACCGGGGCACTGCAAACCCTGATTGAAACCCTCACCACCGGCAACCAAACCCTCGAAGAAATGGAGGCCCCCAGCGGCTTTAAAGGCACCCTACGGCCGTACCAGGCGCGCGGGGTATCGTGGCTGGCATTTTTAGAACAGTGGGGCCTAGGGGCCTGCCTGGCCGACGACATGGGTCTGGGCAAGACCATTCAGCTAATTGCCTTTTTGCTCTACCTGCAAGACAACGGCTGGCTTGAGACCCCGGTGCTGTTGGTGTGCCCCACCTCGGTGCTGGGCAACTGGGAAAAGGAGGTCAAACGGTTTGCTCCCCAGCTCAAAACCCTGATGCACCACGGCGATCGCCGCCCCAAGGGGGCCAGCTTTGCCAAAGCCGTGCAGGGCAAGCACCTGGTAATCACTAGCTATGCGCTAATTTACCGAGATCTCAAACCTCTCCAGTCGGTGAGTTGGCCCTGCCTAGTCCTTGACGAAGCTCAAAACATTAAAAACTCCGACGCCAAGCAGTCTAAAGCGGCCCGCCAGATCGAGGCCCAGTTCCGCGTTGCCCTCACCGGCACGCCAGTGGAAAACCGCCTGGGCGAGCTGTGGTCGATCATGGACTTTCTCAACCCCGGCTACCTAGGGCCGAAAAATTTCTTTCAGCGGCGCTTTGCTACCCCCATCGAGCGCTATGGCGATGTGGCTTCCCTCAAGGCGCTAAAGGGTCTGGTGCAGCCGTTTATTTTACGCCGCCTCAAGACCGATCGCAGCATCATTCAAGACCTGCCCGAAAAGCAGGAAATGAGCGTGTACTGCGGTTTGTCGGCCGAGCAGGCCAACCTCTACCAGCAGACCGTCGATGCGGCCCTAAAAACCCTGGATGACACCACCGGGGTGCAGCGCAAGGGGCAAATTCTTGCTCTCTTAACCCGACTGAAGCAGATCTGTAACCACCCGGCCCAGTTTTTGCAGGAGTCGAGCCTGGGGCTGAAGGGGCGATCGGGCAAGCTTCAGCGGCTCGATGAAATGCTGGAGGAAGTGATTGCTGAGGGCGATCGCGCCCTCATCTTCACCCAGTTTGCCGAGTGGGGCAAACTACTCCAGCGACACCTCCAGTCCTATCTGGGCCAAGAAGCGCTGTTTCTCTACGGCAGCTCCACCAAAAACCAGCGAGAGGCCATGGTCGAGCGGTTTCAAAATGACCCCGCTGCGCCGCGTCTGTTTATTCTCTCCCTCAAGGCCGGGGGAGTAGGCCTCAACCTCACCCGCGCCAACCACGTGTTCCATTACGATCGCTGGTGGAACCCGGCGATCGAAAACCAGGCCACCGACCGCGCCTTTCGCATTGGCCAAACCCGCAACGTGCAGGTGCACAAATTTGTCACCACCGGCACTCTAGAGGAGCGCATCCACGAGATGATTGAGAGCAAAAAAGCCCTCTCCGAGCAGGTAGTCAGCGCAGGCGAAGGCTGGCTCACCGAGTTCGACACCGACCAGCTGCGCAACCTGCTGCTGCTCGATCGCAACGCCATTATCGACGACGACGGCGAGTAGCCGCACCGCCAAGCCCTGAGGAACAGAGGCTAAATGGTAGGATTGGGGCAGGTTTGGGAGCTAATTCCCTGAGAATTCCCCGATATCAAAAGCCCGGTTGCATCACTGGCACAGATCGGAGCACGCCCTTAGGCCGCTAGAGCTATTGTGATGGGTGGCCTAGATTGGTTGCCCCAAGCTACCCGGCCAGATAGTTTTCATTGGAGGTACACCATGACATCCCTTAAGAAATTGCTTAAGTTGGCCGCCCTGGGGCTGGTCGCTGTGGCCACAGCGGTTGGCCTTAGCACCGCGCTGCCCCAACCCACCCAGGCTCAGACCGGGTTGACCATCTTTGGCGGTGTTGAAATTGAGTATCGACTCAGATACATGATTGATTTCAACTATCCGCGTAGCACCAACTCCCGCTACTACCTCAACATCATGCGCAACAAGCTGCCGCGCGATGTCATTTCACTAGAAATTGACTATCCCGATAGCTTTACCGAAATTGGCGGTCGGTTTGACCCCAACGCCATCGAGTTACGCAAGGGCGACTGGCGCGGTGGTGAAGTGATTCCGGTCAAAGCCATCGACTGGATTCAGGACGAGAACCGCATTGAAATCATTCCTGAGCAGCCGATTGAGGCCAACACCGACCTGGTGGTGGTGCTCTCCAATGTGCGCAATACCCGCCGCTATGGCTACCACTACTTCAACCTGAGAATGATGTACCAGGGTGATGTAGTCAACCAGTACGTCGGCACCTGGCCGATGGAGATTGCCTCTGAGAGCAACCACGACCGCTAGGGGCCAGTGGGTGCTATTATATGAGACCGTGATTTTTAGCAGAAACAGGCAGAGACTAAGCCATGAGCAAGCGCACCCTAGAGGGCACCAACCGAAAGCAAAAGCGAACCTCCGGGTTTCGCGCTCGTATGCGCTCCCACACCGGTCAGGAGGTGATTAAAGCTCGCCGCCGCAAGGGCCGGGCCAAGCTCGCCGTCTAGCTCGAGCTGGGGTTACTCCCTTCACCGTTCGTAGATCATTGCAAAGTCCTGGGGCTGCCTTAAGCTCCAGGACTATTGTTGCGCGTTGAGGATCGGTAGTGCTGCCCAAACACCATCGGCTGCGGCGATCGCGAGATTTTTCCCAGGTCTATCGGCAGGGCAGAAAAGTGGCCTCTGCCCACCTGTTGATGCGGGCGTGGTCGCTACCTCCAGCCCAGGCCAAACCCGTGACCCCTAACGCCCATGATTCACGCATTGGCATTGTTGTGAGCCTCAAGGTGCACAAGCGAGCCGTGGTGCGCAACCGCCTCAAGCGACGAGTGCGCGCTGCCCTGCGCATCCTACTGCCCCGCCTGCGTCCTTCTCAGTGGATCGTCATCAGCCTGAAGCCCGGGGCGGCTGAGTGCGAATATGGCGAATTTTTGCGAGAATTAGAGCAGTTGTTTACCAAGCTAGAGGTATTCCATGGGCATTCGTGAGGATGTGTTCTACGAAGGCGGCCCCCACATTGGCGATTTAATCATCAATATTTTGCTGGGTTTCACGATTATCTGCCTTCCCCTCACGGTTGGAGCCATCACCCGCGCCCTGTGGCTGCGCTACCGCATTACCAGTCGGCGGCTTTCGGTGACCGGCGGCTGGCTGGGGCGCGAGCGCACCGACTTGATCTACAACGAAATCAGTAAAATTGTCACGGTGCCTCGCGGGCTGGGCCTTTGGGGCGACATGGTCGTCACCCTCAAGGATGGCAGCCGCCTAGAATTGCGCTCTATGCCCCGGTTTCGCGAAGTATACGAATACATGAACGAGCGCATCTCTCCCGCAGCCCAGGCCGTCAGCGGCTCCCTTGGCAAGAGCTAACTTACGGCAATCCCAACCCGCTGGGGCGGCTTGTCTCCCCAACGATGGGGTAGATTAGGTAACTAAGCAGTTAACGTCGTATCCCCTGTAGCAGGGTTCAGGTGCCCATGGATTTTGGAATTGGATTTCTGACTAACAACATCATGTTGCCGATCCTAGATTTTTTCTATGGAATCGTGCCCAGCTACGGGTTAGCCATTGTGGCCCTCACTCTGGTAATTCGCTTTGCCTTGTACCCCCTCAACGCCGGCTCAATTCGCAACATGCGGCGTATGAAGGTGGCCCAGCCTCTAATGCAAAAGCGCGTCAAAGAGATTCAAGAGCGTTACAAAGATAACCCCACCAAGCTGCAAGAGGAGATGAGCGGGGTTTACAAAGAGTTTGGCAACCCCCTGGCAGGTTGCTTTCCGGTGCTGCTGCAAATGCCCATTCTCTTTGCCCTATTCGCCACCCTGCGGGGGTCGCCGTTTTCTGACATCAACTACGACGTTAACGTTCAGGTCTTTCCCCAAGAAAAGATTGAGCAGATTCAGCTCCAGGTGTTTACCACGCCCCCCAAGGCCATCTACGTCTCTGACGGGTCTCACTTCCCCATCTCGGCGGTGATGCCCGGTGGCAACAAGCTCGTGGTGGGCGAAAAAACCGACGTGCGCCTGCAAACCGCTGAAGGCGAATCTATCGAGACCCTTGTTGCCGAGTACAACGAAGACGTAGACAGCTTCCAGCCCAAGTGGGAAATTACCAAGGGTGAGGATGTCGTTGCGATCGATGCCGAAGGCCATATCACCGCGCTAGCCCCAGGTGAAGCGACCGTGCGAGTGCAGGCTCCAGGTTTAGCGGCCAACAAAGGGTTTTTGTTTATCAAAGCCCTGGGCCGCATCGGTGTAACCGGTGAAGACGGTGCCATCCACTGGGATATTTTGATCATGATTCTGGGCTTTGGGGCCAGCCTGTACCTCAACCAGGTGCTCTCCGGCCAGGGCTCCACAAGTAGCGAAAACTCTCAACAGGCCGCCGTTAACAAGTTCACGCCGATCATCTTCTCCGGCATGTTCCTGTTCTTTCCCCTGCCTGCCGGGGTGCTGATGTACATGCTAATTGCTAACATCTTTCAGACCTTGCAAACGTTTATTCTTTCGCGAGAGCCTCTGCCTGAGAATCTGCAAAAAATCGTCGATGCCGAAACCAAGGTTGAGGAAAATCGGCAGACCCTGCCCTTTGAACCCGGACGTAGCAAGAAGAAAAAGGCGTAGCCCATGGCCACCGATGCTGCCACCGCTGGCGTCAACTGGTTAACCACCCTGCTCACCATGCAGGGGCTGACCAGCACTGTCACCGCTCACCCGGTCGAAGACGAGTCTGGGGAGAGCTGCTGGCTCACCATTGCCGAAGAGCCTCTGTCGCCCGAGCAGGTGCAGGCGCTGATCGGCGATGGCGGCACGGTGCTCGACTCGATTCAGTATTTGGCCAACACCACCCTCAATTTGGGCAAAGAGCAAGCGGATCAGCAGGCCTTTACCATCGAGCTAGCGGGCTACCGAGCTAAACGGCTTGAAGAGCTTAAGGCCATGGCTGCCGAGGCCGCTGAACGCGTCTTGGCCAGCGGTGAGAAGTACGAAATGCAGGGGCTTTCATCCGCCGAGCGGCGGCAAATGCACCATTTCTTAGCCGCCCAGGATGGGCTTTCTACCTTTAGTCGCGGTCGCGAGCCCGATCGCCGCCTCGTGGTCTGTCTAGCCGGACAGCAGGACGACGAGGCTACAGACGGCTAAGTCGCACACAGACAGCGCGAGCCATGGGAGGCAAAAACAATGGAGAAAGTTTATATCCCCAACCTGCTACAGCGGCCTGAGAAGACTCTCACCGTTGAGCTTGACCAGCACCTAGCGGAGCTGGAAACCCTAACCCCCGTGCGGGGCGAGATGACAATTACCCACCAGGGCACCTACTTGGAGGTCAAGGCCAGAGCCGATACGATTGTGACGCTGACCTGCGATCGCTGTTTGCAGGCCTACAATCACCGCGTAGCGCTGTCGGCTCAGGAGCTAATTTGGCTTGAGCATGAGCCTGACCCCGCCACCCTACCGCTAGAACGGGAGGTGGCGGTGGAGGATCTGTTTGAGACCCTGCCCCCCAACGGCCACTTTTACCCCGAAACCTGGGTCTACGAGCAAATCTGCCTGGCGCTGCCCATGCCTCAGATCTGCGATGAAGACTGCCCCGGCATTGAGCTGCGAGGACAGGGGACAGCTGCCGCTAAACCCGTAGATCACCGCTGGGCAGCCTTAACTCAGCTTCAGCAGCAGCTAAACCAGCCCGATCGCTAAAGAGCATGAATTTATAGCTTCATGCTCACGAGGGGGGCAGGGACTCCTTAAAATCCGATAGGCTGGAAACATCAACCGAGCACTGTGGGATAACTGAGTCGCGCTGACATGGGTTTTACCGACGAACTGGGTTTACTGATTCGCGCCCGCTACCCGATTATCTATATCGCCACCGCCGAGGAAGAGCGGGCCGAGGCCGACATTGCCGCCTGCGCCACCCAGCAGGGCAACCGCGCCCTCTACACCTGGGATTTTGTCGATGGCTACCAGGGCAACCTCAACGACGCGGGCTTTGGCAAACGCAACCCCCTGCAAGCGCTAGAACTGGTGGAAAAGCTGCCCGCCACGGCTCCAGCCATCTTCGTGCTGCGCGACTTTCACCGCTTTCTAGACGACGTGGCGATCTCTCGCAAGCTGCGCAACCTGGCCCGACGGCTGAAGGCTCAACCTAAGACGCTGATCATTCTCTCAGCCCAGCTCACTATCCCCGACGAGCTGAGCGAGACCGTGACGGTGCTGGAGTTTACCCTGCCTGATGCCGCTGCCATTCGGCACGAGGTGCAGCAGCTCTTGGGCTCGACCGGCACTAACCTGCCGATGGCTACGTTGGAAGAGGTCGTGCGCACCTGCCAGGGGCTGTCACTGGAGCGCATTCGGCGGGTGCTGTCGCGGGCGATCGCGGCCCATGGAGCTTTTGACCCCAACGACCTCGACCTAATTCTCGACGAAAAGCGCCAGAGCATTCGTCAGACCCAAATTCTCGACTACTACCCGGCCAGGGAGCAGATCTCTGACATTGGTGGCCTCGACAACCTCAAAGACTGGTTGCTAAAGCGAGGTACCGCCTTCTCCGAAAAAGCCCGCCAGTACGGCCTGCCCCATCCGCGCGGGCTTCTGCTGCTAGGCATTCAGGGTACAGGCAAGTCGCTGACTGCCAAGGCGATCGCCCACCACTGGCACCTGCCCCTGCTGCGCCTCGATGTGGGCCGGCTGTTTGGTGGCCTGGTGGGCGAGTCAGAGGCCCGCACCCGCCAAATGATTCAGCTGGCAGAAGCCCTGGCCCCCTGCGTGCTGTGGATTGACGAAATCGATAAGGCCTTTGCGGGCATGGATGGCCGGGGCGACTCAGGCACCGCCAGTCGGGTCTTTGGCACCTTTATCACCTGGATGGCGGAGAAAACCTCCCCGGTGTTTGTGGTGGCCACGGCCAACAATATTCAGGCTCTGCCGCCAGAGATGCTGCGTCGGGGTCGCTTTGACGAAATTTTCTTTGTTGGTCTGCCCAGCCAGAGCGATCGCCAGGCTATTTTTGAGGTTCACCTCTCGCGCCTGCGGCCCCACACCCTCAAGACCTTCGACACCGCCCGGCTGGCCTACGAAACCCCCGACTTCTCGGGGGCTGAGATCGAGCAGGCGATTGTCGAGGCAATGCACCTGGGCTTTAGCCAAAACCGCGATTTTACCACCGACGATATTCTCACTGCCGCCAGCGAAATGGTGCCCCTGGCTCGCACCGCCCAGGAGCAAATTGAGGCGCTGCAAGCCTGGGCAGCGGCGGGTAAAGCCCGCATGGCCTCCCGCAGCGGCATCGACCCCCGATTTCGCCCCACTCTCCCCAGTGGCGATTAGTTTCCCCATGCCGATTGCCAAGAGGTGCTGTACCATTAGCAAGCTGTAGACCCTACCTCCGGCCCGCTGCCTCCATGAAAGGATTTTTCATTGGCCTATCAAAATTAATTTTGGGCATGGCGATCGCCCTCATCCTGCTGTCGATGGCAGGGGTGGCCACTGCCCGCTACTTCATGGGTCGCCTGTCGGTGCTACCGCCCAAGCCCCTGTACGGCGATGAAATGCCGACCCCAGCCCCAGAAGCAGCCCCAGAAGCCCCTGCCGAGCCTGTGGTCGAAGCCCCACCGGCCCCAGCGGAGCCGCCGGCAGAGGCCGCTCTTGAACCCGGTACCTACAACGCCACGGTCGTGCAGCCCATTGGCCTGGTCATGCGCGAAGGTCCTGGGGTCGAGTTTCCCCAGGTGGGGGGCGTGGATGTCAACGAAGCAGTGGTGGTGCTCGAAGAACCCGCCAACCAGTCGTGGGTCAAGGTACGAGTGGTGTCTAACGGCCAGGAAGGCTGGGTCAAAGCAGGCAATACCCGTCGCGTCGAATAGCCTCAACCTCTCACTTGAGGCTGGTTTTTCCGTTGGGCTTGCTCCTTCTATGGGAAGAATGTTAACTAATTTAACTAAGCCTTAAGCTTGGTATCAGTTCCCCGCTGCGGTTTCATTTGACCCCGGTCAGGGTGGTAGCGTGAGGTCTGAACAGCCCTAGGGTTAGGTACGTAGTTTCCATACACAACTGCTGCCCCGTTCTTCGGCGTCATACCCCACTTTTAAGAACCCATGCATAACCTACAAAAAGACTGGATTGGCTCTGTTGCGATCGCGGCTCTAGGGGCTGGCGTGATTACAAGCTTTGCGGTTGCTCAGGGGCAGAACCCACTGGTGGGCCTGTCAATCACCGTTTTTGCTGCTGTTTCGGCAGTGGCGATCGACCATTTTTTGTAAGCTCGGCTTAAACCGCGTCTCCATCCCGAACCAGTACCCCCGACGGTTAGCAGAACGACTGCTGACTGTCGGGGGTATTGCTAAGCGGTGCCGCAGACGTGAATTCCCCTAGCCCTCGGGTAGTAAGAGCTTGCCACCTGCCGCTAATTCAAACCCTGCCGAATGAGCCACAGCAGGGCTAGATGGCCAGGATAAAAGGCATAAAACCATCGCGCCTTGGCTCCCCGCTCCCTACTGGCCAGCCAAAAGATCAGCGAGACGGCGATCGCCGGCAGTTGAAACGGCCCTTCTCGCCAGGCCCAAAACAGGTGAAAACCAACCCAGGCTAACCCCCACAGCACAGTGGGGCGGTAGTAGCGGGTAAGAGCGATTAGCCCAATGCCATAGCTGCTGTAACCCATAGCCAGCAGTTCACTTAGACCCGCCCCTCCAATCCAAATGGGCAGCTGAAAGCGGGGAAACCCCCGCGCTAATCGCAGACAGATCAGCCCCAAAAGCAGCTCAAACAAAATATTGGGCCGAGCCGTATCAAAGGTGAGTTGGTAGATCGGCTGAGACACCACGCCTAACACTGCCAACCGCAGACCGTAACGCCCCACATGCTTAGTGTGAGCCTCGCCCTGCACTAGCAGCCAAACAAACAGCGGAAAGCTGATCCGCCCAACAATGCGAAATCCGATCGCCTCAGGAAAAAACACCACGCCGATGTGATCTACCAGCATGGTCACAGCCGCTAAAACTTTGATCTGGTAGCTGGTTAATCCTTCAGAAAAAGCGCCGAGTCTTGACTGCAATAGCTGAAACCTGTCTGGACTAGTGATCTATATCTTTGGTCTAACACAGGGGGAGGCGACCGTTTGGGCCGAACAGCGGTAGATTTGAGGCAGTCTCCTAAGCAACCCTATGCCGATCATTCTGCCGCTGTTTGCTAAAGCCTTTCTGACCCTGTTTGTGGTAATTGACCCGGTGGGGTTAGCGCCCTTGTACCTGGCTTTGGTAAGCGATCGCACCGAGGCCGAGCAAACCCAGATCGCCACGCGAGCGGTGGCAGTTTCAGCCGGTATTCTGCTCGCATTTGGGCTTACTGGGGCTTACGTGCTACACAATTTGGGCATTAGTCTGCAAGCCTTTCAAATTGCGGCGGGGTTTTTGCTGTTTAAGATTGCTCTCGACATGATCTTTGTGCAACAGGAGCGCGAGACCGAGGCTGAGGTGCAGGAAGCGGGCACCAAGCAAGATGTCAGCGTATTTCCGTTGGCAATTCCGCTGATTGCAGGGCCGGGCAGTTTGGCCAGCATTTTAGTGCTATCGCGGGAGTCAACCAACTATTACCTGGGGTTGAGCGTAGTGCTAGGGGCGGCGGCGGTGGTCTTGCTGCTGTGCTATCTGTTTTTGCTGCTGTCAAGGCCGTTGGCTAAGGTGCTGGGCCAAATCGGCATTAACGTGGTTACCCGAGTGTTGGGGGTGCTGCTGGCTGCCCTAGCCGTTCAATACATGCTCGATGGCTTGCTCAGCCTGCTCCAGCTGCCCCCCGCTCAAGCCTTTGGCATCGACACCCCCACTCCTGATTCTTAAGCGCAAAAAAAGACGCCCCGCAGGGCGTCTTGTAACACTTATCAGGACAGAGAACGTAGATTAGCGATTGCCGGGGGTGCGACCACCCTCGTCATTGCTGCCGCCGCGGGGGCGAGAGTTGCCGGGGTCGCAGCCCTCAGCACCATTGCCAATGCCCTGGTTGCAGTTCTGTCTGCGGCCATCGTTATCGTCATCATCATCATCGTCATCATCATCATCATCATCGTCGTCATCATCATCGTCGTCATCATCATTGTCCACGTTCGTTCCGCCGGTTTCGGTGGTAGTTTCGGTGGTGGTGGTGATAGTTTCGGTCAGACTAGAGAAGTTGCTGCTGTTGACGATGTAGGCCGACTCAACGGTTTCGACCTTGCCCATGTAGGCCAGGGCCTGGTAGACAAAGCTACAAGCTTCAGCGCGAGAAACCACCCCAAACAGGTTTAGCTGGGTGATGGTGGGATAGTTCACCAAAATGCCGCGCTCCACCAGAGCCGCGATAATGACGCGATACTCACTGGGGATTTGGTTGGCGTCGCTGAAGATGCTCAACAGGCTATCGACCGACTGCCCAGAGGTGACTTGGGTAATGTTCAGCCCTCGGGCTAGCATCACCAACATGTCGAGACGGGTCATAGTGCCGTTGGTGTCAAACATCCCATTGGAAACCTCCAAAAAGCCCATGGAGTAGGCTTTTTGAATAGCGCTGTAGGCCCAATAGCTGCGGTTGACGTTGCGCAGGGTGACGGTTTGACGCGAAGCAGGCATATCAAAGGCCTGGGCAATCATCGCCGCATACTGGGCTTTGGTGAGATTGTTGCTCGGCAAGAAATTTCCGCTGGGGAATCCGCTGACAACTTTAATAGCGGAGAGGCGATAGACAAAGCTGCTCGCCCAGTAATTGGTGGAAATATCGCTAAAGCTGACCTGGTTGACGTTGGTGGTCGTGGTCGTGGTCGTGGTGCGACGCTGCTGGTAAATAACCTCGCCCGATTCTACGTCGTCGTCATCATCATCGTCATCGTCGTCATCATCTTTGGTGTGGGCCGCATCGAGGGCCTGGTCGAGCAGGGCTTCGTCTTTGAGCCAGTTAAAATTTTGAATGGGGCCTTCAGCGGCCAGGGCGATCGCCGCCCCACTGCCAATAGTTAAAGTCGCCAAAATTGCCGAAAGCGGTGCTAACCGCAGTAGCTTAGCCCAGTTAGTTTGAGTCATTCTCGTTCATTCCCCGTAGAGTCTTTGAAGTGTAATGTTGATGAGGTAGATAGACACTTCCGTAGTGCGGCCTGAATTTAGCCGACTCCCGCAGTCTGCCCATCTCATCAGTCGAAATCACAATGCTCCTCATTGCTGAGCTTCTATGACGCGCCCGAAACCCTGAGGTTGCAGGGCCAGAGGCACTTTATAGAAATCCTATGTGACCTTCACAATTCTTTGATAAACGGCGAAATTTTGCCTCTATCCGAGATTTTTTCGCTACTTGATCGAGAATGCTCCTGTCAACTGAGTTTTCCCTTGATTTATCGTGGTGAGTGCCGGGTTGGTCTTGTTGCCCTGATCTTGAAACCGCCAGCGGGCAGTATTGGTTCACCCGGCGGGGATTGAACTGTGGTTGTAGGTGAGAGCCTGGGTCAAGTCGGCGGACTGCTGGCAAAATTCTTCTAGTTTGGCCAGCGCTTTGCCAGTCGCCAGTAGCGTCTGAGCCTCGGCCAAGCCCCCTGCGAGAGAATCGGCAATGCTGCCCTGCTACAGGCAAAACCCGGCATTCCACAGGGCAGTTTTGGCGAGTTCTGAAGGGGTGCCCGTGAGAATGTCTAGCAGGTGATCGCCCAGAACTGCATCATCGCCCAGCTCTACGCAAAACATTCTGTTTTGAATATAGAGACTTAGTGCTCCGTCGTGATTGAAATTTAGAAGTGCAGGCCCTATAGCTGGTTTGCTAATAAAAAAATATTCTTTACACAAGAATAATTAGCAAGGCTCAAGAATTAGGTGATGGCGATCGTGGTCGGCTGGGTATGTTGAATATGCGGATCTGGCGGGACTAAAAGATAATGGGCAGCCATCGCTAACTACCGCATTACATAAAGCTTCGATGAAATCAGCAGAAAATCTGCGGATACCTTCAGTCACATTCGTTACGACTAGGGTAAAGCCCCAAAAATAACCATGAGCCTAGCACAAGTTCTAAGAGATCTTCCCGGCGACGCACCAGAAGCAGTCGTGGAACACAACTTTTCTAAAGTCTTTCTAAATGCTTTGGGGTTCGAGAATTTGGAAATTCTACCTCAATTTCCTGTAGGCAAAAGATTTGTAGATCAAGCCGCCCGGAAAAATCCTGGCGAAGAAGATATTTTTTTAAGCACTAGAAAAAATCCATATCTTTATATGGAAGTTAAGGGCCGGTGTGAAAATCTATCTGATGAAAAACATCCAAATTATCGTAAGGCTGCTTTTCAATTAAAGCAATATCTCTTACACCCAGACTCAAAAACGGTTAAGTGGGGAATTCTCACCAATGCCAATCACGTTCAGCTGTTTCGCAAGCACGGGAAAGTTATTCATCCAATTACGCCATGTCTTTCTCTTAAGGAAGACTTTGAGCATACTGTAAGTGAAATTAAACGTCGGATAGAAGCCCCAAGTAGAGCGTTGATGGTGGCAGTTTACAATAACAAGGGTGGTGTGGGAAAAACCACTACAACTCTAAACATTGCTGCCACACTAGCACTATATAGAAAGCGAGTTCTGATAGTCGATTTTGATCCCAATCAAAGCGACTTAGGTGATGCTCTCAATCTTAAGCCTTTGAACGGTAAGGTTTTTGAGGCACTTTCCAATAAAGAATGTGACGTCAGAAGTATTATATCTACTTACAAATTTGAGCATCCCCGCGTCAAAGAACCACCGGAATTTGATGTTATTCTGGCTGATGAACAATTGGTAAGTGAAAAAGAGGAAAAAGATCTGCGGCAGCAGATAAAATTTTATGCTCTCCGTCGCCTCTTAGAATCTGTTCAGAACGATTATGACTATATTTTGATTGATGCTCCACCCAACTGGCGTATTTTTGCCCAAAAGGCTCTTTATGCCGCTGATGTTGTTTTGATTCCCGCACGCCATGACAATCTGCACTCGTTGCAGAACGCTGGGACGGCAATCACACAGTTTATCCCGGAAACCCAGGTTGAGCGGAGAAAGTTTGGAGATGCAGGGCCGATAGCGTTGCCAATTTTTCTGAATAATGCTTTTCGGGTGACACCTGCACAGGTAGAACTAATGCATCAGGCAATCGATGGCATCATCAAAGATGCTAAAAAAAATTGTTCAGGATTTGACTTGAAGCCCTATTTCTATCCCAAGGATACGCAAGCCCACAGCAACCGAAAAATGATTGGCATTCCCTATATGGCTTTTATTTCTAGGGCTGATTTTATGCACATGCCAGCTGCATTTGCTTTTAAGCAAGCCCGTGAACAATACCAAAACCTTGTTAAGGAGTATTTTCTATAATGAGCTTCTCAGATATTGGAAACTTAATGTATCTGCCCTTTGATGAAATTGAGCCTGGCAAACCTGCTGAAATTCATGAATATTTAATTCAGTCAGCAGCAAATCAATTGGGTTCGAATGGTCGCAACTGGGTTCCAGTGATCGTTAAAGAAATTTCTCCTGAGCAGTACCAGGTAATTGGTAACAGTTTTGTATATGCCGTAGCGGCTGAGGCCGGCCTATCTAAGGTTTGGTGCATTATTGCGGATGACGCGCCAGAGACAGTAGTAGCTACCCAGGCGTTAACTCAAGAGGTTTTGCCCAAAACCAATCTATCTACCGCCAGTCGTGAAGAAATTTCTGTTGCTATAGATTATTTGTTGAGCCAGCCTGCGACTCCGCTTAAAGGGGTAAAACCCGTTTCGCTTATAGCTAGGCTTGATGAAGCCCCCCGGCAATATTGGAAAAACTTCGAACCAGTCAAAAAACTAGGTTGTGGCATCACTACTAAGGCGAAACTCAAGGCGCTAGAAGAAGTGTTTTATTTGACGCCTGAACCGATGCCAGAGGTGATTACAGACCGCAAGATTCTAGAGACTCTGACCACTCAGCAGCTCAAAGACATGGCCAAAAAACGGGATGTCAAGGGCCTGTCTAAGCTCAAAAAGGCTGACTTGGTGGAGTTGCTAGCCGCCGCTTGAGGTCATGCCTAAAGACATTCTCTCCGGCGATGGGCGGTGCCACCTCTGCTGAACTAACTGCGGCTGTAGGCCAGCGGTTGATTTAAGCTGGCAGCCTGGAGCTGCAACTCATTTAGCTTGGCTATTGCGCCGCCTGTGGCGATGATGTCTTGGGCTTGAGCCAGCCCCGCCTCTAACGAGTCTGCTGCTCCCCCCTGCCACAGATAAAAACCGGCATTCCACAGAGCGGTTTTGGCGAGTTCTGAAGGGTTACCCAAGATGACATCCAGCAGGCGATCGCCCAGCGTCACCTCATCCCCCAGTTCCACATCGTCGCCTTCTAGGCCGTAGTCGCGGGGGTGCAGCAGCAGGCGATCAGTCTGACCAGGGTGGTTGACCCCAACTATTGCCGTTCTGCCCCGCGCTAGATCGCAGCTGCCCTCTAGCCCCTTAACCGTAATCCAGTCGGTCTGGCCTCGCAGGGCAAAAGTGCCCTTAGCAAACTCCTCGGTGGGCGGGTGCACAAACCCCATCACCAGGGTGTGGGGACCAGCGTAGGGCGACCACAGCAGCTCTACCGTGGCAAAGGGAGGGCGTTTGCCAATTTGCTCGCGGTAGGACACCAGCCCGTGGGCCAGCGGAAAGTGTTGGGGCAGGTAGACAAAGCCGATGCCAGTGCGGTTGAGCAGGGTGTGGGCCTGCTCTAGGCTATGGGAGCGCAGCTCAACACCCAACTGTTCCCACAGCTCGACTAGTGGAATCCCTTCTTTGGTGGGCATGCGATCGCCGCCATGCATTACCACTGGCACCCCGGCTGCCGCCACCACCAGAGCAGTGATGAGGGTGACGGGGGCAGTACGCGAGCGACCGTCGTAGGGGCAGCTCAGCACCAGGGCCGGGCGGTTGTAGGCGCTGTTGGGGGCGATCGCGGGCAGGGTCGGCCCCAGGGCAGCGTAGGCATCTAGGGTGCCCGCCAGTTCATCAGCGGTGGGGCGCTTGATGCGGTGGGCAATCATAAACGCACCGATCTGGGCCGGGGTAGCTGTCTGGGTCAGCATCATGCGGGTGGCGGCTTCGGCCTCGGCGCGGGTCAGCGCCCTAGAGGTGTGACTGCCGCTGCCAACTTGCTTGAGCAAATCCCGAAACTCGTGGCTCATAGAGACTGCTAACCCTGGGAAAAAGGGGTTCGTAAAGGATGATTACCTAACTGTAAGACACCGCTGCGGGTCTAGAGCGAATGGGGGTGGCCAGGCTCTGCACCAGATCGTGAAATCGCTGAATGGGGGGAATCACTAGGCGATCGCGGGTGGTCACCAGCACCACCGAGCGGGTCAACACCGGCGCTTCGGTGGGGCGCACCGCCAGGGTGGGGTCATCGTGGCAGTCGGATAGAGCCGACTGGGGCAGTAGCGCGACAAAGTTACCCTGGCGAATGACGCCGCGAAAGGCATCGAGGGTATTGAGTTCCATGGCTGGGTTAAACACCTCGCCTCGGTCTTGAAACTGCTGCTGCACCAGCCGCGCCATGCCGTAGCCGTCTTTAAAAATAATCTGCGGAAACCGAGCCAGCATTTCCCAAGAGATCGCAGGCTGCCGGGCTAGGTCGTGGTTGCCCGCCATTAACACCTCAATCGACTCCTCAAAGAGAGGCGTGACCACCATTTCGGGCTGGGTGGTGAGGCGGGGATTATCCATCACAATGGCCAGGTCAACTAGACCATCGCGCAGCACTTTGAGAGAGCGATCGCTGCCCAGAGCCGTCACCCGCAGCTGCACCTGAGGATACTCTGAGCAAAACTGCTGGAGAACTGGCGGCAGCACCGTGGCACACACCGACTGAATTGCCGCCACGCAAAGCTCAGGCTGCTTACCGGCCATCAGGTCGGCAATATCTTTAGAAACCTGCATCCAGTCTTGGTAGATGCGCCGGGCCTTGGGCAGCAGGCGCTCTCCGGCCACCGTGAGTTTGGCCTGGGCCCCCCGGTGAAACAACGGCGCATCCAGTTCGGCCTCCAGGGCCTGTACCTGGCGGCTGACAGTGGATTGCGTCACCGCGCACTGCTGCGCCGCCGCCTGAAAGCTGCCGGTTTCAGCCACCGATAAAAACGCCTGGAGCTGCTCTATGCGCATTTTAGACAGGTATCCACACCGCTGCTAGAAAATTGGCCCAACGGAGTTTCGTTAGACCGCCCTTGTCTTGATTAGCAGATCGTACCCCCGCACTTGGTATCGAAAGTAGCGATACCTGGTTTAGGCCGCTGGGGTTTTCGACCAACAGCAGCGAGTCGCGGGCTGGGCCAGTTTACCTCAGCCCCATGCCGGCTCAATACTTCATCCTTCAGTCTTCCCCAGCAGCGGGCGAGAATTGATTAGGCAGATTGGGGCTGGAGCTGACGTAGGGCTGCCTCAGCATGGAGCTGCACCCCAGGGTCTGGGTCGTGCAGCAGCGATCGCAGAACGGCCTCTAGTTTTGGGTCGCCCATCTGCCCTAAAGCCAGAACCAGGTGGCGACGCAGAGTGCCGTTTTCAGCCGTGGGCGGCAACAGCTGCAGCCAGTTCGCTAAGGCCGAGGTGGCCTGGGAACGATGGTCAGGGGCCACGGCAGCCATTCCTTGCACCAGAGCCAGTCGAGCGGGCTCCTTCAACCGATCCCAGGACTGAATCAGACCTTCTAGGGCTGTGGCAGTATTCTGCCAGCTCAGGGCTTGCACAATAAAAATTTGGCGGGCCTCAGGGATGTCGGGGGTTTGCAGCAGCTGTAGCAGAGGCGTTGTTGCCGCCGCACTCGACAGTCGTCCCAGGGCGTAGGCGGCTTGCTGGGCCACTCGTTCATCCGCGTCTCTGAGTAGTGGCGTGAGGGCGTCGATCAGCTGTTGGGCAGACAGGCAAAATCGTAGTCCTAGTAGGCCTCGTACTGCTGCCGTCCGCACCGCCACCGCCGGATCCGCTAAGCTTTGCTGCACTAAGGGCAGCAGGGTGGGGTCGGCAAAGGCGCTAAGGGCATCGAGGGCGGTGGCCCGTACAGGCGATCGCCCATCGGCCATCGCCAATTTCAGCCAGGGAATAGTGGCGGGGTGGTGAATGCGGGCTAGAGCCTGTACCGCTGCGGGTTGAGCGAGCTGCTCGCCCAGAGCAGCGATCGCCGCCGGGCCAATCTGGGTCAGGGCCGCCGCCATGGCCTGGCGCAGGTCTTCATCGGTCGTGGTGGCAAAGGTGTTGACCAGGGCAGCAATTACCTCGGGTCGATCAAATTCCCCCAGGGCGCGAGCCGCAAACCAGCGGGCTTCCCAATCGCACTCGCTGTTTTGAAGCATGGCCAGCAGATCGTCTAAGGCCGCGTCGCCCAGATCAGCGACCTGGCGCGACTGCTCCCAGCGATCGTGAAAGTCTCCGGCACCCAGCTTGGCCACCGCAGTTCGGGCCGCCTCTGACGGAAATGATGAAACCGCAAACTGATCAAAAGAGGACACAGATTGCTCCTAGTTGACTTTGAAACTGGCAGCAGCGGGCACCGGCTTTCTACACCATAGGGCCTGACCTTGGGAAACCCAAGGGTTGACTATGCAGTTCGCGCAGCCGCCTCTTGCGGAGCCTGCATGGTGCTGCCAAAAACGTATGAGTCTATACAAAAGCCTGTTTAGAGCGGTCCTAGGCTAGCCACACCTAACCCTAGGCTGATCCCGATCGTTCTGTAGCGATTGAGGCAGTAGCGTCCGGGGGAGACTGGGAGACTTTCACCAGTTAGAGCCTCAGATAGGGAATACGTCGGTAAACGTCTTGCTACAACGGTGTACCAGTGACCACTTCTATAAACACGGCCAGCACAGCGGCCACCGCCAAACTCAACAAGTTTGAACAGTTTAAGGCTGATAAAGACGGCCTGCTAGTCAAGCACGAGCTGGAGCAGTTTGCCCAGCTAGGGTGGGAAGCCGTGGACGACACCGACCTCACCCATCGGCTCAAGTGGCTGGGCATTTTCTTTCGCCCGGTGACGCCCGGCAAGTTTATGCTGCGGCTGCGGTTGCCCAACGGGTTGCTCAACGGCTACAAGGCCCGCACCCTGGCTGAGATTATCCAGCGCTACGGCGAAGATGGCAGCGCCGACATCACCACTCGGCAAAACCTTCAGCTGCGAGGCATTCTGCTCGAAGACATTCCCGATATTTTTCGGCGCATGCACGCGGCGGGTCTGACCTCCGTTCAGTCGGGTATGGACAACGTGCGCAACATCACCGGATCACCCGTGGCGGGCCTTGACGCCGACGAGCTGATCGACACCCAGGGGCTGGTGCGCAAAGTTCAAGACATGATTACCGCTAACGGCGAAGGCAATGCGGCCTTTAGCAATCTGCCCCGCAAATTCAATATCGCCATTGAGGGCGGCCGCGACAATTCTATCCACGCGGAGATTAACGATATTGCCTTTGTGCCCGCTTACCGAGAGGACGTGCTGGGCTTTAACGTCGTGGTGGGGGGCTTTTTCTCCGCTCGCCGCTGTGAGGCCGCGATTCCGCTCAATGCCTGGGTCACCCCCGACGACAGCGTAGTGGAGCTGTGCCGCGCCATTCTGGAGGTGTACCGTGACCACGGCCCGCGGGTGAATCGGCAAAAGGCCCGCCTGATGTGGCTAATTGACGAATGGGGCATGGATCAATTTCGGGCCGCCGTGGAGACCACCTACGGGCAGCCGCTGCTGTCTGCCGCCCCCAAAGACGAGATGGACTGGGATAAGCGCGACCACATTGGCGTTTACCCCCAAAAGCAGGTGGGGCTCAACTACGTAGGGCTGCACATTCCGGTGGGGCGATTGCAGGCAGCCGATCTCTTTGACCTGGCCCGGCTGGCAGAGGTCTATGGCAGCGGCGAACTGCGCCTGACGGTTGAGCAGAATGTGATTATTCCGAACGTGCCCGACTCGCGGCTGGCGGTGCTGCGGCAAGAGCCGCTGCTGGATAAATTTTCGATCGCCCCCTCGGCGCTGACGCGATCGCTGGTCTCCTGCACCGGGTCGCAGTTCTGTAACTTTGCCCTGATAGAGACTAAGCAGCGCGCCCTAGCCCTGGCTGAGACGCTAGACGCAGAACTCACCCTGTCGCAGCCGGTGCGCATTCACTGGACGGGCTGCCCCAACTCCTGCGGTCAGCCCCAGGTGGCCGACATTGGCCTGATGGGTACCAAGGTGCGCAAGGACGGCAAAACCGTGGAAGGGGTGGATATTTTCATGGGCGGCAAGGTGGGCAAGGAGGCTCACCTGGGCGAAAAGGTGCAGCAGGGCATTCCCTGCGATGAGCTGCACGAGGTGCTGCGATCGCTGCTAATCGACAACTTCGGTGCCCAGCCCAGTAGCACCGCTGAAACTAACAATAGCGTGATGGTGACGGCAGACTAAAAAAATGTCCTGTGGGCCAACGGCCCCAGGACACACAGTTTGCATTTGAGGCAAACGTAGCACAGTCCAGAGCTCAGTGGCGATAGCGAATATTAGGTTTTCACAACCTTGTGTTTTTGGAAGATTTTGGAGTGAGGTGTTTTTAAAGATCTGAATCGATCCTCTAAGTCTCTGCTGTAGGAGCTTTGTCGGTAGCCCCCTTAAAAAGAGGGAAAATTTACCTGGCTAAGAGGGGTACAGCATTTTTCAGGGATTGTAGATAACTCCACAACAAATGCATCATTGGCTATCTCCGTACCCTAGGTCTCTCTGAGCAAGCACCTAACCACCATCCCTTTTAAGGGGGAGGAGGGATCTCCAACCACGCTTTCGCCATCCCTCCAATCCACATCTATTGCTGTTTACCCATTGAGCTTATGACCGATCCGGCTAAAACCTTGTGTCCTTACTGCGGCGTGGGTTGCGGCCTGGAAGTCTTACCTCCGGCCCAGCCCAACAAGCCCACTAACCGCGACGCAGCAGGCAATCCGCTGTGGCAAACGCGGGGCGATCGCGCCCACCCCTCCAGCCAGGGCATGGTGTGCGTCAAGGGAGCCACCGTGGCCGAATCCCTCGATCGCGATCGGCTCAAGTACCCCATGATGCGGACCTCCCTCGACGATCCCTTCCAGCGGGTGTCGTGGGAAGTGGCGCTGGATGCGATCGTCAACCGCATTCAGGCCGTGCGCGACACGATGGGCTCCGACGGCATCTGTGTCTATGGCTCGGGGCAATTTCAAACCGAAGACTACTACGTCGCCCAAAAACTGGTGAAGGGCTGTCTGGGCACCAACAACTTTGACGCCAACTCCCGGCTGTGCATGTCGTCGGCGGTGGCGGGCTACATCCAGAGCTTCGGCAGCGACGGCCCGCCCTGCTGCTACGCCGATCTGGAGGCTACTGACTGCGCCTTTTTGATCGGCACCAACACTGCAGAGTGCCACCCCATCGTCTTTAACCGCCTGCGCAAGCACCATAAGCGCCACGGTCACGTCAAGCTCATCGTGGTTGACCCCCGCCGCACCGACACGGCCAAGGCCGCCGACCTGCACCTCGCCATTCGCCCCGGCAGCGACATTACCCTGCTCAACGGCATTGGCCACCTGCTGCTGCGCTGGGGCAGCCTTGACCCCGAGTTTATCGACGGTTGCACCCAAGGGTTTGCCGCCTACACCGAGGTGCTGCGCCACTACGAGCCGACCATTGTGGCCGAGCGCTGCGACATTACCGTCGCCGATTTAGAAACCGCCGCCCACGCCTGGGCCGATGCCAAGGCAGTGTTGTCGCTGTGGTCAATGGGGCTCAACCAGTCGTCGGAGGGGACGGCGAAGGTGCGATCGCTGATCAACCTCCACTTGATGACTGGCAATATTGGCCGGCCAGGGGCGGGGCCATTTTCCCTCACTGGGCAGCCAAACGCCATGGGCGGACGCGAGGCCGGGGGACTATCCCACATTTTGCCGGGCTATCGTCTGGTGAAAAACCCCGACCATCGCCGCCAGATGGAGGAGTTCTGGGGGCTGCCCGCTGGGCAGATTTCAGCCACCCCCGGCCTGGCCGTGGGCGAAATGATGCTGGCCCTGGAGCAGCAGCAGGTAGGTCTGTTGTGGATCGCCGCCACCAACCCGGCGGTCAGTCTGCCCGACCTCAACCGCACCAAGGCGGCGCTGCGCCAGTCGCCCTTTACTGTCTACCAAGACGCCTACTACCCTACCGAGACCGCCGCGTTTGCCCACCTGCTGCTGCCCGCCGCCCAGTGGGGCGAAAAAACCGGCACCATGACCAACTCAGAGCGGGTAGTCACCCTCTGCGCCGCCTTTCGCTTGCCCCCCGGTGAGGCCCGCCCCGACTGGAAGATTTTTGCCGAGGTGGGCCGTCGCCTGGGATTTGCCGATCAGTTTAACTTCGTCACCAGCGCCGAGGTCTACCGCGAGTTTGCCCAAAGCACCCGAGGGCAACCCTGCGATATCACTGGCCTCAGCCACGAGCGCCTGCGAGAACAGGGCCCCATTCAGTGGCCCTGTCCCGACCCCGAGACGGCCGCCACCGCCGCTACCCGCTACGACAAGCGCCTCTACACCCGAGGTATTTTCAACACCGCCGATCGCCGGGCCCGCTTTGCCGCCCTCCATTCCAACGGGTTAGCGGAACCGCCCGACGACCAGTACCCCTTTGTGCTAACCACCGGGCGGCTCTACGGCCACTGGCACACTCAAACCCGCACCGGGCGCATCGAAAAAATTCAGAAAATGCACCCCGCCCCGTTTCTAGAGATTAACCCCCGCGATGCCCAGCAGCTCCAGGTGCAGGGGGGCGAATGGGTAGAGGTGCGATCGCCCCGAGGTAGGGTCCGGCTGCCACTGCTGGTCACCCAAAACATTCGCCGGGGCACTCTGTTCGTGCCCATGCACTGGGGCAATCTGTGGGCCGAAGATGCCGAGTGCAACGCCCTCACTCACCCGGTCGTCTGCCCGATCTCAGGCCAGCCCGAACTCAAAGCCTGCGCGGTACAAGTCGTGCCGCTGAAGTGTCTTGAAGCGGCAACTGTCGCCGCAGAAACTTTACCAAAGACTACAGAATCGTCTATTCTCTCAGCAGCACCCACTTCTTGAGCAGTCAGCATCGATGGCAAACTGGGCCAAACGGTTGATCAAGCAACTCGAAAACGACACTTTTTTAAGTCGCCTGCACCAGTTTGAGGGCAGCATCTCGAAGGTGCTTTCTCTGGGCATGGTCGTCGTTATTTTGGCGATCGTGTTTGATCTGGTAGTAGTGCTGATCCAAGCCATTTTCACCACCGCCCCCGGCGCGTTTTTGGGCCAGACCGTAATCGATATTTTTGGCCTCTTTTTAACGGTGCTGATCGCCCTGGAGATTTTAGAAAATATCACCGCCTATATTCAAAAGCACGTGGTGCAGGTCGAGCTGGTCATTGCTACGGCCCTGACGGCGGTAGGCCGCAAGTTCATTATTCTCGACCTGACCAAGGTGTCGGGTACGACCCTGATTGGGCTGGCGATCGCTATCTTTGCCCTGGCTATTAGCTACTGGCTCGTGCGGGTCAGCCACCGTTAATTAGTTCTGAATGTCGAGTTCTGAGTTTTGAATAACTAAAACTTAAAACTTACTCATAAATAATGCTGAAGAATCTCGCTAGTCTGATGTCCGGTCTGCTTCCAGCTAAAGGCCTTCACCCGTGCTAGCCCAGCTTGGTGAAGCGTCGCCCAAAGCGTGGGGTCATTGGCCACAGCGGTCATCGCCTCGGCCAGTTCACCGACGTTGTAGGGGTCGATTGACAGCGCCGCATCCCCAACCACCTCGGGCAGCGAAGAAACGTTGGACGTAATCACTGGGGTGCCGCAGGCCATTGCCTCTAGGACGGGCAGGCCAAACCCTTCCCACAGACTGGGAAACACCAGCGCGATCGCCTGGTTAATCAATCGAGGCAGTTCGTCGTAGGGCACGTAGGCCAAAAACTGAACGCGATCACCCAGCCCCATCGCCTCTACCTGAGCTTGCAGCGCTGGCGTATAGCGGGAGTCAGGCACTCCAGCAATCAACAGCTTAAAGTCGGGCAGCGTAGTCTGGGCAAAGGCCTCAATCAGACGGCTCAGGTTCTTGTAGGTATAATGGCTACCCACGTAGAGAAAATAGGGCTGACGCGGCAGATCTAGCCAGCGATAGTGATCAGCATCGTAGGCCAGAGGCACGACCGTTGCTGCCTTGGGTAGTTGACCAAAAAAATGGTGGATATCGCGCAGGGTCGACTCAGAATCGCAAACAACGTGCTCAGCTTGACGAATGACCTGGGGCAGATAGTGCCGAAAATACAGCGTCAGCGGCGACCCTTTTTGGGGAAAGTGCAGGGGAATTAGGTCGTGCACCGTCACCACCGTTCGGCACGATGACCAGAGCGGCGTTTCGGGTATGGGCGAAAACAGCAGTTTTGCGCCGACCTGCCGATACAACCTCGGCACCTGAAACTGTGTCCACCACAGCCGCCGTGCATGGCCCTGCTTGCCTGAATCAGTGGTCGCCCCTGAGGGTGAGGGAAGATGGCGGTGCCCGATGATGGGGCGATCGCTGAGAATCCAGCTGTCTTCCTTCGGAAGATGCTGAATCAGATTGAGCGCATAGACCCCTAGCCCCGTCGGCTTGGCGGGGATAAACGCCAGATTAATCAGCAGCGAAGCCTCAGTCATGTAAGAGCCGTTCAGTCGTGTATTTTGTGCCTACGATCAGCTGGCCGCGCTTACCCATTCAACGTTTTCAAGTCGTGATCAACCATCGATTCGACTAGACGCTGAAATGAATACTTCGGCTGCCAGTTGAGCTGAGTTTTAATCTTGTCAATCGACCCCACCAGCTGCACATCCTCATCGGGGCGATAAAACGTTGGATCAACGCTGACATACTGCTGGTAGTCCAAACCCAGGTAGCTAAACGCACAGTCCACCAATTCACGCACAGAATGGGTCTCACCGCTGGCAATAATGTAGTCGTCGGGGCTCTCAGGCTGCAGCATCAGCCACATCGCCATCACCACATCCTCGGCATGGCACCAGTCTCGCCGGGCATCTAGATTGCCCAGCCGCAGTTCCTTGGCTAAGCCGAGTTTAATCTGCACCGCCCCCAGGGTAATTTTACGAAAGACAAACTCAGCGCCCCGACGCGGTGACTCGTGGGTGTAGGTAATGCCACAGCAGGCGTACAGGTCATACTTTTGTCGATAGTTGACCGTCATCCAGTGTGCATAGGCTTTGGCCACCCCATAGGGATTCCGGGGCCGAAAGGCCGTGCGCTCGGTCTGAGGAGATTCATCGGGTTGACCAAACACCTCACTGCTTGAAGCTTGATAAAAGCGAGTGCTGGGCTTGCAGCGCCGAATTGCCTCCAGCAGGCGAGATACCCCTAGGGCTGTGTACTCAGCGGTCAAGGCTGGCTGTGTCCAAGACAGGGGCACGTAGCTTTGGGAGGCCAAGTTATAAATTTCGTCGGGCTGTGTCTGCTCGATCGCGTCAATCAGTGAGAATTGATCTAGCAGATCGCCAGATATAACTTCAATTTGATTCGAAAAATGGCTGATGCGCTCAAAACTACTGGAACTAGAGCGCCTGACCATGCCGCAGACCTCGTACCCCTGCGACAACAAAAGCTCAGCCAGGTAAGAGCCGTCTTGGCCAGTGAGGCCTGTAATCAACGCTTTTTTTGCCATTGAAACTACTTGTTAGATCCATAGGGCTGGGCTTACCTATAGTAGTGAACGATAGGCCGCCAGCGTTAATTTGGCCGTACGAGTCCAGGAAAACTGAGCCGCCTGCTGATAGCCTTGGGCAATCATGGCCTGGCGTAGGGAGCGATCGCCGATCACCCGCCCCAGTGCCTCAGCCAGGTCTTCTACACTGGTAGGGTCTACCAACAGCGCTGCATCACCGGCTACCTCGGGTAAAGACGACGTATTGGCAGTAACCACTGGGCAGCCCAGAGTCATGGCTTCCAGCACTGGCAGGCCAAAACCTTCGTAGAGAGAGGGGTAGGCAAAGACATCAGCATTTTTGTAGCAATAAGCCACTTCAGCATCAGAGAGATAGTCGAGATGGCGAATGTGATGCTTCCAGGGAGAAGCTGCGATCGCCTCGAAAATTGGCTCAAACTGCCATCCTTTTTGGCCCACCAACACTAGTTGATGATCAATTCGATGCTTATTTTTAAGCTGGTCAAAAGCCTGAATCAGGCGCACCACATTTTTTCGGGGTTCCAGGGTGCTAACAAAGAGAATATAGGGGCGATCGCCTAGATCAACCGCTTTTACAGCACGGCTAACTGCCTGGGTATCATCAGCGTAGCGACTAGCCAAAGGCGTTACCCATATCCGCTCTGGCGAAACTCCCATATACTCCACGATGTCACGCTTAGAGCTTTCAGAGATAGTCACCACCAGATCAGTCCAGCCTAGACACTGCTGCACTCGCTGACTGTAGGTGCTCACCACGGCAGTCACATATTCGGGATAGCGCAGGAAGGACAAATCATAAATCGTCATCACTCGCTGGCTATGTCGGCACGGATAGACCGCATAGTTGGTACCGTGATAGATGTCGGGCTGACCAAACCGATGCTCTAGCTGTCCTAAAACCGGATTTCTAGGCACTTTGGCCAGCAGGTTGAGCAAGCGCACCGGCAGGGGTAAGACGGCCACATCGTCATAGACCGCAAGCGCCTCAGGCAG
Source organism: Leptolyngbya sp. FACHB-60 (assembly GCF_014695775.1). Classification (GTDB taxonomy): domain Bacteria; phylum Cyanobacteriota; class Cyanobacteriia; order Phormidesmidales; family Phormidesmidaceae; genus Nodosilinea. The sequence continues at coordinate 26,068 of NZ_JACJOX010000014.1, read as the reverse complement.
AGCTAAATTCCCTCGTAGCCAGTTCTTTAGGCTAGGTTGATAGGCAACGCCGAGGCTAAAGGTTTCGGATGCTTGCAGCGATCGCAAGGCCCACAGCAGGTTGAGCACGTATAAGCCTACGCCACTAGGCTTAGGCAAAACCGGAGTAGCATCTACCACAACCCTGACCATACTTAAACCAGCGCCAAAATGTCTTCACGCCTAAACCAAGCTCGGTCGGGAACCAGAAACCAAAAAATCATCTTGGGAGCAATTTTGAAGAAAGCCAGCGGATTGTGTGCCATTAGCTCCTGGCAAGAAAACTGCACTAGTAGACGTACGAAGCGGTGGGTTTGAGTGCGATCGTAGCGGCTAATACCGTAGGTTTTTTCCACATTTACCAAAGCATAGCCCAGCAACCAATTAGCTGGGATCAGCCCTAACTTAGCCTCCAGCATTTGATTGATTTCAGTATGGGCAATTAGGGTTTGACTCATAGTCTTATTCGAGGCATACATTCTAGACCCTGCTAGCTTTTCCGGTAAAAAGTGAACGACAGCATGCTGGCCGTACCGCAGCCATAATTCGTAGTCCATGCAATATTGCAGAGTCTTATCTAATCCACCGTAACGATCTACCATAGAGCGCTTAAAAAACACCGCCGGTTGGCAAAGGAAGCATACCTCCTTGAGGCGGTTGTACCGCCACGGCTCTGTGGGAAATGCCTTTAAGACCTCATCATTTTCTCCAATCCAGTCGGCCTCACCGTAGACAATATCTAGAGCGGGGTTTGCCTCAAATGCCGCCGCTACCTTCGCCAGAGCATTGGGGTAATAGATATCATCAGAGTTTAGCCAAGCAATAATATCGCCATGAGTCATGGCCACCCCTTTATTAACGGCATCAGCTTGGCCGTCATCTAGCTCGCTAACCCACCTCAGTCGGTCTTTGTAGCGCTTCAGAATATTGACAGTTGCGTCAGTGCTACCACCATCGCAAATCGTGTACTCAATTGCCGCCCCAGATTGCGTCAGCACGCTTTGAATCGTTCTTTCAATAAATTGCCCTTGATTATAGGAGGGAGTAACGACACTAAACGTAAGCGACATAATGACTTAGAGTAAATGACTCAACGGGGTCTTCTGGAGTTAAGAGCCACTGCTACTGGGTGATTCGTTTGGGCATACTGGCCATAACATTAAGCCACTGATCAATACCTTGCAGGCTTACATCCCAGGAGTAGTGCTGGGATACAAGCGCTCTCCCTTGATGGGCTAGACGAGCCCCTAAGGCCGTGTCATTCATGAGTCGCAAGAGAGCTGATGCTACATCTTGATCAGTGTTTGTGCTCAATAGACAGACCTCAGGAGTCAAACTTAGCCATTCCAAAGCCAAACTGGAACAGACAATAGGTACTCCAGCACTTAACGCCTCTAAAAGCTTGTACTTGCTTCCACTGCCCGATGACAGCGGTGCACACATGGCTACCGATTGTGCAAAGTAGGGTCTAACGTCCTCTACTTTGCCTGTCTCAGCTACATGCTCGCCGTCGCTGTAGCTGAGACAGGCATGGGCAAATCCAAACTTTTGACGGCCACCGTAAAGATTTTTGGAACGAATGGGCGAATTATTGTCACTCTTGGGGAAGAGTCTTTGAATAAGAATGCCGACGCCCTGCTTATCATTAATCTCACAATGAGTCGCAATAACATCTGGTATCGCTTGACCAAAAATAAACTTTAGCGGGTTAAATTTTCTTAGGATTCTCTTACTAAGCTTACTATGGTTTATTTTGAGAAGGCTTATTGCAAATGAGAGCTTAATCCCTAGCTTTAATCGCTTTGCTAGTACGCTATCCATACATTCTGTCCATAGTGCGCCGAGAAGGAAAAGCTAGTCACCAAAGTCAGGTCGACAACATTTAGGGGGAGTGCGGTAGAGATCAATAATCTTCTAGGAAGTAAAGGTGTGCTATCACCATTTGATACTTTGCTGAACAGACAATGTTCTAATAAAATTCATCATGAGAATGGTTCTTGTTCAAAGGACTAACCTCAGTCACCCCAAATGGCTAGGATCCGCATTATGACGTTGAGATAATCCATTATGGAAGCCCTAGAAAGGCTCAGACTTAGTACAAACATTTTAAGGTAAGAACTTCTGACAATGTTCGCCTTGCTTTGCCAACTCCATATATCTGAACTCATTTTGGTTCCGAATCTATGACTTTAGAAAAGGTATGGTAAAAAACTCGAATCCGTGTAACTCCCGCGAATCTAGTCAGATAGCTCTTTAGCAGTTACCTTGAGACAAACGAACCTTAGACAGACTCGATACCACTTGAGTCAATAGGGATGATACTATCCTTATTGACTCAAGTCTCTATGTGCGAGTCACTCTCTATCCAGCAAAACTAACATTCAACATGCTGCCGAGTCAAAGTCAACCCAAATCGGATAATATCAAACAATTGCAAAATCAATTGCAAGAAAAAGAAGCGATTATCATTCACCTACAACAAGCACTTGCATCTGTTCAGTTGTCTCGCTCAGCTTTGACCCATGAGACCCTTACCCTACAACAGGAACTAGCTTACCTCTCAACAACTAAGGCCTCTATTCGCAAATTATTCAAGACAACTTTACAGAAAGTTAAGGTCTATGACCTGGTTTACAGAAATCATAAAATATTTGTTCCCCTTTACAACTTTTTTTTCCGCGATCAATGGCGGCCAGCCACCCTTACTAGCGATCTTCAAGATCCTCCATTCGGGCAGGAGAGCCCTCCCGACACCCAATCTAAAGCTCAGCCAACATTACAGAGATTGACATTCCCCAATAAGGCAATCGGCTCTAACATTGACACAGAAACACTGTTGGTCAAAACAACAGTCGTAGCGAGGGCTTTGGGTATTAAGGTCAACGGTGAGTCCGATCTGCCAATACTAGAGTACTTATCTGTACTGATTGCCACAACACAGCACGCTCTCTGCATAAAGCCCAATCAACAGATTTTGCCACTCTTGCAAGCAATCACCCAAGCCGGAGGTCAGGTTACCTGTCTTGACTGTAGCTTCCTGGAAATTGCAAATCTCGCCAACTACAATATATGTGCAATTGCTGACACCTTAGAAAGTTGGTTAGCAAACCCCTATACTGATAGCCTCAAGAACTGTGATTTACTCTGCCTTAGCAGTAACACCTCACCAAATAGTCTTCTACTCCTAAAAGGACACCTTACGCCTCAAACTCGGATCATTACCTTTCCTGCCATGATTAACTCAGAATTTGATTGGGTTCCCGGTGAAAAACTATCTTCAACTCTAAATTTCTACGAAGCTCCGGCTGAAAGTTGGGTTGATCCGTTTGAGAATCAGGACTTCAATAAGCGTTATGCCTGGCCTTGGAACTATCCTACCGCCCAACTTCCTGAAAGATTATCATCAGGGTACAAATTTCCCAAAATTTCCATCATTACAGTGACTCTCAACCAGGGAGCATTCTTGGAAGAAACAATCCGTTCGGTATTGATGCAAGGATATCCGAATCTGGAGTATATCGTCATCGATGGAGGATCTACCGACAACACCTCAGCAATTCTCGATCGCTACAGACATGAACTTACTTATTGCGTCAGCGAGCCGGATCAGGGTCAGGCTAACGCGCTGAATAAAGGATTTAGTCATGCCACTGGGGATATTTTGGCATGGCTCAATAGTGATGATTACTATCTACCCGGCACCTTAATGCGGGTAGCACAGGCTCTTAAAATCTACGAGTGTGATATTGTGACTGGAGGTTGTCGTCTATACCATGATTATAGTCCTGAACTTTCTACAATTCATCACGATCAAATGCCGATCGGCCAGGTTGTTCCTTTATCGCTAGAAAAATTATTGGATATTGATAATTGTTGGTTAAAGGGATATTTCTTCTATCAGCCTGAAGTTTTTTGGACTCGCGATATTTGGGAACGCTCAGGCGCTCGTCTCAAGGAAGACCTTTTTTACAGCATGGATTATGAACTGTGGCTTCGAATGGCTCGTGCAGGAGCAAAGGTCATCCACATTCCTGATGTACTTGTGAACTATCGGGTTCACAATGCCCAAAAAACCTATGGTGAAGTCCTTCCCTACCTCCCCGAATTGCGGGGGGTCAGCAAGCAGTTTAGTCAATATCTCTAGTTGTACACCCAGGCATGAATACTTCCTCAACAGATTGCCGCTATCCTTTCATTCAGGATAAGCTCGATAGGCAGCAACCGCTTCGTATTCTCTACATCAATGATCTGGGTTTTCAATATGGAGCTGGCATTGCTGCTCTACGGCAGATTCAGTCTTTTTTGCTCATGGGGCATGCTGTCAAAGCTATTTCCTGTACCCAAGGGGAAACGGAAAAGACTATTCCGTTAGAGACGCAAAACTCTTCGGGGCGTTGGCTTGGGTTAACAGAACTGCCCCATTTGGATGGTTACCTTGGTTTGAGGGCAAACTACATCATAGAGCAGTTGATTCTCGAAGTGAGCCGATGGAGCCCTGATGTAATTGTCGTAGGCAACTTACATAGTGCCATGTGGCCCCTAGATTTACTGAAAACCTTGCAATCACTAAAATGTCTGGTGATTGCTTATATGCATGACTGTTACCTGATCTCAGGACGTTGTGCCTACACTGGTAACTGCACTTTATATCAAACCGGCTGTAATGATACCTGTCCTACGTGGCAAGAGTATCCTGTCTTAGAACCTAAGAAAATCTTTGACCAATGGCAACTACGTCGAGAGATTTTTTGTGGTGCTAACGCTATTCCTCTGGCTGCAAATAGTCGGTGGACGGCAGACATGGCAAATAAAGCTTTTCATGGAGAGGCTCAGGTTGACTGTCTCTATTATGGGATAGACGAGCAATTGTTTCAGCCGATAAATCGAACCTTAGCCCGCAAGATTCTCGGTATTCCCCAAAATAAGTTTGTGATTTTAGGGGGTTCGGTTAACGTCACCGATTATCGCAAGGGAGGGCACATTTTCAAGGAAGTTGTCCAACGCCTGAAAGGCAGAGCCCACTTTGTTGTGTTTGGTATGGCATCCACACAAGTTCCTGGTGTGTGTGGCACAGGGTTAATTCGAGACTATCGCCGAATGCCTTTAATTTACAGTGCAGTAGATTTGTTTGTAGGAACCTCCTTGGAAGAAGCCTTTGGCCAAACCTTTTGTGAAGCCTCAGCCTGTGCTGTACCCATTGTTGCTTTCAAGAGAGATGGCATTCCAGAAATAGCCCGCCATGAGCTCAATGCCCGTCTGGCTAATGAGGCAACAGCTGAAGCGTTGATTGACGAGATTGAGTTTTTTATGGGAACATCAAATGCATGTCAAATCTATGGAGAGGCGGGAAGAAAGTTAGTTGAGAAAGAATTTTCCCTTAAGTGTCAAGGCGAGCGATGGATGAACTATTTTAGAAAGCTATCAACGCAGCCAGTAGGGAACTGTAAAGAAACAAGTTCACGTTTGGCTGCCGAAAGTCCTTCCCATCTGGAATAGAAGTATCCCAGAACCATGAGCTTAATTTTTTATAGGTCTTAAACTAGAGCAAGCATATGACTACTTGGACTGAGCAACAGCACTTCCTCAACGAAGATCATCATAACATTTTCGAGAAGACAAAAGATATTCCAGGCTGGCAGGAGCCTGGAGATTCCTATAAGCTCTACGAAATGGGCTATAGAAGCGGGGATGTAATTTTGGAGATTGGGACTTACGGTGGTCGATCGGCAGTTGTGGAGTTGGAAGGTGCCCTAGCAAATCCAGATCGCTCTATCAAGCCCCAATATTTTGGTATTGACCTAGATATTAATGGTGTTTTGAGAACAGCTGATACTCTCGAAAAATTTAATTTGACGGATTATTGCCTTTTATTTCACGGAACGCTCAATAGTTTTGCTAAAGAATTTTCTATTCAACCCACAATGGTTTTCGTGGATGCTGATCATCGATATGAAGGCGTTAAAAGCGACTTACTATTGCTCAAAGATTATCTAGTAGCTGGAACCCCAATTCTGTGTCATGACTACGCTAACCCTGAAAATGAAACAGGTGAAATGGGAGTCAGGCAGGCCGTTAATGAGTTTATTCGAGAAGGCTATGCTGAGTTTGTTGGAACGTTTGGTTGTTCCGCTTTCTTACTAACAACAAATCAATGTGGTGGAGTAGCTAGGCCAAGACTGAGCGAACAGGAATTTGCAGGATGTAAAGCTGACGTTCTTTCGAAAATTGGTCAATCAACGTATAAGCGTAATACTGCCCTTGATTCGAGCAAACCTAGTAATCCTAAACCTGATGCAGCCATAGGCCAGGATTTACAACAAGTTAAGACTGAACTCGAGCAAGCTCAATTTCGTATTCAGCAAGTTAAGACTGAACTTGAGCAAGCTCAATCTCGTATTCAGGCAATGGAGTCTAGTAAGTTTTGGAAGATTAGATTAGCTTGGTTCAAAGTAAAGAAAATGTTTGGAGTTTTGGAGAAAAATAAGAATGGATTTATCAAATAGTATACGCAAGACTTTAAGTTCGGATAAAGTTAATCTTGGGGCCTACACTCATCGGAAAGGATCAATTGATACAGACGATGATCCTTTTCGAGAAAGTTCAGTTATGCCACTGTTCAATGAGGATTTTCTTGATCAAGCAGTAATCGAATTAAGGAAGATGTTAGCACAAGACAAATCTTCCGAAACCCAAATCGCTTTAACAGGAGAGATTGCTCAAAAAATTGAGTCCTTCTATCCTCATTGGTTTCAAAGAGTTGATTATCCCAATCATCATCTCACTTCTACATCAAATCATTCAATAGCATATATTGATGAAGGAGGCTTGAACACCTTAGGCAAAAGACTAACTAGCAAGGAAGCATCGATTTTACGCCCTTGGCCTAAATGGTATTATCTTAGACCACTATTACCCGAACTGACTGGGAAATCGGTGCTCGAATTAGGAAGCTCCAACGGATTCTTCAGTTTCCGTTTTGCAGAACTTGGAGCTTCTGAAGTAACGGGTGTTGAGATTATTCGGAGTCAATATGAAAGTGCTATTTGGTCCGCGAGTATTCTTGGTTATCAGAATGTTAAATTCCAGAACACTGATGTGCTAATGGATTTCACCATTCCCACTCACGATATTGTATTTTTGTCCGAGGTACACAATCACTTTCTGTTCCCTTTTTATGGGTTGGCCCGTGTTGTAAATTTAGCAAAAGAAACCGTAATTTTTGATACGGGCGCTCAAGATAATTCTGATCATAGGTTCAATCTGTCTTCAGGTTGGACAAACGATAGTAAATCTTTGATATATCATAGCTTCACCATGTCAGATGGTCTAATCATGGATTTCTTAAATTTGATAGGGATTCCACCGAGCAAGGTAAAGCGTTATAAAGCTCCGGATGACCACCATCATATTCTGTATATTATTGACACTCGAGATATTCAGAGAACACGAGAAAAATTTGACTACCCGGAATATTTACGTCGTACGATTGAAATGGAAATTAAAACAGAATAGTGCTTCCTATATATTGGTTTTCAGTGAGCAATTGAGGAAAATTCAATTAATTCAATTTTATTGAGAGATGCCATTGGAAAAATTTCAGTATCCAAGTGGAGGCAATTTAGCTCATGAATGGTACCTAAACTGTTGATGGTGCCTTTCTCCGTCGGTTGGTGTACTTTCTATAAGGTAGATCTCTGATGAACTGAACAATCCCATTCAACACCTTTCCTAAAACTATTTGATCTCAATGCTCGTCTGGTCAATGAGGCTACAGCTGACACAATGATTGACGAGATAAAGCTTTTCATGGAAGATTCTGATGTTGGTCGAATCTACGGGGAGGTCAGGAAAAAGCTGATTGAGAAGAATGCGCACTTAAGTGTCAAGGCGATCGCTGGACAAACTATCTTAAGAACCTGTCAATGTAAAACGTACCTCGGTTAATTGCATTATTGCGAATTTTAGAGCCCAAAGCCATTGAAGTCTCGTTGCCATTCCCAGTAAGGATTATTTTTCGAGATGCCCTAAAAGCATCCGGTATCCAGTGCTTAACACGCATGCGAGAACTCTGTCATATCATATGTACTTGAGTAAGGCAATGAGAAGATTGTTTTACTTTGTCAGATGTAAAAACCCAGCGCATTAGTAGAGTAGTACAGTGTCATAGTGTGTTCTCTAAAGATTTCTATTACATGCTTTCGTCGGGTTCGCTCTACCTAGTGATGGGAACGATGACGCGACGACGTCTACAGCGTGATAAGCTCCACGCTTATCACGTGGCGTTGCCAAAATTGTCCAATCCTACGGAAAGCGCATTCAGAAAATTCAAAGGCATGTTGTCATTTCTGGCAACATGTCATGTGTGTAAATGCTTAACTTTGGAGAAAGCCCATGCCAAATACATTTTACGGTGTACAAACCGGCCCCACTACCTGGGGGCAGGTTAACCTCTACGATTCTTTTACTTCCTCATTACCGTCCTCAGATTTTAATGAAGACGGAATAACTGATATTCTTTGGCGACGAAGTGCTTTTATAGGCTCCAACCGTGGACAGGTCGCCATTTGGATTGTGAATGGCGCGAGCATTATAAATGGTGGTTTTTTACCAGCATCGCCTAAGGGTACAGAGGATCCGTCTTTTTGGTCTATTAATGCCTCCTATGGCGATACGCAAAGCTATATTCCATTTGGTGAATTCAGTAATGCAGGTAATTTTCTCGGCTATCCTCTCCCCAAGCTAGATTTTGATGGTAACGGCACTAGCGACATTTTTTGGCGGAAGGATGGTGGTAGCGAAATCGCTATTTGGAACATGCAGGGTGCCACCGTTATCAATGGAGCCTTTCTGCAGGGAGTTCCCCGTACTGATCTAGGGGAGAATCTTGCCGACTGGTTCGTGCAACCACTTGTTGACTTTAATGGAGACGGCAAAACTGACCTTGCTTGGCGAAAATCTAGCTTCTCGTTAAACTCTAATGCTGGAGAAAACGCCATCTGGATTATGGATGGTCCTACCATCGCCAATGGGGGCTTTTTGCCTATCTCACCCACAGGTTCAGCTCCTAGAGATTGGTCTGAAGGCTTTGCTGACTTTAACGGAGATGGCAAAACGGACTATTTCTGGAGTAAAAGTAACTCTGCAGCTACTAGCCCTGGCCAAAAAGCAATTTGGATCATGGATGGCCCTAACATTGTAAACGGGGGCTTTTTGCAGGCAAACCCCAGACCTGAGCAGCCACCTAGTTCCTGGTTCTCTGTATTTGCTGACTTTAATGGCGACAGCAAAACTGACTTTTTCTGGCAGAATAATACCACCGGAGAAAAGGCCATCTGGATAATGGATGGCCCCAACATCGTTAATGGCGGCTTTTTGCCATCAACACCGATTTCTGGCAGCAACCCCAACGATTGGGATACTGCCTTTGGCGATTTTAATGGCGATAGCAAAACCGACATTCTGTGGGAAAACTCTGTTAACGGCACTAAAGCAGTTTGGATAATGGATGGCCCCGCCATTGTCAATGGCGGCTTCCTGCCCACATCGCCCAAAACTGGCACCAACGGCGAAGATTGGGATTCATTCTTTGCCGACTTTAACGGCGACGGCAAGACTGATATCTTATGGAACAACACCCCTGATGACCAGTTCGCCATCTGGATCATGGATGGGCCTACTATTATCGATGGTGGCTTCTTACCCGATGCCCCAATTACAGGACAAAATGGTTGGCAATTTGAATTCCGTGAGCTAAATGGGGATGGCAAGACTGATATCTATTGGACATCCAGTACCGGAACAAAGGCTGCTTGGCTTATGGATGGCCCCGACATTATTGGCGGTGGATTCTTTGCACAGCCCAACCCAACTGGAGAAGTTCCTGAAGTTCTTGTCTAACGGGCACACAGGAACACGGCTAAGGCAGGATGAAAGTTATTGCGACCCGTGTTGGTCAATTGGAAAATCTAAGATGCCCAGTTAGGATGCGCAGTTAGCAGCTCTTAGCTGGGCATCTCAAATGGCAATTATTACCTAATCAGACTTAAAGAACTTTTCACGTATTGAGGTTTTCACTAAAATCCAAATTTTTCGCATTTGCCAAAACTTGCTCATTTCCATATTTACTATGGCAGTTTGAACCTGTTGGAGATCAGCCCGAGTTTGCTGGAGATCAGCCCGAGTTTGCTGGAGATCAGCCTGAGTTTGCTGGAGGTGAGTTTGAGTTTGCTGGAGATCAGCCTGAGTTTGCTGGAGGTGAGTTTGAGTTTGCTGAAGAGTCTCTTTGGCTTGCTGAAGTTTAATTTGAGCATCTATAACTTCTTGTCGGAGATCATGAGTAAGCTGACGCTCTTTTAATAAAGCGATGCGCCCTGCCTCAATAGCAACATCACGTAGGCCCGAGCTTTTACTATAAATAGATCTTTCAGATTCTTGTTGTTTGTGCATGTCTGATTTTTGATAATTATTTAATAAGTCTAGATAAAGCTCCGTATATAGATTTGCTTGGTGTTTTAAGGAATTATTTTCCTCGATTTCCGAACGTGCTTTCAAACCCATCCGTAAATATTTTTCAGGATCAAGTAATATATCTAAAATTGCTTCGGAAAAGCTGAAAATGTCTTCAAGAGGTACTAGACTCCCTGTCTTTTTATCTTTTATAAAGCTTTTCATTCCACCTGTTGAAAATGCAAAAACAGGTGTTCCACAACTCATCGCTTCTAACATAAGATTCGGCAGATTATCTTCTAGAGAAGGAAGTAGTAAAACGTTTGAGGCAGAATAAATATAGCTTAGTTCTTTGTCTGAAGTTATATGGCCAAGAGACGTGATAGGCAATCCTAGGCTATCTAAACTAGAACAACCATAACCAAAGTTCAAGATCCTAATTTGACCCTCTTGGAGCTTTTGCTGAACTAGAGAGTTTTCAAAGCATTGACATAGTGCTTTAAATAGAAGCTCAAATCCCTTTCGTTTTTCCCCATTAGAGTCAGCACCAAAAAGCAATACTATTGAATCGCTAGGTAGGTCTAATTGACGTTTAGCTATTTCTTTAGGAATGGGTTTGAACACTTCAGTGTCTAAACCATAAGGTATCACTTCAATACGATTATTCTGAAATAAGGAGCTTTTGCGAGCACACTCTGCTAACCATTTACTAGGTGTCACAATAGTCAAATTTGAATAAGGCGATAAATTTTTAAGCTTATCTTCTAAAATCAAAGCAGGTAAATCATGTTTATCTGCTTTTAATTGAGGGCATTTACTACAATCGGTTTGATACTGATGGCATCTAGCAGAATAATGACAGCCACCTGTAAAGGCAGCCATATCATGCAGAGTCCACACGATAGGTTTTCCTAAAGCTAAAAGTGAAGCGATAGTTTTAGCAGATTGAAACCAAGCAACCCAGTGTAAATTTAAAATGTCAGCCTGCTTAACCTGCTCAACATTCGCTAGGTCAATAGCTGGATAAGGATACGAAAATAAAGTGTTTGAAAGGTCAGTACGGTTATTATCTATGTAGTTAGGCTGAATTTCTGCGTAGAGACTGTATTCGTCTGAAAGAACGTCTACCGAACTTAAATCTGATGCTGAGCATACAAACTGATCTTCTGACTTTCGATATCTGGTTAACATCAAAGAGTCTTGACCAATCAGGCGTAATCCTTGATGTAGTCGATATGCAGACCGAGCTGCTCCTCCTTGTATGTCGTAAGTCACGATCTGTATTGTTTTTAGTATCTCTTGAGAGTTCCCAGTCTCAAAAATCCAGGAATCTATAACACTATTGGGTTTACTAGCTTCTACAAATAAGGAGTCAGGTTTCCTAATCTGACCATTCTCCAGAACATCTAAATAATAATTAGAGAAGTTTAAAATTCGTGATTCTGATGGATCGTTAACTTTAACATCGTTGAATCCAGACTCTCTTAATAATCGCCGTAGAGAATAGCCATCATACATCCATTGATGAACTTCACCACCTAAACGAAAATGCCCGATTGCCAATGCAGCTTCATCCGTATTTTCTGAAATCGCTTGGTTTTGAGAATCTTCTAAATTTTTGCCTTTTAAGTTTTCTATAAGCGTCTGCCCTTCATAGCCAAAACGCTTGATGACGTAATCTTCGTTAGGAATCTGGTCTTTCGAGAGATACTTGGCCATGTCGCCTCCAGATTGATGACGAACAGCCTGGTCATACATTTCTAACAAAATCCAGTCGTAATCATGGGCGGTCTTCTCAGAACCATTTTCTGTTTCTTCCAAGATTCGTAGATATTCGCGGGCTATTTGCTCTAGATCTGGTACAACAACCCTAAGCACACCACCCGGACGAAGAACTCGTAAGCACTCTTGAAGAAAAGGCTTAGCTTGAGATCGAGAAAAGTGTTCTAGAAGATGAGAATGGTAAACGGCATCAAAAGTATCGTCTGCAAAAGGGATCGGTTTACGCAGATCATGAGCAATAACATCAGTTCCAGTTGACTGGAAGTCTATGTTAACCCAGTCTGGATGAAAGTGATTGCCACATCCTAAATTTAGATATCTCATTTCTGCTTCCGAAGTTTAACGTACAGACTTTGCCCTCTTGTATATCTATTTAATCCTCTTCTTAAAGCTTTCTCATAGTTATTTATTATTAAGCCAGTTAAGGAGTTTGGTAGTCGAGATAATACTCCCTTAAGTCGATTTTCCTTTGTTTGAACGTAGCCAGTAATATGATAATCAGCTAGGGGTTCATAACGGGCAGCTTCAAGTTTTAGCGGTAACAACTTTTCTAAAGCGCGGAAAGATTTAACAGACCACTGAGTCATGTGGTGAGGAGGCATATCAAGTAAGTTATACTGGTACTTTAGAAAGCTATTCGCGTTAGGTACGCTTAGCAATAACAAACCATTTGATTTCAAAAGGTCAATACAATCTGTAAGAAACTTTAACGGATTGGGTAAGTGTTCCAGAACCTGGAAGGCACAGAGACAATCGTATTGAGATTTTCCTTCAACCAAAATATCTGGAACTGATAACTGACGAATATTGAGGCCGTTTTTCTGAGCATTAAGCACAGCTTTCTGGTTAGAGTCAATTCCTCCAATTTGAAAGCCCTTATTTTCTGCCTGACGCACGAAATGACCATGTCCACAACCTATTTCTAGGATTCTGCTGTTCTCTTGTAAGTCCTGAAGGGCGACTTGGTACTCCCACTTTTCAGCCATGTAGTACCACTCAAATTTCATAAGATTCTCGTACAACTGAGCTGAACCGAAAATATCCAAAGGGTAGAAAAAACGTAGGTCGGTGATATTACATCGATACAGTTGAAAGGCTGGATAAGCTTTGAGATCCGCACTAACATCTATTTGAAAAAAATCTTGCCAGTCGCTGATAATCTTTTCCCTTGAGAACTTGTTCAAGAGAGTCACATTACCGCAATTAGTTAGGGGGCTCTTAACTACCATTGACCTATACTAAGTAACAGTTTCAAGAATATGATAAGGAGAGTCTCAATATGGCGCTTAACAATCGCGTAATTAAGTTTTAATCCAGTATGCTTGAGTTGAGCCAACACGCTCTAACAGGGGTTTCTCATCTCGCTGCTTGCAAAACTCATAGAAGGCTTCCCGGCATCCCTCCCAATAGCCAAAGTCATCGAGAACAATGCATCCCCCCCTTGGAATGCGATCATAGAACGTGTTCAAAACAAGAATAACTGACTCATACCAATCAGCATCGCAGTGTAGCAGTGCAACCTGTTCTGGTAAAGGCTGCTGGAACGTTTCTTGAAACCAACCTGGCTTGATATGACATTTCTCTAAGGGCGCAGATACATAGCCTAAGATTTCTTTGACATCACTGATCTCAGCCACACATTTTCCGACCCAATCGGCGGCATCTTTTCCATCTTTGGCAGAGGTTGATGGCATTCCCTGGAAGCTGTCGTATAACCAAAGCTGCCGCCCCAAATTCAAAAATTTTGAAAGTAGAGCCGCAGAACCACCTTTATACGTTCCACATTCAACAAAGTCGCCAGGTATATTTTGGTTGTTGAGTTGCGCGGAAAGTTGGGCCATATTTTCAAGGCGACCACGGCTACACAGCGTGTATGGCTGAAGTAAGGCGAACAGCTGATCGTCTATATAAGTCCTAGCTGACGACAATGGGGTAATTATTTCTAGTGATGGGATCTCATTCGAATGAGAAATTGTTGATTGACTCCGCTTTAATGTCAACTTTGGCCGTAGGTTAGCAATTCCAAACCATACTGGTTCCTCAGGGTTTCGTAGCACTTTAAAGGACAGGGCGTTGTGTGCATAAATAAGAGTCGTGCGAAATGAGCCTTCACCGTAGCCACCATCAGCTACGCCAATGGTTACTGTATAATCGCCTTCAGCTATAGAGACAGAAAAGCTAAAGCTTATTTCTATAATTTCACCAGCTGTAACTGCCCCTAATGATTTGTTCATGATGTAGGTGTTCGTCATAAACAAGTCTAAGCCTGTGCGATCTCGAACCTTAAATCCAACGTGCGGATCTTCAAAGGCTTTGTGAAACTGTAGATTTATCGCCAGCCTAACAGGCTGGTCAATAGCAGGGGTTTGAATGGTTTTTCCGTCAGCATCCAAAAGCTGAACCGAGCGGATAGTAACGTCTGATCGATGAAGTTTTATCTCTTCTACGTTCTCTGGCATTCCCTCAATTACATCCTGTAGGTCAGGATTATCTTTGGGTTGATTCGTTTCAAAAATCACGTTGATGTCTAGGGAGCCAGAGTCTTGATCTGCTTCTTTCAAGACTTTGGCTTCGTATAAATCGATCACTTGCCTCGGCTGACTATCTAGAATTAGGTGCCCATTTTCTAAAAGTATTGCCCGACTACAGAGTTTGTAGATTGCCGAGGAATCATGAGAGACAAATAGTAAGTTGCTACCCGATGCCTTTAGCTGCCGCATTTTGCCAAAGCACTTTTGCTGAAAAAAAACATCTCCTACGGCTAGAGCTTCGTCTACAATCAGGATCTGAGGATCAACGTTAACCGCTACCGAAAAGGCCAAGCGGATAAACATACCACTAGAGTAAGTTTTGACTGGCTGATCAAGAAAATCACCGATGTCAGCAAAGGCAGCAATTTCATCAAACTTACCCTCAACTTCTTCCTGGGTTAATCCCAAAAGGCGGCCATTAAAAAATACGTTTTGCCGTCCTGTGAATTCTGGATTAAACCCGCTGCCCAACTCCAGTAGCGCTGACATTCGTCCGTTGACCTTCATCTCCCCCGTTGTTGGGGTGAGGGTGCCTGCAATAATTTGCAGCAAGGTACTTTTGCCCGACCCATTTCGGCCAATGATGCCCAACGACTCGCCCTGAGCGATTTCCAGGTTGACATTTTGCAGTGCCCAAAACTCTTCTGCTCTGGGCTTTCCAGGCAGCAAAATTTCCTTCAAACGATCTACAGGCTGATGATATCGCTTATACACCTTGGATACATTTTGTAGCGAAATCACAATCTCCTTAGTCATTGCTCCTCAAAGTCCTTCCTATGTAGTCCAATTACCGCTAACGCCTACCTTATTCATGCCGTGAACATTCGGCGGTGCCTTTAGTTCTCTCGGCTGAGGCTCTGTTATGTTAGTTTCTCTGCCTCTGGTTGCTTTATCTTGATAGAAGGTGAGATCAGCCAAACCTCAATGTTGGAGTTGTCACGCTCTGGCAAGATCACAGACCACAATGCTTACAAAAAGCACGGCTAATTCTCCCAGATCGTGTTTTTTGCGATCGCACTACAGTACATCAGCAAAAGCGGGTCGCAGTTTTCGATAACACCAGAAGCCCCCTAGCAAAATCAGTATGGATACAATTGTCGCTACAGCCCACTCGTTCCAGTGGGTCACAGTGCCCGTTAAAATCATATCCCGGTATAGCTCGCCTATAGCTGCCATAGGGTTCAGCCAAAATACCCAGCTTTGAAATGGCTGGGGAATCATGTTAGCTGGATAAATGAGAGGTGTGGCATAGAACCATAGGTTGAGAATAACCCCTAGGGTTTGAGGAATATCGCGTAAGAATACTGACAGCCCGGCAGTTAAAAACCCCAGGCCAGCGGTCAGACAGAGCTGGGGTAGCCATACTAGAGGCAACAAGAGTAGGGTTGGATGCAGCTTTTGGGTGGCTAGCACCACGAAGGTGATCAGCGCCATGAGGCCCAAGGTGCTTTCAATAAAGCTAGAGAGAATTGGCACTAGGGGCAGCAGGGTAAGAGGAAAGACAACCTTCTTGACCAGATTAGATTGGTTAATAACTGACGTAGCCGCTTGGGATAGTCCGCCGCTAAAGGCTAGCCAGGGAAGCAAACCGGCAAACAGCCATAGCCCAAAGACGAAAGAATTGTCTTCCGGTAATCCCGCCAAACTGAGCCTAAGCTGAAGCACGACCCCAAACACGTAGGTATAGATCAGCAGCTGGGACACTTGGTTGAGCAAGGGCCAAAGCTTGCCTAAAATAGAGCCTTTATAGCGCGCCTCTAAGTCTCGCTGAACTAAGGTTTTGAGTAAATTGAGCTTTGCCCATTGGGTATCATCCAGCGGCAGCCAACGCTTGATTAAAGTTTTCTTGCGCCATAGGGCTTTCAGGGGGGTCAGGACAATCGCCACCGTAGCTACCTTAACAATAAGACTTAAACCACAGACACCATACCGCAACTTGGCTCTTACCCAGCTAGCAGAGGTGGACACCAATCGGGGTGGTTTAGGTACCCGGTGACTGCTTAGGTATTGCCGCTAACCCATCGCCCTACAATTCCCTGGCGAGGGCTAAACAGCAGCGCCAGCAAGAACCCTGCAAACACGGTCAGACCGATCGCAGGCCCCGACGGAATATCCAAATAGTAGCTGCTGTACATGCCCACGATCCCAAAAAGTACGCCTAGGGCTGCGCCTAGGATCATCATCCAGTGGAGTTCCTTGACCAGCAGGTAAGCCGTGGCGGCGGGGCCTACCATAAGGGCAACGACAAGGATGACGCCTACGGTTTTCATGCCAGCGATGATGGCTAGGGTAATGCTTGCCATTAGGCCCAGGTTAATGGTGTTAACGGGTAAACCTAAAGCTTCGGCCCCTAGGGGGTCGAAGGTGAAGAACAGCAGTTCTTTGTAAAATAGTGCCACTCCCATGAGCACTAGTCCAGCAATTAGGGCGATTTGCCAGACATCGCTGGGATTAATGCTAAGAATGTCGCCAAACAACAGCTGTTCTAGGGAAACGCGGCTGCGAAACACTGTCAGCAGGGTAATGCCTAGGGAGAAAAAGGTAGAGAAGGTGATGGCCATCGCCGTATCAACTTTAATGCGCGACTGGCTGCGAATCCAGTCGATGACGGCGGTGCTAAATAGGCCCATGGTAAAGGCTCCCAGCAGGATGGGGAGGTTAAAAAAGCTGGCGATCGCCAGTCCTGGCAGCACTCCGTGGGCTACCACATCCCCCAGCATGGCCATGCGCTGCACAATTAGATAGGTGCCAACAACTGGGCAGAGAATGCCCACCAGCAGGCTGGCCAGCAGCGCCTGACGCATAAAGTCGTAGTTCAGCGGGTCGAGCAGCCAGTCCATCAAGCGTTCTCAGAATCGGTAGAAAGGGCAATGGCTTTGGGATCTTTAGCCAGAATTTTTTGGTCTTTTAGAGTCTGACGGCGATCGAGCAAGACCTGAGTAATGCCAGTGGCCAGCAGAGTCGCGACTACACCATCGTCAATCCAGCCCGCTACGGGAATAAAGTCGGGAGAAATGTCGATAGGGCTCACCAGGTAGATGAGCGAGGCGCCCATAACGACCCAGCGGTAGCGGGGATGCTTCAGCAGGCCGTTGTAGAGACGACTAAAGAACGGAACTTTCATGGGTTGACAAGGAGAGAACGTTTGGAACTCATCACCGACTACTGTAATACACTCTCTCAGGCGATCGCCTAGGCGTTTTCTGAGGGCAAGTCTGGCTATGGGAAAACAGAAAGTTGACCAGGAGAATGAACAGCCAGCCATTTAAGAAAGACAAAGGAGAACAGGCACAGGGAGCACCAACGTAAAGGAAGTACTTTACCCAAAAGCCCACATTACTGGATCGGCGGGCAGGTGATCGGTTACGGTGCGGCTGATGCCGTCGATCGCCGCCAAGTCGTCCGCAGAGAGCGAAAGCGCTGCGGCCTTGGCATTTTCTACAGCTTGCTCAGTGTTACGCGCCCCGACGATCGAAGTGGTCTGAGGCTGGGCAATCAGCCAGGCCAGAGCCAAATTCCCCAACGTGGTGTTGTAACGCTCGGCAATGGGGCGCAGCTTCTCTAAGGCCGCTTGGGCTTTGCCGTAAATTGGCGGCTGAAACAGCTTGTTTTTGCTGCGAATGTCTTCCTTGGGAAAGTGATGGTCGGGGCCAAACTTACCGGTGAGCAGCCCTTGGGCTAGGGATGAATAGGAAAGGATCGTCAGGTTGTTTTCTACGCAGTAGGGCAATAGCTCAGTCTCTACCCCACGCCAAAAGAGAGAATAGGGCGGCTGGAGGCTATCGATTTGGCCATACTGCGTGGCCTCCTCAATCTGTGCCTTCGAAAAGTTCGACACCCCGATCGCGCGAATTTTGCCTTGCTCCTTCAGCTGGTTTAGCGCCCCCATGGTTTCGCCAATGGGCACGACCTCGCTCTTAAACGCCCCCGACGGCCAGTGAATCTGGTAGAGGTCGATCACATCGGTCTGCATGCGCTGGAGAGACTGCTCGCAGGCCTCAATCACCTGGTCGGCCTTGAGGTGGTTGGCGAAAACTTTGGTGGCGAGCACCACTTGGTCGCGTCGATCCCCCAGCGCCTTGCCCACCAGTTCCTCAGAACAGCCGTTGCCGTAGACCTCTGCCGTATCGAAGGTGGTTATCCCCGCCTCTAGGGCCGCCCGCATCGCGTCAATCACATCCTGGTCTTCTATCCCGACCCAGCCGCTCTTACCCGCCTGCCAAGTGCCAAAAATCAACGGCGTGATCTCGATATCGGTGTTGCCCAACTTGCGAGTTTCCATGCTCAAGCGCCCGTCCCTGGATTTAGCTACCTGCATGGTAGCGCCGTTGCCATTGGCGCTCTTGATCGCGAGGACAGAAGGTAGTACCCGTTTATTATCTATAAGGTGTTGGGTATCGGGTATCAGGGGAAGAGAGTTTACGTCTCTGCCTTACACCGTAAACCTTGAACCACCACCCGTCGCCCGCCACCCATCGACCCATCCACCCATTCACCCGCCCACTCCCCCATGCCGCCCCAACTGCGCCCCTACCAGGTTGACCTAATTAACGATCTCTACCGCAAGCTCAACGAAGGGCACAAGCGGGTAGCGATCGTCGCCGGCACCGGGGCAGGCAAGACCGTGATCAGCGGGCAAATCTGCGCCCATGCCGAGCGGGCGGGCAAGCGGCTAATGTTTTTGGTGCATCTGGATGTGCTAGTGGGCCAGACCTACGAAAAGATGGAATCCTTTGGGCTCAACTGCGGATTTATCAAAGCGGGCTGGGAAGAGAACCGCGATGCCCCCATTCAGATCGCCAGCATTCAAACCATGTCAAAGCGGCAGTGGTGGAAGCAGTGGCCTGCGGATGTGGTGTTCTACGACGAGGGTCACATTACCCTGTTTAGTCAGGTGGGCAAAAAAGTGCTCAAAACGTTTCCCGATGCCTGGCACCTGGTGATGACCGCCACCCCCAAGCGTCTGGGCAAAGAGCAGCTCGGCGACTTTATGGATACTCTGGTGGCCTCGCCCGTGCCCAGCGACCTGCAACAGCGGGGCTTTTTAGCCCCCATGAAGTACTACAGCATGCCGCCGGATGGAGTCGCCAACTTGAAAGAAGTGAAGACCGTGCGAGGCGACTACGACGAGATCGGGCTGAAGAATGCCTGCGATCGCCCCGAGCTGATCGAAAAAATCGTCCGCGAGTGGCAGCGCCTCTGCCCCGGCAAGCGCACCATCGCCTTTTGTGTGGATATCGAGCACGCCCGCCACGTTGCCGAGGCCTTTCGTGCGGTGGGTATCACCGCCGACACGGTAGAAGGCGGCACCCCGATTAAAGACCGCAAGCGCATGTACAGCGAGCTGCGGGAAGAAAAGATTCTGGTACTGACCTCCTGCAATGTGATCAGCATCGGCTTTGACGAGCCCAGCGTAGAGGTAGGGCTGATGCTGCGACCCACCCAGTCGAGCGCCCTACACCTGCAACAGATTGGCCGGGTGATGCGAATCTCGCCCCAGTCGGGCAAGCAGTACGGCATTATTCTCGATCAGGCGGGCAACCTAGAGCGCCTGGGCTTTCCTGAAGATATTAAGGACTACCACTTGCCTGTCCAAGAGCAAAAAGACGACGAGGGGGGCAATCCACCGCCGACGAAGCCCTGCCCCCAGTGCGGGCGCATTGTGCTCTCGTTCATCGCCAAATGCCCCGACTGCGGTCACCAGTGGATCACCGAGCGCCCGCTCAATCTGGAGGATATGGTGGAAATTTACTCCGCCGACCAAGCCCACCAGATCAACGACATTCCCACCCTGATGGAGTTGTTCCACAGCCACCGCCGCCGCGCCTACATGCGTGGCAATGCGCCAACCTGGGCCGAGCGATCGTTTTGGGAGCACTGCGGTCGCCGACCCAAGGATGTCTGGTGCTTAGGCTCCATCCTTGGCCCCCGGCCCACGCCTACGCAAATGCTGGAGTACTTCGAATACTTGCAAAAAAGCGCCAAGCGCATCGGCAAGCGCCAGGACTGGATTGTGCTGGAGTTTGAGAAAGAGTGCGGCCCCGGCAGCTTTCAGCGGATGGCTAACCTGCGTCAAGCGATCTAGCCAGGGCCTTTAGGTGTGAGCCTAAGCCAGCAGAATTTGGCCCGCAGCGTTGACCCCAGCCCCAGGGGTGAACTGGTCATAGCCGAGCTTGGTCAGGGTGGCCTCTAGGGAAGCAACGGCGGTCAGCACGTCGCGATCGCCCACAAAGCCCAGGTGCCCAATCCGAAAGATCTTGCCCTTCAGGTGGTCTTGGCCCCCGGCTAAGACAATGTCAAACTGCTTCTTCATCACCGAGCGAATTTGCTCGGCATCGACTCCTTGGGGCATAACGGCGGTGATGGCCGGGCTAGCGCAGTCGTCGGCCCCAAACAGCGGCAGGTTGAGGGCGGCCATGGCGGCGCGGGTGGCTCGCTTCTGGCGATCGTGACGGGCAAAGATCGCCTCTAGCCCCTCTTTCTGCATCATTTGCAGTGCCGCGTGCAGGGCAAAGAACAAGTTAACTGGGGGGGTGAAGGGGGTCGTATTCTTGGCCGCCCCTTTGCTGTAGGGCTTGAGGTCGAGGTAAAACTTGGGCAAGGTAGCCGTTTCGTAAGCCTCCCAGGCCTTGGCGCTGACGCTGACAAAGGCCAGCCCCGGCGGAATCATGTAGCCCTTTTGGGAACCTGAGGCCACCACATCCAGACCCCACTCATCCACCGGTACCGAGATAGCTCCTAGGCTAGTCACCGCATCCAGCATGATCAGCGCGCCGTGGGCTTTGACATGGCGGTTGATGGTCTCCACATCGTTGAGCACCCCGGTAGAGGTTTCGCTGTGGGTAATGATCACCGCTTTAATATCTTTAGCGGTGTCGGCGTCTAAAGCAGCCTTGAAGTCGTCGGGGTTGAGGGGTTTGCCCCACTCAGCGGTAATCTCGTGGGTATCGAGGCCGTAGGCGCGGGCCACTTCGCCCCAGCGTTCGCCAAACTTGCCGTTGTTGCCCACCAGCACTTTATCGCCCGCGCTGAGAAAGTTGATAATGCCCGCTTCCATGGCCCCGGTGCCGCTGGAGCAGAGCACCAGCACGTCGTTTTGGGTTTGGTGCAGCCACTTGAGGTTTTCAGTCACCTCGCCCATCAGGGCGCTAAACTCGCCGCTACGGTGGCCCATGGGGTGCTTGGCCATGGCCAACAGCACCTGCTCGGGTACCGGGGTCGGCCCCGGAATCATCAGCATCAACTTGTTATCCATGCCTTACTGCCCCAACTCTGCGATCGAAGAACAAACCTCCAGCTTACCAATAAGGTTAGGAGAATCTGCATTTTTTCGGAGTGTCGTGAGACGCGGCAGGAGGTTTTGGGTTTTGAATTGGGCAACTGGAGGGTCAGATGCAAAGCTTTCCGGAAAATGCCCGTTATCTTTGGTGTATCTACGCAGAGCTAGGGCTAGAAGCTAACAAACTCTTTTCGGCACCTCACTAGGGTAAACCGGGGTATGAGTGACCATATTTTTATTTCCCACTCCAGCAAAGACGACCCCACCGTTCAGCGGCTGCGGGAAACGCTAGAGCTCCACGGTCAAACTACCTGGGTTGATTCCCGAGAACTCACAGGCGGAGATGCGTTAACTCCCACGATTGAAACGGCCATTCGCACCGCTCGGCATTTTTTGGTGGTGATCAGCCTTGACGCCTTGGGCTCATCATGGGTACAAAAAGAAATTCGCCTGGCTTCAGAGGTGGCGCAAGAACGCACCGATGGCTACAAGGTAATTCCCGTAGTGCTGCCGGGGGTACAGCGGGGTATCCTCAAGCCCTTCTTCCCCAACGACCCCATTCACATTTTCGTTCACGACACCCCTAGCGGCCTTAACGAGGCCATGCCCGATATCGCTGCCGGCTAGGGCTAGAGCTGCCTACGGATAGACAGCAAGGCCAAATCGTTCAGGTGCAGCCCGTTGAAGAATTACTGCTTAAGCTCAGCGACCCCCACATCACCGAGCAAGATGGCATTCGCCGCGCCACAGCGATCGCCGAACTCACCTACATCCCTGCTAACCATAACCGCGAGATTACCAGCCGTCGCTACCGCTTCACCGCTCCCTTGGGGCCATTGGAACTTGAAGACATTCGCTGGTACATCGAGAAGTACTACCAGTGGCCCACGGGCGTCTTTAAGCAACGGGCCACCAAGACAGAGCAAAACCTCCCCCTCTGGGGCAAAGCCTTCTACGATGCTGCCCTTAGCGGCGAAACCGCCCGCGAACCGTTAGCAGAATGGCGGCGCACCAGCGGCAATCGCCGCTTTTCCGTGCAGGTAGACGGCGAACCTGTGGAAGGCACTCCCGAAGAAGAAGCCGCTCTGTGCCGAGAAGCCGCCAGCGATCTGCTCTCGCTGCCCTGGGAGATTTTGCACGATGGCAAAGGCTATCTGTCTCAAGGGGCAAACGGAGCGCGAGTCAGGCGTCGTTTGCCGAATCGAGAGCCTCAACCTGTTACAAAAGCAAAGCTTCCGATTCGAGTGCTGCTCATCAGCCCTCGTCCCGAAGTCGCGGATGATCAGGGAAATCCAGTGGGTTATATCGACCACCGCATCAGTGCCAAAGCCCTGGTGCAGGCTGTTGAGGAACTGGGGGAAGACCTGGTCAAGGTGAATATGCTGCAATCCTCCACCTTTCCCGCCATGAAAGAAGCCCTGAAGCAGGCCAGGGACGAAGGCGAACCCTACGATGTCGTCCACTTTGACGGTCATGGCGTTTATGACCGACGGGTGGGGCTGGGGTATCTCTGCTTTGAAGCCCACCGCGATCGCCAAAAACTCGGCAAGCGACTACTCGAACTGGTAAATGCCCCGGAACTCGCCGCCGAAATGCGAGGCTACGGCGTGCCGCTGATTTTTCTGGAAGCCTGTCAGAGCGCCCAGGCCACCGACGACCCCATGGCCTCCGTCGCTGCCCGGCTGCTGGAAGAAGGCGTCGGTTCTGTGGTGGCCATGAGCCATTCTGTGCTGGTGGAAACCGCCCGCCGCTTTGTGGAGCCCCTTTACCGCACCCTGGCGGAAGGCAAACGGGTGGGAGATGCCATGCTGGCGGGGCAAGCGGCCCTCTACGGCGACCCCTACCGCTTCAAAATTATGGGAGCAGGCAACCTGGAGCTGCAAGACTGGTTTGTGCCCGTGCTCTACCAGGATGAAGCCGACCCCCAGCTCTTTACTGTCACCGTGGGGGAAGCAGCGGCCCGCCTGGCCCGAGAGCGGCGGCAGGTACAACTGGGCCAACTCCCCCCAGAACCGGAGCACCATTTTGTCGGTCGCAGCCGCCAACTGCTGCACCTGGAGCGCTTGCTACAGCAGGAACAATACGCCGTAATTCGCGGCAGCGGCGGCCTGGGCAAAACCGCCCTGACTACAGAACTCGCCCGCTGGCTGGTGCAGTCGGGCCGGTTCCAGCGGGCCGCCTTTGTCAGCGTGGAGCCCCAGAATGTGCAGGATGTGAAAGGCGTTTTGCAGGTCATCGGGGGGCAACTGGTGCCGAATTACCTGGTGGCTCAGTATGGCGACGATCTGGCCGCCGCCCTGCAATCCATTGAACGCGCTCTGCGGGACTTCCCCACGGTGATCGTGCTGGACAATATGGAAAGCGTGCTGCCCGATGCCCAGGGACAGAACCCCGCTGGCGTGGCGGATGTGACAGAACTGCTGGCCCTCTGCCAAAAATTTCTCGCTGCCGACTCCCGATGCCGCCTGCTGTTCACCAGCCGAGAACGCCTGCCCGCCCCCTTTACCAAAGCCCGATGCACCGTTGAACTGGATCGGCTGAGCGAACGGGAAGCGATTCAACTAGTAGAGCAGGTGATGGCCCAACACGGCTGGGAGCCCCCCGCCACCGACAACGCCACCACCCCGGCAGAAATTACCGAACTGGTGGAAACCGTGAACCGCCACCCCCGCGCCCTGGTGCTGCTGGCCAGGGAAGTGGCGTGGGGGGTACGGGCAACGACACAGAATGTGGCCCAGTTGATGGCGAAGCTGGAGGCGGAGAATCCGGGCGATCGGGAGAACTCGCTGTACGCCAGCGTGGAGCTGTCGCTGCGGCGGCTGCCCGATGAGGTGCGAGAGCAGGTGAATCGGCTGGCGGTGGTGCATGGTGGAGTTCATCTGTTTGTGATGGGTCAGTTAATGAACCTTGATGCAGATCACACAAAAGCCTTAGGTTTGATGCTGATTGAAGTAGGGGTGGCAGAAGATCGGGAGTATGGCTATTTGTGGCTTGACCCAGCCCTGCCTCCTTATTTAAGGCTAAGACAAGCTCCAGAGAAACTAGCAAAATTAACAACTATCTGGATTCAAGCCATGGTAAAACTGATCGACTTTCTCTATGAGCAGCAGTTTAACGACAGCAAACTGGCCTGTAGCCTGACACTCCTTGAACTACCCAATTTAATAGCCTTACTGGATGCACTTGAGCTGCAATTCAAAGCAGATCATTCAACTGCCAAACAAGTTGTAGACGTCGCAGGAAAGATTGAGGAACTGGCAGCTCGACTGAATCGCCCCCAGCTGGTAGTTCGAACCATAGCAGTTCGAGAACAGGCAGTAGTAGTAATTCAAAATTGGAGCAATACGCGTTTTAATAGTGAAAAGCAGACAATTCAGCGCCTTTTGGAGCAAGGGAATCTAAATCTAGCTTTCCAGAAAGCTCAGGCTTTGCTATCAGAAGTAAAAACACTAGAGCTAACTGCCTACACTGGAGTCTCTCATAATCTGGCGCAAGCTCATTGGTTGCTAGGTAGAGTTCTAAAAAGGCTTGGACAACCTAAAGCTGGCTTAGAAGAATTTGTGCAAGCCCAAAAAATATTTGAGGAATTAAATGAACTGGGAGAACTTATGGCCTCTGTTAGTAGACTTGATCGAGCTGATTGCTTAGTAAGTTTGGGGCAACTGGATCAAGCAGCTGAAATTTATGAAAAAGGTATCGTCGAATCCGAAAAAATACAAAATCTTAGAAGCATAGCAGTAGGAAGGCTTCAACTAGCAACAGTACATCTTCTGCAAGATAAAATCCAAGATTCTCTAGCTGGTTATGAAGCAGCATTCACGATCTTTAATCAACTCAATGAACCTAGGGCGTGTCATCAATTAAGCCAAATCACGACAGCCGCCATGTAGATTGCACTAAGAAAGGTTTCTGCGAGCTTATCGTAGCGGGTAGCAATCGCTCGATACTGCTTAAGCTTGGCAAAGAAGTTCTCAATTAGATGCCGTGCTTTGTATAACTCCTGGTCATAGTC
>NZ_JACJOX010000013.1 GCF_014695775.1 Leptolyngbya sp. FACHB-60 | reverse complement strand
TTTGCTTCTCTAAATCTGTCTTGATGCATGACACCGTGATTGGACTGTTCATCAACCGCTATGAATTTGGGCGACCTATATAACAACCCATACACAGGTCTAGAACACTACCCATACGTTTAGGGTGCAGCGCGATCGCAGGGGGAGTAAATGTTAACGGCGCTGGGGCAACTGGGACGGCAGCTGCAACAGGAGCAGAAGCAACGGGGCGATTAGCCTAGACTTGGGCATAGTTCTGATTGCTGGCGTATTCACTCACTTTTTCCTGAGCCAGTTGGTAGTTCTCGGCAAACTGGAGTACCTGACCCATAAGAATGCTGGCCTCTCTCCAATTCTCTTCAACGTTGTGCCATTCTTCGGCTGTACGGGCCTGCTGAGCAAGCTAGGAGGCATCAGTAGCGGCGTTGACAGCTTCTGAGAAGGCAGCCGCAGCATTGGGGAAGGGCTTGCCCTGCTAGGCGTAGGAAAGCGCCAGAAGGTACGCCTCTCTTTTCCTGAGCTTCGCTGTAGAGGGCATCTGACTTTGGAATTTGCTCAATGACGTAGATTGCCTCTTGCTACCGGACAGCAATCACTTTCCAGTCAGAGGGTGATACAGCGGATTGGGTAATGTTCTGAGCGCTTTCCGCCTTCATAGCGGCGCTATCCATCACTTGGCTGTAGGCGCTCTGCTCAGAGGGTTGTGTATAGGCGATCGTGACCGGACGACTCAGCCCCTATAGACGGACACGTTGCCCCGGTTTGTGCAGTTGAAAAAGCTGCCGTCCATCGCTGAGTTTGCGGTCATAGCGTACTCCCGTAATCGCCTGTAGCTGAGCTTGCAGATGCCGTGGAAAAAGTCCACACCGCCAAAGGCGGTATCAGCCAGCACTCTGACTTTAAAGGCTCGTTTCAGCCATTTGGGTAGTTGACGCACCAAGGTCAATCCTAATTGTGCCGCTGGGGGCTCTAAATTCTGGAAATACCGCCTCCAACAATGGCAAAATCCAACATTTTGCTACCCCTAATGAAGTTAATCAATACCTTTCAGCGTCTGGGCGACAATGAAATCAACGACATCCTCCAAGCGTCCAGTACGCTGGTAAACTTCCCGCTGTCGCGCTGCGCCATTGCCTTGCTGCATCGTCTGCCGCACGAGCAATGAAACTTCGTCCCAGTCGCCATACTCCTCTAGCGATGGGCGCACGAAGGCTAGAAACTTTTCAACGAGTTCGTGTGCTGGAACAACACGCATTGCCTCAACATCGATCAACTCTGTATCTAATCCATAGCGTGCAGCACGCCAGTGCGCGGCGCGTATAACTTCGTGGCGCGTGGCTGGAAATGGTTTGTCTCCTTGAGCTTGTTCGTAGCAAGTTCGCGCCAAAGAGCGCACCAGTCCTGCAACCATTACTGCTTCATCTACCGTCATGCAGACATCTGTAACGCGAAACTCTACGGTTGGGTAACGCTCTGATAAACGCGCATCCCAGTAAATCTTCGTCGCTTCTTCTACAGCTCCAGTTGCGACCAAATCTTTTACAAGCTTTTGGTATTCGGCGTGTGAGGAGAAAATTAGCGGTGGGCCGGATATGGGCCATCGGCCCCAAATTTCCGTGCGATAGCTGGCATATCCCGTATCCGTACCGAACCAAAATGGCGAGGAAGCGGCAAGCGCCAGCAGCGGTGCCAGCCACATTCGCGAACGGTTCATAACCTGGACTGCCATCTCCGAATCGCTGATGCCAACGTGTACGTGACAGCCAAAGATCATGAGTTCGCGGGTCAGTTGTTGATAATCTCGCATCAGCCCTTGATAACGTTCTTTGGGCGTGACTTGCTGTTCTTTCCAATCGGAAAATGGGTGCGTTCCAGCGGCGGCAATTTGATTGCCGTCTTTGGCAGCGGCAGCAATAAGTTCCCGGCGCAAGCGGACAAGTTCTGCACGTACTTCAGAAAGCGAGCGACAAACAGGCGTACCGATCTCTATCTGCGAAAGCTGAGCTTCCGGTTGTACTTCTTCACCAAGCGCTTTTTTGGCGATCGGTAGAATTTGCTGCTGACGCGATCGCAGTTCACGAGTCGCGGGATCGATAATTTGATATTCCTCTTCAACCCCAATGGTAAAGTCTTCTGTTGGAAGTGACATTGTTAATGTTTTTAGTAAGTTTTGGAGAATGTGTAAAGACAAGCTATTTTCTGATTGTTGCTGCAACAGCTTCAACGGGCTTCTAGACATTTAGACTGCGCTTCCTCCATCTACTCAGCCTTCGCCAACTCATCCCACCAATTAGTAAACCTGGGCGATGCTCTTGCAGAGCGGCTTTGCCAACGCCATTCAGATCGCGTCCTCCACCCCTGCTGCAATCCCTCCGCCGCCCAGCGTACAGTCCCCGCCCCAAACCGCCGATTCAGCGAGTCCACAGCATCCATCAGTTGCCAGGCTATCTCGCGCCTGCTCTCATCTACGAACAAGCTGCCTTGAGCCCTGCTAGCATCGCTCAACTCCATCAGCATAACCCCGGCCTTATAGTACTGGTATCCAAACTCATACAGCTGCTCTGTAGCCCTTAGCGCTGCCTGTACTATCGTTGGGGTGTTGCTAGCGGGGTAAGGTAGCACCAGTGTCTCTGAGTTGGCATACTGCGGTTCCTGGGGGCGAAAGCGGCTGGTGGTGATGAAGTCAGTCATGGCCTGGGCTACTCAACCATCGCGCATTAGCTTTGCCATCGCTGTTGCTCCATGCCAGGCGATCGCCTCCTTCAGCTCCACCGTGGACTACTTGAGCCATTGAAAGGCTCGCTCTAGCTCCGCCAGCCCGTTCTCTGGAAACCAGCGACCGTGGGCCAAAATAATCTTTTCGGGTGCCCAGGCTAACATCTGTTCGTAGCCTTTCCTTGCCTGAGCTTTACGGCCCCAAAAGGTCATCCTTAAATCCAGGGGAGCCTTGCCGTTGGGGTCGGCGTCGATCTCGGCTTTGAGAGTAGGCGTTAGTTCTATGGGGGAATGGCACCACAGCCCGCCATTGTCTAGGCGCACAACCGTCATTCGAGTGGTGAAGGGAATAGCCGTGCCGTACATCGCCATCTTGACAATGGGGCCATCCACGATCCAGATGCCGTCAGCAATGAGCTTGAGGGTGTTGATGGGTTCGTATAGCGTCAGCAGGTCTTTGACCATGGCCAGTCAATGGATAGCGACCCTACCATTTTGAGGCCAGTCGCTAGTCCGAGTAAAGACGACACCGGTTAAAATCGATCTCTGGCCCTGTAGAGCATTGCACCAGACTACGACCAGACTCTAGAGCATCTTGGTTAGTCAGGTAGATTTCGCAATCGCTAAGGGTGGATAGTTCGGGCGTAATAACCCAGGAGCAATATCCCGTGGCCCGACGAGTAACAGCCACAATCCAGCCGGAAACGGCGATGAGTTGAACTAAAGAGTCTTCCACCATGTATTGACCCTCTTCCTTAATTCTGGACCGGGGTTTAAATTCCAGTGATTCCGGTTGAGATAGATAACTACCTATTGCGTTCTGGAACAAGTGTACTAAACTAAATCTCTGAAGACAACTGTTCTGGGGTTCAGGGGTCTTGTCCTACAGCACTGAGGCGACTATGGCGGCTAAGAAAGGCGGAAGCAAAGAGCAGACCGAAAAGGAAAAGGCGCTGACTTTGGTGCTCGGCCAAATTGAGCGCAACTTTGGCAAAGGGGCAATCATGCGCCTGGGCGATGCTTCCCGTATGAAGGTTGAAACCATTTCTACCGGGGCGCTGACCCTCGACCTGGCACTAGGCGGTGGCTTACCCAAAGGGCGGGTGATTGAGATCTATGGCCCTGAGAGTTCGGGTAAAACCACCGTGGCCCTCCACGTTCTGGCCGAAGTGCAAAAGGCCGGTGGAGTTGCTGCTTTTGTAGACGCAGAACACGCCCTCGATCCGATCTATGCTGCTGCCCTAGGGGTGAATGTCGATGAACTGCTGGTGTCCCAACCCGACACAGGAGAGATGGGCCTGGAGGTGGTGGATCAGCTGGTGCGGTCTTCGGCTGTTGATCTAGTGGTAATAGACTCAGTTGCAGCGCTGGTGCCCCGTGCAGAGATTGAGGGGGAAATGGGCGATACCCACGTGGGCCTTCAAGCCCGACTGATGAGCCAGGCACTGCGGAAGATCACCGGCAGCATTGGTAAGTCGCAGTGTACGGTCATCTTCCTGAACCAGCTGCGCCAAAAGATTGGTATCTCCTACGGCAACCCAGAGGTCACTACTGGAGGGAATGCGCTTAAGTTCTATGCCTCAGTACGCCTCGACATTCGCCGCATCCAAACACTGAAGAAGGGCACTGAAGAGTACGGCATTCGGGCCAAGGTCAAAGTGGCTAAAAACAAGGTGGCCCCGCCCTTCCGCATTGGGGAATTCGACATTCTCTTTGGCCAGGGCATTTCTACGATGGGCTGTTTGGTTGACTTAGCCGAGCAGCATGGGGTAATTGTTCGCAAAGGGGCCTGGTACAGCTATGAGGGCAACAACGTTGGCCAGGGGCGAGAGAACACGATCCAGCGGCTGCAAGATGATGCTGAGTTTGCCCAAAAGGTAGAAGCTCAGGTGAGAGAGAAGCTAGAGATTGGCGGTGCTGCTGTGGAAGTCGCAGATGTCGAGATTGAGGTGGAATCTGAAGACGAAGCCGCTTATCTGGATGAGGACGAGTAAAACTTTCCTAAGCCCTTGTCTATCAAAACCCCCTGTTGTCGCTACTCGTTGATGGCAGGGGTTTATTTACTGCCTTCCCAAGTAAAAAGAGAACTCGGTGCTATGAATGTAGGCACTCAAAACATTTGGATAACTGCCATGTAGTTGAGCCATTTTGCGAATTGGTGTAAGCCCATTACCTCAAGGGGCTTTTCTAGTTCTCGCATGTTTGCTTAAGACCTGCAGCAAACTCTTCAAAGGATGGGGTCAGGTCAGGAAGCATACGGCCTAGCAACGGTTCCAGTAAGCCGCTAAATACTTCACACATGCTGAACTCGGTGGTGCCGTCGGGTTGTGGGGTGAGGGTGAGGGTGCGATCGCCCCTAAATAAGTTGAGCGGCAAGCCACCACTCAACGTGAATGTTTTAGGTGGAACAAGGCTATTGACCGTAAGTGCCATAGGAAGCTGGGGCTTAGAGTTTGTAAATAGTTGCAGCACTTCACCGTTGGCAATCTGACCTTCGAGACGATGAATGCCTGTCGCCCACGCTGAATAGCGAGCTGCATCGGTCAGAACGGACCAGATAACTTCGGGGGAACGGGCAATTTTGGTGCTTGCAGAAAAGGATTTCATAGCAACGGTTGCTTAAAAGATGGAAAACTCTGAAAGAATCTTACCCTAATTAAAGCTAGTTCAATTTTGTGGCAAATAGTAACCTTGGTGCAGCGGATTGAATGAGGTTGATCGGAAAAGGGTATGGAGCTTCAACAACCGCTGACCAAGAACATTATGTGACGGCTGTATCAATCAGGGATCTATCCTTACTCTATACTCTGTTTGATAAAGAAAACCCCTGCCGTGGCTACCTAATAGCTTTCAGCGGGGACTTTTTAGTAGTGCATCTACTTGCCTTAGAATGCCCAGGGGGAGGAAGCAATGCTCTTTCATAGCGGCTTTGCCAACGCTTTAGGATCAGCCTCAACAACTGCAATATGCCTAACGGCTTAGCCTCGCTCCCTCAGTAGCAGCATGTCTTGATCTGTACTATGCTTCAGGCCAGAAACCAGGAACATAGGATAACCCCAACTCTGGGGCAGCATCAATAAT
>NZ_JACJOX010000012.1 GCF_014695775.1 Leptolyngbya sp. FACHB-60 | reverse complement strand
CTTAGCAACATAGTCAGTAGCTTGCCCTTTTTTACGGTCACCAGTTTCATCAATTACTAAAATCATCGCCCGCTTGCCCACCAGGGCTCGAATCAGTTGCAACCGTCGATGTTGAAGTGCCTCAGTCCTCCACTGCGCCGTGCTCACAAAGTGATGCAAGCGTTGACTGTCGGGCAGACCCACTAAGCGAGCTATGGCAGGCAGACTTTTTCGTTTTAAGTCCGACATCAGACCTACGTGGAGATACTTGAAACATTCATAGCTGCGCACATCTTCAAACAAAGGACGATAGGCTTCGCAATACTCATCAACGAAGCCCACGGTACGGACAGCAAGTCGAGGTGTCACCATAGATACAGCCCTCTTCCATACTTTTTAGCTTTAGTTTACTTCGTCAATAGTGACTAAAGAGGGTTTATATCAAGTCCGTTTAAAGGAGCATAATGGGGGTATTGCTACGAGGGCTATGCCATGCCCAACCCTGTGCAGGTTGCCAACCATCTCAGGCTTGATGAGCTAGAACGCCGCTACCGTCAGGCGAAGGCCGGCATCGAACGCTCTCACTATCAGATCCTTTGGTTCTTAGCCCAGGGTCGCCCACCCGCAGAGGTGTCTGAGCTAACAAGCTACAGTCGAGACCGGATCTACAAAGTGCTGCGGGCCTACAACCAGCATGGACCAAGCGTGTTGGGCGACCAACGGCGTCACAATCCAGGGCAAGCCCCCTTGCTGGATGCGGTGCAACAAGCCCAACTGTGGCAAGCCCTTCAAACCTCGCCTGGGGATGGAGATCTGTGGGATGGTCCCAAAGTGGCTCGCTGGATGAGTGAGGTGCTCGGTCGCCCCATTCATCCGCAACGGGGGTGGGAGTACCTCAAGAGTCTGGAGATGCGCCGTCGTCGTCCTCGCCCTGAGCACGTCGAGAGTGACCTCGGAACCCAGGAAGCCTGGAAAAAAAACTCGCTGACACCGTAGCTGACGTCAAAGCCGCTCATCCTCAAGCCCAGGTGGAGGCTTGGGCAGAAGATGAGCACCGAGTTGGCTTGCACCCGGTCAACCGCATGGTCTGGGTACCGCTGGGTCAAATTCCCATTGCTCAGGTCAACTGGAAATACCAGTGGGTATGGTTGGTTGGCCTTGTTGAGCCCACGACAGGGCAGACCTACTGGTGGATCGTGCCAAAACTCAACGGGCAAGTGTTTAGCCAAGTCCTCGCTGATTTCGCCGCCCATTTTGACCTTGGCCCTAAGAAGCGCGTTGTCCTAGTGTTGGATCAAGCGGCCTTCCATACAACCCCTAAAATCGTTATCCCTGAGGGCATCCATTTATTGTTTTTGCCACCTAAGTCTCCCGAGTTGCAGCCCGCAGAGCGGCTTTGGCCCGCAACCAACGAGGCCATCGCTAATCAGAGTTTCGAGTCGTTAGACCAATTAGAAGCGGTCGTAGCCCAGCGTTGTCGAGTCTTGCTCAACCGACCGGCGTTCATTCAAGGCCTAACGGGCTTTCACTGGTGGGTAGAGGCTGTGAGCTAATTATCCCTGAATAAGCGGATTTGATATTACCCAGCCGCTCAACCCCAAATGTTAAAGCCCACTTACTGCCTTAGCAAGCGGGCTTTGGGTATAGAGTGCGTTATCAAAAACTATGCTTTTTCTAGAGAGTTTCGACCGTTTCGGCGTAGGTGTCGCCATCAAAGGGCTGTACCCCCGTTTTAGGATAGTTGTCGTCGTCGGGGCCAAAGATTCTGCTGATAGGTTCGGCAAAATATTGCATTAACCCATCAAAAAAGTAGCCAAATACTGAGAGATTCAGACCTTTCATGACTGGCACCTCGCGGCTTAAGGATATTGATGTAGGCAAACTGTAGCGATGCTTGTAGCGGGTCAGGGCTTTGTTATTTGGTGTACCCTGATACTTAAATGCTACGGGATCACCCGAGGCTGGCGGTGCGACAGTGACCATTCTTTACAGCGGTTGGCAAGTTGTAATATATGGAGTGCACCCTTAACGATTTGGCTTACCAGTAAGGAGAGTTTCCTGTGAAACGCAGTCACGCAGCGATCGCTATTTTGTGCGGGCTCATGGGCAGTTGGGCGGTCATTCCCGATGCTCAAGCTGCTGCTCCAGCACCGCCTTCCCAGGCTTTGAACGATTTTGGGCAGGCTCTTGAGCCGGTGCCGCCCCTGTGGCTGGCCCAAAGCAGTAACGGCCTCAGCAGCGCCCAGCAAGACCAGGTCGATGAACTGCTGCGCCAGGGTCAAGCCAAGGTTACGGCCCGCGACTACGCTGGGGCGATCGCGGCCTATCAGCAGGCAGCCGCCATCGACCGCCGCAACCCCCGGCTGTTTTCGGGCATTGGCTACCTCTACGTGCAGCAGGAGAACTACGACGCGGCGATCGGGGCCTACCAAAGCGCGATCGACCTTGACGGCAGCAACCTGGCTTTTCGCTACGGTCTAGCCCACAGCCAGTACAAAAACGGCCAGCTTGACGATGCGTTGGCCACCTACCAGGGCATTCTCAGCAGCAATCCTCGGGAGGTCAACGCCCACTTGGGCATTGGCGGCATTCAAATCGAGCGCAACGACTACGACGGGGCGCTATCTACTTACCAAGACTTAGCCCGCATTGCCCCCGGCAACGCTCAGGTCTACGAGGCATTAGGGTCACTCTACATTCAGCAAGAGGACTACGACCAGGCTCTTACCTACCTCAACCAGGGGTTGCGCTCTAACCCCAACGACGGCGATCTCCACGTTAGTGTGGCCAACATCTACCTACTGCAAGAAAACTATCCTGAGGCCACCAAAAACCTGCGTGAGGCGCTGCGGGCAGAACCTCAAAACGCCAATGCCCAGCACCAGATGGGCTACGTGCTTTATCAACAGGGCGATCGCGAGGCCGCCTTTGACTACCTGGTGCGGGCCGTGCGCCTCGACCCTGAGCTAGTTACCGCCCATGCCTTGCTGGGCGAGTTGCTGCTCGAACGGGAGCAATACCTGCAAGCCGTGCTTTCCTACCGCAAGGTGGTCGATGCCCTTCCACAAGATCCTGCCGCCTTTTATAACCTGGGCTTGGCGCTCCACGGGCAGGGGCTAGAGGCCCAGGCTCTCTCGAACATAGAGCTAGCGGCAATTTTATATAGCCGCCAGGGCAATACCGAAGGGGCTGCCCGCGCCCGTGAGCTGATGGCCTTCTGGGGCTACGAGTAGTAGCCCATGCCCGAAGGCCCCGAAATTCGCCGTGCTGCCGACAAGCTCCATCGGGCGATCGCAGGCAACATCGTCTCTGATGTGTTCTTTGCCTTCGACCACCTCAAACCCTACGAGGAGAAGCTGATCGGCCGCACGGTGACGGCGGTCAAGCCCTACGGCAAGGCCATGGTCACCTACTTTGACAATGGGCTAGGGGTCTACAGCCATAACCAGCTCTACGGCATTTGGGTGATCTGCAAACCCAATGCCGTCTCCGCCACGCGTCGTCAGCTGCGCTTTGCGGTGCATACCTCCCGTCGGTGGGCGCTGCTCTACAGTGCTTCAGATATTGAGGTGCTAGCGGCAGACGCGGTGCTCACCCATCCTTACATTGCCAAACTTGGCCCCGACACCCTCGATACTGCCATTACTCCAGCGACAGTAGCAGAACGTGCACTAAGTGCCTCCTTTCGCCGCCGCCAGTTTGCCACCCTACTGCTCGACCAGGGATTTCTTGGCGGCATCGGTAACTATTTGCGCACCGAAATTCTCTACCTGGCGGGCATTCATCCCGGTCAGCGGCCCGTAGACTGCACACCCACCCAAATTGCCGCCTTTGCCGAGGCCGCCCTGGCTCTGCCCCAGCAGTCATACCTGCACAACGGCATTACCAATGACCTGGCCCTGGCCACCCACCTCAAGCAAATCGGCTATCGCCGCCGCGACTATCGCCACTGGGCCTTTGGTCGACAGGGCAAATCCTGCCACCGCTGTGGTGACACCATCGCCAAGATTATGATCGGTGGCAGGCGTTGCTATGTCTGTCCACAGTGCCAGTCAATCAACCGCTAGTAACCGATAGGCCATCCAGCAGCACCGAAGGCGTGTAGCAGGAGCCATTCCAGTCGCCGTCGCTGCCCAGTTCCACATTGTCTTTGAGGGCGGTATAGATATTGCCTGCCACCATGGTGTCTTTAACGCGGCCCACCAATTTGCCCCGATGAATGCGGTAGCCCAGGTCGATATTTACCGAAAAATCACCCGCAATACCCGGATCGCCGCCCAAAATTTGGTCGACCAGCACCCCGTTGTCGACGCTGGCAATCAGTGCCTCCAGGGATCGTGTACCCGTCTCA
Organism: Leptolyngbya sp. FACHB-60; assembly: GCF_014695775.1. Classification (GTDB taxonomy): domain Bacteria; phylum Cyanobacteriota; class Cyanobacteriia; order Phormidesmidales; family Phormidesmidaceae; genus Nodosilinea. The sequence goes on along the minus strand of NZ_JACJOX010000012.1, from coordinate 78,192 downwards.
ACCAGGGTGTTGTAAAGACTGGGGGTAGGGTAGCTGCCCAAACCAGGCCGGAAGCCATTGCCCGTGGACCCGGCCCCCAGAGTACGACCAACGGCGCGATCGCAGTAAAACAACGTCACCACCCCTTTGTCGATAAACACCAATCGCTGAGTGGGGGTGCCCTCATCGTCAAAGGGACAACTAAACGGCCCCGCCTCTGGGTCTTGCAGCAGCGTCACACGGGGAGATGTCATCTGCTCACCTAGGGCGCTGCTCCAGGGAGACGATCGCTCTACTACCCGCTTGCCGCTGAGGGCCGACTGAAGCGTGCCCCAAATCATATCGGCGGCTTTGGCGGTAAAGATCACCGGCATGCGTCCGGTGCTGACCTCGGCAAATTCCTCAGCCCAGGCTAGCCGCTGCAACACCTGGTCAGTCAAAGCCTCTACCTCCAGGCGATCGCGCTGGGTTTGGCCATCGCTGACGCTCAAAAAGTCATCGCCCCTCACCCAGTCAGCTGACAGATAGCTGCTTAGGGTCGCATCGCTGTAGTGGCTATCGAGCCCTTTTGTATTGAGAATTCGGGTGGTTTCCACATCACACTCCACATCGACGCCGCAGATCACCTCGGGGTAGGTGCTGCGAATGCGATCGATCATGGCTTGCCCCCAGTCGATTAGCTGCTCTACCGGCACCTCCTGGCCCATGTCGGGGTAGTGGCGGTGGTTGCCTTCGACCAAGTCAACGGTTTCGGGGTCGTTGAGGGCGCTGATCGCCAGAGCCTTATCGATGATGGCTTCGGGATCGACATTGCCGTAGGCCACCGCCAGCCCAGGCCGACCATTGATCCAGAGGCGCAGCGCTGTGCCCAGGGCAGCGGAAGTTTCAAGCTGTTTGAGACGGTTGGCTTCAAAAAACACGGGCCGCGATCGCGATCGCGACTGCAGCACCTCCGCCGCTTCGGCCCCCCGTTTGAGGGCCAGGTCTATGAGTTTTTCAGCTAGCGAATCGTCGGTAAGACCAGGCACCATGGCAATCAGCGGGCAGGGGCGTAACAGAGCTATTTCATCTTCCCGGATTGCGGTACCCCTGCAAAGGGCACAGGTCTAGATAGCTCATCCCAAAGACCCGCTTCGCTAACTGTTTTTGGCCCTGGGGTCGTCTACAGCCCCGATTCAGCGGTAGAATAGCGAAGCCCCTTTGGAGAGGTGGCAGAGTGGTTGAATGCGGCAGTCTCGAAAACTGCTTTGGGGAAACCCAACGAGGGTTCGAATCCCTCCCTCTCCGTACCGTGGTTTAAGGCTTTCAGCCTTAAACCCTAACTGCCGGGGAGTCGCAGCTAGGGCAGTTTTTTTGACCCAAAATGCCATAACTGCGTGGAAAATTGGATCAAAGCTAGATCAGTTTTTCCATGAACCGCATCGACCAGGCCGTAGAGCAGGCAAACCGAGGGCTAAACCGGATCGAGATAGTACAACGAGGACGCAAGCTAGCCTTGCGTGGTTCTCTCCCCAAACGGCCTGGTGAGGGCCGGGGCAACAAACAGACTACGATCTCACTCGGGGTGTTTGCCAACCCTGACGGCGTAAAAGTGGCCACTGCTAAGGCCCAGCGCCTTGAGTCTGATCTGAATATGGAACGATTCACCTGGGCCGAGTGGGAGAAGGGTGAAAACTCTGCTGGGGGCAAGAGTGCAGCGGCTTGGGATAAGGAGTATGGGGCTGTAAAGGCAGAATCTGTGAAGACCAGCACCTATCGCACTAACTACCAGGAGCGTTTGGAATCATTGCCAGATAAACCTCTTACTGAGTAACTGCTAATCAACCACATTCAGGAACGCAGCAAGATCAATACAAAGGGTAGGAGGGATGACTGCATTGCCTTTGGTCAGCTAGCTAAATTTGCAGGCATAGAAGTGGATTTCAGTGCCATCAAGGGCCGGTATGAGCCGAAACCTCTTAGTCCTGATGATGTTCCCAGCGATGACGAAATAGAAGCTATTTGGAATGCGATTGCTAACCCTGGGTGGAAGTGGGTCTATGGGATGTTGGCCACCTATGGCCTACGCCCCCACGAGGTTTTTAGAATTGCCAATACCAAGGGCATTGCTACCGATACAGGCAAGATATCGATTCTGGACGATAGCAAGACGGGCCGCCGCGATGTTTGGCCGCTGCCGGATAGGTGGCGATCGCAGTTCAATCTAACTGATGTTGTGTTCCCAAAGATTCGCTTTGAAGGTAGGGACAACTAACAATTGGGTGAAAGGGTAGGAGCAAACCTGCGCAGCTTCAAAGACAGAAAAATCCCCCATCGCCCCTACGCCCTACGCCACGCATGGGCGATTAGGTCAGCGGTAATGGGGGTGCCCGATAGCATTGCCGCTCGGTGGATGGGTCACAGCGTTGCGGTGCACGCTAAGAACTACCATGCGGCGATCAGCCAACTACAGCACGAGGCGATCTGGCGGCGGGCCAATCAGCTAGGCAACTCAATATAGGGGCGCTGCTCTGGTGGGAGGAAGATCACCGCCTCAAACTCAACAGGGTTGACCTGCCAATGTTGGCCATTCTTGCGGTAATGGGTGCTCCATGTTAGATCGTAGGCTATGCCGTGGATTCTGGCGTGCTCTGCCTTGTCAATTTCGGCTTGTACCCGCGATCGGCTGGTGCCCATCAGCTGAGCCGCCTGCTGGGGACTCACCCAGGGGGCGGTGGGTAGACCTAGCGCCTGGTGGACTTTCACCAATTGCTCAACCTGGGCTTTCAGCGCTTTGAACTCGGTTTCAAGGTTCTTGGCCACTAGGCTGCCCTCCATTGTTTTCCTTGGGTCAGTAGCCAATGTTTCAGGTTGCGATCGCGCCTACCCAGCCAGGCCCAAAATTGCCATTTATCCTCGGGGTCGAGCCGCCCCAACAGATCAAAGAGATCGGCTAGATCGGCGGGGTTGTGCGATCGCGATCGCACAACCTGCAAAATCACTCCATGCAGCGCTCGATAGTCTTGCTCAGCCATGGTCGCCGCCCCCCATCAGCTCTGCATACTCCTGGTCAGTTAGTGGTTCAAGTGGAACGGAGTGGGGATGGTACCCGTTAGAGAAAAGTTCTAAGTTTGAGGTTGGAGGTTGGGCAAGTTGGGACGAATCCGAAAACCCTACATAGGTCACGGGTTTTGGGGTGTCCCAACATCATCCCGACCTAACCCAACCCCAGAGATTGGGATCTGGGGTTGGCTGAGAGCTGGCTCTACCCAAACCCGCCGCCGTCGTCCGTCAAACTCAGTGCGCCGTTCTGTCCGTAACCATCCCAACGTTTTTAGGATTTCACCCACCCGCATTTCATGAGAGCGATTTTGCTGCCCAACCTCGATCCGTAGCCCGTGGTTTAGTATTTCTGCCGTTGTAGTTTCTCCCCGTGAGTTTTCTTTCAAGTAAAAGCTGATCGTGCTTGTCCACGGGTCATCAGTTTTATATCCCTCTTTAGTCACTATTGACGAAGTAAACTAAAGCTAAAAAGTATGGAAGAGGGCTGTATCTATGGTGACACCTCGACTTGCTGTCCGTACCGTGGGCTTCGTTGATGAGTATTGCGAAGCCTATCGTCCTTTGTTTGAAGATGTGCGCAGCTATGAATGTTTCAAGTATCTCCACGTAGGTCTGATGTCGGACTTGAAACGAAAAAGTCTGCCTGCCATAGCTCGCTTAGTGGGTCTGCCCGACAGTCAACGCTTGCATCACTTTGTGAGCACGGCGCAGTGGAGGACTGAGGCGCTTGAACATCGACGGTTGCAACTGATTCGAGCCCTGGTGGGCAAGCAGGCGATGATGTTAGTGATTGATGAAACCGGTGACCGTAAAAAAGGGCAAGCGGCGTTGCTGAATCAAGAGATGAACCTTGGAGGGACTGGGACAGCGTTGAACTTGAGGTAGTGAAGTAGCAGGCGCACAGAGTGAGCCAGCATGTCTACGGACTTGGAGTAGCCAAGCGTTTTGCGGTGCAGTCGAGCCAGATAGTGCCGTAATCGCGTGTTTTCTCCTTCCACCCGAGTCATGTAGGTTTTGCTGACAATCTGATCGCCCCCTGGAATAAAGCCGGGATACACCGGCCACCTGTCGGTGACATAGAAGTAGCACCCCCAACGGGCTACCAGCGTCCAAAGTGGTTGAAACGTCTCGGCACTATGGTCACCCAAAACCCAACCGAGAAGCCCTTTTCTGAAGTGGTCAACGGCTGTCCACAGCCAAATCTTGTTTTTTTGAGCCGACAAAGGTTTCTAACTCGTCAAGTTCGCTGACCTCTGGGGTCGTTTCAGGGTCGTAGGCATCAGGGAGTCGTTCGCCGACTTGCTTCACCCAAGTAATCACCGTCGTATGATGCACTCCTTTGACCCGTTCAACGGCTCGAAACCCAAGGCCATTGGTGTACAGCTTAAGACACTCGCGTCTGACCTCATCCGAGTATCCTCGGTGGGGTTCGTAGGCGTCAATAAACTGACGGCCACATGCTACGCAGATGTGATTTTGTTTACCCTTTCTCTTGCCATTCTTGCGGGCATGCGTGGCTCCACATTCCGGACATTGCATCGCAAACTACCCTGATTCATCCCTTAATTATGCAACGCCTAAATTCAGCGATTGACGAATGTGCTGGGCAATGCGATTAACCAGACGTTCGCGGTCAATTTGATATTGCACAGCTGCCTTTGCGCGACGGCGTTCGTCCACCTGCTTTTGCAGGGTTTGATTGGCCTGGGTAAGGCCAAGGGTGCGATCGGCCACAATGTGATGCAGGGTCTCAATGGTGGCCTGGGTTTCGGCCAGATTGACTCCCTGGAGCAGGCTGGTGGGAGTTAGCAGCCCCACTAGCTGATCTTGGGCATTTACCACCGCCAACCGTCGCACCCCATGCGCCTGCATCTGCTGAGGAGCCTGCCACAGCGACACTTGGAGCTGAATTCGCCGTACCGGCGACTGCATTATTTCAGCTACCGTCCAGTCGGCCAGCGGCGACTGACTCTCTTGCAGTCGCAGAATATCGCGCTCGGTCACTATGCCAATGGGCGAGGCACCGGACTGCCCAGTTTCGGTAATGACCAGACAGCTAATGCGATGCTGATCAAGGGTTTTGGCCAGCTCCAAAGCCGACAGAGTGGGGCTGGCACAATGCACCTGCTGCACCATCACCTCATCGACGCGCCGCAACCGCAGCAGGTCGATGGGCTGGAGCAGTTGGCGAATGTTTTCGTGGGTAATGATGCCCGTCAGGGTGCCCTGGGCAGAGACAAGGGGCAAATGCCGCACCCGATGGTGGTGCATGTGGGTCACCACCGTCAGAATGTTGACCAACTCGGTGTCGACTAAAACCACCGGGTCGGGTGCCATCGCCTGGGCCAGGGTGAGGTCGGCCAGGGGTTGATTGGCGGCAGTCAGGCGCACCAGGTCACGTTCGGGAAACAGGCCGATGGGGTGGTGCTGAGGGGTGGTCACTAGCACATAGCTGCTGCCTCGCTGCCGCATGGTAGTGACCACCGCTGACATGGTGGTATTGCCCGCCAGTACCAACGGCTGCGGGTTAATGGCCTTAGATACCGGGAACACAGAGTTAACAGGCATGGGCCAGGGCCAGATTGGGTTATGGGATGTAGTAGATGGAGTAAAAAGCGGGCGTTGCTGAATCGGGGAATGAACGGGTAAAACCTTTAGACTCTGCATCGCCCCCCAAATCCCCAATTCTGGGGGACTTTGAGGCTCTGTCTCCCCAAAAATTGGGGGGCTAGGGGAGCAATCATAATTGCGTTAAGCAACGCCAAAAAATCAGCTGTATCGTTAGTCTTCCCCTCACCTGAGTTTGATAGCTAAAAAGCGGTTTGTGGCAGAGCCTTAAGCTCATCATCAGGGATACCCAACGTGGGCTTATCGGGGTGGTAAGTGTAGGCGATCAGGCCTGAAACTAGATTGACGAGGAAGTTGAAAGAACTGTGGTGCCGCGAATGCTCAATCCAGCAGAGGGTTTTGAGCTGGTCATTGACCGTCTCGATCATCGGACGCTTGCGCAGCAGGATCTGGTCAAGCAGCGGCATGAACGACTACCTATAGCTCAGGAATTGAGCAAAGGTCGCAGAGTTATTTGCCTCCATAGGCAGCTGGGTTCCCAGCCTCAAAAGCTAGATGAAGGGCACGCTGGTCTTGAGTTGCCATGCTCATCCCATTACTGCCGATTGAGGGCAGAGCAAAACAACCTTACCTACAGTCTCCTTGTCTTGCCTTACCTTAAGTATGACTATCATTGATTCTATTAGGCTGATTTGAGCTTCCCTAAACCAGGGCTGTAGATGTGGTAGTTTCCCTAAATCTGTTTATTCGGCTTTGTAACCCTGGGCTATCACTTAGCCTGTCCTAGTGTCGGCGATAGATTTTTTGCCTTGGTTAGCTGCCTGTTAGCGCCCTATGCTGGAAACCTTAATCTATGTGCGATCCTCCTGCGACCAACCCTGATGCCTGTGAGGACGAAGATTCCCTTGGTGACTCAGACAATCCGCTGCTCACAGCTAGTTTTTTGGAACCTGTAGCGTTTCAGCAGCAGCTGCACAACTTAGGAAACTTGGCATTGTCAGGGCTCTGCGCTGCGATCGCAGGCCTAAACCATGGCGTTGTCTTATGTGATTGTCATCGAACTATTACCGTTTTGAATGGGGCCGCACGCAAACTGCTAGGTTTAGGGACCAGTGCCCCAACTGCCAGCCATCTGACCGCATCGGTCGATCTCTATATCCTAGGTGATCGGACTCCGCTGCACTCTGAGCAAGTTCCTCTGTGGCGGGCGCTGTCGGGAGAAAGGGTAGACGACTTAGAGCTGGCCATTGTGCAGACTAACGGCGATCGCTACCTGGTGCTGGCCAGCGCTCAGCCTATTTTTTCTGATGACCAGAGCGTCTGTGGGGCGGTGATGAGCCTGCACGACATCACCGCTCGCCATCGAAGCAGAGCGGCACTGCAGGCCAGCAACCAAGGCCTGCGCACCCAAGCGCAAGAGCGGCTCGAAGACCTTCAGGCCATCAACCAACAGCTTCAGGAAGAGATCGCCCAGCGGCAGAAAGCAGAAGCAACCCTGCGCCTATTCTATGATTTGCCCTTTTTGGGTATGGCTATTATCGCCGCTGATACTACTACTTGGCTACGGTTTAATGATCGCCTTTGTGAAATTCTGGGCTACAGCCGCGATGAGCTTAGTCAGGTCTCCTGGGCTGAGCTGATCCACCCCGAAGACCAGGCTCAAGACCAGGCTCAATTTGCGCAGATGACGACCGGCACACTCCAAGACTGCGTTTTGGAGACTCGCCTGATTCGCAAAGATAGTCTAGTGGTCTACACCTGCATAGATATTAAAGGGGTGGCTGGAGCCGACGGTAGCCCCGATTTCTATGTCACCACCGTTAAAGACATTACCGAGCACAAATTAGCTGAAGCTGCCCTGGTAGAAAGCGAAGCCCGCTTTCGCACTACCTTCGAACAGGCGGCAGTTGGCATTGCTCACCTTAACTTAGACGGGGTGCTGCTGTGGCTAAACCCAGTGCTGGGAGATATTTTGGGCACACCTTACTCTGAACTGCTGGGAGAATCTCTCAATGGGATGATTCACCTCGATGATCGAGCGGAGGATCGGATGTATTGCGAGGCGCTGCTGCGGGGCGATCGCCAGAGCTATAGCCGCCAGCAGCGCTACATTTGCCCAAACGGGCGTCTGATTTGGGCAAATTTGACCGTGTCGCTAGTCCACGATGCGAGCCAGCAACCTCGGTACTTCATTGCGGTGCTCCAAGACATCACCGTTGCCATTGAAACCGAAACCACCCTCCAACAGTACGCTCATCGGCTGCGGGGGCTCCACGCTATGGATCGGGCTATTCTCACCAATTTCAAGTCTCAGGACATTGCCCAGTCAGCATTGCTGCTGCTAGGGCAAATTTTGTGCTGCTCCCAAGGGCTGGTGACGCTATTTGATCACAAGGCCACCAAGGGTAGTGTGATAGCAACCATTGGCAACCCTCTCCCTAGCATGGGAGAACCCGACACAGCCCGACCCCTAGCTGACTCTATGCCAGAGCAGGGGGCAAAGCCGTTGGAGGTGAGGGGGCCCAGTTTATTGGGGCAAGCGCCAGCACCACCGATCTTGCAGCGATGGGCAACCATCAAGGGCTCCACGATGACAGTGCCCTTGGTAAGCAACGGCAAACCAATCGGTGAAATCGTACTAGTGTCACCTGCTAAAGGCCACTTCACCAATGATCACAAGGAAGTGGCGCATCAAGTGGCTGATCACTTGGCGATCGCCCTGCAAAATGCACAGCTGTTCGAGCAGGTAAAACATGATCGCACTCGCTTACAATCCCTCTCTAGACAGCTGCTAGAAGCTCAGGAAACTGAGCGGCGTTTTTTGGCTCACGAGCTACACGACGAAATAGGTCAGGCTCTTACCGCCGTTAATCTCAACCTGCACCGCCTTGATCGAATGATCGCGAATCCCCAAATTGATGCTCCCTTGCAAGACTGTTTAGCCATTGTTGATGGGGCGCTTCAGCAGGTGCGCAATCTCTCCCTCGATTTGCGCCCCTCTATGCTCGACGATCTCGGTTTGGTGCCGGCCCTACGCTGGTACATAAACCGTCATGCCGAGCGCTCCGGCCTGCAAGAAATCCTAGTTTGTAGAAATATACCCCATGGGTTACTGGATTCTACTGAGACCGCCTGCTTTCGCATTGTGCAGGAGGCATTGACTAATATCGCTCGCCATGCCCAAGCCACCGCCGTCACCGTCACCATTGAGCAGGTCGATCAAACTCTGCATCTAACCGTTGAGGATAACGGTCTTGGCTTTGACGTTGCTACCGTGGATCGCGCTAAAACCGAGGGAACCAGCCTAGGGTTGCTGGGCATGGAAGAAAGGAGCAAGCTGATCGGTGGACATCTTACGATCGCCTCATCCCCTGGACAGGGTACCTGCATTCATCTTCAGCTACCGCTTGCAGAACTGACGATAGATTAATTTAAGTGGGTGAATGTTCTATGCTTCACGGCATGTCACTGCGTTGGGAGACCCTTGTAATACTCTATAACGGTCAACTCTTCGCTCTGCTTAGGCTTAACAACCGTGAAAGCTTGTTAGCTTTATTAACAATTTACCTCAGAAGACTCTAGCTGCTCACATTATTTGAGGGCTTATCACAACGATTCGTGAAGTACAACCTCAAAGGCCCTGCATGTCACCCATTCAGCTTGTGATTGCTGATAATCATGCCCTTGTCCGAGCGGGCTTTCGATTGCTTGTGGAAGACATTGATGGGATCGAGGTGGTGGGCGAGGCCGAAAACGGCCACGAGGCGCTACAGCTTGTGGAAACCCTCAAGCCCCAGATTGTGTTGATGGATATTGCTATGCCTGAGATGAACGGGTTGGAGGCCACTGCCCGCATCGCCCACGAGTTTCCCCAGGTGCGGGTGCTAATTCTCTCGATGCACGCCAACGAAGAGTATGTTTACCAGGCGCTGCGATCGGGGGCCAGCGGCTATCTACTCAAAGACAGCGGCATCGAAGACCTGGAGCGAGCTCTGCGGGCGATCGCCCGGGGAGAAACCTACCTCTGCCCGGCCATCTCTAAATACGTGGTCAGCGACTACGTGCGCCGCCTGAGCCAAGACCAAAGCCCCCTCGACCAGATCACCCCCCGCCAGCGCGAGATTCTCCGGCTGATCGCCGAGGGCAAAAGCACCAAAGACATCGCCGCGATGCTCTACATCAGCACCAAAACCGTCGAGACCCACCGCACCCAGCTGATGGATCGCCTGGATATTCACGATATTGCTGGGTTGGTACGCTATGCGATTCGCATGGGATTGGTGGTGTTGGACTAAGCAAAACTCAGGCAGCGAGAACCTCAAACTCAGGGATTTGCTGATGGGGCAATTGGGGCGCGATCGCTACGGTTATATCAGCTGTTAGACGACCTGATGCGTCTGGAGTGTTTTTTCCTGAGGACTGATGATGAAAGTCAGCAATTCTGCCCCGATTAGTAGCGATAGTGTGCTGGCTCGCATGGCCCCCGAGATGGCCACTACCTTCAGCCCCGCCCAGGTTCAGGCGTTGCAGGCGGCGCTGACATCGCGCCGCCACTTCGTCAACATTCGCCTGTCGCTACCGCTAGGCATGACGCGGGTTTATCTAGTGCTGCTAGCCGGTACAGAAATGCGGTCGATGGCTCGCTGTCGTCAAGAGGCAGTTCGACAGCCCCTCTGGACACCGACAAATGCGGTGGTGATAGTCGGCACAATGGGTATGGGTATTTTGGCGCTGCTGGCGATGGTGCAGCTCACCAGTATCAATTTATCTGCGGTATTTAGCCCTAAGGCGGCTCCGGCAAGCATTCCCTTCAAGACAGACCGCACCAGTTGCGAAGAGAGTGGTCGCACCTGGCAAGAGGGTGACTGTCTTGACTTTGGCCACGACCCTACGTTTTAGGGTTACGGCACAGCACTTGGTGAATCTCAGCGTTTTTCTGATGCGAGGCTAAGGTTGCATTGCTTACCGTACATAGTCTCACCGACAGCAGGCGACAGAGGGACATTAAAGAATTAGGGAGCGGCTATGAAACATACTTGCGCTGATGCTATTGAATCGCATGCTGTCCGCTGTTGGAGATTGGCCTTAGAACCTCGCTGCCTGCTGCTCGAGCCTGAGACAACTCAGCTAGACCTGGGAGTAGAGGCTGAGCACAGCGATTCCGGGACGGATACTCGTTCCAAGTCGGTTCCCGTTTCTGAGATGCCGCAGGCTTTACGCGTCGCGAATCGCAACCCTCTAGCGCAAGCTTTTGACTCGCTACAACGCATTCACCAATCCTTAGATCTCGCGGTAGTGCTGCTGACAGCGGTGGCTGAGGTGCGGCAGCTGTTGCAGGTAGAGCGCGTGTTCCTGTTCCGCTTTAAGCCCGATGGGAGCGGTGTAGTAGAGGTGGAAGACTGCGCCCCCAGCTGTCTGCCGCTGCAGGGGCAGCGGGTGTACGACGAGAGCTTTGCTGATAAGTGGGCCAGCGTCTACGCCCAAGGCCGAGTGCAGGCGGTGGGCGATATGGAGCAGGCTGGGTTGACGCCCTGCCACCTAGAGTTGCTCAGAGGTCTGGGGGTGCGGGCCAATTTAGTGGTGCCGCTGCTAGCCCAAGGCCGCCTCTGGGGCCTGCTAGTGGCCCAGCACTGCTCGGCTCCGCGCCCTTGGCAGGAATTAGAGGTGCAGATGATGCAGCAGCTGGCGGTGCAGGTGGGCCTAGCTATTCAGCAGGCGGAGCTGTACCAGCAGCTGCAGGCGGAGCTGACCGTCCACCGGCAAGCCGAAGCTCAGCTATTGCAGCAGGCGGAGCGATCGCACGATCGCCACTTGGAGAGCATTAGCACTCTGGCCGGGGGCATAGCCCACGACCTCAGCGACATTCTCACCCCGATTGTGCTAGCGGCAGAAATGCTCAAGCAGTCTACCCTCGACAGCGGGCAGCAGCAGCAGTGGCTCAACCGTATTCACACCAGTGCCCACCGGGGCGTTAGTCTAATCGAGCAGGTGCTCTCCTTTGCCCAGGGTATGGGCGGTCAGCGGGCGGAAATTCAGCTGGCCTACCTGCTGGGGGAACTGGTGCAAACCTTGCAAGAGATCTGTCCCGCTGGCATCACCGTAACCTCATGCCTGCGACAGTCTCGCCTATGGACGGTGCATACCAGCGCTACTCAGCTGCACCAAGTGTTTATGAACCTCTGCCTCAACGGGTTTGAGGCCATGGCCCAGGGCGGTACCCTGCACCTAGAGGCGCGCAATGTGTGGTGGAGGGGAACTCCTGGCCATCCCCAACTCAGGCCAGGGGCTTATGTAGTAGTGACAGTAACCGATACGGGCACAGGGATGACAGCGGCGGTGTGCGATCGCAGCTGCGACCCCTTTTTTACCACTCGCGCCGAAGCGGGCCATTCAGGGCTGGGGCTCTCCACGGCCCTGGGATTGGTGAAAGGCTATGGTGGCTGGCTCAAAATCTCCAGCCAGCCCGGCCACGGTACCACTGTTGAGGTCTATCTACCGGCGAGCGTGGAACCGGCAGAGCTAACGTTAGCCCCAATCCCCGCTGGCTTGAACGGTGGCAACGCCCTGGTGCTCTTAGTGATGGCCGACGACCCCGCTCGCGAGTGGCACCGCGCCCTGCTAGAAAGCTACGGCTACCAGGTGCTGCTAGCCGAGGAGGGGGCTGATGCGATCGCCCTGTTTATTCAACACCAGACTGAGCTGGGAGCGGTGGTCTTAGACCTAGCCCTACCCACCCTCAATGGCACAGCGATACTGCGCCGTATGCACCACATTTTGCCTGCCTTACCCTTTGTGACCTTGGGCGATGGCGACCTCGGTGAGGTAGCCGTGACCATCCTAGACTCACCCAATGGTGCGGCCCTACTGAGTACCCTGGCCCAGGTGTGCCTTCCGACTCAGGCCTAACTCAGCAATGATCTGTCCCAGACTCAGCCATTTCCTGATGGGTACAGTTACTTAGAACACCTAATCTAGAACTAGCTAAGAGGTGTGTTGCAAGGGTTAAGCCAGAGCTAGGTTCACCAATAGGTTGTATCTTGCTCTGCTTTTTTTCGCCCTTATTTCACCAGGTGCTGACATCTTTTTCCCGTACACCTACTTGTTATTAGGCTATGGCACAGTTTCTCACCACTGCCTATCAGCGTACTCCCTTCATACTCTCGGCTGAGTCTGCGGCGAGTCAGCCTACCATGACTACCGCTCCCAGCCAGCCTCTACGCCACTGTGTCGCTGAATTTGGTGCCTATCTCCAGCGCTGCTCAACCCTGTCTGACCTGTTGCAAACCGCAATGGCCAAGATTGGTGGGGCGATCGCCGCAGATGTAGTAGCAGTGAGCCAGCGATTGTCTAATGACGATGAGTGCTTGCTAACTACAGTCCATGTCCAGGGCACTGTGCCCGAGGTTTGCCCTCGCTACTTTCACTGGGCGGTGGGCTTGGCTGACCCGAAATCCCCCCAGTATCTTAATGCTACCGACCTACAACAGCTGCCCCCTGCCCTGAGGCAGTGTTTACAGCTTCGGCATATGGACAACGGCTGGATCATTCCCCTGCATTACAACGGGCAGCTTTGGGGGCACTTGATGGGGTTTTGGCGATCGCCCTTTGCTCCCAGGGCAGTAAATATTATGGCTCACCTGGATCAGATGGCGGCTCAGCTGATGGTGGGGGTCAAGCTAGTTGAGCTTCAGCGGCAGGCCGACTATAGCCAGGGCCAGCAGCAGCAGCTAGAGCAGTTGCTCCACCACCTTCAACTGCACGACCCACTGACCGGACTCCCCAATCGCAAGCACCTTTTGCAAGAGCTCAACCAGGCGCTAGCCGTCGAATCAGCATCCGACTTGACCGGGGTTGTGCTGGTGGATATCGATCGGTTTCAGACCATTAACGAAAGCCTGGGCCACGAGGCAGGCGATCAGCTGCTGCTAGAGGTAGGCTTTCGGCTAGCCCAGGCCCTAAAACCTACCCACGCTTTGGCCCGTTGGGGCGAAGACACCTTTGCTATTGTGCTGCGGCAGCTGCCCGACTCAGATAGCGCGGAGGCGATCGCCGCCAAACTACGGCGCGAGATTGAGCGCCCCTACGACTGCAACCACACCCAGGTCTTTCTCACTAGCTGCATGGGCATTTCCCTAAGTCGCTCTGCCCGTACTACCTCTGAAACGCTGGTGCAAGAAGCTGACACTGCCCTGCACCAGGCTAAGGGCCAGGGCAAGGGACAAATTTTGAGCTTTCGCCCTGCTATGCACGATCAGATGGTGGCTCGGCTTCAGCTCGAAACCGCTCTCCACAAAGCCCTCCAGAACCAAGAGTTTTTGCTTTATTACCAGCCTGTTGTAACTTTGAGCGACCAAAAGCTGGTGGGCTTTGAGGCTCTGGTGCGTTGGCAACACCCCACCCGGGGAATGATTTCTCCAGCAGAGTTTATCCCCCTCGCTGAAGAAACTGGGCTGATTATAGCCATCGATCAGTGGTGTTTGCAGACCGCCTGCGAACAGATGCACCAGTGGCAACAGCGGTGGCCCAACTTACCGCCCCTAACCATTAGCGTTAATCTCTCCAGCCATAACTTTTCTCAGCCCAATTTAGTCAAGCATATTCAAACCTGTCTAGAAACGGCTAAGGTCGCTCCCGATCGCCTCAAGCTCGAAATTACCGAGAGTGTTTTAATTGGCAACACTGGTCTAGCCACCGCTATTCTGACTGAGCTTCAGCAGCTGGGCCTCCAGATCAGCATGGATGACTTTGGTACGGGCTACTCATCGCTCAACTATTTGCACCAGTTTAAGTTCGACACCCTCAAAATTGATCAATCATTTATTGCGCTACTAGAAGACGGTACCGAAAAAATGGCGATCGTCCAGGCCATCATTACCTTGGCTCACGCTTTGGGCATGAATGTGGTAGCCGAAGGGGTAGAAACCTCAGCGCAGCACGATTTATTGGTAGCTATGCATTGCGAATGCGGGCAGGGCTATTTGTTTGACAAGCCGCTAACGTCAGACGACGCTACCAGCACAATTGAGCAGCGAATTTTATAAGGCAGACGTCAGAGATCTAATTTAGCTAGGGATAAGCGATCGTTCCTTATCCTGATCTGAGCCTATGAACAGGACAGTAATACTTTCACTAAGTAGATTAGTCTACCGACGCATCATTGCATGGTGTGATGCATGTTGTTGCCAGTGAGCAGAGCGTTAAGACATTTTGCTGGCGGAAAGTCCTTTGGTGTGGGGACTTGCCTCAACAGGTGGCCGAACCAATTAGTCATCTGCAACACGTATGAATGGCGAGACGGAGATGTCGCTGTGAATTGGGTGCGTGATGCTCAAAGAGCAAATCAAAGCTCCACGAAAAACCGGGAAAACAATCAATGTTTGCCAATCTGGAAGGCTTTAATGTCTTTATGTAGACTTGATTCAGTTTTCATTGAATACGCTTTTTCGCAAATCCGGCAAGTTTTTGGAATCGTTGATATAAAGTTGAAGCGCGTTGACTTTTTGATTATTTTTGGATGTATTTTCTATTAGAGCCAAGCAGATTTTATGATCTATTTTATGCCTCCGTCTATCTCGATATAATTACGCAAAATAATCTAGTTCTGAAAATATAACTAGCAAAACTTAAGTGCAATTAGCGTGGGTTAATTTGGCCACACCCCTTAAAGTAGTAAACATGAAGGGAAGAGATAAAAATTTGGTTGTGGGTTGTCTTCAAAGGTTGTGGAGACAAGATGACTGAAGTCTTAACTGTTCTAATCGTTGAAGATGCGGAAGATGATGCCCTACTGATCGTTGAGATTCTGCGTGGGGATGGCCTAGAGGTAGCCTGGGAGCGGGTACAAACCGCCGCAGACCTGAGCCACATGCTCTCGACTCGCCGTTGGGATGCAATCATTTCTGACTACAACCTGCCGGGGTTCGATGCCCCAACAGCGCTGGCCATCATGCGCGAGCAGGGGCTAGATGTGCCCTTTATTGTCGTCTCCGGCATCCTTAGCGAACAGCAGGCTGTGGCCCTGATGAAGGTCGGTGCCCAAAACTACATCATGAAAGACAACCTGGTTCGCCTGCCAGAGATCATGCGTCGGGAGCTGCGGGAAGCCCAAAATCGTCGCGATCGCCAGCGGGTAGAACAGGCCTTGCAGCTAAGCGAGGCCCGGTTTCAGAAGCTAGTAGAGACCCAGCCGGGTACTCTGTTTACGGCTGTTTTGCGGGTCAATGGTGATCGCGCGCTGACCTACTTAAGCAGCAACGGGGCTAGCCTCTTCGAAGTTCCCGTTGCGATCGCCCTGGCCGACTTTAGCGCCATCGCCGCCCTATTGCACCCGGAGGATAGGGCGAGGGCCGATGCGGCCATGGCCCACAGTGCGGCTACCCTCGCCCCCGTGCACCAAGAATGGCGCATGGTTACCCCATCGGGCAAGATCAAATGGGTTCAGGTCCATAGCCAGCCCGAGCGACTGCCCAACAGCGACGTGCAGTGGTTTGGCGTGGTGCTGGAGATAACCGACCGCAAACAGGCCGAGCTGACCGTAACCCGCCAGCGCGACCTCAATCGCCTGATGATAGAAGTAACCCAGCGCTTTGTGGAGGCGAGAGCTGCCCAGTTTGACACCGAGGTGACCCGCGCCCTGGAGCAAATTGGTACCTATATTCAGGCCGACCACGGTCATGTGGTAGCCCTGACTGCCGCCGATACCCAACCGGGGGGCACGATGCAAATCACCCACCGGTGGCAGCGCCCCGACTGCACCACCGTGCGCCAGCCGCCCGATGTCATTCCCACGGCGGCGTTTCCCTGGGCGATCGCGCTGCTGCTTCGGCGGGAGGTGGTCAACGTGCCCCAGGTCGGGGCGCTGCCCGTCGACTACGCCACCGATCGCACCAGTTGGCAGAGTTTTGACGTCGGGTCTGTGCTGTCTGTGCCCCTAATTCACAAGACTCGAGTGGTGGGTTATGTGGGGTTTCTCACCCAGGGCCGATCCGCCGTGTGGGATGACAGTATTCAGCAGATGGTGCAGGTGCTGGCTCAGACCATTGCCTCTGCCCAGGAGCGGCTTTTGGCCGAGCGCCTGCTGGCCAAGCGCGAGGCCCAAAGCTGGGCCATCCTCTCGGTCATGCCCGATCTGCTGATCCGCATGGGAGCCGACGGCCGATACCGCGAAGTGCTAAGTCAAAATCACCCCTTAGATGTTGTCGTTCCCTCCCGGAGTCGAATTGGTCGCCATGTGTCGGAGATGTTGCCCGCCGACCTGGCTGAGCTCAAGCTCCAAGCCATCCGCCAGGCTTTGGCGACTCATGAGGTGCAAACCTACGAGCAGCAGATTCCGGTGGGTGATCGCCTACAGCAAGAAGAATTGCGGGCGGTGCAGTGCGGTGACGATGAGGTGCTGTTTTTAATTCGCGACATCAGCGAGCGTAAACGCGACGAAGCCGAACGCCAGCGCACCGAGCTAGCCCTCCAGCAGAGCGAGGCCCAACAGAGGGCTCTACTGAAGGCCCTGCCCGATCTACTGGTGCGGTTGAGTAAAGATGGTATCTACCTAGAGTTTGCCGCCAGCCCTACCTTCCACGTGATAGGCCCTCTGTTAGATTTGGTCGGCACCCATGTGACCGAATCTTTGCCGCCAGTGGTCGCCCAGCAGCGTGTCGATGCTATCAAACAGGCCCTGGCCACTAAAGCCATTCAGTTTTATGAGCAAGATCTATCCACAGCAGAGAAATTTCAGATTGAAGAAGTGCGGGTGGTGCCCTACAGAGACGATGAGGTGTTGGCCCTAGTACGCGATATTAGCGATCGCAAACAGTCCGAACGTCAGCTCAAGGAACTCAACCAATCGTTAGAGCGGCAGGTGGCCGAGCGCACCGCTGCCTTAGAGGAACGCGAAGCCCGCTATCGGGGCCTGATGGAGGGTGCCAGCGATGCCATCGTGGTGGCCGATATGAAGGGCCATATTCTAGAGGTGAATCGCCGGGCGGAGGAGCTGTTTGGCCACTGTCGCGACCAGCTGACCCAGATGCACCAATCCCAACTGCATCCACCGGACCACCAGGCAGAGCTCATTGTCCTCTTTCAAGAGTCTATTGATACTCCCTATTTTCAGGCTTTGAACATCCCCATCCTGCACGCCAATGGCCGACATATTCCGGTAGATATTACCTCGACGACCATTACTCTGGGGACAACTCGGGTGGTGCAGGGTATTTTTCGCGATGTCAGTGATCGCCAGCGGATTGAAGCCGAAAACCAGCGCCTGCGCGATCGCCTAGGCTTTTTACTCGGATCCAGCCCTGCCGTTATCTACAGCGTTGAACCCACCGGCAACTACAGACCCACGTTTATCAGCCAAAACATGGCGAACATCTTGGGCTACGAGTCAGAGGCGTTTATTGCCAACTTTACCGATTGGCGGGAGTACTACCATCCCGACGAGGCCGACAGCATTTGGGTCGGTCTTTCTGCCGTTGTCGAGCGCGGTTGCTACACCATGGAGTATCGCTTTCGGCACCGAGATGGCCATTACCTGTGGGTACAGGATGAAGCCCGGGTGGCCTACGACATTTACGGCGAGCCCCAGGAAGTCATTGGCTACCTGGCGAATATCACCGATCGCAAGTGTGCCGAGGAGAGACTGCGACAAACCAACGCCGAACTGCTCCGCGCCACCCGCCTCAAAGACGAGTTTCTCGCCAACATGAGCCACGAACTGCGCACCCCCCTCAACGCCATTTTGGGCATGACTGAGGGGCTGCAAGAGCAGGTGTTTGGCGCTATCAACGAGCGACAGCTCAAGGCTCTCACCATTGTCGAGACCAGCGCCTCCCACCTACTGGCGCTCATCAACGACATTCTTGATATGGCCAAAATTGAGTCGGGTCAGATTACCCTGCACATGGCCCCCACGGCGATTGCTCCTCTCTGCCATTCAAGCCTGACCTTTGTGCAGCAGCAGGCCCACAAAAAACGCATTCAGCTCATGGATTGCATTCTCCCCAATCTGCCTGACCTAGTGATCGATGAGCGGCGCGTGCGCCAGATTTTGATCAACCTACTCGCCAACGCAGTCAAATTTACGTCTGAGGGAGGCCGCGTTAGCCTGACAGTCGCGCCAGAGTTGTGCCAAGACGGCAACGCGATCCAGACCGTGATGCGTTTTACCGTCAAGGATACGGGCATTGGTATTGCCCCCGACAACCAGCAAAGACTGTTTCAACCCTTTGTTCAGATTGATAGCGCCCTCAACCGCCAGTATGCGGGCACAGGATTAGGCCTCACCCTAGTGAAACAGTTCACCGAGCTACACGGTGGCCAGGTGGGGCTAATTAGTGAGGTCGGTGTCGGCAGCAGTTTCACCATTGACCTGCCCTACGAGCCTGGGGCAGGTCGATGGACAGCCAGTCCAACTCCCACCATCACCAGTACCCCAGAGGCCCCTGCTATCCCCGATGAAAACCCCTTAATTCTGTTGGCGAGCGACCAGGAGGCCATGATCAGCTCCGTGGTCAGCTACCTAACCGCTAAGGGTTATCGCCTGCTGGTAGCCCGTCAGGGCGAAGCAGCCATAGCTCTGGCCCAGGCAGAAAATCCCGATCTGATTGTGATGGATATGCAACTGCCAGAGGTAGATGGGCTGGAGGCGATTCGCCGTATCCGCGACGAGCCACACCTAGCCGATTGCCCAATCATTGCGCTCGCCGCGCTGGCGTCGGCGAGCGCTCGCGAGCGCTGCCTGGCGGCCGGGGCTAACCAGCATATGAGCAGACCGCTGAAACTCAAGCAGCTAGCCACTGCTATTCAGCACCTGCTCACCCCCGCACTCCATCCACCCCACAACCCGCCAGAAGACCTATGCCATCCGCCACTATCCTGATCGTTGACGACGACCCCAACAACTTTGATGTCATCGACGCCCTGCTCGACGCCCAGGGTTATCAGCTGCACTACATCAGCACGGGGGAAGCGGCGATCGCCGCCCTCGAGTACCTGAAACCCGACCTGATTTTGCTCGACGTGATGATGCCCGGCCTCGATGGATTTGAGGTTTGCCACCGGCTCAAGTCTTCGCCCACTTGGGCCACCTTGCCGGTCATTATGGTGACAGCCCTGAGTGAAAAACAGGACCTCGCTCGCTGCTTTAGCGCCGGTGCCGACGATTTTATTAGTAAGCCTATCAACCGGCTAGAGCTGATCGCCAGGGTGCGCTCAATGCTACTGCTGCGGGAGCAGTATCGGCAGCTAGAAACCTTCAACACCCAGCTCGAAGCCAAGGTGCTGGAACGTACAGCCCAACTCCGGACGATCATTTTCCAAGATGACTTAACCCAGTTGCCCAGCCGGGCCGCCCTGAACCAGACACTGACAGAGCTGCTTCAGACTGAGAATTCAGCCTTTGCAGTGATTTACCTCGACTGCGACCAGTTCAAACTGATTAGCGGTTCCTTTGGCTACACCCTAAGCAACCAGCTGCTCAGAGCGATCGCAGAGCGGCTCCAGCAGCTGGTGCCCAGGGGCGGTCTACTGGCCTGTCTGGGGGGTAACGAGTTCTGTATTTTGCTGCGCCAGACCAGCGATATAGAACGTATCAAATTGCTCATCCAGACCATTTTAGACAGCTTTAAGACCCCCTTTACCGTGTCAGGGCTGGATATTTTTATCACCGCCTGTTTAGGCGTTGTTCTAGGTCACAGCGACTACCCATGCTCCGAGCAACTCCTCCAGGACGCTGGCATTGCCATGTACCGGGCCAAGCAGCAGGGGCCGGGTAGCTATCAGTTTTTTGACCCGCAAATGCACCAAATTATGGTCGATCGCCTGGCCCTCGAAAATGACCTCAAGCGCGCCCTCGATCGCCAGGAATTTGTGGTGTATTACCAGCCCATTGTCCACCTCAAAACCCTCAAAATTGCCGGCTTAGAGGCGCTGGTGCGCTGGCAGCACCCCACCCGTGGCCTGGTCGCCCCCGGCGAGTTTATTCCCCTGATGGAGACCACCGGGCTGGTGGTGCCGGCGGGACTGCTGATTCTGAAGCTGGCCTGTCAACAGCTGCACCGCTGGCAGCAGCAGGGCTGGAGCGACCTGACCATGAGCGTCAACCTGTCGATTCGGCAGTTCGCCTGCCCCACCCTGCTCGACGATATTGACCAGATTTTGGTCGCCACCGGCATCAATCCCGCCCGGCTAAAGCTGGAAATTACCGAAAGTGCCATTATGGACAATGCTGAAACTGCCATTGCCCTGGTGGATGCCCTGCGATCGCGGCAGATTCAGATCAGCATCGACGACTTTGGCACGGGCTATTCATCCCTGGGCTATCTGCACCGGTTTTCAGTCAATGACCTCAAAATCGATCAATCGTTTACCAGCCAAATCCAAGTCTTGACCTCTAAATACAAGGTCGTCGATACCATTATTACCCTAGGCCAGCAGCTGGGCTTAACTGTCACCGCCGAAGGCATCGAGACTCAACCCCAGCTGGAGCGACTGCAACAGCTCAACTGCGAACTGGGGCAGGGCTATCTATTTTCTAAGCCCCTACCGGCAGCAGACATTGAGGCCCGCTTTCTCAACGGCAGAGATAGCCCCCTCATGCTGGCGGCCTAAGGGGGTACCAATCGCTCTGCTACAGCCGGGCAAGTGATCTCGAGCCAAGGAATCGAGAACAAAGGCCATGAGTTTCAGCTGCTATCTTGACCGTCTGGGCTGTCCACCAGGAGACCCTCTCCTCAGCTTAAAATTCACGGAGGGACGGTTACCACCAGACAGAATTAGTGAGGCTTTTAATCGCCTGTGATCTCTGAATACAGACTCAGATCGCTCAAAACCCAGCGGTCGAGAGCCTAGCCCTAGCGTAGAAAACTGCCTGAGCAGCCTGGGAAATAATGCCCAGTCTGCTCAGGCAAATGTTTGCGGTCAGCTCATTCCCGCTACAGTAGTTGTCTCTAACGCCCTTCTTCGACGGTTGTTCCCGCTTGGGGATTGCCTAACTGAGTCGGCTGCTGGAAGATGGCGTAGATGGCCCGTACCGTAAACAGCACGATGGCGATCGCGCCCAGGGTGAAGACAATGTCGCCGGGGATGCGCAGCCACACCGTCCACCGCATCCAGGGGGAGCCAATCACCTCGGCACTACGGGCATACCAGGTACCGTAGTTGACCGACTGCACGAGCTGGTAAAAGCCGTTGGGAATCAGGCCCAAGACCATCATCATCACCAGGCCCCCATTCAGGCTCCAGAATGAGAACCGCAGCAGCTTCTCATTCCAGGCACGATCAGGCACGATCTCCCGCAGAGAGAACAGCATCAGGGCGATCGCCAGGCAGCCGTACACCCCAAACAAGGCACTGTGGGCGTGGATGGGCGTGGTGTTGAGGCCCTGGGAGTAGTAGAGGACAATGGGTGGGTTGATCAGGAAGCCGAATACCCCTGCCCCTACCAGGTTCCAAAAACAGGTGGCTAGAAAAAAGCGCAACGGCCAGCGGTAAAAGTTTTGGGCCTGGTCAGACATCCGCAGGGTCTTCACCACCTCAAAGCCGATCAGCGTCAGGGGCACCACCTCTAGTGCCGAGGCCACTGACCCCATGGCAGCAATAAAGGAAGGTGTGCCCGCAAAGTAAAGGTGGTGCAGGGTACCAATCACGCCGCTGCCCAGATAAAGGACCGTGGTCAGGTAAGTGGCCCGCAGCGCCGAAGACTTTTTCAAAAAGCCCAGTTCACTGCACAGATAGGCGATGGTGACCGTGGCAAACACCTCAAAGAAGCCCTCCACCCACAGGTGCACTACCCACCAGCGCCAGTATTCTGCCACGCTTACTGGGGTGTGGTTGGTGTACATCAGCCCCGAGGCGTAGAACAGCGGAATCGTGATCGCACTGTAGAAGAAAAAGTGGTTCAGCCCAGTTTTACTGCCCTCGTTCATGAGCGCTGGGCGCAGCGCGCGAAACATTAGCCACAGCCAAAACACCATGCCGCCAATCAGCAACACTTGCCACAGGCGACCCAGCTCTACATACTCATAGCCCTGATGGCCAAAAAGAAAGCTATTGTCGCCGGTCAGAAAGCCCTGCACACTGGCCCAGGAACCAACTAGCGATCCGACCACGACCAGGGTTAGGGCCACCAGCAGAGCGCCATTGCCCCACGCTTGCCCCTTCGGTTCTTGTTTGCCAAAGCGGGGCGCAAAATAGAGGCCCGCCGCCAGCCAGCAGGTGGCAATCCAAAACACGGCCAGTTGCAGGTGCCACGTGCGTGAGGCTGCGTAGGGTAGGTACTGCTGTAGCGGAATGCCGTAGAAGCCGTCGCCCTCCACCGCATAGTGGGCGGTGACCATGCCCATCAAAATCTGCACCCCAAACAGCGCCATCGCCACGCCAAAGAATAAACTGGTGACCTTTTGGCTGGGGGTCGCTAGACGGATAGCCGGGCATGCAGCTACCACCTGTACTTCTTCGGCATCCTCCTGGGTGAGGTAGACAAACAGGAAGAGGGCGATCGCAAAGATCAGCACCATCACCGACACAATTGACCACACCAGAAACTGCCCTGGGGCCTGGTTGCCAATTAGGTCATCGTGGGGCCAGTTGGCAGTGTAGGAAAAGGGCGCATGGGGCCGATTGGCCGAGGCCGCCCAAGCCGTCCAAGTAAAGAACGAGGTGACGTCGCGAATCTCCTGCTCACTCTTAAACCAGCCATCGGGGATGGAGTGAATCCGCGACCCGTGAGCTAGCAGCTCTCGGTAGTCGCCATACACTTGCTTCAGCCCCTGGGTTTGGGCGGTGGTCAGCAGTAGGGTATCAGTATCGGCGTCGTAGCGGTTGGGCTTAAACTGCTCGCTCACCTGGGCTTGCAGCATCGCTCGATCCGTGGTGCTGAGCGCCTCTAGATCGGCCTGGCTAAAGCTGGGATCGTTGGCGTAGAGCACCCCAGCGGTCGCCAGACCCCAGCGGTGCAGCACATCCGCTGTCCAGTCGGGAGCCAAATAGCTGCCGTGGCCCCAAATGCTGCCCACATGCTGACCACCCCGACCCAGGTAGGTGACTTGGCCATTTTCGATATCAGCGCCGGTAAAAACCACCTCGTGCTGAGACGACTCAACGGTAGCTGGATAAGGCGGAGCATACTTGGAAATAGCGGCTCCAGCGCCCAGCAGTACGCTGAAGGAAACCACACAGATGAGGATGAGCCACACCGGTAGACTAAAGTTCTTAATTCGGGAGCGGGCTTTTACCCCACCCCTTAGAGATGGACTTGCCATGATAATTTAAACGCCTTTTTAAACAAGAGAAAAATTGTTGAATTTGTGATCAATTCAGCTCGGTTTTCCTATTCAAAATAAATCGAGAAAGTTCATCATTACGTCTTAGATTACTCACTATGGACCGGAAACAGAGTCACTGTGACAATTACTCCAATAAGCAGTTCTGCAACGATCTCATATTAAATCTGAACCGTATAATTCTGATTTTACGAAGGTCAAACTGTAGGCACAAATGGCATTTTTTCCCTGAGGAATATGAAGGGTTATCAAACAGGATTTGGCATTGATTTCAGCGATCGGGCTGGAGAAGTTATAGGAAAGAACTAGGCTTGGGCTCCAAGACCTTTAAGCAGGTTACTCGTCATCAACAAACCTGCACCAAACCAGCATAAGTAGAGCAAGTAGATTAAACCAAACTGAAGCTCAGGATGAAATGAGGGATTTAGGCAATTTTTCACTAGTTCATTGATTCAGACCTACTTCTAAGTGAACGGGCATTCACTTCACCCGTTTAACCGTAGTGTGACAGATACTGCTCAGCCTGTTCATGAGCTAGCTCATAGTCTAACCGCCGACAGTTTTTAAGGTTTGATTGCAGTACAAGGAAAAAAGTTGTAGCGCTTAATGGCGTTGTTGTATAAAAAGGGTGCTGATGGGGTAATGACCTAAGGTTTAAGTAACACTGAAAACATAACCCCTTTGCTTGTTAAATCCTCTCCAGTCCTAATATGCGGCTCTCCTTATTCAACTTTTGTCCCTGTACCTGGAGAGAAGCTTCAGCTAAGCTACCGACACCCAGCCTTTTACCAGGGCCAGAGGGATGCTGATGTAGGGGTTTTGGGTGAATACCCGAATGAGCTCGCCGCTGCCTGCCTCAAGGGCCTTGAGCAGCCGGGCTTTAAACTCAGGGTTAACCCGAGCTTTTTTCTTCAGGGCGTTGTTCACCACCTGGGGCCGCTTATGGACGGGCACCTCGGCCGCCTGGTCGGCCAACTGTTGCAGCAATTCTTCCACCTGAGTGACCAGTTCAAAATCAGAGACTGTATCCATCGCGTGCTGGTTATACTGCACCGATTTTTGCTGGCCGCCCGCCTCAACGGTGTCGGCAAAGCTACCGATGTTGGCACCGCGCATGTCGTACTTAGATACACCAGTCATAATGTTATTCTCCATTACAGAAACAGACTGAACGTAAACGTTTTGCTGGGTCATGGCCTTGAGCAGCTCCAGCAGCTCGTCATTTTGTCGCTGCACCGTAGCCATCTGCTCTTCTTTGACTTGCAGCTGCTGGCGATAGAACTCGCCCCGGCCCAGGGTGCTAAACAATTGCTGCACCGTGGGCTTTTCCGCCGTAGGCGGTGGGGGTGCCTTAAGGCCAGGCACGCCCACTCGCACCATTAGGTCGCCATCACCCTGAAGCTCTACCGATTGCAAGTAGATGTCAGGACCAGCGGCCCTGACAGACGGTGGCCAGTCAATGCGGTAGTGGTGAGGGCCATCGTTTTCGCAGACTTCCACAAAGCTTTGGTAAAACTGATGCAGGGCTGAGCGAAAGCAAGCGGTGTAGGTGTTGGCCGTCTCGCCACTACCCCCCTGAGCAACGCAAGACAGCACGTAAACGTGATCGCAGGTCACGTGTTCTAGAGTAGCCAGCACGCCAATATCGACATCGCTGACCATGATGCCGGTCAGATCAGCTCCAGTTAGCCGAGTGTTGGTGAGAGCGGCGTTAGTAAGCTTCGCCCCCTGAGGTTGGCCCCAGTCAGGTCGGCCCCGGTGAGGTTGGCCCCTGCTAGGTTAGTCATGCTGAGATTAGCGCGGTGCAGGTTAGCGCCGCGCAGGTCAGCCTGGCTGAGGTTAGCACCCAGCAACTCGGCCTCGGCCAGGTTGGCCCTAGCGAGGTTGGTGCTGCCCAGATTGGCGCTGCTGAGATTGGCAGCCCGCCCATCGGCATGGCTCAAGTCGGCACCCCACAGATCGGCGGAGTACAGGTCGGCCTTGTTGGTTAGCCGCGCTGAGGTCACTGGCGCAGAGGTAGGCTTCGCTTAAATCGGGTTTTATGGTTGGGTTGTCATTGCGCCAACGGTTCCAGGTTTCGATTTTTTGCTTTAGATGCACGAGGTGGGTTGGGCTGCCCATGAGACGCACCTCCCCTTTATATGTAATGGGCCCTGATGATGAGAGAGACACTTCAGCGCAGAAAAGATGTAGGGGCTGAAACCTTTAGACACTAGCCGAGGGGCTAGTCGGGCAGTGCCACCCGCACTATGGTCTGCTGACCAGGAATGCTCTCAATGAGCACTTTGCCCCGATGCAGCTCGACCAGGCGTTTGGCAATGGTGAGACCCAGGCCAGTGCCGGTAGCTTCTGACTCAGGTTCAAACTGAAGATAAGCCCCCACTTGGGCGATCTGGTCAGAGGTCATGCCCTGGCCATAGTCGATGACGTAGAAGGTGACCTTACCGTCACCGCACGACCCAAATATTTTGATTGGGGTACCTACCTCAGAAAACTTAAAAGCGTTGTCGAGCAGCTCTTCGCAGACCTTGCGCAGCTGTGCTTCAGACATGGGCACAGCCAGGTGCTCGAGGGAGATCTCTAGGTCGTCGTCGCGTAGGTAGTCGGAGGCCAGCGCCTGGGCAACCTGGGTGATCACCTCGTCGGCGCGATCGGTGTGCTGGTGCTGAAGAGTTTCAGCGGAGATCTGCTCAGGGCTAAGCCGCTCAAGCTTGGCAAACAGCATCATGTTTTGGGTCAGGCGGGCGGTGCGATGAGAATTGCGGTGGATAGCCCTGGCCAGGGTGACAATCTCTTCAGGCTCCAGGGTCGCGGCCTTTTCGATTAGTGTGGTGGCTAGCTTGAGCACTTCTTTCATGGGGGCACCCAGCTCGCGGGGCAGGGCGATGCTAATACTGCTGCGGAGGGCACTAAGCTGCTGCTGAGTCTTGTGCTCCACAGCAGTATTAGCCTCCAGACGGGTGTGAATCATACGCAGCAGATCATCGTGGGTGAAGGGCTTGGTGAGATAGTCATCGGCCCCCAGATCCATACCGCTGCGAAAGTCGACCCGTTCGGCTTTGGCGGTGAGAAATACGAAGGGCAGGGTGGCCAAGCCGGGATCTTGGCGGATCTGCTTCAACACGCCGAAGCCGTCGAGCACGGGCATCATCACATCGCAGATCACCATATCGGGCTTAAATTCGTGAATTTGGCGCAGGCCCTCCTCGCCATTGGCGGCGCTGTCAACAATAAAATCTTCGGCGTTGAGAATGTCAACGATGCTGTCGCGTACCCCAGCTTCGTCTTCGATCACCAAAATCTTAGCCATGATGGTCACTCCACAGAACAAGGGGTAATACAACAGTGAAGGTGGTGCCTAGGCCCACCTTGCTCACAAACGAGATGCGCCCCTGATGGGCTTCGGCGGCCCGCTTGGCGATTACCAAGCCGAGGCCGGTGCCGGAGATATTCCCCACGTTGTCGGCCCGGTGAAAGGCTCCGAAGAGCTGGGCTTGGTCGGTGGGGGGAATGCCAATGCCGCGATCGCTCACCTGAAACACGCTTTCGCCGTCACCACAGGTCACCGCAAAGGTAACCGGGGTATGCTCGGGGGAATATTTCACCGCGTTAGAGAGCAGGTTGAGCAAAACATGTCGCAGCAGCTTTTCGTCGGCCAGCACCTGGAATCGATCGCCAGTGGTGCTGAACTCGATGGAGCTGGCAGTACTGACCTGGGCAAACTGCACCTCTTCGACTAGGTCGCGGCAAAACTGGTGCAGGTCAATGGGGGCCAGGGTGCAAGCCAGCTTGCCCGCTTCGGCTTTGCCCACGGTGAGCACGTCGTTGAGCAGGCCAATGATGTGATGCACCGAGGTTTGAATGCGCTTGAGTATGGTTTGTTGCTTTTCGGGGGTGAACTTGTGGCTGTAGCGCTCCAGGGTTTCGGCAGAAGCCAAAATGG
Organism: Leptolyngbya sp. FACHB-60; assembly: GCF_014695775.1. GTDB lineage: Bacteria > Cyanobacteriota > Cyanobacteriia > Phormidesmidales > Phormidesmidaceae > Nodosilinea. The sequence goes on along the minus strand of NZ_JACJOX010000012.1, from coordinate 50,385 downwards.
TGGTTAGCGGGGTGCGAAACTCGTGGGAGGCCATGGCGATAAAGCGGGTTTTGAGGTCGCTCAACTCTTTTTCGCGGGTGAGGGCTTTGCGAATGTTGACTTCGATCTGCTTGCGTTCGGTGATGTCGCGGGTGATGCCCCGGTAGCCCTCAAACTCACCCTCGGGGGTAAAGATTGGCGAGCCACTGATGTCGAGGGTGACGGTCTCGCCGCTGGGGCGCAGGCAGGTGGCCTCAAGCTGGATGAAGGGCTGGCGCTGGCCCACCAGCAGCGTCAAAATGGTGCTAAAGCGCACTGCCTCGTCGTCGGCCATAAAGTCTGTAAAGCAGTGGTTGAGAATCGCTTCAGCGGGGCAGTCGAGAATTTCGCTAGCACGGGGGTTGATGTAGCTAAAGCTAAACTGACGATCAATTTCCCAGACCCAGTCGTTGGTCTGCTCGACCAGGCTGCGAAACTTAATTTCGCTAGTTTGTAAGGCAGCTTTAGCCTGCTCGCGATCGCTGATATCCAGCCCCACAAACACCGCTGCGCCGCCCTGGTCGTACCTTTGGGCCACCAGCAGCCAGTTGCTAGCTATTCCGTTCATCGCAAACTGTAGTTCCTGCCGAACGATGCTGTCGCTGCCGGCCAAAAAGCTTTTGGCAAAGCTACAGAACGGTGACTCTTCACCCAAAAAGCCCAGGGGCTGGCCAATAAAGTTGGTGGGTAAGAGCTTGTAAGAGGTGGCTAGACGGTGGTTGCAGCCCAGGTAGAGGCCTTCGGCGCTGACCCACGACACTATGGCGGGTACCGCATCGAGTACAGCCTGAAGCTGCTGGTTGATTTGGGACAGGGTCTTCTCGGCCTGGCGACGCTGGTCTACTTCTTGGCTCAGCTTTTCGGTTACCTGACGCCAGGAGGCGGTGCGTTCTTCCACCCGCTGCTCTAGCTGATCGTTCAGCTGTTGCAGGTGAAGCTCATACTGTTTACGGGCTTCGATATCCTCCTGGAGCTTTTGGTACAGCTCTGACTGGCGCACAGCAATGGCCACCGATCGCGCCAGCTGCTTCACTAGGCGAATTTCCCAGTCGCGCCAGCGCCGAGAGCTGTCGCACTGGTTAATGACCAGTAACCCCCAGAGCTTGTGGTTGCAAACAATGGGCACCACCAGATTTGCTCTGATTTGCAGGCCTTCAAGCAGGGCAATGTGGCAGGGGCTGAGGCCCGCCCGCTGAATATCTTCGACCGCCTGGATGTGGCCGTAGCGGTAAGCCTCAGCGCAGTGCTGCTCAAAATAGTGATCTTCAATGGTGTGGCCCAGCAGCGAATTCCATGGGGGGACTACTGCCTCTACGGCCACGGTGCCTATGGAGCCGGCGTCAAACCGATAGATTAGGGCGCGATCGGCCTGGAGTAGCTGCCGTACTTCCCCCACCGTAGTGGAGAGAACATCTTGCACTTCAAGGGATTCGTGGATGCGCTGGGTGAGGGTAGTGAGCAGGCGATCGCACTTGGCTTGTTCTTCGAGCTGTTCGGTACGCCCCTGCACTAAGCGTTCTAGCTCGGAGCTGTGGCTTTTCCAGATCTCGACCTTCTCGCTGTCAGACTGCTTAAAGGACTGCCACAAATGGCTAAAAGAGGCTTGCAGTTCGCGCAGGTCAAGGCTGTATAGCAGGTCTGACTGACTGATCACCCCCAGGGGCTGCTGCTCAGGGGTGCTCACCACTAGGCAGGGTAGGTGGTGCTGGCTCATCTCTTGATAGGCTAGCCAGAGCGAATCGTCGGGTTTGAGGCAAAGTTGCGGATCTCGCATCATGGCTCGCACTGGTAGCTGGGCCAGGTCGATGTGCCGCGCCTGAAAGCGCAGCACATCCTGCCGCAGTACCAGACCAAGCAACACCCCGGCGGTGGGGTCAACCACGGCAACACAGCTAACCTGGTATTCTGCCAGCTGCGTCGCGACAGCTAGAGCTGAGTCGGTGGGATGGGCGGTGACTATAGATGCCATGCGCGACTGCGCCCGCTGTAGCTTAAGCACGTGGGGGGGCTGGAGTGCTTGCTGGAGCGAATCGATGGTAATCAACCGCACTGGACGCTGATCGTGATCGACCAGAGGCACATGGTGAATTTGCCGCTGGCGCATAAGGTCTAATATATCGAGGGCGCTGATGGTTTCGTTGACCGGCAGCACCGTTGGGGAGCTGGTCATGCGCTGGTGAATCGGGGTATTTAGATCCACTCCGCTGACTACTAGGCGAATGGCATCGCGATCGGTGACGAGCCCCACCAGCTGATTTCCCTGCACCACCAGCACGCAGCTATGCCCCTGAATCGAGTCGTCGCTCAGGTAGCTGATCACCTCTTGAAGAGTAGCGGTTTGAGGCACCATCGTCAGGGTAGTCCCTAGCGACCAGAGGGCCTCGGGTTTGTGATTTTGGGCAAAATTTGCGGTTTGAAGGTTGGGCATGACTATAACCGCTGATAGAGGGGGGGCTTGACAAGACGGCAGGGTGGCCGCGTTGGTCACGTCAATGACATCAACGCCCGAGCTGAGGGGATCCTGCCTTTTCTTCCCTCTAACCTAAGGGCAACCCGCCGGATGCTATATCAGGGGATACCTGAGATCCCCTCCGAAATTTCCTGATACGCTAAAATATTTGGGCTGAACCCGCTTTACGACCTAGGGGTTGTTTTAGGATAATTTTGGCAACGAAAATACCCGAGGATTTTGCGGTCTCTTCAAAGCGCAGGCCTCACGCCTCTACCTAGGGGTATCGTCTTTCTTAGAAACCTCCTTATTTACCAACCAATACCCGCCGTACATAGGCGAGTACAGAACGATGATCATGTCAACCTGCTTGGGGCTGGCTCTCTACGCCCATGACGGCCCCCTGCCGGAAAGCTTTCGCCAGGGATAAGCTCTATAGCTGAATGCGCCCTGCACTTAAATACTTGCAAGTCCCCTGACAGTGAGCAGGTATCGGCGATCGCTTCCAGTTTCCAAACATCCAGCCATCAATCTCTCGTTAAGTCACTTTTGCAATTGACCCCGCCACGGAAGTTTAGTTTGCCCCTTAGCCCAGTTGAACTGTCTCCAACGCTCGCCAATTCAGGGTCTAGCTTATGGGGTGCGGAAATCGGTTTTCCACGATGAAGCTAACCCCATCACAACTCTGGAGTTCTCTGTGAAAACTGCCTCGCGCGAGTACTACGCCGGATGCCTGAGCTTTTTGTGGCAGCTCATTGCCCAGCACCAAGGTGATGCCGCCCCGGTGTATCAATGGCTTTTGACTCACCCCACTGAGGCTTCACCCCAGGCTATGGAAGCGGCATTACCCCTAGCCGCCTCACGCTGGCTGGCTACCCGCGCTACTGAGCGTTTTATGGCGCTACGGGTGCTGGCTACCTTTGCCAACGCTATGCAGCAGTACGCCCTAGGCCACCGGGCCGCCAGGATTGAGTTGGCGATCGCCACCTACAACTGGGTGCTAACGGAGCTATCGACCGGTTCCGTTGACTAGCGGCCAGTCGAGTCTTTCTGGGGTCAACCGGTTCGATGCGATCGAGCTGGGTGAGAAACACCGCCTGACACCCCCGCACCAGGTCATCCATCCCTACAACTTGCACGGCGTGCTGGGTGCCCGCGTCGTTTGCAGCATCGACCCGCTGCACTAGCCACTCTGCATCTCGACAAAGCACTCGCATTCCGGGAGCAATGGATAGGGGGGATGCCATTAATTAAAATCCTCTGGGCTTAGGCAAAGCTCCTCTAACCCTGCCATACGCAAGCAGGCATTGAGCACCTCTACATTATCCTCAAAGCCAATGGGCGAGTCAAAGTTGGGGTCATCGTCGTCGGTTTCGACAAAGTAGAGCCTGGCCCCCTTCAGCCAGGGCGTCGCCAGATCGGCTAGAGTAGGCTAGTGGCTGAGCAAATGGGTGTAGGTGGCGGCGATCGCCTCCGCCAGGGCCATGTTTACCATCAAGGCAGCCTGGGCCGCAAAGTGTGCCCGCTGGAGATGAGCATGAACACGATTGCCCAGGTAGGTCAGATCGATGGGGTCTGCTTGATGGGCACAGAGGGTAAGGGCATTAGTTAAGGTGCGTTCAAGCCCCTCTGGCAATACCAATAGATTGAGCTGCATAGAGTTTTATCTAAGAAAGGCCGCCATGCTCCTTGCTTAGCTTTCCTAAGACCAAGGGCAACAACTGGAACTTTGCCACAGATTCAAGTGACTTAATTGGATCCCTAGAATACCTATAACAATGACAATTCCTGTCCCCCATCCCAACTTACCCAACCTATTTAGGGGTTGGGATGAGGCTGGGATTTGCTGAAATGCCCAATGACTAAGGGTTTAGGTATAGCGTCCCAACTTACCCAACCTTCAAGGGCAAAAAACAAAAACTACGGACAGCCGCCGTAATCTCAGACCCGAAACCTACCGCACTAGATCGAAATTAGTTCAGCAAAATATTGCAAACTCCCAAGAGCTGTCTGAAAGGGAATTTTAGGAGGTGACAAAGTAGTCTCGAAAACTACTTTGGGGAAACCCAACGAGGGTTCGAATCCCTCCCTCTCCGTTGCAACGCTTAACTTGGCTTAGCGGCTCGTCCTTAGCTGTTAGGCCAAGCTGGATCACATAAGATTGCTGTCCAGACTGATGCTGGCTGGGAGTCCAGGCTACGAGCACCAGTCAAGGACAAGCAACGTTCTGCGTCTAGCGGGAAACCGAAGCAAGCCGGCAGAAGATCAAGGATTGCGCTGGCCTAAACCGACTGAGCCTGGGCTAGGTGTTTGCCCTCGCAAAATTCCTCCACGATTTTGCTGTTGAAAGCGGGCAAATCTTTTGGGTTGCGGCTGGTGACTAACCCCTGATCGACGACCACCTCTTGATCAACCCAGGTGGCACCGGCATTGCTGAGGTCGGTCTTTAGAGAAGGCCAGGAAGTGACGGTGCGACCCTTGACCACATCGGCTTCAATCAGGGTCCAAGGCCCGTGACAAATTGCGGCTACGGGTTTGCGATCGGCAAAGAATGCCTTAATAAACTGAATGGCTTGGTCGTTGGTTCTGAGCTGGTCAGGATTCAACACTCCACCGGGCAGCACCAACGCGTCGTAATCGGTGGCGCGAGCCTGATCGAGAGTGCGATCGACCGGCACGGTGTCGCCTTTGTCATGGTGGTTCCAGCCTTGAATGGAGTCACCTTGGGGAGCGATCACATGCACTTGGGCACCAGCCTGCTCCAAAGCCTGTTTGGGCTCGGTCAACTCAACCTGCTCAAATCCATCGGTGGCTAAGATCGCCACTTTGCGGTTTTTAAGTTCTTGAGCCATGCTAATTCTCCTGGGGTTTAGGGTTTGAATTGTCGGTTCTAGATTTGCACGGCTCTCGGCTAAAACCTGCCCTTGAAATTAATGCAGCACATCCTCAGACATACTAGGCGCGGCCGACATTCACCGCTTGCCTCAAGTCAATGGGCTGCACTAGCGGTTGCGGATGGATAGGTTTACACTGCCTGCTAACCGTTGAGGATGCAGGCTGAAGCTGACAGATTTGTTGCCGAGAGCTGTCTTCAGCTTAGGTAACTAGCCTAAAGGCAGCGTCTAGCCGCAGGTGGAGTTAGTCATTCACAGAGTTGTTCGGCCACACCTAAAGGGCAAAGCCGCGATCGCCGCCACTAAAACTGCCCCAGCTGTAGTACGAAGCGAGAAGCAGATGAGTGGGTCGACTACTGCGATCGCCAACACAAAACAGCGGGTTTTCCATCACGTTTTTCTGTTTAAAAATCGTGATGAAAAATTGAGAAACCCACAGGGCTCCTTTGAATACTTACACTGAAGCTAATCAGCGCTAATTTGGACCATAGCTTTTTCGGCAAAGCAGCAATTAGCTATGTCTTTCAGTCGATAGGGCCAGCTACATTCCTCAGAAATCGGCTGAAATAATTTGTTAGATAGAGCGATCGCCCCCGTGCCGAAAGCAGCCTTGAAAGCGAGATTCCCCCCAGCAATCTTCAGCCAAGACTATCTGAGATGGAGCTAATTCCATGAAAAATACCGCTATTGAGACCAAGCCTCACCAGGTTGTGATTGTTGGAGGAGGGTTTGGCGGACTCTATGCCGCTAAGGCATTGGGAAAAACTCAGCAGGTTGAAGTCACCTTAATTGACAAACGAAACTTTCACCTATTTCAACCACTGCTCTATCAAGTTGCTACTGGCAAGCTATCCCCTGGGGATATTTCATCCCCTTTGCGCACTATCCTGAGTGCTCACCGCCATGTCAGGGTGCTGATGGATGCGGTGATTGATATCGACCCCCAGCAACATCAGGTGAAACTGAAACATACCGTGCTGCCCTACGACACGCTAATTGTGGCCACGGGCGTCAGCCACCACTACTTTGGCCATGACCAGTGGGCCGAGGCCGCCCCAGGGCTAAAAACCGTTGAGGATGCCCTAGAAATGCGGAAACGAATTTTTGGGGCCTTTGAAGCCGCGGAGAAAGAGTCAGACCCAGAGCGGCGGCGGGCCTGGCTGACGTTTGTGGTGGTAGGCGGCGGGCCAACTGGTGTGGAATTGGCTGGGGCTTTGGCCGAACTGGCTTTTCACGCGCTCAAGAACGAATTTCACCACATTGACACCACCGAAACTCGCATTCTGCTACTGGAAGGGCTCGATCGCGTGCTGCCCCCCTACCCCGCTGACCTATCGGCCAAAGCTGCCGAATCGCTGGCGGAACTAGGCGTGACGGTGCGCACCCAGTCTCTGGTGACCGATATTGCCGACGATGTGGTGACGGTGCGCCAGGGCGAGCAGACCGAGCAGGTGCGGGCTAAAACGATTCTCTGGGCCGCCGGAGTGCGGGCTTCGGCGCTAGGCAAAGTGCTGGCCGCTCGGGCTGGAGCCCAGCTTGACCGGTCGGGTCGGGTGATGGTGAACCCCGACTTAAGCCTGCCGGAGCAGCCGAATATTTTTGTGGTAGGGGATCTGGCACACTTTGCCCACCAGGACGGGCAGCCCCTGCCTGGAGTTGCGCCCGTGGCGATGCAGCAGGGGGCCTACATCGCTAAGCTAATTCAGCGGCGGCTTCAAGGAAAAGAGGTGCCTCCTTTCCACTACGACGATGTGGGCAATCTGGCGGTGATTGGCCACCACGCGGCGGTGGTCAACATGGGGCGGTTCAAGCTGTGGGGCTTCCCTGCCTGGCTGATATGGATTTTTGTGCACATCTATTACCTGATTGAGTTTGACAACAAGCTGGTGGTGATGATCCAGTGGTTGTGGAGCTATTTCACCCGCAAGGGCGGATCGCGGCTGATTACCTGGGAAGAAAGCCGTTTGGATGAGCCGATGGTTGTGGATCAGGAACCCCAGCGGGTGGAGCGGCACGACGCTCCAGAACGCACCTCAGGGGAGATAAAAGCACCCGTCATTGCAGAATCGTAGATGGAGAGAGGCTGAATTGGCGGACGTAGTCATTGGTTTAGATTTGGGAACCGGCGGGGTGCGGGCGATCGCCGTCAATCTGCAAGGACAGGTGGTGGCTCAAACCACTCAGAGTTATCCCCTGCTGACGCCCTACCCCGGCTGGACGGAGCAGCACCCCGCCGACTGGGCCGAGGCTAGTTTGAACGCTCTGAGCGAGGTAGCTGGGCAGATTGAGGGGCAGCAAGCGATCGCCCTCGGTCTATCCGGCCAGATGCACGGCATGGTGCCGCTGGATGGGACTGGTCAGGTGATTCGCCCAGCAATTCTCTGGAATGACCAGCGCACGGGCAAAGCCGTCGAGGCGATTGAAGCGGCGGTACCCCGATCAGAACTGATTCAGCGCACCGGCAATCCGGCGATTACCGGGTTTCAACTGCCAAAGCTAGTTTGGCTGCGGCAGGAAGAACCCCAGGCCTATGAACAAGTGCAGCAAATTCTGCTGCCCAAAGACTACCTCGGCTACGTGCTGACTGGCGAAGCGGTGACGGAACCCTCCGATGCCTCGGGCATTGGCTGCTTAAACCTGACCAGTCGGCAGTGGGATCAGGACATCCTCACGGCCCTGAATATCAGCTCTGACCTGTTTCCCCAGGTGATGGAATCGACTGCCATTGCTGGACGACTGAAACCCGAGCTGGCTGAGCGTACCGGACTCCCGGCAGGACTCCCCGTAGTAGCGGGGGGCGGTGACAATGCGGCAGCGGCGATCGGTCTGGGCATTTCAGACCGCAACCTGAAACGGGGCAGCCTCAGCATTGGCACCTCGGGGGTAATTTTTGCCCCTTGCAATGTTCCTACCCCCGACCCCGAGGGACGGGTGCACCTGTTCTGCCATGCCGATGGTGGCTATCACCTGCTAGGGGTGACCCTAGCGGCAGGGGGCGCCCTGCGCTGGTATCGCGACACCTTTGCCCCCAATATTGCCTTTGCCGACTTGATGGCTCTAGCAGAAAAATCTGAACCAGGGGCGCGCGGCGTGCTGTTTTTGCCCCATCTGGCTGGCGAGCGCAGCCCCTACCTCGACCCCGACACGCGAGGGGCCTGGGTGAATTTGTCGCTGGCCCACACCCAGGGCGACCTGATTCGGGCGGTGCTGGAGGGGGTGGCATTTGGCCTGCGGGCAGCCCTGGAGGTGATTCAGGGAATTTCTCCGGTGAACCAGCTATTGGCGACGGGGGGCGGGGTGCGATCGCCCCTCTGGTTCCACCTACTGGCCGATGTGTTGCACACGGAACTAGTGGCCCCCAAAGCTGAAGAAGGGGCGGCCTACGGAGCAGCGATCTTGGCGATGGTGGGGGTAGGGGCCTACCCGTCGCTAGCGGCGGCGTTTGACATGCTGCCTGAGGCGATCGAGGCGGTGCAGCCCCAGGAGCACGCGGCCTATGAGGCGGCGTTTGAGCGCTATACCCCGCTTTATGATTCGTTAAAGGTTGTGAGGTAGGGAGTTTGTCCGGTCAAATCTCGGTATGGTGAGCGGTGCATTGTGGCCCATAGGCAACGTGTGAAGGGTTTTAATAGAATTTTAGGGCCACGTAGGCAGAGCCGCGCCCCTAGCGCTATGCACCCTACGGTTCCGACATAGCAGGGCATCATCCCTTGCTGGATGACAAGGCTGTAATTCAGGTGCGGTGTAAACCGTCATTTTGGTTTAGCCCAATGGAAGCTGTCGATATAGCAACGCCCCTAACTCAATGCCAAAACAATACGTATCTAGAACGGACGGCCCTAGCTTCAAGCGTCGAGACGCCTTGGGCTTCCTCGGCGGCACCCTGATGGTTTCGCTGTTTGGCTGTTTTCGTAGGCCCTCGGCCTCGGCCGAACTCAGCGGCACTTTAGCCCAAACCCCGACCGGGGCGGCAGCGGGGCAACCGGCCTGCACCGTGCGCCCTCAGCAAACCGAAGGCCCCTATTTTGTCGATGAAGGGCTGAATCGCTCAGATATTCGTTCTGATCCGGCGACTGGCTCAGTGAAACCAGGCGTCCCCCTAACGCTGCAATTTCGAGTCTCTCAGGTGGGTGCTAATGCCTGTGTGCCTCTGGCAGGGGCAATTGTAGACGTCTGGCACTGCGATGCCACCGGAGCCTATTCAGACGTAGCCGATCGCAGAGCCAACACCCTGGGTCAAAAATTTTTGCGCGGTGCTCAAGTCACCAATGCTGACGGCACGGTCGAGTTCACCACCATTTATCCCGGTTGGTATCCTGGCCGAACTACGCACATCCACTTCAAAATTCGCGGCAATACTGCGGCAAATCAGGGCGCAAATCAGGGCTATGAATTTACTTCACAGCTCTATTTTGACGATGCTCTGAGCGATCGCATCTACACCCAGGCCCCCTATAGCACCAGAGGCCAGCGCACCACCCGCAACCAAAATGACGGCATCTTTCGTAGCGGCGGCGATCAGCTAATGCTCTCCCTTACCCAGAATGGGGAAGGCTACACCGGACGCTTTGAGATTGGGCTAGAGCTGACCTGATTGGCAGTCCAGATCCCATTTAATTAACCCCCCGGTTTGTAGGGGCATAGCATGCTATGCCCCTACGGAGATACGGGTTTTGAATCGGGATCTCAAATTTTTTAGCTAGAGGCAGCGGCCTGGTGGTGCAAAAAGGCATCGACCTCCCGGGGGGTGGGCTGGGCGGCGATCGCCCCCGGCTTGAGCGTCGTCAGCGCCCCCACCGCGCTGGCATAGCGCAGGATATCAGCGATCGCCTCCCGCTGCTGCAAACAATCCCACCCACGCTGGTGCAGCTGGTGAATAACCCCAGCCAAAAAGGCATCCCCGGCTCCGGTCGTGTCTATGCTGTCAACGTCAAAGGCAGGCCGCGCAATGTTGTGGTGCCGGGTGGCGCAGGTGCTGCCGTTACCGCCATCGGTGAGCAACACAGCTTGAGCGCGAGGGAACTGCTGACAAATCTCAGCGGCAGAGTCGGTATTCAGCAGCCACAGGGCTTCTTCGCGGGAGAGCTTGAGTAAGTCAGCAGCGTCCAGAAAAGCGCGAATTTTTTGAGGCGCAATCTCTACATCGGGCCAAAATACGGGTCGCCAGTTCAGGTCAATAATAATCTTTGCCCCAGCTTGCTGAGCCTTGTCCCGTGCCCGCTCCATGGCGCTGGCGGTGGTGGCATAGGCCAGACCCAGCGTCCCCATCACCAGATACTTCACCCCGGCAAAATCGACGGCATCAATCCATTCAGGGGTGAGGTGGGCATCGGCAAAGGCGGCGGAGTCGGGGGCGCTAAAGCCGATGAACTGGCGATCGCCCGTTTCATCCCGCTGCACCAGCACCGTGCGGGTGGGCATATCAGCCACGCGCTGAATCCGGCACGCCACCCCCTGCTCCTGCAGCACCTGAATTAGCCAGTCGCCCAGGTCGTCCTGGCCCAGGGCACTGATCAGCCGGGTAGGGGTGCCGAGTTTTGCGATCGCAGCAGCCACATTGGCGGGTGCTCCACCGGGGTAGTCGGTACCATTGTTTGAGCTATTCTCCGGCGTTTCACCCACCTCAAACAGGCGATCGACTAAGCATTCTCCTAAACAAATCACAGGCTCGGTCATGGTTTTTTCCTAAAATCGCTCCAAATCCATCCGAGCTAGCCGATCTCGGGTCGATAACAGTTATCCCTTAATCAAAATCGCTGTGGCGGCGGCTTCATCGGTAATCAACCCGCTGATCAGCCGACCCTGTAGGGCTGCGAGAATGGCTTCGGCTTTGCGGATGCCCCCAGCGACGCCGATGATCAGGCGCTGGGCCGGCTGCTCTAGGGGCACGCCAGCAACGCGGCTGTTGGTGCCCGCTTGCAGCAATTTTCCCTGGGAGTTGAACGCCCAGCCCGCAATTTCACCAACCGCTCCCAGCTCGATCAGCTCAGTCAGTTCGGCGTCGTTGATAAAGCCATCCTCGTGCAGGGGCGCGTTCCAGGCGATGTGGCTAACGCCAACAAAGGTGACCTTGGCCTGCTCCGCCAGGGCTTTCACGGCAATAAACGATCGCTGGGTCTGCAACAGGTCGCGCTCTTCCACGCTGGTGGCCACCGCTGGCGTGGGCACCGGGTAGGTTTGCGACCCCACCCGGTCAGACAGGTGCATGACCACCTCATGACGACCGGCCAGCCCATAGTGCGACATGTTGCCCACAATCGAGACAATCTTGTGCTGGGGCTGATCCATCGAGGGAATTTGATCGACCAGGGCCCGGAGAGTGCGCCCCGAGCTAAAGGCCAGAATGGACGGGGTTCTAGCGACTAAATAGGTCTCCAGATGAGTTGCCGCACAGACGCCCAGGCCATTGTAGAGATCACCACCGACGGCGGGGTCGGGGACGACTTCACACATTGACAGATTGAACCGATCCCGTAGGGCCTCGGCCAGGCCAATGCAGTGGCTAAGGGGATGGTCGAGGCGAAATTTGATCAGCTTTTCGCTGACGGCTAGGGCTACCAAGCGCTGGGCCGCCTGCCGCGACACGTTGAGCTTAGCGGCAATTTCTTCCTGGGTGTTGCCGGCGATGTAGTACAGCCAGGCGGCGTGGGCCGCCAGGTCGAGTTTGCGATCGCGCTTCTCCGCATACATGTCTCCCATCAGGTCACCTCACCCACCACTACCTAAAGAAGGATTCTATTTGATTAAAGATCTACCCAAAGAATGATTGAGTATATCATCCATCAGAGAATATTTGCTCAATTCTACTGTCCTCCCGTAATATCCAAATTGAAGCCAGTGATATAGCTAGCCTCATCACTCATTAAAAAAGCAACTCCGTTGGCAACTTCTTCTAACCGTCCCAACCGGCGCAGCGGCACCAGGTTGATCATCTGCTGTTCGACTACCTTGGGGTCGGCATCAAAATACTGCGACCCTACCCCCGCCTGCAGTTCCGTCTGCCGGGTCCACATAAAGCCAGGGCCAATCAGCGACGGCGACAGGGCATTGACGCGAATGCCGTGGGGGGCCAGGTCTTTAGCGGCGGTTTGAGTCATGCCAATCACCGCAAACTTGGAGGCGGCATAGGCCAGCATGTTGGGCGGCCCATCGACCCCGGCGTGGCTGGCCATATTGACAATCGCCCCACCAGCCTTCCGCAGGTGCTGGGCAGCGGCCTTAAGAATGTGAAACACGCCAATCACGTTGATATCGATCACCTTCTCGAAATCTTCCTCAGGATACTCGTCGGTCTTAGCAAACGCGCCCTGGTAGCCGGCATTGTTAAACACATAGTCGAGCTGGCCCACCTGCTCAACGGCGATCGCAAACATCTCGGTCACTTCCTGAGCATCGGTGACATCGCAGCGAACGGTGTACACGGGATTGCCATAGTCTTTCAACCCCTGGGCGACCTCGGCCAGCCTCATTTCGTTAATATCCAGCAACGCAATTGTTGCCCCATTGGCGGCAAATCGGTGGGCGGTAGCTTTGCCAATTTCCCCCGCCCCGCCAGTGATCAGAATGGTTTTGCCTTGGAAATCATAGGTGGCGATCGCGCTCATAAAGCTGGCCTCACAGTTGGGATTGCAATCAAGAATTGTTGCGAATACAACTGAGCGCCTCGTCGTTGGGAAGCGACATCAGTATGATTCCATTATTGGGCTTTTGCCCGTGACTAGAGCATAAATTCAACTTAGTTTATCTTTTTAGAAATCCGAGGAGCCGTGCGATGCGCCTATTTCGCCGCGCCCGAATGCGCGCCAGAGGGCTGGTGGCATTCCTCATTGGCTTGCTGCTGGTGCAGCTCGTCAATGCCTGTTCAGCAGGTCCCCAAGCCGGGGACCGCACTCGCCTAACCATCGCCACCGTTAACAACGGTGACATGGTGGTGATGCAAGACCTGTCGAGCCAGTTCGAAGCCGACAACCCCGACATCGAGCTGCGCTGGGTGGTGCTAGAGGAAAACATTCTGCGCCAGCGCACCACCACCGATGTTGCCAGCCAGGGCGGTCAGTTCGATGTTTTAACAATCGGGTCTTACGAAACGCCGATCTGGGCCAGGCGGGGCTGGCTGCGATCGCTCGACGGTCTCCCCGCTGAGTACGATGTCGACGACCTAATCGATCCGATTCGCACCGGGCTTTCCTACGAAGACACCCTCTATGCGGTGCCCTTCTACGGCGAGAGTTCGATGCTCTACTACCGCACCGACCTGTTCGATAAGGCGGGCATTACGGTGCCCGCCAACCCTACCTATGCTCAGGTGGGTGAATGGGCCAGCCAAGTGCACGACCCGGCCAACGGCGTCTACGGCATTTGCCTGCGGGGCAAGCCAGGCTGGGGCGAAAATATGGGGTTTCTCACCACTCTGGTCAACACCTTTGGCGGCCGCTGGTTTGATATGGACTGGCAACCCACCATTGACACCCCCGAGTGGCAAAACGCCATCACTTTTTACGTAGACGTACTGAACCAGTACGGGCCACCCGGAGCCAGCTCCAACGGCTTTAACGAAAACCTGGCCCTGTTCTCGACCGGCAAGTGCGGCATGTGGGTTGATGCCACAGTCGCCGCCGGGCTGCTCTCTAACCCCGACCAGTCGCAGGTGGCCGATCGCATCGGTTTTGCCCGCGCCCCGGTCGAGTCATACCCCAACGGCTCTAACTGGCTGTGGTCTTGGGCGCTGGCGATTCCAGCCACGTCGCAATCGCCTGAGGCCGCCGAGCGATTCGTCGCCTGGGCCACCTCGAAGGAGTACGTCCAGCTGGTGGCGGAGGAGTATGGCTGGGTCTCGGTCCCCCCGGGCACCCGCATCTCCACCTACGAGAACCCGAACTATCAGCAGGCCGCCCCCTTCGCCGAAATCGTGCTGGACTCTATCCAGACGGCCGATATCACCAATCCGTCCCCACTGCCGACCCCCTACAAGGGCGTGCAGTACGTGGATATTCCTGAATTTCAGGCGATTGGCACCCAGGTCGGCCAGCGGATCGCCTCCGCCCTAGCCAATCAGGTCTCGGTTGATCAGGCGATCGCGCAGTCGCAGACCGTCGCCGAACGGTTTATGCGGCACACAGGTTACATCGAGTAGGCGGGTGGATGGGTAGACCGGTGAATGGGTAGATGGCTTAAAGGTTTTCCCTGATGCCTGAACCCCAAAAACCTGGCACCTGCCACCTAATACCTAACACCAACACCCCCTCATCCACTCATCTACTCTCCCACTCTCCAACCCTCTTCCCTACCATGACCTCATCTATCGCAACCCCTGCCCACTCCCCGCCGCCCGCGCGGGCGCGATCGCACCGCTCGATTCCTGCCCGGCTGCTGGTCGCGCCATCGGTGATTTTGCTCGTGCTCTGGATGGTGGTGCCGCTGGTGATGGCCATCTGGTTTGCCTTCCAGCGCTACAACCTGCTGATTCCCGACAATCGCGAGTTTGTCGGCTTCGCCAACTTTGCCTACATTCTCACCGACCCAACCCTGTGGATATCTATCGGCATCACCCTGGTGCTGGTGGTGTCGGTGCTGGCCATTACCATCGGCCTCGGCACCGTGCTAGCGGTGCTGTTTAACCAGGAGTTTCCCGGTCGGGGCGTAGCGCGGGTGCTGGCGATTTCGCCATTTTTCGTCATGCCCACGGTCAGCGCCCTGATCTGGAAAAACATGCTGATGCACCCGGTGAACGGGCTGCTCGCCCAAATTACCCGAGGGCTTGGCCTAGGGGCGATCGACTGGTTTGCCGACTTTCCGCTGCTGGCGATCATCATCATTGTCGCCTGGCAGTGGCTGCCCTTCTCCCTACTGATTTTGCTCACGGCAATTCAGTCCCTCGACACCGATCAGATGGAAGCGGCCCGCATGGATGGCGCTAGCGCGATGCAGCTGTTCCGCTTTGTGGTGCTGCCCCACCTGAACCGGGCGATCGCCGTGGTCGCCATGATCGAGACGATTTTCTTTCTCACTATTTTTGCCGAAATTTTCGTCACCACCGGGGGCGGGCCTGGCCTCGCCACCACCAACCTGGCTTACTACATCTACCTCAGAGCGCTGCTGGAATTCGACGTCGGTGGAGCCTCGGCGGGCGGTTTGATTGCCGTCGTGCTGGCCAACATCGTGGCGATTTTCCTGATGCGCAGTGTTGCTCGTAATTTGGACTCTTGATATGGCAACTAAGCAATCCCACCGCTGGTGGATTCCCTTGCTGGGCTGGCTGGTGGCCTGCCTGCTGTTCTTCCCAATTTTCTGGATGTTTATCACCAGCTTTAAGACCGAGGTGGCGGCGGTCGCCACACCGCCCCAACTGTTCTTTCGGCCCACCCTAGAGAACTATGTGGCGGTGCAAACCCGGGCCTCGTACTTCAACTTCGCCTGGAACAGCGTGGTGATTTCCGTGGGGGCAACAATTCTGTCGCTGCTGCTGGCGATTCCGGCGGCCTACGCCATGTCGTTTTTCCCCACTAAGCGCACCAAGGGCACGCTGCTGTGGATGCTCTCGACCAAGATGCTGCCCGCCGTGGGCGTGCTGGTGCCAATTTATATCCTGGCGCGGGAAACGGGGCTGCTCGACACCCGAATCGGTTTGAGCATTATTTACACCCTGATAAATTTGCCGATTGTGGTGTGGATGATCTACAGCTTTTTCAAAGAAGTGCCGAAGGAAATTCTCGAAGCCGATCGCATGGATGGCGCTTCTACCTATCAGGAACTGGTGCATGTGCTGATGCCCCTAGCCCTGCCGGGAATTTTTTCCACCGCCCTGCTCTCGATTATTTTGTCGTGGAATGAAGCCTTCTGGAGCCTCAATTTGACCACCTTTGATGCGGCTCCATTGACGGCGTTTATTGCGTCATTTTCCAGCCCCCAGGGTTTGTTTTGGGCCAAGCTGTCGGCCGCTTCTAGCATGGCGATCGCCCCCATTTTGATCTTCGGCTGGGTTAGCCAGCGGCAGCTGGTGCGAGGTCTCACCTTTGGGGCCGTTAAGTAGATGACCTGTCGTAGGGTGGGCACTGCCCACCAGCCTTAACTCGGCAATATTTCACCCTATAAAACTGTCTTTTTCTCCCTCAATTTAAGGTGAGCCACCCATGTCAACTGTCACGTTACGAAACATCCATAAAACCTACGTCGATAACGAAGTCATCAAAGGCGTCGATCTCGATATTCACGATCGCGAATTTGTCGTCTTTGTCGGCCCCTCTGGCTGCGGCAAATCGACCCTGCTGCGCATGATCGCCGGGCTAGAAGACATCACCTCCGGCGACTTGCTAGTTGATGGCGAGCGCATGAACGATGTGCCGCCCGACCAGCGGGGGCTGGCGATGGTGTTTCAAACCTACGCACTGTACCCGCACATGACCGTGGCCGAGAATATGGCCTTTAGCCTGCGCCTGGCTGGGGTTTCTAAGGAGCGGCGCATGGAACGAGCGCGAGACGTGGCGAGGATTTTGCAGCTCGAACCGCTGCTCGATCGCAAGCCGGGCAAGCTTTCGGGGGGGCAACGCCAGCGGGTCGCCATCGGCCGAGCCCTGGTGCGCAACCCCAAGGTGTTTTTGTTTGATGAGCCGTTGTCGAACCTTGATGCCTCTCTGCGGGTGCAGATGCGCATTGAGCTGTCGGGGCTGCACGAAAGCCTGCAATCCACCATGATCTACGTCACCCACGACCAGATCGAAGCTATGACTTTGGCTGACAAGATTGTGGTGCTCCAGGGCGGCGTGGTCGAGCAAGTCGGTTCGCCCCTAGAGCTGTACCACCATCCCCGCAACCTGTTTGTGGCTGGGTTCATCGGCTCACCCAAGATGAACTTTCTCTCGGTGCAAACCACCGGGGTGCAAGATTCTGGCACCACCGTGCGCCTGCCGGGCGATGCCACCATCACCATTCCGGTGCAGCCGAGAACCCTGATGGCAGGCGATCGCGCCACCCTGGGCATTCGCCCTGAGCACCTGCGGATCGATGCCACCAACCCAACGCTAATGGGCGAAGTCTTGGTAGTGGAGCGTCTGGGCGGCGAAACCTACCTCTACGTCAAGGTCGCTGGCGGCGACACCTTTATCGTGCAGACCGACGGCAACAGCCGGGCCAAGGTGCGCGATCGCGTCCCCGTCACCATCGATGGCAGCCTCTGCCACCTGTTTGATGGCGAGGGCCAAGCGATTCCCAAAGCTGAGCGCCACCCCCTCAGCCTCACCCGCCATCCCGAAGTACCGTTACAAACCGAAGCACGGCTAGAGCAGACCTATGAACAGCCAACCCACTTCCGCGAAGTCCCTCGTCAAGCTGAATGAGCGATCGCTCTCGCAGTTGAGCGATCGAGTGCGCCTGCCCCGATACGATCGCAGCGCCGTCACCCCCGGCATTATCCACATTGGCGTCGGCGGCTTTCACCGGGCCCACCAGGCGCTCTATATGGACAACTATCTAGAGCAGAACCCCGGCAGCGACTGGGGCATCTGCGGCATCGGCCTGCTGGAGTTCGACCAGAAAATGCGCGATGCCCTGGCGTCCCAGGATTGTTTGTACACTCTGGTAGAGCGATCGCCTGCCGGTGACTACGCCCGCGTCATCGGCTCGATTACCCAATACCTATTCGCCCCTGAAAATCGTGAGGCCGTGATTGCCACCCTGGCTGACCCCCAGTGCCGCATCGTCACCCTGACCATTACCGAAGGCGGCTACTACGTCGTCGAAGGCACCGGCGAGTTCGATGCCAACCATCCCACGATTCAGCACGACCTGCAAAACCCCGAGCAGCCCTACGGCGTCTATGGCTTCCTAACAGCGGCCTTGGATCGACGACGACAGCAGGGGATAGCGCCTTTCACCGTGCTCTCCTGTGACAACATTCAGGGCAATGGCGACATGGTGGGGAGAATGCTGACCGCCTTCGCCCAGCTGCAAAACCCCGACTTGGGCGGCTGGATTCGGGAGAATGTTGCCTTCCCTAACTGCATGGTCGATCGCATTACCCCCGCCACCGCTCCCAGCGACCTGCAAATGGTTGCCGACCAGTTTGATATCGACGACGCCTGGCCCGTGGTAGCTGAGCCCTTCCTCCAGTGGGTAGTTGAAGATCGCTTTAGTGCCGGACGTCCCGACTGGGAAAGCGTCGGCGTGCAGATGACCAACGACGTGCACCCCTACGAGATGATGAAGATCCGGCTGCTCAACACCAGCCACCAGCTAATCGGCTATCTCGGCTCGCTGAAGGGCTACGCCTACGTTCACGAATCGATGGCCGACGCCCAGATTCGCCAGGCGGCAGAGCGACTGATGGATGAAGTCATCCCTACTCTGCACCCCGTTCCCGGTATTGACGTCAGCCAATACAAGCAGACTCTAGTAGAACGGTTCTCGAACTCGAAGATTCACGACCAGCTCCCCCGGCTCTGCCTCAACAGCTCGGCCAAAATTCCCAAGTGGGCCCTCGGTTCCCTGCGCGACAAGCTGGATCAGAATGGCGCGATCGACTACCTGAGTCTCACCATTGCCGCCTGGTTCCGCTACCTCAACGGCAAAGACGATCAGGGCCATGAGATGCCGATCGATGACCCGATGGCCGAAATACTATCGGAGCGGGCGCGATCGGGCGGCACTGACCCCATGCCGCTGCTGAATCTGACGGAGATCTTTGGCGATCTGCCCCAGTCCTCCCGATTTGTGGAAACGGTTACCCAGTACCTTCACCAGCTCTATGAATTGGGTACCGAAGCCACCCTGGCCAAGCTCCTTTAGAGTGTTCCAGCTGAACACCGATAAGCTGCACCGTGACCGGCCCCAATAGCCAAGTTACACCGCTGACTGAGAGGATTTTTAGCTGGAATATTGCAAACGTCCACTGGGTTAGGCCAGGTTCGCCGTAGGAGCATTGCACACTGCAATGCCCCTACCAGAGGATTCCGCCTGTCAAAGTGGCCTAACTAAATCAACTGCGGCAATACACTCAGGATTTTTGAGCCAATGGCCCTAGGGCTGCAACTGGTTTAGCCATATTAGCTAGGGAAAAATCTTACTGATGCCCGACCCATAATAAATCTCCCTAACCCCTTTAAAGGGCTAGGGAGACGAATAGGCGTGTTTGAACAAGTGTGGATTCACCCGCTTAAGTCATAGCGCTAAGCCATAGCAGCCCTATGGGTGCCATTGCTGGAGGGAACCGAGGTATTTGCCTCAGAATCCTCAGCGCTGATGGCCTGACCGCTTTGACCCTGAGTTTGGCTGGGCTCATACACCACCGAGCCCAGGGGCAAAGGATAACGCAAGAACCCCTGGGGCACTTTAGGCAATTCGTACATGCGCTTGGGTGTAGCGCTCCCATAACCAAACGTCGCTTTGCCCTCGGTCAAAGCTGAAGGTTGATAGAACGTCTGTTTGCGGGCTTGGTAAGCGGTTTGATACAGCGTTGTGCGCACGCCGTTAGCGCTGGTTAAGCTAGGCTGCTCTAAACCTCGGGAGGGATGATAAAAATAGTCACCAAAGGATTGCTCCGTAGGCAGTAGGGGCGGCAGCTCCATCTGGGGTGCTGAGTAGCACACCTGTAGCAGGGGTCGAGGTGCTGAGTGCACCAGGTTTTGGTAAGCCAAGACGGGATTATCACTCACGACAGCCAGGTTTTGCTGCCAGTTGGCGATGGTTTGTCTCCAGTCAAAGCCCATAGCCCGCTGATAGTGCCAAAGCCCTCCCTGCAAAAAGAAAAAGGCCAGGTAAAAGTGAGCATTGGCCAACCAGGTACGGGAAGAGTATCCCGAGGCGATCGCGCCACTGGGGTCGTAAAACGAGGGCAAGAAAGCCGATTTAAGAGCCAGGGGTGGCCCATAAAACTCAGTGGGGTAGGCCAGGGTATTAAAGCCGCAGTAGTAGGAGGCGGCAAACCCACCCAAGGCAATGCCAAACAGCGAGTAAGCCAAAATGCCGTCGCCAGAAAAGAGAAACCGCTGCCGTACCCAGTTAAAGGGCGGCACTAAAATGTGCCAAGCACCTCCTAACACCAACAGTACGGCCACATAAATGTGGCCACCCACCAGGTCTTCTAGGTTGTTGACGTCAAATAGGTGGGTGCGATAGTCGAAGAGAGTGCCGATATCTAAGGTAGGGGCAGTGACCAGGCGAACTTCCCCAACGGTAGCGTCGTATAGCCCACCAAAAGCCATGGCTTTAATGACCAGCAGTAGGGCACCAAGGCCCAAAATGACCAGATGGTGCCCTAGAATCAGGCCCAGTTTTTTGGGATCATCCCACTCAAAGTCAAATTTGGCAGCCCGCCCACTCTCGGTCGCCAGGCTAGGGCTAAGCCGGATGCGGTGAAAGTAGGCTCCGCCAGCGAGCACCCCGGCAGCGACAATGTGAATTACCCCAATGGCAAACATAGGGTAGGTGTTAGCAACGGTACCGCCAGAGCCTATGCCCCAGCCCTGGGTGGCCAGGTGGGGCAACAAAATTAGCCCCTGGCTATACATAGGGGTCTCGGGAGAGTAAACCGCCAGCTCAAAGAGAGTAAATACCCCAGCCCAGAGCATGATCAAGGCGGCGTGGGCCACGTGGGCCACAATAAACGTGTTAGACAGGTCTATAAATCGGGCGTTACCCGCCCACCAGGGGTATTGTTCCTGGGTTTTATTAACAGCGTACATGGCAATGATTCAACTGTTAGGGCAGTGGTCAACAAGGGGGAAACGGACTGTTCCTAGCTCAGACCCGAAATAATGTAGTCTAAGTAAATATCCATTTCTTGACCGGCATCAGCGCCAACGCGCTGGGTCACCACTTCCTTCATAGCCTGAATCGCTTGGATAGTTGGTTCAATGGGCACCCCTAAGGATCCGTAGGTTTCTCTTAAACCATTCAGCACGCGCTCATTCAAAATAGACGCATCTGCGGCCAGCATGGCATAGGTCGCGTAGCGCAGAAAATAGGTTAGATCGCGCAAGCAAGCGGCGTAGCGGCGAGTGGGGTACATGTTTCCCCCAGGGCAAGTGATATCTCCGTATAGCAGACTTTTAGCAACGGTTTCACGGATGATGCTGGCGGCACTTTCGCCAATTTGGCTGGCCGCTTTTACTCGCAAACTACCACTTTTAAAGTATTGATTGAGGGCTTCTAGCTCAGCACCTTCCAGGTAGCTACCTTTCTCGTCAGCAGGGTTAATAACGGCAGTAATGGTGTCTTGCATGATTGTTCTCGTTAAAGCGTAAAAACAACGTTGGTCAGTAAACCGATTTTGCCTAAGCTAAAGCTTTAGAATGCCCGAATTAGCTGATCAAAATAGGGAGCAGCTAGCGCGCCTTCTTCTGAGGTTAAGGTGCCCATGGCCACTTCTTTGATGCAGCGCATGGCTAGTTTGAGATTGGTGAGGGGAACCCCAAGAGAAACGTACATATCGCGCATGCCGTCTAGCCCGATATCTTCTAAGGGCTTAGCATTGCCTGCTAGCACACAATAGCTGACCAAACGAATATACCAGCCCTGATCGCGCTGACAGAGAGCAGTTTTTTGTGGATTTCCGCTGTTGCTAGGTGTGTTTGGGCATTGAGACCAAAAACGCTTGCTGCCTTCGTCAACGATTTTCTGCTCATTGGCAGCTAACTTTTGTGATGCACTGATGCGAGTGGTTCCGTTACCAAAAAAGTCTTGTAGTTTTGTTAGCTCAGCGCTGCTGAGAAAACGATTAGCTTCATCGGACTGGGCGATAACCTTGGCCACAATGCTCATAACTGAAAATCCTTCTGAGTGAGTTAATCGTAGCAGTCTAGACAACAGTGGTAGGTCAAATTTTTCCAGATTGAACCTGGCTTAAGCCCAAATTAAATACGGCTGGCTTTACCATGAGCGACCAAAAAATTGGCGCTCATTTAAGATTTATCTGACCCCTAATTAAGCTAAAGAGAATCAACCCGCCAGCTTAGAAAAGATCAGACATAATCCAGCTTAGGCGTTGACCCAGGCAAGAGTTAGACGGCTAAAACAGCTTATTTATTAGGGCAATTATTCCAGATTTTTTATTCGCTATTCACGAATAAACAACAATTTGACTACCTCTAAACAATAAAATCTATTGGTCACTATTCAGCTATTTATTTCAAAAAGCACACACATAAGTTCAAGTATGTTTATCAACAAAAAAAGAATTTTGAGATCTTCAATGATTACCCCAGGAAATTAGAGAGAATAACGGCTACACGCAGGCTGCGATCGAGGTTGGGGCTAGCGGCATACAGGGCTGCATAGAAGGGCTACACCTTTTCCCATAACGTGTTGGCCCATAACCAGGTTCGTCACTGATTAGTGAAGTCATCCCTATCCTGCGGCTGCCCGGCGTCGGCGTTAGCCATTGCAAGCAGATCAATCGGCCGGAGCAGAAGGGGCGATCGCCTATCTGAGCTCCACCATTGCCACCTAGTTCCGCTACGACGATCTGGGCCAAGCCAGGCCGCTGCTGAATCTGACAGGGGTCTTTAACGATCTGCCTCGGTTTTCACGGTTTGTGAAAATGGTGATCCAGTACCTAAACCAACTTCATGAGTTGGGTACCCAGGTCACCCTAGCAAAGCTGCTTTAGATTGTTCCAGCCACATAGACTACTGGTCAGATAGAGCAACTGAAGGCGGGGCTTTTGTAATGGCGACTAGGAGCCACGCCATCGAACAACAAAACTCAACCTAGTCTCGCTCCAACACCCCTACCTGGCGAAGCCCAGCCAAGCTTTCCTGCCCGGTGCAAAATAGCACTGTCCTAATCTCGGCCACTAGCACCTCTGCTAGAGCCGCTACGGCCTCCTCTGACTCACTCGCCGCCTGCAAAAACGGCATCGCCAGTCCCGCCAGATCGGCTCCCAGGGCCAGGGTTTTTGCCACATCCAGCCCATGACGCAGCCCTCCCGAGGCGATCAGCGGCAGTGCCGGGGCCACTCGCCGCGCTTGAACAATGCAGTCTGCCGTAGGCAAACCCCATTCGCCAAAGGTCTGCCCCAGCCGCCGCTGGTGGGCATCGATCGCCCGCTCGCTCTCCACCCTGGCCCAGGAGGTGCCCCCGGCTCCGGCCACATCCACCGCCGCGACCCCGGCCTCTATCAGCCGCCGCACCATGGGGGCCGAAATGCCGTTGCCGACCTCCTTGGCAATTACCGGCACTGGCAGCACCGCGCAGAGCTGCTCAATCTTGGCCAGCAGGCCCTTAAAGTTGGTGTCCCCTCCGGTTTGCACCGCCTCCTGCAATGGGTTGAGGTGCAAAATCAGCGCATCAGCCGCCAGCTTGTCTACCACGCGGCGGCACTGGTCGAGACCGTAACCGTAGTTGAGCTGCACCGCCCCCAAATTCGCCAGCAAGAGAATGTCTGGAGCCTCTGACCTGACCGCAAACGTTTCCATGACGTCGGGATTTTCGACCCCGACCCGTTGAGAGCCGACCCCCATGGCCAGCCCGTAGCGCTGGGCCACCACCGCCAGTCGTCGGTTGATCTGGTGCGCCGCTTCGGTGCCCCCGGTCATCGACGAAATCAGCAGCGGTGCCCCCAGCCGATGCCCCAAAAACACCGTGCCCAGGTCGATATCTTGATAGTCGAGTTCAGGCAAACAGCAGTGGGTAAACCGATAGCGCTCTAGCCCGGTGGTCACCTGGGCACATTGCACCGGCCCCTCTAGGCAAATGCGCAGGTGATCGGCCTTGCGGGCCTGGGTCTCGTGGGTGACAGGCAGTAGAGTCACAAGGTTTTCGCAAAATCAACGCCACCTATCCTAAGAAAAATCGGGGCGCTTTTGACGCGATCGCACACCAGACGTAACACCCCCATCCCCTAGGCCCGCTTCAGCAGTTCCACTCCATCTCGCCCGTCTGTGTCCTGTAAAAACACTTTCACTGACTCATCCTTCGCCGTCGGCAGGGTTTTACCCACAAAGTCAGGGCGCACGGGCAGTTCTTGGTGGCCCCGATCAATCAGCACCGCCAGGCGAATGGCGCTGGGCCGACCGTAGTCGCTCACCGCATTGAGGGCAGCACGAATGGTGCGCCCGCTAAAGATGACATCGTCCACCAGCACCACGACGCGATCGCTGATGTCGAAGGGGATCTCGGTACGGGCCGGGGTGCGAGTGCTGATTTTATCCAGGTCATCGCGGTACAAGGTGATGTCGATCGCCCCCACCGGCAGCTCTACCCCCTCTAACCGCTGAATCTGCTGGGCCAGCAGATGGGCCAGGGGCACGCCTCGGGTGTAAATACCCAGCAGCACCAGACGGCTCAGATCACCGCCCCGCTCCACCACCTCCGACGCCAGCCGGTTCAGCGTGCGGCGCATTTCCTCCGCCGATAAAATCTTGACCACGTTGCTGCTTGTATTCATGCCCCGACCTCCTGGCAGCTGTAAAGCCCCACTATACCTGACTTACAGGGGCAGCAAGAGCGGACCCACCAGCGAGGCAAAGCGCCTGAGAATAGCCCCAGAAATTTATCTGGAGCGATCGCCACCCGCTATCCTAGCCAGCCGGATCTAGCCCCGGTTTTTGATCGTCATCACCTGCACAATCTGCTGGGCGAGGGAGCTGGGAATCTCCAAAATTCGGTACAGGTCTTCTAAAAACGCCTGCTCCTGGGGGGTAACGGTGCGGTCAGACAGCACCAGATCGGTGGCGAGAGCAAAGGCCGTCTCCCGCAGATCTTGGGGCAAAACGGCTTTGGCCTGGTCAACCATCACCACTGGCCCCTCAGTCTTAAGGCGCGTCAGCAACAGATCAAACAGGTGGTGCACGGCGTCTTTGGAGTAGCTGCTAAACAACGCCATACGCGATAGCAGCATTGTCATATCCTGACCCTCCTGATCGGCCAGGTAGCCGTCGGCGGCGATCGCCACTAGCGCAATGCTGGCCAGCGCCTCTGCGGTGCCCATGGATGACTCGGTCATAGCAATTTTTCCTAGTATCCTTGGCACAAGGCCCTACGTGCCCCTATTTTTGCCCTAAAGCCGACGCGGCGCAATCCCGTTGTGAGGAGTCTTTACCTGAGAGGTGTCTTGACGATTGCCCCCTTATCTTCTTTGTGGCATCCGCCAAAATACGTAACTTTGTGATCAAACTCACCATTGGCCGTGATAAATCCGCTAGGTTTTCGGGAACCTTCCAGGGATACTGAAATTGACTCAACTTTAGCCGAGTCATCTACAGGGAACACACAACTACCGACAAGCCCGCAAGGGACTGTCGGTTTTTTTTGCCCCCTACTTGCCCGACGCCCGTTGGTAAAACCGCTGCATCTCCTCAAACCAGAGCTGTCGCGACTCATCCCAGGTATAGAACATGTGCCCTCCCTGAAAATGCTGCAGGGTGAGGTTTGGCTGTAGATCTGGGTTGAGATTCATCAAATCTCTCAGGTGCTCTGACGAGAAGTAGGGCGTCACCAGGTCGTAGATGCCGTGGGTAATGTAGACCTGGAGGTAGGGGTTGAGGGCCATGCCCACTCGTAGGTCATCTACCGAGCCCACAAAGCCCTGGCGGTATTCACTCTCGGGCAAAAACTCCCAGGCTTTAAACACCTCAAAGCTGAGCAGGTTGTAGGTCAAGGTGGTGTTCACCCCCAAGGTCGAGCGCAGGTGGCTGTTGATGGCCCCGGTAAACATGCGATCGATGCCCTCTAGGGTGGGGTCGGTGCCCTCATGCATCAGGCGATCGGGAAAGGGGTCGATCGCAGTGACTGAGCCATCGTAGAGACCCAAAATGCGCTGCTGGTGGCGCAGCAGCTCGCGGGCAAACACCACAATGTCGATGCGGCCCCGGTGGCGCAGCACCACCTCTGGCGGCAGGCCAATCAGATGAGCCAGCTGGCCAAAGACTCGCTGCTGGTCTTCGCCAGAGGCGGTGCTGCCCAGGGCCAACAGCGGAATCAGGGACTTGCGGGCAAAGTCGGCGGCCTTGGCCCCGTGGGTCATAGGGCTGTCGGTGGTGTCGACTTGCCCGTGATGGACTGCCGTAGCCGCCATAGACGGAATCACCGTAGCCCAGCCGCTGAGGCTGTAGTCGTTGCCCTCCAGCAGCATAAACTCCATCACTGGTGAAATTAGAACAGCCCCGCACAGGCCAACCCCATAGTCTTGCTGAAGCTTGCGGCAGAGCTTGGCCACTCGAAAGCCGCCATAGCTTTCCCCGGAGATGAATACCGGCGACAGCCAGCGGTGATGAGCTGAGAGATAGCCCTGAATAAATTCGCCCAGGGCGTTGAGATCGCGATCGACCGTCCAGAATTTTTTGGCCTTTTCGTCGAGTTTGTCCTCACCCTTGTCGGCGGGCTTCTCATCAGGTTTCTCAGCTTTGGCATCGTCTGGGGGCAAAACCCGGCTAAAGCCCGTGCCCACCGGGTCAATAAAGACTAAGTCAGTGAAGCTCAGCCAGCTTTCACCGTTGTCGGCCACCTCTACCGGCGGGCGCGGCAGGCTACCGTCGGAGTTAAACACCACCCGTCGCGGACCTAAGGCTCCCACATGCAGATAGGCCGATGCTGCCCCTGGCCCACCGTTAAACACAAAGGTAATGGGCCGCTGGGCTGGGTTTTGGTCAGCAATGGTATAGGCCACGTGAAACAGCTCGGCCACGGGCTTGTCATGTTCGTAGAGGGTTTGCCACTGGGCTGAGGCAGTGTAGGCCTGGTTCCCCAGCATGTGCTCGGTGGTGTTGCCCTGACGTTGGGTGTGATCTGGCATGGAGAAGGGGGGTTGAAGACTCTACCTGTTATAACGCGGTCGGTCGCCTTCCGATTACGCGCATCCCCACTGGCTCAGGAGCAGACACATGGCCCGCTAACGATTAGATTGGGTTAAGCCAAATTTGCCTAAGGAGTTTCCCCGCGATGAGATGGCTCCTGCTCGACATCGCCAGCGCCTTTAACAACGTCTACAGCGGCTGGATTTTATGGAACCTGTTTTTAGCGTTTGTTCCACTGTTGCTGAGCTTTGGTCTCTTTCGCCGCCAAGTCACACCAAAAGCATGGTGGTGGGCAGCCGGAATATTGGTGGGTGCCTTTGGGGTGGTGGGGCTGCTGCCCCGCATTCCTCGCGTTGTGCGAGGTCTGTCTAACCTGGTCCAGGCTAGCGGCGCAGCTACTCTGTTGTGGCTGCTGGTTGTTATTGCCTTGGCCGCTGCCCTCACCATCAGAATTTTTAAGAAGCAGCAGACCCCCCAGGGTTGGCTCTGGTGGGTAGGACTGGTGGTGTTCTTCGCCTTTTTGCCCAACGCTCCCTATGTGCTGACCGATATCATTCACCTAATTCGCGGCACCAGTTCGGGAGAAATTCCGGTCTGGGTAGTAGCCCTGGTCTTTATTCCCCTGCACGCGGCGGCCATTTTGCTGGGGTTTGAGGCCTACGTGATCTCCATTCTCAACCTGGCTAGTTATCTCAAGCGGTACGGTGCCAAGGCGTTGATTTTACCCATTGAACTCACCATCCATGCCCTATGTGCCGTGGGCATTTACCTAGGGCGATTTCTGCGACTTAATAGTTGGGATATCGTCACCGCCCCCACCAGCGTGCTGGCCGACACCCTGGATGTGCTGACCTCAAAACGTCCGGCGGCGGTTGTTTTTGTTACCTTTGTCATTTTGGCCAGCCTCTACTGGGTGCTAAAGCAGATCACCCTGGGGCTAAAATTGCGCATTCGCTACGCCCGCCAGGGTATTGACGTGCTCGATTAAGCCTTATCAACCTAAACCGGATGCTCCAGTACCGACATTGCAGGTAGAAGCGGGTACATTAGCCCTGACGTTCCTTCTGCCAACCATGTCTTTTAAGGCCAGCGTACGGCACTTTCAAACCCTGGTCGCATCCTTTCACCCAGTCATAGTAATCGACACGGTAGAAGAAGAACGGGTACAGGGGCTGATTAGCGCCGCCTGCATTGACATGCAGATGGCCGTATTCGAGTGGAGCGTTGCCCAGGGGCTAATGCGATTCGCACAGCGATCCCTTCGGGAATCGCCCGACAGCCCCGACAACCGCTGGCAAAATGAGTATGCCCCCCCCGGCGCTAAGCGCGGCCAAGCCCTGCCCAAAACCACTGCCCCCCTCGACATGCTGCGCCACATTCAAGAGATGAGCTTCAAGGCCATCTTTTGGCTCAAAGACTTTGCCGAGCATCTACAAGACCCAGTGGTTGCCCGTCAGTTTCGAGAAGTATCTGAGCAGTTTTCTCACAACAGCTCAACCTTAGTTCTCAGCGGCAGTGGCCATGCTCTACCGCCAACCATTGCGCAGAACGCCGTCTATTTAGATATCAAACTACCCGGCCCCGAAGAGCTCTATAAAGCTATTTCTGAAACGGTCAAAACCCTCAAAGGACAGGTCACCATCGACCTGAGTCCCGATGATGTGCGCGCCCTAGTGTCAGCCCTCCAGGGAATGACCCTGCACCAAGCCCGAAAAGTCGTGTCTTACGCGGTTCGGCATGACAGCAGACTCGACGCCAGCGATGTGAGGTGGGTACTCGAACGCAAGGCCCAAGTCATTCACGAAGAGGGGCTGCTCGACTATTTCCCGCCCGAAACCAATCTGGCCGAGCTGGGTGGGTTTGAGGGGCTCAAGCGCTGGCTGGCCTACGCCAAAGTGGGCTCCACGCCCCAGGCTCGTCAATACAACCTGCCCGCTCCCAAAGGCATTTTGATTGTAGGCATTCAGGGCTGCGGTAAGTCACTGGCCGCCAAAACCATCGCCCGCCAGTGGAATCTCCCTCTGCTCAAGCTCGACGCGGGCCGCCTCTACGACAAGTACATCGGCGAGTCCGACAAAAACTTCCGCCGCGCCGTCACCCTGGCTGAAACCATGGCCCCCTGCATTCTGTGGATTGACGAGATCGAAAAGAGCATGGGTCAAACCAGCAGCGAAGCCGATGGCGGGCTTAGCCGTCGCCTATTTGGCTACTTCCTCACCTGGCTACAAGAAAAATCCCAGGAAATTTTTGTCGTAGCCACCGCCAATGACCTTTCAGCCATTCCGCCAGAGCTGCTGCGCAAAGGCCGCTTTGACGAAATCTTCTTTGTCGATCTGCCCGAAGCCGACGAGCGCCACGTCATCCTGCACATTCACCTGGGGCGACGGCAGCAGGGCACCGACAACTTTGATCTCAGCGAATTAGTCATTGCCACCGAGGGCTTCAGCGGAGCCGAAATTGAGCAGGCCATCATCACCGCCCACTACCGCGCTCTCTACGAAAATCGCCCCGCCGATACCACCCTACTGCTCGAAGAGATCAAACGCACGGTGCCCCTTTCTATTACCCGCCGAGAAGATATTCAGCAGCTGCGGACAATGGCCCGAGAGCGGTTTGTATCCGCCCGCTAGCCCCGACAAGAACTTAGACTAGCTGCATAGGGTTGAAAAGTGCGATCGCCACTCTTTCAACCCCTAATTTCTTTCACCCATAGATAGATTGAACACAGCTAGATGTTTAGGAGAGCCAAGCAAAATAACGCAGAGAAAGAGACACCTAAATGGGCGTCTCAATCCCCATATTCTCTAGTGGTAAATCAGCTCTTTTTCTGAATGGTTTGCCCCAATGTAATCGAGGGCCATTTGAATAGACTGACAGTCAACCCTGAAAGGCTCTTGAAAGGAAGGCCGAACAGCAGTAGGCGGTAGGTTACAGAAGTCAACATCCCTCAGGGACTCTGGGGTAATCTGGCCCCGAACACCGCACCACTGGCCGTTAATGCCGGCAACCTGGCGGCGGTGCGCCCACCGACTGGCCCAATTGGGAGGATAAAGCTCAACGACCTTAACACCACTGCTAGGCAAACCAGGGTTTTGCAGCCCTGAACGATTAAAAACTAAATGGCTGAGGGCAGCACCATGAACGGCCACAACCACCTTAACGTCCCGGGTGAGCGACCATTTTTGGGCACAGGTTAAATCTTCGAAGTAGTAGGTTTTGAAGCCCTTAGCTTCGAGAAACTGAGCTACTTCGTCATGGTTCACCAGAGAGCGACTCCCTCGCCGAGGGATGAAAATTTTCTCAGCATCTAAAGACTCATCCCCAGAGAAACTAGAACTGTTAAATAAGGCCGCATGAACATTGTAAAATTTTGCATCTACCTCGACGAATGGTGCGTCATTAATGATAGGAAAAAATTTGGGCTCTTCTGAGGCCACATCAACTTGGGGCCGGCAGGCCGAAATAGAGACGACTTCACCATAGACGCTATCGTCAGTGTAAATCACTGGTATTCCTAAGGTATCAAAGACCTCTCGGGCCAGATTGGGAGCACGCTCTCGGAGAATTACATGAACAATTGCGTCGTAGCCCAAACGCTTAGTTAGCATTTGCTGTGCAAATAGGGCTAGGGCTGCGATGTTTTCAATAACGTGGGCAATATTGGTGTCTAGTTCTGGGCGACCATCAAGCAAAAACTTTTCTGGACAATCTACTATGTTGTCTCCCTTGATCCGTTTAGAGAGAGCTTTGTAGATTTTCCAACGAGTAGACCCGAGTTTTCTAGGCCCTGTGCACCTAGATTCAACCTCTATTTTCACGTGCAGAGGTTGCAAATATTCTGCGGGCATAAATATTCTTTCAATTGCCGGACGTAGCGTATCTCCTAGAGCTGTGGGGTAAGAAAAAATCATTGAGTCGGGGATTTTTGTCGCAGGTAAAATTTCAACGAATGACAATCCCATAGTTGGTGTATCTCTTTCCTCTGATAGGTGAAGACAGGCTTGGCCTGAGTGGATAAAATCTATGCCATCTATAAAAAATTGGCATGATTGATTCTACGATTGTTAAAAGCTGATACTTTAAAGCTTTGATGAAGCAGTTCGTAATTTTGGTTAGAATTCATCGTCTCTAGACTCAAAATTCTGAGCCCATTAATAAATTACTATTAATTTACAGGCAAAAATTTCAGCGCCACTTCGATAGTCGCCGTGAGAATTAACCCCTTCGCTGGTTGCCCCAGAAGCAACCTTGGCTCAACAAGAGGCAGAGCTGTCTGGTCTACTATTTTGCCTTTCCCTTAGCCCTTGGTCAATACATCGGCAGCTACTCTGCCGGATGACACAAACCAGGAAGTAATTATCAATCGTTAAATTGTTGACACAGAAAGACAAAACGCCGTTGAGCTGGTGATCGTAATTCAACTTTTATCGGCAGTTCACTCCGCTTTGGCCCTTGTAAACCTTAGTTATATGATTCTTTTACTGTTAAGAGCTGTTCTTTAGAGAAGCATCAGCACCAAGGTTGCCCAATTTGGCAAAGGGAGCGCCGTAGGCTATAGGTGCTCATTAGGGTTGGGCGACCGACTGCTTCTATCTCTTGGGGGTTATACCCCCATTCGCGATGGCCACCTTGACAAGTGTTTATAAATGTTAAATTGATAAAGCGTTTTCACTAAGCCCCCAGATATGCCCAAATCGGACGCTTCCGCCAAGAAGACCGCTGCCTCTAGCAAAAGCCGAGCGTCCACCAATGGCAATCAGCACACCGGCCTCGCCCACCACCACGCCGCCCTTGACGACAACGTCATTCGCATTCGCGGAGCCCGCCAGCACAACCTGAAGAATTTAGATCTGGAGATTCCCCGCAACAAGCTGATTGTGTTTACGGGGGTATCTGGCTCGGGCAAGTCATCCCTGGCCTTTGACACCATTTTTGCCGAAGGGCAACGCCGCTACGTCGAGTCGCTCAGCGCCTATGCTCGCCAGTTTTTGGGTCAGGTTGATAAGCCTGATGTCGATGCCATTGAGGGGCTGAGCCCGGCCATTTCCATTGACCAAAAATCGACCTCCCACAACCCGCGATCGACCGTGGGCACGGTTACCGAAATCTATGACTACCTGCGCCTGCTCTACGGGCGGGCGGGCGATCCTCACTGTCCCCACTGCGATCGCAGCATCTCTCCGCAATCTATCGACCAGATGATCGATCGGGTCATGGCCCTGCCCGATCGCACTCGCTTCCAAATTCTCGCCCCCGTAGTGCGGGGCAAAAAAGGCACCCACAAGAAGCTGCTCTCTAGCCTGGCCTCCGAGGGGTTTGTGCGGGTGCGGGTCAACGGCGAACTGCGCGAGCTGACCGACAACATTGAACTCGACAAAAACTATAGCCACAACATTGAGGTGGTGGTCGATCGCCTGGTGAAGAAGGAGGACCTGCAAGATCGCCTGGCCGATTCGTTGCGCACCTGCCTGAAGCGATCGGAGGGGATCGCGGTGATCGACATTCTGGCAGAGAAGCCTCAAGAGGCTGCTAACCCGGAGCCGGGCAGCAATGTCGTGTCTCTGACCGATCGCCTACCCCAGGCAGCCGAGGCCGAAGGTAGCTACGGGCAGCCCAAGGAGCTGGTATTTTCCGAAAACTTTGCCTGCCCCGAGCACGGCGCGGTGATGGAGGAACTGTCGCCTCGGTTATTCTCGTTTAACTCGCCTTATGGGGCCTGCCCCCACTGCCATGGGTTGGGCAGCCTGCGGACGTTCTCGGCGGAGCTGGTGGTGCCGGATCCGACCCTGCCGGTCTACGCGGCGATCGCGCCCTGGTCGGAGAAAGACAACACCTACTATTTCTCGCTGCTCTACAGTGTTGGCCAGGCCTTTGGCTTTGAGATCCAGAGCCGGTGGGATCAGCTCACCCCCGAGCAGCAACACATCGTGCTCCACGGCAGCGACGAGAAAATCTACATCGAGTCAGACTCTCGCTACCGCGATCGCAAGGGCTATCAGCGGCAGTATGAGGGGGTGCTGCCCATTCTCGACCGGCAGTATAAAGACGCCACCTCTGAGCTGCACAAGCAAAAGCTCGAAAAATACCTGATTGACCAACCCTGCGAGGTCTGCCACGGCACTCGGCTCAAGCCTGAGTCGAACGCGGTGCGCATTGGCCCCCACTCGATTAGCGACCTCACCAACGTCTCTATTCGCGAATGCCTCAGCCGCATTCGTAACCTGGTGGGCGAAGAGGGCGAGGCCCCCAAGCTCTCGGCCCGGCAGCTCCAGATTGGGGCGCTGGTGCTGCGCGAGATTCGTGCCCGCTTGCAATTCATGATGGATGTGGGCTTAGACTACCTGACCCTGCACCGCACCGCTATGACCCTGTCTGGGGGCGAGGCCCAACGCATTCGCCTGGCCACGCAGATTGGCTCGGGCCTGACCGGAGTGCTCTACGTGCTGGATGAGCCCAGCATTGGTCTGCACCAGCGCGACAACGATCGCCTGCTCAACACCCTGCACCGTCTGCGCGACTTGGGCAATACGCTCATTGTCGTTGAGCACGACGAAGACACGATTAGGGCCGCCGATTATTTAGTCGATATTGGCCCTGGGGCGGGGGTGCACGGTGGGGCGATCGTCGCCGAGGGCGATCTCAAAACCCTGATGACCGCGAAGGATTCTCTCACCGGGGCCTACCTGTCGGGGCGGATATCAATTCCCACGCCAACTGAGCGGCGGCCGGGAAATGGGCGATCGCTCATCCTCAAAAACGCCCGCCGCAACAACCTCAAAAACCTGGATGTCGAGCTACCCCTGGGGGCACTGGTGTGCATCACCGGCGTCTCTGGCTCGGGCAAATCGACCCTGGTGAACGAGCTGCTATACCCAGCCCTCCAGCACCACTTTGGCAGCAAAGTGCCCTTCCCCAAGCACATGGATAAGCTGGACGGGCTCAAGGCACTAGATAAGGTGATCGTCATCGACCAGTCGCCGATCGGGCGCACACCCCGCTCCAACCCCGCCACCTATACCGGCGTGTTCGACGTGATCCGCAACCTGTTCACCGAAACCATTGAGGCCAAGGCGCGGGGATACAAAGCCGGGCAGTTCTCCTTTAACGTCAAGGGCGGGCGCTGCGAAGCCTGTGGCGGTCAGGGGGTGAACGTAATTGAGATGAACTTTTTGCCCGACGTGTATGTGCAGTGCGAGGTCTGCAAGGGAGCGCGCTACAACCGCGACACCCTGCAAGTCACCTACAAGGGCAAGAACATCTCCGACGTGCTGAATATGACCGCCGAGGAGGCTTTGGGGTTCTTCGAGAATATTCCCCAGGCGGCGGCGCGGCTGCAAACCATGGTGGATGTGGGTCTGGGCTACATTCGCCTGGGGCAAACGGCCCCCACCCTCTCCGGTGGGGAGGCCCAGCGGATGAAGCTGGCCTCGGAGCTGGCCCGCCGCTCGACAGGCAAAACCTTGTATCTAATTGATGAGCCGACCACGGGCCTGTCGTTCTACGATGTGCACAAGCTGCTGGATGTGGTGCAGCGCCTGGTGGATAAGGGCAACTCGGTACTGATGATCGAGCACAATCTGGACGTAATTCGCTGCGCCGACTGGATTGTGGATCTGGGGCCAGAGGGGGGCGATCGCGGCGGCGAGCTGATTGCGGTCGGCACCCCCGAGGTGGTGGCTAAGGTGGCTGGTTCCTACACGGGCAACTACCTAGCCAAGGTGCTAGAGCAGCATCCCGCCGCGGATAAAGCGGCATCAGCTGGATAACGCACTCATCATGGCTCTTGGTGTACTCGAATTCGCCCTTTTTGGACAATCCACAGTTTTCCGACGATCTCTTCGCGTTCTAGACCGCCAATTAACGTTTTTATAGCATCCAGCAAATCCTTTGGCTCTGGACGTGATGGCAGCCTCAGCACAGCAATGCCACAGTAATGTGACGGTCTGAACTGGAGGGGGTTGCTGAAGTCTAGGTCGAGGGTTACCAAACAGCGCCCTTCCTGACGGCAGACCTCAATCAAGTTTTCGTCTGGCGTAGAGGTTAAGCCTTGCTCTACCACCGTCGCTGTATCGTGGCCCGCTTGTTTGAGCAAATCCAGACCGCGTTGGCCAAGGTTCTCGTCTAGCTTCAGCCTCACGCACTGGCCTCCAGGGGAATATCGATCCAGCGTTCTCGGCTCATTTCTGCGCCGTAGGCTAAGCAGGCATAAATGTCGGCTTCTTCTAAGCTCGGGTAGTCTTCTAGTAGCTCAGCTATGGTCATGCCGCTGGCCAAGAAGTCTAGAATCAGCGACACCCAGATGCGATGCCCTCGAATGCAAGGCTTGCCAAAACAAATATCGGGGTTAACGGTAATCCGGGAGAGGAGTTCTTCGCGGGTCATGGTCAGGAGCCTGGGTGGTTATTCCCAATTATCTTGTCTAGGTTCTGGATTTACCAGTACCAGTAGTGCCGAACTATCTAATGAGCAAGGGTGAGGGAAGTTAACCTTCTCTCACCCTTGCTGCTGGGCTAAATTTTAAGGAATGGTGGCTGAGCGGAGTCGTTCGTTTTGTATCTCCCAAAGGGAGAAAGCTACCGTTTTGGCGTTACGCCGCCAGCTTGGGTTTGCGGGTGGGGCGTTTGCGATCGCTCTTTCGCACACCCCCGGCCATTTCGTATTCGTTGCTATCTTTGCCGTATTTGGTGGCAACCCCCAGCAAAATGCGCTCTGAAAAGTCGCGGACAACTTGCTCAGCGTCTTGAACGGCGTTGGCAGCCTGGTCAAGCAGAGAGAGGGATTCGTTGTAGTCGCGGAGCTTCTGGCGCAGGTCTTCGATCGCGCGGGTGTAGGCGGTGGTGCTGATGCCGTTGCCCAGGTCAAGGTCTCTTTCAATTGACTGGACACCCGCGTTCCGTTGTTCGGCCAGGGTGAGGTATTTGGAGGTGCGTTTTTGGCGAGGCATGAGGTTAGATGACCCTGTGGAAATTACTCTTCGACTGTAGCGATCGCCGTAAGCCAGCGAGACTAGGGTTTTTGCGGATTTGGGTTGGATAGTCTGTGTTGTTTTGGCCCCAGTTGAGCGGGGTTGTGTAAAGGGAGTGACTTTTCGCCAGTAAGGCTGGCGGCAAGGGCGTTTTGATGGGTCGGTGGCAGTACAGAGGGTGTCACCCTTGAGGGCGATCGCTGCCGCTTGAGAGGAGGCTTTGGGTGTAGTGGTGCAGAGTAACGGGAGGCCAGTACAGAAAAACGAGAGGCTGGTGCAGAGGAACAAGGGGCCGTTGCAGCGTGACGAGAGGCTGGTACAAAGAAACACAGGACCGGTACAGAGTTTCGGGAGGCTGTTTCAGAGTAACGGCAGGCCGGTGCGAAGAAACAGGGGACCGTTACAGAGTAATGAAAGGCTGGTGCAAAGGAACCAGAGGCCGTTGCAAAGGAACCAGAGGCCGTTGCAAAGGAACAGTTAGAGGTTTGGGAGCACGCTGTTGCTTTTGTGGGACACGCCTCGACGAGCTAGCGTCAGGACGATGACCTTGCCCTTGGCAGTATGCCTCTACCGGAGGGTCTTAAGGACTTCGGGGGTAAAAGGGTTTTCGCCTTTCTCTAAGGCATTGATCCAACCCTGGAGCTGGGCTTTAGCTTCTTCGTCAACTGTCCATTCGGGGAAGGCTTGAAAGTCGGCAATGGCCCCCTGGGTATCGCCGGTCAGGGCACGGGCCAAGCCGCGACTGACACTGACAATGATGTCACCATTCTCTGAATTTAGAGTCATAGCCTTTTCGCAGGCAAACATGACGGCTTCTGCTTGGTTATAGGTGCTGCCAACCCAGCAAAGCTCGCTCCAGTCAAAGGCTGAGATACTCTCTTTCAAGTTCAGAGCATCAGCTTGGCGGTACGCTGCTACGGCTGCTGCCACGTTGCCGTCGTTAACGAGTTGCTTGCCCTTGGCCAAGTATCCCTGTACCGCTAATTTTTTGGCGTGGGTTTCGGGTTCAAACTCTAGGCTAGGATCTAGCGACTTAGCCGTGGCTAACTTAGCAGTTGCTTCAGAAATTTTTCCAGTTTGGGCGAGTTCTTTTGCTTCGTCAACTAGGGTCTGAGCCTGAGCGAGGTTTTGGGCTTTGGTCTTTGGGTCAATGTCAAGACTGCTATCCCAAGCGATCGCTTGTTGAAACAACTTTCTGGCCAATTTAACGTTGCCGTCACGGGCTAGTTTTTCACCCTGAGTCACTAGCATGGGTGCTGCCGCCATCCGTAACGAGGGGTCACGTTCTTGGCATATTGATAATTTTATTAGTAACTCTGGGGATTGCTTTGTAAAGTACGTGTCCAGCCAATTACAACCTTTAGCCGTTAAATCTGCTAGCTGAAAGTTCCATAACTTGACGCTCTGGTCCTCACTGGCGGTGGCAATGGTCTCCCCGTCGGGGCTAAAAGCTACACTCAAGACACCGGCGCTGTGGCCTTTGAGGGTTTGCAATTCCTCCCCCTGCCGACTCCATAACTTGACGCTCTGGTCAAGACTGGCGGTGGCGATGGTCTCCCCGTCCGGGCTAAAGGCCACACTCCAAACAGTATCGCTGTGGCCTTTGAGGGTTTGCAATTCCTCCCCCTGCCGACTCCATAACTTGACGCTCTGGTCAAGACTGGCGGTGGCGATGGTCTCCCCGTCCGGGCTAAAGGCCAATGCCCAAACAGTATCGCTGTGGCCTTTGAGGGTCTGCAACTCCTCCCCCTGCCGACTCCATAACTTGACGCTCTGGTCACCACTGGCGGTGGCAACGGTCTCCCCGTCCGGGCTAAAGGCCACACTCCAAACAGCATCGCTGTGGCCTTTGAGGGTCTGTAACTCCTCCCCCTGCCGACTCCATAACTTGACGCTCTGGTCAGCACTGGCGGTGGCGATAGTCTCCCCGTCCGGGCTAAAGACCACACTATGGACAATATCGCTGTGGCCTTTGAGGGTCTGTAACTCCTTCCCCTGCCGGTTCCATAACTTGACGCTCCGGTCCTCACTGGCGGTGGCAACGGTCTCCCCGTCCGGGCTAAAGGCCACACTCCAAACAGCATCGCTGTGGCCTTTGAGGGTCTGTAACTCCTCCCCCTGCCGACTCAACAACTTGACGCTCTGGTCAGCACTGGCGGTGGCGATGGTCTCCCCGTCCGGGCTAAAGGCCACACTACTGACCCAACTGCTGTGGCCTTTGAGGGTTTGCAACTCCTTCCCCTGCCGGTTCCATAACTTGACGCTCTGGTCACCACTGGCGGTGGCAATGGTCTCCCCGTCCGGGCTAAAGGCCACACTCAAGACACCGGCGCTGTGGCCTTTGAGGGTTTGCAACTCCTTCCCCTGCCGGTTCCATAACTTGACGCTCTGGTCACCACTGGCGGTGGCGATGGTCTCCCCGTCCGGGCTAAAGGCCACACTCAAGACACCGGCGCTGTGGCCTTTGAGGGTTTGCAATTCCTTCCCCTGCCGGTTCCATAACTTGACGCTCTGGTCACCACTGGCGGTGGCAATGGTCTCCCCGTCCGGGCTAAAGACCACACTATTGACACCAGCACTGTGGCCAATTAAGCGTTCGCGCTCTTTAACCCCATACATTACTTTTCGAATAGACGATATAGCTCGAAAGCGGTTATGAGGCTCCAAATGGGTTGCCCTATTATCTTGCAAGGCTTGCCTTGTTAGCATGGCCTGGGTTACGGCAGCTTCTTCAAACCCTGCTTCTAGGTAGTTTTCCATGGCTAAGCTGTCGGCTAACGTTTGAGCATTAATTCCCGTCAGCGCCTTCTGCTGCTGTACCAAGGCAAAGGCTCCAATTCCAGTTGATATGGCAGCTAGGGAACATAACCCTATTGCCGCTAGACGAGTTTGCCTGAGTTTTTGCCGCTCTGCCTCGATCCGCTTACGCTGTTCTTCAAACCGTTGCTGCTCTGCCACCATCCGCATCTGCCGCTCTTGGGCCAACTGAGCCATCAACGGCTGCTGCGACGAGCGCAAAAACGCCGCCAGGTAGTCGTGCACCAGTTGATAGCGGTCGTCGGGGGCGTTGGGCACCCGCACCACCAGACCCGATTGGGTCAGAACTTGCAGCACCAACCCAAAGGCTTTGGCATCCAGCTCGGTGTGGTTAGTAAAGGTATGCAGGTCATTCAGCAGCTCAGTCTGCGTTTTCAAGGGGCGGGTGCCTCTTTCATCGGTCAACAGATACAGCACCAGATTCGCCAACTGCTGCTGAGCCACCGGGCCACAGTCTCGCACTACATCATTCAGGTACTGCTGCACCAGGGCCGCTTTAATGCTGACTCCGGGATGGGGCCAGCCCTGGTAGTCCGCCAGAGTCGCAATCCCCTCGGCTTGCAGCTGAGACCCCACAATTTGCAGCTCAATCGGACGCACTTCTCCTGCCTCTGCCGCCAGGTCGGTCACCACCCGCTCCACCAGGTCAGGAGTTGGGGCATAGGGCGTGGGCTGAGTCAGGTCGTCAATCACCCCCCTGGCATCTTCGGGGCTAAAGTTGCCCAGGTAATAGATCCACTTCTTATCGAGAATGTTGTTGTCAATAATCGCCAGGTCCGTCAGGCGGTTGCACTCCAGCAGGTAGTGGGTATAGTCTTCGCGCAGCGACAGCACCACCTTAATAAACGGCATCGCCAAACAGTCGCCCAAAAACCTATAAAAGCGCAGACGCTCCACTGGCTGCTCACAGGCAAAAAAGAACTCCTCAAACTGGTCAAAAATAAGGACGATGACCCGATTAACCTGAGTCTGCTGACGCAATAGATCCAACAACCGGGTCTCTAAGTCAGCGGCCTTCTCTCCCGCAGAGTTGGCTAGAGCAGCTGGCCTTGGCATAGCGCCCATAACTTCTTCGATCCAGTTGCCATAGCTCCGCAGCCGCACCGGCACCACCTGCCGCCCCCCAAACCGCTGCTGCTCTAGCGTGGGCACCAGCCCCGCCTCAATCAGCGAGCTTTTGCCCACCCCCGATGGCCCATAGACGACAGTAAGCACAAATTCATCCTGCTCCAGCCGGGTGACCAACCGGCTCACATCCTGCCTGCGGCCCGAGGCCATAATCAAATCGGGGCCGTGGTCGCCCGTGGGCAGCGCCGGGTTAGTAATCTGCTGCTTAGGCTGTAGCCGCCCCGCCCCCACAAACGCGCGAAAGTTAAACCGACTCTCGATCGCCTCTTTCTCTCGCCGCGTCTCAAACGCTTGCAGGTAGTGGCCCTGCTCAAAATAGCCCCGGCGCAGATACTCCAGCGTTTGGCTATAGAGCTGCGGGTCATACTCCGGCTGGGTAATGGTTGGCACCTGCTCCAGCGTCTGCACCGCCGCATCCACCTGCCCCTGCCCCATCTGGGCCTTGCCCAACGAAAACACATACCAACTGCGATGAAAGCTATTCACCCAGGCGTAGAAATCGCGATCTTCCGCCGAGGTTTCGGCATGGCTGTCGGCAAACGGCTGAATCAACGCCAGGGCGGCTTCGGCGTGGCGCTGAGCGGCCCCATAGTTCTCATGGGCCAGGTCAACTTCTGCCAAAAACCCCTCGGTCCGAGCCTGACGAATTGGGTTTCCCTGGGCCTGATGCAGCAACCGTGCCTTGGCAGCAACGGTCTCCAGAGCGTCCCACGATTCCAGGCGGTGCAGGGCTTCGGCCCAGTAGTTGATGTAGCGAGCCGCTAGCTCTGGCCGCTGGGCCTCTTCAAAGGTTTGTACGCCCTGCTCAAAATAGCGGCACGCCTGCTGGCAGGCTGGTTCAAACTCGCGGCGGTGGCGCACCGAGTAGTTGAGCCACCACAGGCCCAGATAAAACTGCACGTGTCCTACGTTCTCTTGCCATTGGGCGACTGTGGCAACGCTAGGGTTTTGGTCAATCAAGGCTTGCCACTGGGCCAGGCTGCGATCGTAGTGCTCGCGGGCGGCGGGGGTGTTGTGGTCGGCAATGCGACCCTGCACAAAGGCCAACCCCGCCAACTGCTCTGGGGTAAGGGCAATACCCTGCGCCGTCAACACCTCCAGGCTGGCCTCTAGCTCACGGCAGCGGGCCGAGCCGGGGGTAAGGCCCAGCTCTTGGTTGCTGAGAAAGCGGTTTTCCCGCGATTCCACCACCTGCCGTCCCACGTCGGCAATCAGCTGATCTAAAAAGGCGAGAAAAAACTCGGGCGGCGTGGCAAAGGTCACCGAGTTGGCCCAGGTGTAAAAATCTGGAGCCGTGCGAATCAGCTGCTTGAGGCCGTCATCAGTGAGCCAGAGCACCAGCGGAAACGGAAACTGACGAAACTCCTCTCGAATTTGGTTGGTAGCGACTAGGAGCTGCCGCTGGTCTTGCACCCCGTCTAGCCCATAGACCATCAGAGCCTCGGGGAACGGGCTACCAATCTGGCTGCGAATGGTGGTGAAGAGAGTTGTGGTGCTCGGGTCGAGGGTGATCTCGGCAAACGAAACGCTGCACTGCTGTCGCAGCTGCTGCACCAA
This sequence comes from Leptolyngbya sp. FACHB-60, assembly GCF_014695775.1. Taxonomy (GTDB): domain Bacteria; phylum Cyanobacteriota; class Cyanobacteriia; order Phormidesmidales; family Phormidesmidaceae; genus Nodosilinea. Next base: position 8,832 of record NZ_JACJOX010000012.1, on the reverse strand, counting down.
ACCCTGCCGCTGCTGGGTTGAGTTGCACACCGCCAAAACCAGCTCAAACTCACCCTGCGAAAAACGCAGCAGACGACAAAGCTCCTCCAGCACTTGCTGGTTGTGGCGATCGATCTCAGAGGGTGAAACGTCAGGCATCGGGCGTGAGTTCCTTAGCGGTCAGTAGCGCAGGGTTGAGGTCAAACCAGGTTTGGCCCGCATCCCGATATTCAAACACAAACAAACTGCGCAGCAGGGCCTGATATTCACCCTCGCCCCGCACCGCCTTAGTGCGATGCACCTCCCGCAGCAGGCCCCACTCTTCAACTTCGATCGCCTTAGTCAGATCGCTCAGTCGCAGGCTAATCACCTGACCGAGCAGCGCCTGGGTGAGGGGTGGGTCAGCCTTCTTGAGGCAATCGTTGACTAACACCAGCAAATTCCGCACGTGGCCACCGCTGGCCAAACACAGGCGATCGAGGGTTTCAGTCGAGTCAAAAATTTGCCCCAGCTGATCCAGGCGTTGGTCGGCAGGCACCTCCGGAAAGGCGCGGGCCAAAATCATCTGGCGCAGAGCCTCTAGCCCCGCTTCGCAGGCACTGCCGTCGCGGTTTTGGGTGCGCACCATGGGCAACACCTGGGGGCTAGCCCCAAACCGATTGGTCAGGTTCTCTTTTTCGTTAGAGAACGACAGCACCAAAGGGATGGTGTAAATCACATGGCAGCGCAACTGCTTGAGCTGGTCGCCCCGGTCGACAAATAGGTACTCGGGCTGGCGGCGGTCTTGCACGCGGGGCTTGTTATCAATGCGATCGAGGTTGTCCACAATCACCACCAGGCCAGCCTTGCCCTGGTCGAGCAGCTGCCGGTTGGCCGCGTCAATTAGCTCGCCATTGATGATATCGAGAATAGTCTTGATGCGCGGCTCTAGGTGCTGGCGCAGGAGGGCGCGCACGTCTTTGCTATCTTTGGCCTTGGTGGTAATTTCGCCAATGCCCAGCGACAGCGAATAGGTGCCATCTGCAGCACTGATGCCTAAGTCGCCACCGACCTTGATACCGCCAATTTCAGGCCCTTTAACCTTTAGCCCTGTGACCTCAGAGTTGAGCAGATCGGCGGTGCTCTTAATCAGCTGTTGAAAACGACTGGGGGTCAAACGCAGCTTGGCATCCTCTAGGCTTTTGCTGACCTGTTTGGCGATCGCCAGCAAAATATCGCTGATGTCCACATCCCCCATGTCTAAATCGTCGGTCGACTCAAAGTAGACCACATGGTAGCCCGCTGCCTCTAGATCGCCCTGTAGACGAGAAAGCTCAGTCGACTTGCCACAGCCAATGTGGCCCGTAAACAACTGACAGGTGGGCTCTTCTCCCGATAGGGTAATGGTGCGCTTCAGCTCTTTCACCAGATCGCTGCCCCGCACCGCCGAGAAGTCGATGTAGTACTGTTTGTCGGCGGGCGAGGTGAGGTTTAGAGTTTTGCTGGGGTTACAGGCCCGAAAAAACCGCCCTGCATCAAATGCCATAGGTTTGCCAATGCCCCGTTGATACACGCTAACTGCCCAAACTATGGCGTATTTTCTAAAAATAGCGATGGAAGTCGCTGAAAATTTAACGGATGCGGGGAAAACAGCTTTTTTTGGTAGCGTAAACCACTAAAAAAGGCAGGGGCGATCGCCCCTGCCTTTTTGGCTTGTTTAGAAGGTCTAAAGGAAAATTGCGTTCTTCCTAAAAGCCGGCGTCCGATTCGGTCCAGGTAGCGCAGGGTTCAACGCTGCAGCTTGCCATCACCAGCTCAATTAAGAAGTTGCCCTCGTAGGGAGCAACCACCCCAGGAACAGCATCAACCAGCGTGTCGGAAGCCACCAGTTCACCCGACTGAGCATCGTAGAGAAACATGTCGAGATCGCTACAGTCATCGTCGCAGCTGGCGAACACCGCCTCATCGGCCAGCAGGTAACCTTCGTAGGTAATGGTTTCGCCAGTGCTGAGCCAGTCTGCGCGAGACTGGGCCTGGGCAATCGTTGCTGTAGTGGCAATCGCGATCGCTCCCAGGGCCACCGTTGCTGTCATCTTCACTCCAAACTTAGCCATGATTTAGTGCTCCAAGGTTAGTAAAAATGAGGCCAACGCCCGGCCTATGACCAGCGATTGACCTTACCCCCTAGACTGCCTCTAGGGGTATCTAATACCACACCAAGTTTTGCCAGCTCTACGGAGACTTTAACGAATGTTAAGGAATCTGCACTAGCGCCCAGTCGCGCACCTGCCCCAGGCGCACCGTCTCGGCGGGTAACGCACCTAAGTCTGGGACGGCGACCCAGGCGTAGCTGCCTGGCGCTAGGGTCTGCCAGTTGTTGGTAGCGGTGCCGGGCTGGGGCGTGTAGAAAGTCAGCAGTACCGCATCTTCGTCACCCAAGCCGATGCTGTTGACAATGGCGTGTACAGGGTTTTGAGCCACAATCTCTTGGAGGGGGGACGTGCTCAGCGCCAGTTTGACATCGGGGTTGTAGTTGCCCCACAGGCCCGTAGCGTAGAGCAGGGCGATCGCCCCCCACGGCCCCAGCAACCATCCCCCCTGCCACAGGGCGGCGGTCTCAGCCCGCTGGTGTCGGGCGTAGCGCCAGGAAACAGCCAGCGGCACTAGCCACCCCATCCCCGCCGCGATCGCCACCAGGCCATAGCGCCATAGCCCCGCCACCGGAAACCGCTGGGGTTGCAGCAGGGCCACGCCCCCTGCGATGACGAGCACAGCACCAATGATGGCTAGGAGAATGGTTAAACCTGCCACTAGGCGAGGACGCTGACGCGATCGGTAAAGCGCACCCAGGGTCGTCAGAGTCAGCGCCGCCAGCAGGGCGACGAAGGGCAGTAGCTGGAGCGGGTAGTACCAGGTGCGGGTTTTAAACAGGGTCAGCAGGGTAAACAGCACCAGCGGATACCCCAGCCACAGCGTTTTGCGTGGGTAGGGCGACTGCCACCCCAGCCACACCCCCGGCACTGCCAGCAACGGCCAGGGAAAGGCATTGAGGGGAATATTCCAAAAATAGTAAAGCGGGCCGACATTGTGAAAGTCTTCTTGGGCCAAGTTGGTCAGCAGACCAAAGGTGCGCTCAAGGGGCAGCGAGCCGTAGCGCTGCACACTAAGGGCTAGCCAGGCGATCGCAGGCACCATTCCCACTACCAAGCCCAGGTAGAGTCCTGGGTTCAGCAGGTGGCGGTGGCGGCGATGCTCCAGCACCAGGTACGGCCCCAGAGCCATCACCACCGGAATCACCATAATACTTTTAAGCATAAAGCCCAGGCCCACGGTGCTGCCTGCCAGCATTCCCCAGCCCCACCGGTGCTGGGGCTGCGCTTCCGCCTGAAGTAAGGCCCAGATGCCGAGCAGTTCCAGCGCGGTCAGCGGCACATCTTGAGTGGCCAGCCGCGAGGCCTGCATCCAGATCGGGGTGGCAGCAAGAATTGCCGCGCCCCACAAGGCAATCGACGGCGTCAAACACCGCAGGCCGATCGCGTAAGTCAGCATAACGGCTCCCCAGCTGGCGATCGCCCCCGGCAGCCGCGCCGACCATTCACTCACCCCAAATAGCTGGTAGGAGGCCGCGATCAGCCACTGAATGCCCATCATGCGATCGTGCACTGGGGCACCCCACCACTGCTGGGTGACCCAGTCGCCAGTTTCCACAATCCACCGAGCCTGCTGGGCATACCAGCCCTCGTCGTGGGGCATCAGGCTTTGCAGCGGGCTACGCAATAGCAGCAACAGGCCCACCCACAGACTTAGCACCAGGTAGGGCGCAAGGGAAGATTTGCCAAGGCTAAACCGCCGGGGGGTCAGGCTGGAGGACAAGGGCATGGAGAATTTCGACCTAGGGCTCAGTCAATTTCACCACCCTACTATAGACGGAGGCGCTGAGAGAGCCAGGTGCTGCCGGTAGCCAGCCGCTTCCTCGCGGGAATGACCGCCTATGATGGTGCCTAGGCCCAAGCTTAAGGGAGAGGCAAGCGAAAGAATGGCCCTGGAAAGCATCGATCGACACAACCAAGAAATTCTCAAAAATGCCGACGCCTGGTACCAGAAGCCGGCTCTGCGAGCCATCTACAAAACTTTTCACCAAGCCATCGCCAACTATCTAGCCCCGATGCCCCAGCCCATCGTTGAGCTGGGTTCTGGAGTTGCCGATATTCAGCGGGTGATCCCCGGCTGTATTCGCACCGATATTTTCCCTAACCCCTGGATTGATCAAGTTGAGAATGCCTACGCCCTCTCCTTTGCCTCCGGCAGCCTGTCAAACCTGGTGCTCTTTGATGTGTTTCACCACCTGCGCTACCCTGGCACTGCCCTTCAGGAGTTCGATCGCGTGCTGGCCCCTGGTGGCCGGGTGATTTTGTTTGAGCCCTGCGTCAGCCTGCTGGGCTTGCTGGTCTACGGTGCCCTCCACCCCGAACCCCTGGCCCTCAACCAGCCCATTCAGTGGCACGCGCCCCCCGCGTGGGACCCGAGCCAAATTGATTACTATGCCGCCCAGGGCAACGCCAGCCGCCTTTTTCTCAAAGCCAACATTCCCCACGATTTAAGCGGATTTCGAGTTGTTACCACCCAGCGCTACGCCGCCATCTCCTACGTCGCCTCCGGTGGTTACTCGAAACCCCAACTTTATCCCACCGCCTGGCTGCCGCTGATGACGGCGATCGATCGCCTCTGCGAGCACTTTCCCAAAATCTTCGCCACCCGCCTGCTCGTGGTTTTGGAGAAAGTCACCTAATCCACCCACTCACTCGCCCACTCATCCACCCACCTACTCATCCACTCCCCCTACGCCCGCACAATAAACGGATTATCAATCCTCGACGCCCGCAGCTGTAGCACCAGCGCTTGATACACCGCTGCACAGACATCGGCGCGACTGGCCACTCGGTTGGGGTTGAGCTGGGCAATGTCGGGCACGTTGACCACCAGACCGAGTTGCGTAGCCTTGGCGATCGCATTCACCGCATAGTCGGGAATAGTGGCGCGATCGCGGTAGCGCTCCAGCAGTCGCAGGTTGCCGGGCTGATTGGGCAGTAGGGCCAGCCCCGAAATCAGCGACACCCACACTTGGGCGCGCAGCAGCGAATTTTCTGGCCCAAAGGTCTGATCGGGAAACCCAGAGAGAAACCCACCCCGATAGGCAGTTTGAATGGCACCGGCCGCCCAGTGGCCGGAGGGCACGTCTCGAAACAGCTGGGCCGGCCGGCGGGGAGCCGGGGCAAAAGCGCGGCTCATCAGCGCAGCGAACTGGGCCCGGCTCATGGGCTGGGCGGGGTTGAAGCGGCCGGCCTGATCCCCCTGCACCAGGCCGAGGTTTAACAGGCCCTGGATAAAGTCCAGCGCCCAGTGGGTTTGAATATCGGGAAATGATCCTTGAGCCATGGCAGCGGGGGGGATAGCGACGGTAGTTAACGGTGGAGCCTTGCTCTGGGCCACCAGCCCCTGGTAGATCAGCACGGCGACCTCGGCGCGGGTCATGGTTTCCAGGGGTCGCAACAGCTCGGGGTCAGGGTGGTTGATCACCAAGCCAGCCCGAGTGGCACTGGCCAGAGCATCGATCGCATAGCTGGGAATTTGGGCGCGATCGCGGTACACCCCCAAACCGCTAGCCGGGGCTGGGAGCAGCTTTAGCCCTGTGGCCACTGCTACTATTGCTTGTACTCGCACCATGCCCTGATTAGGGCGAAAAGTCTGGTCGGGGTAGCCGCCCAAAAAGCCCTTGCGCTGAGCTTGGTCGATGGCGTTGGCAGCCCAGTGGGTCGGCGGCACGTCCACAAAGGTCACCGCTCCCCGCACCGGGTCGAAGTTGCTGTAGCTGGCGGCTACCAAAGCCGCAAACTGGCCCCGATTGATGGTTTCTTGGGGGCGATAGGTGCCGTTGCCGTAGCCTTTCACTAAGCCGCGATCGGCCAGAGCCTCAATATAGGGGGTGGCCCAGTGGCTCCCCAGGTCGGCAAAGCGGCTGGGCACCGGGACGACTGGAGCCGGGGACTTATCCGACGGCGTGGGAGGCGTAGGTGCGGGGGGCGCAGGGGAAACAGTGGGGCGATCGAGCAGCACCGGGGGCACGGCAGCGGGGTCAGGCCATTGGCTTGCCACCAGATTCACCGTCCCCACCAGCCCCGTGGGGATCACGTCGTTACCTACCAGCGTCAGCCCCGGTTGGGTGTCGTTGCGCAGATCGCTCTGGCGGTTGTAGCGCAGAATGTTGCCTGCTGGGTCGTCGGGCTGGCCCAGGTCGGGGCGGCCGGTGTCTTGCACCACCAGGCCAGCAGTTTGGTTTTGCACCAGCCGATTTTGCCGCAGCACCGGGCTGGCGGCTCCGGCGATCTGCACCCCCACCTGGCTGTTTGAGCATTGGCAGCCACGAATTAAAGGGGCGGCGTTTTGGCCGAGATAAATGCCGGTGCCGCAGCGCTCTACGGTGCAGTCTTGCACCTCGCCCCGGGCCTGGTCGACAAAGCTGAGGCCGCGATCGCCGCAATCAGTTACCCCCGTTTTGGCCACCAGGGGGCGGCTAGCCCCTGCCACCTGAAGCCCTACCTTGCACTGGCTGAGGCGGCAGGCTCGCACCAGGGGCGCGTCCGCGTCAATCAAAATGCCGATGCCTTGAGGGTTTTGCACCGTCACTCCCCGCAGCTGGCTTTGGCCTTGAAGAATTAACCCCACCGAGGTTGCCCCTGGCCCTGGCCCGCCGCCTGCGATCGCAATTCCCTGGCCTTGGTTCGATTCTTGCCCCGCAATCATCACGCCGTCGGGCAGGGTGATGGGGAAGCGTTCGCCCGTGGCAGCGCTGTAGGTTCCAGGGGCGAGTTTAATCAGCGTGTTGCTCTGGGCCGCACCGAGGGCGATCGTCAGGGTTTTATAGGGCAGATGGGGGCGGCCCGAGGGTTCATCGATCCCGCGATTGGGATCCACATCAAGGGTTTTAGTAATGGTATCCAACGGGGAGATCTCCTAACAGCAGCAGGAAATACGGCGGTTGGCCCAGAATGTCGCTATGCCAGAATACCGTTATGATTAAGCCAGTTAAAAGGATAGGGCGAAAGTTGTGATTGCGGTTGCCGTTAGCCTAAATCTAGTCGTTGCGCTGTTTTGCTTCTATGTGGCCTGGCGGGTATGGCAGTTGAGCAAAAGCTTAGGGGCCGTGGCCGACGCGCTGACGAATTGGGAGCGCAACACCCACAAGACGCTCAATCCCGTTGTTATTCCTCCCGCTATTTTGCGCGGCCAGGCAGGCACAGTCTACCTCCGGCAGCGCTATAGTCTACTCCAGCTCCAGCTTCAACGCCTGCAACAGCTTATGGCCATGGTGGGTCTGCTGCCCCAGGCCAGCCGTTGGCTAGGAATGAGCCGCCGACTCAGCCCTAGGGCCAACGTGGCTTCTGCTAAAAGGCGGTAGGATTGCCTTAGCCCTAGCCGGTTCAGGGATTAGGCAGAGGTCGGGGTAACGGTCTGGCAACCACAGGATAAAGACACTATGAGCGAGAAACAGTCAGGGGGGTTTGTTGGCGGAGTATTGCTAGGAGCCGCCATAGGCGCAGTGGCAGGGCTGCTGGTGGCCCCGCGCACCGGGCGCGAAACCCGACGCATTCTTAAAAAATCTGCCGATGCCCTGCCTGAGCTGGTCGAAGACTTGGCCACCAGCGTCAATCTCCAGGCCGATCGCCTGTCGGAAACTGCCCTAGTCAACTGGGATCACACCCTGACTCGGCTGCGGGCGGCGATCGTCGCTGGGCAAGAAGCCAGCCGCCAGGAGTATGAGCAGCTTCGCCAATCCGCACCCGTGGTCAGCAACGGGTCTACCCAGGAGTAGGAGCACCCATTTTGGCCGACCCGCTGTTTTGGCTAGCTCTATCGTTTTTGCTGGTTGTCATCAGTCTGACGGCAGTGCTGATGGTGGCTATACCGGCCATGCGCGAGCTGGGTCGCGCCGCCCGCAGCGCCGAAAAATTCTTTGATACCTTGGGTCGCGAGCTGCCCCCTACCCTAGAGGCCATTCGTCTCACCGGGTTAGAAATTGTGGAGCTCACTGACGATGTCACCGAGGGCGTGCAGAGTGCTGGGCAGGTGGTGCAGCAGGTTAACCAGAGTATTTCCACCGCCCAGACTGGAGCCAAGCGCCTAAACACCGGCACCAAAACTTTTATGGCCGGAGCCCGCGCCGCTTGGCAGGCCTGGACAAAAGATCCATCGCCTCAGCCCCCGCCCCGCCGCCCCGCCAAATTAGCCCAGACACCCCAACCCGTTATTCAGCCTGGCGATCGCGCCCCCATCCCCACCCCAGACCGCCGACCGCCGGAGCTTGAGGACAGCCTAATTGAGGACGGCCGCCAGGAACACCAGAGCGATGGCGGGGCCTCCCCGGAGGGGAATCGCCCCCTTCCCGGCGTTGATGCCCCGCTTCCCCAGCTCGAAGAGACCACCCTTCACGCGCTCCCTGAGACTGGGCTAGAGACCGCCCCCGCCGTCGACTCCCCCGAGCTATTGCCCAGTCGGTCGCCCCAGCAAACCCAACGTCGCCCCAGCGCTGAGTGATACTAAGGGCTGCCAAACTAGTACTTAACCAAGCTGACTGTAACAGCTCCAACAGCTTAGGGTTCAGGGTTTAAGGTGTCGGGTTCAAGGCAGGTCCTAAACCCGACACCTTAAACCCTGAACCCCATTAACCTGTCACCTTTGGCTTGGTAGGCTACTAGGGCTTCTAATATAAAGTCCGCTTGGAGGAGCATAATTAGAGGGATTGCAATTAGGACTGTGCAATGCCCAAGCAAGTACAAGTTGTGGATTATCTGGCCGTAGATGAGCTAGCGCGTCGGT
>NZ_JACJOX010000011.1 GCF_014695775.1 Leptolyngbya sp. FACHB-60 | reverse complement strand
TTGGCTGGAGGTGTTCCCCGTTCCTCAGTTGGAAAAAGGTTTTCAGGCGCTCATTGGGCTTATGAATCTGTTTCCAGGCGCGTCTCTACCGACCTCACAACTACTTTCCTCCGCCTAGAGTCATTGAAGAGCGATAGTGCTCAACCAAGCAACAGGTAACAGGCATGCCTCAAACCTGTTACCTGTGACCTTATACTCCAGGCTTCCATGGCCTGTCAAAACCCGAGTTGGTTGACTGCTAGTCTGTGAATCCCAAGCCCTGTAGCTGAGCTAGGAGCTACGCTTCGGCCAAGCTAGCCTCGACTACATTGGTGGCAAAGCTTTGGTAGGCTGCCCCAATCTGTTTCGCTAAAGTGTCGGGAAAGAGGTGGAAGGTGCCTGCCTTTAACGCGGTGACAATGCCTTCGCTAACTAGCAGTGGCGACTCAGCAATGTCTGCCAACCCAGCATCTTGAGCCATCTCGGTGGCAATGGGGCCGGGATGAACGCTAACGACAGCGGTTCCCTGAGCGGACAGCTTCTCACGCAGCGCTTGGGTCATGGAATAAGCGGCGGCTTTAGAGGTTGAATAAGTAGCGAAGTTGGCAGAACTCTTCAGCGAGGCCACCGAGTTGAGCTGCACAAAGGCACCGCCACCATTGGCTTTAAGCACTGGGGCAAAAGCCTGGGCCATGCGCATTAGTCCCACCACATTCATCTCAATCTCGAATTGCAGCGCCTCGATCGCATCCTTTGCTAGTGGGCCAGCATTGCGCAGCACGCCTGCATTGTTGACTACCAGTTCTACATCGGTCGCGGCTTGGGCGGCATGCAAAATGGTCTCTGGCTGAGCCAGATCTATATGGATGGGGACGATGCGATCGCCGTGCACCTCTACCAACGGAGTGACTGAATCTAGATTGCGCACGGCGGCGTAGACCTTAGCGGCCCCGTGCTGAAGCAGAGATTCCACAACAGCTTTGCCAATGCCACGGTTAGCACCCGTAACTAGCGCTACTTTGCCAGAAACATCGAAACCCATAGGAAACATCCAGAAATAGGTAAGTTTGAGAAAAAACGGACAGCTGTAGCCAGAGGAACCCTGAAAACCACCGATGGAGGCCGTTTTAAAGTTGTTTAGAACGACCTTTCCATAGATTATGTAGACAGGTCTGTCTATTTGTCAGCATGTTTTCTTGCATCTCAAAATCTCCTTCGGTTTATGGATCCGCGTGCCCGTGTATTAAGATGTAGACAAATCTGTCTAGTGTTCTGTTTATGGCCCGCTCGGCTTCTTCGCAACCCTGTGCTCGCGATCGCATTTTGGCAAAGGCCTCTGAGCTGTTTTACCAAGAGGGCGTCCACAACGTTGGTATCGACCGCATCATTGCTGAGTCGGGGGTGGCTAAGATGTCGCTATACAACCACTTCAAGTCAAAAGACGCGCTCATTGCCGCCTGTTTAGAGGAGCAGCGCAACAGCTGGCGGGTCTGGTTTCAAGAGGCGATCGCCCGTCACGCTGTGGCCTCAGGGCAGCCGCCTGTTTTGGCTGTCTTCGACGCCCTTAAGGAATGGTTTGAGCAGTCTAACTTTCGTGGCTGTGCCTTTATCAACTCGGCGATAGAGCTGGTGCACCCTGAGCATCCAGCTTACCAAGTCTCCCTTGAGCATCAGAGGGCCGTTACTGACTACATGCTGGCTCTCATCAATGAGGCCAACCTGCCTAACCCCAAGGAACTAGCTGATCAGATTATGATTTTGATGCAGGGGGCTACGGTAGTTGCGATGATGCAGGGGCACTCCCAGGCCGCTGACCAAGCAAAGGCAGCGGCGGCTGTTCTCATTGGGGCCAGCGTATAGAGGCCGTTCTTTTAGCCCTCTAAAGCAAGACGGGCGTTGATCGCTAGGGTTTTGAGGTCGTCTGGCAGAGGAGCATGCCCAGGCTCCTGCTTGGTTGTCTGGCTCAACCACAGCAGGTATTCGATGTTGCCTGCTGGGCCGAGCAGGGGCGACCAGGTGAGCCCCTGGTAAACCCACCCAAGAGATTGGGCCGAGGCCAGCACGCTGGCGATCGCATCGGCCTGATCCCCAGGGTCGCGCACGACGCCTTTTTTGCCGACGCGATCGCGCCCCACCTCAAACTGGGGCTTCACCAGCAGCACCACCTCGCGCGGCGGCACCAGCAGCGCCCAAAAGGCAGGTAACACCTTAGTCAATGAAATAAACGACACATCCATCACTCCCAGATCGGGGCGGCGGTCATGCTCGCCGTAGAGCTGCTCGGGGGTAAGGTGGCGCAGATTGGTGCGCTCGCGCAGCACGACGCGGGGGTCTTGGCGCAGGGCCCAGGCCACCTGACCGTAGCCAACATCAATGCCGTAGACTTGCTCGGCCCCCGCTTGCAGCAGGCAGTCGGTAAAGCCACCAGTCGAAATACCGCCGTCCAGAGCAATCCGTTCTTTGGGCTCGATGGGGAACTCACTCAGGGCTTTGGCTAGCTTTTCGCCGCCGCGCGAGACAAAGGGCGATCGCGCCTTTACCAGCAGTTCCACATCCTCGGCGAAGGCCGTGCCCGGTTTATCCACAATGGCGTGGTTGACCTGCACCTCTCCAGCACGAATTAGCCGCTGGGCCTGCTGCCGCGATTCGCACAAACCCCGATCCACAAGCAGGGCATCTAGACGCTGTTTAGCCATGAGTGCTCCCTAAGCAGCGGTGCTGGGTTTGAGTCCCCGGCGGCTGGCAATTTGTTCGAGCTGCTGCTTGACCAGATCGAGCCGGGGTTTTGTGCTTTGGCGATCGTACAGTTCGCTAGCTTTCAGCAATGCTTGCACAGCTTGCCCATCAGTGCCCATATTGGCGTGGGCCAAGCCACCGTTGTGGAAGGCTTCGGCGCAGTCAGGCTCGGCCACCATTACAGCGGTGAACTGGTCAATGGCAGCGGGGTAACGGCCCTGGGCAAAGGCCGCACAGCCCGCCTCAAACTGACTTCTAGCGTCATCACCGATAGGGGTGGAAAGCTCCATCACCGGAGCCGGAAACAAGGCGCTGTTGCCCAGGGGGCGGCGATAGGCCCACACCATTACCCCCATGCCAAAGCCCAGCACAGCCAGCACCACCGATAGCCAAATCACCAGTTCCACAGGGTTCAATCTCCAACAAATAGACCAAAAACTGTTTAGACGTCTCTGCCAAGGGCTGAGGTCAACCCGACGATAGCACCGACTCTTAACCCTGCCGGAAAATCAGCGTCTCAACCTGAATAACCTAAAGGTATGACTCAGCACTCTAACCCTTAGCCCCACACTAACTATGCAACATGTTTTCAGGGGAATCGCGTTGGGCCTCAGGGGCCGCTCAAAGACCGTGGCCCTCAAGGGCCAATCTCTCTCCATTGCTCTATTAGTTGCAGGGGGCATGGCCCTAGCGGGCTGCGATCGCGCCTCAACCCCCGAGACGCCGGTTGAGCCAGCCCAAGAAGCCCCGTCGGCAACCGCCCCTGAGGACCAGTCTACGGCGATCGCCACTATCCAAGCCATTGTCGCCAACCCTGTAACGGTCACCCTCGGCCAAGGCGAGCCTGAGCCAGCCCAAGTTGACCAGGCCATGACCTACGGCGACCAAATTCGCACCGCCGATCAGGCCCTAGCCGAGGTGGGCTTAGTCACCGGGGCGATGTTTCGCATCGGCGGCAATGCATCCCTCACCCTGCAACCTAACCAGCTCCAGCTCGACGCCGGACAAATGATCACCTGGGCCGAAGGCGCATTGTCAGAACCCATAGACATTGTCACCCCCGCAGGCATTGCCGGTATTCGGGGCACCACGGTGTTTGTCAACATCGCAGACGATCCCAATGCCCCGATCGAAATTTTTTCTTGGGAAGGGGAAGTCGCCTTTCGGCTAGCGGACAGCGAGAACGAGGTGGTTTTAACCAGTGGCGAGCAGCTGTTTATATACCCAGGTGAGCAAGACATCGAATCGCTGAGTCAGCAGGTAAAGCCCCTCGATCGAGCTACCGCCCAGAAGCGTCTAGAGGAAAGCCGGCTCGTCAATGGCTTTGACCGCCCACTGCCGACACGCCCTGAGCTTGAAGCTACGGTCGATGCTCTGGAATAACCTGACGCCTGTATGAAGGTTGATGTGGGTTGAAGGGTACAACTGCTCATCGGCATCGTCTCGGCGATCGCCCCCAAATTGCTGTGGCAGCTAAGTATGGCAAAGATTGCTATGAATATGAGATGGCGGACGGCATTCGCAAGAGCGATCGCAAGCGCCCCACCCGTAAGGTAGACAGCGTGGCTTGACCCGCTTGCCCTTAAACTCCCAGCATCCCCTCAGCGGGCTCAACCTACTGAGGGGATTTTGCCTTACCAAACTAACTAGAGGTCATGGTAAGCAGCCTCATCTTAGGCAGATACCCACTCGCTCACTGGTAGGGTGGGCACTGCCAGCCCTACGCCTTTCTAAATGGATTGATTTCTAAATGGATTGATAAGGGTGAGTGTATTGTCTATTGTCTGGCCATCTTGAAGATCTTCGCTGTAGAGGCGATCGCACCCTATTTCAAGTGCGCTGGCAATGATCAGACTATCAAAGTAGCTATATTGATAACGTTGGGCAATATCTAAAGCTTTGCGAATAGTGTCCAACGAAACGACAGCTAGCTGATGCTGCTTGCTCAACTCATCAACAACAGCACCAATTTGGCGATAATCTAGCAAAAACTTGCGCTTTAGGGTATTGATAGTTTCATTCAAAACCTGAGTGCTGATCCAGGATTGGTTAACTTGCGTACATTCGCGAGCATGGTGCTGTTTGTCTGGCTCATCTTGAGAATAGCCATAGATAATGATGTTAGTATCGAGAAATGCTTTAGCGCTCATTCGCCTCGTCTCGATTAAATTTGAAGCCTTTAGTGTTTAGAGATACGGCTTGAAAACCACCAACGCTAGAGGTTGTTAGAGTTTTCACTTTAGATTGAGTACGTTGACGCACAAACTCCACAAACTCTAGAACTAAACTAGCCTCTTCTTCAGGCAGCGTTTTAACGAGTTCATAAATGCTTTCTGCCGTGCTCATCAATCCCTCCTAAAACAGTAGGGTGGGCATTGCCCACCATTCACCTTTATCGTAAACAGCCATCCCTACGAACGGCTAAACGGCATCCTCGGCGGGGCGGTTTTTCACATCAGGTCAATTTCTTCGGGGGTGAGGCCGTAGGCTTGGTTGACCAGCTTAGAGATAGGGTGCTCTAGCACTAGGCCATTGCAGCGGGGCTGCTGAATGGGCAGGGTGTAGCCGGTACCGTTCTCTAGAGTCTGCACCCACTGTAAGAGCTTTTGGTATCGCGCCGCACTGCGGCGGGGAACAGAAATCCCCTGAGCGCTTGGCTCAAAGTTTTTTCTTAAAACAGGCGGCGGCTGGGCTGGGGCATGCCGCTGGCATCGGTTAAGGCTACCTAACGTTATTGTCGATCTTGACTCAAACTGCCAGATTGATGAGTTCCTTTAGCTATATTTACAGTGCAAAACAAGCTCTAGCGTTTTTGTGGACGAAATCGGCGAAGATCTAACAGACTATGAACTTAAGGGTGTTAAACCGAGCATGGTTAAGCCCACTAGGCTAGTAATGACCACTAAACCCACCTCAAAAAACCCTCTTACCCTCTACCCAGCTGATTTCTCTCCATAAGCTCGCTCAAGCCCCATAGAAGATCAACCATGAGTGCATCGATACTTTTTATTCAAAAACTCAATCATTCAGCCAAATTCCCTGGCTATTTTGTCGCCAGCACCGCCCCCCACAACGTCGAAGATGACCCCCTCGATTACAGCACCTCATCTAGCGTCCCTATCTCTGCAAGCCCTGAATCCTACATTCAAGAGATGGCCAGCTATCTCAAAGAACATAAGGGCAATGCAGAAATCTTGGTTGTCATCCACGGCTATAACACCAACACAGACTCCGTCAGAGAATGGTTTGACAGCATTCAAGAACATATCGCCCAACACTATCAAAGCCGCGCCAAAGGCTTTGTGCTGATCGGCTATCGCTGGCCCTCAGAACAGATTATCCCCAGCGAGTTGACAAAAACGGGAGAAAATAAGCTAAAGATCTTAAGCACCCAACTAAAAAACTATAAAAATGCACTACCTTTTGTGCCAGGTCTTCTTTTTGTTGTGGGCTTTACAGGCTTATTAATTAGCTTTATATCCTGGTTGTTTGGCTTGTTTTCGACCGCCGCTCAAATTCCGGGTACTGTCCTTTCTTTGATCATTGCCGGCCTAGCGACGGCTGTTGCTCTTTTGTTTTTTGCCCCCATATTGACCATTATCCTATTGCGGTTCGTCGTCTACTTTCGAGACAACTATCGGGCCAACAATTTTGGCACCCCGGACTTGGTAGAGCTGATGCGTCAAATTGACTATACCTTGACCAAAGATGCCCCTGAGGCAGAAAAAGATTGGGGTAAGAGCCGCATCAAGCTATCGTTTATCGGTCACAGTATGGGGGCCTTTGTCGTCACCAATGCTGTACGCATTCTTTCGGATGTGTTCGATGCAAGATCTGTTGGCACCATGAGCACTGCCGACACTCAAAAAAAGCCCTCGCCTGCTGTCGGCAACGTATTTTGCCTCAGCCGTTTAGTGCTAGTTTCACCAGATATTCCCGCCGAAACCATCATTTCTGGAAGAGCCAATTTTCTCCAGTCTTCCCTACGCCGATTTGAAGAGGCCTATTTGTTTAGTAACGAAGGCGACATGGCCCTGCGTTTGGCCTCTACAGCGGCCAACTATTTTTGCTATCCTTCGAAAACTCGAGCTGGCGGCTACCGCCTTGGCAATGTCACCGTTAGAAGATCTAGAATAGGGCCAAAAGAAGAGGGTAAAGAACAGCCCGAAGATTACGGTATTCTGGCGAGACTTCCCAATGGGCTGTTAGTTAAACTGCAAGATATGTTGACCAGCCAAGGGCACGTACAAAGTGCTATCTGTGGCGGACAGCTGGCAAAAGTTGAGGGCAGTGCGATCGTCAACCTTCAAGGCGAGATGCTTAACTATTCTGAGTATGGTCAAATGATCCCTCTCTACGAGGTGCTGCACGATTTTCTTGAGCCCCATAAGCTTCAAGCCAGCAAGATTGATTGTTTGCAGCAGGGGCAGATCGTTAAGCTCCCCAGTGGAGAAATCGCTTCACTTCAAAACAAAGCCAATAGCTACTGGCATTTCGAAGCAATTAAAGAAAATCATTTTTGCCGAGTCCAGGGCGACAAATTATTTGCTTTTGACGACGCTCAGTTTGTTTTGCTCGAACGGGGACATATCGCCCGAATCAAAGGAGAAAATCTAGAAATCTTCGAAAAAGCTGAGGGCCAATCCATGGCCTCGACCTATGGAGAGCCCATCAAGATTAGCAGTGATCAGCTAGCTGTATTTAGACATGGAAGGTTTTTCAAATACCAAGACCAGGAGGAGATCGCCGAAGAACCCCTAGCTATTGAAGGCAGGATCTTTATTACCTGGCGTTTTCCCCTCGACTACAACTATATCCGCGAGAAAACCCCAATGTCTGCGCGGCAAAGAAGCGTTGGCTTAGCACCTGGAGAAACCCCTATCGGTGAACTCTTTAGCTTCTTTGACTGCACAGACTATGTCGAACCCAACGCAGACAAAAAACTCGTAGGTGTACTGAGCCACGCAAAGCGAAAAAAATCTTTGAGCATCGGCGATTACTTCTCCTTAACACAAGACTACTTTCGAGGACGCATTGACACCCACGGCGGGTACTTTGACAACGCTGATTTAGAGCGCCCCTCTAGGCCCGAGGCCAGCTCTTCTAAGTTTGTCATCTATGGATTGGCCAGCGTGGGCTTCGAGAAGCTTTTAGATGAGCTGAGTGAGCAAAACACCTTCACGCAAGATCAACATTTGACTGCTCTCTACGCCCAGACTTTGAGCGATTTGGCAGAGCATTGCCCAAACTCCTCAGCAGAACAGCGCCGGAGAATTGCCCTAACTCAAGTGCTGTCTGGCATTTGTCAGAGAAAGCAAATTCAAGTGCTGCTATCAAGGAAATGCTACGAGGAAAACGTTTTGGGGCTTGAATGAAAACTACTAATCCTAGGACGGCTGTATTATGAGTACAGTCACACTTCGTTACAATCTCTGACCATGGTTGCTGAACTGGTTTCCCTCTCGCTGGCGTCGATCGAAAAGCACACCTGGACTTGGCGGGGCCATGCGATCGCCTACACCGTCGCAGGTGAAGGAACACCCATCGTTCTCATTCATGGTTTTGGGGCCTCCCTCGGCCACTGGCGCAAAAACATTCCCGCTCTGGCAGCGGCCGGGCACCGGGTCTATGCGATCGATCTGCTGGGGTTCGGCGATTCGGATCAGCCGGAGATGCCCTACACCCTCGACCTTTGGCAAGACCTGCTGGCCGATTTCTGGGCTGAGTTCATAAACACCCCAACGGTCTACGTCGGCAACTCCATCGGTGGGCTGCTGACACTCATGATGTTGGCCAACCATCCCGACAAAGTGAGGGCTGGCGCTGTGCTCAACTGCGCCGGTGGCCTTAACCACCGCCCCGAGGAGCTGTACCCGCCGCTGAACTGGGTAATGGGAGCTTTTACCTGGCTGGTGAGTTCGCCCCAAGTTGGGCCACTGGTGTTTAATCAGGTGCGCCGCAAGGGTCGCATTCGCAGCTCGCTTAAACAGGTGTACCGCAACCCCGCCGCCGTCACCGACGAGCTAATTGAGATGATCTACACCCCTGCCTGCAAGCCCTCAGCGCAAAAGGTGTTCGCCGCCATCGTCACCGCACCGCCGGGGCCAAAACCCGAGGAGCTGCTGCCCAAGATTACTCAACCTCTACTGGTGCTCTGGGGCGAAAACGATCCCTGGACGCCAATCAAAGGCGCTGAGGTCTACCGCCAGCTGGCAGACGATGTAGCACGTCCTAGCCTAGTTACCTTCCACGGCATTGCCGACGCTGGCCACTGCCCCCACGACGAGCGCCCCGAGGTGGTCAATCCACTGCTGATAGACTGGTTGGACACGCTGCCCAAAGCTTAGTTGTAAGACAAAGCGGCGGTTGGGTGAAACGAAGTGAATACCCAACGGTGAGGGGGGTGTGGGGTTCTGCGATCGCGCCACCCAATCTACACCGGCCTAGCCATGCCCCATGGTCAATCATAAGAATTTCGTAATCTCTATGACTATTACCTGGCCGATCGACCTTAGAGTGAGTTAAAACCCGATTAACTTTCACTGTCTGCTGTCGTTCCTATCGCCACTGCCCATGTCCTCAGCTTCCCTTCAGGAGCGGCTCGATCGCTACTACCAGCAGGTCAAAACCGTGATTTTGTCGCGGCAGCACCCGGTTAGCGGCCTCTTACCCGCCAGCACGGCAGTGAATGTACACGGCAACTACACCGATGCCTGGGTACGTGATAACGTCTACAGCATTCTGGCGGTGTGGGGTGTGGGTCTGGCCTACCGCCACCTCGATGACGACCGAGGCCGCACGGTGGAGCTAGAGCAGAGCGTCGTCAAGCTCATGCGCGGCCTACTCACAGCTATGCTGCGCCAGGCTAAAAAAGTTGAGCATTTCAAAGAGCGACAGGATCCGCTGCAAGCGCTGCATGCCAAGTACGACACGGGCACTGGGCTACCGGTCGTGGGGGACGACGAGTGGGGCCACCTGCAAATCGACGCCACCTCGGTGTTTTTGCTCATGCTGGCCCAGATGACGGCCTCGGGGCTGCAAATCATCTACACCCAGGATGAAGTCAACTTTGTGCAGAACCTGGTCTACTACATTGGCCGCGCCTACCGCACCCCCGACTACGGCATTTGGGAACGGGGCAACAAAATGAACCACGGCAAGCCCGAGCTCAACGCTAGCTCCGTGGGCATGGCCAAGGCGGCTTTAGAGGCGCTGCGAGGATTTAACCTGTTTGGCATGCGCGGAGGACAGTCCTCCACTATTCACGTGCTCACCGATGAGATTGCCCGCGCTCGCATTACCCTAGAGTCGCTGCTGCCCCGAGAGTCGGGGTCAAAAGAAATTGACGCGGCGCTGCTGAGCGTGGTGGGTTACCCAGCCTTTGCCATTGACGACGAGCAGCTGGCCCAAAAGACCCGGCAAAAAATCATCGACAAGCTGCAAGGCCCCTACGGCTGCAAGCGGTTTTTGCGCGACGGTCACCAGACCGTGATTGAAGACACCCACCGACTGCACTACGAGCCGGAGGAACTGCGCCAGTTTGAGCACATTGAGTGCGAGTGGCCGCTGTTTTTTACCTACCTATGGCTAGACAGTTTATTTGAGGGCGATCGCGACCAAATCCTCTTTTACCAAGAGCGCTTGGCGGCTCTCACCGTCGATCGCGACGGCCATGGCCTGCTGCCCGAGCTATATTACGTGCCCGAAGATAACCTGGAGGCCGAACGGGCAAAGCCTGGCAGCCAGCCCCGCTTACCCAACGATAACCTGCCTTTGGTGTGGGCCCAGAGTCTCTATCTCCTAGGGCAGCTGCTTCAAGACGGACTCCTCAAACCCAGTGATATCGACCCCCTGGGGCGGCACCGCGCCCTAGGTGACCATCGCTACCCAGTGGTGCAGGTAGCTCTGCTAGCCGAAGACAAGGCTCTGCAAACGGAGCTTGCCACCTACGGTCTGCCTACCCAAACCCTAGAAGAGATTGACCCGGTGCAGGTGTTTCCAGCCACTGAGCTATCGTCGACCTATGCCGAAATTGGCAAGAACGACAAGCTAAACCTCAGCGGTCGCCCAGTGCGGCGGCTGCGCAGCCTGACCACCTCGCGAATTTTTCGCATCAGGGGCGAGTCGGTGGTGTTTTTGCCGTCGTTCTTAGATCAGCAGCGGTTTTATCTCACTCTCGACTACCACTTTCTGGTCGCCCAAATTCGCAGCGAGCTGGCCTATATCTACGACCACTGGCGCGAGCCGGGGCGGCCCACTGTGACGCTGCTGCTGACCCACGCCATGTTTGAGCTAGGTCACAAACCAATCTATGAGTCGCCGCTGATGGCGCTGATGCAAGAATTGCAGGACGATCGCTGCGATCACGTCCCTGTCAAACTTGGCCCCTTGCACCAGCTGATGATGACCACCAGCCTAGAGCGGGTCGAAAACGTCAACGGCTACCAGCTGGGCAGCACCTCCGTGGGCTACACTCCCCTGTGGACGGCCTACTTAGGCTTTGAGCCCGATCGCGACGGCCCCCTGTCGCTGCTCGAAGAATACACCTTAGAAAACGAAACCAACCTCGACCATCTGCTCGCCCAGCTGCGCCAGTCAAACAACATCTACGAACAAATTGAGCTGCTCAGCACCCTCAAGCATTTGCACGGCAGTGGCTTTAATACTGGCTTCGGCGGCTCCAATTACGCTATCACCGTCGAAGACCTGCTGGATGAGGTTTATGCCAAGGCCAGCCAGCTTGAGCAGTGGGGCATCTTGCGCCGGGCGGCCGGGCTTTTAGGGAAGGCCGATATCACCCTGTCCGATGCGGTAACCGAGCTGCTGGTGCGCCAGAAGCAAATCTCCGTGGGCAAATCCTACAGCGAGGAATCGCTGATTAGCGAGCCCATGGGTCACAGCGAGATCGTCGACAAAATACGCACCTTCTGCGGCGACGACGTGCGCGACCATGTGCTCACCCAGGAGGTGCTGATCGACCTTAGCATTCTGATCAAAGCGGAGCCTTCCCTCTTCAAAGGACTGATGACCCTGCGAGTGGGCTACCTGCTGCTGCTGATTACCAGCGAACTGGCCCGCGAGCGCGGCATTACCCAAGACGAGGCCTACGGTCAACTGATCGACCTCAGCCCCTTTGAGCTTAAGACTCGCCTGCGCCAGGTGCTAGCCGGGTTCGACGGGTTGAATCAATCGATCTTTCGGCGCGAGTCGCTGCATGTTAAGCCCCACAACCCGATCAACTGGCAGGTGGTGCCCACGGATATCGAACCCGCCGCCGAAGAAGCCGAAGCGCCCAGTGCCCACGACTGGTGGCGCAAGCGGGTAATTGACGGTGAAATTGCCCGCATCTCGGAGGAGTTTTATACCCAGGTGTGGGAGGTGTTAAAGCACTCCAAGGGCATTGTGATCGGCAATAAGTTTGACCGCAAAAACAGGTTGGACAGCGATCGCATTCTCTCCGAAATGACCCCCGGCGAGCAAAACTTTGAGCGCCGCATTACCCACCTGCTAAACAAAATTCAGGCTCCCGAATATCGCCACGTCAACCTCGAAGCCCTGCGCGAAATGGGCGAAATCTTCAAGGTCAACCCCGATCTCTACTTTGAAGACCACATCTACCTTGATGTGCTGATTGGCCACGCCGTGCGCCTCGGCTGGCTCGACCAACAGCCCGATCGCATTGCCGCCTACGAATCTGACAAGGCCGCTGCCTGGCAGGCATTCTATCAACTGCCGCCGACCCAGTGCGCCACCTACATTGCGATGGCGCTACAATTCCTCACCGTGCTGGGCGAAGCTGAAACAGGGGCTGAGGTACTAGAAGAGGTGGCTTAGGAATAGGATTTAATAGAACCCACGTTTTGTAGGTTAAGCATCCTGCCTGACCGTGGCTAGCCAAGATGGCCATCCCACGGTATTGAATCCTTATTCCTTATGCCTTCGCTATGCCTCGACCCGATAGCGTCATCGCAAACCAGGCGGTCAGCAGCGTTAGCGCTCCAGCAATCCAAAACGGGAAGCTGTAGCTGACGCTGACCAGTAGCCCCGCCGTCGCTGGGCCGATCGCATTGGAAATGCTCAGGTACGAGGCGTTTAGCCCCATCACTTCCCCCTGTTCGCGCGGGCCGCTGTTGAGCGACAGCAGCGCATCGATCAGCGGCATGGGGAACGAGTTGACGGCGCTGAAGATGACGGCGATCGCCACAAACGCCACGATATTAGGAAACGCGGGCATCAGCAAAAACAAAACGCCCCGCGCGGCCAACGCCCCCGCCAAAATCTGCACGAGCCGAAACCGCCGCCGCAGCGGCTCTAGGGCAAACACCTGAGTCACAAAGCCAATCATCCCCACCGCCGCGAACATAATCGCCAGGTTGCGGGCATCTTGCCCCAGCACCTTAAGAAAGAAGGGCTGAAAGGCAAAGGTAAAGATTGTAAAGGTAAAACCGCTAAAGAAGGTCAGCCAAAAAATGCGGCCAAAGCGCCCATCGGTGGCCGACCTAGCCAGCCGACCAAAGCCAAAATCCTGCCAGGAAAACTGAAACCTGCTGGAGCCGGTCTCTAGAGTTTCTGGCAGCAGCACCAGGCAAAGCCCAGTGGCAAATAGGGCGATCGCCGCCGAAAACAAAAACCCCATGCCCAGGCTGGTAAACCCCGGTAGCGGCGGCACCAGCTGCGCCACGTAGCTCAGCGGTGGCCCCACCACAAACCCCAGCCGAAATACTGCCCCAAAAATACCGTAGGCCCGCGCCCGCTGCTCTGGCGTGGTGATGTCGCTAACGATCGCCTGGGCGATAGAGGTATTGCCGCCAGTGATCCCGTCGAGCAGGCGCGCCACAAACAGCACCCAGGCCACTGGGGCCAGCCCCGCCATCAAATTCGCCCCCACTGTGCCCAGCAGGCTGACAATTAGCAAGGGCTTGCGGCCCATGCGATCGGACAGTCGCCCCAGGATGGGGGTAGCCACAAACTGTGCCGCCGCATAGGCCGTAGTCAGCAGACTGGCTTGAAAGTCGCTCAGGCCAAACTCCACCGCGTAAGGGTAAATTAGCGGAATAATTAGCGTGAACCCCACCGCATTGATAAACGCCACCAGAGCAGCAATCCAAAACCGCAGCGGCAGGCGCGAGGGGTTAGCTGAGGTCATAAAATCAATCTATGAAAAATGTTTTCGTCACTGTATCGCTGGCGCTGGGGTTGCCGGTGACAGCGCTGGTAGGCACCTTCGTCTATATCAGCTCTCCTAACTGGAAAGCTGCTGACTACGACAACCTGGTTACCTACGAGGCGTATCCCCCAGGTGTAACCAACCCTGAGCAGCTTAGCGTAGTGAGCTACAACATTGGCTACCTATCAGGGCTGACCAACCAGCAGGCGGTCGAGCGAGACAAAGCACTCTTTGAGGTGAATCAGGCTACGGCGATCGCCGCCCTACAAACTCTCCAACCCGATATTCTGGCGCTGCAAGAAATTGACTTTGATGCCTACCGATCGTTCAACCTCAACCAGCAGTATGCGGTGGCGGCGGCGCTGGAGATGGCCTTTGGGGCGATCGCCGTCAACTGGGACAAACGCTACGTGCCTTTCCCCTACTGGCCACCTCAGGCTCACTATAAGCAGGTGATCTCGGGCCAGGCGGTGCTCAGTCGCTACCCCGTTCGCCGCAACGAACGGCTGGTGCTAGAAAAGGTACCGACGAATCCGTTTTACTACAACGCGCTGTACCTCGATCGCGTTGCCCAGGTGACTGAAATCGACGTATCTGGCCAAACCCTGATCGTGATCAACGTTCACCTCGAAGCGTTTGATGCCCCTACCCGCATCCGCCAAACCCAGGTGGTGCGCGAGCTAGCTGAGGGCTACGCCGAGGACTACCCCGTTCTGCTGTTAGGCGACTTCAATAGCAGCCTCAACCGCAACGAAGGCGACGATCCGCGATCGATTCAATTCCTACTCGATTCTCCAGTGCTGACCTCGGCACTGCCCACGGCCCCATCGTCATTTACCTTTCCGTCCGATCAGCCTCAGTACGTTCTCGACTATATCTTTTACACTCCCGCTACCCTAGATCTGGTGACCGCCGAAGTTGTCGCCGAGGCCGCCCAGGCGTCAGACCACCTGCCCATACAGGCTCAGGTGCGATTGCGCTGATTTTATAAAGGAAGTGCTTAAAAAGGATCCGGTAGCCTAGATGAAAGCGATCCTACCCATGGCTTTGCTTGACCACCTAGCCATAGCTTTCAAAGTTCGATATTGTGGAACGACTGTAGTTTGAGAAGTACCTGCCCTAGGGTGTCAAACCGCAAATCGTATTGTTTCCAGGGCTTTAAGCAATGAAACAGCTACAACAATGGGTATTAGTGCTGCTACTGGTAACGGTGACGGCAGTGGGGCTGATTGCTCTGCAACCTCGTGCTACAGCCCAAGATACCTCGGCTCCGGTCACCCTAGAGTCAGCTGGGCTCACCCTAGAAGAACTGGGCGATGGCGTTTACGGGCTGATCGCCAGCGTAGACTTTCCACCCACCGACCCCAACATGGCCATCTGTAATGGCAGCATCGTCATCGGCAGCGACGGCGTGCTGGTGGTAGACCCTTTTCAAATTGGTACCTGTCGGTGAGATAGAGAATTTTTGTCCAGACATAGGAACCCATGGTCCAAAATTTGTCACGAAACTACTTTCCTCTGTACCTATGGGTGATGAACGTTTGTCAGAACTGCGAAAATTTGTTGATAAATTACACAAAGGAGCACATTGCAAACTAATCTCGAATGAGATTGAAGAATTGACAGATCAAGAAGAGTCGCACAGCACATGACAAGGCGCTACTGGAGAACAAGATTTTTGCTGACTCCAAACGTGCCATAGAGCATTGCGTTAGGATTTATAGAAACGTCGAAGAAAACTCTAGCAGCTGTAGGCACTGATCCGACCCAAAATAGCTAGGTTACGGCGGGCAGCTTCATCGGTCATACGCAGAAACCTATGTTAATTCTCTCTATAGCCTACTTTTCTGAGACGATATTACACTTCTTAGGAGCCAAAGCGAAAGGATAATAGCCTTCTGAAGGCATCATCCCAGGGGGTATCATAAACTCGATGCCACGCTACAAACTCGTAGATTAAAGCTTGCCGAAGCACTAAAGAGCAGCCGAAGCAACTCCAACCTGAGCACACATGTCGGCTAGAGGGCAGCGCCCACATTTGGGTCGACTGCCCGTGCAGATATGTTTGCCAAAGGGCACCAGCAGCCGATTGAGCTCAACCCAGTAGGGCTGCGGCAGTTTGGCTTCCAGGGCCGTCATGGTTTTTTCGGGCGACTTGGTTTGCACATAGCCCCAGCGGTTCGTAACCCGGTGCACATGCACATCGACGCTGATACAGGGGTAGCCCAGCGCCACCCCCAGCGCCAAGTGGGCACACTTCGGCCCCACCCCCTTGAACTGAATCAGCACCTCGGGGTCGGCGGGCAGGTTGCCGTCCAGCTCAGTCAAAATTTGCTGGGAAATCTGATGAATCTGTGGAGCCTTGTTCTCTGCAAAGGTAGACCCGTCGATGAGGGTCAAAATCTCTTCCACCTCCAGCTCCACCATTTGCTCTGGCGATCGCGCCCGAGCAAACAGCCGCTGCGCCACCACCACGCTCACCTCGTCGTAGGTGCGAATGGAGATGATACAGGCAACGAGCTGCTCGTATACCGTGTCGAAACCCTCTTCCGCCAGCTGAAACATAGCGGCTTTGGGAAACGGGGCCACCGCCTCGCGCAGCAGGGCGATCGCCCGGTCGATATCAAATTCCTTGGCAGTCACTACGCTACAGGTTTGCAGGACTAATTTGCAGAATTTAGAGAAACTAGTACTTAAGCAGGCTGATTGTGACAGGCTCGAATAGAGGGGGTGTAGGGTTTAAGGTGTACGGTTCAAGGCCGATCGTGAACCTGAAACCTTGAATCCTACACCCCACTGACCCATCACCTTTAGCTTGACAGATTACTAGCTCATCACCAAGGGAGCCATCAGCTCGGCGTCTTGAAACAGCGGCGTGCTCAGGTAGCGCTCACCAAAGCTGGGCTGAATGATCACAATCAGCTTGCCGTCGTTTTCGGGGCGGCAGCCCACATCCACAGCGGCCTTGACGGCGGCTCCGGTGGAAATGCCCGAGAGCAGGCCCTCCTCGCGGGCGAGACGGCGACCGTAGGCGATCGCATCCTCGTCACTGACCTGCACCACTTCGTCGATCAGGCTCACGTTCAAGACTTCAGGGACGAAACCGGCCCCAATGCCCTGAATTTTGTG
Organism: Leptolyngbya sp. FACHB-60; assembly: GCF_014695775.1. Classification (GTDB taxonomy): domain Bacteria; phylum Cyanobacteriota; class Cyanobacteriia; order Phormidesmidales; family Phormidesmidaceae; genus Nodosilinea. The sequence goes on along the minus strand of NZ_JACJOX010000011.1, from coordinate 131,625 downwards.
GGAGCCAGGCCGCCCGCCTGACAGTACTGGGCTGTTGATGGGTTCGACGGCGATCGCCTTGAACCCCGGCTTGCGCTGCTTCAGTACATCAGCCACGCCAGTGATGGTGCCGCCCGTGCCCACGCCGGCCACCAAGATGTCGACCTGGCCATCGGTGTCGGCCCAGATTTCTTCAGCGGTGGTGCGGCGGTGAATGTCGGGGTTGGCCGGATTGCGAAACTGTTGCAGCATGTAGGCATCGGGCAGGGTGTCGAGAATATCCTGAGCCCGCTGGATGCAGCCTGACATACCGGCTACGCCGGGGGTGAGTTCTAGCTCAGCCCCGTAGGCCCGCAGCATGGCTCGCCGCTCAGAACTCATGGTCTCGGGCATGGTGAGAATCAGACGGTAGCCCTTCGCCGCCGCCGCCATGGCCAGGGCAATGCCAGTGTTGCCCGAGGTGGGCTCGACCAGGGTGGTTTTGCCGGGAGTGATTAATCCTTCGGCTTCGGCGGCCTCAATCATGTTGATGCCAATGCGGTCTTTAACGGAGGACGAGGGGTTCATGCCCTCAAGTTTGACTACCAGCCGGGCTAGGCAGCCGGCCTCTTGGGGAATGCGGTTGAGCTGCACCAGGGGGGTGCGGCCAATGAGTTGAGTCACGTTTTCGGCAATTCGCATGGGCCTGGCCTAGATGTAATACATAATGTCGACTTGTTGTTGGGCGTTGCGCTTTTCGACCATGTCTTGCAAGGTGTACTTGTGCAGCACCCCCTCGGCGGCTTGGCGCACCTCTCCCCACACACCTTGAATAACCTGCGCTTCTGGCGTGTTAGACACTTGGGTGGGGTCGGCCTGGGGCTCAAACCCTTCTATGCAGCTCACCACATCATAGAGGGTAATCTTCCATGGATCACGGGCCAGCAGATAGCCGCCCCGCGCCCCGCGCTGGCTCTTGACTAGGCCCGCCCGGCGCAGGGTGGCCAGCAGTTGCTCTAGATAGCGATCGGGGATATTCTGCTGGCTGGCAATCTGCCGAATTTGCAGCGGCTCGCCGCTGGCATAGTGGGGGCTCAGTTCTAGCAGAGCTAGCAGAGCATATTCACTTTTAGAAGACAAATCCACAGGGCGGGCGGGGTAAAGAGCGATACCTTTTAGTATACTCCGGTTCTCCACTGGGGTTTGCAGGATTAATGCGATCGCGAAAAAACTGCTGGATTTGTATTGGGCTTCACTAAACGTCACAGGGCTTCGGGGTAGTGTTCTGGGATACATAGATATAGGGGCGATCGCGTTTACTCCGCAGGCTGTCCGCCCCAGTTTCACCCCGCCCAGTCACGTTTTCAGCACCGCAGGCAAACCTCTGGCAGGCCTTTTCTATGAGCCCACTGAACCTGGTTGTTGACCAACTTGTTGGCCCCGCTGCTGCTGCCCAGGCTGCTTTAGCCCCTGCTCCAGCACCCCTAGAAGGCCTAGCCGATTTTCTTGAAATTCTGCAATTTCTGATTCGCGAGCCCTCGGTGGTAGGCAGCGAAGATTCGTTTTTTCGGGTGCTGCGGCGCGAGCTAGACGAGGTTGGGGCCGAGGTCAGTTACTACCACGGTGTCTTGGTGGCTCAGGGTCGCCGCCCCCACGACCTGATGCTGTCGGCCCATATCGATCGCCACGGCCTACTCTGCACCGGCCCCAACGAGTTTCAATATGCCGCCTTTATTGCAAGCAACCAGGGCGAGCTAACGGGCGACTCGGTGTCTGAGCAAATGCTGCACACCATTGAGAACCGCTTTCAGGGGCAGCGGGTGCAGGCCCACCTGCCCTACACCGGCACCTACATCGGCCAGGGGACTATCACCAACTCCTACATTTGCCCCGAACGCAAGAACCTGATTTTTGAGGTCGACGGGCTCGACTACCTTCAGCCTGGCACCCCGATATCGTTTTTAGACCGCCTGCAATTCAAGGATGGCTATATTTCGGCTCAGCTCGACAATGTAATCAGCGCCGCCATCATTATCTTTTTGTTTCGCTGCGGGTTTGAGGGCACCGCCCTGTTCACCGCCCAGGAAGAGTCGGGCCGCAGCTGGCGCTACGCGCTGTCGTGGTTTCAGCGGCAGCGCATCGCGACCCAGCGGCTGGTCGCCCTCGACACCAGCCCCTACCACAGCCGCGAGGCCGCCGACCAGCAGCTCGTCACCCTGCGTCGCAAAGATGCCAGCGCCGATTTTGCCACCGGCATTACTCAAGAGCTAGCCGATCGCTGCACCCGGCTCGACATTCCCTACAGCTATAAAGACGACTACATTGCCGCCCAAAATCTGAGTCGCCCTAAGCCCTACTCACTGGGGCGCACCGAGATGGGTCGCCTCACCGCCGCTACAGAAGGGTCGGTAACGGGCACCACGCTGCAAATTCCTACCACCGAATACCACACCGCAACTGAAACGGCATCACTGGCCTCGGTAGCAGCGGTGATTCGCCTGTTGCAGACCTATCTTGACTAGCCCAGGGGCGTTAAGGTTAGTACAAAACCTCGGTCTTTAAGGCAAAACATTGGTCATGCCATTAAAAAAGCACCAAAGACACGGGTTTTTCGCCAAAAGCCGCAAGGGTCATAATGAGTTTAGTATTGGCAAGCCGTAACCGTTCCCAGAGGGGGTTCAACGAGAACAGCTGCCTCGACATTAGCAGAGCCTGGTAAAGCTGCAACCATGAAAACGAATATCGAAATTGATGATGCTTTGGTTGCTGATGCCTTGCAGGCGACTGGGCTAGAAACTACCGATAAGGTGGTCGAACTCGCCCTCAAGCTGTTGATTCAAATCAAACGGCAGGAAGCTATCAAAGCCTTTCGGGGCCAGCTACCTTGGGATGGTGACCTAGATGCTGCGAGAACCGACGCATGATTTTGGTCGATTCCAGCGTGTGGATTGACTACTTCAACGGTCAAGACACGCTCCACGTCGAGTTGCTTGATCAGCTTCTCAGTACGCAACCGTTAGCCATTGGCGACATTATTCTCACCGAGGTCTTGCAGGGATTCCGCCAAGATGCAGACTATGTTACGGCCAAGCAAATCCTGACCTCGCTGACTATATTTCAGCTAAGCAATACTGACTTGGCCATTAACAGCGCCGACAACTTTCGTACCCTCCGCAAACGAGGCATCACAGTGCGCAAAACCGTCGATGTGATTATTGCCACCTTTTGCATTGAAGCGAAGCACGCCCTCTTGTTCTCCGATCGCGATTTTATCCCTTTCGTGCAGCATCTCGGCCTTGATGCAGTACAAATGCCCGAATGACAAAAGGCTAGCGTCGGGGATGGCTATCCAGCCGCTAGTTTGGGAATCCATTGCTATCAATGCCGAGGGAAAGCTGGTAGATCGCTTTCTTGGATTGTCCGGTGGCTTTGGCGAGCTGGCGACTAGCGTCAGCCCGAGACATTCCCTGGCGCAGCAGCTGTTCTAATTCTGCTCTGATAGCTTCATTTGAAAGAACGGGCGCTTCGCGAGGTGTGCCCTGAATCACGACGGTGAACTCGCCCTTGGGGGCTGCGCTCTGGTAGTGCACTAGGGCACTACCCAGGGTGCCGCGCCAAAATTCTTCGAATCGCTTGGTCAGTTCGCGGCCCAGAGTGACGGGGCGATCGCCCCCCAAAGCAGCCACCAAATCCTCTAGGGTTTTGATCAGTTTGTGGGGCGCTTCGTAGAGCACAATGGTGCGATCCTCTTGGCTAATGTCCTCTAATCGCGTGGTTCTTTCCTTGCCTTTGAGGGGCAAAAAGCCTTCAAAGACGAAGCGATCGCTGGGCAACCCCGCCACGCACAGCGCCGTAATTGCCGCCGTTGGCCCCGGAATTGGCACCACGGGAATGTCTGCCTCAACGCAGGCCGCGATCAGTTCATAGCCAGGGTCAGAAATTCCTGGCATCCCCGCATCTGACACGAGGGCCACGGCGTGCTGCCGTGCTTGCAGGTGGTGCAGCACCTCGCCGATGCGGCTGTGGCGGTTGTGCTCGTGGTAGCTAATCTGCGGCGTAGCGATCTGAAAATGCTGGAGCAGCTTGCCGGTGTGGCGGGTGTCTTCGGCAGCAATCAGATCGACCGACTGCAACATTCGCACCGCTCGAAAGGTCATATCTTCAAGGTTGCCCAAAGGCGTGCCCACCACGTAGAGATGGCCAGGTTTGGGGTCAGAGTCGGGGGCCGGGGGCATGGGCAGAAAAAGGTGGGGGCTAAGAGGTTAGTGTAGCGTTGGCGGGTGGGCGGGTTCTCGCATTCACCCCTGAGGCGAGGGCAGAACACCCACCGTCAGACCGACGATCAAATCGCCCTTGAGACAATCGCCCTACCCTATCCATAGGCCATACTAAACAGCAGTGGTTGAGTCAGTGCAAAGGAGAGTCGTGATGAAATACCTTAAACCTTGGGCCTTAGGACTAGGAGCAGTGGTAACCCTTGGCCTATCCCCTGCCCTGGCGCAGGCTCCGGACCAGCTAGTAGCGGCTGAGGCCGCCGCCGCCGCCGAGGCTCCCCCAGTTTTAGAGACCACCAGCTACTCAGATTTATTCTCCATTGCATTTCCTGCCGGGTGGCAGGTGAGCGAACAGACCGACGCCCCTCAGCTCGTCGCCGATAGTGTCGGGGCCAGCGGTAGCCTGCCCGCCATGCGTACTGAGGTCACCTGGCAAGAGGCACCCCCCCGCGAGGTAGTGGGCGAGTCGCTAGAGTCTTTGCGCGCCAATGGCTACGTCGTCACCCGCTACGATGCCGTCACCATCGACGGAGTCACCGCCGTGCGCCTCTGGATTAGCGGCATTCCTGAAGCGTTGCCCAACGCGTTTATCACCTACGTGGGTTACCCCACCGCCACCGCCACCATTACCAGCTACTACGGCGACACCACCGACAATATTGACCCGGTGTTGAATGCGATTCACCGGTCTTTTGCGCGATCGCAAGCGACCAGCACTGCGCCCCAAGATAACTAGCGGCAATGGAAAGGTTCAGGGTGCAGGGTTGCCCCTGTTAAGGTGAACGTTTTTTCTGTTTTCCCTTGAGACTGAAATTTAGCAGGCTTTGCGGTAAAGATGCCCTGGACCTACAACGATTATCCAACCTCCATGAAGAATTTGACCGCTGAGGTACGGCGGAAGGCGATTGATATTGCCAATGCCTTACTGGAAGATGGCTATGGGGATGGTCGGGCGATCGCGATCGCCACTGCCCAGTCAGAAAAATGGGCCAAACGCCGCCATAAACAAATTGCCAAGAAAAATACCGGCACCACAGGTCAGGCCATTGCTGCCGATGATGACAAAGGCGATGGAGAATCCATTCACGTTTTTGCCGACCCGGAAGAGTCGGGCTGGATCGCGACCCAAGGCCAAAAACGAGTCGCTCAAGGCAGCACAAAAGCCGAGGTGGTAGATAAAGCTAGAGAACAAGCTAAAGCTCAAAAGACGGAACTCTGCATCCACGACAAGCAGGGCGACATCATTGAGGAACGGGACTATTCCTAACGTTACTGCTTAGGTGGAATCTAAAATCTCTGCCCCTCAAGATTCTTTAGATCTCTAAGACTGCTAAAAAATTTCGTAAAATATGAGCCCTAATAGCTCAGCGTCGGCCAATATGACATTGGGATAGCTGGTGCTGTTCTCCCAAAAATTCTCAAGCTTCAGACGGCAACCTTGCGCAAATGATGCTTAGAGGATTCTAAGAACTTGTGAAGCCTTAATCTAACGCTAGTACTATGCAAGAAAGCCAATCGTGCTTACAAGCACTGTCAACGATTGTGGCTTTAAGCAAGGACGGCTCTTAGTAGAGCAGCGTGGCTCAGGCGGTCGTTGAGTTTCAAGCAGTCGCCTCTACAAATGGCTCAACAAGCGCGCTGGATAGCGTAAACGGTGGCCGAAGCGACGTTAGAAGAGGGCTTTCACCCGGTAGGATACTACAGGATAATTTAACGCTTCAGCACTTGCGCCCTCATGGCGGGGTTGCAACGGTCTATGGAATTACCAACGGAGTAGTGGTTATGGTCGCAATTACATCGGTTCACGGTAGGCAGATTTTAGATTCGCGGGGCAACCCCACGGTTGAAGTCGATGTAGTGCTAGAAGGTGGGGCTAAGGGCCGGGCTGGTGTGCCCTCTGGAGCATCCACCGGTATTCGCGAAGCCCTAGAACTGCGGGATGACGACAAAGCCGTCTACGGTGGTAAAGGGGTGCTCAAGGCCGTAGCCAACGTCAACGACACCATTGCCCCCGCCATTCTCGGCATGGATGCGATGGATCTCGCTGCCGTAGATCACAAAATGCTGGCCCTAGACGGCACCGACAACAAGGGCACCCTAGGCGCTAACGCCATTTTGGGCGTGTCGATGGCAGTGGCGCGGGCGGCTGCCGTCGCTGCCGATATTCCCCTCTACGTCCATTTGGGTGGCCCCGACTCAGTGCTGCTGCCGGTGCCTTGCTTCAACATCATCAACGGCGGTGCCCACGCCGACAACAGTGTCGATTTTCAAGAATTTATGATTGCTCCGGTGGGTGCACTGACCTTTTCTGAGGCGCTGCGCTACGGGGCCGAGGTCTACCACGCCCTCAAGTCAGTGCTCAAAGATGCGGGCTACAGCACCGCCATTGGCGACGAGGGTGGCTTTGCCCCCAACCTCAAGAGCAATGTGGAAGCGATCGAGGTAATTCTCAAGGGCATTGAGAAAGCCGGCCTGCGGCCTGGGGATGACATTGCGATCGCCCTTGACCCCGCCGTCAGCGAACTCTACCAAGAAGACGGCAGCTATCTGTTCTACAAGTCTGACAACAGCCGCAAGTCCACCGCCGACATGATTGACCTGTGGGAAAGCTGGGTCAACCAGTTCCCCATTGTGTCGATTGAAGACGGTCTGGGCGAGCAAGATTGGGCAGGTTGGCAAGCCATGACTCAGCGGCTGGGCGATCGCATCCAGCTAGTCGGCGACGATGCCTTTGTCACCAATCCCGCCATCATTGCTCAGGCGATCAAAGATGGCGTTGGCAACTCGACCCTGGTCAAGGTCAACCAAATCGGCTCCATTACCGAAACCCTCGAAGCCATCAAAATGTCCCACGATGCAGGCTATACCTGCATGGTCAGCCACCGCTCTGGCGAAACCCCCGATGATTTCATCGCTGACCTCGTGGTGGGCGCGATGACCGGCCAAATCAAATCGGGTGCCCCCTGTCGGGGCGAACGCCTATCGAAGTACAACCAGCTACTGCGCATCGAAGAAGAACTGGGTGCCAAAGCTCAATACGCCGGTCTCAACACCTTCAAGCGCAAAACTCTGGCCGCCTAGAGACGCCCAACTATCCGCCAAGCTCTCTTTTGCGTGAAAGGGATGCTTGAACCCTGACTGCCGTGGCCCTGCTGCGGCAGTTTTTATCTGTAGGGGCTGAGCATGCTCAGCCCCTACAGGGTTTCGGTCTTCGAATTGGGGTTTCTAGCTTCGGATTTGCATTCCCCCGGAATGCAACAACAACTCCGTCTCAAAACAGGCCATTTTATAGAGGCAAATGTCATTCGCCCTACCCCAACAGGGGTTTACCAAGCAGCGTTTGGTGAGAAGCAAAAAAAACCCGGCTTCACCTAGTCGGAATACCCATGCCCTCCTAGTCCGAACATCGCACCCCTTTCAAACCCTGTTGAAACGATTCACTCAACATCCCCGCCGCCTCGACAATGCCTAAACAACCCTCTAGTTCTTAGTAAGCTTTGGTAAGCAACTGAGACAGCAGGCTAAGTACGGTTATCCTCGCCTAGGGCTGCAAATATTGCCGAAAAAACTCGATTTGCAGCTGTGCCGCTAGGGGCTGATGGCCTGACCCGTAGAGGCTGTGCCCCACCCCCTGAAACTCATATAGGGTAACGGGCACCTCCGCCCGCTCAATCACATCGTGGAAGTTGCGGGCTACATCGACCTGCAAAAAGTCTTCAGCCCCATGAAACAACAGCGTGGGAGTGCGAATCGATGCCGCATTGTAGAGGGGCGACGCCTGAAGGTAGGCATTGGGAGCCTCCATTGGGGTTTGCCCCACCAGGTACGACAGCAGTGACGAATAACCCAGCTGCCACTCCGTCAGCGTGTCGAGCAGTGAGCACTGGGGGTTGGCTGCCGCTACCAGCTGAGGAAACTGACTGGTGAACTGGGCCGTGTAGTAGCCCCCGTAGGAGCAGCCCGTGATCCCCACTTGGTCGGCGGTCGTCCACCCCCGCTGAATCATCTGGCGAACGATCTCGGCCCCCTCTTGGAGGTCGATCTGGCCAAAGTTTTGGTCGTCAGCCAGGGCGCGGTAAAACTCTGGGCCAAAACCCTCCCGCCCCGACAGGGGCACCACCAGCACCGCCAGGCCAAAGTTGGGCAGCAGATTTAGCGGCATTTCTACCTCGGTGGCAAACTCGTTCGCCATTGAGAAGCCCGGTCCCCCCTGTTGCCACAATACGATCGGCACCCTCTGGGGCGGAAAGGTGCTGCCCGCTGGCTGAATCAGAAAGCCCTGGCGGTCTCCCTGAGCAGTTGTAAAGCTCACCGGATCCACCCGCACTCGGTTGCTGCTGGCCACGGCTTCGTTGATATTGGTGAGCGATCGCGGCTCCGACTCTCCGTCCGTTGTGAGCGCAAATAGCTCTGGCGGTTGCGTCACTGACGAAAAGCCGTAGACCACGGTGTCGCCATTCTCACTGGCAACAATCGATGCCGCATCCACGGATCCTGGCGGTAGCGGCAGGGGGGTGAGGGTGCGCTGGCCCAGGTCATACACATGCAGATGGCGGTTGATGCCCTCAGTGCCCCAAAACAACAAGCGATCGTCGCCCAAAAACTGCCCTCCCGACTCCGTTGGTCCCCGTAGGACGTCGGCCGCGATGGTGTCTAGCACTGTTCCAGCCAGGTCGTAGACCTCAAAATAGGCCGACTCAGGAAATACATAGGAAGGGTGCTCCCGACCCGCCACCGCGCTTGGCCGATAGCGCTTGAGCAGCAGCTGTTGGCCATCGGGGCTGAGGCTGGCCCCGGCAAAGGGGTCGCCACCGGAGGCCGGGGCGGTTAGCTCTAGGCGCAGTGGTTCAGATTGGGTAAAGTCAAACACCCGCACGGTGCTGTGCTGATGAAAAGGGTTGTCTACCGGATCTAGGCGACCCAGGGCATCTTGCACTACGGGCTTGGCTAAGCTGGGGGTGTTGGGGGTGCGATCGTACAGGCGGCGTTCCTCCCCCGACGACATCACCAGGGCCACTTGGTCGCCACGCTCCGACCAGGCCAGCGGCTGAATCTGCAACCCCTCAGGCAGTTTGGCTACCTCTAAACGGCGCAGCGACGGCAAAAACACCACATAGATAGTGTCCTCGTCTTCGCCATAGACCCGCAGGGCAAACTTAGAAAAGTCGGGGGCCATGCCCAAGATTTCCCCTTCTTCGGGCTGGGTAGGGTAAACCTGGGTGCGCGATGCGATCTCCGTCACCCGATTGACGCTGATAATTTCCCAAGGGCCGTAGGGATCCTGTTGCACAAACCGCAGGGTGTCGTTGCTGATCCAGCGCAGGGGCAGGTCGGGGTTGACCATGTCATACTCCAGGGCGAGGGCGTCGCTTAAGGTCCCAGTGCGCAGGTTGAGAAAGTGCAGGCTGCGATCTTCTGTAAAGATGCGGCTGCTGACGGCCACCACCAGGGTAGAGCCATCGGGGCTCAGGGTGCTGAGTACCTCAATCTGCCGCACCCCGAGCAAAGCATCAAGCCGGGTCTGTTCGGCCTCGGCTAGGGGCGGCACCTCAAATCCATCCAGCTCTACGGAGATGATCTCTGCCCGTCCAGCCGTCGCCGTGATGAGAGCCGTGAGGGTAGCTAGGGTGAGCGATCGCACCACTCCAGCTTTAGACAGACCCCTTAATCCACTGCCCCAACCACCCAAGTTACGCCAGGAATTCGCCACCGAGGCCCTGTAAATAAAGACAAGTCATCATAACGCCATCCCCCTATCGGACGGGCGATCTAACCAGAGTTTGTTAACAACCCCGTCGCCCCTATCCCCGAGAGCAGCCCAGCAAGCTACCGTGAAAGAAACTCACCCCCTACCGCCCGTGACCCAGGCCGTAACCCAGGAATTTCAGCTTTCAATCACCCCCCTGGGGCCGGACAACTACCTGCTGCGCACCGAAGCCGTAGCTGCTGGGGTACCCCTGGCCGAGGCTCAAGTTACCTGGCCCCTGGAAACCTGGCTGGCCCAGTCCGAGGCGTTATTTCAAGATCCCCTACAGGCCCTGTTCGCAACTTCTGCTGCCCCCTCCTCCACCTCGGATCCCTGGACTCAGCTCGGTCAGACTCTCTACCAGGGCCTGTTTCAGGGGCGCATTCGCGATAGCTGGATTGCCGCCCAGGGAGTTGCTCAAAACCGCCGACAACCCTTACGGCTGCGCCTAGGGTTTAAAGACAGCCGGGTGCAGCGCCTTCCCTGGGAACTGCTTTACGATGACGATCGCCCCCTAGCCACTGGCCTCGATGTCACCCTGTGCCGCTATTACCAAGCCCAGACAGTCAGCGATCTGGCGGCGATGGTGCCACTGTCCCCCGCCAGCGATCCCATCCGCTTACTGGTGATTATCTCGGCCCCCAGCGATCAAGAGCGCCTGGCCCTACGCCAGGAGGTGCAGAACCTTATCGATAGCCTGCAAGTGACCCGCCCCGGCGATTTAACGTTAGATCTGACGATTTTAGAACAGCCGGGGCGGCCTGAGCTGGCCCAGGCTCTAGAGCAGGGCAAGTTCCAAATTCTTCACTACGCAGGCCACAGCGACGCAGGCGATACCGGTGGCGATCTGTTTTTGGTAAATCGTCAAACGGGCCTGACGGAACGGCTCAGCGGCGAAGACCTGGCGGGCCTGCTGGTCAACAACGGCGTTCGCCTGGCAGTGTTTAACTCCTGTCGCGGGGCCTATACCCCCCACGACGATGCCCAGGCTGGCTGGCGCGACCAAAACCTGGTGCAGGCTCTAGTTAACCGGGGGGTGCCCGGCGTCATCGCCATGGCCGAGCGCATCCCCGACGATGTGGCGCTCACCTTTACTCAACTGCTTTATCGCAACCTGCACCAGGGCCACCCCATAGATCTATGCCTCAGCCGGGTGCGCCAGGGGCTGATGTCGGCCTACGGATCAGATCAGCCCTTCTGGATGCTGCCCCTGCTCTACCTGCGTCCCGACTTCGACGGTTACCTCTACGCCCATGACAGCTCCGCTGCCCCAGACAATGGCTTTGGGGATGATGGCCTAGTCGAAACTACCCTGCTGCTGCCTGACTACAGCACCGACCCCGATATTTCTAGTCTGGCGGCAGAGGTCTTTAACCAGCAGGCTAGGGATGCCGCCAGCAATGGCGCTGCCTCACCTCTCTATGACTGGTTGCAAGATCTAGAGCAGCCCGAGCCTGCCGATGCCGCTGTGACCAACTTAGTACAGCGGTTGTCTCAGCCCCAACCTTCAAGTAACGGCAACGGGCCGGGCTCCGATCGCCCCTTGAACGCCGACCCTGCCGAAAGCCTACTGCCCCAGACCCAGCCCAGCCCTACGCCGTACCCCCTGCCCCCGAACCCGACTGCTACTTCGACTGCCGAACTCGTGCCGCCGCTGACTTGGGCGCTTCCTCGGCGCTGGTCGGTGTCTCCTAATTTTCTGGTGTGGGGAAGCCTGGGCCTAGCGGGTTTAGGAGCAGTGCTGGGGCTGGCCACCATCACCCTGATCACCGTCAACCGCCCCACGGTAAGCGACCCGGTTGAGCCATCGGTGGCCAGTGACGCTGGTGGGGTCTCGTCTACGGCCAGCCCGGCGCTGCTGTCGGGGGCGCTGAATGCGATCGCCCTAGGGCGCACCGACACCGCCCGCCCCCTGATCGAACAGCTGCTCGATCGCAACGACCTAACCACCGCCGAGTCAGCGGTGAGCGCCATCCCTGAGTCACAACTGCTCGACCCAGACATGGCCTACGTGCGGGGGCGACTGGCCTGGCAGCAAATGGTCGCTGGCAGCACCGCCGATACCTCCCCCAGCGATGCCCTGCGCGCCTGGACCCAGGCTACCGAGGGTCGCCCTGACTTTCTTGAGGCTTGGGTGGCGCTGGGGTTTGCCCACATGGCTCTGAATGACTACGACCAGGCCATAGCAGCTTGGCAACGGGCAATCAACCTTGACCAAGGCCAGCGGCGCGACATTAACCCCGATAGCGCCCCCCAGGTGGCCGTTTCCGAAACGGTCAACGCCTACGCTGGGCTGGCCCTGGCTTACCACAAGAACAGCGAGCTTGCCATTGCCGCCGAAGAGCAGGCCCAACTCCAGCAGCAGGCCCAGTCCTACTTTGCCCAGACCCTGGCCCTTGACTCCACCATGGTTAACCCCAACGTCCTATCGCTCAACTGGCGGTGGTCGCCAACCCTGATTGGCAGTTGGCAAACCGCTGTCAGCCAGCTGGCCGTCAGCAGCGGCGGCGCAGCGCTAGAGACCAATAACTGAGCTTTTCTCACAGACTAAAGCGGGTGCTAGCATGATTGGATTACTAAGAAGCATTTATGCCCAGCACTCTCGCTATCCTGGCCCATCCCACTCAGGTTACCTTCGTTCTGGATTGGCTTTCAAAGAATGAGGGAGTGTTGACCCACTTTCAAATTATGGCCCCGGCAGAAATGGCCCGAGGCATTGATCAGGGTTGGGATTCAAAGAATATAGAGCTAGTTACCCTCAAAGAATCGAGCCAGGGGGGCGATATTGAGCTGGCTGCCCACATTCTCGCTGGAGAGGTGGCAGGGGTAATTTTCTTCACTGACCCAGAGGCGATCGCCTTCGCCTTTCCCAGTTTTTCGCTGGTGCTGCGGGCCTGCCAACTCCAGGGCATTCCTGCCGCCCTCAACGCCATGTCAGCCACTCTGCTGCTGCGGGGCATTGCCGAAAGCCAGATTGCCTACCTGATTTTTAATCCGGTTGCCGGTCAGGGCAACCCCAATACCGATCTGGCCCTCATTAAAGAGGTGCTCGAACCCCAGATCCTGGTCAATGTGATCATGACCAAACCCGAGGTTGATCCGGCAGAGCAGGCCCAGGATGTGATTGCCCACATTCGCTCCAAAACTGAGCACGACATGGGCCGCAGCCTGATTATTGCCTCCGGTGGCGATGGTACGGTGTCGGCGGTAGCCGGAGCCACGATCGGAACGGGTATTCCCCTAGGCGTGATTCCGCGGGGCACCGCCAACGCGTTTTCGGTGGGCTTGGGCATCCCCACTAACCTGCGCGCTGCCTGCGAAACGATTTTGGCGGGCAACACTCACATAATTGATGCCGCCCGCTGCAACGACATTCCCATGATCTTGCTGGCTGGGTTAGGCTTTGAGGCCGGTATGGTCGATGGGGCCAGTCGCCAGCTCAAAAACGAGCTGGGCAACCTAGCCTATGTGCTCTCGGGGGTGCGACAGCTGGCCGCCGCCGAACCCTTTACCGCCACCCTTGAAATCGACGGCGAGGTGACGACGGTGACCACCACCGCCATTACTGTCGCCAACGTAGCCCCGTCGACCTCTGTGCTGGCCCAGGGGTTAGGGGAAGTTATTCCTGACGACGGCCTGCTAGAGATTACCATTGCCACCAGCACGACCCGGCTCCAGGGCATCAATGCGCTGGCGTCTCTAGTCGCGGCGGCGGCCTGGGGCAACCCAACCCAACGCGACGACATTACCTGTCTGCGGGCTAGGCGCATTAAGGTAACCACCGACCCACCGCAAAAGCTGGTGGTCGACGGCGAGATTTTAGAGATCAACCCAGTGTTGTTTGAGTGCCTACCCGACGCGCTCACAGTATTTGCGCCCCTTCAAACGCTCTAGCTGACGCCAACGGCGCAGTGGCAATGGGTAGCTAGAGGGTCTGCCTGTGAACTCATCGGTGGGATCAAGACTACGATCGCGAACTCAGTGCAAAACCCGATTGCCAAAAAGGCGCTCCGGAAGAGCGATCGCGTAGCCTAGATTCTTGGCTGGGCTGCGCTACAGGCGGTGCCGAGCAATTGAGAATAATGAATAGGATTTTAGATTAGGAGCTGGGGTGTCGCTCAGGCCGATACTCCCTCAGCCAGCAGCGTTCTAGGTAGCGCACTTGATGTAGATACCAAAACCGCCAAGGATTGAGCACGGTTTTGTAGTTGCGACAGAAAACTGGTTGGTGAAGATAGGGCAAGATGGGAAACCGCATTGTTCTAAATAGGATTGATCAATAAGGACGAAGCTGGACTAGCATTCGCGCCAAGGGCTTGTTTCAAGCGCAACACAGCAGTCAGCCAGGGCTGCTTCCTCAGTATAGGCAGATGAAAAAAGAGACCCAACATTGGGTCTCTCAGATGGAAAAATAATTAATAATCGAACACAGTTAGGGATGGAGCTGACGGGAGTCGAACCCGTGTCCGCTCTGAGTATTAACACACCACTCATTCACAGGCTTAGCCCATCTAATCCTCAGGGCCGGAACCGCCACTTATCCCGGACGGCGGGATTCTCTGGCTAAGTCTTAATCAGTGAATCCACCAGAGGAGAATCACTGAAGCATCCGTTGGGGTTTGTCCATAGCTCTTAACGGAGTCGAACTATGGACGCTCGCTAACTAAGTTAGAACTAAACTAGGTTTAGATTAAGCGGCAACAGGTGCAGCTTTACGAGCAAAAGGAACGATGTTGTTCGCATTTACGTTTGTTTTGAGCCTTGATTTACGAGAGTAGACTCACTCTCGGCCTGTATCACAGCATGACTTTCGTCAAAACGTCGAAACCGTTACAGCCCCACGATATTGCTTACTCAACCATTATAGATCATGTATTTGGATGATCGGTATTTCCCTGGTTTCCAAATGGTGCAAGAGAAACGGATCGTGGCTGAGCCGCACTGTCACCGCGATCGCGTCAAGGGTGCTCTGCACTTAACGTTTCCCTGGGGCAGCAAACCAACGATCCCCACGGCAACCTTGATTAAAAATCCCTTATGCCGCCAATAATCTTTCGTAAACTCGATGGTGTAGTCATCAAAGTATAATATTTACTTAATGGTTCTGTTTCTGGCGGGGGTTGCCTACTGGCAGCATGCGCCAAGGCAGGCTCTAGCTTTTAATCACATCTCATAGTCATAATCAGCGTTTTGCCCTATGGGCAGCTGTTTGCAGCAATAAGGACTTTTTACCCCTATGACCACGACCAACGACTCCAGCAACGGTAGTGCCGATACCCCCGAAAAAGAACCAACTCGCTCTACTCGAGGCAATCGCTCTAAGCGTGCCGCTGCTGGCGGCATTGTCAAAGCTAGCACTGAGAACGGCGATGTCATGGTGCTGGCCGACAACACTCGGGTTGTCGAAACCGACAGTCTGCCCAACCATCGTCCTATTGCCCTAGGCACCTTTGAGATCGTGGGTACTCTCGATCGCGCCGGAGTTCGCCCCATTGGTGCTAACACCTTTGAGATTTCCACTGTTGATACTCTGCCCGGTCACCGCCCGGTGGCAGTGAGCACCCTGCATATTGCCGATATTCACACGCTGCCCGGCGATCGCCCCATTGCCGACAATGACGATGTGGATCCCCATCCTTCTATTTTGATGGGCTATCTAGATTAGCTAAACGTCGGGCTGCTGCTGCCCGAACGGATTCCTCTAGAAGAAAATAGGTTTCTCTAAATCCTTCCAACAAAAAAGCTCCTCACTTAGAGGAGCTTTTCTGTTGAGGAAACTGTCTGAGTTGAATCAGCAGTTACCTAGTCTTTAATCATCTCAAATCTATACGGCGGGCACAGGGGCGGGATAAACGCTGACTTTCTTGCCGTTCTTGCCGCGACGCTCGAAGGTAACCACACCGTCTACCAGCGCAAACAGCGTGTCGTCGCCACCGCGACCCACGTTGTTGCCGGGATGAATTTTGGTGCCCCGCTGACGAATCAAAATATTGCCAGCGATCACGGCTTCGCCACCGTAGCGCTTAACGCCGAGGCGCTTAGCGTTTGAGTCGCGACCGTTGCGAGTACTACCTGTACCTTTCTTGTGAGCCATGGGTGTATTCCTTCAACCTACCTACTGTTTAATCTAGCGCGAGTTGGGGAGGCTTAGCTCTCGGCTTCGGCCTCAACCGCTGCCTTCGCAGGAGCATCAGCTTGAGCGGAGGCAGATTCGCCTGCGATCGCCTTGCCGTTCATCTCAATGGAGTTAATCATGACTCGGGTGAGATCTTGGCGGTGGCCCTGCTTTTTGCGGGTTTTCTTCTTGGGCTGCATCTTGTAGACGATAACCTTGCGGCCACGCAGATGGCTGACTACGCTGCCCACCACGGTTGCCCCTTCAACGACGGGCTGACCCACCACTGATTCGCCATCGTTGCTGACAAACAGCACTCGTTCTAAGATGACTTGGTCATCGACATCTAGGGCCAAGCGGTCTACGTCGTAGAAGCGACCCGGCTCTACCCGCAGCTGCTTTCCACTGGTTTCAACAATTGCGTACGTCATTCTTTTACCTCATAACCGCCGTACAGGTGCCAACGACCCCAAGACTGGGGCTCCGCTGGGGGAGGCGTTAGCCTTAGGAACCTGATCCGAGCGCATAAACACAGTCTTTCATTATTACGAAGCAGTTCCAGCTCTGTCAAGGGGGAAGACAGGTTGTCTGGGGCTGCGATCGCGGTGAATTTCGGTTTGTCTGTCGCCTTGCGGCATAGATAGCCCAAGAATGCTGCTATTTCATCCTGATGGGCATCGGGCTGGCCTGGAAAACTGAGTTGGATGTTGAGGCACGTGAGTATGGATGTTTGGCTATTGGCGGCCCAGCTGGCGTTGGGCGGCGGGGTGCTCCCCTTAGTGGCGGATACAGAGGCACCTCTTTACAGAAGAGATATCGCTAGCACGGCGCTGCCCTTAACTAACCCAGAACCGTGCTCCCCTGCTGTCAACCCTAACGATGCTGGGGCCTGCCCCGCAAACGGGGGCAGTATGGCGACGGCAGCCTCGTCGTCGCCTCGGTCGATGGGTGCTGCCCGTATGTCCAGCCCCGAGCAGATTACGACTCCTGGCCGCCGTCCCATCTTTCCCCAGGTCGATCCTGGAGCTCGCCCCGTTACCGGTGCACAACTATACCAGTTTCGTACCGCTGCCCTTCAGGCCGGAGAGATCTACGCACAGGTGGCCCCATACCGCTACATAAACCGGTGGCAGCGGGCGTTTGTCTCCCCTACCCATGGCGACTGGCAGGCGCTGCTGGCGGCAGAGGCGGCCGCTGTGGCCCGCCGCCAGCAGCAGGCCCCGCTAACGGTGATGGTGGGGGATTCGCTGGCGCTATGGCTGCCGATAGACGAGCTACCCGCTGACCAACTGTGGCTGAACCAAAGTATTTCGGGGGAGACCACGACCCACATGCTGGGGCGACTGCACTATTTTGCCGATACCCAGCCCCAAACCATTCACCTGATGGCAGGCATTAACGATCTGAAGAATGGGGTACCTGAGGCTCAGGTGGTCGACAATCTTTACCGAATGATCGCCCGTCTCAAGCAGCAGCATCCCCAGGCGCGATTGGTGGTGTATTCCATTTTGCCAACGCGGCTGCGGGAGGTGTCGAGCGATCGCATTCAGCGAGTCAACCAGCGCTTGGCGGCCCTGGCGGTTCACCAGGGGGCGACCTATGTGGATCTGTACACCAGCTTCAGCGATCGCCAGGGGCTACTGCGGGTAGACCTCACCACCGATGGGCTGCATCTGAGTTCTCAGGGCTACACCCTGTGGCAGGCGGCGCTAGTCAGCTATTAATTGGCTCTATAGTTGGGTGCGTCTCAGAGGAAACGCTGTCAGGATAAGGCATCGCTGTGGGTCGATGGCGCGCCATAATAGGATCAACTATTGCCCTTTGCCAGAGCGAATCACCTGTGCCTAAGCGAGCTGCCAAACCAAAGCTGGGACGACTGCAAAAACTCGACCCTACCGACTATTGGCAGACCCAGGCCGATTTTCAGCAGTGGCTCATTGAGGCAGAGACCCTAGATCTGCTGGGCGAAGCGGCTGGGCTGAGTTTAGACCCACCAGAGACGGATTCCCTCGCTGAGCTGGGCTATGCCCTGCTGAATGAGGCCGACACCGGGTCGCTGGTTTTAGTGGTAGCTCACTTAGAAGAGCCTGACTTACTCGAACTGGGCCAGCTGCTGGCTTGGGCTGCCGCCGAGAATGCTAACGCGGTGCTCTGGGTCGCCCCCGATTTTTCTGAGGCAGCGGCGCTAACTTTTGACTGGCTTAATCAAAGCAGTGAGATCACGTTTTTAGGACTGACCGTAGAGCTCTGGCAGATTGGCAAGGCGGCCATGGCCGCCAACTTTATACCGATGTGCGGAGCTGTAGACGATAGCGAAGCGGATTTAGAAGCCGAAGACACTGAGGACGTTGCCCCCAAGGAGCCGGAGCTACTGACGCCTCTACAACAGCAGAATCTAGAGTTTTGGAGCGGGTTATGCGATCGCATGGATCGCCAGGGCAGTTTGGTTAAGCCCGGTTCGCCCACCCCTGAAGCCACCATTGGCTTTGCCATCGCCCGAGCTGGATTTCGCCTCAACGCCATTCTCGACCGCGACCACGGCAGCCTCTACACCGAGCTGCTGCTCTCAGGCATTGACGCCCAGCCCCACTTTCACCTGCTGGCCGAAGAGCGCGAGGCCATTGTCGACGAAATGGGCCTGCCCCTGATCTGGGACGGCACCGGCGATCAGGCTTGTATGGTGGCTAGCACCCTTGCAGAGGTGGATTTAGACAATCGCGATCGCTGGCCCGATTACCAAGCTTGGTTCTGCGACTGCCTAGAGCGGTTCTACGAAGCCTTCTTTGACCGCATCAAGCGACTCGACGCCAACGGCTATCAGCCCCTGCCCAAGCGGGCGGCTATGACAGATACGCTGGTTTTGCCGGCGCGGCCTCGGGGGTAGAGAGCTAGGAGAGTGGATGGGTGCGTAGCGCATGGGGATAGGAGCTACTGATCGGTGTCCTTGCGGCAGTGGGGACTTTGGGGATTGTTGTCAGCCTTATCTACTAGGTAAGGCTGAGGCACCGACAGCGGCGGCGCTGATGCGATCGCGTTACACGGCCTATTACCAGGGCGACATTGACTATCTGATCGCCACCCATCACCCGACTCAGCGGTACGGGGGGCAGCGGGCCGCCATCGGGCAGAGCGTGGCGACGACCACCTGGTTGGGGCTGCGAGTAATTGCCACCGAGGCTGGACAGGCGGCTGACAGCAAAGGCGTTGTCGAGTTCATTGCCTACTATGCAGACCCTCGACCTGGTCAGGTGCATGAGCGATCGCGCTTTGTGCGGCAAAAACAGCGCTGGTTCTATGTGGACGGAGATGCTCTGCCCCCAGTAGAGCCCAAGCGCAGCGATCCCTGCTGGTGCGGCAGCGGCCAAAAATACAAAGCCTGCCACGGCTGCTGAGGGAAATTTGAAGAATTATCGGAAACGTTAGCCATCCTCTGGGGCGACATTCCATACTCATAGCAATCTTGTCCTGCAGCCTTGTCAGGATGCACCTGGGCCGCTGCTATGACCGACACCCTAAAACCCGCTGAGCTACCCGCTGCATTGACGCCAGAGGCCATTGAGCGGGTGCGGGAGGGGGTAGCCACGTCGCAAAACCCAGCGGTGCGCCAGTGCATTGCGATCGATTTGGACGAGCTGAGTGCGATCGCCCAAGGCACCGCCGATCGGCGCGTGAGCGGTCCCATACGCCGTTGGGTTATGCGCCGCTTTATCAAAGCCTGCTTTCGGGTGCGCATCGAGAATCCAGAGCATATTCCCACCGAGCCCAATGTGCTGACTGCTAACCACCTCAGCCATTTAGACCCGTTCTTGCTGCTGGCCTTTTGCCCCCCCATCCCCTACTACTACATCCTGGGCGATGCCCGCACCCTCTACAACAAATGCTGGAAGCGCTGGCTGATTGGCTGGGCAGGGGGCGTGATTCCCCTAGAGCGCTGGTGGAAGGAAGAAATGGCCGTAATGGCCGCCGCCGACAACGGGCAGGATGATCTCAAACCCCTGGCGGACAAACTTCGAACTCATGTACCCAACGGCAGCTCAATTCAGCAAATGCGGCAAATCGATCAGGCGGTGCAGGCTTTACTGGCCCGTGGCGACGGCGTCATGCTCTTTCCCGAAGGCCGATTGGGAGAACAAGAGGGGCACATGCATACCCTGCGTCGCGGTACCGTGCTCTACGCCATGCGATCGGGGGTACCGATCTACCCGGTGGCGATTATCGGTACCAAAATTCTCTATTTGCGTAAACCAATTACTCTGCGGTTTGGCCCAGCCGTGCATGTGCCCCATCAAGCCCGACCCAAGCGCATCGCCATTGATGCCGCTCTGGCCGAGCTAGAACAAGCTTTTCAGGCGCTATTGCCGTCTCACTATCAAGAGCCCCAGGGGCCGCAGCCATTACGCCACTGGCTGAACCATCTATTCTGGTAAATACTTGCCCTGAGGAATTGAGGGCGATCGAACGGGATCCACCCATCACAGACTGGCAACTAAAACCCTCGCGCCAGTGTGCAGAGCACAACTACTCTAAGCAAAATCTTGGAAAGCCCTTAACGAGATTTGAACTCGTGACCTCTCCCTTACCAAGGGAGTGCTCTACCACTGAGCTATAAGGGCAAGTTGTCGTGGATGGGCCGGGCTGGATTTGAACCAGCGTAGGCGTAGCCAGCGGATTTACAGTCCGCCCCCATTAACCACTCGGGCACCGACCCGCTCTATCCACGATTTTTAATCCTAGCATGGAAGGGGAATTACTTTTGGGCAACTTAAAAAAGTTCTGCCTATTTTTTATTGGTAAGTTTATCGGGCGTAGACAAACCAGGCCAAAGCCCAGCCCAGCAAGAGCCCCAGCCCACCAAACCGCACCGCCTGCCAGAACGGTTCTTGCAGATGCTGCCACGATACAACTCGGCTGGCCAGCTCCAGCTCAAAGTTATCAGCGGCTTCCTGTAAACGAATTACTTCCTGGGCCGAGTGCTGGACGTCCTCCTGCGCACCGTCTGCTGGAATCTGCTGAAGCTGTAGCAAATTAGAGACGCCGACCTTAAGCTGGTGTAGGCGTGCTTCTAGCCCCTCTAGCTGGTGCATAAGCTCCGCGAGAGAACGGGGCGATTCGTCGGCACTGCTGCCTAGGGCGCCTCGCTGGCTGTGAGATTGCTTTTGCCGGTAGCCTAGTTTCATTGTGCAAAATAGAGAAATAGGGATGTCTACCCAGCAGGGCTGCTGGGGCAGGGTATATCTTCTAGTTAACCCCAACTGGTTTCAGTAACTATGGCTTTTTCGTTTGATCCGTCGATGACGCCCCAGGCGATCGCCCGGGCTGCTAAACCGGCTGCTGAGCTAACCGACCTGGAGCTGGCTCAAATACTAGCGGAGCGTTTAGCGGTTAAACCCGCTGACTGGCACCGCCTCAGCCGCGATCGCCGGGTGCGTGCCAGCGAACAGCTGGCTGCGGCCCTAGTATTTTTGCTCAAGCAAAATTCTGAGGAGGCTCTGGTGCGGGTTGAGCAGGCCGCAGGCTGGTTGAATCGCAGTTTGCAAGCGCCCCCCTGCCCTACCCACGGCGATCGCAAAACTCGTCTAGCCGAGCACGGCGGCTCACAAACCTAACCTGTAATATTGCTTGGCGAAATTAATTAGCAAATGAGCGGTAGCCGACGGGGCTGCCGCACTACTTTGCTCAAGTGCAGCTCTCGGCCCTCGTTGTACCAGGTCACCTGGTCAAATATTTGGTAAAGAATATAGAGGCCGCGACCGCATTCTCCAGGGTTGAAGGTGCAGTTGTCATCAACGGCTTCATCGCAGCTACAGGGATGGCTAAACCCGCCCCCTTGGTCAGTAATCACCCACCATAAATGAGATGCTGATGTAGTATATTTAACCGAAATGCACTTAGCCGGATCAAGGCGATTGCCGTGCTTAGCCGCGTTGACAAGAGCTTCCTGTAAGCCTAGCCGCACCTCGGCCTGCCAAGTCGCAGGAACGTCTCTTAGCAAAAGCTCTAGAACAGGCTGCAAATATAGAGTAGAGACGAAACTCAACGTGTCCCACTTTTTCTGCTGTGCAGATGGAGAAGTTGCTATCACTCAGGCCATCTCCAATGTCTTGAGTTTAATAGTGACTAAAACCTCTGACCCGTAGTTCAGAGATTAACCAGTAAAAACGAATGTGTAACGGTCAATAAAATATTTATATTTTTCGTGGCTTGCTCAAAGTTTGCTTTTATGCAAACCCTCTAACAACACTTCCCCAAAAAGTCTTAACCAAAATAGTAGTTAGGCTAGAAACTTGTGGAGATGAAATTGTTGCAAGCGAGCAGTACAACCACTATTTCACTATAGCAAACTTTGCCAGGGCTTCGTCAACGGGAGGTAGCTTTTAAGGCAAACCGCTATTTCAGTACGCCTTTACCTGCATAGGATGCCGGTGAGCAGCATGTTTGAGCCTGCCTAACCTGCGGCACAGCAAACACAACTCTATCTACGCTAAACACGATCGCTAAGGCATGGGAATGCAACCTGAAAAGAAGATTGCGTAATGTTAAGTAACTTAAAAGCGTGAATTTACCTTGGCAAAAATCTTTTTTTAGAGGCCTAGGTGCTGTTTGGCCGTGCTAGCGACAATATCAGACTCATCACTGGTGAGCTGTTGGAGGGCCGATTTAGCATCGGGCTCAGAGAACTGGGCCAGGGACTGCACTAAGCGGTGGCGCACCTGCCAGTCAGGATGGGTGGTGTAGTTGAGCAGCAGTGGGAGGGCACGGCGATCGCCCAGTTCGCCCAGGGCACCAATGGCAGCGGTGGCGATCAGCTCATTGTCTGAGCTTAGAGCCTCTTGCAGGAGGTCAAAGGCCTGGGGCTCGCCCAGCTCACCTAGGGCTGCCACGATGCTAAATTTCACCAGCCACTCGTCGGTGTTGTGGTAAAGCGTAGCTAGCTGAGGGTAGGCACTTTTGAGCTTGAGCCCGCCAATGGTGTCGGCGGCGGCGGCTTGAACATCAGGGTCAGGGTCTTCGGTAAGCGATCGCCGCAGTAAGGGCTCTACGGTGGCTATGTCTTGCTGCCCCAAACTGGCAATCTGGCTAATGGCGGCGTAACGCACTCGAGCATTGCCGTCGTTAGCCGCTAGTTGCACTAGCTCAAAGGCATCGGAGGAGTCCAATTCGCGCATTTGGTTGACCGCCCGCAGCCGATCCCCGTAGTCGTCGGAGTGGAGCAGTTCTCGAACCGAGTTTGGGGTGATAGCCATTTTTGTAGAGATAAATACAAATCTGCTCTCTCTACTATCGGCCATTTTGGGGATCGGCGATAGGGGTAAGGGTGGGGCAGGGAGAGAAGATGAGTGAGGTCAGGGCGATGAGGAGGGTTGATCCCCTTACCGCCTCGTCTTTCCCATCGCCTCATCTTTCTAGGTATAGCTATTGGCCATTTCCCGCACAATGTCGCCTCGGGTGAGGATGCCGACTACCTGGTCGTCAGGATTTACCACAGGCAGACGGCGCACCTGCTTGTCGTGCATCAGGTGGGCGGCTTCGCGGAGGGATTTGTCAGGGGTAATGGTGACGACGTGATCGGTCATGACGTCTTTGACTAGTTGGCCCAGGGCTTTGTGGAGTTCCTGGTTGTACTGGGTGGGGTTCTTTAGATAGATCACGCTGTCGAGCAGCATGATGTAGGCGGGCATGTCGACCCCAGTGGTTTGCCACATCAGATCAGACTCTGACAAAATGCCCACCAGATTGTTGTCTGCGTTGATGACCGGTAGGCCGCCCACGTGGTTGTCGGCCATCAGCTGAATGGCATCCTTGAGCACGGTGTCGGGGGCTACCGAGATCGGGTTTGAGGTCATTACATCCGCGACGGTTTTGGCCATGGGGTTATTTCGATACTGGTTTGATGGGTGAGCTGACGGAATTTATTTCATTCTAGAAAAGGTTGTCGCTAACCGGGGGGCTGTCACAGGTCGTTACAGTAGTGCTCTAGGATGTCGGCGCAGTGGGCGATCGCCCCTAAATGCGCGATTTCATACCCGTGGGTGTTGTGGGTGGGGAAACTGAGGCAGGCGGCCCGCGACACATGGCCAAACTTCATGGCGATCGAGCCATCGCTGCCAAAGCCACTGATGATCGCCATTTGTACCGGCAAGTTGTGCTCTACGGCGGCCCGATGTAGATCGGCGTTTAGCCCCTCATCGTAAAGGCCGTAGGCATCTTGGCTGAGGAGGACAGGTATTTCCCCCGCCTGAATGGGATATTCTGCCGCCAGAGGGCAGATCTCTAGGGCAATTAAGGCTTCTAGGCGGTGACGCTGGGAGAAATAGAGGGCACCGATCGCCCCCACTTCTTCTTTGGCCGAAGCAACCAGATATACGCTTACGGCCGGTGCTTTCAGCCGCTCAGCAAGCATCAGCAAAATTGCCAGAGAGGCTTTGTTGTCGAGGGTATAGCTGGCGATGTGGTTGCCCATGCGAAAGGGCCGCTTGCGGTGCTTGCCCACCACCACCCTGGTGCCGGGGCGAATGCCTGCGGCGGCGAGTTCTTCAGGCGATCGCTTAGTCTCAATCCAGGCAGTCTCCCAGGTGACGGGCTGGCTCTCCTGCTGGGCCTTCTGGGGCGACTCGTGGGAGACGTGGCGTGAGCCAAAGCTCAAAATGCCGCTAATGGTCTGCTGATCCCCGAGCAGATCCATCACACCCTCGCCATAGACCCAGGCAAACGAGCCGCCCAGCTTGCGCACCGACAGCCGACCGTCAGCGTAGATGCTCTTGACCAGGGTGCCGATCTCATCTTTGTGGGCGGTGATTGCAATGGCCCGGCTGTTGTCGCGCCCTGGAATTTTGGCAATGATGTTGTCGGCCTCATCGCGCCAGTGCTCTACCCCCAAGTCGGCCAAGTCAGCCATCAAATGTTGGTTGATTTCGTCCTCCGCACCGCTAGGCGAATGGCACATGACTAGGTCAGAGATTTTGGTAAATAGAGCGTCGTAGGACATGAGTAAAGGTTTCAAAGTTGGAATTCAAGGTTTAGGCAACGACCTTGAACCTGACACCTTAAACCTTAAACCCTTTCTCCAGCCTCGTTAGCCAACGCTTCCCCTTGGGCTTTCTAAAAGCAGAATTATTTTTTTAAAGCTTGTGCATCAATCACGTAAGCCTTTCTGGCCTAAATCTCCTTGGGTGCGCTGGGGGGTCGGGTTTGGGATTGGGCTCCTGCTGTTTGTGGGAGTCAGTAGCCAGTTTCACAGCCAGGCTACGCTGCCCACGCTCGCTCCTCTACCGCAGGATCCGTATATTCGGGCGTACTTTAATCAAAACCAGGCGGCGACCTATACCGACCCCTACCGCAACATTACTCGGCACGGGGATAATTTGGAGCAGGTGGTGATTGACGCGATCGCCACCGCCCAATCGTCGATTGACATTGCTGTGCATGAGTTTTCGCTGCCGGGGATTGCCCATGCCCTCAGCCAGCAAAAGGCAGCTGGGGTAGAGATTCGGGTAGTAGTCGAAAACACCTACAGCACGCCGATGGCAAAGCGGGGGAACCCAGCGGCGATCGCCCAGCTTGATGAGCACGACGAGGCCAAGGCCAGCGACCTGTACGCTTTTATTGACGCCAATCAGGATGGGGTGCTGAGTGACGGGGAGTTGCGCGATCGCGATGCCCTGACCATTCTGGCTGAAGCCGGTATTCCTCTCATTGATGACACCGCCGACGGCAGCAAGGGCAGCGGCCTGATGCACCACAAGTTTATGGTGATTGACGGCCGCATCGTCATTAGCGGCTCGGCGAACTGGACCTTGAGCTGCACCCACGGCGACTTTTCGGATCCCGATAGCCGGGGGAACGCCAACAGTATTTTGGTCATCGACAGTCCACCGCTGGCCCAGCGGTTTCAGACAGAATTTAGCACTATGTGGGGCGACGGCCTCGGTGGCCTACCCGATAGCCTATTTGGCCTGCAAAAACCCTATCGCACCTCGGCTTTGGTCTCGACCCCTGGCTCGGTACTGGAGGTGCAGTTTTCGCCGACCTCAAAGACTCAGCCCTGGGCCCAGAGCGTCAACGGGCTGATTGCCAAAACCCTGGGGCAGGCAACTCAGAGCGTCCACCTGGCCCTGTTTGTATTTTCTGAGCAGGCGATTAGCAACCAGCTGGTACCGGTTGCTAACCGGGGCGTGCCCATCAAAACCCTGATCGACCCTGGCTTTGCCTACCGCAGCTATAGCGAAGGCCTTGACATGCTGGGGATCACGATCCCTGACCACCGCTGCAAGCGAGACAGCAGCGTGCCCTGGGCGAATCCGATTACCACTGTAGGAGTACCGGCTCTGCCCTCTGGCGACAAGCTGCACCACAAGTTTGCGGTGCTCGACCAAAACATTGTGCTGGTCGGCTCGCAAAACTGGAGCCAGGCGGCCAACACCACCAACGACGAAAACCTGCTGGTGATTCGCAATGCCACGGTGGCGGCTCACTTTGAGCGCGAGTTTCAGCGCTTGTACGACGGGGCAGAACTGGGCATGACGCCACAGTTGCAGGGAGCGATCGCCCGACAGCAGGAAAAATGCGGGTTGTAGTCCCTGCCCCTAGGCCACGTTTCTAACCGCGATATTGGGGCAAGGCAGCGACTATCTGGCAGAGCAATGAGTGGGCAAAGGGACTGGAACCAATCGGCCCATCGCCGACTCAGCATCATGTCTTGGTAATGGAGTTTCGTTGCCAGTGCTTCAGTTCTTCAGCGATGAAGTGGTTGACCAGGTCGCGGTACAGGGCTTCGATCGCATCCCCATTCAGCCCTTCTTCCTCGGCCCACGCCCGACGCTGCTGAAGCATGGCCTGAAAGCGATCGGGGGCCTTGACCGCAGTCTCGCTGGTTTTGAACTGAGACGCCGCTTTGACGTAGGCAAAGCGCTGGCCCAGCAGGGCAATCACCTGGCGATCGAGCCGATCAATTTCGGCGCGAATTTCGGCCATGTTTTGGCACTGGTCGGGAGTGTGCATGGGGTTCAGGGTAAGACGATGTTGCCTAACTCGGCTTGTAGGGCGGCGATCGCATCATACTCTCGCTCAAACACTCCGGTCAGGTGCTCAAACACCGGCAATACCTTTTGGTAAACCGTCACATTTTCAGGGATTGGCTGATGGCGGTAGGTTTCGCCAATCATCGCTGTCACTGCATCTAGCGATGGCACTCGGCCCAGGGCATAGAGGCCTAGCACGGCGGCCCCCAAGCATGAGCTTTCGTAGTGTTCAGGAACTGTCACCTCGCGATTAAAGATGTCAGCCATCATCTGCCGCCACAGGGCTGCTTCGGCAAAGCCCCCCGTCGCTTGAATCAGGGTAGCTGGGCCAGCAAAATCTTCTAGCGCCTTGAGCACCAGGTAGAGGTTGTAGACAATGCCCTCCAGTACCGATCGCACCAGGTGCGACTTGGTGTGTTTGACGCTAAGGCCAAAGAACGAGGCCCGCGCGTTGGCATTCCACAGGGGCGCTCGCTCGCCCATTAGGTAGGGGTGAAACAGCAGCCCCTCCGAACCGGGAGACACAGTCCCGGCCATGGTCATCAACAGGCTATAGACGTCTTGGCGCAGGCGTTTGGCGGTAGCTGCCTCGGCATCGGCCAGCTGGTCGCGCACCCAGCGCAGGGCAATGCCGCCGTTATTTACCGCGCCGCCAATTACCCAGTGGTGCTCGGTGAGGGGATAGCAAAACAGGCGCTCTTGGGGGTCGGTGATGGGGCGATCGACTACAGCTCGCACAGCACCGCTTGTGCCTACGGTTACGGCCACTCGGCCCGGGGTCACTGCCCCCACCCCCAGATTCGACAGCACGCCATCGCTGGCCCCAGCAATTAGCGGGGTCTCAACCCGCAGGCCCATGGCCCCAGCCATAACAGGCTTCAGCCCAGTGAGCACGGCGGTGGTGGGCACCAGTTCCGATAGGGATGAGCGATTGACTCCGGCGATCGCCAACGCCTCCGCATCCCAATCCAGCGTGTCTAAATTCAGCAGCCCCATGGCCGTGGCAATGGAATGGTCAACTACATAGCGGCCCAGCAGCCGGTAAAGCAGGAATTCTTTAATTGAAATAAACCGCGCCGCCTGCTGAAACAGTTCGGGCCGCTCGTGGCGCAGCCAGATGAGTTTGACCAGGGGCGACATCGGATGAAGGGGCATGCCCGTGCGCCGATAGACGGCGTGGCCATTCATCTCGGTCTTGATCCGCTTTTCCCAGCCAGCGCTGCGGTTGTCGGCCCAGGTGATGCTGCGGGTGAGAGGCTGGTCGTCGGCATCGACCAAGATCAGGCTGTGCATCGCCGAGCTAAAGCACAGCCCCAACACCTGCGCCGGGTCGAGGGCGTGGGTATCGACCAGCGCCCGTACGGTTTTGACCACAGCAGCGAAAATCTCTTCGGGGTCTTGTTCGGCGGTGGCTATGTTGGGGGTGTAAAGGGGGTAGGTCACCAGAGCTTTACCCACCACCTGCCCCGATTCGGTAAAAAGCACCGACTTGGTGCTGGTGGTGCCAATATCGACCCCGATGATGTAGTTCTGGTTGGTCATAGAGTAATAGCCTGATACAGCAGCGATCGCTCGGTGCACTTCATCAGGCTATACCCCAGCGGCACTGAAGACAAAATCAATGCCGCGTCAAAAAACACCGCAGGCCGCCAGCCCGGGCATACCCAGTAGGTATGCCCGGGCCAACCGGGGTTCACTAGGGAGTGAGCGGCTCTAGCCTTTGTGGCGATCGCGCATCGCCTTGTGAATCGTCTTCCACCGCCGTTTGCTGTTGATAGCAGCGCGGGCATCGTGCCTCTGGTCGAGCCACTGCTGCTCGCGCTGGAGTTTGTGGTAGCTGTGCAGGCGATCGCCGCTTAGATCGCCTGCTGCAACGGCCCCCTCCACCGCACAGCCCGGCTCTCCCTGGTGCCGACAGTCCCTAAACCGACAGTCCTCAGCTAGGGCCTCGATATCGGCAAAGGTGGCCTCTAGCCCCTCGCTAGTGGTCCAGAGCTGTAGCTCGCGCATGCCCGGCGTGTCAATCAGCAGCGCCCCCGATGGCAGGGGCAGCAGGTGTCGCCCGGTGGTGGTGTGCCGTCCGCGGCTGTCATCCTCGCGCACGGTTTGGGTGGTCTGCTGCTGACTGCCCAAAAAGTGGTTGGTCAGCGTAGACTTACCCACCCCCGATGAGCCAATCAGCGCCACGGTTTGCCCCGCCCCTAGGTAAAGGGCGAGCTGTTCTAACCCAACTCCCGTAGCGGCGCTAACGGCGTGAACCGGCACGCCGATGGCCACAGATGCAGCCTGATCGAGGCAATCTGCCAGATTGTCGCAAGTATCGGCTTTATTCAGCACCACAACGGGCACTGCCCTGCTCTCCCAGGCGGCTACCAGGTAGCGCTCAAGGCGGCGCAGGTTGAAGTCGCCGTCGAGACCGGTCACCAAAAACACAGTGTCCACATTAGCGGCCACCACCTGCCCCTCGGTTTTGCCGCCCGCCGCCTTGCGCACAAACTCACTCTGGCGCGGCAGCACCGCATGAATGACGGCGTGGGCACCCTCATCCTGCCGCTGCATGACCACCCAATCGCCCACCGCTGGGAAAGATTGGCTGTCGGCTGTCTGGTGACGAAACTGCCCAGCAATTTCTGCTGACAGTTCTCCTGCTGGGGTTAAGAGCTGGTAGGCACCGCGATGCTCCAGTGCCACTCGGCCCGCTTCAAAACCGGCCTTTGCCCAAGGGGCAAACGCCTGTTCGCAGGTGGTGCTCCACCCGCCTAATTCAGTTAAGTTCAAGGGTTTTTCCTCAGATGAAGCCTGCGTGGGGCAAGGCTTCATGCGGTCGACCCAATATCAGGTGCCGCCTAGCCTTGCCGGAAAAAATGATGGTTGCCGCACAATACCGACTCAGCCATAGGTCACCTCCTTGACAATCACTTAGGGGCTTTGCCCATGACTAGGGCCGCCCACCTTCAAGCCTACAACTCCGATCGCCGCGATCGCGGCAACTCGGTCGACTTTGCAGCAAATCTATAAATATTGGAGAGCTCGCTAAGACTCTGGCTCGTTCAGGGAACACTAGCGCCCAGAGCACTTTCTATAGCAAACTAGCGACTGTTTAAGGGATAGTGATGATCAATGTTACTGCGGCTATCTTGTTAGCGCTTGGCATAACACTAGATTCTTTAGGAGAAAACTATACGCTTTTGGCGGCGATCGGTATTTTGTTCGCCATGGCGTTCTTTCTATTAATGTATCTGCAATATCCGGTTATGTTTACCGGCGCGGCGCGATATCCCTTAGCTAGAAAGTGTTTCCCACTCATCCGTTGGGCTGTCTTTGGCATTTACTTGGTTGACCTGTCTACCACGCTCATGCGCTACTACGACGGTCCTGCCTTGAGCGTTTCTGTCCACGCCTACAGCATTTGGGCTGGGGTTTATTTGGTGGCCTATAGCTTAGCTATTTTGACTGGGCCACCCAAGCAGCGGCGGCGCAAGAAGATTTTTCGCCACTCCCAATGGCGGCGGTGGGAAGGGCAACTGGTTCCCATTCCGATCTCATCGCGGCATTAGGCCAGCATTTAGGAATGTGGGGAGCTTGCATATTGCCCAGGACGTTTGATCGCCAGACTAGAGGATTTGCTGAGTGGGTTGAGAGCTAGCACAACTCGATTCTGAGACTAGTGGAGATGGATTGCGGAATAGCTGACTTATAGAGTGAAGTTATCCCTCAGATGTCCCCCAAGCCTTAAGTCATGTCTGCCTCCACTCCTCGGCAACCCAACCCTGAGGGAAACGATTTTGCCCAATACTTTCCCCATCAAGAGCCCATTCAATATGGGGTTAATGTTCCGGCTCAATCCGGTTCCTCTTGCCCAGACCCTAACCTTCCTAACGCCATGGACCCCATGGGTGCCATCGAAGCCAGGGGCGAAGTCTATCGAAACCTGAAAACCTCCTACGCTCCCTGGTGGGCGGTGATCACCAGTTGGTTAGTGCTGGGGCTACCTGGTTTTTTTCTGGGCGGCCTCGCGATCGCCTTTGGCCTTCAGCAACTCCACGTTTTGCTAGAAGCCTTTACTGATGTCCAGGGCTGGCCAACTTTTTGGAGCAGTATTTTCATGCTGCTGTTGTCCCTACTTCTATTTGGCATGGGAAGTTTGCTCCTGCTGATTCCCATGCGCAGCACTCTGATCAAACTCGACCGTCGGCAAGCTAAACGATAAAAGGCACTGACCTCGTCGATGTGCTCCGTTTCAAAAGCAACCGAAAGTTGCTTTTTGGGGAAACAAACAATATTCACAACGGTTACCAGCAGCACGTTGATTTATCAGTAGAAGGTGCGGAGGGCACTGCTCTCCACACCCTCGGGCAACCAGAAGCTCGGTAACCCCTGCAACCCCTGCCGCACCCAGCGATTAACCGATCGCAGCGCCTGAATATGCGGCCATCGGGAATCACGGGCAAAATCTTAGCGGGCTGCCCCTGCCTCAAGGTCGCAATCACCTGGTTCGCCGCCTCTCGCCCCGTCACATAGGCCTTCTCCTGCGGCCAACGGTCGTAATGGGTGACGATTCAATCATCCGCTATGAGCAGGTTATTGATGGGTGTTTTGGATAACCTCTAACCTCACTATCAGTAACTCTCCTGATCAAGTCGTATCGCGAGGTAACTTACTCTCATCTGACAACCATGCTGTCTGTTAACTCTCAGCTGCACAAAACACCGTTCTAGCCTCATACCATTCTCTAGGAGTAGTCGAAGGCGATAACAAACTTACCCTTTGAGAGAATCGTAACTACTCCTATAGAGCCTGCAAAACGAAGTCTGCCCATGTCCAAAATTGAATGAACAAGTTGATGCAATGCTGAGAAAATAGATATGGCCAAGTCAGTACGTTCCCGATGCAAATGCGGCCAGACTACTACAGTTCAGAACAATTTCTGCAAAGAATGCTGGAGCTTGCTGTGGTGGCAGGCGATCGATCTGTCTATGAAAGGAGAGCTTCGAACCCCTGTTTCTTTAGGATTCGATAGCATAAGCTAGCACAACCATCTCAGGGTCAATGGTTTAGCCGCGTAGTAGGTCGATTTGGATAGATTCGCTATCTTGTGGTCAAAATAGTGGCAAACGTAAGAACCTTTCAGAAGTGACGCGATTCAGCGTGCATCTCAGCTTTGTAAACGTGCTGCATCATTTTCGTCTAACTCGGTGCCAGGAGCGTCGTTCAAAAGCTGCTGTGACAATGGTATTTAGGCCTTGAGATGCTGTAAGGGTGGCCAATGCTCGCCAAGCGCTAGGGTAGCCAAAACTGGGGTAACCCCTGCAACCCCTGCCGCACGAAGCGATTGACCGATCGCAGCGCCTGAATGTGAGGCTCATCAGGAATCACCGGCAAAATCTTGGCGGGCTGCCCCTGACCCAGCGTTGAAACTACCCGGTTTGCGGCTTCCAGCCCCGTCACGTAGGCTTTTTCCTGCGACCAAGAGCCGTGGCGGGTGACAATCCAATCGCCCGCCATAAACAGGTTGTCGAAGCTAGTGGTGGTAGGCAGCAGGTAGCGGTAGCTACCGGGGGCAAAGTGAGTCACCCCCTGGGGAATGCGCACGACGCTGTGATCGACAATTTTGGCCTCGCCAAAGGCGGGAATGCACCCCGCGAGATCCTGCTGCACTTGCTTGAGCACCTGGTCGTCATCCAGCGCCAGGAGCTGGTTGGCGTGGTAGTAGTCGGCCTCAACCACTGTGCCCGGTTCGTCGCGATACTCGTCGTGGATAGCGTTGAGGTCAAAGAATGTCCACCCCGTGGTGGGGTGAAACCCAAAGCAGGCGTTGGAGGGTAGGGGAATATCGACTTTGCGATCGAGCCACAGCCGCGCCGCCAGCACGTCGATCGCTCCCAGGTTGCGAATGTTGCTGAACTCAGGGCGCGCCCTCAACCCCGCCGACTGCTCCACAATTTTCTTTAGCCCGCTGATGCCCACGGCAAACACCACGGCATCGGCCTCAAACACTTCGTCGCCGCAGACTACCGCCGTCACCCGGTTGTCCCCGACCGTCACATCCGACACCCGATGGTTGGCCAAAATTTTGCCCCCCGCCCGCTCGATCGCCTCGGTCCAAGGCCGAAAGATCTGCGCCCCCACTGTGCCCCGACACCAGCGGACATCAAAATCGGGCTGGTGGGCCAGGATGAAGTAGTAGAGCATTCCTAGCGCCGCTGCTGCCGAGCACTGCTCTCCAGGGGCAAACAACCCGACCAGCAGCATCGGCTCAAACGATTCGTGGTAGAGCCGGGCCGATACGCCATACTGGCGAAACAGCTCGCGGGCGGTGATGCGATCGTACTTTTGCCAGGCCTCGTCAGAGTTGTCGAAGTCGATTAGCGCTTGCAGCAAGGGCAGGGCCGAGAGGCGATCGATCAGCGGCAGGCGCTTGAAGTCGGTATAGAGAAACGTGCCTAGCGGTGTCGGCAGGTAGGGCTGCTCCTGAAATAGCGGCGACTCGACCTCTAGCCCGTGGGGCGAATACTGGGCCGATCGCGTCCACTCTGTAAAGGGCTGAATGCCCAAATGGTCGGTGAGGGCAAAAATGTTGCGATACGGGTACCAAAACCCGTGGATGCCCGCCTCGACGGCGCGACCCTGGGGCGTTTGCCAGCCCGCTACCAGTCCACCAGGGTAGGCTCCGGCTTCTAGGAGCGTAACGGCGTAGCCCTGCCGCGCCAGATGATAGGCAGATCCCAATCCGGCCCAGCCTGCCCCGACTATCACCACCCGCTTTTGTGCTGTGTTTTCCATTGTTCTTGCCCCCGTTGCCCATAGACCTCCTTTACTCTATCGGTAGCGATGGCCTGTAGGGGTTAGGATCGGGGGATAGGTATTGCGATCCTCGGCTTTCCTCACCCCCAACCCCTCTCCCCGTGGGAGCAGGGAGCAGAGCTATCTTCATAAACCACTCTTTTTAGGCAGATGAGTAGTAAAAAAATTGTGAAAAGCGGCGTCAACCGGGTGATGGGGGTCAACGAGGCCACCCGCGACACCACCATCCAGACCAATTTGGCCAATCCTAGTTGGGACAAGAAAGCCACTCTGACCTATCTAGGAGCGACGATCGCCCAGGTGGCAGCGATGACCGCATTATTGTGGGCTATGGATGTGGCCTTCGGGTACTTCAACCTGGATGCCCTAGCTCCCTGGACAACAACTGCGATCGCCTGCGCCTTTTTTGCCTTTGTGACGCTGCGATCGCGCCTGTTCTCTCTGCTCGACAATACGCGCAACAGCGGTCGCTACACATCGCTTCAGCGTCCGGGCTGGGCACCGCCACCGTTGGCCTTCCCCATTGTGTGGATGAGTATTGCCGTGCTGCGGGTGGTCTCGGCCTATTTGGTGTGGTCGGCGATGGGGCAAACCTTTTTGAGCTGGCCGCTAATTCTCTACGTGGTGCACCTCAGCCTGGGTGACACCTGGAATACGATTTTCACGGTGGAGGGTCGTTTGGGGGCTGCGGTGCCGATGGTAATTGTGGGGCCGTTGCTCTCGGTGGCGGTGGTCACGGTTGGCTATTTTCAAGTGGTGCCGCTGGCGGGATGGATTATTTTGCCGTCGCTGGTGTGGCTGGCGATCGCTACCGCCCTCTGCATCAGCCTCTGGCGCTTGAACGGCCAGGAACCCCTATATCCAGTCGCATCGGTCTGATTTGGCTATCTTTAAGAGGTAGGTTGGGTGAAACACAGGGCCACCCAACGCTAGCCTGAGTTTTGTTGGGTTCTGCTAGCGTGCTACCCAACCTACAGGTCGACTTTTGTTTTCTCTCTAGTGAAAGCACCCATGGTCACCCTTGAGCTACGCCAGATTGAGGTACCTCTGGGCAAGAGCCTGGTGCTGCGCGACGTGAGCTGGGCCGAGTTCGAAGCCATCTTGGCCGAGCTGGGGAACCACCGCAGCACCCGCATCGCCTATGACAAAGGCTTTTTAGAAATTATGGCCCCTCTGCCAGAGCACGAGTACTTTAAAGAGACCATTGGCGATGCGGTCAAGGACATGGCCGAAGAACTCACTGTGGAGTACGCCAGTTATGGTTCAGCTACCTGGCGGCGCAAGGCTCAGCAAGCAGGCATCGAACCCGACAACTGCTTTTACTTCCAAAATGAAGCGCTGGTGCGCGGCAAGCTAGAGTTTGATCTCGATCGCGACCCACCCCCCGATCTCGCCCTCGAAATCGATCTCACCAGCAAATCACTCGATCGCTTTCCGATCTATGCGCGGCTGGGCGTACCAGAAATCTGGTGCTACGACAGCGGTGTGTTGACGATTTACTTGCTGGAAGGCGATCGCTATGGGGTGTCAGAGCAAAGCCGAGTGTTTCCCACGCTGGATATTCGCGCTCTGCCTCAGCTAATTGAATCGCAGCGATCGGCGGGTCGGCTAGCGCTACGGCGATCGGTCAGAGAATGGGTGAAAGGCCAATCGTAGGGTGCATTCGCGGAGCAATGCACCCTACGAAACCGAATCAAGGTTGAATCATATCTCGGGTCAAACCTATTTTCTCTCCCAGATCCAGCACGTTTGCGGTGAAGTCGTTGACGTTGCCTGCAAAGGTAGCGGCTCCCCCCGCCAGTGTTGTGGTTGCTGCTCCTGCTGCGATCAGCCGTTGGAGGCGTTTGCCAATGCGCTTCGGCTCTTGCTTTTCGGGCTTGTTGAGATCGCCTTCCAGGTCGTCTAGCTCCATGAGCACATCGTCTTTTTGCTCTGGGGGAAAAGTTTGAGCCGAAGTCCGAAGCGCGGCAATGAGCTGGCTGATGGCCTCGTTGTTTTGGTTGATGTAGGCGGTCATTTGCCCCTGGTTGGTACCTGCCACATTGCCCACCGGAGCATAGAAATTTTGGTCGCCCATAGGTCTTAACGCTAAAGTTTGAACTACGCCCATCATCTCTCGATATACCTTGAGTTGCCCTTCGGCTTCCCGTAATGAGAGTTGAACTGAATACAACTGCTTCTCAGTGGTTTCAATATGGCCTTTAAGCTGTTCCAGCTCTACTCCTGTCTCTTCCGCTTCTACTTTCAGGCGGACTATCAAAGCTCCTTCCTTCTCCTCAATGCCTTGGATACCGATATCCTGTTGGGGATATCGCTGTCGTAATTCTTGAAAAGACTGAAAAAAGGCTTTCCAATCGATACCCTCGGTGAAGGTAATGTCAATGGTTTCTAAGGCACTGGCAATGATTTGAAATCGCTGGGCGAATTCACCTGGGGCAAATGTGCTTTCAACGTCTACAGGGAGACGGCCTGAATATTGCTGTTTCTCATCGTCATAAGTGCGAAAAACATAGTCGCATTTTATATTTTCCAAAATAGTTGAGCTGCTGATTTGCCAATCTGCAATGCAAGCACCTGTAAGTGTTGCCTGAGTGAAATTGGTATGGAGTACTTGAGACCCATTGAGGTTGGCACCACTTAGGTTGGCACCACTTAAGTTGGCACCGATGAGATCGGCAGCACTGAGATTGGCACAGGTAAGGTCAGTGTCGATGAGGTCGGCGTATCTAAAGTTGGCGGAGATAAGGTTGGCGGAGGTGATGTCAGCAAAGCGAAGGCCGATGAAGCTGAGATCGGCACCCATGAGAATGGCGGATCTGAAGTTGGCACTGTAGAAGTTTGCGTCGCTTAGGTTTGCACCGAGTAAGTTGGCACCGCTTAGATCAGCGGCGATGAGGTCGGCAGAGCTGAGGTTGGCAGAGCTGAGATCTACCTTAATGTCGGGATTTTTCTTTCTCCACGCATTCCATGTCTTACTACCTTGATTTAGCAAAGCAACCAGTTCTTTATATGCCATCGCTGTTAGGCCTGCATCGTCACCTCACCCTAGACTACGCGCTGCCGCTCATCCGTTCCATATCTTTTTTGTGGCTTGTGGTCAGAAGCTGGTCAGATTTCTTTAAAGCTGTATTGGTGGATCAGCCCAAATCCTGGAAGCTTTGTATGATAGGCATCCTGCCTGTCTTGGCCAGGCAGGCAGGATGCCTATCTCACAAAACTTTTTAGGACTCTTGCTGGTCTGACCCCTCGGCGACGATCGCGCTGATGGTATCGATCGCCCCCTGGCGAAAGGTGAGCGTGTAAATCTCTGTGGGCATTTCGATACCCGCCTCTTGCAAACTCTCTTTAATCGCTTGAGAGGCTGCTGAAGTCACCTGCAAATATGACTGACGGCGAGAATTTACCCAAAACCGCACCTCCAGTTTGACAGTGCTGGGTGCCAAGTCTTGCACCAAAACCAGCGGCGGTGGCTCTGGCTCAACGCCTTTAATCTGTGTAACCGCCTCAACAATCACCTGGCGGGCGGCGTTGATATCGGCATCGTAGTCGATACCAACCACGACATCGCTGCGGCGCACGGGGGAGTCAGTATTGTTGACCACACTCTTTTGAAATACCTGCTGATTGGGGATGTAGACCAGCCGCCCATCGTAGGTGCGCATAGTGGTAGCCCGCAGCTGAATTTGCACCACGGTGCCCTCGTAGCTGCCAATCACCACCTGGTCGCTAATGCGAAACGGGCGGGCTGCCAGCAAAATCACCCCAGAAATATAGTTGCTGAGCACGTCGCGCAGGCTAAAGCCAATCGCCACGCTGGTCAGCCCCAGGGTGCCGAGTAGCGTACCAAAGTTTAGGCCCAGCACCCCCAGGGCTACCACGCTGCCCAGTACCCAAACGCCGCCATAGCAGAGACGGCCAATCAGAATTTCGGTGCCGCGATCGCCCTCAGTTTGCTCGGCCCACAGGCGCCCCACCCGCCGCACACCCTTGGCCACTATCCAGGTCAGACCCACCAGCAAGATCGCCCCCACCAGCGACGGCAGCAGCACAATCGTGTCATCTACTAGCTGCCGAGCCGTTCCGTTGAGCCGTTGCAGTACGTCAACGGCTAAATTGGGTTGGGCCAGCACTCTATTGAGGCGATCGGCCCACTGCTGGGCCAGCTCTTCAACGGTGAGGCCAAAATCGGCGGCATCTTGCTGGGTCACCGTCATTAGCACCCGGTTGTTTACCGTCAGCAGAGCAATCTGGCGCTCATCATCCACCTGCACGGCAACTGGCTTGAGTTCCTGAGCCTGACTCAGCAGCCCAGCGATGCGGCGGTTGATAATCTGGGCGCGATCGCTGGCAGTCAACCCCGTTAAGCTGCCCACCTGAAACACCGGCTGGCCCCGCACCAGCACATCGGCAAAAAACAGCCTATCTTCGGCGCGATCGGGGGTTGGTGCTGGGGATGCAGGCAAGGCCGGCAAAGCAGGAGCTTCCTCAGGGTTGGCCTCATCCTGAGCCTGAAGCCGAGCGCTCGGAACAACGAGGATAAGAACCAGGAGCATTCCCCCTGCCCATGGCCGCCAAATCTGCTGAAAAATGCTAGCCTCTCTCTGGTGTGGCACTCATTTAGGTCATTTCTGACAAACATCTTCTCAATCGGTGGACACGGCCTACCACTCAACCTAAGCCACCGCTTTTCCAGTGCGCTACTTAATCACCGCACAGGCAATGCGCCCGCCGGAACCCCCAATGGGTTGAGAATAGTGGTCATCCTTGTCGGTGTGGATGATCAGCGCCGTGCCATCGTCATCCAGCAGCTTGGCGGCTCCCGCATCGAGGGCCACCAAATCGCTGTATAGCTCTACGTCCACCGTGCCATCGGCGGCGACTACTAGGTTAGGCAAATTGCCTTCATGGGGGCCATCGGGGTTGCGAAACCCGTGGGGCTGGTCGAAGGGGTTCACATGTCCGCCTGCCGATTTAAATGCCGCCAGATCTGAACAGTCCCCTACGGCGTGGAAGTGCATACCGTGGTAGCCGGGAGGCAAATCTTTGGCCTGAATCTTCACCAATACCCCTTTGTGGCCCTGCTCGACCTCTACTGTGCCAATAGCGTTGCCGCTGTTGGCAATTAAATCAGCTTGGGCAATCAGCGCATCGGCATAGGCAGGGCGAGCCAGCAGGGTTAGGGCACCCAGGCACAGGGCCAAACAAAGCAGCTGAAATCGATTGAGAAAGGCAAGCATAGGTCTATCCGTAGTATCTGCGGTAGATCTTAAGGGATTGAATTGCTGGGTAACGGCAGACCCTACGCTTTTAAGGCTTCCGTGGTAAAACTTAAGCATTGCTATATGTGTCAGAACGAGACGGCTAATCGTCTTCTTTGTCGGGGCTAAACGGGTTGGCCTAGCTTCGATCGCACTCCTGTCGGGATGGAATCATGAAAATTCTCCACGGCACTTGGATACCGCAGCCCGCCACCAACTTTGTACAAGCAGGGGCCTTTTACCTGTGGGTAGAAACGGAGGCTAAAAGCCGTCGCCGTCTGTCGTCAGAGACCCATCCCTGCCACCTGCTCGAACCCGACCTAGCAGAGGTGCTCAGCGATGAATTGGGGCTGAAGTCGCCCGATCGCCGCCCGATCGCCACCTTCATCACCCCTCGCACCTTTCTGCTGCCTACGGTGGATGGTCAGCCGCTGCCTTCCCTAGAGCTATCGCGCTATTTAGAAGTAGACATTCCAGAGCGCTTTGACTGGCAATATTGGCAGGTCGATTGCTACCGGCTACCCGTTTTGGCTGATGTGATTAGCCTGCTGAATAATCTGCACTTTCTCGCTGTCTACAATTTGGCGGAGGTGCAACTGGGGGCCGATCTGCTGTTTTGGTACCACTACACCCAGGCTTTTAAGCAGGTGATTCTGCGCGATCAGTATATTCCGGCCCTGAAGTATCGACAGATAGAAGTCCCGGCGACTACTAGGCGTAAAGCCGCGCAGACGAAGGCAACTAAAAAGCAGACGGCAAAATCAGAGCCAGAGTTTGAGATTTATCCGGGATGGGAAATTGTTGGCGATCGCTACAACGACGATCTGCAAACCTACATCGACTACATGCCGCTGCTCTGCGTAGCCGGGTTTGAGGAACCGCCCCAACGGTCATCCCAGACGCCCACCTTCTACGATCGCGCCACCCTGCTGCGCCACTTTTCTGAGTGCTGGCTGAACGAACTGGTGCGGGGTACGGTGTTTCCCCAGAATTTTCTCAAACCAGTAGAAGGCACGCTCATTCAGGATTGCCTACAGGCTGACCTTCAGCGTCCCCAAAAATCGACGGCGGCGCTGGAGCGCTATCAGCAGTGGCAGGGATGGCGCGATCGCATCGTTCGCACCCAAACCGATCAGACCTTTCATCTCTACTTTCACCTGCAAGACCCGGTTAAACCAGAAGAACCCTGGCAGCTTCTCTTTCAGGTCGCCCCCAAACACGACCCGTCCCTCAGAGTCTCTTTGGATGACTACTGGCGCATGCGTCCCAAGCAGCAGGCCCAGGTAAAAACCCAGCTCGGCGGTGACTTTGAGCAGCACTTACTTATGAACCTGGGCTACGCCGCCCGCATCTACCCCGACCTGTGGCGCGGGCTAGAAACGGACGAGCCTGTGGGGATCTATCTGAAGCTCGACACCGCTTTCACCTTCTTGAAAGAATCTGCCTGGGTGCTGGAGGATGCTGGGTACAAGGTGATCGTCCCCGCCTGGTGGACGCCCAAGGGCCGCCAGCGGGCCAAAGTGCGGCTGAGGGCCAAGGGCAAATCCCTCGGCGGCAGCGACAAATCTAAGGGCTACTTTTCCTACGACACCCTGGTGCAGTATCACTACGACCTGGCGATCGGCGATCAGCCCGTCACGGAGCAAGAGTGGCAGCAGCTCGTCAATGCCAAGTCGCCCCTGGTCAAGTTTCGCGGTCAGTGGATGGAGCTAGACCAGGACAAAATGCAGCAAATGCTGGAGTTTTGGCAACAGCAGCAGGCGGAAAACCCCGAGATGAGCCTGCTCGACTTCATGCGCCTGACCAGCGGCGCGACTGACGACAGCCTAGAGGTGGAGTTTGATCGCGACGACGCCCTGACCACTATGCTCACCCAGCTCAGCGACAAAACCCGCCTCGAACTCACCCCCGACCCTGACCAGCTCCAGGGTTCTCTGCGCGACTACCAAAAGCGCGGCCTCTCCTGGCTGCATTACTTAGAAAACCTGGGCTTGAATGGCTGCTTGGCCGACGACATGGGCCTGGGCAAAACCGTGCAGGTGATCGCCCGCCTGATTCAAGAGCGAGAAGAGATGGCCCAGAACGGTAATCAACCCCTGCCGCCAACCCTGCTGATTGCCCCCACCTCCGTTGTCGGCAACTGGTACCACGAGATCGAAAAGTTTGCGCCGCATCTGCGGGCGGTAGTGCACCACGGCGGCGATCGCAACCAAGACACCAAAGCCTTCAAAGCCCTCTGCCGCGACCACGACGTGGTGATCACCTCCTTCACCCTGGCCCGCAAAGACGTCAAGTTGCTAGAGGGTGTTACCTGGCACCGCATCGTGCTCGACGAAGCTCAGAACATCAAAAACCCCAAAACCGCCCAGACTAAGGCCATTCTTAAGCTCAACGCTAACCACCGCCTTGCCCTCACCGGCACCCCGGTCGAAAACCGCCTGATGGATCTGTGGTCAATTTTCAACTTTCTGAATCCCGGTTACCTGGGCACCCAGACCCAGTTTCGCAAACAGTTCGAGCTGCCCATCCAAAAAGAAAACAGCCCCGCCCGCTCCGCCACCCTCAAAAAGCTGGTGGAACCCTTCATTCTGCGGCGGCTCAAAACCGACCAATCGATCATCAAAG
The DNA here is from genome assembly GCF_014695775.1 of Leptolyngbya sp. FACHB-60. GTDB lineage: Bacteria > Cyanobacteriota > Cyanobacteriia > Phormidesmidales > Phormidesmidaceae > Nodosilinea. The sequence continues at coordinate 89,827 of NZ_JACJOX010000011.1, read as the reverse complement.
ACCTGCCCGAAAAGGTCGAGCAAAAGCTATTCTGCAACCTCACCCCCGAGCAGGCCTCTCTGTACGAAGCCGTGCTCAAGGATGTCACCGAACAGCTCGAAACCAGCGAGGGCATCCAGCGCAAAGGGCTCATTCTTGCCACCCTGACCAAGCTGAAGCAAATCTGCAACCACCCCCGCCAGTTTTTGCAGGATGAGAGTGAGTTCTCGCCGGAGCGATCGCACAAGCTCAGCCGCCTGCTGGAAATGCTCGACGAAGTGGTGGCCGAAGGCGAAAGCGCCCTGGTATTCAGCCAGTTTCGCGAAATTGGCGACGCCCTAGAGCACCACCTGCGCCACACCTGCCACTACAACACCTACTACATCCACGGCGGCACCAACCGCCAAAAGCGCGAGCAGATGATCGCTGACTTTCAAAACCCTGACACCGAGCCCGCTATCTTTGTGCTGTCGCTGAAGGCAGCGGGGGTGGGCATCACTCTCACCCAGGCCAACCACGTCTTCCACTTCGATCGCTGGTGGAACCCCGCTGTGGAAGACCAGGCTACCGATCGCGCCTTCCGCATTGGCCAAAAGAAAAATGTCTTCGTCCACAAGTTCGTTGCCATGGGCACGCTGGAAGAACGCATCGACCAAATGATTGAGGATAAGAAAAAGCTGGCCGGTGCGATCGTTGGGGCCGATGAATCGTGGCTGACGGAGCTGGACAACGACGCCTTTAAACAACTGATCGCCCTCAACAAAAACGCCATCATGGATTGATGCCCTGGATATCTTCCATAATTGATCCAGAACCTTCACGCTGGAGGGATATTATGAACATTGAACAGGCCTTGCTAGAGCAGGTACGCTCGCTCACCCCGGCACAACAGCAAGCCGTTTTAGACTTTGCCGCCTTCCTTCGGCAGAAAGTCCCCGTGGCCCTCAAAGAACCTATTCCTGGTCTACACAAAGATATTCCCTATCGGATGGCTGACGATTTCGATGCCCCCCTGCCAGACGAATTTTGGCTGGGAGAATCATGAAACTCCTCCTCGACACCCACACTTTCATCTGGTGGGATAGAGAACCCAATTTGATTCCGCCAGCAACCCTCCAACTCATGCGCCAGTCACAATTGATCCTGAGTCTGGTGTCGCTATGGGAAATTCAAATCAAAACTCAGCTTGGCAAACTCAATCTCAACTTGCCTCTGGTCGATATCGTGGAGCACCATCAGGAAAACGGCATGGCGCTGTTGGCAATCAACCTGCCACACATTCTGGCGCTAGAGCAACTGCCTCAACACCATCGAGATCCATTCGATCGCCTGCTCATTTCCCAAAGTCGCGTTGAATCTACGGCGATAGTCAGCCGCGACGACATCTTCAAACGCTACGACTGCCAACTCATCTGGTAGCTACATCTCCCTGCAGCCTCGAAGCGACTCTCAACCCTGATTTCCTGCCCGATATGTAGGCTCGCTTACAATGAAGCCAAGACTGGAGACTAGCGATGGCAAACTTTAGCCGCACCTGGTGGGGAAAAAACTTTATCGATGCGATCGAGCGCCTGACCGACTCGGGCCGGTTGCAACGGGGTCGCTCCTACGCTAGAGGTGGCAAGGTCAAAAGCTTCGAGATTGACGGCGGACTGGTTACTGCTAAGGTGCGTGGGTCGGTGAACCCCTACTTTGGGGTAACTACAGAACCGACGTACATCACCACCATCGATTTTGCGCCCATCAGCAAAGCCAAGTGGACGGCTGCGATCGCCCTCATCGCCTCCAAAGCCAGCCTAATCTCTCGGCTGCTGCTCAACGAAATTCCTGACAACATCGAAGTCAGCTTCAAAACCTTGGGGCTCAACCTGCTGCCCGCCAGCGACAAAGACTTCAAGACCGAGTGCTCCTGCCCCGACTACAGCAACCCCTGCAAACACATCGCCGGAGTCTATTACCTAATCGCCGCCGAACTCGATCGCGATCCCTTCCTGCTATTCGAGCTGCGGGGTTTGCCCAGGGAAGACCTCAAAGCCGAGCTGGCCAAGTCGCCCCTCGGACAAGCGCTCTCGGCAGAACTTTCGGCCCAGCAGCGGCCCCCCACCCCTGTAGAGCATTACTACACTCAGCCGCAGACCATCAAAGCGTCGTCCCCTAGCCTAAAAGAGTTTTGGCAGGGAGAAAAGCGTCTGCCGCAGACTATTGAGGTAGCCACGCCATCAGCCGTTCCGGCTATATTGGTCAAAAAGCAGGGCGACTTTCCCGCCTTTTGGACTCGCGACAGCTCGTTCATCGAAGCAATGGAGGGTTTGTACGATCGCGTACGCAGCAAAAACAAAGACCGCCTGTAAAATGTAGGGCGGGCACTGCCCACCACTCGTAAGGGCCATTCGACCTGGGATTTCGGCCCATACTTCTTCTATACAGCTCCAGCAAGGACCGCCACAGGCACTCGTTTGTAGGCCGGAGTGCCCGCCCGCTTCTCAATCCGCGCCTTCATCAACACATTTGCTTCGGGGTAAAACATCAGTGCTGCGCCCGATCGCACCTCCCCGTAGATAATCTCAATGTTATCGAGCTGCCCCGCATCGCCCCGCACGCTCACCCGCTGGTGTTCGGCAAAGCCTGCTCGCTGGGCGTCCAAAGGATTCATCAAAATGCAGTGGCGGTGGGGCATGCCCCGATACTCATCGGCTTCCTTATAAACCACCGTGTTGTGCTGGCCATAGCTGCGTCCGGTGATCAATGCCAGCACTAGGGCGGGCTGCTGGGCAGTGAACTCCGGGGGCAAGCCAAAATCTTGCAGAGTGGGCAGCGTCAGGGTAGGCAGCGGGGTTGGCTGCATCTCCGCTTTGCCCGAGGGCGTAGGAAACTTGGGTTCCAAAAGGATCCGCCCGCTAATGGTGAACTCGGCGTTGGTGTCGTCAATGTCGCCAATCTTTTCGTAGCCGGGAATGGTTTGGGCGATGAGCTGGCGCACGTAGCAGGTGTCGTGCAACCGCCGCCAGTCGATTGGCTGGTCACCATGGAGGCGGTGGGCCAGCTCCGCTAAAAAGTCGACTTCGGAAACCAGGTCGGCCTCGGTAAGGTGGGTTTTGCCGGGGCTATTGAGCCGCACAAAGTTGTTGCCCGACTCTACAGTGGTCTTGTGGGGGTTCTCGAACCGGGCGTAGACCGGCACGATGATCGTGTTCTGCCGCGCCAGCCCGTGGAAGTGGCCCTGGTTGGGCTTGGTGGCTAGGTACATAATCGTGTCGATGTTGCTGAGGGCGCGTTTAGCCTGAGTCAGGTCAGGGTTGGCCCCGTAGAGGTTGCCGCCCAGACACAGCAGCGTATCGACCTCACCGCGATCGCTGGCTTCAATCAAAGCGCGGGCATCGTAGCCCGGTTCTCGCTTGAGCGATTTGCCCAGTAGTTTCTCCAGCGCCTCGCGAATGCTGTCTTTGAGGTGGGCCGTCACCCCCATCGAGCCAAAACCCTGCACGTTGGAGTGGCCGCGAATGGGCATCATGCCCGCGCCAGGCTTGCCGACGTTTCCGGTCATCAGGGCGGTATTGGCGATGCTAAAGATGTTGTCGACGCTGTTGGCCTGGTGGGTGATGCCCATGGCCCAGGCAAAGACCACATTTTGGCAGCTATGAATCATCTCCGCAGCGGCGACAATCTCCGTTAGAGTCACGCCACAGGTGGCGATGATCGCCTCCCACCCGGTAGCGGCTACCTGCTCAATCACCGCTTGCCAGTTCTCGGTATGGGCCTTGAGGTAGTCAAACTGCACCCAGCCCCGCTCTAGCAGCACCTTTTGAATGCCCACAAACAGGGCCAGGTCGCTGCCCGGGATCGGCTGCAAAAACAGCGAAGCAATCTCTTCGCCCTGCACCAGCCGCAGCGGATGGGCTGGGGAGCCAAACTTGACCAAACCCACCTCTCTGACCGGGTTGATGGCGAGGACCTTGCCGCCGCGATCGCGCAGTTCGATCAGCTCATTCATCAGCCGGGGATGGTTGGCGGGGGCATTTGACCCCACTAGCACCACACAGTCGGCCTGGCGTAGGCTCTCTAGGCTAACCACTGAGGTGCCCGTGCCAAAGACTTTGTTGAGGCTGACCGTAGAGGGGGCGTGGCACAGGTCAGAACAGTCGGCCAAGTTGTTGGAGCCCAGTGCCCGCACCATCAGCTGGAGCAGAAAGGCCGCCTCGTTGGACGATCGCCCCGAACTGTAGGAGGCCACCCGCTCTGGCGGCAGCGAGAAGGCAGCGGTTGTTAGCTGGTAGATCTCCTCCCAGCTAATCGGTTCGTAGTGGTCAGACCCGGCCCGACGAATCACCGGAAAGCTGAGACGGCCCAGGCGATCGGCCTCGCGGGAGGTGAGCGCTTGCAGTTCTGAGATGGTGTGGCGAGCAAAGAAATGATCGCTCAGGCCCGGTTGCAGCTCTGACGAAATGGCCTGCACGCTTTTCATACAGCGCTGGAGCGGTTCTTCTAGCTCGTTGATAAAGCCGCCGTTTTGCCCCCCGGTGCCCCAGGCGCACGATAGGCAGGCACTTTTGTGGAACAGCGTTTTCCAAATCTGCGGCCCCTGGGGGGAGAGGGTCTTTTGGGCCCAATATTGAATGATCGGCAGGCCACCGCCGATCGCAGGGGCGTTATCAGTGGCGGCTTCACTAGCGGCGCGATCGCTGTTGTTGGCGATAGGGAAAGGCGATTGCTCATCGGTTTGATCAAGTTGGGTCATCGTCAAGCCTCACAGCAGCAGCCATGCCTTCACTATAGCGAGGTTATAAGTGTGACCCCGTCAGGCCGCATTCCATCGGCAGCAACGTGGGGGAAATAGTAGTGGCCCCAAGCAGCGACATTGACCGCGCTTAGTGGGTTTCTACCTGCGGCAGCGTATGGGTACCTAAAATGCCGGCATCGCACATGCGGCACTGCCGACGGCCATAGTTACCCGCCGTATGCACTCCCATCACCGCCAGGGCCAGAGCCGATGGCAGGGTGTAAGCATCTGCGGCAGTGTAGTTCACCGCGTAGCCCAGATCTTCTAGCGAACCCACCGTTAAACGACTGAGCGGATTTGGCCCCAAATTCAAAAAGCCCGTCATCAGCTCATTGCCAAACACGGTTTCTCGCCAGTGGCCATCTCGGGTACCCTGGCCCCCCGTATTCTCTAGCGGTACAGGCGTCATCCCCTGGGCCCCGATCAGCACTGAAAATTCTCGCATCCCGTTTTGACCAACATAGGTCGGGTTGGCCGACCCGGCCCCCACGAGAAGATTCCGAATTTGCCAAATGGTGCCAATCCCAAGCACATGACCCATCTCGTGAATAATCACGTCGAGTAGGCCCCCCTCTGCCTCTAGGCGAGCTAAATCGCCGATGTCAAACTCCATCACTCCGGTGATGGGTAGCCTAGAACCGCTGCGTAGGCGAGTCGGCCCGGCCCGACCTAGCAAACCGTTGGGGCCATCGAGCGACAACCCCCGCGCTTCAATCAAGACATCGTCGATGGTTTCCCCATTGACTACGGCACTGGGCAAATCTCCAATAATGATTTCTGACCACCGGGCAGCAGCAACTTCGAAGACGGCTCGCTGGGTAGCCGTTAGCCCCCCTAAAAAGCGAAGCTGAATGGAGAAATCAGACGGGGTCGGCGGCATCAATGATTGATTACCAACCACCACCTCCAAGGACCAGTGGTTGAGAAATCCTCTGTCTAAAAAGGTTTGGTCTTGAATCTGTAGCGTCCAGGTGCCGTTGGGGTCACTACTTAATAAGGTAGACAAAGGTTGCTGGGGCTGAAATGACCCCTGAAAGGGCGCGGTGCCCTGGGTGATGGGTACTGCGGCCCCATCATCAAAGGTAGTGTCGAAAAAGTTGTCGCCGCTGCCACCCGCATTGCCGACTAGTAAGACAGAGGCCCCACTGGGGGCGATGAGAGAAATTTGCAGATCGCTGGTGTAGGGGTGAACTAAATTGATAGTGATGCTGATGCGCTGGAGCGGTCCAGAGAGGTTGGCGACATCAACTGTGGAGCTAACGTCTGTGGGCGCAAACTGCGAAATCTGTATCGCCGTTTCGTTAGAGAAAACTTGCTTCATAGGGAGCTAGATGCACTTCAAAACTTCAGATGGATGGTACTGCCAAGCTGATGGCTATAGGCGGGGGCAACCAGTTGGGGAATGCGGGAGTTTACTGAGACTGCTCGTATCGCTAACTGAGGTCGAGGCATTGGAAAAGCTATTGAGGCTGGTGAGCAACGCATTGTAATAGGGAGAAACATTGTCTCGTTTGGCCTCAAAGCAATCGCGCAGATTTGTTAATGAAAACAATCCCTGCTCAAACATGGATTGCCCACTACATGAGTTTCGGCGGGCAATGTTGCGTCGCTATCAGTCGATCGCGTTCAGTCATAGCCAAATTCTCTTAACAGCGCTATCCGTCACTATAGCGAGAGCGCTGGAGGCGAGAAACTCGGCCGAAAGTTAGAGAGAGTCCGAGGCAAGTGTCCTCAGCCGAGCGCTTGGGCAAAGGCGAGGCGATCGCAGACAACATTACCTATCAATGCCTTCCGTCTGAGGGAAGACAAAACGTTTTCCTCTTGGCAGGCTATTTATGGAAATGTTACTTGGAGGAGGTTTGTTAATGAACCACTTGAATAAAATTTTGCTTAGCTTTGCCGTTCTAGGTGTGGCAGCTCTCAACACGTCTCCAGCAGCGATAGCCCAAATCGTTGAATTAGGGGATCAAATCGAGTTTGACCTAGGAGGGAACCGCGACCCTGAGTTGCGCCCTCGCCTATCGACTGATGGGGATCAGCTGAATCTTCAAATTGAAGAACAGCCTCAGCCAGAAACCCGCTTACGGTTTGACGGCGATCGTATAGAACTGCGCCAAGAACAGCCTGCGCCCAGAGAACGGCTCAACCTGACCGTACCTATTGAGACCGAAGGGACAGAAGAGTAGTCTGCGATCGCCAAAGATTCAAAGACGCATTTAGAACATCTCGCGTGCCCTAATCCAGTTGAGATGTTTCAGCATGTAGGTTGGGTTGAGCGCACGTAGGCTTTACCTTGTCGCAAAGTAACCCAACCTACCGTTCTCGACCAATTTCTATCTCATCATCGGCTAATCACTCATGCCTATTCAAGCTAAATTTTTGAGCAGATTTATTCCATTCGTGTTCCGCAGCCTGACCGTTGCAACGTTAGCCTCCCTGGTGGCACAGATTCCAGCTCAAGCGCAAACTACGTTTTCAGATGTACCGTCAGATTATTGGGCAGCACAATTCATTCAAGCCCTCGTCGATCGCGGTGTGATTCGAGGCTTTGCCGATGGCAGCTTTCGCCCCAATGATCCGATCACTCGCGCTCAGTTTGCCGTCTTAGTGGATCAAGCATTTGATCAATCGACTGTTCGCAGTGCCGTCCGTTTTCGTGATGTACCTAGCAGCTATTGGGCCGCCAGCGCCATTCAAACTGCTTACGCCGAAGGCTTTCTCAGTGGTTATCCTGGCAATGTCTTTAACCCAGCTCAGCCGATGCCCCGCGCTCAGGTTTTAGTTGCTCTGGCGAGCGGTCTACAGTTTAAGCCGAGTGGAACCAATGCCAGCGTGACGGGTGCCTTCCGTGACTACAATTCAATTCCTTTTTATGCCGATGATGGCGTGGCGGCGACCTTCCGCAACCTCACCGTGAACTATCCCAATATTGATTTTCTCGAACCCAATCGTGCCGCAACCCGTGCTGAAGTTGCGGCCTCAATTTATCAGGGGCTGGTCGCGACTGGCCGTGCTCCTGCGATCGAGTCTCCCTATATTTACTAAGCTAGGGCAAGTTTGAGTGGTGGGGCGGGGTGAGTAACTTGCCGCCCACGCTCTAGACTCCCATATGCCTCATTTTGCGGAGGAGATAGACTGAGTTGCTTGCAGAGCTTGTACTAATACCTCAGCTGCTCGTTCACGATCGGAGGTACCAAACAGCCCTACAACCCAATCCTGTATCTGCGCGAACCGCTGCCCTTGTACCCCAGCCGGTGGCTCAGTATAAGCACGAGCGATCGCAATGAATGCTTCAGCTCGATGCCTCGGATTGGCAATGGATTGAGCCGTTTGCAAAGCAGCATCGAACTGCCCCTGCTGAGCAAATCCCTCTACCACCGAAGGCAGCATCCATGGGATTTCTTCACTCTGGGCCAGCTGCATGGCTTGCTCCGGTTGCCCAGACTCAGCATAGCCCTGCACGATCTCCGGCATAAATCCCTCAAGATTGCCAGTTTGAACGAGTTGCAATGCCTGCTCAGGTTGCCCGGCATCGAGATAGCCGATTGCTACCTCTGACAACATACCTTTGACCTGCTGTGCCTGGACAAACTGCCACGCCTGATCCGGCTGCTTTTCCTGCAAATAGTGTCTGACGATGCCGATCATCACACCGTTACGGTTGGGGTCCGACTCCGCCAGCTTGATAGCCGCCTCTAAATTGTCTGCCGCGGCATAGGCGCTTGCCATATTTCCCAGTGCCGCCTGCCGATAGCTGGTCGGTTGAATTTCCTCGACAATCTGCATGGCCCGCTCGAAGTCGCCGATTTTGGCATAGCCAACAGCTACTTGACCCAGCGCATCTGCATCGGCTTGACTATGGTTGGCATTGGGGACGATGGATTTCCCAGCTTGATAGGCTTCTGCCAGTATCGCCACGGCTTGATCATTCGAACCCACTTGCTGGTAAAGGAGCGCCGCCTCGACGAACTGATTCACGTTGTCGCGGGGAAACGGGTCTGCGGAACGGTTGCGAATTTTGGGAACGGTTTGATCGAGAACCGCGATCGCCCGATCGTTTGCACCTAACTCCGCAAACTGTCGTGCCGTCCAAAGCAGAGCACTTCCCTCTAGTGAAGCCGTTTCGGGGTTTGCGGCATCCATGGTTTCCGCACTTAGAATCGCCTGTTCCAGTACCGCCTTTGCTGGTTCATTGTGCCCTGCTAGAGTCAGATTCATGGCCATACTGTTCAACATTTGTGTTTGGTAGTAGGCACCGTCAGTCTGTTGCGCTTGGGCGATCGCTTCCTCAATCTTTTGCGCTTGGGCGATTGCTTCCTTCAGTAACTCGTCCGCTCGCCGGGATTGTCCTACGTCCAACAAATCAGCTGCAATCTCCGACAGGGCATTTGGGTCACCCATCCCACTAGCTAGCGCGATCGCTAACTCAAACTGCCCCTCATCAGACAATTCCATAGCGCGGTTCATTAACGATTCGGTCGGAGAGGTTCCACTGCTACTACATCCGGTTGCCCCTTGAGCACGGGCGGTTTCAATTGCCTCTGTAACCCGTCGCTTGCCTTCTGCCTCCTGCCCGATCAGCCAATAGCTACCTGCCACCTTTGCCAGAGAATTTGCCTTAAAGCAGGGTCGCATGGCCTCTACTGCCTCTAGGGCCTGCTCGGAAACGGTGGTTGCCTGTTGCGAATCACCCAGCTTTGCATATCGAAAGGCAATGTCTGACAGCAATCTAGCTTGCTGATCGGGAGCAGGTAGGGCGATCGCTTGTCTCGGGGTGAGCATTCCAAGAGCGGGCAGGGCTGCTAGGAGGAGAAGTTTGGCACAGAGCACGTTGGATTTCATAGTGACTTGATAGGAATAGTGAGTTTGAGTAAGAGGCTTATCTAGCAATGCACCCTTGATGCTGAATTAGGCTTGAAACGACGAAAAAAGCCATTTAAGCGACCTTTGAAACAGCCATAGGGTGAGACTGTAAAAGGCAACATTAAGGGCGAATGCCCCAAGACTTCCATAGATATAATCTTCTAGCCCGACCTTGCCCCAACCACTTGTGGGGGAATTAGCTTCCGCATCTTGAACAAACGGTAGGGGAAAGCCTGCCTTTTGCTCGCCAAACCTGCACTGTCCAATTTGGCAGAATTGAGCATCCCTGCAAAGTGTTTCACAATGAGCAGGCTGTTTGTAGCGCAAAGAGGCAATCGTTAACCCCACTGACATCAAGATGATTAGGGTAATCTTGATTCCTTTACGAGCTAAAAGGTTCCTGCTTGTCATTGGGGACTGACTAAGGATGCGAACCTGATATGGATAGCTTAGGGCTACGGAACCTAAGCTATCCTGATCTAACTCAACTCTCATTGAGTTTTCATCTTGGATGGCCATTCAAGAAGCTTTAACCCTAGTCACAAGTGGTGAAGTCAGATCGACTAGATACATTTGATATCTAAGCTCGCTTTTGGTCTTCAGCCTGGTCACGCAACCTGCGTGCATGTTCCTGGCTATCAGTAGTATCAGGTCGGGAACTAACCACCCCAACGGTTTCCCAATAGGTAACAAGTTCTACCCCTGTTTTAGGAAGGTGCTCTGTGGCTGCGGGAGTTTCGATGTCTCAGGGACATCTGCAAAATCAATTTGGTGCTTGCGAATATTTTCAAGGTTTTTCGCTTCGTCCCACTCAAACTGATGAAGGTTGAGTGAATACTAATTAAGCCACTCCCTCATCATCGTGCATTCAATAGGAAACAATATGGTGTAATTGTTCCCCTGATTTCCAACTGCTTGGATGTTGCTTTAGATTAAACTAGGGAGCACCCTGGTTTAACCACAAGATAACGGCCAATTTCGTCTTCATGAAGATACGAGCCAAGAAGAGTTTATTCTAGCTGCGATTTGCCATTGGCTAAAGCTTCTGCCCTGCGTTTACGCCAAATGCCCATGCCCAATCCTAGGAGCCCTGGCAATACGGTTGGAGTAGGAATCATGGCAGGATTGTCCTTAACATCGCCTTCAATTGCAAAGTCTAGCCCTCCAGCAAGCCTGGCCCAAGGCTCTGTGGCATCAAATCTAAATTGGGCACCTCCTTGAGTAGTTCGAGTCCATCCCCAATTATCATCAAGATCAGCACTGGTATCATTCAGGATTGACAATAAATACACTCCTGAGTTCAGACTAAAGGGATTAGACAAAGACAAGGTATAGAAATACACATCGTATTCTGTAATATCTTGATACCCCTGAATACGTTGCACAGAGTAGCTGACATCGCCACTCAAAGTTGTCAAAGGGGCTGTATTTACCAATCCGTCGCTATCAACCCCTTCAATAGTAAATAAACGGACTGAGAAGTTATCGGTAGACGGAGTACGGGTGTTGCTGGGTCCATAAGCTCCACTCCAAAGGATTCGAGTAATGGCAGCATCAGCATTTAAATCGAATCCTGTCCCAAATTCTACTTGAGTTTCACTATCGGGGTCACCACCAAGAAATCCCACTACTTCTAGCGACCGGTTATCGACTAGGGTTGCTGCTTTCGCAGGGGCATTTGCAACCAGGATGGATAGGAAGGCACTTGCGACGATTGAAGTACAGAAAGTACGCCCCAATACATTCATCATTTTAAAGGCTCCTAATTACAGCGGTTGCTAATCTTTCAAGGCGCGAGTTTGCGATGTTCCCTGCTTTCTCCTTGAGGAAGGAGAATTATCAAGAGGCTGATAATACGATCGAGTTGAAGTAGCAACAGAGGCAGTATGGATTGCTGCCCCTGTGTATAAGTACTTAAACACGACGTCTTTATATAACCAGGAAAAATACTTCTATGCTTTAAAAAGCTTCACAAACTAATGTCTTGGGATTGAATGCTGTTTTCTTTTTTAGACAATGCACTGGGATGTGACCTTGGCTTGTCGTCGTTCTCAAGGGATTGCATAGCAATTCAACCTGAAATATTAACAGAGTTAGTAGGTTGAGTTGAGCTAGCGTAGCGGGTTGGCAGTCAAATCCTTCGGAGCTTGTTGGGTTTCCTTCGTCAACCCAACCTATAAGAGATTTGCGATCGCTCTATACGAGTATCTTCGGTGAAGGTTTAAAGGAATATCAAAGCAGTATCTTTGCTTTGCAACTCAATTTGGTTCAGCCCATCGGGCACCAAAGGTATATATCGTTACGCTTGTGTGCCCGGTGAGGGGGACTGGGAAAAGTGTGGCAATTCCTCATTCAGGCAAACCCAGGAGGCTGCGCTTGATGTCCAAATGTCTAGCGCAGGGGAGAAATCGCTTTGCTCGTCAAACGTTGTAAAGCGTATGGATGTGAAATCTGGCATCGCTTCGCCGGTTGTGAATAGGGGACTACCGCAGTTCGGGCAGAAACTTCGCGTTGTCTGAGAGCCACTTGACGCGCGAACAGAGTATTCTTTTGGTGAGCCGGTGACCTTGATTGACTTTGTTGATACGACTACGCCAGATGCGAACGGTGCTCCGCTAGATAGTTGGCAATCACTGCAATGACAATTCAGCATTGCCAGAGGCGCACTGTGACACTCGTAGCGTACGGCACCACAAGCGCAGCCACCTGAAAATGGAACATTCATAAAAGACCTCTTTGCTTGGCTCTTCGTGGAGTCTATTGAGATCTTTAAAGCCTAACGTTCCGCTTCACCCACCGCTGGTAACCTTTCGTTCTCAAGCAACTATCTTAATACGGTCGGTGGGCAAGCGGATTGTTATGCCGTCGCTGCTACAGGACGACTCATCACATAAACTGCATGAATTTTATTGCCAAATTGTCGAGGTTCTGTCTTGCGGATAACCTCAAATCCCAAGCTTTTCCAAAACTGTAAGCCTAACTCGTTGGCTTCAATCGCAGACAATGATACTTGCTTGACTCCCTGTGCTGATACCCAATTTTCAAACGCCTGATAAAACTTTGAACCTAATCCTTGACCTCGTTGCTGGGGACTCAACATCATTAACCCTAACCACCATGTTTGATTGTCTGGGTAGTGTCGAATCGATTCAATCATCCCGATCAGCTCATTCTTTGGATCGAACAACCCCACAATGTATTTGTCCTCTGTCATTTTTCCATCTGGCACAGCATCAAATTCATCACGTGCTGCCGTCGGTGAAGGCGGTTGACCATCGGTTAGAAGAGCAAACTCCGTGCATTGTTCGTAGAGGCTTTGCAGCACTGCCGCATCCCCAAGTTCGAGGAGCTTTGCCGAGTAACCAGGAAGATTTGAAGCAAAACCTGCTAACTCATTCATGCTTGTTATTCATTGCTACGTTTTCTCTCTTCTCGTTGACGTTGTACCTCAGCCAAAACATCACAGGGATGAACGGTTCTGGCTTCTGGCTCTAAGACCAATGCTATTACTGCTTCATTCATCCAGTAGGATGAGCCGGATGGATTTCTGAGGAAAAATTTCAGGTCAATTAGGTAACGCCGTACCGTGACATGATCTAAGCCAGTTGGATCTGTAAATCCTTTCAGCCAGTCTACGAGATGATCATTAACCTCTTTCTCAGAGTATTCTTGCTTTGCGTTAAAACTCGATGCTGCTAACGCCATAAGCAGCTCAGTATCAGAGAACTTCCTAGGTAAATGGTCGATAGGTCCACTACTTAGTAACCTCCCCAGTACCTTCATCACCTGATCCCTTCCGATCACGGATTTCTCCTCTACTTACACTTCCTTTCTTCAAGGTTACACATTTCTTTTATCGAGGCATAACTATGTATTAAGTGTCAGATCTGCTGGATAAGTCCCTTCATGCTCAGCATTATCTGTTAGATTTGCTGGACAACACCCGCTTCTTAAGAAATTAAACATCAAATCTGCCAGTGGAATTTAGTTAGTAGGTTGGGTTGACGTAGGAAACCTAACCTACAAGAGATTTGCGATCGCACTAGCCTCCACCTCCGCCACCATCGCTTACTCTAGGAATTATCTTTATTTCTGTTTTCTCTGCTTGGCAATACTGACAAGCATAAGTAAACAATTCCTGCCCTTCAGTTTCAGCTGTCGCTTTTTCCAAAACCCTAGAAGAGGTCTTGACCATAGTTACTTCGTCACAACTAGAGCATAATCGGAAATCATTTGATGAATCTATGTATGCTCGCAAATGCATAGAGTTTTGGATAGGCTCAGAGCAACAAATCGTACAGTACCAAACTTCAAAGTCAATACTCCCAATTTCTGATGCTAACTGTTCCTTATCTGTCAAAGAATTAACTGGAGCACTTGACTTTGCAAGAGGTTTTTTGCAGGCTATACAGTGGAAAGGTCGAATGGAATGACGTTTTAGAACTATTGCAAACCCCTTTAACAGCGGTCTAGTTAACTCGCGAACCGGTTGAAACAGCGTTGATCCAAAAAATATCAGTGGAATCAAGAATGAGAATGAAGGTGAAAGTATAGGGATCAGAATCAGCAACGATATGGCAAATGCAATATAAATACTTTTATCATGCTCGTCTATACCTTTAATTCTCACATTTGATTTGGGGTCAACAAAGACAGGTTTAAAAACCAAAATTAATCCTATAAAAAGGCTTATGAAGAAGATTAAGTAATACAAAGTATCCTCCTAAAACTTTATTTTTTCTAATCGACCATCTCAAGCCAATCTATCACTCTCTTTAAAGGAGAACCAATTTTTCTCTTTGATTTATATAGAGGTCTTCGCTAACGCTACTGAATAGTGGAATCTAGTTAGTAGGTTGGGTTGGGCTAGCGTTCGTGAAGCGTCTCCCTTAGGGAAAACCTGACACCTGCCGCTGAGATTGTTGGGTTTCCTTCGTTAATCCAACCTACAAGAGATCTGCGATCGCACTAATTGCAGTACTGTTCTGTGCCTATTTGCTCCATTCATCCCATGCTGCTCGCGCAACCTTTGCTATCACTTCTTCGCGTATCGTATCGTTGGCCGTCGAATCTGAAACGAAAACTGCGATTGCTAAATGCTGCCCATTCGGTAGCGTCACAAGTCCCACATCATTTGTTGCGGCCGTCACTCCATCAACGGTGCGCGACGTACCAGTTTTATGTGCTACCACTGTCCCATCAGGCAACAGTCCTTTAATACGTTGTAGACCTGTAGGTGTCTCGGTCATCAACTGTAGTAATAACGCTTGGCTAGATTCTGAAAGCCCTAGCCCTTCATGCAAGGTACGCAATAAGGCGACTGCCCCATCAGGTGTAGCATAGTTGCGGTACTGCACGGCTTTGTCTTGGCCGATTTCCTTTTCCGTGTTGGCAACAACAATGCCATTTACACCGAGGTTACGCAAATGCTGAGTGACGACCTCTGGTCCACCAACTAGCTTTAACAGCACATCACAAGCTGTCCCATCACTTTCAGATACCATGTATTTCAGCAGTTCAGCTAGGCTCAGTTCCACCCCTTGCGGGTTCTCATCTCGAATTGGACTGTGCTGAAGGTCTGAAACGAAATCGCTGGCTTCAACACGAACCTGCTGCTCTAGTCTCAACTTTCCTTGATCGATCTGAGCCAGTACAGCCATTGCGATGGGAAACTTGTAAACACTTTGCATTGGAAATTGCTGATCTCCATTCAAAGTAACTGATTCCCCGGTTTCTAGTACTGTAACTGTAACCCCGACACGCCCTTGAGCAGCCTGAGATATTTGTCCAATTTGATTGCGTAATTCGTTATTTGCATTAGATGCCACAACCTCTTCTAGTGGATCTGTCTGACTGTTTTGGTTGTCTGCTCTGTTGCTGGAATTGTTGCTCGTGCAGCCAGTAGTCAGTAAAGAAAAACAAAATACACAAAGCCAAACGCTTTTAATGGTTGCTCGAATCATCCAACCTAAATTGAAGCAGTGAAGAAGTTAGTAGGTTGGGTTAGCTAGCTCAACCCAACCTACAAGAGATCTGCGATCGCACTAAAACCCCCTGGCAGAAAGGCTTTCAGCTATTGCCTCAGGCCATGCACAAGAAAAAATAATCGTCAACCTGCGGAATGTCGGATATACACGGCTCGTTTCATACACTTCTATCTATGCGGTGTAGAATTTCACCGTTCATCCATATTCTAAATCTGCTATCTGGCTCCCTCGCCCTGCGTCTCCTCTGCCCCAGCAACCGACTCAGCAAGATAACATTGCTTCCTGCTGCGCTTCCTGGTTCCGCAACATCGCCTCAACCAGGCTGACCGCCAACGGAGTGTAGCGCCTCCAAGTAGTCGAGCGCCGCTTCCAACCGCGACTCATATCCGCAGGCAAACTCTTCAAACCAGCGTCCTTCGGTCGATCGGGGCTCAAGTTGCTTCAGCCATGCCTGCGCTTGCCCAGAAAGTTTCGCCCGCCGCTTGAGCCGGAGTTCTTCCAGTCGTCGCTGCTTCTCCTGCGCTTGTTTTTGCCGCCGTTGCTCGGCAGCCTGGAGTTCCTGCTGTTGCTGCATCGCCGCTGCCCGATCGCGTTCCTCATACTGAGATTTCATCTCCGTCAGCAAGGGATTTGATCCAGATTCAACGGGGTGGCTTGACGGAACTGGGCGGGTGGCAGGTTCAGTCGAGTGGTGCAGCAATTTCGTCTGAACAGATTGCCGGGTGTCCTGATCAAGGTCCTGCAACAGGGTATCAAGCGATCGCACCGTTGCCCCTGTATCTATTGCCCCCGTATCCGATCGGACTGGAGTTGAGTTTGTCTGCGCTGTTTCTGGCTTTTCCGCTTCGGCTTTGAGATCGGCAAGCAGTTTATCCACCGCGTCCATATCAATCGCTCACTGCATCCATCAATACTTCCGCGAGGGTCATGTCCGCCATGTCATCCATTGTGATCGTGTCACAAATGTCGAACTTGGCTCCCACGCCTTCCAACTGCTCATCCAATGCCTTAAGAAACTTGGTAACCCCAGAATCCGTCCCTACCTGGATAAACGAGATCGCCAATTCCTCATCTCGCTCCATCTGGCGCGTTGCTTCGATAATCACTTCCATCACCGATCGACGATCGTCCGGTTCGCCATCCGTCACAACCAAGATTGTTTCACCTGCTGGTTTCGTTTTTCCGGCCGCCTTGCGCTGGAAGTAGTTGTTCACAGCATCCATCAGCACCGCAGTCAGATTGGTGGTTCCGACGGGGTCGTTCTCCATGAAGATCTGTTCTACCTTGCTGGAAGTCACATCGTCGTAGCGTTTGAACCGACTGGAGAACAAATAAACCGTAATTCCATCTGGGTCAAACTGCTCACACTTCCGCGCCAGTGCCAGAGTCGATTCTTGAGCAGCGTCCCAGCGGCTTTTTCCACCTGCTTGATCGCAGGTAGACATGCTGCCGCTCTTGTCAAGAATCAACGTATAGTCCCGGTCTTTCATACAACACCTCTCTAACGTAACGTTCTGGTTGGCGCTCAGGCTGGATTTTGCTCTACCAATCTAGCCGCTCGCAGTCCAACCTGGGTAGTCATCTGCAATCCTTTTCCTTGCGGGGGTGAACGAAAATCTCCGCGATAGTGATGGATGAGCAACGAATACTTTGTCTTGCTTCACCCTGCGATGTCTTTTTAGTAAGACGGTAATCGGAAATTAAGGGGCGATCGGTTCAGAATTTGAAGCAATAACTATGTATTAAGTGTCAGATCTGCTGGATAAGACCCTCTATACTCGGCATTATCCGTTAGATTTGCTGGATAACACCCGCTTCTTAAGGAATTAAACATCAAATCTGCCAGTTAAGCTCTGTATTTCGGGGTTTTATTCAGCAAGTTTGAGGGTTAAGCAGGGAAAATGAGGGTGTTATCCGTCAGAAGTGCTGGCTAATACCCCGGTTAGTAGGTTAGGTTGAGCCATCGTTACGCTTGTGTGCCCAGTGAGGGGGACTGCGAAAAGTGTGGTAATTCCTCATTTAGGCAAACCCAGGGGGCTGCGCTTGATGTCCAAATGTCCAGTGCAGGAGAAAAATCGCTTTGGTCGTCAAACGTCGTAAAGCGTATGGATGTGAAATCTGGCATCGCTTCGCCGGTTGTGAACAAGGGGCTACCGCAGTTTGAGCAGAAACTTCGCGTTGTCTGAGAGCCACTTGACGCGCGAACAGAATATTCTTTTGGTGAGCCGGTGACTTTGATGGACTCTGTTGATACGACTACGCCAGATGCGAACGGTGCTCCGCTAGATAGTTGGCAATCACTGCAATGACAATTCAGCATGGCCAGAGGCGCACTGTGACACTCGTAGCGTACGCCACCGCAAGCGCAGCCACCTGAAAATGGAACATTCATAACAGACCTCTTTGCTTAGCTCTCCGTGGAATTTAGTTAGTCGCTTTGGGTTGAGCTAGTGTTCGCGAATCGTCTCCCTCAGGAGGAAATCCAACATCTGCCGCTGAGATTGTTGGGGTTCCTTCGTCAACCCAACCTACAAGAGATCTGCGATCGCACTGGTCGTAACGGCTAAGCTCACCAGACGCAAATAACCTTGACAACTCACTGAGCAACTTGCGGGTTCCAACTCAGCGATTTGTTAGACGTCCCTAGTATCAGGCTTCCTTGCTCAAGATTGCTCTATATTATAACAATATATATATGCAGCAAAGTGTAGAAAATGACTCAAGAGGATAGCGGCTTCTTATTTGTCTGCAATGATCCGACGCAT
The DNA here is from genome assembly GCF_014695775.1 of Leptolyngbya sp. FACHB-60. Classification (GTDB taxonomy): domain Bacteria; phylum Cyanobacteriota; class Cyanobacteriia; order Phormidesmidales; family Phormidesmidaceae; genus Nodosilinea. The sequence continues at coordinate 71,456 of NZ_JACJOX010000011.1, read as the reverse complement.
GCCAAGGCGCTAATTAAGTCTATCAGGTGTGACGGAAAATTTAGTGACACGATCAGCAAATTTGAATTTGCCTCTAGCGTTATCGAGCTTTGTTTACACTCTCTTGACGGGAAGAAAGATACTATCACACATGCAAGTATCGCGAGGTTGGGCGGTGCTGCTGCGACTGCTAGACGAAGAGTTTTATTCTCAAACTTTATTTTTTTTAATCCCCCGATAAAATTTACTACTTTAAATGAGGGAGTATTAACTAATTTTGCCGAAAATGTAGTGAAGCCATCAGATGGAGTTGCCAAAAAATTAGAACCAGAACTATGGGAAGCTCTTATTGAGGCAATTAAAAAGTTGCAACCATCTTTAGTGGCCAGTTTTTGTGAGCTTGACAACTTACGTAATATCCTAAATTCATCAATTCAGGATTCAGGCTTACAAGTTGTTGCTCAAGAGAAAGATTCAATTGGATTGGCACTTGACATATTTGGGCTTGATAGGGAAGAAATACTTTTTGCTTGGAGTCCTGTTTCCACAAATAACGAGGTTGCGCCTTATCTTAAAGGCTTGCAAAATACCTTTATACTGGAAGACCCAATGAACTCAAGAGATGCCAGATTCTTTAGTAATTGGCAAGAAATCAGTAACGATATGGTTGGCTCTGCCACTTTTACTAAAGAAGGGCAAAACTTAACTATTTCAAATTTTAATAGGCATAAGGTTGAACAGAATACAGGCGTTGATCTCGTGTATTACCATCACAGATTTGATGCTTATATCATGGTTCAATATAAAAGAATGAAAGTTGAGACTTCCAAAAGATTTAACCGAATTGTATATAGACCTTTACTAGATGAATCTTACAAAAAAGAGATTGAGAAGATGAAGGAGCTTCAAAAAAGCTTTTGCTCATCCGACAATGAAAAAGTGTCTAATTATTTTCAATACAGATTGCACGGTAATCCATTCTATTTCAAACTTTGCTTACCTTTTAGGCTTGAATTAGCATCAACTGATCTCATTAAAGGAATGTATTTCCCGTTGGATTATTGGGAAGTACTAATTGGCTCAGATAAAGTCAGAGGCGAAAATGGAGCTGTTCGTATTGTGTATCAGGAATCCGATAGGCACATTAATAACACTTTATTTATTGAGCTTGTGCAACACGGATGGATTGGGTCAAGGCTAAATGATACTGCAATGATTACGGAAATTATAAAACAATCCTTGGAACGAAAAAGATCTGTAACCTTGGCCCGAAGTAGTGTTGGCCAACGCTAAATCATGGAGGAGAACAACATTTTCCTACAGCCCCTACTCGATCAAGTGAGGGAAACGATCGCCTCAAGCATTTCACTACGGTTGACGAGTTGCTTTTGCGCTAGTACACTCATCCACTAAGCCGTTCGGCCAGAGCGGTTGTTACACAGAACTCGAAAACTTTGGCGCTGCCGGAAGGTGTTACGAGCACCAACCGACAGCTAACCCCGCAAATCTAACCAGCAGATTGCGAGGCTAGGGAGATCGTACCCTAGTCACTCCAGTTTGCACTTCAACTGCGGGTGGCTAGGGTTTTCGCGTTCTGTTTTCCTCACCCTTCCACCCCTTGCGGGGGGCAGGGCTTGCTCACCGCAACCAAAAAAGGAAACAGAACCGATGTTTGAATATCTCGAACCAGACGCCAGCGACAACTCAGAACCCAGCTCCCTGCCGCTGCCACCCAACTCTGGAGCCAAAAACAAAGGGGCTCAGTCTCTAACACCCGAGAAAGTGCGCCACCTGCTCTACGGCAGTTTGGTAGCCATCGATCGCACCATCAAAATCCTCCACTCCCTCGGCTACGCCAACCCCAACGACTGGAGCGACCCCATCCCCGTGCCGCCCAACGGCAGCGAGCCAAAGCACCCTAACGAACCCCAGACCTGGATGGCCATTCTTACCAAAACCATACTGATTGAGTAAGTCTTTTCCTTGCAGCTACCGGGTACCTGCTGTTGTTGGCCAAAATTTGCCTACTGGCAAAGGTACTCGGTAACTGTTTGACAAACCTTAGCGTTCGCGCAGCGTTGCAAAGCAAATCGCGCAGCGTTGCAAAGCAATCTGCGACCTCAGATCATCAATGTGACGGCTCAGCTTAACGATCTACAGGGTCAGATCGCCAATGTGACCTAGCAGATCGACGATCTGAGGGTTCAGCTTAGCAATCTGCGCCCTCAGATCGTTAGTTGCAACCTCCAGCTTGTTAATCTGACCTTGCAGATTGCCATTGCAGCTCAAACTAAAGCGTTGTTGCAGACCCGCTAAGGATTTTTAGCGCTGCATTAATGCTGCTCTCGGCCATTTGGCCGATGTTTGGCTGCGGCTTCCGCTGCGGCGATGCGCGTTTAACCCTCAAGGGCAGCATTAATTTACGCAAAACACCGCCCCAACTGATGCAGAGGCGATTGCCTCAACGCTGCACGCCCATCTCCTGAAAATTCTGCCCTGTCATTGCTACGTCAACCAAGGTCAAACTTTTACCCTATTTGAGGATTTATCCTATGGCTACTATTGATGTAACTCGCCGCCTCCAGACCCGTATTATTCTTCAAGACATCGAATCCTACGAAGGCTTTCGCATCGTAAGAGACTACACCGCCCGCCGCCCAGAAGCTTCCGCCGAGACACTGCAAGCCAACCTAGCCGCGATGCAGGCCAAACAGCAAAAAGAAACTGAACTGGCTGCCATGGCCAAAGCGGCTGCCGACGAAGCCCGCCAAGCCGAGTGGGAATTCCACAACAGCGTTATGGCCATGAAAGAATCGGTGCGGGGTCTGTATGGGCCTGATAGCCACGAAGCCCAGTCAGTCGGCTATAAGAAAAAGTCTGAGCGCAAGCGTCCCCGTCGCCGCCCAGCAGCTTAACGACTGGCACTCACGCTTTAAGCTTACGACCCAAGGCACCTCGGCTTCGTCAAGAGGCCGAGGTGCCTTAGGTTTACCCATGGATACCATTCAAAAGTAATTATCTGCGCTATCCATAAAGCGCTGGAGTTGCGATTTCGCCACTTGACTACAGTGGTAGATATAGAGAGCAGACTACCCGATCTGTCCCTTATAGCGATTCCAACAATGGCCCAAATCACTATCGACATCCCTGACGATCTGGCTCAGCAGCTAGCTCCCTTTCAAAGTCAGTTTTCTGACCTTTTCACTCGGCTCATCGCCACTACCCTGCTCGGCCAGCCTACCCCAGACCAAAGCTCCGCCGCCTCTCCCTCACTGGCCACCTTTGCTACCTACCAAGAAATCCTCGATTTCCTCATCAGCCAGCCTACCTCAGAGCAGATTATCGGCTTCAAAGTCTCTGAGACATCGCAAAGCCGACTGCAAACGCTGCTACAAAGAAATCGCGAGGCCACTCTCACCCCTACCGAATCAGCAGAACTAGATCTCTATGAGCAACTTGACACCCTGATCGGGTTTCTCAAAGCCCGTGCTTTCGCTACCCTCAAGTCGGCTCCCAACAACTAGCACCCCCATGGCTGACTACATTCCAGTAGCTTTGCGGCAGTTAGTTACTCAGCGAGCTTCAGGGGCTTGCGAATATTGCTTGATCCACCAAACCTTTTCCATCTATAGCCATGAGGTAGATCACGCCACTGCTCTCAAACACGGAGGGCGAACGGTTTCAGAGAACTTAGTGCTGGCCTGCCTACCCTGCAATCGCCACAAAGGCTCCGACCTCACCAGCATCGATCCGCTCACAGGTGAAATCACGCCTCTCTTTAACCCGCGTAGCCAAAGCTGGGCAGAGCATTTTCAGCTAGACGGGGGTTACATTCTTGGGCTAACTGCCATTGGGCGAACTACTCTATTTTTGCTCAAGTTCAACGAGCCCAGCCGCCTCCAGCTACGACAAACCCTAGCCGCCCAGGGGCTTTACCCAGGTTTGTCCTTTTAACCATTGCCGTTAGGCCAACTCTTTTTCACCTTCTAAAAATCATCAATCAATCCGCTCAGGCGAGACAGCACGGGATCTTCAGGTACCTCTTCGACCTCTTCTGCATAATGCACATCATCTGAAGCTGGCTGGGGAGACGTCGGAATGGCAGCACCAGAGCCTGCCAGGTGAGCCACCTGGAGAGACAGCTGCGCCAGTTGGGCTTCTAACCGTTCTAGCCGATTCTTCTCTTGGGCAAAAAAACGCTGCTCTACACTGAGCAACTGGGCCTCAAGGCTCTCAATACGTTTGTCTGTATCTGTAGAAGATGGTGGTTGACTAGGATAAGCGTGGTTACTCAGCAAAAGCTGGTGAAGAGCTTCTTTGCAAAGGTTGCTAAAACTCAAGCCCGGCTGTCTAACCAGCTCAGCTTTGACGGCAGCCAATAGATGTTGATCAAACTCACTTTGGCGAAACAGAACCAACTTCTTCGGCTGGCGTAACCACTTCAATACCATCATTCTCATCCTGAAACCATAGTGCCACCCACTGGTCAAAATCTCTTCCCAATCGATGCAGAGTTTGCTTTCCTAAAACACTCATTCAAGCAAACAAAATCAACATTCGATTGAGAAGAGACTAGGCACGGCTAACGCCCAAATCAAGAAGCCTGAGCTGTTGCACGGGCCGCACGGGCTCCTGCCACCTGGGCTTCTCCATAAATATACTGCCCTAGGGCGTTAGCCTGTCGGCTCGGCGTAGCGAGGTGGGCATTGATCTTGGCTTCTTTCAGCAAGCGCTGGATATCTTCCCAAAAGAACTCGCCGCCGCCACCCGTGAGAATGACATCTGTAACCCGCTCTGGCAGCCAAGCCAACAATCGGTTACACATCTCCCGCGAAAAATTCTCTTTGAGGTTAGGCAAAATGTCGTCTAAGTTAGTGGGTCGATTGGCTCCCCGCGGACGGTAGAACCGTTGGCCCTGAGGCTGATTTACAGCAGCGATTAACGCCAAAGACTGGCTGTCGGCTCCCTCAATTTGGGATGCTACCTGCTCATAAAACTGGCTCATAGCAAACGCTTCACTTCTAGAAACGCCACGAGCAAATCTGAAGTTGTCAACCATGATGCAATCTGTGGTTTGATGCCCAATATCCACGATCGCAACGGGCAGCTTGGTAAAGTCAACGTTAATATCTTTCTTCTCTTGCACCTCATTCCATAGAATGCTGCCGTACCCTTCAGGCATGACCCAAACCTTATTGATGTTGATGGTAATCGGTTCACCCCGATAGCTCATCACATGTGGCCCCAGCAGCAAACTCATCAGCTGCTCTTTCTCGCGCTCAAACTGATCCTGAGAATGATAGGGCAGTCCCAGCACTACCGAAATCTCATCCCGCATTTGAAAGTAACCGACACAGGCCAGAACCTTGACTAAAGCATCATTGACTTTAGATTGGCCGACCCCTAAATTAGCGCCAAAATCCTCTGCTAGCTGTCCCATGGCATAGCCGCTGCCCTGGTAAACCATCCAAATGTCAGATAGAGGATCCGTTGCACGGGCCTCGAATGCGCCCCCCTGCACTTGCTCTATCGACAGATGTTTGACATTTGCCGGAATGAAGACAACACCACTCGGATCGCGGCTAATAGAAGTTTTTGTAGAGGTACGCCCCAAATCAACACTGAGAATGGATTTGGACGACACAATGTTTTCCTTAGGTGCTGCGGCATCGCCTGTGGTTCTCACTGGCGATGTCTGGTTCATCGGTATAGAAGCAGCTTGTGACATGGTCATTGATTCTGAACCCTTTATCGAGCATCACAAAAACCACCAACCTTATGACCCCGCAGCAAAGCCAAGTCAAAGATCTTTAGAAACTTTGACGGGGATCAGGTCTTCGACTTGATGGCTAACTGTCCAAGACTCCCAAATCAGCAAAGTGTTCCAGAAAAATTTTTCTTTTTTAAGCTGCACTTCGGCATTCAAATGTCAAGTGTTTAGGTGGCTTTGCGGAAAATCTGTCTATCAGTATTCTCTGACCTTGGCAGGTCAAAAAGAATACAGAGATCCTTCATGAAAGCCGATAACCTCTAAATTCTAGGTCTATTTATTTGATTTCTACAATCATCTATCTGCCGGCAGAATAAGCAAAGAAAAGCTAATGATTTTGGCTTGCGGCTTGCCTGTTTTAATCGGTCTACAGCTCTGCGAATTTGAGGTTTTGAATCCAGCTTGAGCAAGCGCAGTTTCTCACTAAAAAAACGCAAAAAGGGCCCGGCTAATTCAATTAGCCGGGCCCTTTTTGCATACTTCAGACAATCCGAATCTAGACTGCCTGAGCAGGTTTAGTAGTCGAAGTCGCCGCCCATGCCAGCGCCAGCGCCAGCGGCCGGAGCCTTAGGCTCGGGCTTGTCAACCACAATGCATTCGGTGGTTAGCACCATCGAGGCGATGGAGGCCGCGTTTTGCAGCGCCGAACGGGTCACCTTGGCGGGGTCCACAATACCAGCTTCGAACATGTCGATGAACTGGTTGTTGGCCGCGTTATAGCCAATGTTGAAGTCTTTCTCCTTCACCTGCTCAACGATGACGGCTCCGTTGTAGCCCGCATTTTCAGCGATGCGGCTGAGAGGGGCGGTGAGGGCGCGAGTGACAATTTGGGCACCCAGCAGCTCTTCGCCGCTGAGGTTGTCGCTGGCCCAGGCTTCGAGCTGGGGAGCCAGGTGAGCTAGGGTGGTGCCGCCGCCGGGGACGATGCCTTCTTCAACGGCTGCCTTGGTGGCGTTGATGGCGTCTTCGAGGCGCAACTTGCGGTCCTTCATCTCGGTTTCGGTGGCAGCACCGACCTTGATTACGGCTACACCGCCGGAGAGCTTAGCCAGACGCTCTTGCAGCTTTTCTTTGTCGTAGGTCGACTCAGTTTCGTCGATCTGGCGACGGATCTGCTCGCAGCGGGCCTTGACATCCTTCTCGTTGCCTTCGGCGACGATGGTGGTGGTGTCTTTGGTGATAGTGAGACGACGAGCCTGACCCAGCATGTCGAGCTTGGTGTTGTCGAGCTTGAGGCCGGTGTCTTCGGAGATCACCTGGCCGCCAGTTAGCACGGCAATGTCTTCAAGCATGGCCTTGCGGCGATCGCCAAACCCAGGCGCTTTCACCGCAGCCACATTCAGCACGCCGCGCATGCGGTTGACTACCAGAGTGGCCAAAGCCTCTTTCTCAATGTCTTCAGCGATAATCATCAGGGGCTTGCCGGAGCGGGCCACCTGCTCCAGCACAGGCACCAGATCTTGCACCAGGGCAATTTTCTTGTCGGTGATCAGAATGTAGGGCTCATCGAGCACCGCTTCCATGCGCTCGGTGTCGGTGACAAAGTAGGGCGACAGGTAGCCCTTGTCGAAACGCATCCCTTCGGTGACCTCCAGTTCGGTGGTCATCGACTTGCCCTCTTCCAGAGAAATCACGCCTTCGCGACCGACTTTATCCATGGCATTGGCAATCATTTGGCCAACTTCATCGTCGTTACCGGCGGAGATGGCACCCACCTGGGCGATCGACTTGGAATCGCCAACGGGACGGGCGTGCTCAGCAATTTTTTCGACTAGAAATGCGGTGGCTTTGTCGATGCCGCGCTTCAGTGAAATGGCGTTGGCCCCAGCGGCGACGTTGCGCAGACCTTCTTTGACGATCGCATGGCCTAGCACCGTCGCGGTGGTGGTGCCGTCGCCAGCGGCGTCGTTGGTTTTAGAGGCCGCCTGGCGCAGCAGAGAGACGGCGGTATTTTCAATATGATCGTCTAGCTCAATTTCTTTAGCAATGGTGATGCCGTCGTTGACGATTTGGGGTGCGCCATACTTTTTCTCTAGCACCACGTTGCGACCTTTGGGGCCGAGGGTCACGGCTACGGCTTCGGCCAGAATATCGAAGCCACGCTCAAGGGCGCGACGAGCATCTTCGTTGTATGTGATCGTTTTAGCCATTGGTAAATAATCCTCCTAACAAAAGGTGAATTGTTGAACTAACTGCGTTGTGTTTAGAACGTTATTGGGTGTGTCAGGCGTCGGCATAGCCTGAGCTTGGCTCATAACCTGACGCACCAAGCTTGGCTCAAGGAAAGCCCCGAATGGATGGGACATTTCCTTGTGGGCAGAGCCTTAAGATCTAGGATTGGACTTTGTGGGATAGCCGTCTCGGCTGTCCACGATCAGGCAGGATGCCTAACCTACAAACCGTGGATTGAATAAATCCTTAGTCCTCAACGCTATGCCTTCTACGGATTAGTCTGCGATCGCCCCGGTCGATGGTGGGCGCTGCCCACCCTACGGGCCAAAATCGTCAATCCCAATGAGCCTAGCCGAGGGCAGCCAGAATGTCGGACTCGCGCAGCAGCACGTAGTCGTCAGTGCCAAGCTTGATGTCGGTACCGGCGTACTTGGAGTAGAGCACCTTGTCGCCGACTTTGACTTCCACCGGCTGGAACGAGCCGTTGTCATCGCGCTTGCCGGGGCCAACCTGCACCACTTCACCCACCTGGGGCTTTTCCTTAGCGGTGTCGGGTAGCAAAATGCCGCCAGCAGTTTTTTCTTCGGCTTCGCTGACTTTGACCAAAATGCGATCGCCCAGAGGCTTCACAGTAGATACACTCAGGGTGACTGCGGCCATAATGTACCTCCAAAGGTTTGCTTAGTGAATGTTTGAATCGAGACGCGTTAGCACTCCCGCATCCTGAGTGCTAATTTAGCTGCCCAAAAGTTACCTCGGCAATTCTCTGGGAGGTGTGGTTTGCCGAACCTACCCTAGGAGGCTTGCCCTACAAGAGAGGGAAAAGTTTTGAGTTCTTAGTTTTGAGTTCTAGGCCCCAGCCCTAATTAAAAACTCAACATTCAAAACTCAAAACTTTCTTTCACCCTTGCCACTCGCCAAACACAATCGACTGCGCCGCCTTGCCAATTCGCCCTAGGTCTTCATCAAGCAGCGGTGGCCACACAACGCCAGCCTTCTGCCCCTGGGCGTAGAGCTGGCGGCTTTCGTAAGAGAGAATGAAGAGGGCTTGCGTGAGGGTGCGATCGAGGGTGGGCTCGTTCTTTAGGCCTTCAAACAGGGCTTTGAGGGCGAGCAGCAGAGAGGTGACCTGCCCCGGTACGGGCGGTTTGCCCTGGCGCAGGCAGGCGATAAAGGTATCGGGCAGGTCTTCTCTGGTGCCGAGGGTTTGGCGGACGACAAATTCGCGAGAGGTTTCAAAATCCATAGGGGTACGGTAGCTGAATAGGGTGATTTAGCCCCGCGTGTGCTGGTGGTTGCTATTGAGTCGACGCTAAGTTTGACCCAGTTTACCGCCTGGGCGGATTTCAGCAGCATTGAACTATAAACGGTGCCTCGCTTAAGTTGATAAGGCATTGCAGTATGCGGGCAAGCTGAGCGTAACTGGCGATCGCCCGTTGTTCACCCAAACCTACGCAGGTGAGTATGACCATCCCTTCTCCACTGGCAGCTCCTTTGGCGGTTCCGTTTGTCGATTTGACCTGGCAGCATGGGCCGTTGCAGGAAACTATTCAGGGGGTAATTAATGCCGTCATCGCCCAGGGAGACTTTGTGCTGGGCCCGGCATTGGCCGACTTTGAGTCGAACTTTGCCTTGGTCTGCGGCACCCAGTTTGGGGTAGGGGTAGGTTGCGGCACCGATGCGATCGCCCTGGGTCTGATTGCCTGCGGCGTTGCCCCCGGCGATGAGGTGATTTTGCCCGCCAATACCTTTGTAGCGACGCTGATGGGGGTGCTGCGGTCGGGGGCAACGCCTGTGTTTGTGGACTGCGATCGCGCCACCGCTCTCATGGATCTCGATGCTGTCGAGCGCGCCATCACCCCTCGCACTCGCGCCATTGTGCCTGTACACCTCTACGGCCAAATGGTTTCGCCCCACGGACTGCTGAATTTGGCCAACCGCCACCGGCTGATAATTTTTGAAGATGCGGCCCAGGCCCACCTGGCCCAGCACGAGGGCTACACCGCCGGCACCATCGGTTTAGGGGCGGCCTTTAGCTTTTACCCTAGCAAGAATCTTGGTGCGTTAGGCGATGGGGGCATGTTTGTCACAGGAGACAAGCTGATTGCGGAGACGGCGCGATCGCTGCGCAATTACGGTGCCACCAGCAAGTACTATCACACCGAACCCCAGGGCACCAACAGCCGGTTAGACACCCTGCAAGCCGCTGTGCTCAACGTCAAACTGCCCCATTTGCCGGGGTGGAATCAGGCTCGCTATGCGATCGCCCAGCACTACGATCGCCGTCTCGCCCCTCTAGTTGAGCACGGCATTCTCCCCATGCACAACGACGCTGGCCCTGGCCATATCTACCACCTATACGTCGTGCGCATTACGGCTACTTGCCCCCTCCATCGTGCTAACCTCCAGGCGCAGCTTGCCGCCGCTGGCGTGCAAACCGGCATCCACTATCCCATCCCCTGCCATCTGCAACCCGCCTTTAGTGCCCTCGGCTATGGCCCCGGCAGCTTTCCCCAGGCCGAAGCCCTCAGCCAAGAGATTCTCTCCTTGCCGATGTACCCCGGTATGACTCTAGAGCAGGTCGATTACGTCGTAGACGCTATGGTTGAAGCAGTCACCGCCGCTAGAGCTGTCGGTGTTTTGCAAGCCGTGAATGGGTGAAGAAAAGTTTTCAGTTTTGAATTTTGAGTTTTGAATTAAAGCTAGAGTCCAGAACTCAAAACTAAACACTCAAACTCCCCATCTCCCTCATCTTTCCCACATCCCCGCTCCCCATGCCCTCCCTCCGCCGCCACCTCACCCCCCCCTGGGCGATCGCCGCACTCCTAGCGATCCTCTACGGGCCGCTGCTGCTGCACTGGGTCGATGGCTGGCTGAACAAGTCCATCAGCATTCAGCACGAGTACTTTAGCCACGGGCTGTTGGGGCTGCCCTTTGCTGCCTACATTGCCTGGGGTAAGCGTCAGGTCTGGGGCGAACTGCCCAATCGTTGCCATCCCCTAGGTCTGGGTCTGGTAGGGCTAGCGGGGCTGATGTACCTCACCCGCTTGCCCGACTGGATGAATCTCTCGCTGCCGGTGATGCTAGTGGGGCTGTGTCTGGGTCTAAAATCCGTCGCGGGGCTGCGGCTTCAGGCGATTTCTCTCATTTTGGTGGCGCTGGCAACGCCAACTCAGCTGCCCTACCTGATTGAGCCCTACATTTTGCCCTTGCAGCGATTGATTGCGTCGGTGGCGGGGTTCTTGCTGGTGCAGCTTGGCATTCCAGTGACGGTCGAGAATATTTACTTGTTCGTGAATGATCAAACGGTGGAGGTTGCCCCCCACTGCGCTGGGCTCAAGATGCTGTTTACCAGCCTCTACGTCGCCCTGATGTTGGCCTACTGGACTGGGGTCCACAGGTCGCGGCTGAGAACAGTGCTCTTCTTTAGCGGCACGGTGGCCATTAGCGTAGTGGGCAACATTCTCCGCAATACGTTTCTGAGCTACTTCCACGGCACGGGACGCGATGGCGCTTTTGATTGGCTACACGAGAGCTGGGGCGGCGACCTTTACTCGGCCCTAATGCTGCTCACCATCATTCTGCTGCTGCGGCTGATTCAAGAGCGGGTGCCCGATCGCCTCAATCTGGCGGTGCAGTCGCCGTCATCGTCGGTGTAGGTCTGTTATTTGTGGAATGCGATCGCTCCTATGACCCCTCAGCCTTCGTCTGCTAACCTGCTCCCCAGCCGCTGGGTCAACTTAGTTTTGGTGGTTGTGCTTACCGCTCTGGCGGGGATGGCGACTTTGCCCGCCTACCTGAGCGGGCAGTGGCCCTGGGCCAACAGCCCCCAGGTCTCCCAACTCGATCAGCTGCGCGCCCTGCAAACAGAGGGACTGGCCCTGCCCGGCTGGCAGCAAACCACCGTTGAACCCGTCCCCATCAACCGCCAAACCTGGACCTTGGCAGAGTATCGGGCAGACTCTTCTGAGACTCAATCAGCCCCGGTGCAGCAGTTTGCGGTGTTGCTGCACCCCCAGCCCTGGCACAGCAACCAGCCTCAGCTAGAGTGGATTGACCTAGCCGGGGCGCAAAAGTGGCGCATTGAGTCGCGGCGCAGACTCAAGGTTACCTCTCCCCAGGCTGGGTCGGTGGAGGCCAGGTTCTTTCGGGCCTGGGGCGATCGCCAGAGCTTTGCGATCGTGCAGTGGTATGCCATGCCCAGCGGCGGTCATCCGTCACCCAGCCACTGGTTTTGGGCCAACCAGTGGTCTCAGCTCACTCAGCGCAGACTCACCCCCTGGGTGGCGGTGAGTCTGCTGCTGCCCATGGAACCCTTGGGCACGATGGATGCCTATCAATCCCTGGCTGAAAACTTAACAGGGTTAATTCAGCAACAGCTGACCGCCGCTGTCTTCAACACTTAGGCGGGTTCGATGAGCAGGGTATTGCCCTGGCGAGCGATCGGGCGAATGGCATCGCCAGCCTGAAAGCTGTAGCTCGTCAGAGCAGCGCGAGCCGTCCAATACACACCGTTGACGCGCACGACCCACTTCAAACCTGGCTGTTCCACAGAGTGAATCATCCCAACGCCGGGGTAAAATTTACCCTCAAGCATGGCTCTGGCTGGTGTATTCAAGTCAGTCATGGCAAATGTGCCTCCTTTTCTCCCCTCGCTTATCAGTGAAGGTAGAGAGCAAGGTGTGACACATGTAGTACGTTATGTAACAAAAAAGCTCACCCTACGAGGATGAGCTTTAAGGCATCAGCATAAATTTTGGCGTCAGCTAACTACTGGCGAAGGGCAGAGTCTAACCCGCTGCTACTTCGGTTGGTGGTCGATATTCCTACTCCACAACGAGGCGGGAGAGGCTGGTGCCGGGATAGTAGTTGCCCAAAATTTGGGTGTAGTTGTAGCCCTTAGAGGCCAGTTCCATAGCGCCGGTTTGGCTCATGCCGTTGCCGCCGTGAGCAGCCTGCACGATCGCATCCGATGCCGCATAGAGCGATTCGACAATGCCACCGTTGTAGCTAATGAACTCGCCTGTAGTGTTAGCTACCGCCGCCTGGGTCGTATTGGTCTCTTTGGCAATGCCTTTGTAAGCCTGGTAACGCTGGGTATTGTCGAGGTCGTAGGCGCGTTGGGCGTGGCGCACATGGTGCACTAGCGCGTAGGAGCGAGCGGCTACTGCCTGGGCCTTGAGCGCTTCGTCTGGCCAGTCCACATACATTTCGCTGCCGACAACGCTGCTGAGGTAATCGTGCATCAGCACAAAGTTGACGGCCATTAGACCAGAGCCATCGGTGATCATTAGCACGCGGCCTTTGTACCAGCTGTCGCCCACAAAGACATAGCCGCCTTCGCCAGGCTCTAGCCAGGCGGTGTTGCTGAGAGCACAGCTACCGACCGCCATGCCAGACCCCTGTGGTTTGAGAACTAGGCTGCTCTGGGCGGGCAGGTTGCAGTGGTTTTGACCGTTGAGATCCATTAGGTAGCCGTCTACGGAGGTGGCCACCTCTAGGCTGGAGGCGTTTTTAGCCACTGCCACCCGCATTTCTAAGTTGGTGTCAATGGTTTTGCCAGGGTCAAAACTGGTCCCAGCGCTGTTAGGAGCAGGCGGTGCCGAGGGCTGGGGCAGCGATCGCGTTGCGCCAGAGTTAGTGGCTTGGTTAGCGGACGCAGCGGGGGCCTTAGCAGCTGGGCTAGCGGGGGCCGGGGCTGCGGCGGCTGCGGCTGCGGGGGCCGCCGTCGGAGCCTTGGCCGCAGTACTGACCGCCTCGCCGTCGGTAGGAAGCGTGGCCTGCACCAGCAATCGCCGCGCCCGATAAAGATCGACAATGGACTGCCGCACCATGCCCGTGGTTTCCCACAGAACCGGGCTCAGGTTACCGGCCTTAGTATCCCGGCCTCCAAAGGGAGCCGCCGACACCTGCACCAGCAGCAGGCTGGCAAAAACTAACCCACCAAAAACTTTAATTCGGCGGCTCTTATTACCCAATGCCCAAGACCATGACAGTGGCTTGGAACGCAGCGGTTTGACCCGAGCAGACTTGAGTCGTACCGGCCGCAGCTTTGGTCCCTGAGCCTTCCAAAGATCTCTCATGGTGGTTTAACCCAACACCCACGCGTTACGTAATCGAACCATGGCCAAGAAGCCTTTTCCCATCTAAGGATAAGCGTTAAAAAATGCGACGACTCAGACACATTCGTAACATATGCCTAAAGACATAGATTTATAAAGTATGAGTGTATATAGCTTACAAGAAGGCTTTGTAAGTTCTTGCGCAAAGAATCCTTCAGTACCTACGGGTCTGACATCAGGCTTAAAAGCTTTTGGATTAAAGCGTTAACCGAGTGCTGCGTGGGAGTTGGCAACACCATCTTCCCCATAGATTTACATTGTTTAAGGGCGTTCTAAGGGTCATCTAATTCGTCCCACGAAGACGGGTTTTCATCCCTGCAAGTTCCCAAGGCTGAGGAAATGCAGGCTTTTGTCGCCTCAAGTCGCCTATAAAGGTGTGCATTCGTAGTGGCTGTAGGGATGGCCGCCGCTGCCCGTTTGGCTCAGCTGCTGACATCCGTTGGCGCTCAAATCTGAGCCAATGTGAATAAACCAGAGGTCGAAGGGGCGGGGCATGGTTGAGAGAATCTCGGCCAGCTTTTCTTCGGGGGGCGCGGTTGGATTATTGGGCAAGGTCCAAAGAAAAAATTGGGGCGGCACAGCCCACCCGCTGTTTGGGTTGCTGGGGTTGAAATGGCGGTGAATTTCCCAACCGATGCTCAACAGTTCATGACCAATTACCGTAGGCTTTTCTGCTTCGATCTGAGCAGGAAAGCCTATCAGTGCTGGATAGGTGGATTCTGTCTGAATGGTGCGTACAAGTTCGGCTGGTGCAAAGTATTTGGCAAAGGCCAGATTGCTCACAACAAATAGGGCGCTGACCACGCCAGCCATCCAAAACACTTGAACAGTGCGTCGCCCAGAGATTTTTTGCTGGGTGAAGGGAATGCGGAGCGATCGCGGCTGTGCGGTGGTCTCTGGCCAGTAGACGGCCAATAGCCCCCCTACCAACACCATCACACCGGGATGGAACACAAAGTTATACCGATGCCCTCGGGTGATATCCATCCCTAAGCCATAGGTGACCGCAAGAAAGAGGGCGATCGCCGCCAGCACAAACCCGCCCATCAAAAACAGGCCAAACCGGCCATTGTCAGACTGGCTCACCAGGTGTCTGGCTTTCAGCAGCCGCGCCACCATCCCCAGCAGCACGGGCAGCAGCACCAGCACCGACAGCACTACGGCGGTAATGCCCACAACGCCCTGAGCATTGGTGATGGGCGTAATCACCATAAAGATCAGCCCGACGAGGGTCTGGGCGATCGGGTCGAGCCACACCCTCGGCTGGCTGAGGTCAATGGCCAAGTTGGAGGACTGGCTGCTGCCATAGAAATTGAGCAGCACTGGCAGCCACACCAGGCAAGCGGCTAGCGTTCCCAGCATGACCCCGTAAAGCCGTCGCCAGGGGCGCTGCCAGAGGAGTCTAGGCTGGGCCCGCCCCTGGTAAAGGGCCAGGGCCACCAACACCAGGGCCTGGGCCAGCAGCGCCAGCACCGTAAAGTAGTGGGTGGCAAAGGCCAAGGCGTTGATGCCCACCCACAGCAGCGCCAAAGGTAGGGAAATTGGTCGGGGCGCGGCTGCTCCGGGGCGGGGGCGACGCAGGCTCCAGCCCCCTACGGCAAAGCAGACTAGCCCCAATGACACCATCAGGGTGGCCATGCTGTAGTGCCGCGCCTCTTGAGACATAGCCACTCCAAAGGGCGACACGGCCATAAAGGCAGCACCGATTTGCCCCGCCAGCACTGAGCGAAACCCCAACCACCCGGCCAGATACACTGCTGGCGCGCTCAAGGCACCAAACAAAGCGGGCAGGGCACGCGCGGCCCAGGGCAAGGCAACCCCCTGCGCGTCGGGAAAAAGGTTCATCCACAGGTGGGCGATCGCAAAGTAGGCCGGTGGATGGTTATCTTCCTGCATGAGGTAGTGAATGGCTGAGCCTACGCTCGCTTCTGGCCGGGGCTGAAGGGGCGTTAGCAGCTGGTCTAACGAAACCACCTGATCGAGGGGAGCCGAATAGCTGCTGTTGCCCAGGGCGAAGATCATCGTGGCCGCTTCGTCCATCCAGAGGGGCTTGCTCACCAATCCTAAGAAACGAATCGCCAGGGCGAACCCAAACCACAGCAGCATCCAGCAGGCTGTGGGTGGCAGCTGCCATGTTTTGAATAACCGCATAACACCGCCCGAAAACTCCCAAAGCTGATGATACTCTCCAGCCACCGCGCGGAGGCAGTTTGCCCAAGATAAACCCTGGCGATCGCGCCCCTTGAAAAAGCTAGAGGCCAGAAAAATAAGGGCCTCAGCCAAGGCTGAAGCCCTCAAAACTCTAGATAGGCGATCGCTCAAACGGCGACGTCGGACACTGAATTGAGGCCCACAATGTCTTCGTAGGCGGCTGCGATGATGCAAATCGACAGCGGAATGGTGACAAGCAAGCCAAAGCCCAGCAGAATGACACCGCCAATGTTGAGCAAGAAAATCAGCAGCAGCAGCCCAAAGAATGAAAACCACTTTTTGGTGATCAGCTTGCGGCTAGTTTCCATGGCTTGCCAGAAGTCAGCATTTTTGTCGATCACCAGCGGTTGGGCAAATAGATAAGCCACGGCCAGATAAACGCCCGGTAGAATCAGCAGCACAGACCCAATAACGATCAAAACAGTCGAGACGAGCGTGACCAGAAAGATCGGCAAAAACTTGTTAAACCCTCGAAAGAAGTCGTTAAATACCGCATCACGATTGCGCGCAATCTGGAAGGCCACAAAGTAATAGCCTGCGGTGAGCGCCGGGGAAATTATGTTGAAGGCGAGGCTGAGAATGCCGCCGTTGTCGCCGATAGGAGAGAACAAAATAGTGATCTCAGAACTGCCCTCGGCTCTGGTGCCGATAGGAGGGGGCAGAATAGAGATCACAACTTGGATCAGTAGCAGCAGCAGCGTAAACAAAACAAACAGCAGTGCTTTGGCTTTAAAGATCTCCCACCCTCGGCTAAAGTAATCACCGATTCTGACCTCGTAGTCTCGACCGGTCAAATCAGAACTAAAACTACTCATTGTTCTCCGCAATCCCCAAAGATTTTACTTAGTAGGATATCGGTTTCACGTTAAGTGGGGTTGAAATTGCGCCAAAAATTAACCTGAAATCATCTATCTTAAGGTTGATTTGTAACTGGTTCTAATGCCAATGAGAGGCGGTTTTGTTGGACATCGCTGGGGAGATCACCCTCAATCGACCACTGGGCTGCCGTGGTGGTGAATCATATACCACTGTCCGGCCATGCGTTCAAAGCCGTTAGTGGCCATCGATCGCGCTTCTAGGCGGCGGTTCCCAAAGCGATCGGTGCCGGTTTCGCTGCCGCTAATTTGCAGCACGTTCTCAATCAGCACCACGTAGGCCAGGTCGCCGCTGACCTCAACGGTGAGAATGTCGGTGTCGATTTCGAGGTAGCTGGTGTTCTCAAAGATGCGCGCCCAGGCCTCGCGGATCTCGACCCAGCCCTTGAGGGCATCGCGGCCAGGGTGAATGCAGAGGCAGCCCATACCTTTTGACCAGACCGCCTCCATGGCTTCTATATCCTTCTTCTCAAAGGAGCGGTAGAAAGCCTGGTTTGCGGCCAAGACCAGTTCGCGATCGCCAGCCATAGGGTCCTCACTGATAAGATACAGGGGCTTTCCCTGCTTCCCGTCTTGAGCATAACAACGGTAGGGGGAGGCAACCACCTCCGGCAGCAATGTTGCGCACCCTGATGCTAAAACTCGCCAATCTCTGTAAGCGCTACGGTTCTAAGCCGGTTTTGCAAAATCTCAGCCTGAACCTACAGCCGGGGGAAATCTACGGTCTGCTCGGCCCCAACGGTGCTGGAAAAACTACTACCATCAACATCATCTGCGGCTTGCTCAAGGCCGACAGGGGCACCGTCACCATCGGCGATCGTCCCGCCGGAGAGGCCACCAAAGCCTGGGTGGGAGTAATGCCCCAGAGCAACCTGCTCTACGGCAGCCTCACCTGTAGCGACAACCTGTTTTTCTTTGGCCGCCTCTATGGCCTCTCCCGCCAAGACTGTCAGCGACGGGTGAATGTGTGCCTGGAGTCGGTGCAACTTTTAGATAAAAAACACGTCCCCGTCGAGCGCCTCAGCGGCGGCATGCAGCGGCGGCTGAGCATGGCGGCGGCGATTTTGCACCGCCCCAAGCTCGTGATTCTCGACGAACCCACCACCGGGCTCGATATTGAGGCTCGCCAAGAGCTATGGCAGCTAATTCGCCAGTTTAAGTCGATGGGGGTGACGGTGCTGCTCACCTCCCACCTGCTGGATGAGGTCGAGCGCCTGTGCCAGCGGATCGGCATTTTGCGCCAGGGGCAGCTGCTGGCGGAGGGCACCCTAGAGGAACTGCGATCGCGCATTCCCGCCCAGGAGATTGTCACGGTGGAGACGAAGGATGTGCAGGGGGCGATCGCCCGTGCTCAGCAGCTTGGCTACCCCCACCGCACCTACGGCGGTGATCTGGCCTTTTGGGTGCCCGACCAGCTCGAACTTAAGGATCTGCTCGATCGCTTCGACGGCATTCCCCTCGACTCGATCGCCCGTAGCCCGGTCAAGCTAGAGCATGTTTATTTGGAAGTGACTCGGCAGCCTGAGAAACCGCTGGGGGTATAGGGTTCAAGGTATTGGGTATAAGGTTTGTCTCGGATCGTGAACCCTAGATCTAATACCTCCTAGACCTAATACCTAATACCTAATACCCCAATCACCTGCCCATTAAGGTGTTGTCATTGGGTACCCGCTGTGCCAGAGTCACTTTATCCACAGGTTTTTCCACAGATCGCTAATCGCTCGCATCGATTGAGGAATCCGACCTTAGCTCTTCAAGGACGATCGCCGCTAGCTTGGCCGAGGCCCCCGCTGCGCCCCGCACCGATCGCAGATCCTCACGCATCGCCCTCAGTGCGTCTGGATCTGCCAAATACCCCACCACCTCTGCGGCTACAGTTTGGGGGATGATTGGGCCAATGCGCTCGGGTACCACCTCGCGTTTTGCCCAGATGTTGGGCCAGGCAAACAGCCGCCCCTCCTTATATATTTGTCGTAAAACTAGCCCGTTGATTAATTTGGCGAAGCCATCCCCCACTAGAGGCAGGTTGGCCAGCAGGCCCGGAATGCCGTCCCAGGCTTTCATCGCCTCTAGCTTTTGGGTGGCTAGCAGCACCATCATTGGAATACCTAAGGATCCCAATTCTGCGGTGTTGGCCCCTACGGTGGTGAGGCAAAACTGCATCTGGCCCATCACATCGTAGGCAGGGGTGCCCTGCCACAGCAGCACCTCTAGCCCACTGGGAGTTCGCAAGCGGGGCAGGGCGGCATCGGGTTCTACCAGTTCGGCCGATGCGGCCCCCTCAACCAGGCGAATGTCTGGGTTGTGGGCCGCATCGGCAAACTGGGCCAGCGCCTCTAGCGACAGCATCGGCGCTACTGGAATGACGAACTGGGTTTGGGGCCGCAGGCGATGGATGGCCTCGGCGGTGGCCAGAGCGAAGGGCAACCCCACGCTGAGCTTGTTCTTTTTTGAGCCGGGCATGAGGCCAATTAGGTCGTAGTCGGGTTTGAGGTTAAGACGATCGCGCACCGGCTGCCCGTCGGCATCGCCCTGCACATCGGCCATCAGGTCGCCAATTACCTCACACTTGTTGCGAAAATCATCTGGGGCCGCTTCTACAATGTTGGCCGTCATGCAGCCAAAGCGATCGATCCAGCGGTGCCAGCGGGCGTCCCACTCGGCGTAGATGACGGTGCGATAGCCCAGGCGCTTGCCAAACACGACCGGATAGATTTGGTCGCCACCCAAAAACAGCACTACGCCGTGGGGGTGCCAGTCCCAGTTCTCTGCTGTTTTGCCAGACAGTAAAAAGGAGAAGAAATGCTCTGGCCCCTGGACGCGATCGACCCCCGGCAGGCCATGCGCCATCTCGGCCTCGCGTCCGGAAGCGTTGGCACAGGGCGACAGCACCACAGAAATCCGGACTTGACTGTTGTCGGGCAGGTGCGATCGCAGCGATCGCACCACCGGGCGCACCCAGGTCGAAATTTCCCCCGGCCCGTTGGAGAGAATCAAAATATCGTTGGGGGTGGCAGCTGGGGTGGTCATGGGGGCAACGCTCATCGCTGGGAAATACCTTGTTCCGGTACTATCAAATCACCATGATACGGACTCATGTTTACGCCGGGCTGGGGTGCCAGCAATCTAGTGCTTCGACGGCTGTGGGCCGACAGTTTATTGGTTGTAGGGCGATCGCTACAAACCGGCCGAGCAAAGCCCAATCTTTCTCCCCCTAGATTATTGATTCACTACCGCCACTAATGGAGGCCCTGCCTCAAGCGGTAGGGCCTTAGACCGACGCAACCGCCCAGCAGTTTGTTTTTCGCAACACAACAATACGTAACTTAGACTACACGCTTGCTTTCTCAGTTTCAGGTTCCCCGCTTTTACCATTCTCATGGAAGCGGTTGGAGCCCGGAAACTCTTTTGGGGCAGGAATTCTCCATGGGCTATAAAAAGTGGCTCTAGGGAATGCTGGGTTCCCAAATACTACATTTATGAAAATGCTGATAAGCACTGTTACAATCCGGCGACTTCCTTCAGGATCATTGTCGGTGCCTGATCCCGGTGCTAACGTCTGAGTCATGGTTCGGATAACCTTCCAGCAAAGAGAGTTAAAACCATGACCCAACCCGACAGATCATTTCTCTTGGCGCGTTAGGCCAGCGCCCTGTCACTTGGTTCAGATTCAGTGCATAGCTACGCCACCTGCCCTCATCATCTGAACTCAGCACACACCACGGGTAGTTCTGACTCATTCAACATTTTTTGACCTGACTTCACTCACGGCTCTAGTGCTACAGAATTCAGCGCTTCTCTAAACGGCTGACTTTGCTCGCACCTAACTCTAATTACGCTGGCTGAAATATTTCAGACTCAGCAGGAGGTTTCTATGCTTTTTCACGGTAAAACCGCTTTGATTACTGGCGCTTCTCGCGGCATTGGCCGCGCTATCGCCCACTCCCTGGCTCGTCAGGGCATGCAGCGCATTTTGCTCGTTGCTCGCAGTGCCCAACGCCTAGAGGAGGTTGCCGCAGAGGTGCGGCAACTTGGGGCAGAGGCTGTCATTTTGCCCGTAGATTTGACTGATCCGATCGCAGCCAATGTGGTGATTGCCCGCGCCTGGCAGCACCACGGCCCAGTGCATCTGTTGGTGAACTGTGCTGGGGTGGCCCACCAAGCCCCCTTTTTGCAAGCTAAACTGCCCCAGGTACAGTCTGAGATTTCGACCAATTTGATTGGGTTATATACGGTTACCCGCCTGATCGCTCGCCGGATGGCGACTCGTCAGGAGGGCTGTATTGTCAACGTGTCGAGCCTGATGGGTAAGGTGGCGGCCCCAACCATGGCTACCTATTCAGCGACCAAGTTTGCGATCGTGGGCTTTACCCAGGCGCTGCGGGGTGAACTGGCTCCTCACCGGGTCCGCGTAGTAGCCCTGCTGCCCTCGCTGACCGACACCGACATGGTGAAAGGGTTTGAGCGGTTTCGCGGCGTGCAGCCCTCGACCCCAGAGCAAGTGGCTGAGGCCTTGGTGCAGGGGCTGAAGCAAGGCCAGTCTGAAATTTTGGTGGGCTGGCAAAGCCATGCCGTGGTGTGGGCGCAGCGGGTGGTGCCCTGGCTAGTCGATTCTATGGTGCAAATCTTAGCCCCCGCCAAACCGGTGCAACGTCAACAGCGCCCCATTCGTTCTACTTAGCTGGGTTACAAGGTTAGCAGGTTGGAACTTGCCAATTCGCTCACCTGGCAACCCCCAAGGTTTGCCTCAGGACAAACGAGGCTACTTAGTAGGGGCGCTGGTACCAAAGAAATCGATGCGGTAGTCAGTGATCGTAATCCCAGTGCGGGCTTCAATCTGCTGAATTAGGTCGGCGGGCAGGGTGACGTCAATGTCGATGATTTCGTTGGTGTCGAGGCAGTTGACGTGGCTGTGGGAGTCGCTCAGGTGCCCGTAGAGCCGACCATCGGCGCGCTCAACACATTCGATAATGCCCTGCTCGGATAGGGCGTCGAGGTTTTGGTAGACAGAGGTGTGGCCAATCTCGCGGCCCTGCTGATTGAGGCGATCGTAGATTTCGCGGGCAGAGAGGTGGCCCTGGTGCTGCCACAGGAGTTCTAAAATGTAGCGCCGCTGCCGGCTTAGCCGCATGCCAAGGGCCTGGCAGCGCTCAATGGCATCATCCAGACAGGTGATGGGCTTTTTCAGGACAGCTGACTCATCCATGGTGGGGGAGGTTAATTCATACTCAGTACCACTTTAACTTGTTTGAAAGAATCGTGTCTAGAACTACAAAACATCGGAGAACTGCCCCGTGCCCAATACCCCTGGCTGTCGCTCGATTTTAGAAATCTGTGGGTGATTTGCTACCAGTGCAATCAGGAAAAGGCCGAACGGCATTGGTATGAGTATGAGCACTATGTATTTACCCAATACCCAGACCGCTACGGGGATATCGTCTTTGCAAGACTAAGACAGTTGTTGAAGACCCTACGCTATAGCTAGCTTGAGAAAACCTGGCGATCGCCTAAATATCGGCGAGGTCAGTAAGCCTGAATTTAAGATATTAATATAAGCAGCAGTTTTTCTCTAGCCACTAATTAGGATGCAGCCAATTAAGTTAATAAAAAAAACAGCCAAAATCATTTTTTATGCAGATTTTAGTCTGCCAAAGCAATATCGGCGGGAATTGGGTGTGAGCAGTAGACGGCTCCAATCTTCCCTATTGGCTAGGCAATCTCCATCTAACAGTTGATTTCATTCAAACAAAAAATGCCTATCATTTTGAATAAGGTTCAATAGAAATTAACTTGTTGCACGTTAGCTTCTATTGAATAACAGCTTTTAGATGGAAGACTTATCAATATGAACGTTAACGAAAAAAATTACAAATCCGTTTCTGACCAAAATTCGGATCCAAATTACAGGTCTGAATCTGAGCATGAGCCAAATCCTGATAGCAATCCGGATCCTATTACTGGAGAGCACGGGGCTCGCCCGGTGGGTACAGGGGTTGGTGCAGCAGGTGCAGGCACAGTGGGAACTGCCGTCGGGGTCATTGTTGGTGGCCCAATTGGGGGCGCTGTGGGTGCAGTAATCGGCTCGGTAGCCGGTGGTCTGCTGGGTAAGGGAGTGGCTGAGACCCTAGACCCCACGGTTGAAGACGAGTATTGGCGTCACAACTATGCCACCCGCCCCTACGTAGAGGCTGGTCATAGCTATGAAGACTATAGCCCTGCCTATCGCATTGGCTACGAAGGCTACTCAACTTACTCAAAACAGGGATTGTCTTACCAAGACGCTGAACCCCACATGAGACAAAGCTATGAGCAGCATGGTACCCATCGCCTAGGCTGGGACAAAGCAAGGCACGCTAGCCAAGATGCATGGCATCGGCGTGAGCAGAACGTTTCCAACAATGATACTAGCTTCAAGTAGGCGTTAGCTACGATCGTTACACAACACAATTGCGGAGTCCAAAGATTGCTTTGGACTCCGCAATTCGTTTTGATTGTCAGTAAATCAGGTATGGCAACAACCACAGAACGACACAATTTTTATGCTGTGCCCAGCTAAATTTGGGCTGGCAGTTTAACGATGAAGCTAGTTCCTTTGCCTGCTGCGCTTTCAATTTCAATCGTCCCTTCGTGGGCTTCGACAATATTCTTAACTAGGAATAGACCTAATCCCCAGCCGGTCTTTTCTTCAGCAGAGGGAGTCCGACGAAATTGTTGAAAGAGGATGGACTGAGTCTCTGGGGGAATGGGAGGGCCTTGATTGTGAATAGCAAGATAAATGTGTTCGTCAGTCTTGCAAAGCTTGACCGTAACAGGCGAGTCTGAATCGCCATATTTCACGGCGTTGCTGGCCAAGTTTTCGACTACTCGCCGAATTTGTTTGCGGCTGCATCGGCTTGTGATGCTTGAGTCTGAGACGACGACAAACCGATCTCCGTAGGTGAAGTTCAAATCTTCGACCACATCTTTAAGCAATTGATGAAGGTTACATTCCTCAAACTCTAGATTTAAGCCTTGGCCTGCCCGCAGTCGGCTAGCATCGAGCAGATTTTGGATCATGGCATCCATGCGATCGATGGCGCTGATCATTCTTACGGTGATATCAAGATGGGCATCGCCGCGTTCAAACCGGCGCAAAATTAGTTGTGTGCCCATTTTGACAATATTAACCGGACCTCTAAGGTCGTGGGTTAATGTCACCATAAACATTTCTTGAATATCCCTTAGCGTACTGGAAAACTGTGTCGCGGCATCGTTAACAGCTTGCTCAATAGAGTCAATAATAATGTCTCGCTCTCTTGCTTCTAAGAGAACTCCTTCTTCTTCTAAAACCTGAAATATAACCTGGCGAAGAATATGGTATTCCAAAATGAGCTGGCTTACGGTGTAGTCGGCATAACCGGCGCGTTCATGGCCATGCTGCTTGCCAACGTGGGTGCTGCTTAACTTAGTAGTTTCAATTTGTTCAGAGGTTTTGTCAGATTGATCTGAGATTGCATCAGCTAGATGATTTAGGTAAAGGGGCAAAGAGTTGCGTAGAGCTAGGGAATTTTGGTGCGCCGATGCGCTTAGTTCGTCGCGGGTGCGTACTTCCCATATCTCCAGAATTTTTTTAGAATTCTGCTTGAGACGTTCAGCAACTAAGTTCGACATCGTTTGCCCTGAGGATTGAGAAGCAGGCATTCCGGCAACAGTCTAGGTCATGACATATCTTAACAACTCTATCAGGTAGCTTTGCAATAACTCATCACCCATTTGATAGAAGGCGTCGTTAGCAAGTTCATGGGCTGTATGCAAACCCTGATGCAGAATATGGATGGATACAACGAGCGATCTGGTACCAACACGATCGCTTTGAATGTATTTCCTTTTACAGTTTAAAGCTTAAAAGAAATAGCAGGAAAATCCAGCAGTTGCGCAATTTATGGTACTGCTGTTATACGGCAGGTTGGCAAAACTAGCTGAGGATTTGTTAGGGTTAATACTTAAGTACCCGCATTATTTTGAACCAGTGATGCTTGGGAATGCACGAGAGGCGATCGCTGCTTTATCTTGGTTAGATCTCGGCCTTGTCACTTGTTTCGTAAAAATCTGTCTTAAGACTGATGATTGCTGCTTTCGCCCTCAGGAGTAGGAAGCATTGTGGGATGCTTTGTAGCATAATAATCTGACTAGCAACGGTGAGAAGCGGGTGTAGCGTTTGGGTCGCAGGGCGATCGTCGTCTCCTACGATAAACTCCACAGCGTATGCCATACAAATAAATGGTAGACAAAACGCCTAAACGAATTGGCATTATCTTTAACTCGCTTGCTAGGCGCATGCCCTTGGCAGCCCCGCAACCTGCTCCGATCTCGTCTGGTGGTCAGGCGCTTTCGCTGAAGTGGTATCTCGTTTTATTGGTCGCGGGGACGTTGCTGCCGGTGGTGCTGTTTGCCGCCGCAGTTGTGTTAAAGCTGTCAAGCCAGGAGCAGTCGGCTTCTGAGCGGCTGATGCTGCGAGAAGCTCGCAACCTGGCCTCGACTGTAGAGAGCGAATTTTCAAGCACAACTCGAACTCTCCAGGTCTTAGCAACCTCTGAACAGCTTTATCAAGGCGATCTCGACAGCTTTCACAACGAGGCCAAGCGCCTAACGGCGACGCAGCCTACCTGGTTGACAACAATGCTGCTGTCGCCCGACGGACAAGAGATGCTAAACAGCAGGCATTCCTTGAGCAGGCCCTTGTCTTACACCCATGAGCCGAAGAGCCTAGAGCGGCTGATCGAGACCCGTCAGCCTACAGTAGGTGATTTGGGGCAGGGGCAATCAGGGCACGATTTTACCTTTCCGGTGCTTGTGCCCGTTATCCAGCAAGGCAGTTTACAGTACATTCTGACGGCTGTAATTACACCTGAGACTTTGTCTGAAGTTGTGGTTGCTCGTATCCCGGTCGAGGGCGAGTGGACGCGTGTCATTGTCGATGGGGAAGGTATTGTCGTTGCTCGCACCCGCAATCCTGAACGCTTTGTGGGAAAGTCTGGAACACCCTCCTTCTTGCAGCGCGTTGGGTCGGCCAACGAGGGTGTCTATCGCGATACTAGCCTAGAGGGTGAGCAAGTGTATGTCGCCTTCAGTAGGGTTCACAATACCTCTTGGACGGCCGCGGTCACGGTGCCAGTCGATGTCATTCAAAAGCCTGTGCAACGGGCGATGTGGTTGGTGGTTGGGCCGGGTTTGGCGCTGCTTTTGGTGAGCGGTGTGGGGGCTTTCTTGCTGTCGCGCCAGATTTCTCGCAGCATTACTAAGGCTGCTATGGCGGCAGAGGCGCTGGCCAACGGCGACCCTCCCCAAGTGAGCACGCTTTCCATTCGAGAAATTGTTTTGCTAGGGCAATCGCTAGAATTTGCGGCCAACTTGCTATCACAGCGAGAGCAAGAGCGCACTGAAAACCTGATGCGTGCAGAATCTGCTAGAGAAGAAGCGGAGGCGGCCAACCGTATTAAAGATGAATTTTTGGCGGTGCTATCTCACGAGTTGCGCACGCCCCTAAACCCTATTGTTGGTTGGTCTAGTCTGTTGCGCACTGGCCGGTTAGACCCTAAAAAGACAGCGTTTGCCTTAGAGGCGATCGAGCGCAATGCTAAACTGCAAACCCAGCTGATTGAAGATCTTTTAGACGTTACCCGCATTATGCAGGGGAAACTGAATTTCAATATGATGGCGGTTAATGTAGGGGCGATTGTTGAAGCCGCCATCGAAACGGTGCGATTAACCGCAGAAGCCAAGTCCATCACTATTCAGACTGCTTTAGATCTGACTGTGGGGCAAGTTTTAGGCGACCCCACTCGTCTTCAGCAGGTATTTTGGAATTTGCTCAGCAACGCGATTAAATTTACCAATGAAGGCGGTGAAGTGATCGTCCGGCTGTCGAGGATTGGCTCCCAGGCTCAAGTTCAAGTTAGCGATAGCGGCAAAGGCATTCATCCCAATTTTATCGCCCATGTATTTGAATATTTTCGTCAGGAGGATGGCACAACCACCCGCAAATTTGGTGGCTTGGGATTAGGGCTGGCGATCGTGCGAAATCTGGTGGAGCTACACGGCGGTACTGTGCAAGCAGAAAGCCCTGGGGAAGGCCAGGGGGCAACGTTTACCGTGAGGTTGCCGCTGCTAGAGCGTGAGGGTTAATTCGATCGCACCCCCTAGACCTAGCCAGCCAACTGGAGACCTAATTGAGCCAATCCACCGCGAAAATGGAACAGTGAGTTGACGCACAGCCACCCAATCAATCCCAGTGGCGATCGCTAGATCACTGCCCTAATAGAGGACATTTGTATGAGCGAACCTCAAAAACCGATCGCCATCTCCGCTGCTGAAGCTCCGCTGCGAACGAGACCGTCACTTTACCCAGAGCCCTTTGTCTCTAAAATGGCGGGTCGTGAAAAGCGATCGTTGGGCAGTATTTTTGGGCTCTCAAACTTTGGCATTAACCATGTGACATTAGCGCCCGGTGGGGTTTCAGCATTGCGCCATGCCCATGCCACTCAGGATGAGTTTGTTTACATTATTTCAGGCCAACCTACCCTAGTGACTAACGCTGGCGAAACATTGCTGCAACCTGGCATGTGTGCCGGTTTTAAAGCAGGCGATGGCGACGCCCATTGCCTAGTTAATCAAACTAGCGAGGATGTTGTTTACCTGGAGATGGGCGATCGCAGTTCCAACGATAGGGTTTCGTACCCCGATGACGACATTCAATCGGTGCTCACTCCAGGCGGCCAATGGCAATTCAACCACAAAGATGGTGCGCCTTACTGAGCTGAGTCACGCTCAAATCTCGCTATAGCCACTTATGCCAATTCCCGCTGAATTCTTATCTAGGCGCTAGGGCTGAGGGCTTTCTCATCGGTCTTACCGGCGATCGCTTGCTGGGCCATGGCCTTTAATCGCTGAATGCGATCGTCAGTGGAAGGGTGGGTCATAAACAGCGTCATCATCCCTTCCTTAGATAGGGGGTTGATAATGAACATTGCCGAAAAGGCCGGGTTACCGTGGATAGGTACCTTTTGCCCTGTGGCTTCCAGGGTTTCTAGCGCTCGCACCAAAGCTAGAGGGTTGCCGGTGATTTCGGCGGCCCCGGCATCGGCGGCAAACTCTCGCGTTCTCGAAATCGCCATGCGCAGTAGCCCGGCAGCGAAGGGCGCAATGACTAGCAAAAACAGGATGGCGATGGGGCTGTTGCCGCGCCGCCCGCCGGCCCGCGCCACGGGAAAGTACAGCGCCCCCAGGGTGAGAATGCGGCCCAAAAAGGTCAGCGACCCGGCCAGGGTGCCCGCCACCGCCTGGGTGAGGGTGTCGCGATTGCGCACGTGGGTAAGCTCGTGGGCAATCACGGCATCGAGCTCGTCGTCGGGCAATAGCTCGACAATGCCTTTGGTAAGGGCGATCGCTGCGTGATTGGGGTCGCGTCCGGTGGCGAAAGCATTAGACGACTCCGAGGGCACCAGGTAAAGAGTAGGCGTGGGAATGTTGGCGCGATCGCTCAGTTTTTCTAGCCGCGCGTACAGCTCAGGAGCCTCTTCGCGGGGCGTGGGCTGGGCCTTAAATGCTGCCAGCGCCGCCTTATCAGAGTAGTACCATGAGCCAAAGCTGCTCACCGCCGCAAAGCCTAACCCGTAGAGCAAGCCCGTCTCATTGCCGACCAGCAGGTAGCCCGCCAGCACAATCAGCCCGCTGAGCAACGCTAATAGCGCGAAGGTTCTGAACAGATTCATGCCGACCATAGATAGATCGCTCCTCAAGGCCATGGTGTGTGTTTTACAGCATCCCAAAGATGTGCGCCGCTGAAGTCTCCCTAGGGAAAGACATTTGCTTAGCGGATACCTCCGCCCTAGAGTATGGCTAATCGAGCATTGGCTAAACCGGCGAATCGGTTAGCCCTGGATGATCCTGCGGGCGAGGACCAGAGGCATCCCAGAAGAAGCGGCGTTCTTCAGGGGTGATGGGGCGATCGTTGATGCTGGCTTCGCGGCGGCGCATGAGGCCGTTTTCGTCGAACTCCCAGTTTTCGTTGCCGTAGGCGCGATACCACTGGCCGCCGTCATCGTGCCACTCATACTGAAAGCGTACCGAAATGCGGTTGTCGCCAAAGGCCCACACTTCTTTGATCAGGCGGTAGTCGAGTTCTTTATCCCACTTGCGGCGCAAAAAAGCGCGGATGGCGTCGCGGCCCTGGAAGATTTCGGCCCGGTTGCGCCAGTGGCTGTCTTCGGTGTAGGCGAGGGCAACGCGATCGGGGTCGCGGCTATTCCAGGCGTCTTCGGCCATGCGGGCCTTGGCGATCGCGGTCTCTAGCGTAAAGGGGGGGACGACGGGCGTGGGCATAGGGGTGAGGGGTGAGGGGTGGATAGGGAGTGGGGAGATGTCGGTGGGGGAGGTAGGGAGAACGAAAAACGAAAAGGGAGGGTACAGGAAAGGCTGTCGGCGATCGCCAACAGCCCAGAGATTGTGAGTCAGGACACGTAGCCGGGGTCTACCACTTTTTGTAGGGCAGGAATTTGCCGTTCATGATCACTTTGACACGATCGCCCTTCGGGTCCTCGACCTTTTCGACATCGAGGGTGAAGTCAATGGCGCTCATGATGCCGTCGCCAAACTTCTCGTGGATCACGGCCTTCATGGGCATGCCGTAGACCTGCATAATCTCGTAGAAGCGGTAAATCAGCGGGTCGGTGGGGATGACCGGGTCGAGGCCGCCTTTGACAGGGAAATCAGTCAAAGCATCAACGAGGGAGGCGTCGGCACCAAGCGCTTCGATGATTTTGGTGGCCTCTTCGGTTGAGGCGCTGGCCTGGCGGTAGAAAACGGAGGCGAGCCACACTTCATCGCAGCCGGTTTTGGCTTCGAGGTCGGCAAAGCTGAGGCCAGCAGCTTTTTTGGCCGCCAAGAGTTTTTCGGTGATGGGAGAAATAGTCATGTTTGGATCCTCTTAATTACGTCGTTTAGTCAAACAGTGATGCCGGTAGGGTGGGCAATGCCCACCTATGTCCTTAGCGGTTAGCTGATATCCCTTCGCGCTTCAATGAATGGGCAAGTAGCTAAGGTCGGGGGCAGAGTTAGCCTGTGCGAAGGCGCGGTGAAATGGTGGGCATTGCCCACCCTACGGGTTGCTTTGGGTTCATCTATCCACCCCATCACCCATCCACCCCGCCACTCATCCACCCACTCGCTCCGACTCTACTGCGCGGGTTTCACGAAACAGATGGCTCTCCATCTCGGCTTTGAGGCCCTGGTAGGCGGGGTGCTGCTGAATGGTTTCGCGGTTGCGAGGCCGGGGAAAGGGCACCTCTAGGATCTCGTCGATGCGGGCGGCGGGGCCACGGGTCATCATCACAATGCGATCGCTCAGCAGCAAGGCCTCTTCGATGCTGTGGGTAATCATGATCACGGTCTTGCGCTGCTGTTCCCAGATGCGCTCGACTTCCTCTTGCAAGAAGCCTCGGGTGAGGGCGTCGAGGGCACCAAAGGGCTCATCCATCAGCAGCATTTGGGGGTTAATGGCCAGAGCACGGGCAATGCCGACCCGCTGGCGCATGCCACCGGAAAGCTCGTGGGGGTGCTTGCGCTCGGCCCCGGTGAGACCTACCAACTGAATGTGCTCTTTGATGATGCGATCGCGCTTTTTCGCTGAAATCTTAGGGTCTACGGTTTCCACGGCAAACCGCAGATTTTCTTCCACCGTCATCCAGGGCATCAGGGCGTAGTTTTGAAAGACCATGCCCCGGTCTGACCCCGGCCCGGCGATCGGGGCACCATTGAGCAAAATCTCGCCGCTAGTGATCGGGCTGAGGCCCGCAATCATATTCAGCAGGGTCGATTTGCCGCAGCCGGAGGGGCCAATGATCGACACAAAGGTATTCGGCTCAATGTCGAGGTTAATATCTTGAATGGCGACGAAATCGCGGCGGGCTTTGCCGGTGAGCTTGCTGAACAGGTCTTTTTTGCCGGCAAAGACCTTCGCCACGTTGCGAATCGACAGCTGTGCAGTCTGCGATCGCGTTTCTGCCGGATCTATCGTATTTACGGGCGCATTAACGGGATTGTTTACAGGGGCAATACTCATGAGTTTCGACCAAAGGCAACAAATTTTTCAAGAGCAGCAAATAAACTATCGAGCACTAGCCCCGTCAACCCAATGATGAAAATGGCCACCAAAATATTGGGAATCGACAGGTTGTTCCACTCGTTCCAGATGAAGTAGCCCAAGCCTGTGCCCAGCAGCATCTCTGCCGCTACAATCACTAGCCAGGCAATGCCCATGCTGATCCGCAGACCCGACACAATATTGGGCAGCGCCGCTGGAATAATCACCTTAAGAATGGTGCGCAGGCGAGAAGCCCCCAGCGTTTTGGAGACATCCAGGTATTCTTGGTTGACGTTGGCTACCCCAAAGGTGGTGTTGATCAGCGTCGGCCAAATGCTGGAAATAAAAATGATGAAAATGCCGGTTTTCTCAGAGTCGCGCAGCAGGTAGAGACCCAGGGGCAGCCAGGCTAGGGGCGAAATTGGCTTGAGCAGCTGCACGTAGGGGTTAAACGCCTTAAACGCCACCGGCGAAATGCCGATCAAAATGCCCAGGGGCACCGCTACCAGCGACGCCGCAATGTAGCCGATCGCCACTCGCCGCAGGCTAATCAGCAAATTCCAGCCAATGCCCAGGTCGTTGGGGCCATTACGGTAGAAGGGGTTGGTGACCCACCACCAAAACTCTTTGATCGTCTCGGTGGCGGTGGGCACACCCTTCACAAACCAGCCAGATTTAGCCCCAATTTCCCAAAACAGCAGAAAAATGCCGAGGGAGAGCATAAACAGCGCGAATGCTCTCACGTTTTCGTTTTGCCAAAGCGGGGCCTGCCGCTCCGCTATGACCAGTCCGGGCGTGCTGTGACTCGCTGCCATGATTCAATACCTCCTAAAAACTGCGCCGATCGCGAATGTTCTAGCCACCCAGATCACCCTTCAGAAAAGGGCGGAGCTAGTGTGGGCGCAAGGGTCTTACTTCCCAAACTGGTCAACTTGGCCTTTGACGTAGTCTGCCGAAGCCGCCGGGTCAAAGTTGTCAAAAGCCAGGGTTTCGGTGCGATCGGTTTCGACGGGGGGCTCTTGGCCCAGCTCAAGGGCCAGCTCGCGCGCCAGGTCGGTTAAAAAGACCTCTTCACCCACCTGATCGATGTCGCTATCGCTCACGGTGGCGGCGGTGTTGCCTTCACCCATCAGCTCCCAGCGCACTAGCTGCGACGAGATCCACTTAGCGAAGCTCTGCCAGGGGTAGGGGTCAAAGCCAATGCGATCGGGCACCGAGAGGGTGTTGCCCTGGCCATCGTCAAAGTTGCCGGTGAGCACCGCCTCGACCACTTCAACGGGCTGGTTCAAAAAGGCGCGATCGGAGATGGCGGCGGCGATTTCGGATCGATTGGCGGGGTCTTGGGCGTAGGCCGCCGCTTCGATGATGGCCTTATTCAAAGACCGGAAGGAGTTGGGGTGGTTGTTAATCCAGTCGTCGCTGGCGGCAAAGGCGCAGCAGGGATGGCCATCCCACAGGTCTTTGGTGAGCATGTGAATGAACCCGGCCTCTTCATACACCGCCCGCTGGTTGAACGGGTCGGGCATCAGCATGGCGTCGATGTCGCCTGCAATCAGCTGGGCAATGCTGTCCGGCGGGGGCACAGGGCGAATCTGCACATCCACATCGGGGTCGAGGCCGCCCGAGGCCAGGTAGTAGCGCAGCAGCAGATTGTGCATCGAGTAGGGGAAGGGCACCCCAATCACAAAGCCCTTGAAGTCGGCGGGGCCTTCGACGTTGCCCAGGTGGCGCTGAGCGACGGTAATGGCTTGGCCGTTGATGTTTTCGATGCTGGCCAGCTTGACGCCAAAAGCGGCGGAGCCGAGGCCCAGGGTCATGGCGATGGGCATAGGGGCCAGCATATGATAAGCGTCGAGTTCGCCTGCGATCGCCGAATCTCTGACCGCGCCCCAGCTCGGCATCTTCACCACCGAGGCGTTAAAGCCATACTTCTCGTAGAAACCCAGTGGCTCCGACATAATGATCGGCGTGGCGCAGGTAATGGGGATAAAGCCCACCTGAATGTCGGTCTTCTCTAGGTTGCTAGTGTCGATAGGGGCAGCGGTGTCTTCGGCCACTGGCTCCTCACTGCCGCCTGCACAGCTTGCCAGGGTGACCAGAGCCGCCCCCAGCGCCATATTTTTGAGAAACTCGCGACGGGTAGCCCCGCTGTTGCGCACCGAGTCGGCAAAGAACAGTCCGGCCTGGGGGCCAAAGGCCGCTGCGAAAGCATTTTCTAACCCGCCTGCCTGCTCACACAGCGCCAGAATCAGCTTTTCGCGCTTGGGATCGTTGCGGCCCACCCGCTTGAGAAACAGTGCCTTGCGCAGTTCGTAGGTGTTGACGGTGTCGGCGGCGCGCAGCTGGTTTTGCTTGTAGACCCCCATTTTCACCAGGTCGTCGACCATATCGACCGGGTCCTGGGGCATGGTTTCCATAAACCGCGAGTGATCGCCCGTAAAGTGCACTGTGCCGCAATCCCGACAGGGGCGATCGGGCAACATCAGGGAGGGTGATGTGCAGCTCAAACTGCCCCAGTCGTTGAGCGACTTTGCTACTGCTGAAATGACCATAAACAGATAGTTGAACGCGACAAAAACCTTTCCCCGACAACTTAAAAACACAGTTGAGCAATCTAGGCAAAGAATATTTGACTGCCTTCTTTGCTCTACTCTTATCTACGGATCAGATCAAGTTGCTAAGCAGATTACCAAGACCAAATAAAAAGCGCACTGGAGCAAATTTTGCATATGGTAGGACTTTCTTTTGGACTTAGTTTTAAGCCCAAAAATAAGCGCTAATCTGTTAATTCTGATACAGAACTTCGTCTCCATGCTTGGGGAGAAACGCCGTGAAACTGACGAAATTGGCGAGTGAAATAGCCCGCATCGTTATAGCCTGAAGCTTCGGCAATTTGGCGAACGCTGTTGGCAGTAGTGGCCAGCAGCGTTTTGGCCTCGGCCATGCGGCGCTCAATAATCCACTGCTTGATCGTACGCCCGGTGTGTGACTGTACCAAATTAGTCAGGTAGGCCGGGGAGTAGCCCGCATCCTGAGCCACATCGTTGAGGGTAATCGGCTGTCGGTAGCGGGCTTCGATAAAGCAAAAGACGCTGGCCAGCCTGGGGTCGGTGGGGAAGATGTTAGTCGATGAGAGAGGAGGAGGAAGTTCTTGAGGGAGATTTTCCCCGTCGGTGT
The DNA here is from genome assembly GCF_014695775.1 of Leptolyngbya sp. FACHB-60. GTDB lineage: Bacteria > Cyanobacteriota > Cyanobacteriia > Phormidesmidales > Phormidesmidaceae > Nodosilinea. Next base: position 37,031 of record NZ_JACJOX010000011.1, on the reverse strand, counting down.
AAAGCTCTGAGAGCTGCTTCTGGCGATGCAAGCGGCTGTTGATAGCAGCCAAAAATTGCTCGACGGTACAGGGTTTGGTCAAGTAGTCGTCAGCCCCTTGCACCATGCCCCGGCGCAGGTCGGCCATGGTGACCTTGGCGGTGAGAAAGATGAGGGGAATCAGCGCCGTTTGCCTGGTTTTGCGTAGAGCAGAGAGCACCGAATAGCCATCCATATCCGGCATCATGATGTCGCACACCACTAAGTCTGGGGTGTGCTGTTGGGCCATGGCTACCCCGGTGGTGCCGTCACTGGCACCCACGGCACGAAACCCCTCAAACTCTAAGCATTTGAGAAAAAGATGGCGAGTTTGCGTCTCGTCTTCGATGATGAGAATAGTCTTCACAGTCATTCTCGTTGTCAGATTGATGGTGCTTGCTGTGGTGTTTAGGCGCTAGATTTATTAGGTCAAATTGATTGTCAAAATCTGCTGTGATAAGCAAGATTAATACAGCTCATATAGGTATCAAATTCGAGCTGAAATTCAAAAATTTTCAATTTAAATCACAGACGCTTGCCGCTACTATTGAGGGCAGTTAATTGCTCTACAGTTCTGTAGTAAACCTTAGGGGAACTGCCCGTTGTATAGGGTGATACGTTCTCCTTGGCCGACGGGCTGGATTGAGGGTTGACTTTCCCTGGAGCTAGCAAGATGTTTTATGGCGATCGCTCCCAAGATGACCCAAACCTATTGGTTACCCCCTAGAGAGGCTGCTTCTCCCACTGCACCCCTGGGGCCGCTAGAGCACCTGCGCCACCAGCACCAGCTGATTCTCAATGCCGTGGGCGAGGGCATCTACGGGCTGGATATGGCGGGCAACGTCACCTTTGTCAATCCCGCTGCTGCCGCCATGATTGGCTGGTCAACCGACGAGCTGATCGGCCAGTCGATGCACGCAGTGATGCACCATTCCCTGGCCGATGGTCGCCCCTACCAGCGGGAGGCCTGCCCGATCTACGCCGCATTTCAAGACGGCAGTGTGCGGCGGGTGACCAACGAGGTGTTTTGGCGCAAAGACGGCACCAGCTTTCCGGTGGAATATATCAGCACCCCCATGCGTGATGAAGAGGGGCGTCTGATTGGCACGGTGGTGACCTTTCGCGATATTACCCAGCGGCGCTGGGCCGAGGAGATCTTGCAACGGGCTAACGAGGAGCTAGAGCAAAAGGTGCAGGAGCGCACCGCCGAGTTGCAAAACGCCAACCAACAGCTGCGGCAGCTGAGCGACATGCGATCGCGCTTTGTCTCCATGGTCTGCCACGAGTTTCGCAACCCGCTCAACAACATTGCGCTGACGGTGTCGTCGCTCAACCGCTACGACACCCAGCTGCGCCCTGACGAAAAAGCCGACTACCTGCTCACCATCAACGCCAACGTCGAGCGCATGACCCAGATGATCGACGACATTTTGGTGATTGGCAAGATCGAGGCCAAGGTGCTGGAGGTCAACCCCAGACCGTTAGATCTGGTGGCTTTTTGCCAGGAGCTGCTGACCGAAGGCGGCTACCGGCGACCCCAGTGCCCGATTCAGTTTGGCTGCCGCAGTCGTCAGATGTTGGCCTGTTTAGACGAGCGGCTGCTGCGATCGATCCTCAGCAACCTGCTGTCGAACGCAATTCGCTACACCCCAGGCGATCGCCCCATTTGGCTAAAGCTGGCCAAACAGCGAGGCCAGGTCATCATCAAGGTGCAGGATGAGGGCATTGGCATTCCTGCGGGCGATCGCAGGCAGCTGTTTGAGCCCTTTCACCGGGGTCAAAACGTTAGCAACATTCCAGGAACGGGTTTGGGGCTGAGCATTGTGAAACAGTTTGTGCAGCTCCAGCAGGGCACCATCAAGGTCACCAGTCGGGTGGGAGTGGGGACTACCTTCACGGTTAGCCTGCCAGCGTAATGGGCTTACTGAAGAGGTGGCAGAGAGCCTGGAGCTGATCGAATCGCATCTGGATCCGCTCTGTATCGGCTTTGGGGCGATCGCCTTTGGTTCAGTACCGAATGGGCTAGCCTGTGCCACAATTATCGCCGTGTGATGGAGGGATGACATTGTGACACAGCAGTCGGGCAAGGGCCTTTTACTGGTCGCGATGGCCCTTTGGGGGCGATCTTTAGCCATTGCTGGGTTAGTCGGGGTGGGTCTCCCCATGCTGCGGGTTTTTGCCCAGGCCGAGACCCCATCTGGGCAAAACCAGCCTGCCAGCGCCGCCGCCCTCCCCGACAACCTAGGGCTCTTCCTCGAACTCACTGACGATTCTGAGGTAGAGAGCTTTCCCCTGGTTCCCACCGCTGAGCCATCGCCTGCTCCCCGTCCCGGACGGCGGCCCACCGAGGTGCCACTGTCGCCGCCACTGCCTCCCTCCCAGCGGCCCCGGGTAGTTCAGCCCATCAATTCAGACAATGGCACAGTAGAAGCGCCCAGCCCCACCTCGGGTGACCCTGCTGAGCAGATCGCTCCGGCGGTGATTGAGCTATCGCCCACGGGGCGGCCCCCCAGCCCAGTCGTGTTTCTGGCCATGCAGCAGGAACTCAACAACCTGATTGGCCGCTTCGAGAGCGCCCTGATCATGGCCAACTCGCTGGATGCACCCACGGCGCTGGCCCTGCCCGATCGCTCACCCGTGCTCACCGCTGCCGCCGATCAGGTGAATGTGGCCGGGGGCCGGGGAGCTTATCTGCACCCTACCCTAGGCGAGGCCCAGCGGCTTTTAAACGATTGGGATGGGCTGCTGGCGGCCGGTAAGCACAGAGAGGTACGCGATCGCTGGCTAGCCGCCCGCACCGCCCTATGGGAGAACTTCCCCACCGAGCGCCCCATTAACCAGGGGGAGATTCGCGCCATGTGGCTCGATCGCGGCACCATTGTGCGGGCCAAGTCGCCCCAGGGGCTGAGCGAAATTTTCGACAAACTAGCTGCCGCCGGCATCAACACCGTTTTCTTTGAAACTGTGAACGCGGGCTATACCATCTACCCCAGCCAGGTGGCCCCCGAGCAAAATCCCCTTACCCAAGGCTGGGATCCCCTCGCCGCCGCTGTAGATTTGGCTCACCAGCGGGGCATGACCCTGCACGCCTGGGTGTGGGTGTTTGCGGCGGGCAACCAGCGCCACAATCGCTTGCTCAACCAGCCTGCCAACTACCCCGGCCCGCTAATTTCCCGGCACCCCAGCTGGGCCGCCTACGACAACAGCGGCAGCCTGATTCCCCGGGGACAAGACAAGCCTTTCTTAGACCCCGCCAACCCCGAAGTGCGCAGCTACCTCACCCGGCTGATGACCGAAATCGTCACCAATTATGAGGTTGATGGTCTGCACCTCGACTACATTCGCTACCCCTTTCAAGACCCTGGAGCCAACCGCACCTACGGCTATGGCGAAGTTGCTCGCTGGCGCTTTCAGAGCATCACCGGCGTCGATCCCGCCACTATTAATCCCCGGCCCGACAATGCCATGGGGCGCAATCAGCAAATTCAGCAGCAGGTGCTCTGGGAGCGCTGGAACGAGTTTCGCGTGCAGCAAGTCACCTCGTTTGTGCAAACCATCTCCAGCACGTTACGGCGGCAGCACCCCGGCCTGGTGATGTCGGCGGCGGTGTTTGCCAATCCTGAGCACGAGCGACTACAGCGCATTCAGCAAGACTGGGGAGCCTGGGCCAGAGCCGACTACCTCGACTGGATTGTGCTGATGAGTTACGCGGGTGACACCAGCCGCTTTGAGCGCATTGTTTCCCCCTGGCTGGTGAATGAATCCTTTGGCTCAACCCTGGTAATCCCGGCGATTCGGCTGCTGAACCTGTCGAATGCCGCTACCCTCGACCAGATGCAGGCCAGCCGCGACCTGCCCACCCCCGGCTATGCCCTGTTTGCCGCCGCCGATCTAAATACTGAACTAAACACCGTGCTGGCCCAAACCCAGAGTGGCAGCCCACCTGGCCCCACTGCCCCCTACGCCATGGCCGCTAGCCGCTATGCTGCCCTCCAGCGCGAGTGGAGCTGGCTGCTGACCCACCAGCGCCTCTGGATGGATCGCAATGCCTTAGAACCTTGGATTGGCGAGGTCAATGACCTGGGCAGCAAGTTTGACGCCCTGGCCCAAGAGCCATCCCATCGCAATCTGGAAAATGTGAAAGCTGGACTGGCTAGGGTACGCACCTCGGTGAATCAAAGGATGTCGGTGGATACGGCGAATAGTGGCTATAGGCTGCGATCGTGGCAGCATCGGTTAACGACGATCGAACAGTTGCTAGAGCATGGGGAGAAAACTCAGCCCTAGCCAGAAGGTGCATTGAGCAAATAGAACAAATCACTAGCTTTAACTGCGATCCGTTGCTTGTCGCGATCGCTGGGCAGACAGCGGTCAGAGGCTTTGAGGATCTTCGGGTAGAGGCGCGGTGAAGTTGGCGTGTTTAGCTATCAGCTCTAGAAATTTAGCGGTGCTGCGATCAGGGTCATAGACACCGTTTTCCCATTCGCTGACGGTTTGGCGGCGCACGCCCATCTGCTCAGCAAACTCCATTTGGGTAAGGCCCATATGCTTGCGCAGGGCGCGGATGGCATCTTGCTGCCAAATGATTTTGCCGTCTTTTTGCTCGATTTTGTACTGAGCCTCAAACTTGCGAAAGGTAACGGTTTTGGTCTCTACATCAATCTCGTGAACGTGGTAGCCCGCTCCGACCCAGGCTCCAGCCTGGAGAGCGGCGGGGGTGTCGCGGTTACTCCACCAGTTTTTGCGCTCAACAGCTGAGTGAGGTAGCGGGTTCCCGAGCAAGGCCTCAATGTCGGCAAAGGTCAGCAAAACTTCGGCTTTGCCAGAGGTCTTCAGGTGATTGAATAAAGGATAATATTTGCTGCCGGGTTTCATAGGTAGGCGCGATCGCGACTCAATCTCAGCGGTAAACCGTATGACTCTCTATAATGACGCAAAAATTTGACTTAATGACCGCAAAGTTAGCAAGACAGTGAGAATTACTGAGCTGAACAGTTCACCGCATTCCTTAGCACAGCTGTCTTTAGGGGGAAGTGCGATCGCTATTGACGGTCCATCGTTGCTGCTAGCTGATGCCCCTGCGCCAAGCCTTCCCTCTGTTGCGCTGGCCTCCATAGATTCGTTGCGGTAGCAAAGCTGACTCTGCTCGATATCCCCTCCCGATCGCCTATGGCCCGCCCTAAGTTCGACCTACACATCATTGACCGCGTCATCGAAATGGCCTGGGAAGATCGCACATCCTTTGAGGCCATTGAGATTCAGTTCGGGCTAGCAGAGAAACAGGTGATTGCTATCATGCGTTGCTACATGCAGCCCTCAAGTTTTCGCCTGTGGCGCAAGCGGGTGACGGGGCGCAATACCAAGCATCAGCACAAGCGAGACTTTGCCCTAGGTCGGTTTAAGTCGGCTAACCAAAAATAGAGGCGTGGCATCTCATCTGCAGGCCAAGCCCTGCGATCTGTGTCAGGCTCCGGCAACAGTGCGGTACCGCATTCAGTGCGCCCCTGGAGCAACCTGGGTATTGGCCTGCCCCCACTGCCAAAAAACTCAACGCGAGCAAAACGCCAGCTATCGCTATGGCGGTACCTGGAAAGCTCGCCCCAAAAAGAGCTAGCCCCCGCCCATTTCTATGGCCATAGTTGCTTTTCTTTAAACATGAAAGAGAGCTGTAAAATCACGTAGGCTTGTTTCAAGCTTATTAGAAATCTTGGCGATTCTTTACAGACGCAGATTAAACCGGGTTATGTTGGGGGAACTATAGGTATAACCGTAATCGCCTAGTGCAAATAGCCATGAAAACTTCCACAGTTCTGGTGCATTCAACCCTTGCCCAAGCGCCCGCCGCCAGTCGGCCCCAGCTTGATAACCTTTGGATGCTCTCGTCTGGGGGGTTGCTAATGCTATTGCTAGGGTTGGGTGTCTATTCTTACCTGCAAACGCGCCATCTGCTAAAGCAGCTCAAATTTGAATCCTACAAAAATCAAGAGCTGCAAAAAAAGGTCAAGCTAGCTCTCAAAACCATCAGCAAGATGGAGCAAAACCCTGACCTAATTCACTCTCGCGAATTTAACCTCGACTACCTGCGCATGCGCATGGACGAAGAGCATTTCCATACGTCGATTGTGAACCAGCTCAAGGTCAAGGTTAAGCAAAAAATTAGCGTCGCTCTGCGTCCCCGCCAGGCTGAAGAAGGGCTGATTGGTGTTGCCAGCAAGCCCCGCGTGGTGGATGAGATCTTTGACGTTGAGTATGCTCCCCAAGACAACCCGATCGCAAAAAAACGGGTGCTGTTTCGCATTCAAATTAGACTGGCCAAGCTACCGACCCAGGCCACTTCTTCGACCATCGGTCAGCTGGTCGAATGCATTGAAAACTTTATGAGCCCTGATGCCGAAGAAACCCACTGGCAGCCCACTATCCAAGGCCGCATTGCCAACATGCATTGGGATCAAAAAGCCAAGCCCACCCCTCTGCTAGTGATTGAACAATCGAGCGAAGGGGCCAACGTAACATTGCGCAGCCGCAATGAGCTACCGGCCAGCATGAGCAGCACTAGCAACGTGCCCAAAAAGAAACCGGCCTAGGCACGCCATGCCCCGTTGATTACCGACAGGTGATCATGGGCAATTGATTAATAGACGGCGGATGCCATGGCAGTGGCATCCGCCACTGGTGCTGGGGCCGATCGCGCCTGGGCCATATCTGAGAGAATGGCATCGAGTAGCTGCTCACGCAGGTCGGGGATGACAGCTAGGGCACGAGTCCAGTCGGGAATTTGAGTACCGGTGGGGTCGTCGAGGTACTGGTTGCCGGCTTCAAGGATGACCTGTTCAAAGGTTTCGATGGTGATCTCTTCTTGGTGGCGATCGTACTCTAGACCGTTGAAGCGAGCATCGACGAAATACTGACGGGCGAGGTTTTGGGCCTCGCGGCGGTACTTAATCCGCAGGGCGCGAATGTGGTCTTGGCCAATCACCACTTGCTCAGTTTCGGTCAGAGTTCTAAACACCGACTGCAAAATGTCGCGACACATTTTTTGCAGCCCTGAGTTGGTTGAGCTGCCTAGGGTCTGGTGTTTGTGCTCAAAAACGCCCAGGTCAATTTGGGCAATGCGCTTGAGGGCCACGTTGCGATAGACCTCGGCCAGCAGACCTACTTCTAACCCCCAGTTGCCGGGAATGCGGGTTGTCAGCGCTAGGTCGGCGGAGAGGGCAAACTCACCCGAGAGGGGGTAGCGATAGGCGTCGAGATAACGCAGGTAGTCGCGGTAGCCAAACAGCTCCATCAGTGAGGTGATCAGCGGGGTAACAAAAAGCCGGGTCACCCGACCGTGCATGCTGCGGGGATCGCCGCCTACGCGAGCGTAATACGCTTTGCTGAAAGCAATGCCAAAGTCTTGCTCTAGCAGGGGATAGAGCAGCTTGAGGGGGTAGGCGCGATCGTAGGTGACGATGTCGGCATCGTGGAGCGCGATCGCCGCTGCATGCAGAGAAGCCACCCCTAACCCGAGCCACACAGCGCGGCCTTTGCCCTTAAACCGCAGCAGGTCTAGCCCTTTGTCTTTGAGGGTTTGCAGAATGTCGGTAATGCGCGGGCCATTTTCCCACAGGACAAAGGTGGGCTGGGGCAGCGGCTCGAAGAACTGCACCGCATGGCGGTACTGCTCAAAGGTATCGGCATAGAGGCAGACAATGACGTTGTTGACAAACGGGGAGTGGCTGAGGTGGTCGCGAATGGTGGCCAGGGCCGGGCGCTCTAGCTCTTCATAGAGCGATGGAATCAGCACGGCAGTAGGGTTGGTTTGGCTAAGTTCGGTGAGACGCTGCTCTAAACGCTCGAAATCGTATCCCAGGTCGTGGATTGTGGTGATTAGCTCTTGCTTATAGTCCATACCCTGATATCCCTAAATGCTAGGTCTCATCATAGGGATAAGTGGCGATCGCAAGATGTCTGAATCACTACCCGATGCTCGAACATCGCCAGGCGTCTATAGAAGATCGCACCTTAAGCAAAGTCGTGGGCCAATATGGCCTGACCGCGACGGTAGAGTTCCTCGGCGTAGCCCGTCCAGGTGCCCTGACCCCAGTAGCGAAAGCAGCTGGTTTGCAGCAGCAGATTGTGAATTAGGGCATTGCGGTAGCGGTGCTGGCGCTCTAGGGCATCGCCCCGCTCGGGTTGACGAGCCATGGTTTGGTGAAACTGGGCCGACAGGCGCTGCATGGGGTCGAGCACGTTGTCGTAGCCCTGCACCCAGCTGCGATCGCCCGTCCAAGACCCGCCTTCCATTGAAAAATTGCTGTCTTCGGCGCGGAGGGATGCGATCGCCCCCGCCACTGCCTCAGGGCCGCTGGCATCACCCATAGCCTGCCATAGACGGGATTGCCCAACTGCCTGACAGATCGGGAAGGTCTCTGGTCCAGCCCCCGCCGCTGCCAACAGTTCCAGATATTCGGTGCCGTTGAAGCCCACCACGCCCCGATGACCGCCCCCCTGGTCGCGCATTTCGTACCACGATCGCATAAAGGCGCTGGGGAACTCATTCATCATCACGCCACCGTTTTCGCCATCGCTGATTTGGCTGACTAGCTGCGGCACTGTGGCATTGCCGAGGGCAGCTTGGCTCAAGGTCTTGGCCTCCCAGTAGGGCTGCATCTGACCCACCAGCTTGGTGTCAGACCCTTGGGTTTTGATCAGCACCACAATTTCTTCAACTTCGCCCTGGGCGTTGCGGGCGACCAGGCGGTGGGGCAGGTGGGGCTGCGACAGGCCATGCCCCTCTACCGATTCCACCGTGTGCTCTTGCACCAGCATCCAGCGGTAGCCGCAGTCTTTGAGGGTTTTAACAAAGGCGTAGAGCACGTCGGGATGGTTGGGCAGGTGCATCTCTGGTGGTGAGAAACCCCGCACGCGGGCCAGGGCTTCGGCCCCAAACAGAGCGGCAAAGTGGTGCTGCCAGGCGCGAATGTGCAGCTTGAGGTCGGGTACGGGGGTCGAGGGCACCACCGCGTGGCCCCAGCAGGTGCCCAGCCATTCGACGTAGGGTTGGTAGGTGGGGTCACAGGCCAGACGGCGCAGCTTAGCCAAAATATCTTGCCGGTCCATCTGCTGTAGGCCCCACAGCAGCGTGCCCGAGTAGTCGAGCATGACGCGGGGGTTGCAGCCGTTATTCACCAGTTCTGGAATAAAGTCGCCCAGGCGGGCGTAGCAGTAGGCGAAGGTGCCGGCGTTGTGGTTATCCCCGTCGTAAGGGTGCTCAAACATGTACTGGAGGTGGTTGATGAGCTCACCCGTAGCCCCGGCAGGAATGGTGGGCTGGTGCATGTGCAGGGCGATCGCAAAGCCCGCCGAAATATCGGCCAGATTTAGGTTGGTGCGGGGCAAAAACACCGGCTCTGGGTTAGCCATAATACCGGCGATATCGGCCTCTCGACCCGACAGCGGGGGCAGCCCGTCTTCAAGGGCGGGCCAGTCTATTGGGGAGAGCACAGCACCGGTCATAGACACCTCGTAGAAACGATTTACCCAGCAGCGGTGGATAAACCTATGGTCACTATTTAGTGTGACACCGGGCGGAGCACTTATACTAGGGCGATTTACATTTCGTGGTTAGAGTGGGCCAAAGTAGGCGGGCCAAAGCAGATCAGGCTTTTGGTGACTTTGGCGATTCGCGAAGCGTAAAGTCTACGGCATCTCAGAAACGGGGGCTGCCTCGGAACGAGTCTCCGTCCCGGAGTCGCCTCTATGACGACTCAGTGCACCTTGCAACACCAGCGCAATCAAGCCCGCCCGCCCAACTATTAAAAACTTTGAAGCCTCTGAACACTTTGCAGCGGGTAGGGCTTTATAGCCTTAATGCACTATCTAACTGGAACTGATGCCTGAAACTGACACGTTGGCGATTCGCTTGACGACTGCGCTAAACCACTAGCTGGGGGCGAGCCGACTGGGGCGGGTTGAGCTCAATGGTGGCCACCACCTGACCATGATCGGACTGCCAAGGTTCAATCGTTTCATCTAGCAGGGTTTGGTCAAACAGGTGGTCGTTAAACACTGACACATAGGTGACCTGGCCAATGCGATCGCGGTTTTGGACCGAAAATTCTTCGCTCACCATAATGTGGTCAAGGCTGTCGTAGTGGCCGTTGTGAATGTGGGTGTAGTAGTGGTCGCCGTAGCCCAGTCGGGCCTGAATGTCTTTGACCTGATAGAGCAGCACGTCCCACACGGGGGCTTTTTTGCGGTAGGGCCAGGATTCCCACGGGGGCTGCCCAGTTACGATCTGGGTGGTAACGGCGATGTGGTTGTCGTTGACATCGCCCATGACAATTACCGGATAGCGGCGATCGCGCAGCCCCTCCATCAGCAAAAACCGCAGGGCAGTGGCCTCGGCGGTGCGGCGAATCAGCGAGCGGGCATGGCCCTTAGCAATCTCGACCGGGTCGCTGCGATCGACACCGTTGGTCATCATGGGCCGCTTTGACTTCAGGTGCACCACAAACACGGTGCAGTGAATCGTCTCTGTCAGGGCCAGGTCGACCGCTAGTACCGGGTGCGAAAACCGCCGGATGGGGATCTCAGCCCCCTCCAAATCCAGCACGCTCTCGGGCGGAAACTCGTCGTAGACCCGCTGCCGCAAAACCTGAAACCGAGTGGCCAGAGCCACCCCAGGCCCCCGCCCAAACCCCTCGGCCATGACAATCTCGTGCTGCTGGTGATATTCACTGCGGTGCAACGCTTCTTTCAGCGCCCCCCGATGAAACACCTCCTGAAAGCCGCAGATATCGACCTTCATGCGATCGAGCTGAGCCCCAATCCAGGTGAGCTTTTTGAGGTAGTTGACCTGAGAATGGACTTCGCCGGGGTAAAACTCGCGATCAGGCAGCATCAGGTTGTTGAGATTAAACGTGCCGATGCGAAACTGATTGCGTTCCATAGCTGCCAGCTGAATGGGGGTGCGTTTAAGAATAGCGCCGTTGCCGCCAGCGGCTATAGACGCTGCTCAAGGGATGGGGGATTGGGGAGAGGTTCATTGGAGAGGGGCTCGATCGCCATGTCTTCAGGGGCATTGGTTTCGGCAAACTGGGCGTCTTGCAGCGTTAGCTTGATGGCGGCCAACACGTGAGAGGTCACCTGCAAAAACGACTGTTTTCGAGAGTTCACCCAAAACTGCGCCTCAAGGTTCACGGTGCTGGGGGTCAATTCTCGCACCAGCACAATGGGTTCGGGGTCAAGCTCAACCCCCTTAATTTGTTTCATCTGCTGCTGAATGCGGTTAAACAGGTCGGGCAAATCGGCGTCGTGATCAATGCCCACGGTGACGCTGCTGAGGCGCACGGGCGAGGCAGTGTTGTTGGTAATGCTGCTCTGAAACACCTCCTGGTTGGGAATATAGACCAGGCGACCGTCGTAGGTTTGCACGGTGGTAGCCCGCAGCTGAATCTGAGTAACTGTGCCCTCGAAATTGTTGATGACAATTTGGTCGCCAATGCGAAAGGGCCGGGTGGCCAGCAAAATGACCCCAGAGATGTAGTTGCTCAGCACGTCGCGCAGGCTAAAGCCGATGGCAACGCTAGTCAGGCCCAGAGTGCCAAGCAAGGCGGCAAAGTTAAGCCCCATCACGCCCAGGGCCACCACAGAGCCCAGAGTCCACACGCCGCCGTAGCAGAGGCGGCTGATCAGCTCTTCGGTGGTGCGATCGCCCTCGGTTTTTGAGGCCCACACCAGCACGGTGTGGCGCACCAGCGCCGCCAGCAGCCAGGTCAGCACCAGCACCACCAGCGCCCCCAGCAGAGCAGGCAAATTATCTAGGGTATTTCTCGTCAACTGCTGGGCGGTGCCGCGAATGCGGTACGACACTGCCGCTGCTAAATTAGTGCGGGCCATAGCCTGGTTGAGCAGGTTCGCCCAGCGCTGGGCCAGGGTAGCCATATCGGTATCAAAGTCCAGCGCGTCTTGCTGGGTCACGGTCATGATCACCCGCTGGTTGACTTGCAGGGTAGCCAAGTCGCGATCGCCATCCACGTTGACGGTAATGGGGTCTGGGTTATCGGTCTGGTTGAGTAGAGCGGCAATGCGCCGGTTGATTTGCCCTGCCCGGTCGGCTGCGCTAACATCGGGCAACCCCCCCACCTGCAACACGGGCTGCCCCCGCACCAGCACGTCGGCAAAAAATTGTGCCGCTGGGTCTACTGTGGTCTGGGCAAAGGCAGACAGTCTAGCGTGGGGCACCGGCCAGCTTAGGCCTAAGGCCAGTCCTAGGCCAAGCGCCAGCAGCCAAAGCCGCCGCCAATGGTTCTGTCTTCCCCAAGCCATAGTGTTGTTCAACTCCGCTAGGCCCATTACCCGCAATCCCTGCTCGGCAATTCTTCATTCAATCCCATCTCGGGCGCTATGGCACACCCAACCTTGGCCTCAAACCACCGCCGCCTGCTGATTACTGGCGCTAGCGGTTTTTTGGGCTGGCATCTGGCCCGCGCGGCTCAGGCGACTTGGCAGGTCGAGGGCACTTATCACCACCACTCTCCCCCGTTGCCAGGGGTGAAACTGCACTGTATTGATCTCACTGATGCGATCGCCCTCAAAGAGTGGCTCGCGCAGGTCGCCCCCGATGCCGTGATTCACACCGCCGCCCTGTCGCAGCCCAACCGCTGTGAACAGGAGCCTGACCTCTCCTACGCCATGAACGTCGAAGCGACGCGGGTGCTGGCCCAAATTTGCGGCGATTCCGGGACGGATCGCTTCGCGAATCGCCACATTCCCTTTGCTTTTACCTCTACTGACCAGGTGTTTGATGGCCAGGCGGCCCCCTACGACGAAACCTCACCCCCCAGCCCCATCAGCGTTTACGGTCGCCACAAAGTCGAAGCTGAAGCCATCATTCAGACTGCCCATCCCAACGCTGTCATCTGCCGCATGCCGCTGCTGTACGGTCCTCCTAGCCCAACGGCAGAATGCTTTTTGCAGGGGTTTCTACGCACGCTGGAGGCAGGGCAGCCCCTGCACCTGTTTACCGACGAGTTTCGCACCCCGGCCTACGTTGAAGACGCCGCCGCTGGCCTGCTGCTTGCCCTAGAGAAGGCCTCGGGTCTGCTGCACCTTGGCGGCCCCGATCGCCTCAGCCGCTACGACTTTGGCCTGCACTTGGCCGAGGTGTTTGGGTTTGACAAAACTCTGCTGGTGCCGAGCAAGCAGGCTGATGTACCCATGCCCGCCGCCCGTCCGGCGGATGTGTCGTCTGGCAGCCGGCGAGCGATCGACCTGGGGTATCGTCCCCGTGGCGTGGTGGCAGGACTAAGGGCAACCAAAGCCTGGCCTTACCGATAGAGAGTTTAGAACCCAGTCACCGTGGGAAACGTATCGAGGTCAGATAACAGCCCTCGGGATTGGCATCCTCTAAAAGATAGAAGCCCGGCTGAAGATTGTAAAGTAAAGTAAAGCAACAGATTAAGGGAACTAGGTATGGTTGTTGGTCATTTTGGGGGGCCACGACCCTCCCTAAGGCAATTGCCGGGGCTAGTGTTGATCGGAGCAATGGCGATTGCAACGGTAGCCTGTGGCAAACCCATAGAGCCCGCCGCCCAGGCCCAGCCCGAGCAGCAAGAGGGCCCCACCGTCGTTGATACAGCCGTGGCTGCCGCCGCCGAAGATTCGAGCCGCATCTATACCGGTACCACCCGCCCGGCACGAGAAGTTTCGCTGCGATCGCAGGCCGAAGGGCGTCTCCTCTCCCTGACCCGCGATGTCGGTGACACGGTGCAGCAGGGCCAGGTGGTTGCCACCATCGACAACGTGCTGCTGCAAACCGCCGTAGGCGAAGCCCAGGCCGAACTCGCCGCCCGCCAGTTTGAAGTCGCCCAGGCCGAGGCCGAACTCGCGGACATTCGCACCTCCATCGAAGACGCGCGAGTGCGGCTCCAGCAGGCCAGCAACGACGCCCAGCGCCTGGCGACCCTTGCCTCCCAGGGCGCGATCTCAACTCAATCCGCCGAGCAGGCCCAAACCACCCTGCGCACGTCTGAACAGGCCCTGGCCTCGTCTCAAGAACAGGTGCGCACCCGACAACAGGCCGTGGCGGCGGCCCAGCAGCGCGTCGAAGCCCAGCGATCGATCTTGCGCGAGACCCAGCAGCGCCTCTCCTTTGCCAACCTAACTGCGTCATTGTCAGGCGTCGTGCTAGAACGGATTGCTGAACCTGGCGATTTAATCCTGCCTGGAGAGGCTGTTTTAACGCTGGGCGACCTGTCAGAAATTCTGGTTGTCATTCAAGTGGCCGACAGCAACCTCAGCGAATTTAGTGTTGGGCAGTCGGTTGAGATTGCCATTGATGCCTTCCCCGACGACACTTTCACCGGTCAGGTGACGCGCATTTCGCCAGTAGCCGACAGCACTTCGCGGCTGCTGCCCATCGAGATTACCGTAGCTAACCCCAGTAACCGCATCAGCAGCGGTCTGCTGGCCCGAGTTACCAGCAGCGGCAATCAATCCGATGTCGTTGTGGTGCCTGAAAGCGCTTTAGAAACTGCAGAAAACAGCGACAACCAGATCTTTGTCGTCACTGAAGCCGAGGGCGACCCGGTGGTTGAGTCGCGATCGGTGCAGGTGGGCGATCGCGCCGATGGCCGGGTGACCATTCTCTCTGGCCTCACCCCCGGCGAACAGTATGTCGTCCGCAGCAGTCAGCCCCTAGAAGCAGGGCAAACCGTAGAGCTCAGTTTGACCTCCGAGGGCTGAGAAAAGTTTTGAATTTTAAGTTTTGAGTTAAGCGATTCCTAGAGAACTCAAAACTCAACACTCAGCACTCAAAACTACTTCTACCCTCCCATCGCCACGCCCCTCACCCTCCTCCACCCATGACTACCCCCTCCTCCTTTCCCAAGAGCAGCTTTAGCATCAGCGGGCTGGCGATTCGGCGACACATTGGCACTCTGATGCTGACGCTAACCGTCTTCGTGATGGGCTTTTTTATCACCTCGCAGCTGCCGGTAGACCTGCTGCCCTCCATCACCTACCCCCGCATTGGCCTACGGGGAGACACGCCGGGTCTATCGCCCGAGGTGGCTATTGACGAAGTAACCCGCCCCCTAGAAGAAGCACTTTCCGCCACCGAAGGCGTCATTCAAGTGTTTTCTCAAACCCGAGAAGGGCAGGTCAGCATCGACTTATATTTTGAGCCTGGCGGCAATATCGACCAGGCCCTCAACGACGCCACAGCCACTCTCAACCGCGCCCGCAGCACCCTGCCCGAAAGCATCGAGACACCGCGACTATTCAAGGCCGACCCCTCCCAGTTGCCGGTATACGAGATGGCGCTCACCTCTGACCGGCTCAGCTCGCAAGAACTGCGCATTTTTGCTGAGGAAGAACTGGCCCGAGAGCTTCAACAGGTGCCTGGCGTCGCCAGCACTGACGTCTCCGGCGGCGTCAATGAGCAGGTGCAGGTGAACGTCGATCTGCGCCGCCTTCAGGCCGCAGGCATCGCCGTCACCGACATCATCGATGCCCTAGAAGAGCGCAACCAGGATATCTCCGGTGGGCGGCTGCGGGGCGGCAGCGAAGAAAACCTCACCCGACTAGTAGGGCGGTTTGAGTCAGCGGATGAGCTGCAAAATATCCCCATTACTGTACCGGGCACCGACCCGCCCCAGCAGGTGTACTTGCAGGATGTCGCCACCGTCATTGACGGCACCGAGGAGCAGCGAGTCTTCGTCAATTTGAATGGTCAGCCCGCCGTCAAGGTCAGCATTCAAAAGCAGCCCGCTGCCAACACCATCGATGTTGTAGACGGGGTCAAGGCCAAGCTAGAAGAAATGCGTCAGGCTGGCCAAGTGCCCGAGGGGATGGACACAGTCGCCACCCTCGACGAGTCGCGGTTTATTCGCAACTCCATCAATAACGTGACTATGTCGGGGTTGAGCGGGGCTGCCCTGGCGGGGTTGGTGGTGCTGCTGTTTTTGGGTTCTCTGCGGCAAACCTTCATCATTGTTACCGCCATCCCTCTAGCGACGCTGATGGCCCTCATCTTGATGGGGCTGTTTGGTCTGTCGCTCAACGTGTTTAGCTTGGGGGGCCTAGCCCTAGGAGTCGGCATTGTGGTGGATAACTCCATCGTCATGCTAGAAAATATGGCCAAACGGGCCGAAGAACTGGAGCGATCGCGCCACGAGGGGGGCTACAGCGTTCGCGAGGCGATTTTTCAGGCCGAAGCCAGCAGTCAAGAGCTAGAGAGTGCTCTGCTTGCCTCTACGCTGACCAACCTGGTGGCGGTGCTGCCCTTTTTGCTGATTGGGGGGTTCATTGCGCTGATCTTTAATGAGCTGATTTTGACTGTTAGCTTTTCTGTGGCCGCGTCTCTGGTGGTGGGCCTGACGGTAGTGCCTGCCCTAGCCGCACGGTTGATTATGGGGCGGCCAACGCGATCGCTGCAAAGCTGGGGGCCATTCCGCTGGTTTAACAATCGTCTGGAAGGCTTGACTGTGGGCTATGGTCGCTTACTCAGCCGCGTCGTTCAGCGGCGTGTCTTTGTCATTGCCCTAGCGCTGCTGGTGTTTGGCGGCGGCAGCTACTGGATGGTGGGCAAAATTCCTCAGGAGATTTTGCCCCGCATTAACACCGGGCAGGCGCGGGTATTTGCTCGCCTACCTGCGGGCACAACCGTTGAGGGCAACCGACGGGTCATGCAGGCCGTCGATGAGGTGTTGCTCACCCAACCTGAAACCGAATATGTTTTCACCACGGCGGGCGGTTCTCTATTTGGCAGTAATACTAGCGAAAATACTCTGCGGGGCAGCAGCACCATCACCCTCAAACCCGGCACTGACACTGAGGCGTTTGTGGAGCGGGTCAACGGTGAACTGAGCCGTCTTCCCCTAGTGGATACTCGCCTCAACGTCAGTCCTGAATCGGTTCGGGGTCTGGTCTTGAGCAACTCGCCAGTGCGCTCTGACCTGGATGTCGGCCTTCAAGGTGATGATAGCGAGGCTTTGCTTGAGGCAGGCCAGCAGGTGGTTGCTGCCCTAGGTGAACAGGCTACCCTGGCCCGCTTCCGTCCCGAAGGCGAAGACCCCCAGGAAGAGATACGCATTCTGCCCGACTGGGCTCGGGCCGCCGACTTGGGCCTCTCGGCCGCAGATATTGGGGCTACCATTCAAACTGCTTTGAACGGCTCGGTGCCCACTCAGCTCCAGCGGGGCGATCGCCTGGTAGATGTGCAGGTGCAGATCGAGCCCGGCAGCGTGCAGCAGTCGTCTCAGCTGCTCGATATTCCACTCTTTACCGACGGGGGGCAGCGCATTCAGCTTGGCGATATTGCCACGGTTGGTCTGGGGCCAGCGCCGGGCGAAATTCAGCGCATCAACCGGCGGCAGGTTTACCTGATTGGGGGCGACTTAGCTGAGGGAGCTAGCCTAGGGGCAGCCCTGGCTGAGGCGCAGGCCATTCTGGAGGGCATCGATCTGCCTGAGGGCGTGTCTGTGCTGCCAAGTTCCGCCGCCGAAACCAATAGTGAACTACAGAAGTCTTTGGTGGTGCTCGGTGCCCTGGCCGCTTTCCTAGTGTTTGTGGTGATGGCGGTGCAGTACAACTCGCTGATCGACCCTCTGGTGATTATGCTCACCGTGCCTCTGGCCCTAGCAGGGGGGATTTTAGGTCTGTATGTGACTCAGACGGCAATCGGGGCCACAGTGGTGGTGGGGGCGGTGCTGCTAGTGGGTATTGTGGTCAACAACGCCATCATTCTGGTAGAGCTGGCCAACCAGATCTATGAGGCCACCAGCTGCTCGCGCCAAGAGGCCATTCTGCGCGCTGCCCCTCGCCGCCTGCGCCCTATTCTGATGACCACTTGCACAACGGTACTGGGGCTGTTTCCTCTGGCCTTGGGCATTGGCGAGGGGTCAGAGTTTCTGCAACCTCTAGGTGTTGTGGTATTTTCGGGCTTATCGCTAGCCACGGTGCTGACGCTGTTTATCATTCCCTGCTTCTACACCTTGCTGCACGGCGGGTTTGGGTCTGGGGGGCAGAGGGCGATCGCCGAAGACGACTTCACTGAGCCGGTATCGCCTGAAATGTTTCAGTCCTAGGCAACAACCCTGCTCAACGAACAAAACCCCTCACCTAGAGCTAGGTGAGGGGTTTTGTTCTTGTCGCCTGGTCTTGTTAGAGCTTTGCCACTGGTCGACTATGGGCCAAACAAGAGTTCCAGCCCTAATCGGTGTTGATCATGCCTTCTTCAGGGTTGATCAGCCGCCAGAGCTTTTGTTTGATCTGGGTGTCAAAGACTTCCCACTTGAGCCGGTTGAACTCCGAGTTTTCGTAAAAGCCCGACAAAAAGCCCACCGGAATTTCAAAGCCGCCAGCCATCGATCGCCCGCCGCCAAAGAATCGGCCCTCGCTGTCTTGGCCAAAGGCTTCTTTGATAAATTCGTCGGGGTCGAGGGTGATTTTGCTGGTGCGCAGGGAGCCAATCACCACCTCGCGCTCTTCATCCTCGTCGTGGACGATGCCATAGACCACGGCGGTGTGCACGTTTTCTTCGGTCACCAAAAAGTCTGCTGCCTGGGGAATGGCGTCGCGGTCGTCGTAGCGCAGGTAGCCGACCCCGGCGATAGAGACGTTGTTTTGCACCTTGCGGTTGCGCAGCGATCGCTCGATCACATCCATCACCCGCTTTGAGCGCGACGCTTGCAGCACGGCACTCAGCAGCTGACCATCGTAAAACTGGCTCAGGTAGGCCGCCGCCATAAAGTCGCTAGCCCCAGCGTGCATCAGCTGGTTGGTGTCAGCCCGCAGCCCGTGCATGAGAGCGGTGGCACACTTGGTGTGCTTACTGTTGTTGCGATCGAGGTTCAGCAGCCCCTGCTGCAAATACTGGGTCAAGATGGTGGCCGTGGCCCGGATGTGGGGGCGCAGGTCAATGTATTCGGCGTCGAGTTTAGACTGGGGGGCGTGGTGGTCAATTACCAGCACCAGGGGCAGCCCCGCCTCCCGCAGGTGTTCGTAGAGTTGGCTCGTCGTGCCTTGGTTGTCGACTAGCACCAACCCTTGGTAATCAGCCAGGTGAGCCCCATCGGCAGCAGTCAGCCAGCGGCGGGCAGGCAGACCCGTGAGCCGGACGAGGGCGATATTTTCCTGATGGCTAAGGGTGCCCGCGTAGACAATGTCGCACTCGATTTTGTAGTTGGTGGCAATCAGCTTGTAGGCCCAAGCTGACGACAGCGCATCGGGGTCGGGAAAGTCTTGCAGCAGCACCAGGTGGCGATCGCCGCGATGCCCCTCTAGCAGTCGACGCACCGCCTGCACCGGATCTTCGGAGTCGCTGTCGTTTTCAGGGCGGGGCACAAGAGAGATCGTGCCGCTGCCGTTAGGAAAGGTGGTTTCAGCGGTGTCGGAGTCTAAATTGAATGTCATCATGGGCAATTCCTTGTGCGACAGCGCGCTCGATGGTAGATAGACGTAGCCCCTTAGTGCAAAGACAAGGGATAGACCTCAACGGCGTTAGGGGAGCTAACGTCAACCCGCTTGGCTCACCATCGTCTTGATTTAAAAGCGCTGTCGATAGCGCCGTGGCCCTACTTCATTATCGCAAATTGCAGCGGAACTGCTAGAGTCACCCGATAGAGTCTGCTTTTAACGGTCATCAGGTCATGGGATCTCAATCCCCATGACCTTGAGGTAGCACCCCTCAGGATGAAGCTACCGGTAGTCGAGCAGCGTCGCAGCATCGGCTACGCTCAGAGCAATTATTGAGATAGGGCAGTTAGGCGATTCCAACAGCGTAATCATGGGTATAGAGCAATCATGAGATGCCAATGACGTACTTCTTCCACTCCTGGTGTACGCCGCTGTGGATTTGCCGCGTCACCTCAAAGTAGAGGCTGCTATGGGGCTTGCGGGGTTGGCTAAACAGTGGCATATTGGCTTCCCTTGGGGTGCGATTGCCCTTTTTCACGTTGCAGCGTACGCAGGCAGCGACCATATTTTCCCAGGTGTCGCCGCCGCCGCGCGATCGGGGTATCACGTGGTCGAGGGTGAGGCCGTCGCCGCTGTAGGCGCAGTACTGACAGGTGTGGTTGTCGCGCTGGAGCAAGTTGCGCCGAGTGAGTGGTATATCTTTGTAGGGCACCCGTACGTAGTGGCGCAGGCGTATTACCGTCGGCAGCGGAAAGTCAGCGTAGACAAACTTGCCATTATGCTCAACCCGCTCCGCCTTGCCCTTAATAATAAGGACGACAGCCCGACGCCAGCTCGTAATGTTGAGCGGTTCATAGGAGGCGTTGAGCACCAGAACCTTACCCATTCAAATGCGCGGATAATTGGCTAAAGAATATTTGGATTGATGTTAGCACAGAAGCTAAGTTGAGGTTTTTGACCTCTGGTAGACTGTCCTGGAGTCAGTACCTTGGTTAGCGTCAGCCCATCTGCTGGCCAGTTCTGGCGCTATGATGAGGCGCTAGCCCCGGTGGTGAAGGAGGAACACGATGCTGAGTTGGGATCACACTCCAAGCCTGGAACCCATGCGCTGCTGTCGTGCCTGGGTCGAGATCAATCTGGCGGCGCTGCGCCACAAT
This sequence comes from Leptolyngbya sp. FACHB-60, assembly GCF_014695775.1. Taxonomy (GTDB): domain Bacteria; phylum Cyanobacteriota; class Cyanobacteriia; order Phormidesmidales; family Phormidesmidaceae; genus Nodosilinea. The sequence continues at coordinate 16,452 of NZ_JACJOX010000011.1, read as the reverse complement.
GTGCGCCAGTTTAGGGGACTGTTGCCCGCTACCACCCAACTCATGGCGGTAGTGAAGGCCGATGCCTACGGTCACGGTGCTGTTGTCGTTGCCCAAACGGCGCTGCAAGCTGGGGCCACCTGGCTTGGCGTGGCCACCGTCCCTGAGGGAATTGAGCTGAGGGCCGCAGGCGTTCAGGCACCAGTTTTGGTGATGGGGGCGGTCAACAGCCCTGAAGAAATGCAGGCGATCGCCCATTGGCGACTCCAGCCCACCCTGGTCAACCCCAAGCAGGCCCTAGTTTTTTCCGACACGCTCTCTGGACTAGCTGCTTCCTGTCCGGTGGGAGTGCATCTCAAGATCGACACTGGTATGACCCGCCTGGGGTTTCCCTGGGCTGAGGCCGTAGACTTTGTCCAGTTTGTGCGGCAGTTGCCCCACCTCAAAATCGACAGCCTCTACTCTCACCTGGCCACCGCTGACAGCCCCGACCCCACCATTATGCAGCAGCAGCAGCAGCGGTTTAGGGCGGCGCTAGGGCACCTTCAACAGCAGCAGTTGCTTCCTCCCCGGCTGCACTTGGCCAACACCGCCGCCACCCTGGCTGACCCCACGCTGCACTACGACCTGGTGCGAGTCGGTCTGGGGCTCTATGGCCTCTACCCAGCCCCCCATCTGCAATCGCGGCTCGATCTACAGCCGGTGATGCAGGTCAAAGCCCGCATCACCCATCTCAAGGATGTGCCCGCAGGCACCGGCGTTAGCTACGGCCATCAATACGTGTGCGATCGCCCCCTCCGCCTAGCAGTGGTCGGCATTGGCTACGCCGACGGGGTGCCGCGGGTGCTCTCTAACCGGCTACAGGTTATGGTCAAAGGCCGCCTAGCCCAGCAAATCGGCGCTATCACGATGGATCAGCTCATGCTAGATGTCAGCGATATCCCCAACTTGCAAGAGGGCGATGTCGTCACCCTACTCGGCCGCGACGGGCACCACACCATTGGCCCCGACGATTGGGCTGCCATGGCCAACACCATCAGCTGGGAAATTCTCTGTGGCTTTAAGCACCGTCTGCCCCGCATCGCCGTGGAGCAGCCCCTAGCCGCCTCTACCGCCATCCAGAGCTAGCTAAAGCCTACTTAGAGTGGCTAGCAGCGTTTCCGGCGATGTAGTTGGGTGCAACAGCGAAAACAGGTGGCAGTAGCGTAGTCGCCCCTGAGCGTCTAGCACAAATTGCGCTGGCAGGGGTGCCCCCAGCGCTTGCCCAGTGTGGTAAGTGCGAAAGCTTGCTCCTGTGGGGTCGCACAGCAGCGGCAATCTTAAGCTCAGATCGTCTACTGCCGCCTGAGCTTGACGCTGGGGCTGATTGCCGATCGCCAACACTTCGGCCCCAGCGTTGCGAAACTGGTCGTAGGCCTGATTGAACGCTACCAGCGAAGCGTACCGCTGAGGGCTGTAGGCCATCTCTGTTGGGAGGCGACAAAAGAGCAAGACTACCGGCTGCTTCCCTCGCCAGTTAGCCAGGCGCACGGTGCGCTGGTAGGTGACATCCCACAGGGCAAAGTCGGGGCATATCTGGCCGAGGGGCAGGCCTAATCGAGGGGGCAACGGCAGCCAATAGCGCCAGGGAGTAGCCTGGTTTGGGAGCGGCGCGATCGGGGTCATCAGGCCAAAAAATGACAATACAACAGCGGCATAGCAGGGGCAATCGCCACAGTATCGCTAAACCCCAGCAAAGAATTCCCGTGCCTTGACCGGATCGGGGTTCATGGTTTTATCTCCCGGTTGCCAATCAACCGGGCAGACTTCATCGGGGTTGGCCTGCACATGCTGGATGGCCTGCAAAACCCGCAGGGTTTCATCGACCTTGCGGCCAAAAGCCAGGTTGTTGATAGTGGCATGCTGAAGCACCCCATCTCGGTCGATGATAAACAGCCCCCGTAGCGCTACTCCGCTGTCGGGGTCAAGCACGTTGTAGTCAGCGCTGATGTCTTTCTTAATGTCAGATACCAGGGGATAGTTCAAGTCGCCTACCCCTCCTAGTTTACGCTCAGTTTGGATCCAGGCTAGGTGCGCAAATTCGCTGTCTACAGAGATGCCTAAGATCTCGGTGTTGAGAGCCTCAAACTCATCATAGCGATCGCTAAAGGCTGCAATTTCCGTAGGGCAAACGAAGGTGAAGTCGAGGGGGTAAAAGAACAGAACCACATAGCGGCCCCGGTAGTCGGATAGCTTAACGATTTTGAAATTTTGATCGACTACGGCGGTGGCGCTAAAGTCGGGGGCCATCTGACCTACCCGTAAACAGTCATCTCTCAGATCAGGCATGGGTTAATCCCCTCAAGGTCGTACCACCGGGTGCGCAGTATCATCATAGTACTTAGGCCAGAGAAAACCGCCTCTAGCGTCCGTACTTGGCCTAGCGGTGCCATATTGATATATACCCAAAACCCTTCGACGCTCCACCACAGCCGAACCTTAATCTGGGAAAGGAGCGAAAAAGCTGCGCTGGACAAGTAATTGAAAATGGCTCAGGCGGGATTTGAACCTGCGACCAAGGGCTTATGAGTCCCCTGCTCTACCACTGAGCTACTGAGCCGTAGCATCGATTTTTTTCCGGCTAGGGCATAGCCCTATCAGTCAACCAACAGTTAATGAATCTATCACAAAATTAGCCACTATACCAAGCTGTATCCAGCATTTTTTTGATAGACAAGATCCTACGAAAAACGGGCTGACAGCAATGTCAGCCCGCTTCACTAAACTATGGCCAAATATCTAGCGATCGGGCAGAAAGGCCATGGGATTGACGGTACCGCTGCTAGGCAAATGCACCTCAAAGTGAAGGTGAGGCCCGGTACTGTAGCCTGTGCTGCCCATCTCAGCGATCTGCTGTCCCTGGCGCACCTGTTCACCCTCACGCACCAGTAAACGGCTGTTGTGGGCATAGCGGGTCAGGCTACCGTCGGCGTGACGAATATCTACCAGGTTGCCGTAGCCACCGGAATTCCAACCCGATCGCGCGACAACACCCGGCGCTGCCGCCACAATCGGAGTCCCGACTGGCCCGGCGATGTCAACACCGCGGTGCATGCGGCCCCAACGCCAGCCGTAGCCAGACGTCAGGGTGCCACGGGCAGGCCAAACATAGCCGTTGGAAAGACGAGGTGCTTCGGGTAAAAACTCGTTGGCACCCGGCATCATCGGCATGTTGGGAGATACGGTCTGCCCAACATGCATGCTCGGCGCAACCCGATAAGCATCAGCACCCAGGGGAGCAGCTGCCAGCAGCTGACTAAGAGGAGCTGCGGCATCTACCTGCACAGGCTCATCAACCACGGCCTCAACTGCTGGATTCAGGGCAGTAGCGATCGGCTGCACCTGGTCTTTGGCAGCATCGGTCACTGTCCACTCGGCATCAGCAGCAGACGACACAAGGGTTTGGGCACCCTCCCTAGAGGCTAGAGCTGTTGCGCTAGCAGGTTCAGAGCCACCCACTGCGCTGGAAGCTACAGCTACTGGCTCAGGGCTATGGTACTCCAGAGCGACAGTTGCTGGAGCTGCATTGGTGACACGGCTGCGCTCAAGCTCTTGACGAGCTTCACGAATTCGCGCATTGAGTGCGTCGCGGTTAACCTGGCTGCTATTTGACTCACGAATGCGGGACAAGTGGTCGCGAATGGCCTGCTCACGGGTCCTAGGAGCCGCTGCCAAACCGCTGGAGGATAGGCCAACCGCTTCTTCCGTCGCTGAGGCTAAGGGAATGCTCAGGCTGTCGCCGACAGATAGAGCTTCAGGCTGGTTGACAGCGTTGTTATGGCTGAGAAGCTCATCTAGGGTGAGGCCGTTGCGAGAGGTAATTGACCATAGGGTGTCGCCCGGCTTTACCTGGTAGGACCGTACAGTACCAACTTCAGCGGTTGAAGTCGCCGCAGACGTTAGTGGAGGCAGCGCCGCTACGGTGAAATCTTTCTTGCTCTCTGCAACTGAGGTGCTGGCAGTTTCTGGAGCTAGAGTGCTAACTAAGGTGCTGGCAGTTTCCGGAGCTAGAGTGCTGGCAGCAGCAACGGGTCGTGGCGTCTGAGCGGTAGCAACCGGCTGTTCGCTTGCCTCGTAGAGCGGCAAACTAGCAAAGGACTCAACTGGTTCGGCCGTTGCACTAGCTACCTCGTCAACCCTGGCTATTTGCTGGCTGGCGGCGGCTGGCTGATCGTCGGCGACCGGAGCTGCTGCAGGCTCCTGGATAGCCTCTTGTTCAAGGGTAGGGAGGGCAGCCAGGGGGAGTGAGGAGATGCTGCCGCTAGCGCTACTCTCAAGCTCTTCTGAGGAAAATTTGTCTAGGTTAGCCGCAGCGAGATCTGCTTCAGATAGCTCATCTTCACTCGTGAGAGCCAGAGTCTCTTCTAACTGCCAAGTTTTTTCTAGCTCATCCGCTGAAGGTATGTCGTGGGAGGGTAACAGGCTGCTAGCCGTTGCTAAATCACCACCAACGCCTCCAGCGACACCGGCTTTGAGAGCCAAACGAGAGACGTCAGCGCTAACAGTCAAACTGGCCATGCCTACGGCAGGAACCCGAATAACCTGCCCAACCCGTAATACATCGTCTCCAGCAATGCCGTTAGCCACCTTAATGGCTTGAACATCGGCCTCGTGCTGGGCAGCAATTTTCCAGAGGCTTTCACCTGATTCAACGGTGTGATAAGCCGAGGATGAGGTTGTCTCAGCGGACACCAACTTGGGCGTCGGAGATTGATCTCGCTTCGCCGCAGGTAACACCGTTAGGTTAGGGCCATCGGCAGCTAGGGCTAATTCTGGCTCTGTGAGAAACGGAGCAGACGCTCCGAAAGATAGGGCTAGGCCCAGCATGGCTGCCGAGGTTTGCACTCGACGATAACCTCCTGAAGTCTCAGATTGAGCGCTGCTCAAACTAGAGGGCAGGCAATCAGCTTCAGACTCTTGGGGAACTACGCGTTTCAAGGAACGACCTCCTGTAAACCAGCGCTTAACAACCTAATGAAAGCCCCACAACTCATCGGATGGAGGCACCGCCAGTTGGCAGAAACTCTATCGGTTGAGGAGTGACAAGGCAAGGTGTTAGCAGAAGAACAACAACGGATCGACAGATTAACGCCTTAGCTAGGCAACAATACCCTGCTTTCGGCAACCTAGGCAAGTTTACATGACTTAACACGAAAATCAATACCCAGATGTCCTCTGTCATTTCCCTAAACACTAGGCTCGTGGTCGGGAACTTGATGAGCACAACATAAACGTTTAACCGCAAAAAAAAGTATTTGGCAAGCGTATTGTTTGGGGCTTGACTGGGCCGACTAACTGTAATGCACGCTTGGTTTTGAGGGCCATAAAGCTATTACGGCTAAGGCCGAAAACCCTTGGCTCATAAGGCCGATCGCACCCCTTCTAGATCGGGTGATTGAGCCTCTATAACCAATGGCAGATGTCGAGATCGAGGCTACCTAGATAATCTATATAAATTTCTTATCTCGACTGTACCCGTTTTGTATCGTCGGAAACCACTTATTTGTATTAGCGGCTTTTTAAGGTGATTTCACTCTGAAGAAGCCTTGGGTTGCGGGTTTTGCCCTTTAAGGTCACGGAGTAGCTCGCGCCATAGACTATATAGCTCAGCCCAATGATCTAAAGAGATGACATTACTCGATAGCTATCAACTATTGCCATGGCTGACATAGGTTCCCATATGCCTCTCTCAAATTCTGGTTAGCTCAGCTAGATCTGATGCTCAAGGCTAGGCTAGGTCTCGGTTTTCGGCACTATCTGGGGTGAAGTGTGGATGGAAGAGATGAAGCTGGCGCAGGGTCTCGTAAAGCGCTATGGCGGCGCTCACGGAAAGGTTGAGACTGCGCACAGCGGTTCGATCCATAGGAATGTAGGCGGTTTCGTCACAGGTGGCCAGGACTGTCTTGGGGAGTCCTGCGGTTTCGCTGCCAAACAGGAGCCAGTCATCAGGTCGATAGGTCAATTCTGTATAGCTACATCGCCCAGAGGTACTAAAGCCAATGGTTCGACCTCCCTGCTGGCGCTGCTGAGCAGAGAAAGTATCCCAGTCGGTGTGCAGGGTGAGGTTGACCTGGGGCCAGTAGTCGAGACCAGCTCGCTTGAGGGCGCGATCGCTGAGGTCAAACCCCAGGGGGCCAACGAGGTGTAGGGGAGTGGTCGTGGCGGCACAGGTGCGGGCGATATTCCCCGTATTGGGCGGGATCTGGGGCGTGACTAAAACAATGGTAGGCATAGACAAGAGAACCAAAATAGCAGGCTAGATCAGCGGGTGAGGGATGACTTTAGGACGGCGGTGGAAATGTCTAGGGGATATAGATTTTATTAATACTTCCCTCAGTAGTTTTACTCTGTTCGAAAACTGAGCGAAAAAGCGGGGATCGGGTTCTACTGAAGAAAGCTTTCCTTATTCCACCTATAAGTAAATTTTTACTTAGAAGCCCGCGATCGTGCCGTTAACCCTACGAAACTTCCCCTAGGCGGCGCAGGGTTCGCACAGATCACGGGCCAATATACCCTCGCTAGCGGCTACCTCAGCGATCGCATTTTGTATCACCTGCTGCACTGATTGCCCGGCTTCATGCCGCCGCAGCCAGCGCTGGGCCTCGTTGCCTTCCCGTAGAATCTTCTTCACCGGGCTGAGAAAGCAGCTGAGGCCGTTTGCCTTGGCGATTGGCCATACCTCATCGTAGAGCTGTTGGATCCAATCGCTGGCTAAAATTGGGCGACCGTCTTGCCAATGGCGCAGCTCGGCCTCTAGGCTCTGGCTGGCGGCGGCCATTTCGTTGGCATCGGTGAGGGCAACGAGGTCGTCGTTGCGGCTAGCGCCCGGCAGCTCACTTAGGGTCAGCGGGTCTAACTCTGGATTTTGAATTAGCTGGATCAGACGCGCTTCGAGCAGGGCCGCCACCGCCAGCAGTGCTACAGGGTCACTGATCAAGTCGCAAATGCGCAGCTCTAGGCGGTTGAGGTTGTAGGGGCGGCGATCGCCGTTGGGCCGCACCGATGACCACAGGTGGCGCACGTTTTGCATGGTGCCTGCCGCCAGCTGGGCTTCCATCCACTGGATGTGGTGGGCATGGCTGGTGAACAGGGGCACGTGAGCCGGGGTTTTGGGAAATACCTGCCAGCGGCTGGAGTGGGAACCGGTTGTTTTTCCGCCCAAAAACGGTGATGAGGCGGTGAGGGCCAGGTACAGAGGTGCTTCGACCCGCACCAGGCGACAGGCCCGCATCAAAATTTCTGGATCCGAGATGCCAATGTTTATGTGAACGCTGGCGGTGACTACGGTGGTGCCGTAAGTTTGCTCGATGTAGGCGTGATAGGGATTGCTAGGATCAGAGCGGTAGAAGCGATCGGTATCCCCCAGCGCTAGGGTGCTGCCGGGTACCAGGGTGTAGTTGCCTAGCCCCTTGAGGTACTGACGCAGCTCGTGGCGGGGGCGCACTAGCTCGCATAGCAGTTTCTCGTACTGGCAGAGCGGTGGGGTAGTGTACTCGACGTTGCGGCTGTCGGGCTCACGCACGAAACCATTGAGATCCGCCACAATTCGATCGGAGAGCCCGACCACATCGCCGGTGGGGGTGCCGGTATACATCTCAATTTCAAACCCTTTGGACAGCAGCACGGCATTCCTCGCTGAAGACGGCACACTATATATATTTAGTCAGTTGATCGCTGTTCTCATACTATCGGCAACCCGGTCCCCCGTTTAGGTGGCGGGGGACCGGGTTGTAGACTCCTAAGAAGGGTCGCTAGGAGAGGGCTGCCGTCGTCAGGGCGATCGCGCGTTTGGCGGCATAGGCGCGGGCAATGGTGTCGCAGCGCTCGTTGCCGGGGTCGCCGGAGTGGCCGCGCACGTAGATCCACTGCAAGGGGCGATCGAGGGTCTGGTTTACTTCGGTGGCGACGCTGTCTAAGGCCTCCCACAGATCGCGGTTGAGCACGGGCTTTTTGGCTGAGTTGACCCAGCCGCGCCGCTTCCAGCCAGCGATCCACTGGGTGATGCCCTTGAGGACGTATTCGCTGTCGGTGTGAATGGTGACGGCCTCGGTTTGACCGCTGTCGCGCAGCAGGGTCAGACCGGCGATCGCTGCCTGCATTTCCATGCGGTTGTTGGTGGTGGGAGACTCGCCGCCGCCGATCTCGTGAACCCCGCCATCGACTAGATACAGCACCGTACCCCAGCCGCCGGGGCCAGGGTTGCCGGAACAGGCACCGTCGGTATAAATTCGCTGAATAATGGCCATTGCTTCGATAGAATCCTCAAAAGTCGTTAGTTGAGCCGTGACGCATTTAGGTTCCCAGGGGGCATGCTAAAGGTAAGACCGGATGTCCTCCCCGGACACCCTATATTCAGGTCATGGGCAGGGTGCACCTATTCTCGTCACGGTTATCCCAACGGTGAAGTTAACCCCATGATGCTACGAGAACTAAAAGCTTTTGAGGCTTGCTGGCTAGATCTTAAGGATGTTTATCCCACCAGTGGCCAAGACAACATGCTGATTGCCCACGCCATGGGTCAGCTAGTGGATTGCCTAGCTAAGCCCAACCAGGTCGAGCAAGACCTACCCAGCCATTTGCAGGGGCTTTTTCGGCGGCTGGCGCTGGCCTATTTTCAGGGATACTCTGCCGCTGAGGGGCCGTCTGAGGCAGCTGTAGTCCCCCTGCCCATTCCCCAGCCCAGCCCCCACAGCGATCGCCAGCGGCGGCAAGATATTTCAGCGGCGGTCGAACGCGTCAAAGCTCTGGCCCAGCAGACTCAGTCCCGCATGTGTACCTCTCGGGGGCAGGCCGTCCAGTGTGCCGCCTCAGAGATGGAGACCCTGATTATTGAATTTTCAGACTGACGGCCCCAGCCTTGCTCCAACCTAATCAAGAGAGTTAAGTTAACCCTCCAGAGATAGGAGCGGGCACGGTATCTTAGTGCTATGGCCTACGAACCGCTGCACCACAAGTATCGCCCCCAGACCTTTGGCGCTCTGGTGGGGCAAGATGCGATCGCAACTACCCTCACCAGCGCCCTCAACCAGCAGCGCATTGCCCCTGCCTACCTATTTTGCGGCCCCCGGGGCACGGGCAAAACCTCCAGCGCCCGCATTTTGGCCAAGTCGCTCAACTGCATCGCCCAAGATCACCCCACCCCAAACCCCTGCGGTATCTGCGAAACCTGTCGCTCGATCACCAACGGCTCGGCTCTCGACTTCATTGAAATTGACGCCGCTAGCAACACCGGCGTTGATAACATCCGTGAGCTGATCGAGCGCGCCCAGTTCGCCCCTGTGCAGTGTCGGTACAAGGTTTATGTGGTTGACGAGTGTCACATGCTCAGTACGGCGGCGTTTAATGCGTTGCTCAAGACCTTGGAGGAACCGCCCAGCAATGTGGTGTTCATCCTCGCGACTACCGACCCCCAACGGGTGCTGCCGACGATTATTTCTCGCTGCCAGCGGTTTGACTACCGGCGCATTCCTCTAGAGCCAATGATCGTTCACCTACGAAAAATTGCTGACCAGGAGGCGATCGCTATTAGCGACGAAGCCCTGCGTCTGGTGGCTCAGGTTTCCCAAGGGGGGCTGCGCGATGCCCAGAGTCTGCTCGATCAGCTCAGTCTGCTAGCGCCTCCTGTGGAAGCCGATGCGGTGTGGGACTTGGTGGGGGCCGTACCCGAGCGCGATCTGCTGGCCCTGGTGCAGGCCATCCTTAGCGACGACGGCACTGCCGTGCTCGACGGTGCCCGCAAGCTCATGGATCGGGGCCGGGAGCCGCTGATTGTGCTGCAAAACCTGGCCGGGTTCTACCGCGATTTGTTGATTGCTAAGACGGCAGGCGATCGCCACGACCTAGTAGCCATCACCCCGCCCACCTGGGCCGACATGCAAACCCTGGTGCAAGCTCTCGATCCAACCCTGTTTCTGCTGGGGCAACAGCACCTGCGCAGCGCTGAGGGACAGGTCAAAAACACCACCCAGCCTCGGCTGTGGCTAGAGGTAACGCTGCTGGGGTTGCTGCCCTCAACGCTGGCGGGGCAAGCCGGTGGAACCATGGGTGTTGGGCGGTCTGGAGGCGCGATCGCCCCTATACCTGCACCGAGCCCTACACCCCAGCCAGCACCATCGGTTGTCAGTCCACCGTTGTCAGTGCCGCCGCCCGCCCCTTCAGACATGGCACTGCCGCCGGGAACTGCCAATGGGGCAGCGCCAACGCCAGCCCCTGTGCCTGCCGCCGCATCAAATTCTCCCCCCAGCAATGACCACGAAGCGCCGTCCGCTGCTGAAGCCACCCCATCCCCTAACCTGGGGCAGCTGTGGCTTCAGGTGATAGCCGTGCTAGAGCCCCTAGGCACCCGTGCCCTGATGCAGCAGCAGGGCAGCCTGCTGTTTTTTGACGGGGTGGTGGCCCGAGTGGGCATCAGCTCTAGGCCGCTGTTTAAGATGGCCCAGGGCCGAGTCGAGAATGTAGAGGCAGCCTTTCGGCAGGTGCTCAACCACAAAGTGCAGGTTTCCCTAGAGGTGCTGCCCGACCCAAAGCCTGAGGCCCCAGCCCCCAACATTTCCCAGGCGCCGGGGCAGCAAAATACCACCCCACCGCCGCCAGTTGTTCTCAGTCCTCCGCCCTCGCCTGTCATTTCAGCGCCCTCAGCAGAAGCATCAGCAGAACCGGCCGCAACTCCTGATCCTCCTCTCCCGGCAGACACCAGTCCTGCGGCTCCTGCGCCATCATCCCTGCCTGCGATCGCCAGCGACTTTGACCGAGCCGTAAAAAACTTTGCCCATTTCTTTAATGGGCAGGTGGTCGATTTGAACGATGACCTGAGTCCCGGGCTCGACCCAACGCCGCTAAAGCCCTCTGAGGCAGCAGCTAAGCAGCCCTCCCACGCCGACAAAGATGTGCCGTTTTAGGGAGTGCGATCGCTACCTACGAAATCTCAACCTGGCGTTAAACAGGCACTGGCGTTAAGCAGGCAGGATTCGGCATCTAATGGTTTCGTTTAGCCAAAGGTGCCGCCGTTCCAGCCCCACATGGCACCAGGGGCATCGGCAAACTCGATATAGGTACGATTTTTGGCTACTCCCAGAGCGGTCTCAAGCTGGGTGCAAAACTCCTCGCTCATAGCTCGGGTTTTGGCACTACCCATAGTGCCCACGCTTTTGATCTCGACGTAGCACACGGGCTCTGTAGTACCGCCAAAGGTCATGGGTATGTTGGCTTCAAAAGCCGTCATCACGTAGGATTCTGGCTTGCCCAAGTGGCTGGCCAAACTGGCGGAAAGCTCCTTTAGTAGCCCTTCGACCTCGGCCTTGTCGGGAGAGGAGACAGATGTTTGGACTTTGATCAGAGGCATGGGTGTGGTGTAGGGAGTGAGGAAGATGGGGCGGGTGGGAGAGATGGGGAGTGAGAAGAGTTTTGAGTGTGAATTTAAGCTTTACTGCTACAACTCAACACTCAAAACTGAGAACTTAAAACTCATCAACCTATCTACCCGCCATAGTTCCAGCCGGTGCTTTCGAGCAGGAGGGGGTCGCCTTCGCGGTGAATGGCAGCACCGACCACTTCGCCCACAAACACCGTGTGGTCACCGTGCTCTACAGCGCCCACCACCCGACATTCCACATAGCCAAGGGTGTCTTTAATGATGGGGCAGCCGGTTTCAGGGCCAGGGTAAAACTCGATGTCTTCAAACTTGTTGCCCACCCGGCGCAAGGGTTTAAAGAAGTTTTGGGCCAGATCTTTCTGCCCAGCTTCTAAAAAGCTGAGGGCAAACACGCCGCTGGATTTCACCATGGCGTGGGAGGCGGAGTCATTTTTGACGCAGTTCACCACCAGGGGGGGCTGAAAGGAGGCCTGCATTACCCAGCTTGCCGTGAAGCCGTTGAGGTCATCTCCATCTTTAACACCACAGATGTAGAGCCCATGGGGAATCTTGCGCAAAAGGGTTTTCTTAGCTTGCTCGTCTAGCACAGGATACCTACAGAATGCAGCTTTAGGGGCAGTGTAATACAGCTTTTGCCCCCGACTCTACCCAATTGGTCATAAAAAAGGCGCACTGCTGTGCGCCTAGTGTGGTGTGTGATGCCCTGACCCTATTTGTTGGGTTGGGGAGTCATGCGCAGGTAGGGCTTGATTTCGGTTACGCCCTTAGGGAAGCGCTGCTTAGCTTCTTCGGTGGGGATGGCGGGAGACACTACAACGTCCTCGCCATCTTTCCAGTCGACGGGGGTAGCGACGCTGTAGTTGTCGGTGAGCTGTAGCGAGTCAATCACCCGCAGAATCTCAGCGAAGTTGCGTCCGGTGCTCGGCGGATAAGTAATGGTCAGCCGCAGCTTTTTGCTGGGGTCAATGACGAACACGCTGCGCACGGTCACTTTGGCGTTGGCGTTGGGGTGAATCATGCCGTAGAGGTCGGCGACCTTTTTGTCGTCGTCGGCAATGATAGGGTAGTTGACGGTCACGCCCTGGGTCTCGTTAATGTCGCCAATCCAGCCCTGGTGGGAGTCAGCGCTATCTACGCTGAGGGCAATGACTTTGGCGTTGCGCTTGTCAAACTCGGGCTTGAGTCTGGCCACGCTGCCCAACTCAGTGGTGCACACGGGGGTGTAGTCAGCGGGGTGCGAAAACAGCACTACCCAGCTATCGCCAGCCCAGCTATAAAAGTCAATCTCACCCTCGCTGGTTTGCTGGGTGAAGTTAGGTACCTGATCGCCAAGTTGAAGCGCCATCTCAAATCTCCGTTTAATCTCGACAGGGTGCAAAAAAGTTGCTCAGCGTTCACGTTCGCTATTCTCCCATAAACCCCGGTATTCCGGTCGGGGTTTAGAGGATTATCTTAAGGATTGTATCGCAGGCTCTGGGGCTAGGTGCGATTGCCTAATTACCCCTGCTTGCCAATGTCCCTCGCCCACAAAACAAACACCCAGGGACATGCCCCAGGTGTTTCGTAAATCGTTGCTCGACCCCATAGTTGGGAAATGGTTAGGGACCTCCCATTGGTTGCGCCTAGATCTGGCGGTCAAAGACTTTGGGCGCATAGGCACTACACCCGTCGCAAGGCCCCATAGGATTCATCGCGCAGCGCAGGTAGGGCGATCGCGCATTTAAGTCACAGGTGATGTCGCCGAGCATGTAGCCCATGCCATCGACGTAGTGCATATCGCTATTGCCATCAAGCAGCTTAAGCATGCCCTGACCAAAGGCGGTCGGCATCGTTGAAGCGTTGCTGCACTTTTCATCTCGGTCAGCCCGCACGCTCAGGTATGCCGACACCAGGGCTGGGGTAAGACCGACAACGAAAATTAAAACAATAACGAGCATGAACCTATTCTTTAGGAGATTAGCAAGGTCATCCTAACTCGATGAATTGGCAGACCAGCCCAATGGCGATCGGGATTGGTACGTACCGTTGCGTTAATTAATTTTTCGTAACATTGGCTGGCCAAGGCCGCTCCTCCCCCTTGCGCTAAATCAATAGCGTGAATCACCACCAGCTAAGGCTCCAGATATCTGCAACCGAGAGACGACGACTTTGCATTTAAAAGGTTCCCGACTGTAGATATTATTGGATGAATTTATGGTTAAACTTTGAAGGAGAACGGTTTTTGGCGCAGTTCTTACCCAAAATCGCCTTGTTTTCCTATCGCCTGAACAAGATCCTGAACTTTTCAGAACTTTCATGTATTGGCGGATCTTGGTTTATAGCCGATTATCAAAACATCCTGTAGACTCGCGTGTGCTCCAAAGCTAAGACCGGGTAGGGCCACAGGACATTGTGGAGGTTCGCTCCTCAGTGATAGCGCCTTACCCGGCTTTTTATTCTTTAAAGTCTGAATATCTAAATCCTGCCTCTGTCGAGCTGACGCTGGCGCTAATCTCCCCTCAACCTAGCCCTGAGCGCAAAGACGACGGCTACCATCCGCAAGCCTAGAGGTATGGGTGGTAATAGCTGATGATGACTTTGGCGATCGCGGTGGTTTCTCTCAACCCCTTCGCTAGGCTTTTCAATCTCATAGCTCGCTGTGTTCGGTTACTCCGTCGTGCTGGCAGCTTCAGACATGGCGTAGAGTTGCAGCCATTCTTCTACCACGTAGGGCGCCGTAACTAGTCGGGCCGTGCCCCCACCCCGCAGCGGCACCCGCAGCGTCAGCGGAATCGGGCGCTGAACATCGGCCAGCACGGCATCTATTTGGTATTGAGCAACCCCATCGGGCAGCGCTTGGGTTTGAGGATCAAGCTGGTGCGGCGCTTGCCATTGGGCGCTAGTGCCGGTTTTAATGGCCAGGTCACGATTGGGATCTGTAACCCCCTGCCCCGGAAAGCCTACCAAACGCAGGTAGGTACCTTGAAAAATACCCTCGGTGTAACGCTTAAACACCGTGGCCTGCCAAGCTAAATTGGTCTGGTCACGCAGGCTCTGGCGCGAACGGTAGGTCGTTTGCCCAGGCTGCTCGTGGTAAGTGTGAATAGATGCCAGGGCTGGCTCGGCCAGCGCCAGCAGCAGCAAACAGCCCAGCAGGAGGGCCAGAATTGTCAGCCGCAGGGCACGCCAGAGGTGATGCATGGGGGGATGAGGGTAGGGAAGATGAGGAGATGGAGAAGGGCGGCCACATTGTTAGCGGCTACGCCCATTATCTCCCCCATCATCCTCACCCTCCTCATCTTCCCTACTACAACTGGCTCATCTGATTCAGCGTCTGTCGATAGCCCGCAGCTTCCCCCTGCTGTAAAAAGAGCTGGGCGGCTTGCTCAAAGTCGCGGCGGGCACCGGCATCATCTCCCAAACGGGCGCGCACCACCCCTCGGTTGTAAAACAGTCTTGGGTCGGCGCTATTGGAAGCGCTCACAATGGCCTGGGTGAGGTCTTGATAGGCATCTTGGGGCTGGTTCACCTGAAGGTAAGCCGAGCCGCGAGCCGAGTAGGCCTCTAGGTAGCTGGGTTGTGCCGCGAGGGCCTGACTGTAGTCATCGATCGCACCAAAAACATCCCCCATAGACAGGCGGGCGTCGCCCCGAGCCTTAAAAGCCTCTGCGTAGGCGGGGTCGAGGAATAGCGCTTCGGTGTAGTCTGCGATCGCGGCGGTTGCATCCCCCGCTTTCAGCAGCGCATCGCCTTTTTGTTTGTAGGCCATGGCCGAGTCAGGATTGAGCTGTAGCACCTGGGCAAAGTCTTGCTGGGCCCCGCCTAGGTCGCCCTGTCTGGCTCGAACGCTGCCCCGGCTCATGTAGGCTTCGGACAGTTCGGGGTTGAGTGCAAGGGCACGATCTAAATCCTGTAAAGCCCGATTAGGTCGCCCCTGGCGGAAATAAACGTAGCTGCGGTTGAGGTAGGCCCGGGCCAGCTCAGGGTCACGGTTGACGGCCTCGTTGAGGTCGCTCAAGGCCGCATCAAACAACCCTAAGTGGTAATAGGCCACCCCACGCCCCATATAGGCTCGCGGCAAATCGCCATTCAGCTCAATGGCCTGGCTGAAGTCAGCCACGGCTGCGGTGTAGTTGTTGACCTGCTCCAAGGCAAAGCCCCGCAGTACGTAGGCTGTCGGATTGTCGGGCGTAAGCTCAATGGCGGTGGAAAAATCTTCAATGGCGAGATCGTAACGGCCCTGCTCGCTGTCAATTAGGCCGCGGTAGAGGTAAGCACCTACGGCGTCTGGGTTGAGCTCAAGGGCAGCGTTGAAATCGGTCTGGGCCTGGCTAGACTCACCCTGGCGGTAGTAAACGCTGCCTCGGGCAAAGAGGGCGTTGGTGTTGCTCGGCTCAAGGCTGAGGGCCTGATTGAGGTCGATGAGGGCGCGATTGTAGTCGCCCTGCTCAGAGTAAATTAGGCCTCGGTAGAGGTAGGCGTTGGCCAGGCTAGAATCCTGTTCGATCGCCAGGTCAAAGGCTTCGAGGGCGGCGGTGTAGTCACCGCTGTTGTAGCGTTCGACTCCCAGGTTATAGGCACCAATGGCGGATAGACCGGGCTCAGTTGCTTCCGGGTCAGGTGTTTCAGGCTCAGCGGGAGCGGGCTCAAAGCCTTCAAGATCCAACTCCTCGGGTTCAACAACCCCCGGCTCCATACCCTCAGGTTCAGCGGGAGTTTGGGCATAGCCCCTCCCAGGAGTGGCCCCGATCATTAGGCTCAGACCCAACAGCAAAATGGCATAACGCAGTTTCATTGCTTCCCCTCCACCGACGGTGTTTGCAGATTCAGTAGGCTGGTGCTGCCCTTAAGCAGATTATTTTGTCAGCATACCCACCCACGCCCCTGGGGCTAATGATAGGCCAGCTTTTGTGGGTTGCAATCGCGATTTCTGAAGTTTTAAGCCTCTGCCTAAGCCTTGATCTACAACTAAGAGCTGATTTCTAAAGAAAACCTAAAATTTGAGGAGTCGATAGGAGGTGGCATTTTTAGGCTGGAGTTGTAGCCAAGCTTCAAAATTATGAGCAAGCTTCCCACAGTCACCA
>NZ_JACJOX010000010.1 GCF_014695775.1 Leptolyngbya sp. FACHB-60 | reverse complement strand
ACCGACGCGCTAGCTCATCTACGGCCAGATAATCCACAACTTGTACTTGCTTGGGCATTGCACAGTCCTAATTGCAATCCCTCTAATTATGCTCCTCCAAGCGGACTTTATATTAGTGGGGCTGGGAGAATGGTTGCTAAACCCTATAGCCAGAGTTAGCCAGCCCGCGAGTAATGGGTAGTGCCATCGGTGGCTCTGGCAAACAGGTAGCTCTGGCCATACTCATAGCCCAAAGTGTTGATCGGAGGTATCGAAAAAACACATCTGGTTAGAACCGGATTTTTTGGCTTTATACATAACCTGATCCGCAGCTTTTAGCAGAGCAAAAGGAGAGGAGGCGTCCTGGGGGTAGAACGTGATTCCGATGCTGACAGAAATCTGGACAAGCTGTTGTGCGATATCGAAGGGGATCGCGAGTGCATCAAGAATTTTCTGGGCCACGAACTCAACATCCTGGCGGTGCTTAGCGCCCGTGAGAATCACGGTAAATTCATCGCCGCCCAAACGGGCAACCGTATCGTTCTCCCGAACACAATCAGTCAGGCGCTTTGCCATCTCAGACAATAACCGATCCCCCACGTCATGGCCGAGCGAATCGTTGACTACTTTGAAGTCATCAAGATCTAGGAAAAGTACGGCAAGAGGTAGTCGATCGCGCTTAGCCTGTTTGACCTCCTGTTCCAGACGATCCAGGAAAAGACGTCGATTCGGCAGCCCAGTCAGAATGTCATGGTGGGCGCTGTGCCATATTTTTTCTTCGGCGATCGCCTGTTCGGTAATATCGCGGGAAATGCAGACAGTCGCTTCGGTGTTTCGATGCTCATCCAGCACGGGCGCAAGCAGATACTCAAACCTTTCACCCTGGCCAGAAGCAAACGTGTGGACGAACTTACCTCGGTAAATAGACTGGTCAGCAATCACCTTTTCAAGATTGTGCTGGAAGTCTGAGGCGAACGAAAACCCGAGGTCAAAGGTGGACTTTCCGAGGATAGCCTCGGGCTCCAGAGCGAAGAGATCGGCGGTGGCCTGGTTTGCATAAACAAATCTGCCTTCGAGATCCAGCACATAAATTGGATCAGGCGATGCGACCAGAATAGCGCCGAACAGCCGGGTATCCATCTCTCTTACGGTCGCATACTGCTCCAGCGATTCGGCAACAGCCTGGTCGATCGCTTCATGGAACCTGGTAAGGTCTTCAAGCTGTTGGCCGGTAATGATTGGGTAAGCTTTAGTCCAGTGTGACACCACACTCGCACGCAGGGCCCGAAACTCGGAAACTGTCTCCATGATGCTGAAGCCGCTGCTCTGTCGCTCACCACCGTGCGATACTGCCCAAGACTTCACCCCATCCTTCGGCCCACGGCCTTTCGATTTGGCGGCTTGTTCTGATTCACTCTGGTATGAATCGAGATCGTTGGCAATCACGAGCAGCATGTTCCTGGAGTTGTTGCGCAGCCCGGTCTTACCCATATTCTTAGCAGGCAGAATGGTTTTGGCAAATTCTTCCCAATCCTGAAGAATCGGCTCTATCTCTGCCTGAATAAAATCAGCTAATCGCATGTTCATCGGCATTTCTTTGGCTCACAAAAACAGAAAGGATGGAGGACGACCTCTGCTTTACGCGACCTTTCATCATTCCTTGAGTCATACTCAGCATACTTAGACAAATCCTCCGTAAATCAAGCATGACATCTGATTCCATAGGGTCGCCTGTAGAGCTAACGGACCAAGACCCTGACTCGGCTTTGGCGATCGCGGCCTCAATGTAGCCAGCAAAGTCACTGTGAACCGGTTGCCCTCCGACTGCATTGCACAGCGTCAGACCCGGGCGATCGCTACAGCCTTGCTCGTCGCGGCTCACCACCCAGCAGCCTTTTATTTTCGCTTCAGTGGACTTGGGAGTCGCTACGGGAGTTTTGGCTGCCGCTGATGCTGTGGCTGGCACCATCCATTGCGGCAAAACTGGCTGACTAGGCACCAGTTTTTTGGAGCTGGAGCGGCAATGGGTTTAAGTTTTCGACGGAAGCTACACCTGAATGATTCTTAGAGGTGGTTGACTGCTCGACAGCCCCCATTGCCTGCCTGTTAATTTCAGCGCAAACTTTCTCATAAAGGCGGCCCAGTTTACCTTCTTTCATCTGCTGAAATTCTTCAGTGGATTCGCGGTCGGGCCATAAGATGTCGCACGCACTCAGGAGGCTGCGAAGAGCCTCTTGGATACTCGCCAAATTGGATAGGCTAGGCTGAGCGAAGATGCTCATGGCCTTGGTTAGCAAAAGGGTGGGTGTCGCTCCTCCTGGCAAAAGTAGAGCAGCAGCTGGGCTGCAGATTAGACCAAGTTGCTCTGACATAATTGAAACATCGACTACCTTCTCCATGACGGAGAGGTAGTCGCGCCCCTGCAAGTCGTGCTGAATGATTGCAGCCGTTAGTTCAGCTGCCTCGCAAAGGGCGACCGCGACCACTGCCTCTGCACCCCAAAGTTGAAGTGCCTCGTCGTAGATTTTTGCCGCTTCCATGACCTACCTCTAAATGATGATTGCTCCATGACGGCCGCTGCCTTAGCGTCGACCTGGAAACTTTCCCTGGGGGCATGGGGCATTTGTACTGGGGTCAACCGCAGCCTAAATACTTAGGCCATCGAGCAACCCTCTAAGCTCTCTCGATGCGGCATTCAATGGCTGCCGGCGCTCAATAGCCGCTCGCGATCGCTGGCCATGCTTAATAGCATTCTGTGCCACGATGCGCTTACCGCCTTCCATCTTGGGACCGGTCGATCGCTCCCACAGCCTCGGCCTTAAGGCTACCTGGCGCTGCAATTCCCTCCGCTCTGGCGTCCACGGGCTGGCCATACTCTGAAGCCTCCAAGCGTTGCTTCAGGTCCCCAACTTAGGCAACCAGCATGTTGTTTTGCTGGGTCTCGATGCTCTGATTTTTAATGAATGTCGTTTTCCGGAGAGCTTTCAAATCTGCGATCGCGGTGGCCAGCTGCCTCGATGCCCTGCTGCACTTCACCGCCATATCTGTCAGCTGCGGGGCTGGCCTGGCATTGCCACCTTGCAGGTTGCCAACGGCCAGGGCGAAAAGTGGCCTAGGCTAGTTGCCCCGCGCCGCAACCAAGCTGCGGCTGGATCTGCTGCGAAGCCTCTCGACACAAAGCATTCAGGCCAATCGAGAGGTTTAGCTGCAACTTCTAGATAGAACGGCAAAACCAGGCTTTGAGACAACTGGCACAAGCCAGCACAGGCCAAATCAAGTCCATTTTCCAGCGCTACTGGCACAGAGCATATTTGCTTATGGCCTTCCTAGCTGAGCCTCTCTTGTAAAAATACTGGGCTGTGAGCCTATGGTGCCCTCGCTGGTGGGGGTGGTGGCAGAGGCATAGTGCTTTAGGGCCTCAATGTCCAAAAAAATTGGTGTAATGCCGTGTAATAGCTAATTACACAACATTGCACCTTCCAAAACCCAGAAGCTTTGTGTTACAAGGCTTCTGGGTTTTGGAAGTGCCGATTTTATATACTTTTTAGCAGGGATATGACGGCAATATCCATTGAGATATACTCTTAATATTACACAAACTAGAACACATGAACTATGAATGAAGGTGGCGTAGCAACAGTCTCTTCGTTATACGAAGCGCTGATAGCATATTTTGAGGAGTTTCCAGACCGCAAGAAGGGTATCAGGACAGCTATTTTCAGGTTTCTTCTGCCTTTCCCTGGGTTTCAACTTGACTGTCAGACCAAGACCAATGTGCGGCTTTCCCGTGACGAGATGAAAAGGCGCTTGGAGCTGACTCGAGAATTATCACTAGCCTTATTTCACGATGTCCACAAGGTGATGTCTTGGCAAGAACAAGTTTTTGTAGATCTTCAAGCCCCGGCTAACGTTCGTGGGGTCTACAAGTCCAATCTCAACCACTTTCTCTCTTACTGCAAAGGGAAGGGTTGGTTAGTCGCTCCAGAACCTAAAAAGTGGTCCATTCCCTTAAATCATCCCAAGGATTTTCTGGTTAAACCACGGGAGTCGAAGAGCAATCACCCGATCACTCAACGGCACAACTTAATAAGCTACCGAGCTAAGATTGAAGACCTCGCAGAATCGGTGCAACAAGAAGTAAAGCTCTGCCGTGCTTTTTGGACCGACCCATTCTATGGCGCAAGACCAATTACAGAGCTAATTGACCCAGAGACGTTTGATCAATACGAAAACTACACTCTACAGATTATTGGTTGGATGACCTTAGACAAGGTTGACTACCACAAGAGAATGGTGGAACGAGCGAAGGTTAACAAGCAGAATGATATTCCCTATCAGCCCGATTGGCTTGATATCTCAGAGGAACCACCAGTTTGGCTTCAAGATCTACAACAAAAATATCCTCCAAAGTCCGTAGGTAATTTCACATTGGATGATCTTTTTCCTGTCGTAGAATTACGTTTAGCTGCAATAGCTAATGAATACAAACATCAGCATGTAGTGACAGATGAGGTTAATTCTCAAAGCGTACTGGAACGTCTCTGCTATGAACTTGAGGCTCAAAATGCTACTCTAAGTTTTGATCTCGGCCTCCAAATAGGCCAGGTTGTTCAAAACAACAAATTACTTGTTGATCAGCTTCATGAGCTCAACAGAACCAATGAACTTAATCGGATGAAAGAAAAAGCGCAAGCGCAAGCTATTGCTGCTGGAGACGATGTTCGTGATCTATTCGGAGATTTATTTAGGTGGATTAGCTATCAACATAATCCACTTTCTAAGCAAGATGGATACCACATTGGCAAATACTATAGGCACAGAATTTGTTATACCCTGATGAACTGGGCTAAGTTCCGCTATCGCAAAATTACAAATCCTTTAATGTCTCCAGAATATAGAGATATTCCTGTAGTCATGACATTAAGAGCAATTAGGGATGAAACCGAAGCCCTGGTGCTTCCCAAAAATTATTTGTCTCCTTTAAAGAAGGTGCCAAAATGGCAAGAACTAGGAGAAGTCCTCAAGAGCCTTCTAGACGATTGTGCTCCTAGACACCAGATAAAAGGAAATGATTGCAGGAAGAACTTTGGAAGAATAAGACCCCAAACTGCCGTTGCTAAAAGTTTGCAACGCTACCTTATTGTTCTTTTTTTCCGCTTAGTTTCACCTGAGCGGCAACATGTTATACGGAATTTGAAGGTTGGCGACTCTCTTAAGCTATGCCATATTGACCTTGATGCAGAACTAATTGATGAGGCTCCTTGGAACCCTCAAGAGAAAAGGTATAGAGCGTACTACAACGACATTACAAAGCTATATTACCTCAACCCTGCGGACGCCCGTGATGAGATGGGAAATACTCCTACCAGCCCGAAAGGGAAGTCGTACGAGTGGATTGTTGATTTAGATCCTACAAAAACTAAAATTGATAAGGAAAGCTCTTATCGAATCCCAAAAATATACAATCCTGAGCTACAGGCTTGGCTATATGGAAGGCCAGATTATTCTGGCACTTGGCACAACTGGCCAAATTATAAAGGAACACAACAACAAGGAAGGAATAGAAAGCAGCAGTTCAACTGGTGTGGCTATGTTGATGTCGACAATGGGAAAACATATGGATTCCGAGACATATTTAATCCTAACCATGACTTTGTCTTCACCCAAACTAACGGCAAACCATTTGGGGAAGAAATTTTGCTAGCATTTACGACACACTAATTTGGAAATACCTCAATATTCGTTCAGCTCCACATGATGTAAGGCGTGCGTCAACCACTCATTACAAGAGAAAAGGAATGACAGCTGCCCAGAGCGAATCCTTAGCACATATTAAAAGCCACAGCCAGCATACGCAGGATAGTTCTGCTTATAACAAAATGGGGGCACTGGAAAAAACAAGATTAGCTTCTGAGATGATTATTAACGAATTTTTAGATGAGTATGGTCTTGACCCAGATGAGTATGGTTTGACCTAAAGGCTCTCTGTAACCCGTGCCACTGCCGCTACGACTTATAACAGATGGGCCGCAAGCAGCTGCTCAAGCGAGATCACCATGGCCAACTACGGATCAAGGGGATTTAGTGGCACAACCCAACGCAACGAGCATCAACCGAGAGTGACGGGCAGAGGCGTCTCATCCTGTGCTTAGAGACTGGCATCCTCTAAGCACGCTTTAGGATCCAAAATCCCAACAGTATTTTGTTCTCAATAACAGGGGTTCATTCTCAACAATCCCCGCTGTTTTGATGTCTTTCCGTCCTAAATCGCCGAAACCCTTGGTATGCCAATGAATTATACTTGCTGAAATAGCAAAAAGAGCAAGTCTTGTATGATTGACCTAGAACGGATCCAGTTGGGGCTAGGTGCTCCCCAGTTCGCGTTGGGTCAGCCGGTGGCCACCAGCGAGGGTAAGGGGGGGGTGCTTGGGGTGAAGTATCGCGCTCTCAACTCGGTGCAATATCTCGTTCAGGTCATCGAGGAGGAGGACGAGGAGATCGGTGAGGCGTTTGCCTTTTGGTATGACGAGTCTGCACTGGAGAAGGTGTAGATGCCGAAGCGCGATCGCCACGACCAGGCGGAAATTTGGTCGTCGGATCAGTTTGAGCAGGTGATGGGGGAACTCAGCCCGAAGATGCGATCGCTCTTCTCCATTTGCTACTACACCGGCTGCCGGGTTAGCGAGGCGCGGCAGTTGCGGGCGGAGGACGTGGTCGGGAATACCCTGGTGCTGCGCAAGGCAACGACGAAAACGAAGCGCACGCGAGCGGTGCCGATCCATCCCAAGCTGATAGCAGTGCTAGAGGATGCAGAGTTGCCGCGCCAAGGGTATCTATTTCCGGGGCGGGGTGGCCAGGGGCCAATTACTCGGCAAGCTTGCGATGCGGCGCTGCGGAAGGCGTGCGACCGCCTCGGCCTGCGCGGCTACAGCACCCACAGCAACCGGCGCACCTGGGCCACTCGGTTGGATAAGGCAGGGGTGCGGCTGAAGGCGATTCAAGACCTGGGCGGGTGGTCGTCGATGGCGGCGCTGCAGCGGTACCTCGATGTGTCGGAGGAGGAGAAGGTGGATGCGATCGCTCAGTTGTAGAGCCATCGCTGGTTAGGCTTTTCGTAATTGCTAAACTAGGTGACAAACCTGAAACCTATTAGTAGCTAGGGCCTTAGGAATTGGGCATAGCCACCTAATTGGAGATGATCAACGGAAGAATGAGGGTTTCAGGCATTTTTGTGTTCAAATTTTCAACAAAACAGCTTATTGAAAAGCACCTAAAAGCCCACCAAATAAGGGGGTCCAGGAAGGAGGGGGGTAGTTGAGCAATTACGGCTTTTCTATAAAAAAGCGAAAGCGACCGCGGAGGCGCGATCGCTCATGGAAGGCTCACTAGCAAGACAGGCCAGCGATAGATTGAGGACATTTGAAAAAGGTGATTACCTCTGAGCGCTACATAGAGTGATAAAGCATACGGAGGTGGGATAGAGCCCGCTCTTTGCGCTTACGCAAAGCGGGGATAGAAAGATTGCCGTACCCTTCCTCAATCCAGATTTGCTGAATCGCACTCCAGGAGAGGTCTTGGAGGGTTTTGAGAGAGAGCAAAAGCCTTTCTTCAGAAGAAAGCTCTTGAAAAGCTCGTTGAATTTTGAGCATTTCTTCCGTCAGGGACTCTTCGTCGATCTCTTCTACAGGCGCTAGCGCCTCTAGAAACGATTCGTCAACCCCCGTACTCCGACCCTGCTTTCGATTCAGCTCTCGAATATAGCGGAATGACACAGAGCGGATCCAGCCATATTGGTTGGTAATTTCCCGGCCTTGCAAAATTTTATCGATCGTTCTTGCATAGACCTCCTGCAGTATTGCAATTTCGTCATATAGCGGCCAAAGCCGGTACTGAATAAGTTTCCCTCGAATGAAGGGAAAGAGCGATCGCGCCGACGAACTCTCTCGACTAAAGATCTCTTCGTATGTGGCACCGAGCTTGGCAACCTCACGTGCTACGAGCTCATTAGCAAAGTATCTGGGAAGATCAACATCCACAGGCAGAGGGAGCACAATATCGTCACCAGGCATCGTACTAGACACCTGGTTCTCAGGAAGATCACTATCACGATGTAAGTCTGTCGCCTGGTCAGACAGACCTTGCTCTTCTAGAAACCCGTCCTCAGCATTTGTAGGCTCTTCAGACCTGTCGAATTGGCTATGTTGGGTCATGGCAATATGTTGTGTACATAATGTCTGAGTCAAAAATAATTGCTGGCTCGCGTCCCCCTTACAGTGATTAATGGCGCTTAGGCGATTTTGTGACAAAGCCCGAGTTTTAGCCTAAGAGAAACGACGAGATTACCCTAAGCTGCCTAAACAATGGATAAGCGCAAAACTTCTTAGATAAAGTGCCTTAAATCACACAATTCCAATTCCTGGCCTATAGTTTACTTGAACTAGTCTTAGAGTAAATATGGACAAATTCTGATTTGTTCAGGAAAAGTGGGAAAAACCCTGTCACATCTTTGGCTCACAATCATTAACCTCTGTAGAGCGGCGCACCATGACGCCTAAGAGCCTGAACCGTCAGCTCTACACTGCTGTGATCGAGGAAATTGAAGATGCCTAGTAGTCTTCTAACGTCCATCCTGGAAGCCACAACTGACCAAGTCAGGGATATGGCCATCGACTATGGTTTACTGATTTCGCTACCGGAGCTTACAGAGGAAGAAGGCGATCGATTACAAGAGATCCTAGACCTTGCCTGCGAAGATGGTGCTCTTAGTTTTTGGATCAGTGAGCTAGACCACATCGTAGCCCATCAAACAGGGTTACTCAGTTCTGATTGCAGAAAGGATTATGAAAACAAAAAAGCCTGGCTCAGGGAGCATTTCATGGAGTGTCTGGAGTATGAGCTAGAAAACAAGAGTCCTGCAGAAGTTAGAGTTTTTCTAGAGCAATACACTGCTAAGCGCAAAATCTCTAATTCCTCTAGTTCACCTGGTTCAAGATATACATCTACAGGAAAGTAAGTCACGCTTTTATTCTAGCTGCCAGAACCCAAGCTGGTAGTGGAGTTTTGTTGTCTAAACCGTAAGAGGATTTCAAGCCATGAGATATCAGTCAACTGCACTTACTATTTCTAAGGGTTCATGATGCATTGCGTCTACCAAGCAGAAACAGAAGGAAGACCATAGAATCAGGCTGTAGTCTTCCTCCCTTATCTAACGACTAGAGATCTGTTGACCCTAAAGTGCAATCATCAGTGCACACACTAGCGTTAGTACAAAACTCAGAAACATAGAGTAGATAGTCACAAAGGCAAGATCTTCATTCTCCTGTTGACTTACCTTCTCTAGGCTAGTGAGCAAGCTCTGAAAGAGTTTGATCATAGTTATCTCCCAACAGAATAAACATTAGCCGGTCAAGGTCTACAAGGATCTTGACCGGCTTCATTTATCTATGAAAAGCATATCAAAAGGGTGACAAATACCCATTTATGTGATAGGTCACACTTCTCTCCTCGCCGTCATTGTTGTGTAAGACAGTCAACCAAAGAAGCCGTGAAATGCCTCCAGTCTTATACGAAGTCCATCTTAGACAACAGCCAGAATATCAGCAAAATTTACACCAGGCCAAAGTTGATGAGCCCATCGAACCCTTTACCGGAGGCAGAGTTTTTTATCAAGCATCTTTTTGGCCAGCGAGATCTATTGACAACTCCAAAATAGAGAAGGGCAAGCTTGTATTGGTCATTCAGAGGATTGGAATAACGTTACTGGTTAAGACCCTGCAGCTAACGCAATAGCCTATGCCAAGAGCACCGCCGAGCTAATCAACTCTTCTCATTCAGGTCAGGTCAAAATGCCAAGAGCACCGCCGCATTTCTACATGCCTTTCAAAACAAAGCCTGTGGATCCAACTAAATCCACAGGCTTTACTTATGTATTGAAAACTACTTTTTGGCAGATTGAGTATTAAGAAGGTTTACTTTTTTAACGCTAAAACAGCTTATGTCACCCCATACATATAAAAAACTGGCCTACAATTTTATGTAGGTGCATCTCTAGGATGGCGCTCCAGATAGGGTATGAATCAGTGCTTGGGAAAGCTGCTGGAGCATGCGCAAATCAGGAGTGTCGGAAACGATCAAGCAGTAACCAAGTGGGCCTCGTGCTCACTTTTTTTTCTCCGTTGGCCGACTCCAGCAGTTGCTACATTATGGTCTAAGATGTCGTTTTTGTTAAATCAACTCTGATACTTTTACCAGATCAATATCAATGGGTTAAGAATAACTTGAAGCTATTTCTATAATAAAGGAAAGATAGGCAAGGTGGTACTACCCTTTGAGGTAATACATTGTCTAATTTTTTACAAATTTATCTATCTTTATTCTCTCAGCAGGCAATAGCCGAAGCCGGTTTGCCTGGCTTCGGCTATTGCCTTAGCTCGACTTTATCCATTTGCTCCCAAAAGGAAAGCAGCAAGCAGAATTCAGATGAGGGTCTGAGGAGCTAGCTGCAATGGAATTTATGTCGATGATGATAGCGTTTGCGCCGCTGTTTTCCCAGCGGGTGTGGCCCCAGGCCCTGACGCTGGTGATGGGAGCGCTGTTGGCTCCAGGGAAACGCACCGTGAGCCAACTATTGCGGGTGATGGGGTTAGCCGACGAACCTCAATTTCAGCGTTATCACCGAGTGCTGAATCGGGCTGTTTGGTCGTCTCGGCAGGCGAGTCGAATCTTGTTGACCATTTTGGTTACGACCTTTGCCGCTGACGGGGTCATGGTGATGGGTCTCGATGACACCATCGAACGACGGTGGGGAAAGCGGATTGCAGCGCGGGGTATCTACCGCGACCCAGTGCGTTCGAGCCAAGAGCATTTCGTCAAGACCAGTGGATTGCGCTGGCTCAGTCTGATGCTGTTGGTGCCGATTCCCTGGGCACAGCGAGTCTGGGCCTTGCCCTTTTTGACCGTACTGGCCCCGTCAGAGCGCTACAACCAAACGCAAGGGCGACGGCACAAAGCGTTAACTGACTGGGCTAGACAGATGCTGATTCAAGTCCGACGCTGGCTGGGCCATCGGCCCATTGTGGTGGTGGCCGACAGCAGCTTCGCCGCTCTAGACTTTTTGGCGTCAGTGAGCCATTTGCCCAATCCTGTTCACGTTGTCACTCGACTGCGCTTAGATGCCGCCCTTTATAAACCCGCTCCGCCTCGGGACGCCACACCATCGGACGTCCTCGCAAAGTCGGGCAACGCTTGGCCACCCTAAAAACCCGGTTGGAGGATTCCACCACCCGCTGGCAGTCCCTCACACTAGAGGGTTGGTATGGTCAGCAAACCTACACCTTAGAGTGGGTCTCCCAAACAGCGGTGTGGTATCACACTGGTCTTCCCCCTGTCCCCATTCGTTGGGTCTTAGTCCGTGACCCGCTGGGCAAGTTGGAGCCTCAGGCCTTTCTCTGTACTGATCTGGAGGCTACACCCGCCCAAATCTTGCTGTGGTTTCGGCAACGGTGGCAAGTCGAAGTCACCTTCCAGGAGGTGCGGGCTCATTTGGGGGTTGAAACTCAGCGGCAGTGGTCTGACTTAGCGATCCGACGCACGACTCCTGCCCTATTGGCTCTGTTCTCGCTGGTTGTGCTCCTCACCCAGCGCCTGCACCTGAAATTTACGTTCTCCCTGCCTCATACCGCCTGGTACATGAAGCAACACCCTACCTTCGCTGATGCCTTAGCCTTTGTCCGTCGCTATCTATGGGCCTCTCGTCTTTTTCAGACATCACGAGATGACCTTGAGTACGTTAAAGTCCCTCGCCCTATCTTCGACACCTGGACCGAGCTACTTTGCCATGCCGCTTGATTGGATAAAGTCGAGCTTAGAGGGTGTTTGAAAAGTCCTCTGGAGTAACTTGAACTACCTTAACTACTGAGAAACTGCTACGAAGGGATGAGGGTTTCAAGGAACGAGGTGATCCGTACAGGTGGCTTTTGATCCTCAATCCGACCCTTTTAAAACATCCTCTTAATGCTTAGCGATCGCCAAAAAAACTCGCATCAACAAAGCTGCTTTTCTAAGCGGTGTTTGCGGAGTTCCCAGTCGGGGAGGGTGCGGGTAAGGAGCTCGACGAAATCGCGGCCATGGTCAGGGTAAACCAGGTGGCAGAGTTCGTGGGTGATGATGTAGTCAATCGCCTTGGTGGAGGCCCGAATCAGAGCTCGGTTGAGGATAAGGGTACTGGTGGCGGTGAGGCTGCCCCAGCGGCGGGTGAGACGGCGAATGTGCAGAGGTGGGGCCGGCGTGCCCTCACCGGGCAAAGGGGGGTAGGCAGGCTTGCAGACGCTCCGGGAATTTGAACTGGGTGCGGTTGAGGTACCACTGCTCTAGCGGCCTTAAACTGGCGAAGCTGTTATTTCGGCCCGATTATTGCTCAGTCCCTAATATGACAAGGGATTTAGATAGTACACTGCTGGACTGACAATGAACTAATTTGCATTGAGAACTAAGTAGTACATTGCCTGTTTTCGTTGTTTTTAGAGGCTGAAACCAGCATTCTTACGTTGAGGGGTTGCATGGAGCGCAGCTATTCCGGCAATACAAGAGAACTAAATGGACCCAAATCGCAGCTTCGCTATTTTTGGGCCTTTCAGGCTTTTAAGCATCTACGCAGACATGGGATCGCCGCTGTGGGTCTATGGTCTCCCGGTCGGTGGGGGCGGTAGCAGAGGCTGAGTGCGATCAGCCAGGTGGCTTTGTGGCTGAGGTGTGGGTCGCTCAGTTGCCGTCTGACACCAAATCCTGTTTGATCCTTCAGGGTGTCGCCTTGGCGGCATGGACGATTGGTATGAGTGGGAGAAGCCCTTCTTATGCACGCCATTTCACGCCAGCAGCTACTGCCCAAAATGAGTGTTCACAAATGGGAACAGCAGAAATTGTCAGTACTATAGAGGTCTTTGACCTTTGGGCCTTAGGCCCGAAGGTCAGAGACCTCCACTTGCTAAAGCGTGGCAATGACTGAACAAGCAATCGAACAAGCCCTGATCGAAAAGCTGGGAGATCTCAAGTACAGCTATCGCCCCGACATCCGCGATCGCGCCACGCTGGAGCAAAACTTCCGCAAAAAGTTCGAGGAGCTCAACCGGGTAAATCTCACAGAAGGCGAATTCTCCCGCCTCCTCGATCGGATCGTGACTCCCGACGTCTTTGCCTCCGCCCGTACCCTGCGTGATCGCAACAGCTTCGAGCGGGACGATGGCACGCCGCTGTTCTACACCCTGGTTAATATCAAGGACTGGTGCAAAAACACCTTTGAGGTGGTCAACCAGCTCCGCATCAACACCGACAGTAGCCACCACCGCTACGATGTGCTCCTGCTGATCAACGGCGTGCCGGTAGTGCAAATCGAGCTGAAAACCTTAGCCATTAGCCCACGCCGGGCCATGCAGCAGATCGTCGATTACAAAAACGACCCCGGCAACGGCTACACCAAAACCCTGCTGTGCTTCCTGCAACTGTTCATTGTCAGCAACCGCAGCGATACCTGGTACTTCGCCAACAATAACAGCCGCCACTTCAGCTTCAACGCTGAGGAGCAGTTTCTACCGCTCTACCAGTTCGCTGGGGAAGACAACAGAAAGATCACTCATCTGGACAGCTTCGCCGAGACGTTTCTGGCCAAATGTACTCTGGCACAAATGATCAGCCGCTATATGGTGCTGGTGGCCAATGAGCAAAAGCTGATGATGATGCGGCCCTATCAGATCTATGCTGTCAAAGCCATTGTCGAGTGCATTCACCAAAACTGCGGCAACGGCTATATTTGGCATACCACGGGCAGCGGCAAGACGCTCACCTCCTTTAAGGCATCCACACTGCTCAAAGACAATCCGGACATTGAAAAATGCTTGTTTGTGGTGGATCGCAAAGATCTTGATCGCCAAACCCGGGAGGAATTTAACCGCTTTCAGGAAGGCTGCGTTGAAGAAAATACCAACACTGAAACCCTGGTACAGCGGTTGCTCTCTGACGACTACGCCGACAAGGTAATCGTCACCACCATCCAGAAGCTCGGTCTGGCGCTGGATGGCAGCAACAAACGCAACTACAAGCAACGGCTGGAGTCGCTCCGGCAAAAACGCATGGTGTTCATCTTTGACGAATGCCACCGATCGCAATTTGGCGAAAACCACAAGGCGATCAAAGACTTTTTCCCCAATGCCCAGCTATTCGGCTTTACCGGCACGCCGATCTTCGACGAAAACGCGACCTATCAGCAGATCGAAGGTCAGCAAGGCTCTTACAAAACGACGGAATCCATTTTTCAGAAGCAACTGCACGCCTACACCATCACCGATGCCATCGAAGACCGCAACGTGCTGCGCTTCCATGTTGACTATTACAAACCTGAGGGTAAAAACAAGCCTAAGCCGGGGGAAGCCCTGGCTAAGAAAGCCA
This sequence comes from Leptolyngbya sp. FACHB-60, assembly GCF_014695775.1. GTDB lineage: Bacteria > Cyanobacteriota > Cyanobacteriia > Phormidesmidales > Phormidesmidaceae > Nodosilinea. The sequence goes on along the minus strand of NZ_JACJOX010000010.1, from coordinate 17,203 downwards.
TTGTCGAAGCAATTTTGGTCAAGCACGATGCCGCTACCGCTGGGCGAAGGTTCAACGCCATTCTGGCCACCAGCTCGATCAATGATGCGATTGAATACCATCGCTTGTTTGAGGAAGTTCAGACCAAAAAACAGGCCAAAGACAGCAGTTTCCAGCCGTTGAATATTGCCTGTGTGTTTTCTCCGCCCGCCGAAGGCAACAAGGACGTGCAGCAGATTCAGGAAGACCTGCCCCAGGAAAAAGCCGATAACCAGGTCGCCCCGGACGAAAAGAAGGCAGCGCTGAAGGCTATCATCGCCGACTATAACGCCCGCTACGGCACCAACCACGATATCAACACCTTCGACCTGTATTACCAAGATGTGCAAAAGCGGATTAAGGATCAGCAATACCCCAACCAGGACTTGTCTCACGCTCAAAAAATTGACCTGGTTATTGTGGTAGACATGCTGCTCACGGGCTTCGATTCTAAATTCTTGAATACGCTCTATGTGGACAAAAACCTCAAATACCACGGGCTGATTCAGGCGTTTTCGCGCACCAATCGGGTGCTAAACGACACAAAGCCCTACGGCAGCATCCTTGACTTTCGCCAGCAGCAGCAGGCGGTTGATGCCGCCATTACCCTCTTCTCGGGTGAACACAAGGAACAAGCCAAAGAAATTTGGCTGGTTGATCCTGCCCCGGCGGTGATTACTAAGCTGGAAACAGCGGTCAACAAGCTAGATACGTTTATGCAGTCCCAGGGGCTGGCCTGTGCCCCAGAGGAAGTGCCCAATCTCAAAGGCAACGCGGCACGCAGCCAGTTCGTCAACCTGTTTAAGGAGGTGCAGCGCCTCAAGACCCAGCTTGATCAATACACCGACCTCACGCCAGAGAATGCCGCCGTGATTGACGAGGTGATTCCCTCAGAGCAGTTACAGGCTTTTCGGGGGGTGTATTTGGAGACGGCCCAGCGCCTAAAGGCCCAGCAGGATAAAGGCGGCGACGCTGTTGCCCCGGAAGTGGAGCAGCTCGATTTTGAATTTGTGCTGTTTGCCTCGGCGGTGATTGATTATGACTACATCATGGCGCTGTTGGCCCGCTACACCCAAGGGAAACCGGGCAAGCAGCAGATGAGCCGTGAGGAATTAATCGGCTTGATCCAGGCTGATGCGAAGTTTATGGATGATCGCGAGGATATTGCTGCCTATATCGGCACCCTGCAAGTGGGCGAAGGGTTGGATGAGAAGGCGATTCGCGAAGGGTATGAGACCTTTAAGGCAGAAAAGAGCACCCGCGAACTGGCAGAGATTGCCGCTAAGCATGAGCTGGAACCTGAGGCGCTGCAAACCTTTATGAATGGCATCATGCAGCGAATGATTTTTGATGGGGAACAATTAAGCGACCTGCTGGCTCCGTTGGAGTTGGGCTGGAAGGCTCGCACGCGAAAGGAACTGGCGTTGATGGAGGACTTGATTCCGCTGCTGCATAAGCTGGCCCAGGGACGGGAGATTGCGGGGTTGGGGGCGTATGAGTAATAAGGTGGATGCGACAGATTTGAACCAAGAGGTGAAACGTGAATGGAAGCCTAAGCTGCGCTTTCCTGAATTTCGGGGGGCAGGGGAGTGGGAAGAAAAGAAAATAGGCGCTCTACTAGTTGAGACATTGCGCCCACTACAAATGCAAGATGAGGAAGAATATTCTCTAGTAACAGTCAAACGACGTTATGGCGGAGTTGTTTCGCGGGGCAAACTTAAAGGAAAAGATATAAAAGTAAAATTCCAATTCTCTGTATGCAATAATGACTTTTTAATTTCTAAGAGGCAAATTGTTCATAACGCATGTGGGCTTGTTCCAAAAGAACTTGAAGGCTCGATTGTATCGAACGAATACTCTGTGTTGACCCCAAGAAAAAACTGTGACGTTGTTTTCTTTAACTACTTTTCACAGCAGCCGAAAATAAGTGAGTCTTTTCTGCTATCTAGCGTTGGAATTGTCATTGAGAAAATGCTTTTCAAGCTTGATACGTGGCTTGGCAAGAAATTTTTATTTCCACCTTTTCAAGAACAGCAAAAAATTGCTGATTGCCTTTTTTCCATCGACAATCGCATCACCGCAGAAATTCAAAAGCTCGATACCCTCAAAGCCCACAAGAAAGGGCTAATGCAGCAGCTTTTCCCCGCAGAAGGCGAAACCCTGCCCAAACTGCGCTTTTCTGAATTTTGCGATGCCCCAGAGTGGGAGGAGAAGAAACTGGGTAGCCTTGTTGAAATTTTCTCTGGTTATGCTCCAAGTTCGCACAAGTTGAGCAGCACTCACTGCTGTCCATATGTAAAAGTTGAAGACATGAATAATTGCTCTAAATATCAGAGTACAAGCAGAGAGTATGCAGAAAAAAGTACTAAGGATCTACCAATAGGCTCTGTGATTTTTCCAAAAAGGGGCGCTGCAATCATGGGGAACAAAGTAAGGATAGCAGCAGTGCCATTTTATATAGACTCAAATATGATGGCTTTATTCCCACACAAGACATCCTTACTTTCGTCAGAGTTTCTCTACTATCTTATATTTACTCAACAGTTGTCTAAGATAGCTGATACGTCTAGCATTCCACAGATTAACAACAAGCACATTATTGCTTATACAGTAGCAATTCCCTCGCTTCTTGAACAGCAAAAAATTGCCGACTGCCTTTCTTCCCTCGACGACCTGATCACCGCCCAAGCCCAAAAAATCGACACGCTCAAAGCCCACAAAAAAGGACTGATGCAGCAGCTTTTCCCTGTCCTTGACAAGGTGATAGGATGAGCGAAATGGCCCCTTTTGCCAGTCTGGATGAACTAGCCACACATCTGCGCGAAGAACTCAAAAACAAAAAATTCCTGTTGCTCTACGCCTACAACGGCACCGGCAAAACACGCCTGTCGATGGCCTTCAAAGAAGCAGGTAAGCAAGGTGATCAAAGAGACACGCTCTATTTCAACGCCTTTACCGAAGACCTGTTCACCTGGGACAACGATTTAGATGGTGACAGCGAGCGGGTGCTAAAAATCAATTCATCATCCCGCTTTTTCTCCGGCATAGAAGAACTGGAGATGGAAAACCGTATCCGTCCCTTTCTGCATCGCTATGCTGATTTCTATTTCAGCATCGATTACAAGCAAGGAACCATTAACTTTTCCCGTGAGGTTCAGGGCCAGGCCATTGACAATATTAAAGTGTCAAGGGGAGAAGAGAATATCTTTATCTGGTGCTTTTTTCTTACCATTATCCAGTTAGTGATGGATGGTGCAGAGGCCTATAACTGGGTTAAGTATATCTACATTGACGATCCCATTTCTTCCCTAGATGACAATAACGTAATTGCCATAGCCAGCGGTTTAATTAAATTATTAAAAAATCCAGATAGCCGAGTTCGTGTCGTTATTTCCTCTCATCACGCATTGTTTTTCAATGTCATCCATAACGAGCTGGATGCTAGAAAATCTAAAAAGACAGCTTCTTATTTTTTATCTCAATCCAAAGCCGCTGACAGCTACGCCTTGCGCTATACCAATGCCACACCCTTCTTTCATCATGTGGCCATGGTAATTGAGCTATATCAAGCTCAACAATCGGGCAAACTCTACACCTATCACTTCACGATGCTGCGGAGTCTGCTCGAAAAAATGGCCAGTTTTCACGGCTATCCAAATTTTTCTGCCTGCCTTAGACGGGATGAGAGCGACCCAGATGGCATCTTGTATGCAAGGCTAATCAATATCCTGAGCCACGGAAATTACTCGCTCTATGAACCGCAGGAAATGCTGGAAGAGAACAAGAATTACTTCAGGGAAATTTTCAATAATTTTCTGAGTGACTATTCATTCAATCCCGAGCTATTCCCTGAAGTATCCAAAGAAGTAGAACAATCATGATTGAGAAAGACCAAAAACAATTGGGTAATATCCTGTGGGGGATCGCCGACCAACTGCGCGGAGCCATGAACGCGGATGATTTTCGCGACTACATGCTGTCGTTTCTGTTCCTGCGCTACCTCTCAGATAACTACGAAGCCGCCGCCCAAAAAGAACTCGGCCCAGACTACCCCAATAACCAAGACCAGCCCAACACCACCCCACTCCAACTCTGGTACGACCAAAACCCCGACGACATCACTGAATTTGAAAAGCAGATGCGCCGCAAAGTGCATTATGTGATCAAACCCCAACACCTTTGGGGCAGCATCGCAGAAATGGCTCGTACACAAAACAAGGAATTGTTAGAAACGCTCCTTGCAGGTTTCAAATACATCGAAACCGAATCCTTTGAAAGCACCTTCCAGGGTTTGTTTTCGGAAATCAACCTAAATTCTGAAAAACTTGGCAAAACGCTTCCAGATCGCAATGCCAAACTCTGCACCATCATCAAGGCGATCGCCGAAGGGCTAGAGGAGTTTTCCACCAACAGCGATACCCTAGGCGACGCCTACGAATACCTGATTGGCCAGTTTGCCTCTGGTTCTGGCAAAAAAGCAGGCGAATTCTACACGCCGCAGCAAATTTCTAGCATTCTGTCCGCCATTGTCACCCTAGACGGCCAAGAGCCAAGCACCGGCAAGAAAAAACACCTCGATAGCGTCCTTGACTTTGCCTGCGGATCCGGTTCGCTGCTGCTCAATGTGCGCCGCCAGCTTGGTCCCCACGGCATCAGCAAAATCTACGGGCAAGAAAAGAACATCACCACCTACAACCTAGCCCGCATGAACATGCTGCTGCATGGGGTCAAAGATTCCGAGTTCGAGATCTTCCACGGCGATACATTGCTCAATGAGTGGGACATGCTGCGGGAAGCGAACCCCGCCAAAAAGCCCTATTTTGATGCTGTGGTGGCCAATCCGCCCTTCAGCTACCGTTGGGAACCTACCGAGGCGTTGGGCGAAGATGTGCGCTTCAAAAATTATGGACTGGCTCCCAAGTCCGCTGCCGACTTCGCCTTTTTGCTGCATGGTTTCCATTACCTCAAGCAAGAGGGCACGATGGCGATTATTCTGCCCCATGGCGTGCTGTTCCGGGGCGGGGCGGAGGAACGCATCCGCCGCAAACTGCTGAAAGACGGCAACATCGACACCGTGATTGGCTTGTCCGCCAACCTGTTCTACTCCACGGGCATCCCAGTTTGTATTCTGGTGCTAAAAAAGTGTAAGAAGCCTGATGATGTGCTGTTCATCAACGCCAGCGAGCACTTCGAGAAAGGCAAGCGGCAAAATCGTCTGGGGGAGGACAATATCGACAAGATTATAGACACCTACCAGTTCCGCAAAGAGGAGGAACGTTACTCCCGCCGGGTGCCCATGGAAGAAATTGAAACGCATAATTACAATTTAAACATTTCCCGTTATATCAGCACCGCCATACCGGAGGAAGAAATTGATTTGGGCGTTGTGAATCGGGGACTGCTGGCTCTGGAAAATAAGATTGTGGTAGCCAAGGACAAGCATAACGAGTTTCTCAAGGAGCTTGGCTTACCGCCTTTGCCATGATTTGAGTTCTGTGGAAACACGGCTCTGTACTAGCCGAAATGATTAGCTGAAACGGACTGCGTAGCACTTGCTATCGACCTCAAGATGGCCTTTAGAGAAATTCAATATGATGCATAAACAAAGACCACCGCAACCGACCGCAGGTAGGTGATGGGGCAACGGCCATCGAGCCCGAGGATGCTCGCACCCTGATATGCCAACGGGTGTTTGAGCGGGCAGCGTCCGTCCCTCAGTGTGGTCGTCGTCATTCTTCTGCTCCTGGCTCACCTCTAGATACACGCTGCAAGCTGGCCAAGCTACGGTGCCCGCTAATCTCTTGAATCACCCTCAGGGAAACCCCAGCATTGCTCAGATTCGTTAGGGCTGTGCGCCTGGAGTCGTGAGTGCTAATTCCCAGCTCCTCCAGCCCGACATAGGTCAGCACCTGGTCGAGCAGCCAATCCGCTGACGACCGGGCCAGCTTACCTCGACCATGGCAACCGGGAAACAGGTATTCAGCCTCGCCGTTGTCATAGGCTGCTAGCAGCGCCGCTAGCCTGGGGTGGATGTCGATCTGCCGAGTGGCCAGCTTGCCCTTCGTCGCCTTCGCCGGCAACACCAGCACCAACCCTTTAATGTCGCTAGGCCGGAGTGAGATCGCCTCACTCACCCGCAGCCCGCAGTAGAGCAGGATGCCGAACAGCGCCTGATCTCGGAGAGAGTCCATCACCGCAAACAGTCGGGCAATTTCGTCGTGGGTCAAGACCTTCGCCTGGCCGTTCGTGCTCATGGGATCCGTGGTGTGCTTGCTTTGCTTTACTAGACAGTATTGATATTTCGTACAGTAGAAATCACGAGTTTATAGGGGTTCCGAGGTGTTGGGTCATGGGGCGGGTTTTCGTCTCAGGTGAGACAACCGGAAACCCTTGATTTTTCGTTGCGCTGTCTCAGAACTGGAATGGTGAGACGGTTGAGGTCTTTGACTGAGCTGTACAGCGCCAGATTGAATGACATCGAGACAAGTTCGTGTCGTTGACGAAATCTTCTTTATTGATTTAAGGCAGAAAAAGCAAGCTGACCTTAGCTTTGCTGCTTTACTGACACCAGTGTGTCTCCACGACAATAAAAGCTACTGTACACATCCAGCACAACACAAAATCAGTACCTGGCCTATCAGTTCCCCGCCTTCTAACTCATAGAGGCTGTCGAGGTTGCTGGTATAGGCAAAAAACTCATCCAGACCCATGTGGGTAGTTGCAACGGTCATGGTGTCCTGGCCTCCAACGAGAAATGCCGTGGTAATGCATTATCCCAAGTTCACGCATGGCGTGCTATTCCCCTCGTCTCATTTGGGCTACCATTAGGCATCAAGCATCTCGGCCAAACTTGCTCATCATCGCCTCGGCCCGTTTGCGGTTAGCCAACTGCTGCCGGTTATCATGCTTCTGGCTAGCGTTTTCCACCACCTGGGCCAGGGCCTCAGGGTTGGCCTCCATATACTCGTACATGGCCTCGATCAACACTTCACGGCTAAGCCCCTGGTGCCGACAAAACGTGTGCAGCCGTTCGATCAGATCGGCTTCTAGGCGAAAGGTGCTGCGCTTTGTTGGTGGCTCACTCTCTATCTCTATATGTCTAGACGCCTGAATATCTGTATGTCTAGAAGCTCCCACAGCCATCCCAGCCTTAGGAGTTTCAGACATCTGGATATCTGTATGTCTAGACTCGACCAGCTCCGAAAGACCTGTCGCAGCGGCCTCAACCTCCATACCTTCATCTTCTGTATGTCGAGACATCTGTATATCTCGATGTCTCGATACCTCGATATCTTGAGGTCTTGAGGCCAAGGAAGCATCACGGGGGGCAACCTTAGGACGCTGCCGCTGTTTGAGTCGGTCTAGGGCATCACTCATGGGTAAGGGCCTCTACAATTTGCTCAAAGGGGTATTGCAGGTCGGGCTGGTCCAGTTCGCTGAGCAACTTGCCCTGCCGAATGGCGTTCTTAAACTTCTCCGACTCGCGGATGGAGGCCAGAATGGGGACCTCACCGGCGAACTCTTTCATGGCAGCGATGTTTTGCCGGCCCTCTAGGGTTTGAGTGTTGCCCACCCAGCGATCGCGAAAAGGAATTATCCCCAACACCGACCCGGTGAACGCCTCTAGCTCAGCTTGTTCATTCAAAAAATCCAGCGTATCGACTAGGGAATTCACTCCCTTAACATTAGCCTCTACCGGAATTAGCACATGGTCAGAGGCCCCAACGGCGGAGAGGCAGATCTGCGATCGCGACGGTTGCACATCGATCAGCACCACATCGAACATGTCGTGAATCTTGCGCAGCCGCTGCTTCAAGATGAAGGCCCCCGCCCCGCTGCTGCTGAGAAAATCGCTTACTTTGAACAGGCCGCGATCGGCGGGCATTACAAATAGGTTCTCGTACTGGGTGCCGTAAACCCCATCCTCAACCTCGACCTGCTTGGTCAGCACCTCAAACAGACTAGGCTCATCGGGCTGCACCTCATGCCCCAGATAAAAGGTCAGATTTGCTTGGGGGTCAGCATCTACCGCCAGCACCTTTTTGCCCTGCTGAGCTAGCAGCAGGGCAGTAAAAAACGCCGTCGTCGTCTTCCCCTGTCCCCCCGACAAAGAAATCGCTGAACAGATTTTCACAGGGCTAATCCTATAACAGCGATTTGAGGATAGCGTCTTGGCGCCAGGACATCAATATGTCTATATGTCTAAACTTAAATATGATTATATATCTAGACATATTTAAGTTTAGACAGCTGTATGCAACGTTTTTCTAACGCTCGGTTTGCTTTGTAGCTTCAGCGTGGCAAGGGTTTCAGGCTATAAAAGCCTAAATTTGAGTCGCCTTAGTTAACTAGTGCATACCCTCGATAGCGCCTGCGTTTAAGAACATCCTGCATCAGCCGATTGCCTTCTTCGATGTCAGCGCACAGGGTTTCGCGCTGGCTACCCTTACCCGTTCGTCGGCCACCCCACTTGCGCAGCAATACCCACTCGCCGAATAGGTTCTGCCGTAGGGCACACCAGTAATAGCGATCGCCTCGCTGCCAGAACAGCTCCTGCCATTGCGCTGGGTCATAGCTTAGCTGGGTCATAAACTCCACCTTTTCGCTCCCAAAAAGCCTTGTAGCTCATTGCCGTCTTAGCCTGATAATAAGGGGTCTGCAAATGAAGGAAAAGTCCCTTGCCCCAAGACAATTCCCTATTTCCCGCCGATAATTATGATGTCTTTCTCAAAGACCTCAAAACCCGCATACGTCAGGCGCAGGTAAAGGCAGCTCTCGCCGTTAATAAGGAGCTGATTATCCTGTACTGGCAAATTGGGAGGGAAATCCTTGCCCGCCAGCAGCAGGAAGGATGGGGGGCAAAAGTCATTGACCGCCTCGCCAAAGATCTGAAGCGGGAGTTCCCCGACCTGAAGGGGTTTTCACCACGCAACCTCAAATACATGCGGGCTTTTGCGGAAGCTTACCCAGATCAGGCAATTGTGCAGGAGGTGCTTGCACAAATTACCTGGTATCACAATCAAGCTCTCCTAGATAAACTGAAAGCCCCCGATGAACGGCTCTGGTATGCTCAGGGCACCCTCAAGAATGGCTGGAGTCGGAACATTCTGGCCATGCAGATTGAATCCAACCTGTTCCAGCGTCAAGGCGGGGCGGTTACTAATTTTGGGCGAACCCTACCGCCTGAACAGTCTGATCTCGCCCAACAACTGCTTAAAGACCCCTACAACTTCGACTTTCTCAATCTGACATCGGCTACCCAAGAACGCGAGCTGGAAAAGGCTCTCGTCGAACGAATCAGGGATTTTCTGCTGGAGCTAGGCGTCGGGTTTGCTTTCGTCGGCAGTCAGTATCGATTGGAAGTCTCTGGCAATGAGTACTTCATGGATATGCTGTTCTACCACCTCAAGCTACGGTGTTATGTGGTCATTGACTTGAAGGTGACGGAATTTCGCCCTGAGTACACCGGCAAGATGAACTTCTACGTTGCGGCAGTGGATGATTTGTTGCGTCACCCGGATGACCAGCCCACTATCGGCATCGTGCTGTGTAAATCAAAGGATAAAACGATCGCTGAATACGCCCTGCGTAACGTCAACACTCCGATCGCCATCACTACTCACAGCCTGCCAGACCAGCTCAAGGCCAATCTGCCCACCATCGAGCAGCTGGAAACGGAACTAGATGCAGTGGTGAGCGAGCTATCAGAATAGCCGTAGCCAAACCAAAGCGGCTAATGCAAAATCCCCCCAAATTCTGACGGCAGAACTCAGGAGGATTATTAATTAAGATTCAAACGGATCTTTGATGTGGAATAATCCGCTTACGACTCTCAACCGCCGACTTGAGAGTTTTCCTCAAATAGGTATCGCTATGCAGAGGTGCCTCGATATCGTGACTAGGGATGTTCATTCCCTAGATATCTATCGCAGAGCTCTCTAAGCTTTAGGGGAGGAAGTATCAACAGCTAAGTGGAGAACCGTTAATTTTGACGAAATAGATTCAGACGTTAACGAGATAAAAACCTCCTATTTAACGGGAACTGAACTATTTGAAATCGAGGGAAGTTCTCTTCTCCTCTTGTTATTAAACTACCCCTGATATTAGGCGGGTTTATCTGGTTGATACTAAAGTTTATCTTTCGGTTAACCACTACCCTCTATTTCCCTTAGCCAGATGCTTTAGCGACCATCTGGATCCTCACGACCCAGACAAGCCAACTTTGCGTCATCCCCAAGGCTCAAGCACCCGAAGACGGTAAAGCAGCAAGAACCGTTCATCGTCAGTCAGTTCAGACCAGCGTTTGCCCTGAAACTGGTCAGCAATGAACTGACCAATCACCTCTCCAGACCAACCCAGACTCCTAATGCGGTGTTGAATCTGCTCGTGCAGGTCTGAGTCATACGCTGTAGGCTCTGCCTCCTGTGGAAAAGCAACCTCATCCCCCCGCACCCCCCTATTCGGAGTAAAAGAGTTTATGTCCGACCCCAACTCACCGGCGCAAAGCGCCACACCCTTCATATCTCTCTCTGAGGGGTGTAATTCCTTAATTTCAGAGGGTCCTAGCGATCCTGTCGTGGCTTCAGAACTCGGCTCTTCAGGGGCTAGAATGCTGGCTGGCTGGGCCATTACACCCTCTTGGTGCTCGGGGTGCCAGAGGCGGAGGTGCTTGTAGAGGGTCTGCTGGCTGACCTTGGCTCCTTGGGCGATCGCCTTAGCTCTTGCCGTAATCTGCTCAGGCAGCTCTCCGGCCTGCTCTAGCGCGGTGTAGGCAGCGCGGATGCGGTGCTGGGCGTCTTCGGCCTGTCGCTGGTTAAAGGGCACCAGGTTGTTCTTCGGGTGGCTAGTGTCGCGGGTAGGAGTAGTACCTAGGGGCCAGTAGTAGCCTTCGACGGCTCTAGCCCAGGCGATGACCTTGCGCTCGATCTCGTGCTGGTGGCGGCAGTACTGTTCGTAGCCGGGGCAATGGAGAGCGATGCGTAGGGTGTAGTCAATCAGGGCTTGGCCCTGGAGGCCCTCAAAGACGCGGCCGTAGCAGGCAATGGTTTTGAGCAGGTGGTTGGTCTGACCGTAGGCGGTCCAGCCTTCGGTAATTTCAAGATCCAAGTCGTGTCGCCAGCTCTCGACAGGGTAGCTGCGGCGTTTAGGTCGCTTGCGGTGGTTATCCCGGCCAATTTTCATCGCATGGCGCAGGGTGTCCATGTCTTGGTGGCCAGCCGCCCCGTCCCAGAGCCAGAAGAAGCGGGCCAGGCTGTCACCGATGGGGTTGAGGGCATCATCGAGCAGGCAGGAGCCACTGCCAGGCTGTAGGGGCAGCCGGTGCCCCATGTACTCAATGAAGGCTTGAACGCCGTAGGCTTTGACGTTGGGAAAGATTTCGAGCTGCCCAGCTTGGAGCCGAAACCCCTGGGCTTTGAAGCATTCTTTCAGGGCAACAGCCAGGTTAAAGGTGTTGACCCATTCAGCAAAGGGAAGGTAGAGGTGCAGGCCACCGCTCCAGCTGGAGCGCAGCAGCAGGGTGCGGGTGATGCCGATGGTCTCCAGAGCAGCGCGGATCTGGGCCACCCCATCGGCGGAGCAGTAGTCGCCGCCAGTATCGAGGTCGAGCAGGGCGTAGCGGGTGTCGTGGGTGAAGCGGACGCCGATGATCTGGTTCGCGTCTTGCCAGTGGTTCCAGAGAACGCGGGGCCGCAGGGGGTGAGTTTTAACCGTGGTCCAGGCAGCCTTGGCGGTGGCGTCATCCGGTAGGTCGGCGCGGATGAAGTTCCAGGGGTAGTGGCCAAAGAGTTCACACAGCCGCTGACCCGTGGGGTCAGCGGGGAGCGGTTCGGAACGGGGAGCTCTACGCGACTCCTCGCCCCATCCTGTAGATGCGGTCATGGGGGCTTCTCTCTCCTAAAAAAGAGCAATGAGTATTGCCCCGAGAGAGATCCGGTGTTACCATAGGCGCATAAGTAATTAGTGCGCGACTCGGGACTGGTCCTCTCGGGTTTTCGCTTTTTAAAGAGCCGGTGGCATGTGCTGCCGGTTCTTTTTGCCTATTAAGGGTCTGGTCAGGACGCTTAATACTGATAAACGCGATCGCCAGGGGGTCAACCCAGCGGGGCGTCAATCATGGCCGGATCATAGTACAGCTGTCTAGACCGGGCAAGGCAAACGCTAAAAATTAGACTTCACAGGTGTTTTGGGGTGGGTATCGGCCTCCTAACGTGCAACAAAAGACTGTAGTTACCGCTCGTTTGGCGGTAGTTGCCAGGGCTCTAGACCAGCGTCGTGGAGCTGCTGTTCTAGCCGGGCCACCTGCTCGCGCAGTGCGTCGGGTTCTGCCTCAAAAATCTGATCCGTATAACCCTCACCTGTCAAGGATTTAATGGCCTTTAAGCGCAAACAATCTGACATGTTCTGTCGCCCTAGACCGACAGCATCAGCTGCGCTTGTTTGACTCATCCGATAAGAGACGTCAGGCATCTGAAAACCATCGACCGACAACGGGCCGATCACAACCGTGGTTCGTTTGGCTTTGTCGCCGGTGGTCATCCTGCTACCCGCTGCCACAACCGGGAAATCTCTGCTAGCAGCACCTGAATGTTTTGGGTGAATGCCCGGTGCTCGGTGGCATTAGCCTCACGGGCTGCCCGCATCTCTGCGCGGTCGGCCCTGGCTTCAGATAGAAACACCTCAAAGCGTTGATCGGTCTCCTGCTGCTGTCGTCCCATATCGGCAATCATCTGCACGGTGTCGGCGATCGCATCCTCCATGCGCCGGTTGGTGTTGGTGGCCATGGAGCTGCTCACCTCTTCGGCCTCAGCTATGCCCTCTTCGATGCGAGACGACCATGCCTCAATGGCGCGGGCGTTACTATCGGCGATGGCGCGGGTTTCTCGCAGGCCAGCAGCATTTTGCTCAACAATAATCTGAGTGCGGGCCTGGCTCTCGGCCACAGTGGCCAGCAAGGTTTCTATTCGGTCTAGGCGATCGCTGCTGTAGGTCATGCCTTACCTCCCTGTTCAGAATCCATCTTGTCTCTAATGGCACGCTCCACCAGGAAAGCCGCCAGCGTGGTCGGCTTGTTGCCTTCCTTTGCGGCCCAATCCTCTAGATATTCTGCAAGCCCATCGGGCAGCGAGATATAAAAACGCTTTGCCACTATTTTGGTCGTCACTTCATGGCTCCAATATTAAGGGCTGCTGACTGATTAGTAACTCTTAAGAGAAAAGATGACTGAATAGTAACATATCAGTCATCTTAATGTTATCTTTCAGTCAAGACGCGAAACGGCATAGGTACAGGGCTGGGCCTAGTTGGCTCACGCTTTACCGTGCCATGACGCGCCCAACCCGTACCCGCAACGGTTCAAAGGATTTTTTAGCTATGACCGAACCCGTTAGCCTTCACTCGTTCTGCAAAGAGAACGGCAACCTACCCAAAACTTCCGTGCGCCGGTGGCTCAATGACCACGGCTACAGCACCAGCGACGGACTCAGCCCCGCTGCTGTCGAGGCGGCGCTCGCGCAGTTCTGCCCCGTGCCTGCACCCGCTGCGTCCGATATGGCGGGCTTGACCATCCATACCGGCAACCACTGCACGACTATCGACCTACCCAATTACCAAGGGCTAACCGTTGACCTGGGGCAATTTCGAGAGTCTGAGGCGCTGGTCATTGATGACCCGTTGGCGGTGGCTGAGCAGTTTTTGCAGGCGGCCGACCTGATTCAAGGGGCACTGGCCGATGACATTGCCGCCCGTGAGCAGCGGCTACGGGCCACCAAGCAGGCCCAAGGCGCGATCGCCGCCAAGGCACAGGAGTTAGCTCTGGAGCAGCGCCTCTACCGACTGCAAACGGCACAGATTGACCAGGCGCAGACCGACGAAACGACCGCCCTAGCCGATGCCCTGGCGCAACTGCAAAGCCTGGGAAAGCCCGCCGAGGCCGCATCCGAATCCGCTGCCTAATTTTGTTTGCCCTAGCTACTGCTGGGGTCGCGATCGCACTTTTCATCGCTCACTAAAAACCCCCAGCCGGTTGGCAGACCAGGGCTGGGGGTTAGCCCGAAAACCATTACGTAAACGGACACCCCCATTATGAAACCGATCCACGGTGTATTCACCCTGGCCATCATTGGCACCGCCATCCCCAGCGCTGGCAACCTGGGCAACTTCGCATCACAAGTCACCACCGCCCGCGCCGAGGCCAGTCGGATCGGCGATGACATGACCGAGCTCACGCTGAGCCAGCAGGAGCAGGCGCAAAAGAACGAGGTGGCGATCGCCCGCTATCGAGACGGCTGCATCCCGGTAGTGAGTGCCGACCAGCTGCGCTACGTCTCCCTCATGCTCAGCACCCCGGTGCTCGACAGCGCCACCAATCAACCTATTCCAGTGGGTTCTATCGTCTGCGACGCCCACGGCAACACCGGGGTGATTACCGACGACGACCGCGACCCCAGCACGCCAGGCGTCACTCAAAAGATGGCCTTTACCGGCGATAAGTCCCTAGTCGATTGGCGAATGAACCAGTACCAGGGGGCCGCCTACTACCTGCCCTCTAACTAAGCCCCAGCAAACCTTTAGAGGCTCACCCATGACCACCTATCAGACTAAAAAACGCTCCACTCGTGCCCCAAATTCAGGGGCCAAGACCGCGCGACATCTGCTCTACTGGCTCGCGATCGGCGTCGCCTGCGTGGTGGCCGCTGCCAACCTGCTGCCCTATTGCCGCGCGGTCTCCCTGGCTCTGATCACTATCTTTGACCTGCAAGGACTGGTGGGCTTCTTTGGCAATCGTGCCCTGGCCCTAATCTCAATCCCCGTTGGGGTCGTGCTGTGGGCCTTCATTCAGACGGCTGAGGCTTACCCGATTTTGCTGAAGCACGACCGCAAGCTGATGCGCTTGATTGCCCTTGAGGCCGACTCCGCCGACCAACTCCAGGTGAATGAGGACGACGATCCCGCCCTCGTGCGGCTGAAGGAATGGTACAACCGCTTCCCCCTGCTCAGCATCCGCAGCGCCAACCGGGCCAGCCTGTTCGCCTACCTCGTCGATACCTGCATCTGCTTAACCGTCTTTCCCCCTGTCGATGGCGGGTTTGGGCAGCTGGTGTTTGTGATTTTCACCGGCCAATGGGGCCTCATCAACTGGGGCAGTGTGGGGCTGATCGTCACCATGCTGTTCTGCTTTGAACTCATGGTGCGCTTCATCCTGTTCCTCGGCCTGCAATGGCACTACCTGAAGCGAGCCCACGGTTAGAAAACACGGCAACCGGGGGCAACGATGCCCCCTTACTTTTTGGTAAAACCATGAGCAACTTAGTCAAATCTCACCCTCTCTGGATTGATACTGCTGAGGATGCTGCCGAGGGCATGCACAACCCCAAACTCTATATCGGGGGTGGCCTCGCCGGTGGGCTTGTGCTCGGTAGCCTGCTGAATCCACTCACGGGCCTAGCTGCCCTGGCCTATGGTCTCTACCTGGCCTGGGACGCTAATGAGCGCAACAGCGACCAAATCGAGGCCGTCAGCGAGGGGCTCATCGCTCACCTGCTGGATAAAAAGCAGCTGCGAGCGTATCAGGGCGAGGTCGGAGGCGACCAGGTCCAGGCAGAACTCGCCCAGGCGATTGCCCGTGAGCTCAGGCTCTCAGACGAGGCGGAAACGTTGGCCAAGTCGTTGGGGCTGCTGGGTAAACCAAAGGCACGGCCACAACTGCCCCCAAAGCCTCTGGAGGCCGCAACACCTAGCCCCTCAGCTGATGCTGCCCCGGTGCCGTTTGCCCCAATCAAACTTGACCCAGACTGCCCCCACTTCCTGCTGCTGGCGGGTAGTCGGGAGGGCAAAAGCAACGCCCTCCGCTGCTTGCTCGACGGCCACGCTCGCGTCAACTACGTGAGCACCAAGGCCACCGACCAGGTGCCGGCCCACTGGGAGGGCTACGTGCTCTGGGGCAAGCCGGAGGAGAAGGGGAAGCAGCTGCAATGGTTGCTCAGCCACTGGGGGGCAAAGCTGGCCGCCCATGCCGAGGGCACCGATACTGAGCACGAGTGGTTTGTCTTTGATGAAGCGATCCAAATTCGGACCTACGCCAAGCGCAGCAAGGTGAAAGGCCTAGCCGATGCTCTCGCCGGGCTACAAGTTGAGATTGCGACGCAGGGAGCGGCGATCGCAGCCTACGGGGTGCTGCTGGCCCAGACCAAAAATGCGGGGCCGCTGGGTATCGACCTCGACCTGTTGCAGCAAAATTTCAGGATGGTGCTGCCGCTGAAAAGTAAGCGGCGGTTGGCCCTGTCGGTGATTGAAAAGATGGGCGGGTTACGGCTCACTCTTGAGCAACGAGAGGACATTCTCAGCCACCCTAACCGCTACTTGCAGCTATGGCTAGGTGAGGATGAGGACATCTACCACGATGTTTTACCCGAGTTCAATGGCAAGACTAAGCCCCTGGTTAAATGCCCCATTGAGGATGGCACCAGCGCACCGCAGCAGCCCCAGGAAACGACCGAACCCAAACCCCTGGGGGTGAGGATTTTGGATTACCTGAAGGGACATGGTGAAGCTAAGACGGCACGGGAAATCAGAGGCGCTTGCACCCGCTCAAGCCATAACCCCAGGGCATCGGTTGACGAGGTGAGAGACATCTTGGCCCTGATGATTTCTGAGGGCCAAATTTCACGATGGGAGGATGCGAGTACCGAACGATACCAGGTAACTGGCACAGCCTAGGTGTGGGCGTGGGTGAGGCAAAAACAAGGGTGTGGGTGCCCACGCCCACGGCTGCCCACACCCACCCACACCACCCACACCCACACTTGAGCGCCCACGCCACCCACACCCAACTGTCACACACACCACCGAGCTATTTAGGAGTAGCAGAAATGGCCTGGTGTCATGCGCTGTAAGGTTGTGCCGCCATAGGCGACACAAGGTTATGCCCCCTGATGAATCAGGGGGTTCTTTTTTTAGGGTGGGTGATTTGTAGGGTTTGCACGGCGTGAGGGGTGAAGGATTGGAAGCGATGTTGAGCAATCACTTGACCTTGGACATCCTCAATAATCCAGGTTTGGGTCTGCGCCTCAAAACGGATAGACACCATCTGGCCCTGATAGGTGCGTCCGACGGAATAGTTGCGGTTGTAGAGAGAAATCTGCCCCGTCTGAGAGACTTTTCGCCACCAGTGATGCTGAGCTAGGTA
>NZ_JACJOX010000001.1 GCF_014695775.1 Leptolyngbya sp. FACHB-60 | reverse complement strand
GAAAGGATTAAATTTTGCTCAGCGCAACCAATGACCATTGGATTTTCCGCTACTTCGTCAGGGACGACCATACCCGATTCCCAAGGTTTCAAGGAAATTGCTAGGCCGCTGTCTTGATAAAGACCTAGATGATCTGCCATTAACAGACCAGCAAATTGCACATTAAATTTCCAGTCTAGCTGCATGGTCAACGGCAAAGCTGCCCGACTAGGAGCAGAAAAACCAGGCAGTAAATTACTAGCCCCAACACCTAAGCCCAACATTCCCGCATATTTGATGATCTGACGCTGTCTTAGACTCATAAGTCACCAATAATCTAATACAGGCCAAGAGCGTACTTCACCTTTCTTTACGCTTCTGTAGTCAGGTTAACTCTGTTGATTAATTAGATCGATTGCTCCGCCGATAGTCTCAGGGCATTACAGGATTGGGCTGATTCCAAAAGTTCAACTGCTGCTGCTGGGCCTGAGCCTCAGCGGCGAGTAGGGCATCGTCTGTATCGGGGCAGCTGCTCAAAAATTGGGTGTAAACCGTTGCATGACCCTCGTTGATCATCTGTAGGTTTACGTTTTGGCCACCGGCATAGACTTCTGCCACCATGCGCCCATAACGGTCTGTGTCGGCCTCGCGGAACTGAATCGTGGAACCTCTAGGAGTGAGCTGGCGCAGACGTTCGGTAGCTGCTGGCCCCCAAGGCGTTTGGGAAGTTTCTGGAGCATCAATGCAGGCGAACCGGACTGTGATGTTCTGGCCTTGGTAGTCCATCTGCAGCGTGTCGCCATCGCCTACGAAAACAACGGTGGCAGTGGGCAGGTTTTGGCTGGCCCTTGAGTCAGTGACAGGCTCCTGATCTTGAGGTATGGCCACAGTTCCAGAATATCCGCTAGCGATCGCCCCGAAGCCAACGGCCAAATCCAAGCACTGCCAAACCTTCATTCCCTACTCCAATATCAGCGTTACTCGACAAAACTAGGGTGACAGTGATAGATGGACTAGAAGGGGAGTGACTATCGCCAGGTAGAGGGGCACCGCAGCGGAGATGAAGCTAATGACAAAGCGAGTGTCGAGATCGTTCTCCTGGGCAAAGAGTAGGGTTAGCAGGCTAGGGGGTAGGGCTGCTCCGGCGAGGACAGCAGCTTGCTCCACGCCCTGAAGCCCAAAAGCTTGGGTAACTGCCCAGCCCAGACTTAACCCACAGCCAATCTTGGCCAGCACCAGGAGGGCATAGCGCCCCACAGAGGCCAGTTGAACCTGAAACTCCATTCCCAGTAGCAGAAGCACCAGCAGTAAAAAGCTCCCCTCGGCAATGTTCAGCAGGCCCAGCAGCACCTCATTCATCCAACCTAGAGCGTTGAGTATTAGACCCAGCATAATGGCCCAGAAGAAAGGTGTCTGGGCCAGCTTCAGGGCTACCGCCCGACCTGTGACCCCAGCTTGGCCAAACCAGGCGGAGAGGCAGTAGACCACCGTGAACAGATAGATGGCTTGGGCCAGGTCGAACAATACAATCCGACTGAGGCCCACATCGCCAAAGGTGAGCAGCATGATGGGATACCCTACCGCCCCGCCCTCAAAGGTGGGAAAGGTCGTCATCAAAGCCCCAGCCTTTGGCTTGTCCCACTTGAACCACCAAACTCCAACAAAGGCGATCGCTGTTAGGCCAACCACCACTACCAGGGCAGACAGGGGCAGGTAGATGAGTTCTGGGACAAAGGTGGCGGTGGCCAGCGCCCGCAGAATCACGGCTGGAAGCACCAGCGTAGTCAGCAGCTTACCAATGGTCTTGGCATCGCCAGAGTGCAGCACCCCAGCTCGCCTCAGCCCAAACCCCAGGCAAGCCACCAGGATCATGGGCAGGAGTTGAATTAGCATCGGCATAACATTAATGGTGGTGAACCTGGGGTTGACCTACGGCTGGTAGCTTAGGAGCTAGAACCGCCCCAGGAAGAATCGCTGGCCATTTCCTTCGACCGAGCCGCTGACTTCTATGACAATACCCGCACCCTGGCTTCAGAGGTGTCTGAACGGCTTACGTCTGGGATTTTAAGGCTGGGGCAGGCTACCCCCGACACCACTTTCTTCGAGCCAGGAATCGGCACTGGACGCATTGCTCTGCCCATAGTCGAACGGGGCTATGTCTACACCGGGGTCGATATTTCAGAGGCGATGATGGACAAGCTCAGGCAAAAGCTTGAGGGCAAAGCTCACCGATTGACGTTGATCAATGCTGATACGACCGAGCTACCATTCGGAGCCAACGCCTTCGATGTGGCGATCGCCCCCCACATCTTGCACCTGATCCCTAACTGGCAGACGGCGATGGATGAGCTACGCCGGGTGCTGAAGTCCATTGGAGTATTTATCTACTTCCACCACCCCACCAACAAGACCGCTACCCGTGATGCTATTGGGCGGCAGTGGCGGCAGATTCTAGCGGGCTACGGCTACGACTCTGGCTTTACTGGCGGCGTTACAGAGGACGTACTGGGCCGCTTGCAGGAGCAGGGGGCAGAGCTAGAGACAGTGATGGTTGCAGAGCTGTCCCGCGAGAGTACAGTGGACAGTCTTATGAGAGTCTACCGCGATCGCATCTACAGCAATATGTGGCGGGTACCAGACAATATTTACCCCCAGGCGCTGGCTGACTTGGAAGACTGGGCCGTTCAGGAGTTCCCCGACCCCAACCAGCCCATTACCTCTCAAGACACCATCACGCTCACCGCGGCTTACCACTGGGCAGGCTAGTCCTGTTTAAAGCCTTGCTTACCAAGTTTTTATATAGCTTTTACATTACATTAATTAATAAGATTACCTGACTACTCTTTCTGTTCAGCACTGGCCGTCTGATCAGCCAGTAGGTTTTCCCGCAGACGCAGGTATTGTTTGCCTTTGGAAGTGAGTTCGATATGGTGTTTTAGCTCTCCTTCCCTGGGCAGCTGGTCTAGGTGTGACTTGGCGGCGATGAAATTGAGGGTAGACAGCCGTTTTAGCTCCATAATCAAATCGGTAGTGTTCTCATAGGGCACAGAATCGTCCTCTGTGTCGAGCTGTTTCAAGTAGTTCAATTCCTGTTCAGAAACAAGGCTGGTTAATAAAAGCTTGAGAGACTCAGCATAGGGCTGTTCAGCCTCTTCAATTTCAAAGGGGCCAATTTTTGCTTTTTGGATATTATTGTTTGAAAATTTCTCGAGCAGTCTAAAAAGAGGCTTGTAAAAAAGTAACAGAACAACCGTAATGACTAGAGGCCAGGATAGCAAAATTGGTCCCAATACCGAAACCCAATCAAAAATAGAGGGGTCACTCACGTCACGTTTCCTCGCTGATGCCAAAAATATGCTCAACCTATTCAACCTAATCCTATTAACTCTATCGGGCTGCAGAATCAATCGAATGAGGTGTTTTAGTCAGCCATCAACGCTACATTTTGATTTATTTTTCAGAAAGCAAAAGAACTATATCCCAATGCTTATTATCGAGCATCTTAGACTACCCAGTTTTATATATAACTGTTGGTAGAGAATACTTCTTTTGGCTGGTTGAGCAACTTGGTCAGATTCTTTCAAGCAGTTTCCTCCAGCTCAAATTCACTGCCAAACTGCCACTTACCCCTAGCTTTAGTGAGAGCCAATCTATTGGAGTCCTTTAGAGATTAGAGACTAGTTTCCGCTTTTGACTGTCTCAATCGCATCGGCTTTTTCTAATGCCTGAGAAACCATCCCTGTCCCCTCAGCCACCAGGTGCAACTCATCCTGTGCCTTGGTCATGGCCACATAGAGCTGTCGTCGCGTCAGCGATCGCGTATCCAAATCAGCATCAAAGCAATCCTCAAACTGCTCGATCTCAGGAGAGCATCATAATCCCTCTTTAGTCACTCTGGCTGAGTAAAAAGTATTCAAGACATCAGACAGCCACTCCAAATGTGTGTGGTGAAGCACGAAACTAGTTCATACAGTGAATCGAACGGGCGAAACATCGGTGCAAGCCCCGAATCGGAAATACAGCTAGCCAAGGCTGGATGAGTTGGTAGAAAACAAAGGGCTGTAGAATCAGCCTCAAGTTATTCAGGGCACTCTTCCAGTTGAGCCCTGGTTGCCACCTTTGGTGTTGGCTAAAGGGCTCAAAAGCGAGTTCTTGACGTTTCCCAGACTGAGCCGTCAGGGCATGCCAACAGAAGTGCTGTGCATGAAGACTAATCATCAAGTAAGCACAGAAGATGATTTCCCACCAACGCTCGATACTAGGGTAATCCGTCAAGCGAAAGTCGGCCCAGCCCAATTCGTTCTTAACCTGTTTGAAGCCGTACTCAATCCAGTTTCTCAGGCTATAGAGCAACGGTAAGGGTAGGATGTCGCCTGGTAGGTCCGTCATAATGAACCAGCTATCGGTGCTCTGCTCGGTGCCCTTAGTAATTTGGAAGTAGCGTCTTGAGCGGCGCTGCCCAAAGATAATCTCACGAATGAAGCGAGTTTCTGGAGTGCGATGGGCGAGCGGTTGCTCAAAGGTACGCCAACGGTTGTAGCGCACTCGTTGCCACGATGGCATGAGTACGCCATGATTCGAACGAATTGCCACAATGAAGGGCATTCCAAATTTCCTGACACAGTCAATAAAACTGCCGCTCTCTCCATAGAAGCTATCGGCTAGAACCAATTGAACCTTAAACCCTGTAGCCTGAATTTCGTGGATTAACTCAACCGCGAGTTCTGGTTTAGTTTTGTACTCGTCGCCCTCTTGGAGGCGGCTGCGGGGTTTGAATATCTTGAATAGCAACGGATACGTGATATTGCCCACAACTCCATAGGCATTGACCGAGACAATCCCGTTTACTGTTTTGCCTAAATTGCCGATGTACTGCTGAGCTACATAGTCTGTCGCGTTTCCTTTCTTGCGGTCGCCCGTCTCGTCGATGATAAGAATAATGGATCTGTCACCAAGCACCCTCTTCACCAGTTGAAGGCGGCGTGCCCTTAGTTGGCTCGTGTCCCACACGGCATGATGCAGGAAGTGGTGCAGATTCCGGCTATCCTTGAGCCCGACAACCTGAGCAATAGCTGGTAAGCTCTTGCGGGAAATTTCGCTGATTAAACCCACATGAAGGTACTTGAAGCACTCGAAGCTACGAACATCGCTGAACAGATTTCGGTAAGCTTCACAGTATTCATCAACGAAACCAACGGTTTGACGGGCAAGACAAGGGACAACCATTGCTCCTACCCTCTTAAAACTCTTCCTTCACTTTACTTCCCCTGTAGTGACTGAAGAGGGATAATACCAATTCTTTAAATTCCAGCTACACATAGGGCATCAATAAGCCAACCCCACTGAGTCAAAGAACGAACCTGGGTGGGCGATAACCGATTCAGCCAATGGCTAATCGCCTG